>NZ_VWSF01000002.1:0-266755 GCF_008629685.1 Adhaeribacter rhizoryzae | reverse complement strand
TGGCTGCCTCTGCCCTGGTATTACTCATGACGCCCGGCCTGGCTTTGTTCTACGGCGGGATGGTGAATGCCAAGAACGTTATTTCGACCATGCTCCAAAGCTTTATTTGCATGGGCATTATTAGTGTACTTTGGATTACCGTTGGGTTTAGCTTAGCTTTCGGTGATTCCATCGGTGGCTTTATTGGTGACCCCCGCACTTTCTTTATGTTTAACGGGGTACTGGAAAGCAAACCTTGGCCTTTGGCTTCTACTATTCCGTTAGTACTGTTTGCTTTCTTCCAACTGAAGTTTGCCGTTATTACACCAGCTTTAATTACCGGTTCTTTCTCAGAGCGCATCCGGTTTACTTCTTATATATTATTTGCTTGCTTGTTCAGCATGTTTATTTACGCGCCAATTGCGCATTGGACCTGGCACCCAGAAGGCTTCTTGTTTCAGATGGGAGCTTTAGATTTTGCCGGTGGTACCGTGGTGCATATTTCGGCTGGTTGTGCTGCCCTGGCTGCGGCACTTTACTTAGGTAAAAGAAAAGTTGATGCAGTACACGCGCCGGCCAATATTCCTTACGTATTATTAGGCACTGGTTTATTATGGTTTGGCTGGTTTGGTTTTAACGCGGGTTCGGCGGTGAGTGCAAGTTCTTTAGCTGCTTCTGCCTTTGCTACTACCAACACGGCTGCCGCTGCCGCCGGTTTAGCCTGGATTTTATTTGATGCTTTTAAAGGCAAGAAACCTTCGGCCATGGGCTTTTGTATTGGCGTGGTAGTGGGGTTAGTAGCTATTACTCCGGCTGCTGGTTTTGTAGGCATATCGGTTAGTATATTTATTGGGGTAATTGCGGCCTTAATCAGTAACCTGGTTGTAGGATGGCGTGCTAAAACTACCATCGACGATACGCTGGATGTATTTCCTTGCCACGGTGTTGGCGGGATAGTAGGTGTGTTGATGACCGGTATTTTTGCCCACACAGCCATTAACTCCGGCAACACCACCGGTAACGGCTTATTCTACGGCGAAACCAAACTTTTCTTTATTCACTTAACTGCTTTGGGCATTGTAGTAGCCTTCTCTTTTATTGGCAGCTTTATTTTATTAAAAATTACCGATTTAATTACGCCGCTAAGCGTATCGCGGGAAGAAGAAGAACTTGGTTTGGACTTAAGCCAGCACGAAGAGCAATTGGTATTTAGCAACGGAGCAACGGAAATGAATACTATACCGGACATAAAAGTTTTAGCTTAAACAAAGGCCGGACAAACAGAAATACTTATTGTTAATTTATTTACATTCCTGAAAGTTACAAACAAGGTGGTTAATTATAACCACCTTGTTTGTTTATAGTAGTTAAGTTGATATAACGCCTTAATATTTGCAGGCTTATTTAATATTTTAGACAATATTTAAACTACCCCGGGTTAAAACGCTAATACAGTTTAGAAACAGAAATGTCTCGTTATTAAAAATTTTGCAAAAACTGTTCTGCCTGATAAATCCTTAATTTCAAAACGCATCTATTTACACCTGTTCTCTGAATTTTGTGTAATTATTATAAAATTGGCCTCATAATATGAGGCTAATTTGGTTTTTACACGTATTTTTGAAAAACAATAGCTAAAAAATTAAGACACTTCACTAAAAGACCTATGAAAAACAAGTTATCGGGCATTCCTTTTCTAGCACTTTTATTTGTAAGTATTCTGGGAGTAATATTTTCTAAACTCCCCGGCAGTTTTCACACCGAAGGCATTATTGCGGGCGATGTGGCCTGGATGCTGGCTGCCTCTGCCCTGGTATTACTCATGACGCCCGGCCTGGCTTTGTTCTACGGCGGGATGGTGAATGCCAAGAACGTTATTTCGACCATGCTCCAAAGCTTTATTTGCATGGGCATTATTAGTGTACTTTGGATTACCGTTGGGTTTAGCTTAGCTTTTGGTGATTCCATTGGCGGCTTTATTGGCGACCCCCGCACTTTCTTTATGTTTAACGGGGTACTGGAAAGCAAGCCCTGGCCATTAGCTTCTACTATTCCGTTGGTTTTATTCGCCTTTTTTCAGTTAAAATTTGCGGTAATCGCGCCGGCGCTTATAACGGGTTCATTTTCGGAGCGTATTCGGTTTACTTCTTATATATTATTTGCTTGCTTGTTCAGCATGTTTATTTACGCCCCAATTGCGCACTGGACCTGGCATCCAGAGGGCTTCTTGTTTCAGATGGGAGCTTTAGATTTTGCTGGTGGTACCGTGGTGCATATTTCGGCTGGTTGTGCCGCCCTGGCTGCTGCTATGTATTTAGGCAAACGGAAAGCCCACACCATTCCGGCCCCGGCCAATATTTCTTTTGTACTGCTGGGTACGGGTTTATTATGGTTTGGCTGGTTTGGGTTTAATGCGGGTTCGGCGGTAGGTGCTAATGGTTTAGCGGCCATTGCTTTTGCTACTACCAACACGGCTGCCGCTGCTGCCGGCTTAGCCTGGATTTTATTTGATGCCTTCAAAGGTAAAAAACCTTCGGCCATGGGCTTTTGTATTGGCGTGGTAGTGGGGTTAGTAGCTATTACTCCCGCTGCCGGCTTTGTAGGCATATCGGTTAGTATATTCATTGGCGTTTTCGCCAGCCTGGTGAGCAATATTGTGGTAAGTTTATGGGCCAAAACCAATATAGACGATACCCTGGACGTGTTTCCTTGCCACGGTGTGGGCGGAATGGTAGGCATGTTGCTGACGGGTGTTTTTGCCCACACGGCTATTAACGCCGGCAACACTACCGGTAACGGTTTATTCTACGGCGAAACCAAACTTTTCTTTATTCACTTAACTGCTTTGGGCATTGTAGTAGCCTTCTCTTTTATTGGCAGCTTTATACTATTAAAAATTACCGATTTAATTACGCCGCTAAATGTAACCGAGGAAGAAGAAATACTGGGGCTGGATATTTCGCAACACGAAGAGCAATTATTCCCAGGGCAACCGGTTATGGTAGAAATACCGCTTACACCCGAATTAGAGAAGGCAATTGCCTAAGCCAGTTATTTTATTGTAAAATATTTAGTTGATAAATAAAAAAGCGGTCCCGAATAAATCAATATTCGGGACCGCTTTTTTATTTAATATTATTACAACGATTCTGAATCGTAAATCAGGACGCGTTCCCACAGATTAGAGCAATCAGCTACAAATTGCAGGTGAACCGGATCAACCTGATAAGCATCATGATCGGCCAACGAATTAAATACCAGCAACAATGAATAAGAATAAGTAGTATCAATTACCGGCCGATCGGTAGAGGCAGGCTTGCCTACATCTGCCATGTGAACCGATTTAATACTTTTAAGCGAGGAAACACTGGCCTCGAATTTCTTTATTTCATCCGGCGTATTATCAGATTTCAGCCAGAAAAACACGTGATGTACAAACATAAGTTTTCAGATAGTTTAGGCTGCAAGGTAAATGCTTTCGGGCTCAAAACCAACTACCCCACGTTTGTACCAATATTGGATATTTTTCCCGGCTAAACTTATTCTGTTTTGTTCGGCTGCTGTCCGTTAGTCAACAGATAACCTTCGGTAAATACTTTATATTTATCAAAAATAGACCTCACCGAGCGTTTCAGGTAAGCTTCGTTGTTAAAATCCTTGTTGCCTAATAAGCCGGAGGCATACCCTTGCCAAATGGCCCGGTTGTGTTTCCGGTCGATGAGCACAACCAGGAGGGTACCTTTGGTAAGATTATATCTAACGGGGTCGTATTCTTTTTTCTGTTCGCCGGTTTCTTCGTCTACTTCTTCTTCTATTATCTTACCGGAGGCTAACCAAACATCAATATCGGTTTGGTTATAGCCTTTAAATAATAAATCGTCGTAAAATATTTTATGCGATACCAATAAATCTGGTTTATTATCTGTGTACCGGTAGCCTTGCAATTGCATCCGGGCCCGCACCGCATTTTCTACAATTTGCATGTGATTACTAGAGTCCGAATCGGTTTTCTTGTAACCCATGAAGTTAAAGGTCTTGTATCTTTTAAAATTACCGGCATAGCTGTAATCAGATTCTACCCGGTTTTCATAAAAGTTCATGCAGCTTGCTAACGTAGTTAAGCTTAAAAGAATAGCGCATCCGTAAATTTTCCTGATTTTCATTGTGAGTATAATTAAAACATATAAAGACGGTTATAAAAGGTAAGCAGACTCCTAAACTCCTGTGATACAGGTTAAAACTATACGTAATTCCAGATAAATTCAGATGTAAAAAATATGGGTATTTTGCTAAAAAATTACCATTTATTTAAGTCTTTTACATTGGTAATGTGCGCCAGATGGTGTTTGCCATGCCAGGCATATAACCCCGCCGCTTTCATTAGCGGAGTTTCCCCGGAAACTGGGTGGTTAAAAGTGCGCTGCCACTGTTCCGGAGTTAACGACCGCAACAACACTACCCACCGGTGATGCAACGCTTCAAGCAAAACCAGCGAAACCTCCACCGGTTCAGTTTTGCCATCGGCTAACTCGGCCCAGCGATCTTCTTCGTAGGGTTTAATCGTGGGTAAATCTTCGGTTAAAGCTAATTTAAACCGGGTATAACTGTTCAGGTGGCTATCGGCGAGGTGATGCACTACCTGCCGTACGGTCCAGCCGCCAAGCCGGTAAGGCGTATCTAACTGCTCGTTGTTTAAACCCGCAACCGCTTGCCGTAATTGGCCGGGCAAAGCAACAATCTCTTCAATAAAACCAGTTACATCAGCCTCGGTCAGGTTACGGGTAGGCTCAAACTTACCTATGGGGTAACGCTGCAGATCTTCCTGGATAATATTATTCAAAGCAATAGTCATAATTTAGAATCAGCAATTTAATAAGTAGCAAATACCGCTGTGCAGGCTTGTAAAAACAACCAAACATTGCTTTTAAATATATAAAATATTATTAATAAAAAATAGCAGGAAACTAATTGAAAATCAATTAATATCCTGCTATTAAGAATTAAAGCGTTAGTAGCCGTTAGGCAATTACCGCTACCATTGGGAACGGGTGCAAAAAATAATTTTGTAGTTGCTTTAATATTTAAAAAACTGGTTTTTCCATTGCTAACTGGTAAGCTTTGTTATAGTAGCGGGTAAGGTTTTTCCAGTCAAATTCTTCCGACGAGCTTTCTACCTGGTTGCGCAGGGCAATGCGGTCGCGCTGGCTATACTGCACGTATTCAAAAAGATAATCGGCTAGCTGGTTAGCGGCATCATCGAAACTGCGGTTACGCCTTTTCACCACAAAAATACCTTTACCAACTTTTTCATCCATTTTTCCCATTACGTAATCCCCAAAACCCGATAAATCGCTGGTAACCGCAGGTACGCCGCGGGCAATACACTCCAGCGGTGTATAACCCCAAGGCTCGTAATAACTCGGGAAAACGCCCATGTGGCAGCCGCGTACAAACTGGCCGTAATCCATGGCAAATAATGGGTTAGTTACCGAAACAAAATCAGGATGGTAAACAATTTTCACCCGGTCGTGGGCATTATTTACCAGGTTAGACGACCGTAAAAAGTGCAGAATTTCGTCGGTTTTATCGTTAACCAGGTTATGCGTAACTACGCTGGGCAGGTTGTGCGTTTTCCAAGACTGCAACGTACGGCGGTAACGCAACTGCCAGTAATCGTCTACGAAATCGCGCAAGGCTGGCAATTTAAAATCGGTGCTGGAGGCAGCGGCGTAAAATAGTTTTTTACCAATTTCTTTCTGAATAGCCACGCAGGTTTCGCGAATTTCTTCCATCATTACCCGCGATTGCAGCACACCCGGGTGCACCGAATGATAAGGCTGCTTGGTAATAAAAAACATGACTACCGTTTTTTTAATACCCGCCTGCTGCATCCGGTAATTTAAGCGAGCCAAGGCCTCCAAGGTAACATCAAAGCCTTTGTTGCGGTATTCGTAGCGGCCCGAAGTAAAGAAATACAACGTTTGATCCAGATCGAAGGGATAGCTCTGGAAGAAATGCGCCATGACGAACTGGTGAATTTTATCTTTATACTTCTGGTGCAGGTTCTGGTGCTCGTGCAGGGCAATAAAGCGCTGAATATTTAACCCGTTGGGCAATATTACATCCGGAATGCGTTCGAGTAAAAACATACACTCACGCGCTGTAACATCACTCACCGTCGAGAATATATGGGCGCCGTGCGCTGCCGCTCGTTCCAGCTTAACGGCCGTTTCAATATTAAAATGAATAGCCTCCTGTAGCCAGTTTACCGAGGTTAAGTTGTCGTAAAAAGACGGATCGTTCATGGCCAGATAACGGCCCAGCAAGGTAGCGTGCGTGGTAAAAATAATACGAATATTGGTACGTTCGCGCCGCAACTCCGGAATGGCCGGCCCCACCATCCATTCGTGAAAGTGCGCAATTACATTTTTATCGGTTACATCGGGCTGTACTAACTGCTGCAAAAATGTTTTAGCCAAATAACCAAAAGCTTCTACCTGGTTTAGCAAATCGTCGTTGCCGGGTGTAGGAATATGGTGGTGGTGCCACAGGTCATATTTTATCTGACCCAATCGGTCGTATACACTATACGGGTTCAGCAGCACCACCAGCGGGTTGCCGGTAACCAGCCAATGCCCGTAATGCACCTCAAAACCCATGTTGCGCATTTTAAGTACCGCCTGGCCAAAGGGGCCACTATAATCATCGGTTGGCTCAAACTCGGCTTGGGCATTGTGGTGAAAATAAGGACCAATCAGGCAATAACAATCGCCCCAGGTCTGAATCATCGAAGGTACTTTGGAGCGGATTACGGTATAAATACCGCCTACCTGGTTGCACACCTCCCAGGCTAGTTCCGTTAATAAACTATTACTAGTATTAACTTTTGCTGCATTTGCATTATTATTGCTAGTTTCTGCCACGACAATAACGGTTTAGGTTAGTAGTTTCTGTTCTAAATATATAGAAATGATTTAATTCTATACGGGAATTTAACAGAAGTTTATACCCGTCACTGTCTAGGAATTGTAGGCCAATTGGTTAAATGGGCAATATATTTTTAAATTATATATTATTTAACCTTATCCTTTAGAAAAGTCCGAACAACTCTACCTGAATTTTATTAATTATAAATCCCAAATCTTCGGGGTTCGACACGAAATCCAGTTTATTTACATCAATTACCAGCAACTTTCCCAAATCGTAAGATTTCATCCAGCTGTCGTAGTGTTCGTTCAGGTGGCGTAAATAATCCAGGCGCATGGTGCTCTCGTATTCGCGGCCGCGTTTTTCAATCTGCCCAATCAGTTTTGGTAAATCGGCTTTCAGGTAAATCATTAAATCGGGCGGCTTTACCATACTAATTATCGACTGAAAAATGCCCAAGTAATTATCGTAATCGCGCTGGCTCATTAACCCGGATTGGTGCAGGTTACGGGCAAAGATATAGGCGTCTTCGTAAATAGTGCGGTCCTGAATAATAGGCCGCGTGCTCTGATTAATTTTCTGAACTTGCTGGAAACGGCTGTTTAAAAAATAGATTTGCAGGTGAAAAGCCCAGCGGGGCATATCGTCGTAAAAATCTTTCAGGTAAGGATTATTCTCTACGGCTTCCAGAAACAAATCCCATTTAAAATGCTGGGCTAACTTTTGGGCCAAAGTAGTTTTACCAGCACCAATATTACCCACAATAGCAATATGCATAGCTTCTAAAATTTAAAGCCGCAAGTTACCTTTTTTACCTAAATGGTGTGTTGGTTGCTGATTGTTAAGTGCGGACTGATGTATTTAATGGTTGGGCTATGGTACGTTTATGCCCTATAGGTTTTATTACCGGCAGTTTTTATATTTGTATGTATGTTGAAATTCAACTCAAAAGGATTATTAGTACCTAATTCGAACATTAAATCATCATTAAGTGAGTTCCGAACTGAATTTGTTACTAATCTCCCTTATGAAAAGAGGCAATTTCTATATGATAAATATATCCAATATTCAGATAAGTTGAAAGCCTGCTGTAATAACATAGAACTTTTACAATGGATAGATGGTTCTTTTACTACTAAGATATCTTCTCCTGGTGATATTGATTTAGTTACATTTATTGACCATTCAACATTTGAATCTAATCAGCAAGCATTAAGGGATTTCAAATTTCCAGAATCTATTCACCAATATGGAGTGGATGCGTATTTAGTAATAGTTTACCCAATTGATCATAAAAAGTATCCTCTATTTATTGGAGATAGATTGTATTGGATGGATAGATTTGATAAAACAAGAAGAAATAAAGCTGGCAATAGGCTCCCTAAAGGTTTCTTGGAAATTTTGTACTGAATAATAAGTATTTTTATAATGAAGAATTGGCAATTATATAAATTAATGGATTTGATTGAAGAAATTAAAAAAGTGGATGCTATGCTTAAGTTGCATTCTTCTTTAGATGATTCTGATTTTATGTTAAGTCAATATCAAGCTCGTAAAGATAAGCTTATTAGCTACTTAATTGATGATCTGGTATCCTCAACTGTTATTTCTTCCAGAAGTTTTTTCACAATTAAGCTTTTACTCGATAAGTTCTACCCTAATTTATCGAAAGATACAGGGAAAGAGGAATTTAATTCAGAAGACTTATCAACTTTAGAATCCAAGATTTGTCAAATGTAAATTAAGGTACTTATTTAGGCATATAAAGAAACCTTTATCAATAGTCCGACACACTATTGATAAAGGTTTCTTTATTTTATAGAATTATGGGTAACTTCTATATAAACACATAGGTTCTTAGCTAAGAAACATTAAATCGCCAATGGATATTATCTGCTGATAACTAACTACTAATCACTAACTACTAACTACTAAAACTATATCCAGAACTTCTTCTGCTTAATATAATTCTCAACATCATCTGGTACCATATAGGTAATAGATTTATGCTGGCGCACGCAATCGCGAATGAGGGTAGCCGAAATATCCAGCATAGGTGCCGGAATAAATTTTATTTTAGGATGATCTTTCAGGGAATAGGGCGGCGTGCCCGCCCGGGGATAAACGTAAACTTCGAAATATTCTAAGATGCGTTCGTAGTTTTTCCACTTCGGAAAAAAAGGCAAATTATCTTCGCCAATAATTAACACAAACTCGTAACCGGGATATTTATCCTGCAGGTAAGTTAACGAATCGATGGTATAACTGGGGCGGGGCATCCGGAATTCTACATCCGAAACACCCAGGCGGTCATTTTTATCTATGGCCAGCGATACCATGTGCAACCGGTCGAACTCGTGCAACAGGCTGCTGCTTTTTTTGAAAGGATTTTGCGGCGACACCACGTACCAAACGGCACTTAAATCGGTGTTATAAGCCATATAATTACCTAAAATTAAATGGCCCATGTGAATGGGATTAAAGGAGCCAAACAGCAGCCCAACCTTCATGCTTATACCTTAACTTTTGGGCTATGAATAAATTCCGAAACCAATTGCTCGGCCTGCCGAAAAGCATCTTCCAGGTTTTCGTTTACAATAACCGCATCAAACTTATCTTCAAAACTCATTTCGAATTTAGCTTTAAATATACGGCTCGAAATACTGGACGCAGAATCGGTTTGGCGGGCCTGCAAGCGCTGGCCTAATACTTCCAGCGAAGGCGGCTTTACAAATATGGCTAAAGCCCGGTCTTTATAAAATTCTTTAATTTTTAATCCGCCTTTTACGTCCACATCCAGAATAGCCGTTTTGCCGTGGCTCCAGATGCGCTCTATCTCGGATTTAAGCGTGCCGTAAAAAGCGCCTTCGTAAACTTCTTCCCATTCTACAAAGGCATCCTGCTCTATTTTCTGGCGAAATTCTTCGGGCGTTATAAAATAATAGTCTTTCCCGTTTACTTCTGCGCGGCCCCGTTTATCGCGGGTACAAGCCGAAATAGAAAATTCTAACTGCGGATTAGTATTTAAAAGATGTTTTACTATAGTGGTTTTGCCGGCGCCGGACGGGGCCGTAAATAAGATAATCTTACCTGGCATCAGAAATTAGGCGGTAGTTTTTATAACCGATTGGATGGAAGACAACAAATTGGTGGGCACTACTTTGCGCTGAATATTTTCGCGCAAAAATCTTTTTAATTGCTCGTGCTTCTGGTGAGCCGCAAAGCATTCCTGGCAAGTTTCTACGTGCGAGAAAAAATAGGTCCTATCTTCCTCCGTGGCTTCACCGTCAATAATTATATCCAGCAGCGATACTATCTTCTCGCAATCTGGATTGCCACCACTATTGGCAGATACTTGGTTGGGTTTTGTAGCGATTGTCTTCATACCTTAAGGTTAGTTATTCGTCATTATCTTCTTCATTGTTATAGCCCATTGTTTTGGCGTATCCTTCTAATTTTTCTTTCAGGAAATTCCGGGCCCTATGTAAACGGGAACGAACCGTTCCAATAGGAATATCCAGAATTTTTGCCATTTCTTCGTAAGTAAAGCCTTCTAAATCACAAAGAATGATCACAGTCCTGAAATCAACAGGTAATGAATTCAGCGCGCTCGCTACTTCATCGCCTATTAGTTCCTGCACACTTTGGGAGCGCATATCCGAGGTGGAGGCAATTTCCGCATCGTTGTCGTTTCCTTCGGTGTTATAGTAACTTTCTACTTCACTATAATCAACTTTGGCCGGTTGTTTACTCTTTTTCCGGAAATCGTTAATAAACGAATTCTTGAGTATCCGGAACAGCCAGGCTTTGGCATTAGTTCCTTGTTCGAAATATTCGAAGAACCGATAAGCCTTCAAATAAGTCTCCTGAACCAGGTCATTGGCATCGTCTTCGTCTAAAGTTAACCGAAAAGCAAAGTTATACAGCGGATCAATGATGGGCAAAAGCTCCGCCTCGAACCGGGCATCTTTCTCTTCTTTGGTTAATTGACTTCCTCTTTGGTCGCTCATTTGGCTAAATCTGTACTTTAAGGTTATGTAAACAGATTTCTATACGCAAATTAACAAAAATATATTGCAGCTCTAATACATTTTTTACCCCTAAGTGCGGTTAATACTGATTTTAAAGAAGGTAAGTTTTCTTTAAATATTTAGGAATAATAATCGCCGGCTCAAAAATACTTTTGCTAACCCGGTATAAAAATTTTGATTACGTAAAAACCTTAAATAAATCTGGTATTACCCAAAATAAATTAAAGCCATTACTTTTGCACACCTGTAGGCCTAACCAGGTAAAAACCAATATGCATTTTATAACCGCCATTATTCCTTGTAAAAACGAAGAAGCAAATATTGCCGAGGCTATCCAATCGGTGAGTTGGGCGGATGAAATATTGGTGGTAGATTCTTACAGCACCGACCGCACCGTAGCCATTGCTAAACAATTTGGGGTAAAAGTGCTGCAGCGGCCTTTTGATACCCACGCCCGCCAGAAGAACTGGGCCATAGACCAGGCCACTCATAATTGGATATTTTTATTAGATGCCGACGAAAGGGTGCCGGTAGCGCTATCGGTAGAAATAAAAAATATATTGCAAAACCAGGAAAACCCTACTGTTGCTTACTGGATTCGCCGGCAGAATTATTTTATGGGCCAGCAGGTGCGGTACTGCGGCTGGCAATACGATAAAGTAATCCGGCTGTTCCGGCGCGATACCTGCCGCTATCCCGAGGTACAAGTACACGAAGAAATAAACGCCACCGGACCCGTAGGAACTTTACAAAACAAGCTGATTCACCATACGTACCGGGGCTTACGGCAATATTTAGAAAAATGGGATTATTATACCTGGCTTTCGGCCAAAGACCGGAGCCAGAAAACCAAGCGGGTAACGCTTTACCATTTAGCCGTAAAACCAATAATCCGCTTTTTCCGGCATTATATCTGGTTTAGGGGTTTTCTGGATGGCAAAGTAGGTTTTATTATTAGTTACATGGCAGCGGTAAGTGTATTTATGCGGTACCTGAAGTTATGGCGGCTGCAGGAAGGAGAAAAATAAGCAAGGAGCATGAAGGTATTACATTTAAGTTCGGAGAAAACCTGGCGCGGCGGCGAGCAGCAAATTGCTTACCTCCTATCGGAACTGGTAACGCACAACGTACAAGTTTTTGTTGCTTGCCGCCGCCATTCGGCCTTTGAAACTTACTGCCGGCAACAAAATATTCCGCACCTTTCTCTGCCCTTCGCCAACGAGTTCGATTTGGTTACGGCCTTGCAGCTTAAAAAATATTGTAAGCAAAACAAAATAGATTTGGTGCATGTGCATAGCGCCCACTCCCATGCCCTAAGTGTATGGGCCGATTTATTAGGTAATAATTTACCTATAATCCTTAGCCGGCGGGTCGATTTTCCGGTAAAAAACAACTGGCTCTCGCATTACAAATACAACTACCCAGGTATCCGGAAAATAATCTGCGTATCAGATAAGATAAAAGAAGTAATGGCGCCCGACCTGAAACAACCGGAGAAGCTGGTAACCATCCACAGCGGCATTGATTTAAGCCGGTTCGAAGAAAGTTACCGCAACGGCAAATTACACGAAGAACTGGATTTGCCGCTCAGTAAATTTTTAATTGGCAATGTTTCGGCCATTGCCCCGCACAAAGATTATTTTACGTTTGTAGATACCGCCGCCCAATTAATTAACCAGGATTTAGAAGCAAAATTTCTGATTATTGGCGATGGTCCTTCGCGCCCCGAAGTTGAAGCGTATGTAGCCCAGAAGAACATGCAGAAACACATTCTGTTCTTAGGCTTCCGGCAAGATATTCCCGAAATATTACCCGAACTGGATGTTTTTCTGATTACCTCCGAAACCGAAGGTTTAGGCACCACCATCTTAGATGCTTTTGCCTGCCGCGTACCCGTAGTAGCCACCGCCGGTGGCGGCATCCCCGAAATTGTAAAAAACAACCAAACCGGTATGTTAGCCGCCGTTCGCGACACCGATATGCTGGCTACCCATGTCCTCAACGTCCTCACCATCGATTCGCTACGTTCTAGGTTAGTTACCAACGCTACCGAGTTTTTAAACGGCTTTACAAAAGAACAAACTGCCCTTAAAACGTTGGCTGTTTACCGGGAGGTATTAGGAAATAATTAAATTTTAAATTTGATATCAGGCAATATTAAAAAGAGGTTTAAGTAATCTATTCCTGTCATTCAAGAGGAAACTATTTAGCAGATAACCAACAAGTTTCCTCCTGAATGACAGGAATGGACACCATAGCCTTTTAAACAGTTTAAGAGTTAATATTTTTATCATCAGTTAATTTTTTGTTATGCAACCGCTGGGTAAAATATTGGCTCTTACCTGTACCAACATCACACCCTAACATGAAAAAATTAATACGCTTTGCTTTACTAAGCATGATTGGCTTAAGCACTTTTAGTTGCACCGAGAAAGAAGATTTACTCACCGGAGACCTAATTAGCCTTTGTGTAAATGGTAAAATAATAGATTACAATTGCGGCCGAAACCCGGTTGTACAAGTATTAACACCCGGTATAAGAATAGGGGTTAAGGTGCCGGTTGGAGATGGCACACAAGAAGTAGAAAATGTGGTGCAGCTAAATAATTTGCCACCTGAATTCAATCAACCTGGAAAAACATTTTACTTTACTATCCGGCTCGCAAAAGAAGCAGAGAAAGATTCGGGACCTTGCGCGGCCATTTATGTACCATATAATGTTCCGCAGATGATGGTAAAAAGCGTTTCGGAACTACCCTGCCCGGATAACTCAGATGATTGGGACGATTGGGATTAAAAAGAGAAAGCCAGGCAAATACCTGGCTTTCTCTTTTTAGAATTCTTTTCACCATGTCAGGTGTTATCACCTGACATTATTTAATCTGAATAAAGTTCTTTAATGGCCGATAATATTCTGGCAAACTATTATCCGTACAGCATCAAAGAGAAGTGTCAGGTGATAACACCTGACACGGCGGGAATATTACCAAGTGATATTATTCCAAAAATCAATATAAATAAAACAGAAAAGCCAAGCAAATGCCTGGCTTTTCTGTTTTATTTATGTAATCCACAAAAATTAATAACGGTAATATTCTGGTTTGAAAGGACCTTGAACATCTACGCCAATGTAGCTGGCTTGTTTTTCGTTCAGTTCTTCCAGTTCTACGCCAATTTTAGCTAAGTGCAGGCGCGCTACTTTCTCATCTAAATGCTTAGGCAAAGTGTAAACATTGTTTTCGTAAGCAGCGTTGTTGGTCCATAACTCTAACTGAGCCAATACCTGGTTAGTGAAAGAGTTAGACATTACAAACGATGGGTGACCGGTAGCACAGCCTAAGTTTACCAAACGACCTTCGGCCAGTACAATCACGTTTTTGCCATCGATGGTATACATATCTACCTGCGGTTTGATTTCGTCTTTGGTACTGCCGTAGTTATTGTTTAACCAAGCCATATCAATTTCGTTATCGAAGTGACCAATGTTACAAACAATCGCTTTGTCTTTCAAGGCGCGGAAATGCTCCTCGCGGATAATATCGCAGTTACCGGTAGCAGTTACCACAATGTCGGCTTCTTTAATAGCAGTTTCCATTTTCCGAACGGCAAAACCATCCATAGCGGCTTGTAAAGCACAAATTGGGTCAATTTCGGTAACAATTACGCGGGCACCAGCACCGCGCAACGAAGCAGCCGAACCTTTTCCTACGTCGCCGTAACCAGCTACTACCGCTACTTTACCGGCCATCATCACGTCGGTAGCGCGGCGGATAGCATCTACTAAAGATTCTTTACAGCCGTATTTGTTATCGAATTTAGATTTGGTAACCGAGTCGTTGATGTTGATAGCGGGCAGTGGCAAAGTGCCAGCTTTCACGCGTTCGTATAAACGGTGTACGCCAGTAGTAGTTTCTTCCGAAATACCTTTAATATCAGCAGCTAATTCGGGGTAACGATCCAGTACCATGTTGGTTAAATCACCGCCATCGTCCAGAATCATGTTTAAAGGCTTACGGTCTTCACCGAAAAATAAAGTTTGCTCAATACACCAGTCAAACTCTTCTTCGTTCATGCCTTTCCAGGCGTAAACCGGAATACCGGCAGCAGCAATAGCAGCCGCAGCGTGGTCCTGGGTAGAGAAAATATTACAAGAAGACCAAGTAACTTCGGCACCCAGTTCAATCAAGGTTTCGATTAGTACCGCAGTTTGAATGGTCATGTGCAAGCAACCGGCAATACGGGCGCCAGCCAAAGGCTTGGAAGCGCCAAATTCTTCCCGGATAGCCATTAAACCCGGCATTTCGGCCTCAGCCAATTTTATTTCTTTCCGGCCCCACTCGGCCAGCGTTATGTCTTTTACTTTGTAGTTTACGAAAGTCTCAACCATTGTTTTTATCTTTTTAAGATGCGAATTTACGAAATTAGGTTCTGAACTGCAAAGGCTCATATATACAGACAATTGAATATTATTTCCGGGTTATCCTGGTTCTGGTTAATTTATTTAAAACAAGATAAAACCTATTAAGAACCAGCATCATAACAAAAGTAAAACAAAAGAGTTTAATGTGCACAGAATAAAACTAAAAACTCCGCGCGGCAGAAAACCGGCGGAGTTTTATTCTTACAACAAAAAACAGTTGTTTAATTATTTACGATTACCTGAGCACCCAAAGTATTGGTATTACCGGCTGGTGGCGCTACGTAGCCGCGGGCAAACACCGTGTATATTTTGCCGTTTTGCAAGGCTACGCCGGGTAAATCCAGCACTACGGTATTGGTACCGGCTAATCTTACTTCCAGGTTATAAGTGGTAGCATCTACCGGGGTAAAATCGCTAGCCGATTTAAAACTGCGGTTACTAAACAAAACCGGTCCGTTTTTAACCGCAATATCTACAGCAGGTGCATCCGGCGATAAATGCACAAACCGGACGTGGGCTTTGCCCGAAGCCGGAGCAGTTAAATTATCGTTCAAAACCAAAGCTTCTATGTTAGCCAGGTTGTTAATAGCAAATACCGAATAATTTTTATTCGCCTCCAGGTTAGCATTGGCATTAATAACCGAGGTGGTAGTACCGGCGGCATTTACTTTTAAATTACGCTGTCCGGCCATTACGGCTAGGTAACCCGAATTATTGGGGAAAGTCAACGCGGCAGAATTAACTTTTTTATCATCTACCAATACATCTACGGCTGGCGCATTCGGCGAAGCGTGTACTACCATCACCCGGGCTTGGGAGGTCATCGCATCAGTATTATCGTCGTCGTCACAAGCAGTTAAGAATAAAGCCGGAAAAATTACCAGCGACAAAAGTTTAATCCATTTTTTCATAATCTTATTTTTTAATTAGAAATATTAACAACAAGATTATAACTGGCAGGTAATTATTTTGTTTAATATTTATTTAAAAATTTTAAACAAATTATTTGAATAAATATAAGCTTGCTTTTTTATGGTTAATGATCATTTACATTCAGAACCCGGTTATAAGCGTAATTTTGGGTAGTATTAGGAACTGAAGTTACGCGAGCATAAAAACCAATTAATTTTAAAATCTTTCTACCTAACCCGTATTGCTGTAGCATTCGCAGTAATTAAATAAAATATTCTTTGGGAATAACTATTAGAAATGCGCTTAACTTTAGTGGTAGATTTTACTTAAAATAGCTTAAGCATTATAAAAAAATAAAATGGCCGACGTAAAGCCGCTTACTTTAGCAGAACAGGAATTTATAAAACAACACGAAGAAGAAAATACAGCCCAACTGCTGTTGCAAGGCAAGCAGTTCCGGCATTTGCCTTTAAAAGAACTGGCACATTATATTCAGGCCCGCCAAAAAATAAAGCAAAAGCTACCCACCTGGCACCAGAACTTAAATATTGTTTACCCAAAATCAATATCTGTTGAACAAAGTTCTTCCGAAACAACAGCCGCTTTTAAAGCCAATTTAGTCGCGGGCAATATTTTAATAGATTTAACCGGCGGCTTTGGTATTGATAGTTATTTTTTCTCAAAAAAAGTAAAGCAGGTTATTTATGTAGAACGCTTTCATGAACTGGCTGTTATTGCGGCGCATAACGCCCACGTTTTAGGAGCTGAAAATATTACCTTCCAATCGGCTGAAGCCGCAACTTTTCTGCAAACTTATACCGGCACCGCCGACTGGATTTACCTGGATCCGGCCCGCCGCGACAACCAAAACCAAAAAGTACACCAACTGCCAGATTGCGAACCCAATGTGCTGGAAATATTGCCTTTGCTGTTGCAGAAAGCAGCAAATATTCTTTTAAAAACTTCGCCCATGCTGGATATTCACCAGGCCATTCAGGATTTAGGGCAGGTACAAAAAATATACATAATAGCCGTAGAAAACGAGTGCAAAGAAGTTCTATACCACCTAACAACTGCCGCTAACACCAACCCCGTATTAGTAACCCACAATATATTATCCACCAAAACCGACCAAAATTTTACGTTTAACTACGCCGATGAAGAAAACGCAACTGTAACCTACAGCCTGCCCCAAGCTTATATTTACGAACCCAATGCGGCTATCCTGAAAAGCGGCGGCTTTAAAGCGTTGGCCCAGGCGTATGGGTTAAATAAATTACACCGCAATAGCCAGGTGTATACTTCTGATAATTTAGTTAACAGTTTTCCTGGCCGCGTATTTCGGTTAAAAAATATTAGCCGTTACCAGAAAAAAGATCTCCTGCTGCAACTACCCGAAAAAAAAGCCAATATTACCGTGCGCAACTTTCCCGAAACAGTAGCCCAAATCCGGAAAAAAACTGGCATAAAAGAAGGAGGCAATATTTACCTGTTTGCCACTGCCGATTTAAACCAGAAGCCAGTAATATTGGTTTGTGAGAAAGCTTGAACAGAAAACAATTATTTCTCTTCTATTGAAGAACTTTCAATTATTTGTAATAGCAATTTGACACAGGAGTTATAAGTGTACCCAGCTTATGCGTGGAGTTTCCCGTTATGCGGAGAGACCGCTGGCGCGAACTCTCCGCATTTTTGTAAAGCCAATCTCAGATTGGCGTAAACCAGAAAACTAGCTACACCCACTAGCACTTAAGTTCAAGTAAGCAGTTTACAACTATAGCTACCCACCACAACCCTACTCCCAAAGCTTAACCGCTAAAACTTACTTTGCTTTACTGGTCCATTTGCTACCTTTCACCCGGAAACGCCAGGGCAGCAAAGCATCAGCGCCGGCATAAGCCACCCCTACCCGCGGGCTGGCTATTATTTGTTCATCCGGAATATTTTGTTGCTTGTCTTCGAGCCAGATGAGGTTGCCGGTTAAATTGGTGCCGTAGTGTTTGGTGGTAATGCCTAGCGCCATGGTAACTAACCCAGGACCAGACGTTAATTTGTAGCCGGGGCTGTCGAGCTTGCGCCGCAGCAGCATTTCGGGTATTCCTTCGGTGGGTTCAATGGCCCGGATTAAAACCGCATCTGCTTTATCGGCTACATTGGTAATAATATTAAACAAGTTATAAATGCCGTAAATTAAATAGGTATAAGCCACACCGCCTTCGTGAAACATAATCTCGGTGCGGGCAGTGCGCCTACCCGAATGGGAATGGCAAGCCAGGTCGTTTTCGCCGCAATAAGCTTCGGTTTCCACTATCATGCCGCCGGTTAAAACACCATCAATCCGCGTAAATAAATATTTTCCAATAAGTTCCCGGGCAATCTGCACCACATCTGGGCGGGTATAAAAAGTAAGGGGCAGTTTCGTCATGCAAATAAAAAAGGATAAGCTGCTTAAAAGAATATTCCGGAATACGCATTTGTTGTAGAGAAGATTGTATTTAGCTAATCATCGGGCGTATGCCTGAATAAATATTACCGGTGCGTACAGCATAAACCTACCTAAGGCTAAAAAAGCAATCGCCGCGAACGCGCCAATGTAATTCGCTCCAATATTCTGGTTCTAAACCTTTTTCTGGCAATTGATTAAGCTTAAACAATTGCTCAAACCCAAAAACCAACCGCTTCCGTTTAACCTTTTTATAATTAAGCCGCACCCAAAAACGCCGGCAAAAACAAAACATACAACTATGAAAAATATTAAATTAATATTATTGGGTTTATTATGGTTGGCGGCCTGTTCCGCTCCGGTACGTATTTTAAATACCGATTCGATGCCCGGCTTTGCGTTAACTAACTACAAAACCTTTAATTTTTACGAAGTAACTACCGAATCGGAAAATAACGATGCCGATTATACCAATCGGATTAATATTTTAAAACAAAGTATTCAGCAGGAACTAGCCCGCAAAGGCCTTAGCTTAAACCCAACTAACCCGGATTTGCTCGTTAATATTGGGGTTGTAACCCGCGAGAAAGTACAAACCCGCCAAACCGATTTCCGCACAGATGCGCCCCGCTACATTGGTCAGCGCCGGTATTCCTGGAAAAGTCAGGAAGTAGAAGTAGGCCGCTACCACGAAGGCACGGTTACGGTGCACCTGGTAGACGCCGAGAAAAATTTATTGGTTTGGAAGGGTGCGGCCCAGGCCGTTGTACCTAAAAAAGAAGCGAAACTCCAGAAAACCGTAGAAGCGGGCGTAGCCAAATTATTTACGCAGCTCTAAACAATTATTATTTCTTATAATTTTAATTACCTTTGCCGCCAGATTGGTGATAAATCCGGTGCCTTGCCGGGCTTATCTTAAAAGGGAATCAGGTGTAATACCTGGGCTGTTCCCGCAACTGTAATCTTCCTAAATAGTTAGTTTACTCTTTTAGCCACTGTTCTGTAACCAGAATGGGAAGGCCAAACTAACCGAAGAGAGCCAGGAGACCTGCCATCTGTTTTTTAATTCAAGCTTTCGGGTAAAAAGCGGCGAATGTTTCTGCAGGATATTTTTCTTCTCGTTAACACAGCTCTTTACACCCTGGCTTTTAGTTTAAACTTTTGTTTAAAAAATGGCGCGCTGGGTATATTTTTCTTTTCTGTTCTATTGGCTGGGCCTTCCGGGTGCGCAGGCCCAAACCGATTCGCTGCGCGGCAAAGATTTACGCGAAGTGCAGGTTTTTGGCCAACCCGTTACCCGGTACGCCGCCGGCAGCCGGGTTACTACCCTCGATAGCGCCTTTCTGCACCTGCAAAATAATAGCACGCTCGCCGAAGTACTCCAGTTCCGGACACCTATTTACCTGAAAACTTACGGGCAAGGCATGTTGGCTACCGCGGCCTTCCGGGGTACTTCGGCCAGCCAAACGGCTGTTTTGTGGCACGGCTTTAATATTAACACCCCAACCCTGGGGCTAACCGATTTCTCGATTATTCCGGTTAATAGTTTTAACCAGGCTACTATTCAACACGGGTCGGCTGGGGCAACTTATGGTACGGGTGCTATTGGCGGCGCTATTTTATTAACTTCTTCAGAAGATCAACCCACCGGCTTACAATTGCAGGCGCAACAGGATTTTGGCTCTTTTGGTTACAGTTATACCAGTTTGGGCGGTGGTTACGGCAATGCCAAACTAAACCTGCAAACCAATATTTACCAGCGTCAGGCCCAAAACAATTTTAAATTCCGGAATATTACCAAATTTGGCAGCCCTACCGAAAAACAGGAAAACGCTTCTTTAACTGGCCGCGGATTTACCCAGGATGCTACTTTTAAGCTAAATAGCCGCAACACATTTGGCTTTCACGGTTGGTATGCCTTTAACGACAACGAAAGTCAGCCTAACATGGTAGTTGCCAATACCCACGCCCGCTTGCAAAACGAAAACCTGCGGCTCATGACTTCGTGGCAACACCAATCTGCCCTAGGCAACACCGCCGTAAAGGCGGCTTTTTTTAATGATTTCATGCATTACCAGGACGATAATAACAATTCCGTTACAAAAGTGCAAACGTACCAGGCGCAAGCCGAACACGCGGTATTGCTAAAAGAAAAATTAAGTTTAAAAGTAGGCGGCGAGGCGCAATATTTTGCGGCAGATGTAGCGAGTTATGGTCGGGAAGTTTCGGAAAAACGCGCGGCAATATTTACCTGGCTGCGTTACAATATTTTTCCGCGGCTGCAACTTAGCGCCAACTTACGGCAAGCAATTATCAGCGGCTTTAATCCGCCGCTGGCACCCACGGTAGGTTTTAATTATTATTTAAAGAACAACCCGGTTAATAGTTTAGTCTTAAAAGGAAATATTAGCCGGGGCTACCGGGTATCCACGCTCAACGACCGGTTCTGGCCAACGGGCAACCTTAATTTAATTCCGGAAGCTAGCTGGAGTTACGAGACGGGCTTAAAACATCAGCTTAAAAAAGAACAGCTCCAGATCAGCACCGAAGCCACACTTTACCACCTGGCTGTAGATAACTGGATACAATGGATACCGAATTTAATTGGGCAATGGCAGCCGCAAAATCTGAAAAAAGTCCTTAGCCGGGGCGTAGAACTCAGCACCGAAGTTGCTTACCAGATGCAGACTATTAAATTAACGGCGGGCAGTAATTATGCTTATACCCATACCGAACAACAAAAAAGCTACCAGGCTTCCGGCGAGCCGCTTAACCAACAATTAATTTACGTGCCCAAACACACGGCTACTGCTTTCGGCAATATTTATCATAAAAACTGGCTGGGCTCGGCTAACTTAAATTTTACCGGTTACCGTTATACTACCGCCGAAAACGACCGCTGGCTACCTTCTTTTGCTTTGCTAAACCTGATGGTAGGCAAAACTTTTATGTTTCAACGCTACCAGTTTCAGGTAATAGGTAAAATAAATAATGCCACTAACCAGGTATACCAAACCATGGAATATTACGCCATGCCCCAACGAAACTACGGACTAAGCCTGCGCTTTAAATTTAATTAACCCCCTATATTTTTATTTACGCTTACTAAAATTATGAAAAACCCACACCCTGTTAAACGCTTTTTCCTGCATGTTGTACTGGCAAGCACTGCGCTCTTTTTTACCGCCTGCGATCCCGATTCTAGTCCGGCTGCCCCCAAAGGCGCCTACGAAAAAGGCGTTTTTATTTTAAATGAAGGTAATTTCCAGAAAGGCAACAGCGCCGTTAGCTTTTTCGACCGCGACACAAAAACGGTAGTGCCCGATATTTTTAAAACCGTAAACAACCGCCCGCTCGGCGATGTAGCCCAATCAATGGCCGCGCATAACAATCGGGCTTACCTAATAATTAATAACAGCAATAAAGTAGAAGTAGTAGATATAAATACCTTTGGGAGTTTGGGTACTATTTCGGGCTTGGCCATGCCCCGTTACTTTGCTGCTGTTAATAATAAAGGCTACGTAACCGAATGGGTAAATTACGGCAGTAAAGGCCGGGTTTCGGTAATAGATTTAAATACCACTACCGTAACCAAAACCATAGAAGTTGGCTTAATGCCCGAAAACTTAATTATTTTTAACAACAAAGTTTATGTGGTTAACGGCAGCGAAAATACCATTTCTATCATTAATGCCGGCACCGATGCACTGGAAACCACTGTTACCCTGGCTTATTCGCCGAACAGTTTAGTACTGGATAGGAATAATAAAATTTGGGTGCTGGCCGGCGGTAAAAAAGTTTATAACCCTGATTTTACCGTTAACGAAAGCCAAAGTACGGCGGGCAGCCTCATCCGCCTGAACCCTGTCAATAATGCCATAGAGCTAAATTTACCTTTTGCCTCCCGCAAAGATTCACCGGGCCAACTCAAGATTAATGGCGCTAAAAATATATTATACTACCGCTACGCCGGCAAAATTTACCAGTTCGATATTGCAGCAACTGCTTTACCTACCAATGCCCTCTTAAACCGCAACTTCTATGGCTTAGACGTAGACCCTGCTACAGATCTTATTTACGGCGCCGATGCTGGCTTTTTTACCGCTAACGGCAAAGTTGTTCGCTTTAACCCCAATGGCACGCCTTTAGATTCTTTTCAGGTAGCTATTGGCCCGAATTCTTTTTTATTCCGGTAAAATATTAACCTTAACTAATAAATAATTGCAAGCTTGTTTGTTGTTTTTTGTTGTTTAATGAATAAAAGTCACCTGCTGGGTGGCTTTTGTTTTTCTATTTATTCCAGTTCAATTAACCAGGCCCGGGCTTCGCGTAAATCGCTAAAGACCCGCATCTCAAATATTCCCGCCGCATTGCGGTGCATGTCTTTAGCCGACATTTCGGCCAGGGTGTTAGGCGTAACCACGTGGGCAAAATACCTTAATCCGGCTTTAATGGCTTGCGGCATCCATTCTTTTCTAATCCAGGGATTGGCATGATCTCAGGGGCCCGAAACCTGGCTGTTATCGTTTAAAATGCGACTGCTCTGGTTTTCCTGCAATTTGGCCAGGCAGGCATTGGCCCCTGCTACTACGTTATCAAAAGTCTGGTAGCCTTTCCAGTAATTATAAACCCAATGGTGGCGGTGGTCATACTCCGTCGAAAAGAAAACCACACCCATTGAATTATATAATTCTGTTTTCATGCTGTGCGCTTTTATTTATATAGCTGGTGGCTGACGAAATTTCTCTTGCAAACGATTATAAATAAATATAGGCAATTATCGTTTTTATTAAAACCAGTATAGTTAAAATTTAATTATTATTGGTAACCATGCCCTGCATCCTCCTGGCTGTTTTAAGGCAATATTTCTTAAGACACGATAAGTTATAGACTTAACCTTGATTTATTTGAACAGCTAATTAAATTTGTATAATGAGGTGGCTAAGACTTTGCTTTTTTATAAGCTGTTATATTTTCCTGAACCCAAAAGTTTCCGCGCAAAAAGAAACGAACATCTGGTATTTTGGCCAAAAAGCCGGCCTAGACTTTAGTAACGGTAATCCGGTACCCATTACGCACAGCCAAATGAATACCGAGGAAGGCTGTGCCGTTATTTCCGACAGCGAAGGCAAATTGTTGTTTTATACCAATGGCCTTTACGTCTGGAACCGGAACCACCGCCAAATGCCCAATGGCAATAAATTAATGGGTCACCGCTCTTCTACGCAATCGGCCATTATAGTGCCCAAACCCGGCAGCAGCAATTTTTATTATATTTTCACCACCGATTTGCAATCGCAAGCTTATGGGTTACGCTATTCGCTGGTAGATATGAACCGCCAAAATGGCTTAGGCGACGTAATGGATAAGAATATATTTAAGACTTCGCCTATTGCCGAGAAAATAACGGCCGTTAAACACCAGAACAACCGCGATTTTTGGGTAATTGCGCATAAGTGGAATTCCGATGCGTTTGTTGCTTACCTGGTTTCTGAAAAAGGCGTCAGCATAGACCCGGTAACTACTAATATTGGCACCACTTACCGGGGCAAAGGCAGCGCTGCCATTGGCTGCATGAAAGCCTCGCCGGATGGTCGTAAAATTGGGGTAGCCGTTTGGCGCGATTTTAACCGTTTCGAAGTTTTTGATTTTGATAATGCCTCCGGTAAGTTATCGAACCGCATAACCATAGAGCCTTACCCCGAAGCGTATGGCCTGGAGTTTTCGCCGGACGGCAGTAAATTATATGGCACTACCAACGGCATTGCCGGCGTAGATCCGCAGCTCTGGCAATTTAATTTAAATGCCGGCAATAAATTAGCCATTAATAATTCGGCCATTTTAATTGCTACTTCCCAAAGCGATAAAATTGGGGCCCTACAACTAGCCCCCGACGGTAAAATTTACCTGGCCCGCCAAGACCAGAATTATTTGGGCGTTATTCATTTGCCTAATGCCGGAGGTTGGTCGTGCCGGTACGTAGATCAGGGCCTTTCGCTGGGAGAACGAAAATGTAAGTTGGGTTTACCTAATTTTGTTACGAGTTACTTCAGCCACTTACATAAAGCCCCGGCGGAGTAGACCCAATATTCGTTTAATAAATATTCATTTTTATTCTCCACTGTAAAGATTTATGTAATTTTCAGCAAATATTTAATTTGTTTATGACTAATACCCCTATCGAATAAAAAATGTACTTAAAAACGAATTTTGGTCATCCTGAGCTTGTCGAAGGATCTATAACAGCATTGTAAATTAAAATCAGCTATTTCGACAAGCTCAATAGGAGTACAATAATGTAAGCACATTAACCAATTAATAGTAGTATAATATCTAAAACAAAAGACACTCCGCTTGGTAAAACGCTTTTACGTTGATCAGTATGTAGACCGGATTTTGGCAGGTGACCGGGTGGTATTGAGCCGGGCTATAACATTGGTAGAAAGCACGTTGCCCTCTGACCAGGAATTAGCCCAAAGCGTCATAAACCGGCTGTTACCCCATACCGGCAATTCTGTGCGGCTGGGTATTACCGGCTCGCCGGGCGTAGGTAAAAGTACTTTTATTGAGGCTTTCGGCAATTATTTAATTCAGCAGCAAAATAAAAAAGTGGCGGTTCTGGCCGTAGATCCCACCAGTCAGCGTTCGGGCGGCAGTATTCTGGGCGATAAAACCCGGATGGCTTCCCTGGCAAATAATCCCGCTGCTTACATCCGGCCTTCGCCAGCCGGTAAGTCGTTGGGTGGCGTGGCCCGTAATACCCGCGAGGCACTCTTGCTTTGCGAAGCCGCCGGCTTTAACGTAATTATTATTGAAACCGTGGGGGTGGGCCAATCCGAAACGGCGGTGCACAGCATGGTCGATTTTTTCCTGTTATTGCTTTTAGCCGGTGCGGGCGACGAACTGCAAGGTATTAAGAAAGGCATCATGGAAATGGCCGACGGACTAACCATTACCAAAGCCGATGGTGATAATTTGCAAAAAGCCAAAAGTGCCCGCGCCGAGTACCAGCACGCACTGCATTTATTTCCGTCTAATCCCTCGGGCTGGAATCCGCGGGTAACGCTTTGCTCTGCCCTCGAAAACACGGGCATTGATGCTATCTGGCAAATGATGCAGGAATATTTAACCTTAACCCAAAACAGCGGCCATTTTGAGCGCAAGCGCAAAGAACAAAACCTGCACTGGCTACACCAGACTATCCGCCATGCCCTGGAAGAAAAGTTTTTCAATAATAAATTAATTCAGGAAAAATTACCCAACCTGGAGAAAGGCGTTGCGGAAGGCCAAATAACCCCATTTAAAGCCGCAAACGACCTACTAAAATTATTCTGAAAATTGGCGAACAGCCAGCTACATTAATTTAGTGTGAGAAAGCCAGTAGATACAGCGCAAACTACACGAGGATATATTATACCAAATTGCTTAAATCCCTTTATAAAGTTAAATCTCTACTGTCATATTAGAAAGCGCTATTTTGTAAAGGCTTTTACAGGCAACTGGCAGTAAAACCAATAGGGCCTACTTTGCTTTCTAAACAAAAGATCCTTTCAGGATGACAACGATGTTACTTTTATAAGATAATAGGTGGTAAATGCTATTTTGTATTGTCCCTAAGTTTAAATCGGAAAAAGCAGTAGCTACGAAGCAGCCTACATCAGTTTGGGCGATGAGGGCCTTTCAGGTTTCCGGTGCGCAGCATTCCGACGGAGGAGGAAAGGAAAGATGAGCAGCCCGAATGACCAAACGGGGCCCTGCGGCCGGGAGCAAACTTAGACCTAAAATATTGGTTAGCACCTCAGCCTTGAAAGATGGAATCTTTCAAAAAGAGAGTTAACAAATTATGTTAGCTACAGCTAAATAAATTGAGGTTCAAGTAATCCACACCTGTTATTCAGGAGGAACCTATTTAGTAGATAACCAAATAGGTTCCTCCTGAATGACAGGTGTGGACTCCAGAAACTGATAGGAAGTATATAATTAATTTTGAGTAACACCAGTTAATAACTTCCTTGTATTACCTTTTCTCTTTTAAAGTAACTTTAGCCAAACGGCAAATACCACCCAATGGCGGATTAAACTTATAAACGTTAATCTTTACACCTTTTATCAACGGAAACTTAGCGTAAATCCGATCAATAATTCGGTGAGCTAAATGTTCCAGCAAACGCGCCGGTTTGGTCATTTCTTCGAGCACCAGTTTATAAACCACTTCGTAGTTAACCGTTTGGTGTAAATCGTCGGTTTCAGCGGCAGCATGTAAATCGGTGTAGATAAATACATCTACCCCGTATTTATTGCCGATTTTTTGTTCTTCGTCGTAAAAGCCATGAAAGGCAAAAAATTCCATGCCTTCCAGCGCAATTCTGCCCATGCCTGAATTATTCGAAATCGTCGAAGAAAGAACCGCCGGCTAATGCTTTTTCTCTAACCGGCCGCGGATTATTCGCTAAAGTGCTGGGTTGCGGCTGGGTATTGGGCGGCTGTATTTCCGGGGTTTCGGGTTGCACCGGCTGAATATCTGGCATAGGCCGTTCAATTCTATCGGGCTGTATTTCCGGAATATCCGGACGCGGACGCTCAATTTCGGGCGCCGGCACATCGGGTACCGGTGTTGTAGGCGAAGGAATTTCCGGTTGAATAGGTTGAATTGGTTGAATAGGTTCGATACTGGCTACTACGGTGGGGGCTGGCACTTCTTTTACAATCACTGGTTCCGGGGCTTTCTTAGGTGCCTCAACGGGTGCCGGGGTATCTGTAATCGCCGACGGTACATCTTGGTATACCCGCTCCAAATCTTCGCGTTTTACTTTAATATTGGCGGCTTTGGCCAAAATGCTCGAAAGCGTTGGCCGCGGCTTAGCTTTATTTTTTTCTACTTTTTCCAGGGCATCGGTAGCCAGGTTACTCAGATCGCGCAATAAATTATCGAGGTAACTTTCGAGGCGCTGGTGCTCCTGCTCCAAGGTTTTTACTTCCTGCTGCATTTCCGAAACCGCTTTGTCCGATTGGCTGTAAGCATCTTCTATAATATTGCGGGCTTTTAAGCGGGCATCGTTTAGCAGTTGCTCCGATTTTAATTGAGCCTCTCTAACTTGTAAAGTGGCCTCTTTGGTAGCCTGCTCCACCAAATTATTGCCGGTATCTTCGGCGGTTTTTAAGGTGCGGTAAAGCGTAGATTCTACCTCCTTCATTTTCTGTACTTCTTTGGTCGTCGATTCTAATTTAAACCGTAACTCCTTATTTTCGTCCTGCAATTTTTCCCATTGCTGCGATAAAGTTAGCAAGAAAGCATTTACTTCGTCTTTATCTAATCCCCTGAAAGCTTTCTCAAAGGTCTTTTGCCGAATCTCTAATGGTGTTATTTTCATACCTCAAACTAAAATTTATATCCCAAACCGAAATAGTACGATCATCGCTACACGAAACTAACGAATTTACCCGAGCCGGCCAAAATAATTTATTCACCGAAGTACCGTGCCCGGCGTGCCGCGCTTTGTCAATTACCTTTAACAACCGGAACGTGCGGGCATCCCAGATTTTCACCGATTTATCCATGCTGCAAGTTGCAAAGTACTGACCATCAGGACTAAACACAATATTATTAATGGTAAATAAATGGGCAATAATAGAGGCATATTCCTGGTAAGCCTGGTTAACCTGCCAAACTTTTAAATGCGCATCGCGGCTGCCGCTTAATAAATACTGGCCATCGGGGCTATAAACTACGGTAAATACCGAATTGGTGTGCCCTTCCAATTCCTGCTTCAAAGCCAGCGTTTTGGCATCTAAAATCCGGATAATATTATCGCTGTAGCCCACGGCCAGTTCGTCGCGATCGGTATTTACCGCAATGCTCCGTACACTTTTGGTGCTGTACTGTATCGTTTGCTGTACTTGAAAGTCCTGGCTATCCAGCACCGTTAGGGTGCCATTGGTGGTGCCCACGTATATTTTTTGTAAATGAGGCGCATGGGCAATATCAAAAAATGCACCGCCGCTTATAGCAATTGATTTTATTATTTTTTTACCGGCTACATCCAGTACCTGCAGGCCATTTTGGTTGTGGCCTACCAGCAGCAATTTGGTTTCGGGCAGCCACCGCAACGCGTACACCGAGGTAGAAACACGGGCTATTAATTCGCCTTGCTCCGGGTTATCCAGGTTCCAGGCCACCACCATGCCATCGCCGCCCGTCGAATAAAAAATATTGGGTTGTTCGCCGGGTTCCAGGGTATAAACGCAATCCTGGTGACCGGTTAAGGTGGCTACTTTCTGAACTGTAATGGGACTCCCCATAATAATTTTAAAGCTTTTAAAACCAAAATAATGGTTTAAAGGTACGGCAATAACTTAAAAGAAGTGCAATATTTACCTATCCGAAAATATTGCCTCTCCGGAAAAGGTTATTTATTAAGAGTAAAAAAATTGCCATGGCGCTGCTGAACATCCGGGAAATAAACCCGACTACTTGTATAGGTTTTTGGGAAATTTCGGAAACGCCGGAATGTTTGCGCGAAAATTTACTAAACCTGACCAGCAACAACCTGTTTATTCCGGAATTTGCCAGTGTTACCCGCCAAACCCAGTGGCTCAGCAGCCGGATTCTGGCTTATACGTTGCTCCGGAAATTCACTAATAATTTTATTTCCCTGGAAAATAACGATTATGGCAAACCCGGTTTTGAAGACGAAGCTTACCAAATTTCGATTACCCACAGTCACCGGCACGTGGCGGTTATCTTATCGGTTGAGTACAAAGTTGGCATAGATATTGAAATTATTAGCCCAAAGGTTTTGCGCGTGGCCGATAAATTTATGAATAGCACCGAAAGCAACGATGCAGCCGGCGACTTACATAAAACGTTGGTTTACTGGAGCGCCAAAGAAACTTTATATAAATTATACAGCAAAAAACAACTTATTTTTAAAGACAATATATTAATAGCGCCATTTGCGCTACAACCTGCCGGAACCTTAAACACCCGGATTAAAACTTCAGATGCTGAAAAAGCCTACACCGTACATTACGAAAAGCCTGAAGAATATATTTTAACCTATTGCGTAGGCGAGCAAAACCATATAATTTAAAACCATGAAATATTTTCTACTGCTACTATTAACCATAACTACTTCCGGTTCTTTGCTGGCGCAAGGCCTCGGAATTGGTCAACCGGTGAAAGACTTTACCATTCTGGCCGATTACAGCAATACCAAAGCCGTGGCGGTAATATTTTTAAACCAGAGTTGCCCCAACTCGCGGCTCTACGAAAACCGGTTAAGCCAACTGGCAAGTAACTATGCAGCCAAAGGTGTAACTTTCTTATTTATTAACCCCGCTATTAGCATGGAAGAAGGCAACAGCGCAGCCGGCGGCAATACCAACTTAAAACTTTTGCCGGATAACGGCCAGAAAATAAGCCAGCAGTTTGGGGCCACCAAAACGCCCGAAGCCTTTTTGTTGCAAAACGTAAACGGCAGCTTTGTTTTAAAATATAAAGGCGCTATTGATGATAATCCGCAACTGGAAAGTTCGGTAAAAGAACCTTATCTGCGCAATGCCCTGGATGCTGTACTAGCAAATAAGGCCGTTGCGGTATCTGAGAAGCGGGCGTTGGGTTGTATGATAAAACGATTTTAACCCATATAATACTATCAACAATTGGTTAATGCGCTTAAGTTATTGCTGTCATGTTGAGCCTGTCGAAACATCTAAAATGCTGTTATAGATCCTTCGACAAGCTCATAATGACCAATAATGTAAACTTAAGCGCAGGTTTTGCTTTATAATGGTATAATAAAAGCTAAAACAAAAGCGGCCACTGTAAATTACAGCGGCCGCTTTTGTTTTATTTAAGCTTGTTTATTAATATTTATTCTTCATCTTCGGTGTTTTCCGAAGCTGGAGTTTCCGGTGTGCTTTCGTCGGTGATGCTATCCAGCAATTTATTTACTTCCACGGCTTTTTCGGCTTCATTCATTTTCTCGAACGATAATGCCAGGTTGCGCAAAGCCCGTTTTACAATATCCAGGTTAGAACAAGGTTCGTAAAAAATATCCACCGGGTTCAGGTTTAGTTGCAGAATATAATTATCAATATCGCCCTTGGAAAGCATTAAACCTTTGTTGTACACGTTTATATAAAACTGAAAGTTTTCTTGCTTGTAAGTTAAAATAAACAAGTTGGGCAGGTTTACACCGTAAATGGGCAAGCCCAGTTTTTGCGCAATGGTTAAATAAATTACGCAAAGGGTTAGCGGGTTGCCGCGCTTGGTTTCCAGGGCCAGGTGCAGCATAGAATTGGCCGGCGAATGAAAATTTTTAGTATTGGCCGAAAATTTATAAACCTTAAACAAGACGTGGTTCAGCGCCTTTATCTGATCATAAGGGTGCATATCGGTGCGCACGTGCAGCCAGGCCTCGTAATAAATCTGGTCGAGGGTTTTATTAATATTCTCCAGCGAAGCATCAGGATACTGGTAGCTGTTCACCAGCCACATGCCTTCGGTTAAGTTAGTCGCGCCGGTTTCTTTCCAGTTTTTAAATTTACTTGTGAGACCATCGTACTGCAGTTTATGAATCAGCTCTTCAATTTTCTTCTGCACCTCGGGGTTTATGCTCGATTCCCATTCTTCTTCCAGGTACGGAATAATGGGCTCGCCCAGCGACACAATTTTTTCCTCTACGTGCGAAGCTATATGTTCGTCTTCATCCTCCAGCAAGGAAATTAATGCCTTTATTTCTTTATTTGTCACGCTTAATGCTACTTTTAAAAAGTTTAATAATTATCCGAAAGGGTGAAGTAATATTTAGGTCTGAAAAAATTTAAACCACTCCCCTAAGCGTTTACAGTTTCAGATTTTCAGTCCATTTTTCACCAACCAATCTTTAAGCCGTTAATATGCTGGTTATACGTTCCGGGTTTAATCTGACCACCTGAAACTTAAAAAACAGCTTTAACTTTTTTACCTCCAACCCCGGATCAACAAATTTCGGAATTTTAAATTTAAAATAATCTAAAAATCAGGTTTGAATTACGCCTACGTTAAACGGCTTTTCCAGGGGAGCGTGGTTAGCCGCTTCTATTCCCATCGAAATAACTTTGCGGGTTTCCAGCGGATCTATAATCCCATCGACCCACAACCGCGCTGCCGCGTAGTACGGCGATAATTGCTCGTTATAGGTTTCGGTAATTTGGTTTAGCAGTTGTTTTTCGGCCTCGGGCGTAATGGTTTCGCCTTTGGCTTTAAGCGAAGCTACTTGTATTTGCAGTAAGGTGTTGGCCGCCGAAGCACCGCTCATAACGGCAATTTGGGCGGTAGGCCAGGCAAATATCAGGCGGGGGTCGTAAGCTTTGCCGCACATGGCATAATTGCCGGCCCCGTAAGAGTTACCAATAATAAAAGTAAATTTTGGTACTACCGAGTTGGCCATGGCATTTACCATTTTAGCGCCATCTTTAATAATACCGCCGTGTTCGGCTTTGCTGCCCACCATAAACCCCGAAACATCCTGCAGAAATACTAAGGGTATTTTTTTCTGGTTGCAATTCATAATAAACCGGGCCGCTTTATCCGCCGAATCAGAATAAATAACGCCGCCCATCTGCATTTCGCCTTTTTTACTCTTTACAATTTTGCGTTGATTGGCCACAATGCCCACGGCCCAGCCATCTATGCGGGCCAGCCCGCAAATTAAGGTTTTGCCGTACAAATCCTTGTAAGGTTCAAACTCCGAGTTATCGACCAACCGTTTAATAATTTCGAGCATGTCGTAGGGCTTCACACGGTCTTCAGGTAATAAACCGTATATTTCTTCGGGGTTGGCCTGCGGCAAAGCTGGTGTGGCCCGGTTAAAGCCGGCTTTATTAGATTCGCCCATTTTATCAAAAATATTCCGGATGTGATCCAGGCATTCCTGATCGGTGCTGAATTTGTAGTCGGTTACACCGGATATTTCGGAATGCGTGGTGGCGCCGCCTAAAGTTTCGTTGTCGATGGTTTCGCCGATGGCCGCTTTAACCAAATAAGAACCTGCCAGAAATATAGAGCCGGTACCTTCCACAATCATGGCCTCATCGGACATAATAGGTAAATAAGCGCCGCCGGCTACGCAACTGCCCATAATGGCCGAAAGCTGCACAATACCCATCGCCGACATGACGGCGTTGTTCCGGAACATGCGCCCGAAATGCTCTTTATCCGGGAATATTTCGTCCTGTAAAGGCAAATAAACACCCGCGCTATCTACGAGGTAAATAATGGGCAAACGGTTTTCGATGGATATTTCCTGGGCGCGCAAGTTCTTTTTGGCCGTAATCGGGAACCAGGCACCGGCTTTAACAGTGGCATCGTTGGCTACTACTACGCACTGCCGCCCTTTTACATAACCAACACCCGTTATTACGCCCCCCGACGGACAACCGCCGTGTTCCTGGTACATGCCTTCGCCGGCAAAAGCGCCAATTTCCAGAAAATCGGTATCGGCATCGAGCAAATATTTAATGCGTTCGCGGGCAGTAAGTTTGCCTTTTTCGTGTTGCGCTTTTATGCGGCTTTCGCCGCCGCCATAACTGACTTTATGCATCTTTTGCCGCAACTGCACGCATAAAAGTTTTAAAGCGTCTTCGTTCTTATTAAAAGAAATATCCATAGCACGTTTTAAAAAGGAATAAAATATTGCGCACTGCACCTGGTAATAAAAAGGAAAGCAGAAGTAAATATTACCCAATGGCATTGTAGCTATTTGGGTTTAGCTGGTCCGGAACAAAAAATCCGCACGAAGCGGATTTTTAATAAAATATTACTTTGCAGCAGCGCTGTTATTTCTTTTCTACTTCTTCTACATTATTGGCCTGCTCTACATTAGCGGCATTGCGTACTTTGGTAGCAGTTTTCACATTATCGGCTTTTTTAACCTTGGTACCACCGCCAATTAAAGAAAAATGAACATAGCGCTTGGGATTAGCTTTTAAATCCTGCAGTAGGGCATTCAGGCTGGCGGTAGAAGCATTCATGTTGGCATACAGCGAATCATCGTTCATTAACCGGCCTACAGTACCATTGTTCTCCGATAAGGATTGGTTTAATTTGCTTAAGGCGGCCTGGGCTTCCTGCACCGTTTGGTTGGTGTTCCGGATCATGGCGGTCATGGGAGCGTTGCGCAAGGTATCGGTAATTTCGTTCAGGTTAGAGGCCAATTGGCTAAACTTTTGCTCGGTTTCGCGCAGCGAAGTAGTTAAAGCACTCATGTTAGCTGTAATGGTACTTATGTTGCGCTGGTTGGCCAGCATGGTCGTACGAATCAGCTCCGAGGTTGCATTGGTGTTGGCAATAATAGATTGAATATTACGCTTCGCATCGGCATTTAGCAACGCATTAAACCGCACTAAAGTAGAATCTACCTGGCCCAGCACCGGCATTGCTTTTTCGGTTAACATGGTGGTAATGCTGCGCTCTACGTGGGGTAACAAGTTTTCGCCGCCTTTATAACGCACATTATTTTTGCCTAAAAACAAGGTAATGGCTTTGCCACCCAATAAATCGCTGCTGGTTAAACTGGCAATGGTAGAATCGCCAATGGCTACGCCCTCCTGTACGGTAATGCCAACTTTTATGTGGTTGTTTTGTTCGGGCATTAGCTTCATATCCTGCACCACGCCTACGCGTATGCCATTGAGCATAACCGGCCCCGAAACCGCCAATCCATCTACATTGGGGTAAACCACATAGTATTTCTTCGTAGACGAAAAGAAATCAGTTCCTTTTAAGAAACGATAACCAAAATATAAGGCAGCAATTGCCACTACTCCAAGCAAGGCAACTTTTACTTCTTTAGATAATTTCACAAAAACATCAGGGTTAAAATTAATTCATGGCTTCCAGTTCTTGTTTGTAGTCTTTGAAAGCTTTATATATTCCTGAGGCAATATACGTCTGGTTAGTTTTATCGTTGAGATATTTTTCTTCGGCCGGGTTGGTTAAAAAACCAATTTCAATTAAAGAGCTAGGCATTGCCGATTTCCACAGCACCAGAAACCCAGCTTGCTTTACGCCGCGGCTGCTACGGCCCACTTTGGTTTTAAAGTTATGCTGCACCTTTTGGGCAAACCGCAAGCTGTTATCCAGGTAAGCACTCTGGAACAACGACATAAGAATATGGCTCTGCGGCGAACGCGGATCAAAGCCATCGTAATTTTTCTGGTAGTTTTCTTCTTTTAAAATAACCGAGTTTTCGCGGTTAGCTACCTGCAAATTGCCTTCTGTTTTGTGCAAACCCATGGTATAAGTTTCGGTACCATAGGCCGCCGCCGGCCCCGCATTGCAATGGATAGAAATAAACAGGTCGGCATTATTTTTATTGGCAATACCGGCCCGGTCAATTAATTCCACAAAGGTATTGGTTTTGCGGGTGTAAATAACTTTCACATCGGGCAGGTTTTCTTCTATTTGCTGGCCCAGCGCCAAAGCTACTTTTAAAGCAATATCGGCCTCGCGCGAAATTCGCCCGTTGCAGCCAACATCTTTACCGCCGTGGCCGGCATCAATAACCACGGTACGTACTTTTCCATCGCTCCGGCCCACATTATGAAACCCACTCAGCACGAAGAAAACAACTATAGATAGAGCGCAAACAATATTTTTCACAACATGCGTTTGTTAAGATGTAATCGTATTAACTTTGCAAAAATATATAAAAATAACTTTTAACCTGAAAAGATTACCATTCATTTTGAGACTTCTGCTCGTAGGGCAGATGGTAATATTTTGCACTGTTGGCGCTTTCGCCCAGAAAGCTCCTGCGAACACTATTACTCCCCCCGATAGTATAAAGGTAACGCAAGATTCCATTAAAGGTGATATTACCACCACTATCAAATATTCAGCCAAAGACTCGATTGTTTTTCATGTAAACGAGCGGGTGGTAAATATGTACGGCGAAGCCAATATTGATTACGGCGATATGTCGTTGCAGGCGGCCAAAACGGCCATTAATTACGAAACTAATATTTTAACAGCGGCCGGCGCTACAGACTCGGTTGGCAAAGCAATAGGTACCCCGGTTTTTAAGCAGGGTGCCGAAATGTATACGGCTAACCAGATGAACTACAACTTTAAAACCAAAAAAGGTAAAATAAGTGGCGTAGTTACCCGGCAGGGCGAAGGCTTTTTACACGCCGAAACCGTTAAACGCACCTCCGATGAAGCTTTTTACGGTGCCAATGCCCATTATACCACCTGCGATTTACCGCACCCGCACTTTTATATAAATGCTACTAAAATAAAAGCGCTACCCGGGAAAAAAATATTCACGGGCCCGTTTAATTTGGTTTTTGCCGATATACCCACGCCTCTTGGTTTTTTATTTGGCTATTTCCCCACACCTCAGAAAAAACGCAGCACCGGCTCGTCGGGTATTATTTTCCCTACATTTGGCGAAGCCCGCGAACAAGGCTTTTACCTGCGCCAGGGTGGTTATTATTTAGCTTTAAACGAATATATTGGCATAAGTATTCTGGGCGATATTTATTCTTACGGCAGTTGGGCGGCGCACGTTCAATCTACTTATAACAAACGCTACGCGTATCAGGGCAATTTCAGTATTGATTTTAGTGCCACCCGCTTCGCCGATGGCGGTAGTGTTCGTACGGATACTAACCCGATTGTAGGTCAGGGCCGCTTTCCGCGCCAGGAACCCCGCAGCTTTTTTATCCGGTGGTCGCATTCGCCGGCTCCCAAGCAGGGTGGTAAACTATCGGCCAGCGTGCAGGCCGGTACCAGCTTTTACAACCGCCAGAATTACAGTACCCCCAGCAATAATTTATCGGCCACGTTTAACTCATCGGTGCAGTACCAGTACGCTAACCCCAACTCGCCGGTAACTTTTACGGCTTCGATGCTGCACAACCAAAATACACTTACCAAAGTCCATAACTTTACCTTACCCGAGGCAACTTTAAGTGTAAACCGGCAATACCCGTTCCGGCTGTTCAATAAAAATGCTGCGGGCGGAAACTTTTTGCAGGATATTTCGCTGGCGTATAATTTAACGGCCCGAAACCAGATTACAAATGCCATCCAGAGCGGTACCTTACCGGGCGTTAATTTAATTGGTGGCGAGCAACGCGATACCTCGCTGGCTTTAAATGGCCGCAATATTCCTACTATTCTGCGCAATGCGCAGGTGGGTATGCGCCACTCGTTCCCGATTGCCATGAACAGCATCCGGATTCTGAAACACCTAAACTTATCGCCGAGCTTGTACTACAACGCTACCAGCTACCTGAAACAACTAAAATATACCTATGTAGAAAGCTCCAACGCCGTACGCATAGATACCATAAACCGGTTTAGCGTGGCCAGCGAATACGGCGCTGGTGCCAGTTTATCGACGCGCATTTACGGGATGGCTATTATTAAAGGTAAACGCCTGGAAGCTATCCGGCACCAGATTCAGCCGTCTATCTCGTACAACTACACGCCTAACCTGAGTACCGCCTACGGCCAGTATGTGCAGTTGAGCGATGTGGTAAACAGCACAACCGGCATGGTGCCCTACCAATATTTATCCAGGTATAACGGTTTTATGAATGCGCCCTCGGGCTCGGGTTTGCAAAGCGCCTTATATTTTACCATTCAGAACAACGTAGAAGCCAAAGTTAAAGCCAAAACCGATACCGCCGAAACCTTTGAAAAGGTGAGTATTATTGATAATTTCAGTTTTACCGGCGGGTATAATTTTGCGGCCGATTCATTTAAAGTGCAGCCCATTAACGCGCAATTCCGGACCGTACTGTTTAAACGCCTGAATATTTTTACCAGCGCCAACTTAGATCCGTACCAGGTAAATGCCGCCGGCCGCCGCCTCGATCGGTTGTTAATAAACGAAAGCAGTTTTCGGTTTGCCCGCTTAACTAATGCTAACCTGAACCTGGATATTGACCTGAATCCGGATGCGGTAAAAAGCAAAAAGGAAGCAACGCGTACTAACCGGCCTTCGCTGGAAACCGATGTTAATTTGCAGGATCAATACATCGACTTTAAAATTCCGTGGACTTTCCGGATAAATTATACCGCCAGTTATTTTGCCCAGGCCAACGGAACCTCGCAAACCACGCAATCGCTGGGCTTCGATGGCTCGCTTAACTTAACCGATAAATGGAAGGTTACTTATAACTCAGGTTACGATTTCTTAAATAAAGCTTTAACCTACACCAGCCTAAATATTCACCGCGATTTACACTGCTGGGAAATGAGTATTGGCTGGATTCCGTTTGGCGTTTACCAATCTTACTCCATAAATATTAACGCCCGCTCCGCGTTGCTACGCGACCTAAAACTTAGCCGTAACCGGAGCTGGTATAACCGGTAAGCTTAATTTATTAGGTTTAGTATTAAGTTTAGCAATTAGTGGCACGAAGTTTTTAAAACTCAAAAGCCCCATAAAAAAGCGGTTTACTTTACGAAACCTGTTTTTTTATGGGGCTTTTTGGTTAATAATACTAATATTACTTGGATATTGCGCTTAAAATATTGTAGTTATCCTGAGCTTGTCGAAGGATCTATAACAGCATTATATTACCATTATTATTTAGGTAGTGCGCTTAAAATCTAGCGGTCCTGTTGTGCCTGTCGAAATAGCTAAATCTACTTTTTATTTGGTTGTAATAGATCCTTCGACAAGCTCAGGATGACCCAGTAGCCAACACTTAAGCGCAGGGCTGTTTAATAATAGTATAATGACTAACGTTATGCAAAACGAAGGTCAGGTTGAAAAAAGCCTATAAAAAGGCAAATTATTGCTATTCAGGAGAAAACCTGTTATAAAGACACGAACTAGTTTTCTCCTGAATGACACCAGTGGATTGCTCAAAAATATTTTTTTAATATTTGCGTATCAACAATTAAATATTTGGCCTTTAATTACCTTAAGGCCGACGGGCGGGCCTGATATTCCGACTGTAATAAACATCGGCCGGAATATGATGGCCCGCATATACCCGTTCTAATATTTTGTAAAGCGTGGGATCATAAGCCTGCAAATCGTCCGGCGACTGTACCCGTGTATCTCCATCGTAAAATTCGTAGTTCGACCAAAACCACCACTGACTACCTTCGGCCCAATATTCGGCTACGGTGTTTATGGCGTATTGGCCTTTGTAGAGGCCTTTGGCTTTAGCGGCCTGGTAGGCTGGTTCAATTTCGGCAAAAAGGGCTGGATCGGCAGTACGGAGCGCGCCCATAATATTGTGGCTGAACTCGTGTACCAGAATATTTTCGCCGTAATAACGGGTATTGGGGTAGCCCAGCAAATTTTCTTCGGCACAGGACGTAACGGTTCCACCCATGCCGCGCGCGCGTTTATTCCAATATTCCCGGTCGGTCATGCTGGCAATACCGCCGGGTTTATCATAATTTTCGCGTTCGGCTGGGGTCAGGCGTTTGTCATCGCGGGTTGGTTTTTTCCAATCGCTGCGTTCTGGTAAATCTGTTTCCATTTCGGTTTCGGCCATAATGAGTACCCGCGCTTTTCGCTCCATTAAAGCCGTCCGAATATCCATGCGCTTTACCAGCATATAATTTACAATATCGCGTGCCATAAGCAGCGCAGCATCGGGCACTTTCTCCGACGAAATAATTGGTATACCAAAAGCATCGGTATATTTTTTATAAAAAGCATCAAAACCAAACGCAGTGAGCGGGGCCGTAATCATGGCATGCTCGTAACTTGGCACCAAAGCTTTGGTTACTGATTTTTCGGGCTGGATAATTATTGGTTTATCTTCCGGGGTTAGGTTGCTGGCAGTTGGGGTTTTGGTCCCGGAACAAGCCAGACACAACATGCTTATGCTACTAATCGCCAATGCTTTTGTTAATTTCATCTTTAGTTGTTGCATTAAATTTTCACTGCTGCACACGGAAACAATGCGGGTATAAATTAAAAATTAGAAATTAAACCTTAATATTACGCCGTTATTTAACCAGCAAGCTTTGCTATCAATAACGGCATTTTTATTTTTAAATATTAAAGAAATATTAAGTACTTGAAAATCCTTTTTTTCTCTTTTTACCAGTATAACAGGTACTAAATAATTTATTATTTCTAATTCATAATTTCAAAAAGCATGTCTGTACAAAAACGGGACATCAAAATTATTACCACCCACCAATTGCAAGCCATGAAAGAGCGGGGCGAAAAAATATCGATGCTCACGGCTTACGATTATTCCATGGCCGCTATTCTGGACGGGGCCGGTGTAGATGTGTTATTGGTGGGCGATTCGGCGTCTAACGTAATGGCCGGCCACGAAACCACCCTGCCCATTACCCTGGACCAAATGATTTACCATGCTTCTTCGGTGGTGCGGGCGGTAAAACGGGCCTTTGTGGTAGTAGATTTGCCTTTTGGCTCTTACCAGGGTAATTCTTCTGAAGCCTTACGTTCAGCCATCCGGATAATGAAAGAATCGGGTGCGCACGGCGTTAAGATGGAAGGCGGCAGCGAAATAAAAGAATCGGTTATTAGAATATTAAGTGCCGGTGTGCCGGTAATGGGCCATTTGGGTTTAACGCCGCAATCGATCTATAAATTTGGCACCTATACGGTGCGGGCCAAAGAAGAGCAGGAAGCAAATAAATTGGTAGAAGATGCCATGTTGCTGCAGGAAATAGGTTGCTTTTCTATTGTACTCGAAAAAATACCGTCGGCTTTGGCTCAGAAAGTAGCTTCTTCGTTGCAAATTCCAATAATTGGCATTGGTGCCGGCCCTTACGTTGATGGCCAGGTACTGGTAACCCATGATTTATTAGGTATTACCAAAGAATTTAAGCCCCGGTTTCTGCGCCGCTACGCCGACCTGCATGAAATAATGACCAACGCTGTTACCAACTACGTGCACGACGTAAAAACCAAAGATTTCCCAACCGACGAAGAGGCTTATTAATTGTTAATTGTTAATTGTTGATGGTTGATTGTTAAAACTCACTTGAAAAATTGCTTGTAGCTAATAGTTACCGGCTAAAACGAATGAAAAATAGTTTTGCAATCCAGAACAGGCATGTAGTTTATGAAGATAATCACTTGCTGGTTATAAATAAGCCGGCGGGTATTTTGGTGCAGGGCGATGAAACCGGCGACAAGCCTTTATCGGAGTTAGCCAAAGAATATTTAAAAGAAAAATACCACAAACCCGGCAATGTTTTTATGGGCGTGGTGCACCGCCTGGACCGGCCGGTTAGCGGGCTGGTATTACTAGCCAAAACTTCCAAGGCCTTAACCCGGATGAACGAACTGTTCCGGACCGATAAAATTAAGAAAACCTACCTGGCTATTACTGGCCAAAAACCGCCCCAGGATGTAGCCCGCTTGGTGCATTGGTTGGTAAAGGATGAAGCCCGCAATATTACCAAAGCCTTTCCTAACGGTAATAAAGGTGGTTTACAATCGGAATTAAGTTACCAGTTGCTGGGGCAAGAACAGGAATATTATTTATTACAAGTAAACCCCGTAACCGGTCGGCCGCACCAAATACGCGTGCAACTGGCTTCGCAAGGCTGTCCGCTCCTCGGCGATCTTAAGTACGGTGCCAAAACGCCGCTACCCGATAAAAGCATTGGCCTGCACGCTTACCAATTGCAGTTCGAACATCCTACCCAAAAAACTTTAGTGCAATTAACAGCGCCGTTACCCGAAAATGCTATCTGGCAGCCGTTCCGGAAGTTGGCGGCTGGTTTAGGCTAAAAAGATGATATCCATCAGTTTTACAGAATTTTTAAAGAATACTTGCAACGATTAAGTCTGTATATAGTAATTTTGTGAACTAAATAACCTAATCGCTGTTTTAATCTCAGCCTTAGTTTGTTTAACCCGGATTATTTAAAATCATAAAAATACTAACTGCCAATGCCTGTCCTAATATTTTTTGTTGCCCACTGGTACCTCTCCCTTTTTGTGCAAACCTTTTACCTGCACCGCTACGCCGCCCATAAAATGTTTACTATGAATAGATTTTGGGAGCGTTTCTTTTTCCTGCTGACCTACATTGCCCAGGGTTCTTCATTTTTATCGCCGCGGGCTTACGCTGTTTTGCACCGCATGCACCACGCTTTCAGCGATACCGAACGTGATCCGCATTCGCCGCATTTCTCTAATAATGCGTTTACCATGATGTGGAAGACCAAAGATATTTACAACGATGTACTAAACCGTCGGGTAGAGCCGGAAGCCCGTTTTGAAGGCAATTACCCGCTTTGGACAGCCGTTGAGAATTTTGGCGATACCTGGATGTCGCGGGTGTTATGGGGTACCGCTTATGTATTGTTTTACATTGCTTTTGCTACCCAGTGGTGGATGTTCTTGCTATTACCTTTTCACTTCCTGATGGGCCCGCTACACGGGGCTATTGTAAACTGGAGCGGCCACAAATACGGTTACCAGAACTTCGATAACCACGATAAATCGCGTAATTCTTTGTTTTTCGATTTTTTAACCGGTGGCGAATTATTTCAGAACAATCACCATAAATTGCCTAACCGGGTTAACTTTGGCGTAAAATGGTGGGAAGTAGACCCTACTTACCCTGTAATCTGGACGCTGGATAAACTCCGGATTATTCGCCTGAAAAAAGTACGGGCCTAAGTTCATAAATAGATATTATTTAAAAGTCTCCCGTTAACCGGGAGACTTTTTTGTTTTATACAATCTGAAAGCCGCATATTTGTTTTCTGAAAATAATTGAATAGAGCTTTACGCTACAAGATGCCGGACCAGCATAAATTAGAAAGTCTGTATTATTTGCTAACAGCCTTTATTTGTTTGGCAGCCCGATTTTATCTTTTGCCCCAGATAGGCCTTACCGATTATGATTCTATCCGGAGCTGGCAAATTGTGCAGGAACTGGGCCAGGGTAATTTTAAACATTTATTTCACCACGCTAGTCCCGGTTTTTTCTTGTTATACGCCGTTTTTACACCTTTTCTGAAAGGCGTACTAGGGTATATTTTGCTGAACAGCCTTTTTAATGTGGGCGCGGTATTGTTGCTTATTCGGTTTATGCGGCAACATTTAGCTGTTCCTTTGCCCGAGGCTTTCCTGACCGGTTTAATATTTGGCCTGTCGGTTTTTGCGGTAAGCACCGGCCGTAATTTTGCCACCGAATCTATTAGTATATTTTTATTTATGCTGATGCTGGAGCAATATTACCGGCGTTTGCACCATAAATCAGCGCACGCTTTTCTAAAGGCTGCCGCCTGGTTAGCATTAGGTTTAACCATTAATTACAAGTTATTGCTGGTGTTTCCCATTATTTTACTGATAGAGCTGTTTCAGCGAGACAAAGTATTATCTCCTAAATTACTGCTGAAGCTAGCCCTGATTATTCTGGCCCCGTTTGTACTTTTTGGCTTAATAGCTGTTTTGGTAAATAAACCGTTTTATCAGTTTCCGGCCACTATCGTAAGCATTAACCATTTTACGCGCCCCACTCCGGCTTTACGCACCGGCAGGTTTAACCTGGATTGGGAATATTACGGCCGCTACTTATTAGATTTTGAATGGCCGGTATTGCTGCCCGCGCTATTTTTATTTCCGTTTTTGTACCGGCAGCAACTATTTTCTTTTAAGGGCCAAAAGCTTAATATTTATCAGTTTTTATTTATTATTAGTTATCTGTACTTGCTTGGGATGCAACTGCTGGTGAAAGCGCCGCGCGGGTTAATGTTTGTGTATGGCTTATTCTACGCCCTCACTTACCTGGTTTTAAACTATATTATTCCTAAGCGGTGGGTAATTCTAGTCATCTTATTTTCCGGCATAAGTTACCAGGTATATCAACTGAATAAAAATATTTACCTGTACGCTCCTACCAACTATCCGGCGGTGGTAAAATATTTAGAAGAAAATAATATTGCTAAAGTTGTTACTACGGTTGGGTTAAATATTGTGCCGCATACAACCGGTAAAGCAATTGAGACAAAGATTATATTTTCGGAAAAAGAATTACCGGCGTTAAAGCAGGCCGGCTTTACGCATGTTTTGTTAGATGATTATTACAAAATTACCAACGTGCAGCAATTTGCGGGTTTAGAAAAAATTAAGACCGAAAAAGATTGGCCCGAACCTACCTTGCTATCGCCGTTGCTTTACCTCGATCATTCTGAATTTACCGGTTTAAGCTATACCCAAACACTGGCTAACCAGAGAAAAGCCCAAAAATCTTCTGTTCAACTTCGGCTGATTAAAATTCCTTAAACTCTCCTATTATTAAATACCTCAAATTAATTTACTTATTCAAAAAAAATAACTAGTTTTGCAGGCTCAAAAAAGACGGACGGGTTCCGTCGCGTAACAAAAGTTATTTAATATGCCTGTTAAAATCAGACTGGCCCGCAGAGGCCGCAAAAAAGCTGCTATGTACGATATCGTAGTAGCCGACTCAAGAGCACCACGTGATGGTCGCTTTATTCAGAAATTAGGTACTTACAACCCTAACACCAACCCTGCTTCTATTCTTTTTGATGAGCAGAAGGCTTTTGAATGGGTAATGAAAGGTGCCCAGCCAACCGATACCGTTAAGGCTATGTTGTCTTACAGAGGCATTTTGTACAAGAAACACTTACAAATTGGTGTAGCCAAAGGTGCCATTACCCAAGAGCAAGCCGATACCAAGTTTAACGACTGGAAAGAAGAAAAAGACTCTAAAATCCAGGGCAAACGCGATCAGTTAAGCCAGCAGCGTTCTGATGCTGCCAAAGCTGCTTTTGCCGCCGAACAAAAAGTAAACGAAGCCCGCGCCGAAGCTTTACGCAAACGCGCTGAAGAAGCTGCAAAAGCGGCTGCTCCTGCCGAAGAAGCACCTGCTGCTGACGCTGGTGAAGCGGCTGCTCCTGCTGAAGAAGCCCAGGCTTAATAAAATTACGAGCCATGAATATTGACGCTTGCTACCATTTAGGCTACATCGTCAGGACGCATGGCGTAAAAGGCCAGGTAGTTGCCTTTTTTGACGTAGACTACCCGGAAGATTACGAAGAATTGGAATCAGTTTTTCTGCAATTAAGCGGAAAACTGGTTCCTTTTTTTATTGATGCCCTCGACATACAACCCAACGGCCGCATTATTATCAAGTTCGAAGATGTGGATTCGATTGTGGAAGCCGAAAAGCTGAAAAATATTGCCTTATACCTGCCCCTCGACCAACTACCCGAACTCGACGAAGACCAATTTTATTTTCACGAAGTTATTGGGTATACCGTGGTAGATGAACAGCTGGGCGAGTTGGGTACCATCCGGGAAATTTACGAAATGCCTTACCAAGACCTCATGGCCATGGATTATCAGGGCGTAGAAGTATTAATTCCGGTTCAGGACGAATTAATTTTACGGGCTGATAAAGCGGCACAGAAACTTTTTGTAAACCTGCCCGAAGGCCTCGTAGATATTTACACCAACCCTACTGGTCCGGAGGCCGACGAGGATCGCGACAGTGACGAGGAAGAAAAAGATGCGGTTTGATATTATCAGCGTTCAGCCGGATTTACTTGTTAGTCCTTTTAGTCATTCAATTTTAAAGCGGGCTCAGAACAAAGGATTGGTAGAGATTCACATCCACGATCTCCGCAAATTTGCCATAAACAAATACGGCCAGGTAGATGATTACGCTTTTGGTGGCGGCGCCGGCATGGTCATGATGATTGAGCCCATTGCCAAATGCATCGACAATTTACAGGCCGAGCGCGCTTATGATGCGGTTATTTACATGACCCCCGACGGCGAAACCTTGCGGCAACCTTTGGTAAATCGCTTATCGTTGCTGCAAAACGTTATAATTTTGTGTGGGCACTACAAAGGTGTAGATGAACGCGTCCGGCAGAAATATATTACCCACGAGATCAGCATTGGCGATTACGTATTATCGGGTGGCGAACTAGGAGCCGCCGTATTGACCGATGCCATTATTCGTATAATTCCGGGTGTACTAAACGACGAGTCTTCGGCTCTGACCGATTCCTTTCAGGATGGTTTGCTGGCCCCACCGGTTTATACCCGCCCCGCCGAGTACGAAGGCCTGAAGGTGCCCGATATTTTACTTTCGGGCCATACGCCCAAAGTAGAGCAATGGCGTTTTGAACAAGCCGTAGAACGCACCCGCCAGCGCCGGCCCGATTTACTGCAAGAATAGCAATATATTGCCTTAATAAAGGTTTCTTTAAGGTACTGCTTTCTTATACTAATTAGCAGACTAATAACTGTAGGCTAAATACTTACACAAAAAAAATCAGACCTGCTATTTTTCTACAAAAAAAGTTTATATCTTTGCACTCCGAATTTTTGAGAAGAAGATACTATAGCAATAATTACAATAGCCATGAGCAATATTTTAGATGTATTAAACAACGAATATCGTGAACAGCGTGCCAATATTCCGAATTTTGCGGCTGGCGACACGGTAAACATTCACGTAAAAATCCGTGAAGGTAACAAAGAAAGAATTCAGCAATTTCAAGGCGTTGTAATTCAGCGTAAAAACCCAAATACTGCCGGTGAAACTTTCACCGTACGTAAAGTTTCTAACCAAATTGGTTTAGAGCGTATCTTCCCTTTGCTTTCGCCAAACATCGAAAAAATTGAACTGGTACGTCGTGGTAAAGTAAGACGGGCCCGTTTGTATTACTTAAGAGGTCTTTCTGGTAAAGCTTCGCGTATTAAAGAGCGTCGCAACAAACCAGCTTAATTTATTTAATTTTTCCTTATCTATTATTTAAAGCCAATCCTTTCCGGGTTGGCTTTTTTGTTTGCGGCGCAGTTTACATTCATTTATTTCTTTACCCCAATATTTAACCCTAAGTCATCAAATTTTAGGGAAGCGCCGATTAAGTTCTGTTTTATTTGTGCCCAAAGCTGCTCCGGAACAGAATAAACCTGGCTTTAACAGAAATAATTATTTAAATATGGGGTTTGGCAGTGAGGGCTAAATAATTTGTTTTGTGCCGCATCCGTTACTACGTATTGGCTTATGAAATATTTACTGGTACTCCTTTTATCGCTACTAATAATCCCGAAAGGCTTTGCGCAAACCTACTGGCAACAGGAAGTAAACTATACCATTGCGGTTTCGCTTAACGATGAACAGCACACCTTAACGGCCACCGAAGAAATAGAATATATTAACCATTCGCCGCATGCGCTAACTTTTATTTATTTCCACCTGTGGCCCAACGCTTATAAAAACAACACCACCGCCTTTGCCAAACAGCAGCTCGTTAATAAAAAACGTGATTTCCAGTTTGCACCCGATAGTGCCCGCGGCTACATAGATGGGCTGGATTTTAAGATAAACGGGCAAACCGCAAAGTTTGAAATTGATGAGAAAAATATTGACATCGGCAAACTCATCCTGAACCAGCCATTAACGAGTGGTCAGCGCATCCGGATTTCTACACCTTTTCGGGTGAAACTGCCTAATTCTTTTTCACGGCTCGGGCATGTGGGGCAATCGTACCAAATTACGCAGTGGTTTCCCAAACCGGCGGTTTACGACCACAAAGGCTGGCACCAAATGCCCTACTTAGACCAAGGTGAATTTTATGCGGAATTTGGTCGCTTTGATGTAAGTATTACCTTGCCAGCCAATTATTTAGTGGCAGCAACGGGTGTACTGCAAAACACTGCTGAATTAAGAAAACTGGATAGTCTTTCGGCCATAACTGCCGATAAAAGAATATTCCGGCAAACCGAGGATATTTTTCCATCTTCATCCGCAAAAACTAAAACCCTGCGCTATACCGCCACAAATATTCATGATTTTGCCTGGTTTGCCGATAAACGGTTTAATGTGCTGAAAGGCGAAGTGGAACTGCCGCATTCTAAACGTAAAGTTACTACCTGGCTATTTTTCCTGAATAAAAATGCTTCGGACTGGGTAAAGAGCCTTAAGGATATTAACGAGGCAGTGCACTATTATTCGTTGTGGGTAGGCGATTGCCCGTACGAGCAGGCCACCGCCGTAGATGGCGCTTTAAGTGCCGGGGTAGGCATGGAATACCCGATGGTAACCGTTACCGACCCCAGCGCTATTATTCACGAAGTAGGCCACAACTGGTTTTACGGCATTTTGGGTACCAACGAGCGGCAGCACCCCTGGCTCGACGAAGGCATTAATTCTTATTACGAGTTCCGGATGGGCCAGCTAACCAACCATAATTACAGCCAACTGGAGCCCTTGCTTACCCGCGACCGCATTAAAAAATACCGTTTACAAAATATTCACAGCACCGGCTTAAACCTGCTTTTGTACCAGATTGCCGCTAGTCGCGGATTAGATCAGCCTATAGAAGAGCCAGCGGCTTCTTACACGTATGCCAATTACGGCAGTATTGTGTACATGAAAACCGGCGTTATGCTGCAATATTTGGCTAATTACCTTACGCACGACAGGTTCGATAAAGCGTTTCAGACATATTTCCGGCGCTGGCAATTTAAACACCCGTACCCCAAAGATTTACAGGCCGTTTTCGAAGAAGTTACCGGCGAAAAGCTGGACTGGTTCTTTAAAGATCTTATCCAAAGTACCCAAACCGTAGATGCTGCCTTAACGCACTTACGCCAAAGCCAAAATACGCTACAGGTAAGCGTAGAAAATAAAACCAATTTATTGGCGCCAGTACCGGTATCTACCCGCAACACCAATGGCCAAATACTAGAAGTAAAATGGACCAAACCCGGCCAACGAACACAGGAACTAACCTTTAACAGCCAAGCAGTACACGATGTAGTTATAGACCCCGGCTATTTTTTACCCGAACTAAACCGCTCCAACAACCGGCTGGCAGTAAATAGCATACTTAAGAAAGTAGAACCCATTCGGCTGCAGTTTTTGGCGGGCGTAGAACAGTTCGATCGGAAGCAAATCTATTTTGTACCGGCCTTAGGGGCCAATACCTACGACCGCATTATGCTGGGCGGGGCGCTATATAACAGCTCGCTTTTTCAGAAGAAAATTAATTATTTATTCATGCCCTTATACAGCGTAGGCCAAAAAGAACTACGGGGCATTGGCAATATTAATATCCGGTTTTTACCCAAAACTTTAGCCCAGTCGGTTGTAGTAGGCCTGAATGCCCAACGGTTTGAACGATTTCAGAAACTGGAACCATCGGTAGCTATTAATTTTCCGAAACCGGCCGCCGGTGCTAGCCAGCAGCAACTACAACTGGGCTACACGGCTATTGCGCACAAAGAAGCTTTGGTAAACCCTGAAGAGAATGGGGTTTTGTTACCCATTTACCAGAACAAGGTAAAGTATAATATTCCGTGGGCCCGTTATACCTACCAGAAAAAGAATGCCTTGCAAACAGTTGGCGCCGAATTGCATTTTGATTTATTACCAACCGATACTACTACCGGTACTACCCTCTCGGGGAATAATGTGCTGGTCGGAAAACTATCCTTGGAATATGAGCGCTACTATTCAACTAAAAAACGCTTTGGGGTTAGGGTATTTGGAGGTAATTTTTTCGGGAACGCAAGCGCTATTCCTCCGCTTTTTCAGTTAGGAATGAGTAGTAGCCTCGATTACACAAAAGAAACTATTTTCTTAGACCGTTCGCAGCGCAATGATAATTTAGCGGCTTTTGTGCGGCAAACCGATGGAAAGGATGGCGCCTTCCGTAATTTTATTCCAATTTTTTCAAGTCGTTGGCTTACCGCCGTCAACCTGAATGCCGATATACCCGTGGTGCCGCTAACCGCTTACCTGGATTTGGGAACAGCTTACGGGGCAAAAGAGCTGCTTTACGGAACCGGATTAAGTGTATCTTTGGCAAAAAATTTCCTGCAGATTTACTTCCCGGTTGCCGGTAGCAATTATGCGCAAAATATTCCCGAAAGCTTCGAAAATTTTAAAAATAATATCCGGTTCCAGTTACAACTCAACACGCTTAATCCTTTCCGGCAAGTGGCCGAAATGGTGCGTTAACCAATATTTATATAGTTATGGTTTGGTTGGCCTGCTCCTGCTAGCCTCCTGCAAAACCGATTACGAAAACCTACCAACTTTCTCGGCGCACAAACAATTACAAGTAGTAATATTAACGCCGGCGGGTAGTAATCATCCGCAGGAATACGACAGTAAAACCAAAACATTTGTAAGTACGCAGGAGGCTGGCCTGCCCGCAAAAATCAACTTTTTACCTTTGCCCGGAAACTTAGGCTTTATTCCTTCTACGGCTATAAAGCACTCCGGAAACAACGAAAACGAACCATTAGCAGCCCTGGTACTCGCCGAAAGTGTACCATCGGGCACCGTAATGGAAGTAATACCGCTGGGTACTTTAGCTTTAAATATTGCCGGTGAAGCGCGATACATAATAATAGCTACTCCGTCCCGGCCCACTGACCAAATATTAGCCGCTACCGATTTTAATGAATTTGTAACAAAATATCCGGCTGCCAAAGAAATTATTCAGAAATGGTTTTTGTACCACAATCCTAACCAGAAAACCCGTTTATTGGGCTGGAAAAACGATAATGAAACTGAAGACTTAATCAGGCGCTGGCTGAAATAATAAACATGATACATGCAGTTGCCGCATTACCGGTGGTTTCTTTCTGAAGCTTAACTATAATCCGGTTTATATATTTTTCTGAATTCGGCTTAAGTTCAGAATAAAACGTATCTTAAAAATTCTTTCAGCTAATATTTTAAATGTTGGGGTAGTCCGGGTTTTTCTATAATTTAATATTTTCCCGGGGGTTTAAACAATAAGGTTGGGTTTCTACCCTAAATTTAGATATCATTCAAAAAGCACAACATATTTCAGCTACGCTTGTTAAATAGCTATGAAGGTTACCGTTTGTAGAAAAGAGCATTTTAATGCCGCGCATCGCTTGTATAATCCGGCCTGGAGCAAGTCTAAGAACAACGATTTTTTTGGAAAGTGCAGCAATCCTAATTTTCACGGGCACAATTACGAACTGATAGTAAAACTTACCGGCAGCATTAATCCCGAGACCGGGTATGTGTACGACATGAAGGTTCTGAGCGAACTAATAAAGAAGGAAATTCTTCGTAAATTTGATCATCGTAACCTAAACCTCGACACCGAAGAATTTAAAGATTTAAACCCTACGGCCGAAAATATTGCTATGGTTATCTGGGACCGGCTGCGCGGCCATATTGCACCGGAATACGCCTTATCTGTAACCTTATTTGAAACTGAACGCAATTTTGTAGAATATAATGGATAAATATAATTTAGATGCAGAGGATTTAGAACACGAAAATTCCTCGTTACACACGCCTCTGCGCGAAGATGCTTTTACCATGACAGACAGTTTAAAAATTGAACTGATTGAAAAGCATTTTAAAGAAATAATGCACATACTAGGTTTAGACCTAACCGACGATAGCCTGAAAGGCACCCCGCACCGGGTTGCTAAAATGTATGTAAACGAAGTATTTAGGGGCTTAAACCCCGAAAATAAACCCCACGCCAAGCTCTTCGAGAACCGGTTTGCTTACAACCAAATGCTGGTTGAACGAAATATTACGCTTTATTCTTACTGCGAGCATCATTTTGTACCCATTATTGGCAAAGCCCATGTAGCGTATATTCCGGATAAACACGTGGTTGGCTTATCTAAATTAAACCGCATTGTGCAATATTACGCCAAACGGCCGCAAGTGCAGGAGCGCCTAACCATGCAAATTGCCGATGAATTAAAATCGATGCTTTTTACCGAAAATGTGGCTGTTTATATTGAGGCCGATCATTTGTGCGTAATGAGCCGGGGCGTAAACGATGTAAGCAGCAGCACCATTACTACCGAATATTCCGGATTATTTCAGCAGGAACAATACCGCAACGAGTTTTTAACCTACATTCGGAAATAAACCGTTTTAAATAATATTTTACGGGTTTATACCTTTTACCGGGCTGCACGTAAAAAATCCTTTTGTATTTACTAATTGGCTCATTAATTCCAAAGTAGCAACATGTCGGGAAAAATACTAATAACAGGTGGTACTGGTTTAATTGGCAGCCGCCTCTCCGAATTGCTGATTGACCAGGGCTATGAGGTAGCTCATTTAAGCCGGCAAGCCAATCCGTATGCGCATTATAAAACGTTTCGCTGGGATTTAGACCAGGAATATATTGATGACAACGTGCTGGGCTACGCCGATTACATTATTAACCTGGCCGGCGCCAGTGTGGCCGATGGCAAATGGACTCCGCAGCGGAAAAAAGAAATTCTGGAAAGCCGGGTTAAAGGCATTAACCTTTTACAAAAATGTCTGAGCCAAACCAATCATCGTGTTAAAGCTTTTATTTCTGCTTCGGCCATTGGCATCTACGGCGATACCGGCAACCACCTGGTTATAGAAGAAAGCAAACACGGTACCGATTTTTTAGCTTCTGTTACAGATCAATGGGAAAACGCTGCTAACCAATTGCAAGAACTTCTTATCCGGACTTGTATATTCCGGATTGGCATTGTACTCAGCAACAAAGGCGGTGCGTTGCCCCAAATGGCTAAGCCGGTTAAATTAATGGCAGGTGCCCCTTTGGGCTCCGGCAAGCAATATATTTCCTGGATTCATATCGACGATTTATGCCATTTATTTATTCAGGCCATTGAAGATACCCGATACAAGGGCGTATTTAATGCGGTGGCCCCTAGCCCGGTAACCAACGAAGAGTTTACCAAAGCCCTGGCCGAAGTAATGCACAAACCCCTGACTGGCTTAAAGGTACCGGCTTTTGGTTTAAAAATGATGTTGGGCGAAATGAGCGAGGTAGTTTTGGAAGGACAACGCGTAAGCTGCGATAAAATATTAAAAATGGGCTTTACCTTCGAATACAACACGGTATACCAAGCTTTAGAATCGTTTTACTCACCCCAAAAATCTAAATAAGAGAACAAAAATTTATCAGGTTACTAAAACAAAAGCCTTCCTAATTTCTTAGGAAGGCTTTTGTTTAATCCTTGGTGTTACGCAAAGTATTCTTCTAAACAGTGATTAGCGTACGTAATCCACTACGAAACTATTAAGCAGGCAGCCAAATAGTTTCCTCCTGAATGACAAGGCTGGGTTGCTGATATCTCTTTTTAAAATTTGCGTACATCAGTTAGTAGCTTAACCGGAAAATTAACTTCTATAAATATTACTGAAGTGGCGTATCGTTTAAATCTTCCAGCAATATATCGGTTTTAATAGAATCTAAAACCGGTGGCGGTGGTGCCGGCCTTGGGGTTGGGCACAGGTAAGTTTTGGTAATCTTAACAGCAGGTTTCGGAAACGGGCCCATTTTATAGCCCAAATCCTTATTCTGATATATTTTCTCCATGTACGTGCCAAAAATAGGCAGCGCAACTTTAGACCCCTCGCCGGTATCGGAAGTACGGAAGTGAATACTGCGGTCCTCGCCGCCTACCCAAACCCCCGATACTAAATCTTTGGTAATGCCCATGTACCAGCCATCGGAATAATTAGAGGTGGTGCCGGTTTTGCCGCCAATCTGGTTGCCGTTTTTCCAAAGTTCGTATTCCCATAAAGCCTGCGAGGTTCCGCCTGGTTCTTCCATACCGCCTTTAAGCATGTGCACCATCAAAAACGCTGTTTCTTCGCTGATAACCCGTTTTTGCTTAGGCGTAAAGTTTTGGATTACGTTACCGTTGCGATCTTCTATGCGGGTTACAAACATGGGTTCGCTATGAAAACCATTATTTACAAAAGTAGCATAAGCCCCTACCATATCGTAAACCGAAACATCGCCACCGGAACCTAATCCAATGGACGGTACTGCCTGTAGCGGACCACTAATGCCCAGCTTTTTGGCATACTCAGCTACTTTTTCCCAACCAACGCGTTCAGTTAATTGGGCAGTTACAGAATTTACCGAACGAGCCATGGCATGCCGCAACGTCATATTCATACCAGTATACGACCGGGTAACATTATCGGGCTGCCAGTTCATGGGTTTACCGTTTTCTACATAATTAATGCTTACCCGCTCGTCGCGGATGCGGTCGCAGGGAGTATACCCATTATCAATAGCGGTTAAATAAACAAAAGGCTTAAACGTAGAACCCGGTTGCCGGCGGGCCTGTCGCACGTGGTCGTACTTAAAATATTTAAAATTAATGCCGCCTACCCAAGCCTTTATATGGCCGGTAAAGGGGTCCATGCTCATCATACCAGCATGCAGAAAATGCTTGTAATGCCGCAGCGAATCGAGTGGGCTAAGCGTAGTATCTTTTTCGCCTTGCCAGGTAAATACCCGCATTTTGCGCGGGGTATTCATTAATTCATCAATTTTTTGCTGATCATCGCCGTATACCCGCTTTAACTTTTTGTAATATTCGGTACGCTTGGCAATATTTTGAATAAAGTTCGGAATTTCATTATGCTTTTCGTCGGCCCAGGGATTTTTACCTTTCCAATGACGGTAAAATTTAGCCTGCAGACTTTTCATTTTTTCCTGTACTGCCTCTTCGGCCAAAGCTTGCATCCGCGAATCAATGGTGGTATAAATTTTCAGGCCGCTGCTGTATACATCGTATTTATCGAAACCAGCTTTCTCGTTTTCTTTTTCGCACCACTTTTTTACAAATTCATTTACTGCGCCTCTAAAATAGGTTGCCGGCCCATCGTAATGGTTTTCGACGTGGTATTTTAGAGCAATGGGTAACTGGCTAAGCGAATCGGCTTCGGTTTTACTAATAATATTGTACTTGGCTAATTTAGCAATTACAAAATTCCGTTTTTCCAGCGCAGCTTCGGGCCTAAACCGAGGACTGTAACGCGTGGGCGCATTTACCAAACCAACCAACATAGCGGCTTCTTCGGTTTTAAGACTATCCGGCGACACGTTAAAAAAAGTTTTAGCAGCTACCTTCACCCCAAAAGCATTCGACCCAAACTCCACTGTATTTAAATACATGGTCAGGATTTCTTCTTTGGTGTACTGGCGCTCTAACCTAATGGCGGTAAGCCACTCTTTTGTTTTGGCAATAACGGTACTAACTACCGGTATATACCCCAGCAGACCTTTGGTTTCTTTGCGGCGGGTTTTGTATAAATTTTTGGCTAATTGTTGCGTTAGGGTACTACCGCCCCGCTTATCGCCTTGCAGGGTAAAGTAAAAAACAGAGCCCAATGCTTTGGGATCAATGCCGGCGTGTTCGTAAAACCTTACGTCTTCGGTAGCCACCAATGCTTTTATGAGCATGGGCGATATTTTCTGGTAAGTAACCGGACTGCGGTTTTCGGTGAAATATTTACCAATTAATACCCCATCGGCCGTATATAACTCCGAGGCTAATTCGGTGCTGGGGTTTTCCAGTTTCTCGGTGCTGGGGGTATCGCCGAAAAGAAAAAGAAAGTTAGTGGAAACACAAAAGATATAGATAAAAACGGCCGCTAGTCCTACCGCAAATATTCGCCACATACTCCGGATAAAGGTCCGGTACCTTGTTTGTTTTTTTACCTGTGCTTTTACGGACATTCCTGCAAACTAAACCTGGAAGAACCAACCCGGCGGGCGGCTCTTTAAAACTTTACAAATATAACTTATGAGAATTATTTTAAGTTAAGATGCGCTTAAATAAAATAGTTCCCATTACATTATCTAATCCTAATAACTTAATATTTGAACTTAATAATTAAGTTATCTCTAATATTTTTAAGCCAAAACATCCTTTCTAAACGTAAAAAAGTTAAAAATATTCTTTCCTTTACCATTTGTGACGAAACGATACCATTTATTTGAATTTGAAGATCAGCCTTGGTTTCCGGACTTTCTGCGGCAAAACATGATGGATTTTTTACGGTTCTCCATCAGCAAACTGGGAGTTTACGAACCTGTTGTACCTTTATTAGCTGAGTTATTCCATAAAAGTAAGCAGCCCAGCATTTTAGATTTGTGTTCGGGTGGTGGTGGCGGCATACAAGGCATACAACAACTGCTGGCCAACCACCTGCAACAGCCGGTTAATATTACCTTAAGCGATAAATTCCCGAATATTCCGGCTTTTGAATTAATAGAAAAAGAATCTGGTGGTACCATTAATTTTATTGCGCAGCCCGTCGATGCGACCAATGTGCCGGAGGAGTTAACCGGTTGCCGTACTATTTTTTCCGCTTTTCACCATTTTAACCCAACTGTAGCACGTTCCATTTTAACCGATGCTGCCCAAAAGCGTGTACCCATTGGCATTTTTGAAGGTGCCGGCAAAAGTTACCTCGAAATTATTGCCGCGCTGCTGTTTTTTCCAGTAATATTTTTTTTTATTACTCCGTTTATGCGCCCGTTCCGGTGGAGCCGTTTATTTTTTACGTACTTAGTGCCGCTTATTCCAATTTGTACCCTCTGGGACGGCTGCGTATCTATTTTGCGGCTATATACCCCGCAGCACCTACAGCAACTTACCGCCAGTATACCGGCCAATAATTATACCTGGCAAACCGGCAAGTTGAAACACAAATCCGGCCTCAAAATTATTTACCTCATAGGATATCCTGTTTAACAGTTATTAGTAATTAGTTATCAGAAAACAGTTATCAGTAAACAGTTATCAGTAAACAGTTATCAGTAAACAGTTATCAGTTATCAGTTAACAATCAGCAGTAAACAGTTATTAGTTACGCTCAATTGTGAGTTATGAAAGAAATTCCAGAAATTAAATTAAAAACAAATCCAGACACTGAAGAAGCAAAGAAGGCCGTCGGTTATCAATGGAATGATGAGGCTGGAACACGCCATAAGCTTGGCGGGAAACCAGACGGATTGAATATAGAAGATTATCCAAACTGTAAAGATTGTGGTGAAAGAATGACTTTCTATGCACAAATTGATTCTATTGGGGACAAGTATGATTTAGCTGATTGCTGTGCGATCCATGTGTTTGTTTGCTTTGATTGTTTTACTACAGAAAGTCAATTAAATCAAATATGATGCAATTGATAACCAAAGAACATGTTAGAATATTTGATAAGTACCTTGGTGACGATGATGGGTTCGCCCGTTGTAGCACAAGTCATGAAAAAGAATACTTCCAGAAAGGAGAATGGGAATTAATTGTGAGCATTTTACAAGATTTAGCGTTGGTGAATAATGAGTTAGCATCTAAACAGTGTGAAGAAGAACTAAACATAAGACTAAATAAGCATGTTGAATTTGACGCAATTGAAGTATTAAAAAGAAAAACAAATGCTTAACCCAAGCTAAAGCGCATTAATATCTGCCAGAGCAGCGTCCTATTATAAGTAATTGATTATCAGCTAACAATAAGTTGTAGTACTTACTTGGCTCTGATTAGAGGAATTTATGCTGCCTGAAAATTCAAACTGATGAAAGCTTTAAAGCTTCTTCATCCCACATTATTTTAAAAATCGCTAATATTGATAACTGTTTACTGATAACTGATAACTGTTTACTGTATATGCGTGATGCGCTAAAATTAATGCGAATACCCTTTTCGGTGTACCTGATGCCGGTATTCTGGTTTGCTTTGAGCGTGGTTACGGATTACTCGGTAGCAAAAGCAGTAGCGGTTTTTGTAATTATTCACTTATTCGTGTACCCGGCCAGCAACGGTTACAACTGTTACTTCGATCGCGATGAAAGCAGCATTGGCGGCCTAAAACACCCACCCAAGGTTAATAAAAGCCTTTTCTGGCTGGTTTCGTTGTTCGATGGATTGGCTATTCTGGGAGCTTTGTTTATTTCGGTGCCTTTTGCTGTTTGCATTACAGTTTACCTGCTGGTTTCCAAAGCTTATAGTTACGATAAAATTCGCTTAAAAAAATATCCTTTCATCAGCACGCTGGTAGTAATATTCTTTCAGGGCGCTTTTACTTTTTTAATGGTGCAGTTGGGCATTGGCGTTAATGTGGCACAAATTACCAGTTCTACTAATTTAATATTTGCGACTGTTAGCTCTTTATTTTTATGTGGCTCTTACCCGCTTACCCAGGTTTACCAGCACACCGAAGATGCCCGCCGGGGCGATAAAACAATCAGTTTATTATTAGGCATACAAGGCACTTTTTTGTTTTCCGGCATTAGTTTATTGCTGGGTACCGGCTTATTAATTTTCGCTTATTTAAACACCCACCAGGAGATTAATATTCTTATATTTTTGCTTTGTACCGGTCCGGTTGTTTTTTTCTTTAACCGATGGTTCTGGCGCGTAAGACAAAACCGGGCTGAGGCTAATTTCGAAAATACCATGCTGATGAATAAAATCTCCTCGCTTTCCATCAGCCTGGCTTTTATGCTGATGATAATATTTTAGGCTTCTTACAAAAACTAATAACTAATTGGTATTGCGCAATATTATCTATATATCATGTATAAAGAATATTATCTATATATCATTTATAAGGCTATGGTCTCCACTATTGTCATTCAGGAGGAAACTATTTAGCAAGGAGCCAAATAGTTTCCTCCTGAATGACATGTATGGGATACTTAAACCTTTAATATTAAAGTTTTCACTATGGCGCGGAAGTTACTTCCGTGCCTTTCAAATTGAGCACGGAAGTAACTTCCGCGCTAGAAAAAGTGACACGGATGGGTTTCTTAAACATACAATATTTAAACTTTTGCCTGAACATCAGCAACCAACCAGATAAAAATTGAATAAAAAAGCCCGGCTACATTGCTGTAACCGGGCCTCTCATATATTATAATTAATATTGTAAAATATTAGCTATTCATCGAAATCAGGAATTCATCGTTGTCTTTGGTTCCTTTCATACGGTCTTTCAGGAATTCCATGGCTTCTACGGAGTTCATATCCGACATAAACTTGCGCAGAATCCAAACGCGGTTCAGCTCGTCTTTGTCCATTAATAAATCTTCGCGACGGGTACCGGAAGCTGGCACATCAATAGCCGGATAAATACGACGGTTAGCCAATTTACGATCCAGTTGTAATTCCATGTTACCGGTACCTTTAAACTCTTCAAAGATTACCTCATCCATTTTAGAACCGGTATCAATCAGGGCGGTGGCAATAATGGTTAAAGAACCACCATTTTCTACGTTACGAGCCGCCCCAAAGAAACGCTTCGGTTTGTGCAACGCATTGGCATCTACCCCACCCGATAATATTTTACCGGAACTAGGTACTACGGTGTTATAAGCCCGTGCTAAACGCGTTATTGAATCTAATAAAATTACCACATCGTGCCCGCACTCTACCATGCGCTTGGCTTTATCTAATACAATGCTGGATATTTTAACGTGGCGCTCGGCGGTTTCGTCGAAGGTAGAAGCAATTACTTCGGCCTTCACGTTCCGCGACATATCGGTTACTTCTTCCGGACGCTCATCAATTAATAAAATCATGAGGTAAACTTCCGGGTGATTCTCAGAAATAGCGTTGGCAATTTCCTGCAATAATACGGTTTTACCGGTTTTAGGCTGTGCCACAATCATACCACGCTGGCCTTTACCAATTGGGGCAAATAAATCCAGAATACGGGTAGATAAAAGTGAAGATTTGGTACTCAGGTTTAAGCGCTCTTCCGGGAATAATGGCGTTAAGTGCTGGAACGGAATCCGGTCGCGAATCTCTTCGGTGGTCCGGCCGTTTACCGATTCTACTTTTAATAAAGCAAAATATTTTTCACCTTCTTTCGGCGGGCGAATCTGGCCTTTTACGGTATCGCCGGTTTTTAAAGCAAATAATTTAATCTGCGAAGGCGATACATAAATATCATCGGGACTGGCCAAATAATTATAATAGGTAGAACGCAGGAAGCCGTAGCCATCTTGCATTAACTCCAATACACCTTCGTTTATAATTATGCCGTCAAATTCTTTAAAAGTAGCAGCATTAGGACCTCCGGATGGGCCACTGGCATTGCTTTGGTTGGTATTATTTTGGGGCTGATTAGGCCGGCGCTGCTGAAAATTGGGGTCCCGGTTTTCGCGTGGTGCCTGGGTTTGCTCGCGGGGTTGCTGATTTTGCTCCCGGCCATTTTCCCGGGGTTGCGGTTGGGCTTCTCTGGGTTGCTGTGGCGGCTGGGGCTCCCGTACTTGTTGCGGCTCCCGTGGCGGTTGTGGTTCCCGGTTTGGCTGCGGCTCCCGCGCGGGTGGCGTTTCTCTTGCCGGCACTTGTTGGGTTTGCTGGCCTTCGCGGGGCTCCCGCAGTTCCCGAGCACGTGGCTCGCGGGGCGGACGGGCTTCGTTCGTATCTCTGCGTTGCTCCTGCTGTCGGCGAACCGGCGGGCGGCTGGGCGCTTCGGCTGGAGTATCTGGCGTAATTACAACTTTCGCGAGTTCGGCAATCCGGGGTTCATCGTTAAACACAACCGAAGTTTGTACGGGTGCGGTTACTGGTTCGGGCGCAGCTTCTACGGGTTCGGGCTTACGAGCAGGAGAACGGTATTTTTTGGGCAGTTTTTCGGGGGGAGTAATCGCCTGCTGATCCAGGATTTTGTAAATTAAATCTTGTTTGCTGAGCTTGTTGAAATTGGTTACACCAAGCTCTTCAGCAATTTCTTTAAGTTCTGAAAGCAATCTGTCTTTCAATTCTTCAATATTGTACATACAGAAATTAGGTAGTTATAAATTATTTGCTTCACAGGATTGCAGGAGGCAACAGGAGTGAATGTTTCAGGAAAAAGTGGTTATAGTTCTTTAGGATGAACCAGGAAAGACGGTTCGTTCATTAATAGCACTACAATGTTATAGTAATGCAACCTAATTACCAAATAATACGCTTACTTTTATCTAAAATGTTTCAATTTTTTATTTAATATTTTCAGCGTGCAGCGGCACTATATAAAAAAGTATATTTTTGCACGCTTAAAAGTGTTATACCATGTTACAGATAGCGGTAATACGAGAACAAACCGACCAGGTTATTGCGGGCCTGCTGAAGAAAAACTATAAAAATGCGGCAGCAGAGGTGGCTGCTGTTCTGGATCTGGACCAACGCCGGCGCGCGATTCAGGCCGAGCACGATGAAGTACAGGCCCGGGCCAACGCCTTGGCCCGCGAAATTGGCGGCCTGATGAAAAGCGGCGACAAAGCCGGCGCCGAAACCCTGAAGTCCGAAACGGCTGAATTAAAGAATAAAGCCAAACAACACCAGGAAGAACTCTCCTCGCTTGAGGAAAGCTTACAGGCTGCCCTCGTAAAATTACCCAATACGCCCCACGCCAGCGTACCCGAAGGCAAAACACCCGAAGACAACGAGGTAGTATTGGAACACGGCTCAATTCCCAATTTACCCGAAGCCGCGCTGCCCCACTGGGAGTTGATTAAAAAATACGATATTATCGACTTTGAACTGGGCAATAAAATTACCGGGGCTGGCTTTCCGGTTTACAAAAACAAAGGGGCCCGTTTGCAAAGAGCTTTAATTAATTTTTTCCTGGATGAAGCCACCAAAGCGGGTTACGCCGAGGTGCAACCACCTATTTTGGTAAACGAAGCATCGGGCTATGGCACCGGCCAGTTACCCGATAAAGACGGGCAGATGTACCACGCCACCGCCGATAATTATTACCTGATACCAACCGCCGAGGTACCAATTACAAATATGTACCGCGACGAAATAATTCCGCGCGAGCAGCTACCCATTAAAAATGCCGGTTATACGCCGTGCTTTCGGCGCGAAGCTGGTTCGTGGGGCGCAGATGTGCGCGGCCTGAACCGCTTGCACCAGTTCGATAAAGTAGAAATTGTGCAGATTCAGGAGCCGGAAAAATCGTATGAGGCGCTGGAACAAATGAGCCAGCACATACAAGGCTTGCTGCAAAAACTGGAATTACCTTACCGGGTATTACGGTTGTGCGGCGGCGACATGAGCTTTACCTCGGCTATAACCTACGACATGGAGGTTTATTCGGCGGCCCAAAAACGCTGGCTGGAAGTTAGCTCCTGCAGCAATTTCGAAACCTACCAGGCCAACCGTTTAAAGTTGCGTTACAAAGGCGAAAACGGTAAAACACAGTTATTGCATACCTTGAACGGCAGTGCACTGGCTTTGCCCCGTATTGTAGCCGCTATTCTGGAAAACAACCAAACCCCAGAGGGCATTAACCTGCCCCAAGTGTTGCATTCTTACTGCGGATTTGATAGGATATAATTTAAAAAATATTCATAGTCATCTTAAAATAAAAACGCCGCTGGCACAAACCAGCGGCGTTTTTATTTTAAAATATTTTATAACAGTACCCCTGAACTAAATATTTTCAAAAATCAGGGCAAAGTAAACTCAAACTTAATTTCGCGCATACATTTAAAGTGGCCCTGCGGACAAGCTGCATAACCAATTTTAGAACAAGGCCGGCATAAAATATTCCGGTTTTCCAGCACCGTAAAATCGGTGCGGTACGGGTACATGCCAAATTCGGGTACGGTATTGCCCCAAATGCTGAATATTTTTTTCTTGAAAGCGGCCGCAATGTGCATCAGCCCGGTATCGTGGCTAAAAACTACTTCGGCTTGCCGCACCAAAGAGGCCGATTGGTTTAAATTATATTTCCCGCAGGCGTTGTAGATCGTTGTTCGTCTTTCGTTATTCGTTGTTCGGTTTTGAAAATATCTCTGGATTTCTTCGCCGGTGGTAGCATCTTCTTTGCCGCCTAGTAATATAATAGGCCGGTTAATTTTTTCGCAGAGTTCTAGCAGGCGCTCCAGGGGTAAGCGCTTGGTGGCGTGCTGGGCGCCAATGGCAAACGCTACGTAACCTTTTTGGTGACTTTCCGGCAACGAACTTAAATCAACTTCATCCGCAGCCGGAATAAAATAATCTAACCCCAGGCCATCGTTCTTAATGCCTAATTTAGCGGCCGCAGCCAAGTACCTATCTACAATGTGAACTTTGGGCAGCCGGTTTATTTTTAAGTTTACCAGCAGCCACTTCCAAATATTTAATTTATCGAAGCCTTTGGCCGGTACGCTTAGTTTAGCCCTAATTAAACGGGTACGCAAGTTATTGTGTAAATCTACAATGTAGTCAAATTTCTCGGCCTTTAACTCGGCTACTAAATCGTTCAGCTTTTCGGGCAGGTAATGTATTTTATCTATGTAAGGATTGTGCGCAACGATGGCTTTAAACTGCGGTTTGGTACAATAATGTACCTGCGCGCCGGGCACTTGTTGTTTTATTGCCCGGACAACGGGCGTGGTTAATACAATATCGCCAATAGAAGAAAAACGCAGAATTAATATTTTCATCAGGAAGCCAATATTTCCGCCGCCCGTTTTTTGCGGGCCTCAAAATGACGGGCAACTTCTTCCGCGGAAAAAGCATTAAACGTCATTTCGCGGGTTAAGCCCCCTTTGCGGCCCATAAGAACACCGTAGCGCATGTCGTCGTAGCCGGCGGTGCTGTGGGCATCGGGGTTTAAACTTAATTTCACCTCTTTCGATAAGGCGTATTCTACCCAGCGCCAATCCAGATCCAAGCGCCACGGGTTCGAATTTATTTCGATGATTACACCATGTTCGGCGCAGGCATCTATTACGGCTTTGTGGTCGATGGGGTAACCTTCGCGGCGCAGCAGCAAGCGCCCGGTAGGATGGCCCAATATAGTAGTATAAGGGTTTTCGATGGCGCCTATTAACCGGTTGGTAGCTTTGGTAATATCCATTTTTAAATTGCTGTGGATAGAGGCCACCACAAAATCGAAACTCGCCAGCACCTCATTATCATAATCCAAAGATCCGTCGGCTAAAATATCCGATTCAATACCTTTGAAAATAATAAACGGGGCTAGTTGGCGGTTCAGCTTATCTATTTCGCGGTGCTGCTCCTTCACCCGGAATTCCTGCAGGCCGTTGGCATAAAAAGCCGATTTGGAATGGTCGCAGATTCCTAAATAATCAAAACCTTTATCGCGGCAAAATATTGCCATTTGCTCCAGGGTGTGCACACCATCGCTGTAAGTACTGTGGTTGTGCAGAATACCCCGCAAATCATCTTCGGTTACTAGTTCGGGCAAAGCGTTTTCGCGGGCCAGCAATATTTCGTTGTTGCCTTCGCGCATTTCGGGCTGCACATACGCCAGGCCAGCTCTTTCGTAAATGGCTTTCTCCGTGGTAAACTGCTCTTTCCGGGTTAGCTGCACCAGGCATTCCGCGTCGTTAAACAAAGAAAATATATGCGCTTCTGAGCCGGTTTGTAAAAATAATTCGTTTGCAAAACATGCCTCGGCTACTATTTTAATTTCTACCGCTAAACCAGCCGTATTTTCCTGGCCGCGCCAGTTAAAAGGCCCGGAGCGCTGTTCGTCGGGTGCTAATTCGGGTACGGCGGCTAAAGCCTCGAATACCTGTTGCGGGTTAGCGTGGGCAACTACTAACAACAACGTTTGAATAATTTCCAGGCGTCGGCGTACTTCGCCGGCAACTTCTACCAGATTGGTATTTAGCTGAGTACGCAGGTAATCGCGCAGGTGCAAAGCCATTGGCTCTATTTGGGCATACAACACTTTACCTTTACTTTCCTGGTTGTAGAGTAAGGCGTTTTTTATGGTTTCCTGGGTTTTGGCGCCAAATCCTTTTAAGGCCGATATCTGGTTATTTTCGCAAGCCTCCAGCAAGCCTTCGGTGGTGGTGATGCTCAAATCCTTCCAGATAGACCGGATTTTTTTAGGGCCAATACCTTTAATGCGCAGCATATCAATAACACCGGGCGGGGTAGCGGCCACAAATTTATCCAGGTCGGCAAAAGAACCGGTTTGAGAGATTTCTACAATTTTGCCCGCCAGTGTTTTACCAATGCCATCAATGCGTTCCAGTTGCTCGGCGGTTAAGCCTATAAGCGGTGATTCCAATCGTTCGAGTACGGCTACGGCATTGGTATAGCTTCTTATTTTAAAAGGGTTTTCGTCGTGCAGTTCCATTAGCGAAGTAGCCAACCGGAAGGCCCGCACTATATCTTTATTTTCCAAGGATTCAGCTTAACTGTTTTTGCAAATATAGCTAATTCTGGCGTATGCGTTTATGTTGGTTAAGCATACTAACTTTCACGCGCCAGGTAGTTAAATCGGATTAAATTGCAGAAAATTTTACAATAATTGTATATTAGCAACAGAAGTAAACTTAAACCGGTTATACTTTAACTTATTCATGCGCATAAAATATATTACCGCCTCCGTTTTAGCCCTATTTTGTTTAATGAGTACCACCTGCCTCCGCACCACCGAAGAGTTTGCTTTGGTTTACAATAAAACCTGGCTACACGCCGTAGAAGAAGATAGCGCCGATGTAGAGGCTTACCGCCCCAATACTTATGCTTTTCCGCCGTCTCGCGGTCGTACGGGTTTTAGCATGAGCCCCGATGGTACTTTCCGGCTGTTTGCCATTGCCCCAACCGATGGTTTAGAAGAACACCCGGGGCGCTGGAAAAAAATTGAGAAAGATAAACTGCACATTAGTTTCCCCAACGAACCAACCGAAGGCTTCGATTTAATATTTATTGCGCAATCGGCAGAATTCCTTAAAATTAAAAAGGTACCTACCAAAGCTCCTTAATTATCGGCATATTTGCCGCCGCAAAAATTAACATTCATTTACTTACAAATTTATTTACAACATGCAATACTGGTTAGTTAAATCAGAACCGGAGGCTTATTCGTGGGCTGATTTAGTGAAAGACGGCAAAACTTCCTGGACGGGCGTCCGGAATTTTCAGGCCCGGAATAATCTAGGCCAAATGAAGAAAGATGATTTAGTACTTTTTTACCACAGTGTTTCGGAAAAAGCGGTGGTGGGCATAGCCCGGGTGGCACAAGAAGCTTACCCCGATAGCACCAGCGACGATGCCCGTTGGCTTACCGTAGATCTGGCTCCCGATACCCAATTTAAACAAGCTGTTACCCTCGACCAAATAAAAAAAGATACGCGTTTAGAAAATATTGCCTTGTTAAAGCAATCCCGGTTGTCGGTAATGCCGTTAAAACCGGAAGAATTTGAATTAATACTGGGAATAGGCAACTAAGCGTTACACCTAAAAGACAACTTTGGTCTTTTGTTAAAAATAAGTTTTGGGTCCGGGCATGAAAAAATTAGCACTAAAAAAATTAACAACCATGCTTACGCTGGGGTTGCTTTTGTTGCTTTCTTTTAGCAGCCAGGGCCAGGAACTAGACCCAACTGACCACGAACCCGATCAGTCAGTTCGGTTAGAATTAGAGGAAAAATCGTTCGAAAAAAATATTTATGTTTTTCCGTTACCCGATAGTTCGCTGCTGCTGTACAAGCAGCCTAACTTTGGTTCTTTTAAAGAAGAACATTCTTTTCAGCGATATTCCAAAGACCTGAAATTACTCTGGACGAGTGACTTGGAACTGGAAGATCAGCCCGATTTTCATCAGTTATACGCGGCCGGTAATTTTATTTATTTGTTGTACCTCGAAAATATACCCCGGAAGTTTTTTATTTTAAAGTTAAATCTGAAAACCGGCACGAACCAGCGTAATAACTATAATTTAAGAAAGCACGAAGAACTGGATGCAGACGTTAAACTCGACCATTTTAAAGTATTAAATAATAATATTTTTATTTCGGCGCAAACTTCCCGCAACTCGCTGGTTATTCATATAAACGAGGCTACCCAGGATATTAAAACCATTCCGGCCCTCTACGACCAGGAAGACGCCCTGGAAGATTTTCACATGGATACGATTAGTAACCGGGCCGAATTTATTTTATCGGAAACCAACGGTATTAAAGGCCGGCTGCAGGTGAAACGTTTTACCTCCAGCGGCAATTTATTTAGCAATACTTTGCTGCAACCGCCGTTTGGCCGCAACCTGGTATCGGCTCAAATAACGCCCGGCGACAGTACCCAAAAGTTAATTATTGGCACTTACAGCCACCGCGATACTCGCTACTCCCAAGGCTTCTTTTCAACACATTTGGCCGCGCCCGATAGCATTCAGTACGTTGATTTTATTAATACAAAGCATTTCTTTGATTTTCTCAGCAAAAGAGCTAACCGCAAAATATTCCAGAAAGCCGAGCGGTATAAAAGCCAGGACAAAGATTTGCGCCACCGGTACCGCCTGTTGTTTCACAATTTAGTGGAGCAGGATAATGTGTATTATTTATTTGCCGAAGTTTTTCAGCCCCAGGGCGGCACCAATAATTTGTACCGCTGGCCGGGCTATTACAACCGCATTTACAGCTTCGACCGTTACTTTCCGTACCCGAATGCCTTTGGCCGCAACGTCCCCAATGCCAGCGAATACCGCTACTCACACGCCGTACTTTGTGCTTTCGATAAAAACGGAAAATTATTATGGGATAACAGCTTTGTGTTAAAAGATGTGGTGCGTAACAGTTTAGGCCAGACCACCCATTATGCCTTTGCCGGCGATAAAGTAGCCATGGCTTACATGCACGAAGAAGAAATCCGTTACAAAGTTTTTACCCGCGACAGCACCTCGGCCAATGATTTAAAAGTACCGCTGGCCGGCAATAATCCGCAGGAAAAAGTTACTTCGGTAGAAGACGGTGGTTTTGTGCATTGGTACGGCCCGCATTTTTTAGCTTTTGGCTATGGGCGCATAAAACCACAAAAAGGGGCTGCCCGCGAAGTTTTTTTCCTGAACAAAGTTTCCTTTTAAACCTCTAACTGTTTTCACTTGTGTTTTTAATAGCCAACTAATATGCTGTATTAGAAAGAATACCGGCTGGAAACCTAAATAATATACGCCATAGGCCGGGTTAATTTTTAATTTAAATTTTGCCCCTGCTTTCTAATATTTATATTTGCGCAAGAAAACCGCCATGCAGAAAAGACTTATCGTAAGCGATCAATTGTTGGATATTATGCTCCAGCGGCTGGCCCACCAGCTAATTGAAAACCATGTTGACTTTTCTGAATCGGTGATATTGGGCCTGCAACCCCGCGGTATTTACCTGGCCGAACGTTTAGAACAAAAATTAAATGCAATACTGGGCTTTCCGGTTCGGACCGGAGCACTAGATATTACTTTTCACCGCGATGATTTCCGGCGGCGCGAAAATCCTTTAACGGCCAATGCTACCAGAATAAATTTCCATATTGAGAACCAGAATGTTATTCTGGTAGATGATGTGCTGTATACAGGCAGGTCGGTGCGGGCCGCGCTGGATGCCATGATAGCCTACGGTCGTCCGGCTAAGGTTGAGTTGTTGGTATTAATTGATCGGCGGTACACCCGTCATTTACCCATCGAGGCCATGTACGTGGGCAAATACGTTAACTCGTTGCCTTCCGAAAAAGTGCTGGTAGAATGGAAAGCCCCGGATAATCCCGAAGATAACGTCTGGCTTATTACTAAAAACGAAGAATTGTAAGCATGCAACAATTAAGTGTTCGGCATTTACTCGGAATTAAAGATTTAACCCCGGCCGATATTGCCTTAATATTTGAGACGGCCGATAACTTTAAAGAAGTACTCAGCCGGACCATTAAAAAAGTACCTTCGCTGCGCGATATTACCATTGCCAACGTCTTCTTCGAAAACTCTACCCGTACCCGGCTTTCTTTTGAGCTGGCCGAAAAAAGATTATCGGCCGATGTGATTAATTTCTCGGCGAGTGGCAGTTCGGTAAAAAAAGGCGAAACGCTGCTGGATACGGTTAATAATATTCTGGCCATGAAGGTAGATATGATTGTGATGCGCCACGCCAGTGCCGGCGCGCCGCACTTTTTATCGCGCCACATTAAAGCCAATATTGTAAATGCCGGCGATGGCACCCACGAACATCCCACCCAGGCTTTGCTCGATTCTTTTTCTATCAGAGAAAGATACGGCGAAGTAGCCGGAAAAAAAGTAGCTATTATTGGCGATATTCTGCATTCACGGGTAGCATTGTCTAATATTTTTGCCTTAAAAAAATTAGGGGCCGAAGTAATGGTTTGCGGGCCGATAACTTTGCTGCCGCGCTATATTTCGGAATTGGGTGTAAAGGTAGAACTGGATGTAAGAAAAGCGCTGGCCTGGTGCGATGTAGCCAACGTACTGCGGATTCAGTTGGAACGCCAACAAATGAAATATTTCCCCTCCCTGCGGGAATACACGTTGTACTACGGCATCGACAAAAAATTATTAGATAGCCTGAATAAAGAAATTACCATTATGCACCCGGGCCCTATTAACCGAGGCGTAGAACTCAGCAGCGATGCCGCCGACTCGCATCATTCTATTATTCTGAACCAGGTAGAAAACGGCGTTGCCATCCGGATGGCAGTTTTATATTTACTGGCTTCGCAGGTAGCGTAGGTTAAACAGCTTCTCTACTCCTGATTAATTTTCTTAAAGACATTTTTTAGAGCTACTGAATTCCTAGGCTCAGGTATATTATTTACTTCGGCAAACTTACTCCTACCTTGCTGGTAGCAGGCGCCCGTGTTGTGCTTCTTAATACTTAATTCCAATATTTTTAACTATTGAAGTATCTGCTGCCAGTTCAGCAATGGCCTTGCCCTAACTACCCGGTATTCATAAACCCTTTTGTAAGGCATATATTTTAATAACGAATACCCCGTAAATCAATTAGATAAATATTATCTATTGTAATGTAAAAACACCTCACAGGTTTTAAAAACCTGTGAGGTGTTTAATGTTAGCGGGTTTACTCTACTAATACTCTCCTTATTTTATTATACCAGAAAGGAAGAAGGCTCTTTCATAGCTGCTAATCGAAATCACCCCTTATCAGCTGTCATTCCGCAGGAATCTTCTGTATAGAAAGCGTTACAGGTAAATTCCAGACTTAATTTAGTACCTGTTTGTCCAACTTATGCAGAAGATTCTTTTGGAATTCTTAGAATTCTATAGAATGACTACTATGGAAAGCCTTTTGCCAAGCTGCTATGGAACAGTATATTTACTATTTGGCATAATACTCTCCTTATTTTATTAGTTCGAGTATAATTATTTTAAAATATAATAAACAAAAGAGCCGCCGGAGAAATCTCCGGCGGCTCTTTACTTGCTTAATCCTTTAATTACTGCGGATTATTTTCTAAGTTATTCTACTACGAGTTCAACCTGTGCTCTTCGGTTCAGGGCTCTACCTGCAGCAGTTTCGTTATCACCACGTGGTCTCGATTCACCGTAACCAACTGTTGTTACACGGTCTTTGGCAAGTCGGCCTCTGGCAGTTAAGTAACGGGCTACAGCAGCGGCTCTTCTTTCAGATAAGCCTTGGTTGTATTCGTCGGTACCGGTAGCATCAGCGTGACCAGAAACGTTTACAGTAAATTCTGGGTTAGCTTTCAGGAAGCGAACAACTTGGTCTAAGGTTCTGAAAGAAACTTTTCTTAATACTGCTTTGTCGAATTCGAACTGGATGTAAGTAGTATCTTTCAGGGTACCGCGGCCAACACCACGTGGGATTGGTTTACGCACTGGGCAACCAGTAGAGTCTACCTGAGTTCCAGCTGGGGTATCAGGGCATTTGTCTAAAGCATCAGATATACCATCACCATCAGCATCAAGTGGGCAACCAGTAGCATCTACCTGGGTTCCGGCTGGCGTACCTGGGCATTTATCGTTTTGGTCAGCAACACCGTCGCCGTCAGCATCTGGGCAACCTTGTAAAGCAGCAGTACCTGGTTGGTCTGGGCACTGATCCTGTGCATCAGCAACACCGTCACCGTCTTTATCTGGGCAACCATTCAGGTTAGCAACACCAGCTACATCTGGGCAATTATCTTGGTAATCTGGCACACCGTCTTTATCAGTATCAACCGGACAACCATTTTCATCAACTTTTACACCAGATGGCGTATCAGGACATTTGTCTTTTCTGTCTGGCACACCGTCCATGTCGGTATCTTTTGCTTTACCCAATGAGAAGGTTAAACCAAAGTTGTGCTGTAAGAAACGATCTGGACGCTTATCGTCAGGACGTTTGAAACCATCGTACTGGTCGGTGAAGGTATAAATTTGACCGGTTTGGATAAAAGCACCTAGTCTTTCGGTAATACGTAAACCAATACCAGCTGCACCAAAAGCAACACCGTGGCTTAAATCGCCGTCGGTACCGCGGTTAGCCGGCTGGCCATCGCCGAACATGCCGTGTGCACCTTTACCAGAGATATCTGAGAATGCACCACCGTAACCTAACATCAGGTAAGGCTGAAGAAAGGCATCTTCTTTCAGAATTTTGCCATTATTCATTTTTAACTTGAAAGCACCGATAACGTTACGTGTTTCGCCGTTAAAATACATGTTGCCAGGTCTGCCGGCCGCATAATTACCACCTTGTACGTTGTTGTTGTAGTCAATGCGGGCACCGCTGAACTGGGCCACAAAGTCAAAAGAAGGGCTTATGTAACGGGAAACGCTGAAACCGCCACCAGTACGACCCTGGCCGAACTCGAACCACTCAGTACCCAGGTTACCTTTGTACTGGTAAACGCTGGCAAAGCCCGAGAGGGCCCATTTATTGTCGGCATTCTGTGCCTGGACAGAGGTAGCCAAAAAGGCACTTAGCAAAAATGCCATTGCTACCATTTTGTTTAGAACTTTCTTCATAGTTTGTAGTTTAGTGTGAAAACTGAAAAAAAATTAAATTTAGAATTATATATTAAGTTTTGGGTATATACATCATTTACAAAAAAATGTTGCCTTTAAATCTTAATTTCATTTCATGGTTTTTATGTACGGGTAAAAAAGCAGTAAGATTTAATAATATTATGCCTTTTCTGTTTTAATTTTTAAAAACCGGATTTATAGTTCTGTTTTTTATACGCTGCTCCAATTAATTCTGCGGCGAAATATCTATTAACGGCCGCAAATATAGAAAGATAATATTTACTCAATAAGCTTTCTGTTAAGTTCTTCTAAAATTACAACTGTTAAAAAAGCGCATTCAATTTTACACTTTATACGCCCCGCCACTTGAAAATGAGTTAATTACGAGGTCTGTAAAAATCTTTTACTGATTACTCAATTCGCTTATAATAGGTTTGTTTAACTCAAAATCGTACAATGTTATGTGGCGCAGGTTGTAATAAGCCGACCAAAAACTCCGGAGCGCGCTTATATAACTGCGGGTAGCTTTATCTCTTTCTTCGGTGGCTACATTTAAATCCAAGATGCTAATTTGCCCGTCGAGGTAGCGGTCTTTGGTTAAATTGTAGCGTTTTTCGGCTATTTCATCGGTTCTTTTGGCTACGGCCATTTGGTTGCGCAGTACTTTAAAACGTTTTACATTCAGGTAAATATCCTGGTCAAAATTTATGCGTTGCTGCTCTACGTTGGCTTTAACCAGTTCCAGGTTAGCTTTAGCCGTTCCTAATCGTGAATCGGAACGCCCCCAGTCCATTACCGGAATATTAAAGCCAATCCGCAGGCGTTGCTGTTCGGAGAGTTGCTGGTACACATCCGGAATATTTTTGGCTTGCTGGGTTAAACCAAAAGAAGCAAATAAACTAGCGGTAGCGCCGGTTTCGCCTTTAGCCCGGGCCATAGTCATATCGGCTTCTACTAATTCGCGCTTAAACCCAATCATGCGCTGCCGGTATTTGTGGGCTTGTTCCAGGGCAAATTTTTCATCAACGGCAAATTCCGGAATTTCCGCAGGCGGCACCAGCGTAATGGGGTCATCGTCGGTTAAACCCAAAAATATTTTTAAGCGCAAGGTACTGGCTTCCACATCCAAGGTGGTTTGTTCCAGATTTTGCCGCGAATTCATTAAACTAAGCTCAATTTGCAGCAATTCGTTTTCGGGCATGGTGCCTTTACTAAACCGCTCCTCGGCATTTTTATACAATATTTGGTTGGTACTTACATTTTTCTCGGCAATCTGGTAGCTAATCTGGCTAAGCAATAAATTAAAAAAATGACTTGTGGCTTCTTCCGCAATACCCTCCATGCGTTCCCAATATTCACGCCGGGCTTCTTCGTAGCGGAGCGGTTGTACTTTGTTTTCCCACTTCAGCCAGCGGTAGCCAAAAAAAGGCTGATTAAAGGTAATGGTAGCCGGCACTGCTGTATAGCGGCGCGGAATTCGTTCACTGCCTTCTATAAAATCATCGAAGCGGTTAATATTGCTGTTAATGGAAATATAGCCGCCGGTAAACCAAACCTCCTGCCCCAGCGATAAAGCCAAGGCCGATGCCGCACTGTGGTTAGGTTGCGGAATAATGCTACCATTGGGTTGCAACACCGGCACAATGTTCTTGTTATATTCCGGCAAATACCCATTTAAGTTTAATTGGGGGAAAAAATTAGCTTTAAATGTTTTGTATTGCCATTGCCGGTTTTCGAACAGCACAGAAGTATACCGGTAACTGGGCGAATTTTCTTTGGCCATCCGGACTACTTCGGGCAAGGTAAAAAGCCTTATTTGGGGCTTTACCTGAGCCAACCCAGGTACCGCCCCAAAAAGCATCAACAGGAATAGAAAGAAATTAAAAAATATTTTCATGCCCCTTAGCTGCAAAGCTTTCCGGCTTGCTACTTATAGTTAAGTATTATTTATGTATCAATATTAAAGACTAAATCTGTAGAAAATCTGTAGCTGATTTTTTTTATAGAAACCAGGTAAAGTATTATAATTAGCAGGTAAGACGTTGGCAACAGCAATAAAATAAAAAACAGGTATAGCTGCTAGCCATACCTGTTCTCCAGTTTTTAAATAATCAATAAATTATTACTATGCTTGCATGATGCGCTCAATATCTTCGGGCTCCAGCGGAATATTTTGCATTAAATCTACGGGGCCGTTAGAAGTTACTAAAATATCGTTCTCCAGCCGAATGCCCAGGCCTTCTTCCCGGATGTAAATACCAGGTTCGCAGGTAAATACCATGCCGGGCTCAAACGTCCGGTATTTATTGCCTACATCGTGTACATCCAGGCCCAAGTGGTGCGAAGTGCCGTGCATGAAATATTTCTTGTACAGCGGTTTATCCGGGTCCTGGTTTTTCACGTCGCTTTCGTTCAGCAAGCCTAATTTTATCAGTTCGTTTTGCATGACCGCACCTACAAAAGAATGGTACTGATCTAGCGTATTGCCGGGTACCAGCATGTTGCGGGCCGTTTTTAGTACGTGCAGCACCGAATTATAAACTTCTTTCTGGCGCGGCGTAAATTTGCCGTTAACGGGTACGCTGCGCGTTAAGTCGGCGGCGTAGTTGGCGTACTCAGCGCCAAAATCCATTAGCACCACATCGCCATCTTTACATTCGCGGAAGTTATCTACGTAGTGCAAAATGCAGGCATTGGCCCCGGAAGCAATAATAGAACCGTAAGCCGGTCCGCGCGACCGATTGCGAATAAACTCGTGCACAATTTCGGCTTCTATTTCGTACTCCATTACGCCCGGCTTAATAAATTTAAGCAGCCGTAAAAAAGCTTGCTCAGTAATAATACAGGCCTTTTTAATTAATTCTATTTCAATATCGGATTTAATGGCCCGCAAGTGGTGCATAATGGGCGCACTCCGCTGGTACTGGTGCAGCGGGTACGTTTCGCGGCACCATTTTAAAAAGCGGGCATCGCGGGTTTCTACTTCTATTACCGCCCGCAAATGCTCGTTGGTGTTCAGGTACACGTTTTCAGCTTCGGCCATTAGCGCATTAAAAACCTGCTTAAATTCAGAAGTCCAGAAAATAGTTTTAATACCCGATACTTCGCGGGCCTGTTCTTTGGTTAATTTATAGCCTTCCCAGGTTAAAATATGATCGTTGGTTTCGCGCACGAAAAGAATTTCCTGATGCTTCACCTCTTTTGCCTCCGGAAACAACAGCAAAATACTTTCTTCCTGGTCTATGCCGCTTAAGTAAAACAAATCGCTGTTTTGCCGGAAAGCCATGGTTCCGTCGGCGTTGGTGGGCATAATGTCATTCGACTGGAAAACAGCCAAAGAGCAAGGCTTTAGGCGGCTGCAAAACTTTTTGCGGTTCTGTACAAATAAATCCGCGTCGATAGATTGGTATTTCATAGTAAGAAAAGAATTAGTAGGAAATTAGCCGACCGAATAAGCAAATGGCCGGCCAACTAAACACAGGTAAAACTAATTAACTAAATAAATATTACAGCAACTTTCAGAAATAAATATTTGACAATCGCTATAAATATTAAATATCGAGTCTTACGCTTAATTTTACCCCTTTAAACCCTAAACTACCATGAAAATAGGCCTGGATGCCAAAAGAGCTTTTAATAATACCTCCGGCCTAGGCAACTACAGCCGTTTTGTTATTTCGGGTTTGGCAGAACGTTTTCCGGCAGATGAATATTTTTTGTTTACACCCCGAGTTGCCGAAACTTTCCGGCAATTTCATTCAGCCACTAACCAGGTAAAAGTAATAACACCCACCAACTGGCACAAAGCGCTACCGGCTTTATGGCGTACCTTTGGGCTAGGCGCTGATTTAAGAAAACAAAATATTGGACTGTACCACGGCCTGAGCAACGAATTACCGGCCGGCTTACCAGCCAGCTTAAAACAGGTAGTTACCATTCATGATTTAATATTTATCCGGTACCCCGAGTTGTATAAACCCATCGACCGGCAAGTGTACCATTACAAATTCCGGTACGCCTGCCACCGGGCCGATAAAATAATTGCCATTAGTGAGCAGACCCAGCAGGATATTATCCAGCATTATAAAATTCCGGAAGATAAAATTGAGGTCATTTACCAGGATTGTAACCCCATATTCCACCAATTATTACCCGCCGAAAACCTGCAAGAAATAAGACAAAAATACAACCTTCCCGCTACTTTTATATTATGCGTGGGTACTTTAGAACCGCGTAAAAATCAGTTGCAACTGCTCCGGGCCTGGCACCGGGCCGGTCTTGCTGCCGATTTACCCGTGGTATTTATTGGCCGCGCCACCGCTTACAAACAAGAACTGGAGGCTTTTATTCAAGAAAATAACCTTAGGAATAAACTAATATTTCTGCCTTATATCCCGACTGAAGAATTACCAGCGATTTACCAGTTGGCCTATTTATTTGTGTACCCCTCGGTTTTCGAAGGTTTTGGTATTCCCATTTTAGAAGCGTTGAACAGCGGCGTGCCGGTTATTACCTCTACGGGTTCGTGCTTTAGTGAAGCCGGTGGCGAGGCCGCTCTTTACGCCAACCCAAATAATATTGACCAACTCGCCGATTTATTAACGCAAGCGGCTCAAAACCAGCAACTGCGCACCACTATGATCCAAAAAGGATTGGAACAAGCTTTGCGTTTCCGACCCGAAAAAACCATTACCCCAATTCACCAACTTTACGTAGACCTGCTCGCGGGCAAATAAGCCGGTTAAAACGGTTTTCTCTTTAATATTTCGTACCTTTGCCCTCCCAAATTTATATTGCATGCCTGATTATCAACTGCATACTTTGCCTAACGGCATTCGTATTATACATAAACAAGTTACCCATACCAAAATTGCCCACAGCGGCTTTATGCTGGATATTGGCAGCCGCGACGAAAAGCCGGAAGAACTGGGTATTGCCCATTTCTGGGAGCACATGGCGTTTAAAGGCACCAAAAAACGCAAATCATTTCATATTCTTAACCGCCTCGAAACCGTAGGCGGCGAACTGAACGCTTATACCACCAAAGAAAAGCTTTGTTTTTACGCTTCGGTATTGGATAACCATTTCGAAAAAGCCTTTGATTTACTCACCGATATTACCTTTAACTCCGTTTTTCCGGGCAAAGAAATAGAAAAAGAGCGCGGCGTTATTCTGGAGGAAATGGCTATGTACCTCGATACGCCCGAAGACGCCGTAATAGATGAGTTCGACAATGTAATATTTCAAAACCATAGCCTGGGCAATAATATATTAGGTACCCGCGAAAGCGTATCGGGCTTTAAAAAAGCTGATTTTCTGAAGTTTATTCAGGACAACATGAGCACCGACCGGCTGGTTTTCTGTTCGGTAAGCAGTTTACCTTTCGATAAAGTGCAGAAGCTAGGGCAGAAATTTTTAGCGCCTTTGCCCCGCATTGAGAGTAGCCGCGATCGGCAGCCATTTAGCCTGTACCAACCCAACCGTATAAACCTGGAAAAACCCATTACCCAGGCCCATTGCATGATTGGCTGCCCCGCCTATTCGCTCTCCGACGAGAAACGGATTCCGTTTTTTATGCTCTCCAATATTTTAGGGGGCCCCGGCATGAACTCCCGGTTAAACCTGGCAGTGCGCGAAAAGCACGGATTGGTCTATACCATCGATGCCAATTACACCACTTATATTGATACCGGCTTGTTTGGCATTTACTTTGGCACCGAAAAAAAACAGCTAAACCGCACTACCTCGCTGGTTTTAAAGGAGCTTAAAATATTACGCGAAAAGCCTTTAGGCACGGTACAACTGCACACCGCTAAAGAACAGCTCATGGGGCAATTGGCGATGGCCGAAGAAAGCAATATTGGCCTCATGATGATGCTGGGCAAAAGCATTCTGGACCTGGACAAAGTAGAAAGCCTGAACGAAATATTCGATCAAATCCGGGGCATCACTGCCCGCCAGCTCCAGGAGATTGCCAACGAGATTTTACACGAAGACAACTTAAGTTACCTGAATTATATACCGGCTAATTAATCGTTTATAAATACCTGTTATGGATTTTCTGTCGAAAGAGCTGCAGGATTATGTATTGCGGCACACCAGCCCGGAACCGGAATTGTTGCAGCAACTAAATCGCGAAACTTATTTAAAAGTGTTAATGCCTCGGATGCTTTCGGGGCATTACCAGGGCCGCGTATTATCTATGCTGTCGCACATGATTAAACCCAAGCAAATATTAGAGATTGGCACGTATACCGGTTACTCGGGTTTGTGTTTGGCCGAAGGCCTGACACCGGACGGACAATTGCACACCATAGATATTAACGACGAACTCGAAGACCTGGTCCGGAAGTACGTAGCGGCAGCGGGCCTGGAAAACCAAATTAACTATTACCTGGGCAATGCCCTCGAAATTATTCCTACTTTAAATATTCAGTTCGACCTGGTATTTATTGATGCCGATAAAATTAATTACAGCCGCTACTACGACTTGGTTCTGGAGAAAACCAATCCGGGTGGTTATATTCTGGCCGATAATGTTTTGTGGAGCGGCAAGGTGGTGCAGGAACCCGGCAAAAAAATAGATAAAGATACCCAGGCCATTCTGGATTTTAACCTAAAAATACAGCAGGACGACCGCGTGGAAAATGTACTTTTGCCGCTCCGCGATGGCTTGTTGCTAATGCGCAAAAAATAAGACAATAAATTTTATAAGGCGCTCGTTCAGAAATATATAAGAAAACCAAAGCCCTTTTCCAGGGCTGAGGTTTCACTCTCATTTCTTTTCTTTTTAGCATATTTCAACGGCTTTGCTAAAACAACTACATTTGCAACTTATTCATTCTATGCAATTTGCTCTATCAACCTTAAAGAGTTGCTTTGGATAACTTGTGGATAAATTGTAGATAAGTAATCTTCCGAAAAATTCCTGGTTCGGCACTAAATCTGCTATTTTGTCTTTCGGTTCTGCCTGTTTTCTGTTCCGGCTCAGGCAAAACCGGCGGCCCGATTGCTTTTAAATTCATTTTCAGTAATTATAATTTATTCACTTAAAGCCTGTTATTATGCGAAAAGGTACCATTTTGTTCCTCCTAAGCTGTATCAGCTTGCTGACCAATGCCCAAAACATTATTGTTCCTTCGGATATTTATTTTGCGGATCAGCACCTGCGGGTTAATAACCGGGGTCAACAGGAAATACAAAGGCAGGTAGATGCCTTAACCAAATACCCGACTTACTTTCAGGCCAAAGTAGACCGGGCCGATACGTATTTCCCGATTATTGAGCGCATTTTCCGGGAAGAAGGCTTACCCGATGATTTTAAATATTTAGCCTTGCAGGAAAGCGGCCTGGTTTCGGATGCAGTTTCGACCTCCAACGCCGTAGGTTTCTGGCAGTTTAAAAAAGAAGCCGCCTCGGACCAAAAGTTACAGATAAACCAGGAGGTAGACGAACGGAAGCATATTATAGAATCTACGCGCAGTGCGGCGCGCTATTTGGTAAAGCACAACAATGTTTATTATAAAAACTGGCACAACACCTTGTTATCTTATAACCTGGGTTTAACCGGTGCCAAAGGCTACGCCAAACCTAATGATTTCAACAAGAAAGAAATGGAAGTTACGGAAAGAACGCACCCGTATATTCTTACTTTTTTGGCGCACAAAGTAGCTTTCAGTAATTACGTGGGCCGCAACCCGGCTCCCGGCATTTTATTACAGGAAATGACCGCATCGGCAGGTAAAAGCTTCCGCGAAATTGCGATGGAAACCCAAACCGACGAAGCCGAACTCCAGAAATACAATAAGTGGTTGCACGGCCGGGCTATTCCTTACGATAAAACCTATACCATACTCATTCCGGTAACCAACCCCGATCAGCAGTCGGTAATATATGCTTCTAACCGTACCGGCAACCGTAACAGCGTTGTGGAGCAAACCGGTAAGCGCGAATTCCGAAAACAAAATAACCTGAAAGTAATTATTGCCCGCACTGGCGATACCAAAGATAAACTGGCCGCCGAAGCCGATATGCCCGCCCGGCGCTTCCTGATGTACAACGATATGTACAGTTTCGACCCGATTGTACCCGGCGAAGCCTATTATTTGGAGACCAAACACAGCAAAGCCGATGTGCCGTACCACGTGGTAAAGCAAGGTGAAACCATTCACCAGGTAGCGCAGCAACACGGCGTAAAAGTACGCTCGCTTTTGTTCTACAACCGTTTAAAAGCCACCGAAACCTTAGCCGAAGGCCGTTTGTTGTGGATGCAGCGCCGCCGTCCGGCTAATACGCCGGTTGAGTTCCAGAAAACGTACCCCGATAATGCCCCAGCTCCGGCTCAACCTGGAATTCTGGCCCAAAACGACGATCCGGCAAAAGCTAATACCGAAAACAAATCTGCTGATTCAAACCGCGACGAAGAAAAGTCGATAGCTTCGGCCTTGGAAAAACGCTTGAATAAATGGTTTGGCGTGAAAAAGAAACCGGCAAAAGTACAGGAAGTGGAAGTACCCGCTACACCTGAACCAGTAGCCGAACCCCAGGTAGCAACCAGACCAGCACCTGCGGCAACACCAACGGCAGAAACCAGCAATAATGAGGCTGCAACTACCATTGCGACTCCGGGCCCAGCCGAGCCATCGCTAGATGAAGCCATTGCCCAGACCAACGAAGAAGCCGATGAAACCGGTGATTCTTTATCTGCTAATATCGATAAGCAAATTGAGCCGGTAAATAAGCCAACCGTGCCTTTGGTTTATAGCAGAACCAAAACGCCTGCCCCGGTAGCCGAAACAACTTCACCCGCAAATAATACCCCTATGGCTGCCGATTCGAATGCGACCACAGAAACTACTGCGGTGGAAACGCCGGCTACCAAACCAGCCGTAAGATTAAAAGAACCCGTAGCTGCCGCGCCTACTAAAACTACCGCTTCGACCTCCATTTACAAAGAACCAGCGAAGGCTCCAGCGCAGCCGGTACAAAACCCGGGTGTACACGTAGTAGCGAAAGGCGAAACCTTGTATGCTATTTCCAGAATGTACCAAGTTTCTTTAGAGGATCTGAAAACCTGGAATAACTTGGGTGAAATGCCATTAGCGATTGGCCAGAACCTGAAATTGGTTGCCCCGCCGGTAACTTCAACCAGCTATTCAACGGTACCGGTAAATAAACCGCAGGCACAAGCTGCTGCAGCTCCCATTGCCAGCAATAGCAGCTACGCCAACGGTCCGGTTTCCCACACCGTTTCGGCCGGCGAATCGATGTACCAGATTTCCCGTCGCTATGGTGTTACCATTAAAGAAATAATGGAGTGGAATAACAAACCCGATTTTAACGTAAAACCAGGTGAGCGTCTGGTCATTAAAACTGCCGCCGCTACCCGTAATTAAAAATCCACAGTAGCTTAAAACAAAAAGGCCGAATATTCAAATATTTGGCCTTCTTGTTTGTAGGTGATACTAATATACAGTTGGAAGCTTATTTTTGATTATTCTGAATCATTAGTATTTATGTCATATTGAAAAAATCTATTGTATAAAGGGCTATACAGGTAAGTATCGAAATATCAATGATTACCTATTTGCCTTTCTAAGCAATAGATTCTTCCGGAATGACATGGTTTTTTCTATATAATAGTAGCTGAACAATGCTATTTAGCACTATTTCTAAAGTTAACAATTAACAAATTCACTTGTTTTTACCTTTTAATTAACATAGCTGCAAATTATTGGTCTTCCGGCGGCGTTGTTAAAGCAGTAGCCGATTGTAGGCCGGTAGCCACCTGGGGAATAATGCCTAATCGTTCGTAAATAGGCCGTACCAATTTGCGTAAGTTGGGCAACTGAATGGCAAACGGAATAATACTGAGGAAGCACATAATACCACAGCCTAAAAAAGTATAAGCCACCCCAATTTTATCGGCTACCGCCCCGGCGATTAAACTGCCAAAGGGTGCCATGCCCATAAAGGCCATCGAATAAAAACTCATAACCCGGCCCCGTTTGTCATCATCCACAATGGTTTGCAAAATGGTGTTGTTGGCGGCCATCTGTACAATCATGCCCAAGCCGGTCATAAATATAAATATTAAGGCCAGCCACAAACTTTGGGTAAACGAAAAACAAATCAACCCCAAACTCATGAGTAAGGTAGCGCCAATTATTATTTTACCCAGGCCCAAAACGGAGGAGCGCTGCGCCAGGTACAAAGCGCCCAGCAAAGCCCCAATGCCCGAAGCGCCCATTAAATAACCCAGCGTATTAGCGCCACCGTGCAATATATCGCGGGCAAAAACGGGCATCAGCACACTAAAAGGCATGCCGAACAAACTGATTAAAGCAATTAACAAAATAATGGCCCGGATAGGCGGAAAACCAAAGGCATAACCAAATCCTTCTTTTAACGAACGCCAAATTTGGGCATCTTTTTTAGACTGTACGAACGGTGTTACTTTTATTAATAGCAAAGACAAAATAACGGCCACGTAACTAATGGCATTTATTAAGAAACACATACCCTCACCTACCGCCGCAATTAATATTCCCGCTATTGAAGGCCCCACCAAACGCGCCATATTAAACATCGAAGAATTTAAAGCAATAGCATTGCTCACGTCTTCACGTTTTGGAATTAAACTTACCACAAAAGCTTGCCGGGCGCTTACATCAAAAGCGTTCACAATACCCAGAAACACACTTAAGCCAATCAGCCAACCCGTAGTGGCTCTTTCGGTTAGTACCAGGGTTGCCAGCACGGAGGCTTGCACCATTGATAAAGCTTGCGTAAATATTAAAATGCGATGGCGATTAAAACGGTCGGATAACACACCGGCAAACGGACCGAGTAAAAAAGATGGAATCTGGCTGGCGAAACCCAGAATACCTAATAAAAAAACCGAATCGGTGAGGCGGTACACCAGCCAACTCATGGCAATTTGCTGCATCCAGGTACCAATCAGCGAAATACCCTGCCCGCTGAAAAACAACCGGTAATTTTTGTATTGCAAAGCCCGGAACATTTCCGATAAAGGCACCTGGCGGCGGGTAGTGGTATTGGGAAGGGTGGAACTCATCCGGAATATATTCTTGTTAAACAATTACCTGTAGCGTAGTAAATACGGTGCTAAAACAAATCTGGTAGCATAAAATTTTATTATCGTTGTAAGCCAGATACAAACATTATTTAGCTTGGGCCTAAGCCTAATTTTTATTAATTTTAATATCCGGAAGCTTGCCCCAAGGCCGGCTCTAATTGCCCCAAAAGCAATTCATCATTCATAATTTTTAATTCTTAATTTAAGAAGCGTGCCTGATTTCTCGCATTTACACTGCCATACCCAATATTCTTTACTCGACGGCCAAGCCAGCATTAGCGCCCTGATGAAAAAAGCCCAGGCCGATGGCATGAAAGCCGTCGCCATGACCGACCACGGCAATATGTTCGGGGCTTTTAACTTTGTAGCCGAAGCGAATAAATACAACGTGAAGCCGATTGTAGGCTGCGAATTTTATTTGGTAGAAGACCGCTTTAAAAAGCAGTTCAGCAAAGAGGTTAAAGACAATCGCTTCCACCAGTTGCTGCTGGCCAAAGACCAGGACGGCTATAAAAACCTGGCTAAACTGTGCTCGCTCAGCTACATCGAGGGTTTGTACAGCAAGTGGCCCCGCATCGATAAAGAACTTTTACAGAAATATTCAAAAGGTTTAATTGCCACTTCTTGCTGCATCGGGGCTGAAGTGCCGCAAGCCATTCTTTGGAAAACCGAGGAAGAAGCCGAAGAAATATTCCGCTGGTGGCTCGATTTATTTGGCGAAGATTATTACATCGAAATTCAGCGCCACGGCCTGCAAAATATTGACAACACCGGCAAAAGTCAGGAAGACATAAACCAGGTGCTGCTGAAATGGGCCAAGAAATACAATGTAAAAACCATTGCCACCAACGACTCGCACTACGTGGAGCAGGATGATTGGAGCCCGCACGATATTTTATTGTGCGTAAATACCGGCGAAGACCAGAGTATGCCCGTTGGCGATTTCTCTACCAAATATTATCGCTTCCTGACCGACAGCAACGAGGTAATTTACGACACCCTGGATAATGTCCGAAGTAAATATTCTAATTATGCTTCGGTGCGCAGTGCTTTAAATAAGATTGATGAAATGGGTACTAAAACCCGTTTTGGTTTCCCCAACGACCAGTTTTATTTTAAGAACCAAGCCGAGATGAATAAATTATTCATCGACGTACCCGAAGCCATTGACAACACGAACGAAATCATTGATAAAATAACGCCGCCCAAACTGCAGCGCGATATTTTATTACCCAACTTCCCCATTCCGGCCGAACACGCCGGGCCCGATGCATTCCTCCGCCACCTAACTTTTGAGGGCGCGAAAAAACGCTACGTCGACATAACCCCTGAAATTGAGGAGCGCTTAAATTACGAGCTGCAGATCATTGAAACCATGGGTTTTGCGGGGTACTTCCTCATTGTGCAGGATTTCATTAACAAAGGCCGCAGCATGGGCGTAGCCGTTGGTCCGGGCCGGGGTTCGGCGGCGGGTTCGGCGGTTGCCTATTGCGTGGGTATCACCAACATCGACCCAATTAAATATTCTTTGCTCTTTGAGCGATTCCTGAATCCGGAGCGGGTAAGTATGCCCGATATTGATATTGACTTCGACGACGAAAATCGCCAGCGGGTAATCGACTACGTGGTTGATAAATACGGCAAAACGCAGGTAGCCCAGATTATTACCTTTGGTACCATGGCGGCCAAATCCAGTATTAAAGACGTGGCGCGGGCCCTGGAACTGCCTTTATCCGACGCCAACGAACTGGCCAAAATGGTACCGGATGCGCCGGGCACTACCTTAGCCAAAGCCTTTGAAGAAAGCCCCGAACTAAAATCCATCCGCGACGGCAACGACTTACGGGCCAAAACCCTGAAGCTGGCCGAAAAGCTGGAAGGCTCGGTTCGGAACACGGGTATTCACGCGGCCGGCGTAATTATTGCCCCCGACGATATTACCAATTACATTCCGGTTTCAACCTCCAAAGATTCTGATTTATTAGTTACCCAGTTCGACGGTAAGGTAATTGAATCGGCGGGCATGCTGAAGATGGACTTTCTGGGCCTCAAAACCCTGACCATTATTAAAGATGCTTTAGTTTTAATTAAGCGGAACCACGGCGTTGATATCGACATTGATGAGATTCCGATGGACGACGAGAAAACGTACGAACTCTACCAGCGCGGCGATACCATCGGCACGTTCCAGTTTGAATCTGAGGGGATGCGCATGTACCTGAAGGATTTGAAGCCGACGAATATAGAAGATTTAATTGCCATGAACGCCCTTTACCGGCCCGGCCCGATGCAGTTCATCCCGAACTTTATTAACCGGAAGCACGGCCGCGAAGAGGTAGATTACCCGCACGAACTCCTGGAACCCATCCTGAATTATTCGCAGGGTATTATGGTGTACCAGGAGCAGATTATGCAAACCGCGCAAATTCTGGCCGGTTACTCACTTGGTGGCGCCGACTTGCTGCGCCGCGCGATGGGTAAGAAGGACATGAAAAAGATGGCCCAGGAGCGCGAAAAGTTTATCAAGGGGGCCAAGGAAATTCATAAAATACCGGAGAAGAAAGCCTCCGAGGTATTTGATGTAATGGAGAAATTTGCCCAGTACGGGTTTAACCGCTCCCACTCCGCCGCCTACTCGGTGGTTGCTTACCAGACCGGTTACTTAAAAGCCCATTACCCCGCCGAATACATGGCCTCCGTGCTGACGCACAACATGAACGACATTAAAAAAGTGACGTTCTTTATTGAGGAAGCGCGCAAGCAAGGCGTACAGGTGCTGGGGCCGGACGTAAACGAATCGATCTATAAATTTAACGTCAACCAGGAAGGCGCTATCCGTTTTGGTTTGGGTGCGATAAAAGGCACCGGTGAAGCAGCCGTGGAAGCTATTCTGGAAGAACGCGAGAAAAATGGCCCTTACCAGGATATTTTTGATTTTGCCAAACGAGTAAACCTGCGGGCGGTAAACAAGAAAACCTTCGAGAGTATGGCCCAGGCCGGTGCTTTTGATTCTTTCGAAAAATACCACCGCGCGCAATATTTAGATTTAGCCGAAGGCGAAACCCAAAACCTAATTGAAAAAGCCGTCCGGTTTGGTAACAACCACCAGGCCGAAGCCAGTGCCGCCCAGCAATCGCTGTTTGGCGGGGGCGCGGCCGTAGCTGCCCCGCTGCCCAAAGTACCCGAAGTAGCCCCCTGGACGCCCACCGAAAAACTGCGGCGCGAAAAAGAAGTAGTAGGCTTTTATATTTCCGGTCACCCGCTAGATCAGTTCAGCCTGGAAATTGATTCGTACTGCACCTGCTCTTTAGATAAAGTTACGGAATACAAGGGCAAGGACGTAAACGTAGCGGGGATTGTGTCGAATGTGGTAATCCGGACTTCTGCCAAAAACGGCAACCCTTTTGCCTTGTTTACGCTCGAAGATTACGACTCTACCCTGAACATGGCTTTGTTTGGCGAAGACTTTGTAAAGTTTGCCCAGTACCTGCGCGAAGGCATGTTTGTGTTTATCAAAGGCAAAGTGCAGTTGCGTTACAAAACCGAAGACCAATGGGAATTAAAACCGGTAAATATTCAGTTACTGGGCGATTTAACCGATAAAATGGCCAACGGTGTGCGCCTGGATATCGATATTCAAACCCTAAACGACCTGCTGATTGACCGGATTGAGGAAGCCGCCCAAACATCGCCGGGCGGCAAAAAACTCGAACTAATGCTGATCGACCCGACCGAAAGGCTCTCCATCGAAATGTTCTCCCGCAAGTACCGCATCGACCCGAAAACCTTTATTCAAAAAATTAAAGAGAACAATATCGGGACTTGTAAGTTGTTGTAAATTTTGACTTTGCTGCCAGTAAGTGTCAGGTGAAAAACACCTGACACGGCGGCTATCAATATAGCACACTATGGCGCGGAAGTTACTTCCGTGACTTATTAGAGTAGCTTATTTTTTGTTATTGAAGAATTAGCTGGAGATATTATAAAAAATTCAGCTTGAGATTATTGAAAGTCACGAAAATAACATCCGCGCCAAAGTGGAAAAAACACCTAACACTGCGGGTAGTCACCTTTATCCAATACTCCTTATTTTCTTATAAATGGCAATTGCAAGTTGCTCACATGAAGTATTTTCTTTAGATAAATAACCTATTGTAGGTCTTAGCCCAGGAATTTCTGTGTTATCTAACCTAAAAGGTAATATATACTCTTCATTCTCTTGAAATGCTCTAGCTTGTGCACTTTGCCTCTCATGATTTGTCCAAAGCTTATCTTTGTAGTTTCTAGAGATAAATATTACACAAAATTTAGATTTAACTCTGTAAACCTGATCTAAATGTTCATATAGATTTTTACCCCAAAGGTTTACTTGTTCATACTCATCATAAAAGATTTTAACCCCATTATCTTTAAGTTTTGCCGCAACACATTTAACAAAGTCTCTATCTTCCCCTGCAAAAGACAAAGCGACTTCAAACTCATAAAAATTTGATAAATCAATATCCGGATTAATCTTTGAAGTGTAAGGCGCATTACTATGAAGGATTAAACCTGCCGGGCGATTAGTAGATGGATCAGCAGCAACTCTTACTTGCATATCCCCTGTTTCAATTCCACCATGTTTTGGTAATTGAATTGTAATGCTTTTACCATCCGTTTTACTATTCTCTTCTGTAACAGGCATCCATGGAGTAAAATAAGGTTTTCCTATTTCACGAAATCTAAATTCGTAATTGTATTTCACACTATATTATTTTCTGCGGTATTAGGTGTTATCTCCTGACACAATTTAATTGTTTTTTTATTTACTATGATAACAAAAAAATATATGCCGCAAGTTTAGCGACAGCGTAACTTGTGGCTTTTATACAGCCAGTTTGTAACTGGCGCAAGTTGTAAACTTGCCAACAATTCTACTCCAAGTTACCGCTGCGCTCAAACTTGAAGTATACAGATAGAATATTCTCCCATATAATGAAGATTTATCTTCTCCTTAGGCTGTGCCCCACAGAACGAAAGTAGAACCTGAGTCTAAACTTATTCTGGAGGTTCGTAAGGCCCAGATCTTATAAATTATTCTTGCTTAAGTTTAAACTTAGTTCAAAGATTTATAATTTACATTTAGAACAAGTATCTGAATAAATTTTCCTGATTATATCATTTGCACTTCCTGAAGTTTGTATATGAAAGCTTTTATTCTGCTGATGCTCTTTTGCTTCACTTTTAGCCATGTAGGTGCCCAGATAACGGATGTTTCAAAAGTAAAATACATAAGCGTCATATATCTACTCGGCAGCGCAATTCCTTTAAAAGGAGCCATAATAACTACTGGCGATTCTACCATTCAATTCATTGATAAATCTTTTTTAAAGAATAAAAATTTAATAGCGCCCAATGCAATACAGGTTATAAGAAGTGCTTCTATAAGCAGGATAGAAGTAAAAAGAAAAAATAGTGCAGGCCGCGGAGCCTTACGCGGTACATTGGGCGGCGCTGCTTTTGGAGCTATTTTTGGCTATGGGATTGCTGGCAAAGGCCAGTTTTTCTCCCGCGGCGAATTGGCCAGAGTAGGAACAGTTGTATTTACTATTCCCGGTGCTATAGCAGGTACCATTGTGGAGGCAAATAAAAAAACTAAAATTAAGATAAATGGTATTGCGGCAGTGTATGCGCTTAACAGAGAAAATTTAAAAAAATATACCTTAACTGGTAATTAAATTTTCATTCTCTCCGTGGTCAGTACTGATTAACCGGATGTAGTTTGTAACTTCAACCCACATGCCGCAAGTTTAGCGACAGCGTAACTTGTGGCTTTTATCCAGCCAGTTTGTAACTGGCGCAAGTTGAAAACTTGCCAATATTTCTACTCCAAGTTACCGCTTCGCTCAAACTTGAAGTATACAGATAGAATATTCTTCCATTACCCTTTAATTTTTTCCCTAGCTGGTTCCAATGTATATTCCGTGGTATCAAACTCCAGGTAAACGCTTACGCCTGCTCCTTTTTCGGAAGTAACATCCATGTTTCCTTTCAGCGCATTTACCCGCGAGCGCAAGCTGTTCATACCCATACCATCGCCGGAAGAATTATTACTATTTAGGCCTACGCCATTGTCTTCAATTGTGATAGAAAGCATCTTATTCTGGAGGCTTAACTGTACAATAGCTTCAGTAGCTTTGGCATGTTTAATGGTATTATTCAACAGTTCCTGCACAATGCGGTAAACCGATAACTCAAAACTGGCCGAGAACCGGCCAAGTTCGCCCCAAGAATCGTATTGCACCACCAAAAGTTTATCGTTGCTGATATTGGTACAAAAGCGGCGCAAAGCTTTATCTAAGCCATGTTGTATTAATACTTCGGGCATTAAGTTGTGCGCTGTTTTCCGTACCGAAACCGAAGCTTCGTCCAGCAAGTCTACTACCTGGTGGTAACCTTTGTGTTGGATAATTTCCTGGGCCTGCAACACCAAAGAATTCATGTGCATTTTAGCGGCAGCCAGCATACCGGCTACTTCATCGTGCAGGTCGCGGGCAATGCGGGTCCGTTCTTTTTCTTCGCCCTGCATTAAGGCTTGTAACACCTGAATTTCTTTTTCCTGCTGAACTGCTTTTAATTGTTTGTCGTAAATCTTACGCTTGTAATTAAAATACAGGTAAAGCAACGTAGCCACCAATAAAGCAATTAAAAAGGCGCCTATGCTGTAAATAATATATTGCCGGCTTTTTTGTAGTTGCAGTTGCTTTTGCGCCAGCTCCTTATCTTTTTGCACCGACTGATATTTTACCTCCAGTTCATTTATAATTTTTACCTGCTTCTCGCCCAAAATACTGTCCTGGTATTGCTGAGCTAAGGTTTGGTATTTATAAGCCGGTTTATAATCGCCGGTGGCGGCATAAAGCTTATGCAAAGAGGTATAAATAGAAGCCGAAATATCGGTTGCTTTTATCTTTTCCGATTGTTCTATGGCTTCCAAGTAAAAAGTTTTGGCTTTATCATAATTGCCAGTTTCGAGGTATAAATCGCCTAATCTTTTTTTAATATCGGCTACATCATAGGGCGTTGCCAACTTTAAGGCGTAGTGCAAACCTTTCAGGCCAAACGCTATGGCTTTGGCAAATTGTTTCTCTCGTTTATAATGGTCAGCAAAATTTATATAAACAAGCTGCAGCCCGTAATCATCCTGAATCAGTTCGGCAATTTTTAAGGCCTGGTTATTTATTTTAATGGATTTTTGAAATTGCTTTAAGTCGTTTAGCACCGTACCCTGATTTATAAGCGCCCGGCACAAAGTCAAAGAATCTTTTACCTGCGCTGCCGCCTTTTCTGATTGCGTAAAATAATCATAAGCTTTCTCGTATTGCTGCATCTGCTGAAATATACCGCCCGCATTGCCGTAAGCCATAGATAATGCATCTAGCTGCGCTGATTGTTTAAAAAAGTTAATGGCAAACTGGTAATAAGTTAAGGCGCTGTCCAGTTTACTTTGGTACCGGTATAGGTTACCCATGTTAGTATAACAGGCTCCAATACCCCGCTGGAAATTTATTTCCTGATAAAGTTTTAAAGCTTCCTGGTACCGCAATAATGCCGGCTGATATTCACTGCGGTCGGAGTAAACAATGCCGCTGTAGTGCAAAGCTTTGGCCTGGCCCAGCACATAATTTATTTTTTTACTTACCTGGTTGGCTTCGGCGTAAATTTTTAAAGCGGCCTTTGGGTTAATGCTTTCCAGTACATAACCCGAATCCAGCAATTGCTTCACCAAATTGCTGTCGGGCTGCGGGCTATTACTAATTTTGGCAAACGTAAACGCCGGCAACAAGAATAACAGCATCAATAAAACAGCCAGTAAGCGGCCATTTTGGGGGAGGAAAATATTTAAAGTATAACTCGCCTTCATATAAATAAATATCAATTCAGACTTCTAAATGGAAGATAAAACTTTCTTTCTAATTCTTATAAATTGTTTCGTAAAGTCGGTTTGGCTAATCAATCAGTAGTTAATTTATGGCTTATAAATTAATCACTGTGGCAGGTGTTATCAGTTAACACGGCAGAAACTTCCTAAAATTTAATATTTTATTTTAGTATGTTCATATAACTGATGTTAAGTAAACATAAAAAATGGAGGTTTAAGTAACCCACATCTGTCATTCAGGAGGAACCTATGTAGTAGGCAGCCAAATAGTTTCCTCCTGAATGACAGATGTAGATACCATATAAAATAAGCTATATACAAGCAAATATTGCGTAACATCAGATAAAATTATGGAATTAACAGAAATCGGAAATATCCGGCTCTACAATCAGCAAATTAGCGGTACCCCATTTACCTCTGCCCAGGAAATTGTTAGTTGGCTGGGGGCTATACAAGCCCAGGATTTTGCGATGGGTAATTGGGCCATTGGCGTTCGGCTACCCAATTCCACCGAAGCTCAGATAGAAGCCGCCCTAAACGAAGGTAAAATTCTCCGGACGCATATTTTGAGACCCACCTGGCATTTTGTTTCAGCGGAAGATATTTACCCGCTGCTGGCCTTATCGGCGCCCCAAATTAAAAGCGTCATGAAACCGTGGCTTAAAAAGTTAGAATTAACAGATGCCCTGATTGCTAAAAGCAATGCTGTCCTGGAAAAAGCCCTAGCCCAAGCCGAATGTTTAACCCGCGAAGCTTTAGCCGCTGAATTGCGCCAATCCGGAATTATTACCGATAATAATCGGGCTTCGCTTTTATTAATGCACGCTGAGCAGGACGCTATTATTTGCAGCGGCCCGGTTCAAAAAAACAAACAAACTTACGCGCTGCTGGCCAAACGAGTACCCCAAAAACAAAGCTTAACCCGCGCCGAAACGCTGGCTAAACTGGCAAATACTTATTTTTTAAGCCATGGCCCGGCCACTGTACAAGACTTTGCCTGGTGGTCTGGTTTACCTATAACTGATGCCCGAAAGGCTTTAGAAGCCGTAAAAGCTAATTTTATTGCCGAAACCATAAATGCTGGTACGTATTGGTTTAGTCCGGCCGTGGCCAATTTCACCAGCAAACCAACCTGCCCCTATTTTTTACCTGCTTTCGACGAATTTATTATTAGCTACAAAGACCGGACAGCGGTGTTACTATCCGAATATCATAAAAAAGCTATTTCGAATAATGGTTTATTCCGGCCCATGGTGGTAACGGACGGCAAAGTAACTGGCTTATGGAAACGGACTATTAATAAAGATACGGCAATAATAGAAACCGAATTCTTTGACAAACCAACTACTAATAATATTTCGCTACTACAGCAAGCCGCCCAAAAGTACAGTAGTTTTCTGCAGAAGAATCCGGATATTCAATTTTAATTAAGTAAGTAAAACAAGAGGCATAATAAGAATATTTCGGCAAAAGCAATATTTAACCACTTCTCCCAAATCAGTTGTTTACCGCTATTCAAATTATTACTTTTCTGGTTCAACGTTTTAATCAATAATTCCGCAACAGTTACAAAGCCATGGGCAAATTTCACGATTCTATTAAGCCGGCGCACCAGGCATTTATACAGCAGCAGCATATCTTTTTTGTCGGTACGGCTCCTATAAATCCGGATGGGCACGTTAATTTATCGCCGAAAGGTTTGGACTGTTTCCGGGTACTATCCGAAAGCCAGGTGGGTTATATGGATTTAATTAGCAGCGGCAACGAAACTTCGGCGCACACTTTAGAAAATGGCCGCATTACCTTTATGTTTTGCTCGTTTGCCGGCGCTCCGCTTATTTTAAGGCTGTACGGCAAAGGTAAAACCGTGCTACCGGGTTCTGAAGAATGGAAAACTTTTGCCCCGCATTTTAAAATTTACCCGAGCACCCGCCAACTTATTATTGCCGACATTAATCTGGTGCAAACCTCCTGTGGCTTTGGCGTACCCTTGTTCAGTTACGAAGGCGAACGCGATATTCATTTCGACTGGGCCCGGAAAAAAGGCCCGGCTGGCTTGCAGGCCTATGTGCAGGAAAAGAACCTGGTAAGCCTGGATGGTTTACCCACCAGCTTGGGCCTGCAGGATTAAATTCACAATTAACTGTTTATCAATTATTAACATCATTAACACCTAAAGAACATAATACTTAAAAACCGAATGCAAGCTTAATTGGCGAGGATTTTGTTAAGTTTGTATTGTACTGCTAAGGGCGTATATTGGCGTTTACGAAAGGCAAAATTTAGACAACAATACGGCTAAATATTCTGGAGTTCATGCTAAACCACTAAACCGCGCGTTTATCTAGCTAAGTGTATTGGCAGTAGTTTTATATAAAGGCTGGAAAATAATCAGGGGTTTGGTAAAAGCCGGTAACACGACAGAATGGCAGTAAACAGCAATTGGCGGCGTATTTGTATAAATTGTAAATATTAAAAGTAAAATGGTAAAACTAATTAAAACAAAAGGTAAAAAGGCAGGTTTAGTAGTAATATTGTTAGCAATAAGTGCCAGTTTGGTTTGGGCGCAAAGTTTTTCCCGGCAAGGTATTTCGTTTGTTTTGCTGGATAAAACCGGCAAACCTTTAACCGATGCCGTAATTAATAACTTCCAGTACCGGATTTATTCGTTGCGCGATCCTAAGACGGTAACCGACCCGCACCTGAGTTTTGAAAAAGATACCAATCTGTTTACTTTTACCGAATCGGCAGTATCGCCGGGCATTAGCCTGGCTTTTATTAGCCCTACCGATACCATGTATGTGCAGGTGTTTGGCCGCTCTAAGCCCGACAAAGTAATAGATGGCGTTACGGTACAAAAAGGTAGTTATGTGTTAACGTCTAATGAGTTTTCTGGTAATAAACGCCTAAAGGTTGAAAACTGGAGTGACTTTCTGGAAGACGAAGAACCCGTAGATAAACAGGACATGAATAAGTTTTCTCATATTCTGCGTGACAAAAAACCCATTTCTATCGTAAAACATAATCATTAATTTAAATCTTAAGCTTTTAGGCTTAGGCTTTTTATATTTAGTAATACAAACTTTAAACTTTAAATGTCATGGGACACAAAGCAATCGAAATAACCGATGCTAATTTCGAAGAAATAATAAATTCTGATAAACCAGTTTTAGTTGACTTTTGGGCTGAGTGGTGCGGACCTTGCCGCATGGTTGGTCCGGTAGTAGAAGAACTGGCCGGCGACTACGAAGGCCGGGTGGTAGTGGGTAAAGTTGACGTTGATGCCAACCCCCAAACTTCTGCTAAATTCGGTATCCGCAGCATCCCTACCTTGTTAGTTTTCAAAAACGGCCAGGTAGTAGATAAGCAAGTAGGTGCCGTTCCTAAAAATGCTTTAGCGCAAAAACTGGAAGCCCAATTAGCTTAATTATTTCTGTAAATTATAAAAGCCCCTATTGCTTATGCAAAAGGGGCTTTTTTATGTTTATTTTAGTACAACTAACCGCTGTAGCAACCGCACAAGGTTTTTTCGCTGGTACAAATTTCGTTAAAGCCGTCTTCAATCTGCTTCATCAGCACTTCCAGGCGGTTGTTGTAATCCGTTATATTTTCGAGCTTCTCGCTTTTCAGGCCTTCTTTCAATAAATTATTTAATTCTTCGGTTTGCTTGCCTAAATCGTTATTCTTTTGGGTAAAGCGCGCTACAAAAGCGGGTACCGCATCGGGCGCAAAGCTGCTTTTAATATTATTATCGATGCAATATTTCTTTTTCAAAAACTCGGTTACTTTCGCGTCGGCGAGTTTGCGTAGGTCTTCGGTCTTTTTTAAAGCTTCCTGGGCTTTGGTAGCTTCGTAGCGTTTGTTAAAACTCAACACGGCTTCTTTTACCAGTTCCCGGCATTTAATACATTTGGTGGTGCCCACTTTTTCTACCAAAGTGTTCCGGAAAGCCAGATTCTCGTCGGTACCGGCCAGGGTAGCTAGTTTATTTACATCTTTCTCGAACAGCTCTTTGTACTGCATGTCTTCGAGTTGGTTAATGTACCGGGTAATGGCTTCGCCCTCGATGGTAGTGGCTAAATATTCTTTGTTAGGTAGCTCCACCGCGTTCAGTTTAGCCAGGTAAGCTTCGCGTTTAGCGGCATTCAGGTTATTTTTTATTTCGGTGTCTAGTTCCAGTAAGGTTAGCACCAGTTCTTTCGAATTTTTCAGGTTGTGGTCGCCTTCCAGGTACAAATCGGCGCTGGACGCCACGGCCTGGTACTCGGGTTTAAATACGGTCTGGAAAGTACTGTTTTTGGCGAACTCTTTTTCGCGCTGCCGCTGCAAACTTTTGAGGCTGCGGTAACTCTGGATAATGGAGAACAAGGTTTTGGAGTTGGCTTCCGAAATATTATTGCGGTAGTTAAGCTTGTAATGGTTCAGGTTTTGCTTTAGTTCGGCAAAGGTACGCAGGTACTCTATGTAAAACATTTCCTGCTTAAAGGTTTCGTCTTTTACCAGGCCGGCATCGTGCGCATTGGTTATTTTTTGCTTGCGCTTTTCAATCAGTTCGGTATTAATTTCGTTGCCGCTGAGTACATCGGTTTTGTACAACGATTTATAATTGGCAATAATCAGAAAAGGATAATCTTTATAATTTACCAGTTCTTCTATTTTCCGGCGATCGAGGTTAGCGTGGCCGCCGCCCAAATATTCGGCAAAACGCGCCATGCGCAAAGTTGGCTGTTTGGCATCGGGTGGCACCAGCACGTACATACGCACCGAGTGCAAGCGCGTATCAAAATCCTGGCCTTCGTACAAACGAATGGTAGAACTAAAGCGGTATTCTTTCTTTTTAGAAGTAGAACCCAATAAATTACCAAACTCCCCTACTAGCGACAACAGCGCCCCGGACGGATTGGTTAACTTCGAAATATTGAGCAACTGCGACGACACAATATTAAACATGTCGCCGGTTTCGTCGTTGGTAATGGCTTTGGCCTGAATGGTGGCTTCAATATTTTTGCTTTCGTCGGAAACCGGCAGCTTATCTATAATCCGGATAACCTCAATATTATCGCTTACCTCGGTGGTATATTCTTTTTTATCGGTGCCAATGTTAAAATTATACAGCGGGTAAATAACGTTTTCGTTGCCAAATATTTTAATATTTTTTAGCTGCGCCGAAATAAACATGTACTCCAGATCTTTGCGGTAGTTCTTTTTGTCACGGCCAGCCCCACTTTCCAGTTCGTTTACCACCCGGGTAAATTTGCTGCCGTTAAACAAATAAATGTCCGTAGAAAGGTACTGCCACTCATCCGAAAAAGTGAATTTATCCGTGAAAGTGTACGCCAGTCGGGTTTGCACCGCATTTTGGGCTCTTGCTACATACCCAAGTAGTACAAAAAGGAAAAACAGGGTAAATTTTTTGAATTGCATATTTTAAATACCGATAGCTATATTACCATCTGAAGCAATGCAAAAATATGGTATATTTTAGATTATATAAAGAAAAACAGAATAATTAATTACATAAAAAAAACCAGATACCGGCAAACCGCCCACACACCTGGTTTTAGGGTTTCTGTATAGTATTTTATTTATATATCAGCACCTCGCTTTTGCCGTCGGCTTTAATATAGCCCCGGTACATACCCGCCGAATTAAAAGGCATGGCAAAGTTACCGTTCCGGTCCAGGGCAATCACGCCGCCTTCGCCGCCCAGTTTTACCAGTTTCTTCATTACCACCTCTTCGGCCGCACTTTTTACCGATAAACCTTTGTACGCCATTAAAGCGGCAATATCGTGCGCCACCACCGACCGGATAAAATATTCGCCGTGGCCGGTAGCCGATACAGCACAGGTAGCATTGTCGGCGTAAGTGCCGGCTCCAATAATAGGAGCATCGCCTACCCGACCGTAACGCTTATTCGTCATGCCGCCCGTAGAGGTAGCCGCCGCCAGGTTCCCAAACTGATCGAGGGCAACGGCCCCCACGGTACCAAACTTTTCGCCCTCGGTAAATATTAGTTCGGCCAGCGCATTTGCTTCTTTTGTTTTGGGTGTACGAATATTGCCGCTGCCGCCCGAGTGGTCTAATTTTGTTTTTTCTTCGTTCCGGATTTTTTCCAGTTGCTGGTAGCGCGTTTCGGTGCGAAAATAAGTGGGGTCTACTAGCTCCAAGCCTTTTTCTTTCGCAAACTGCTCGGCGCCTTTGCCAATCATCATTACGTGCTCCGATTTTTCCATAACGGCCCGGGCTGCCGTAATGGGGTTTTTAATAGTTGTTACGCTGGCCACCGCACCGGCTTTTAAGGTTTTGCCATCCATAATAGCCGCATCCAGTTCGTTCTTACCTTCGTTTGTAAAAACCGCGCCTTTACCGGCATTAAACAGCGGCGAATCTTCCATTACCCGAATAGCAGCTTCCACGGCATCCAAACTGGTACCGCCTTTCTTTAAAATTGCGTAGCCGGCTTGTAAAGCCTGATTCAAAGCTTCGTTGTAAGCTTTTTCCTTTTCCGGCGTCATGTTCTGTTTGGTAATGGTACCGGCCCCACCGTGAATAACCAGGGTTATTTTATTTTTATCAAGGGTAGCAGTTGCATTCGGTTTGGTTTGCCCGGTTGCTACTAAACTAACCAGATAACAGATAAAGAGCAGGCAATTTTTAAGGAGAGTCATAAAGTAAGTGCCAGGGTAAAAAAATTATATAAAGACAAGAATATTACCACCCCTACCCCTCCTAAAACAGGAGGGGAGCTTTCTGTATAACTTAAAATTCTTTTATTAAGAGGTTTGGTTATATTATTTAAGCGCCGAAATATTACCGCCGACTGCCAGTTTCTGCTGATATTGCTTTTTACCCGCGTCTAAAAAGCCGGCAAATTCCTGCACATTCAGGTTATAAGCCATGGGTTGCACCAGGGGTTTTTCAGTGGCCGGGTCCATTAAAATATAAAAAGGCTGGGCATTATTCTGGAAACGGGTAATCTGGTAATCGGCATTTTTCTTGCCAATCGTGCGCTTTTCTTTTTTGTCGTAGGTCGATACGTACCACTCGTCTTGCGGCAGTTCAGCTTTATCATCTACGTACAAGGCTACTACCACATAATCGTTTTGCAAGCGTTTGAGCACCTCCGGGTCCGACCACACATTGGCTTCCATTTCGCGGCAGTTCACGCAGGCATGGCCCGTAAAATCAATAAAAATGGGTTTGTTTTGGGCAATAGCGCAGCGCTTAGCTTGTTCTAAATCGAAGTAGCCCTGCAGGCCGTGGGGCAAATGCAGGAAATCGGCGTATTTAGGTTCCTCGCACAACTCATTTGCCGGCGCGTTTGCCACAGTCCCGCCCTGGTTGTTCTGCCGGATTATAGCATTTAAATCAAAATCGTGCGACGACTGCGGCGGCAGATAACCGGCTAAACTTTTTAGCGGCGCCCCGAACAAACCCGGAATTAAATATACCACAAACGAGAAAACCAGAATAACCAGCAAAATGCGCGGCACACTAATAAATTTCAGGTCGGAGTCGTGCGAGAATTTAAGTTTGCCCAGCAGGTAAAAACCCATCAGCGAGAATATAACAATCCAGGCGGCAATGAAAATATCCCGGTCCAGAATGCCCCAATGGTAAGCCTGGTCGGCCATGCTTAAAAATTTAAGCGCCAGCGCCAGTTCTAAAAAGCCCAGGCAAACTTTAATGCTGTTAAGCCAGCCACCCGAACGGGGTAAACTTTTAAGCCACGACGGGAAAGCCGCAAACAAGGTAAACGGCAACGCAAAGGCAGTGGAGTACGCCAGCATCCCCGCAATGGGTTTTAAAGTTTCGCCGCCCGCCGAGGACACCAATATGCTGCCCACCAACGGCCCGGTGCAAGAAAACGACACCAGCACCAGGGTAAATGCCATAAAAAACACCCCGTACCAGCCACCTTTATCGGCCTGGGCATCGGCTTTATTCACCAATGAACTGGGCAGCGTAATCTCGAACATACCCAGGAAGGACATGCCAAACAACAGAAAAATCAGGAAAAACAAAATATTGGGCAGCCAGTGCGTAGAAATAAAATTTGCAGCTTCGGGCCCTGCCAGTTTCGAAAAAATAGTACCAATAAGGGTATAAATAACCACAATGGACAAGCCGTAGATAAAAGCTTTAAATATTGCCTGCGCCCGGTTGCTGCTATTGCCGGTAAAGAAAGAAACGGTCATGGGCACCATCGGGAACACACAGGGCGTAAGCAAAGCCAGCAAACCGGTTAAAAAGGCCAGCATCATAAAGCTACTCAGGTCAGAACCGGCATTTGGCACGCTGCCTACGGCCATCAGGGGCGCTGTTTCGGCAGTAGCAGGCAGGTTCGTGTCGGCCGGAGATACGGCTAAAGCTCTGGCTTTACGCGCCGAGTCGGTCCGCGACGAATCTACTTCGGCAATCAAACCCTGAAACGTGGGGTCATCCATCAGAATACCCGTTTCTTCGGCGGGGCGGGGTGTTTGTGCACTTACCGCCGGTGCTTCTGCTGGCGTAGTAGCGCCCACTGCAGGTGCTGCCGGCTCGGGCTGGGCAACACCACTCACGCTTATCTGATTAAACGCAAATGTATCGTCGAAAGGAATACACTTGCCATCTACATCGGAACAAACCTGGTATTCGTAAGCACCTTTAATATTTAAATTAGGGCTTAAAACCTTAATGCGCTGCCGGAACTGGGCATTTTTAATAAAGTAGGTATATTCGCCGTCAAATATTTTATCGTACTTCTTTTTGGGGTTAATGGGTTTTATTTTACCTACCAGGGCGTACGAAGGATCTTTCTGAAACGTGAAAGTAGTAACCATTGGCCCCAGATCCGGATCAAAATCGCTGGAATACAAATACCAGTCGGGCATGATATTTACATTAAACACCAGCTCTACTTCTTCGCCTACTTTTACTTCTTTGCTGCTGACATCGTAGCTCCAGCGGGCAGGCTTCAGGATCTGCGCTTGCCCGACCTGTTGCCCAAACACCAGTACCAAGAATAATATTATAATTTTTATAGACTTCATTCTTAATGCTAACCTTATAAATACGTACTTATTATTTACAAAATTAACATATTTAGTCGCACAAACTTTAAAAAAGGTAAATTGGCCGGCTTAGCACTTTTGCTTCCGGTTAATTCCGTTGAAGGTTTATAATATCTATAACTTATTTTGGCTATTTACTTATAATAGTACCATGGGTAAAATAGGGCAAAACTTCTGTGCCTTGCTTTGATAATAGCGCCTTACTTTTATCTTTGAGGCAGATTACACAAAGCTTACCTGCGTTTGTAAGCAAAAACTATGATCCTAAACATCTTATTAACCATTTTTCTGGTATTCCTGAATGGTTTTTTTGTGGCCGCCGAATTTGCCATTGTTAAAGTACGGGCTTCGCAAGTAGAACTCCGGGCCCAGGCCGGCAGCCAGTTAGCCAAAGTGGCCTTAGTCATGATTAATAACCTGGATGCTTATTTATCGGCTACGCAGTTAGGTATTACCCTGGCCAGTTTGGGATTAGGCTGGATTGGCGAAAGCGTGGTATCTGAGATTATTATTAATATTATGCATGCCTTTGGGTTTGCCGGCGGCGAAGAGCTAGCCCATAAAATTGCCTTACCTGTTTCATTTGCGGTTATTACTATTCTGCACATTGTTTTCGGCGAATTAGCGCCCAAATCGCTGGCTATTCAGCGGCCCGAGTCTACTAGTTTGGCTTTATCGTTGCCTTTGCGGTTTTTCTACATAATTTTTTCACCGGCTATCTGGTTCCTGAATGGTTTTTCAAACCTAATATTAAGAGGCATTGGCATTACACCCATGCACGGCGCCGAAGTACACAGTTCCGAAGAATTGCGGTTAATTTTTGAACAAAGTAAAGAAAGCGGCGCCATGCAGGATTCGCAGCACGAACTTATTGAGAACGTGTTTGAGTTTAACGACCGCATGGTAAAGCAAATAATGGTGCCCCGCACCAAACTGGCCGCCCTGGATATTGATTCTTCCGAAGATAAAATCCTGGATATGGTTTTTAAGGAAGGTTATTCCCGGATTCCGGTTTACAAAGAAACCATCGATAATATTGTGGGCATTTTGTACGTCAAAGATTTACTCATTGTCATTCGGAGGGGCGAGCCCATTAACCTCGAAAAATTAATTCGTCCGGCTTATTTTGTGCCCGAAACCAAAAAGATTAACCGTTTGCTGCAACATTTCCAACGCAGCCACCTGCACATGGCCATTGTATCCGACGAATTTGGCGGCGTATCGGGTATTGTTACCATGGAAGATATTATGGAAGAACTCGTGGGTGAAATCCAGGACGAGTACGATGAGGAAGTACCTATTGTCGAAAAAATTTCGGAGTTCCAGTTTAAGGTAAACACGGCGGCTTCTATTCTGGATGTAAATGATTACCTGCCCTACCCGTTGCCCGAAGGCGAAGATTACGAAACCGTGGGTGGCTTAATAAACGTAATTTACGGCACTATTCCGGAAATTAACGATACCGCTGTTTACAACGAATACGAGTTTAAGGTACTGGAAAAATCGCAGCGCAATATTGAACGCGTTTTACTAACAGTTACCGAAGATAAAAAGGACGATGTGTTGTAATCTACGCAACACTAACACTTCCACGAAAATTATTTATTCTTGCTCTGGCCGCGCCTTATGACCGGCCAGTTGCTTTTATAAATATTCCGTCGCTTATAGATATTGTCGCTTATAATTATTAACCGATATTAAGCAATATTTGTTTGCATAACGTTTTTAAGGAGGCTATGGTGTCCACTCGTGTCATTCAGGAGGAACCTATTTAGCTGCCCACTACATAGTTTCCTCCTGAATGACAATAGTGGATTACTTGAACTCCATTTTGTTGGCTCTTTCTTGCGTAACAGCAGTTATTTAAAATCACCCAGCGTCTTTTAAGGCAGCATCATCTAATCCAAAATTGTCATTCAGGAGGAAACTATTTAGCAGAAAGCCACATAGTTTCCTCCCGGAATACTTGTATTCCCGGAATGACAATAATTGTCTGCTTTAGAATATCTCTTTCAATTAAAGCTTTGTCTGGTTACTGCGGAAGTTATTCAAATATTATATAAGCCGCTATTGTAAAATATAGCCGCAACATTCCTTAACCGGGATGAAATAAATTATTCCCGTTTGCTCTAATTCTTAAAAGGGCGACGGGCTGATAGAAGACCAGCCACCATCAATAATTAAACTTTGGCCGGTAATCTGGCGGGCTTTATCCGATACCAGAAACAACGCCGCCTGCGCAATATCGGCGGGGTAAGCGGGCCGGCCCAGTGGGGTTAACCTAGACCAGGTTTGCTCATAATCACCGTCCTGAGCCGTTCTTTCGGTGAGGGTGGCCCCTGGGGCAAGCGCATTAACCGTTATTTTATACGGCGATAGTTCAATTACCAGGTTTTTGGCCAGCATTTGCAGGGCCGCTTTGGTCATGGCGTACGCCGCCAGGTTTTTGTGCGCCTGGTAACCCGTTACCGATGACATAAACAAAATACTGCCTCCGCCTTGTTGCTTAATAAATTGCCGGGACGCGGCCTGGGCCAGAAAAAAGCTGCCGCCAATATTGGTTTCGGTTACTTTGTGCAGGGCTTCGGGGGTGTAACTTAAAAAATCGCCAAACAAGGTAATACCCGCATTGGCAATGGCAATGGTTAACTGTCCAAACTCCCGCACTGCCGTATCTACCATTTCCTGAATAAAACTTAGGTCAGCGGCATTGCCGGCCATACCATAACACCGGCCACCGGCATCCTGGTTAATCATTTCGGTAGCGCGGGCAGTTAAAGTAGCATCAACATCGTTCAAAATAACCGATGCCCCTTTATGAGCGAGTTGCCGGCATATTTCATAACCTATACCTTGTCCGGCGCCGGTTACAATAGCAACCTGGTTCTGGAATTCGTCTGTTAGCATAAATTGTGGTGGTGGATAAATATTGCCTTTGTAAAGCAATATTGGTTTTCTATTTTTTGCTGCGGTGTAAGTTATAGAAAATTACGGAAGTATCGGTAATGGCTTTTACTTTCTTGTTTTGGGCATTTACCGGGTACAATACGCCATCGGCTTGGAGCTTTTCTAAGGCTTGCTGGTAGTTTGCCTTAATATAATTGGTACCAATGCTGTGCTCTTCGTAAATAGCTTGCAGCGTTTTATAATGAAACTGGCTGCGGCTTTGCGCCAGCGCTGCTACCAGGTTATCGAGAGTATAATTGCTTAAATATCGGAAAAACCCGGGCAGCAAAGGCACCGGCGGCTTGTTGGTCGCCGCAAATAAGGGCACCCCATCTTCCTGATAATCGCTGTAAGCTTGCATCATTTCTTTCATGCCCAAATACCCCGGCAGCGATTTAGTTAAAAGCATCAAATATTGGCTAGCCGAATTTTTACCCGGTGCCAGAATATTGAACCGGAATATATAAAACCCGGCTTCCTGCAAAATTGCTGCCAGGGCCTGCATAAACAAAACTTCCCGCTTTCTGGCACTGGGCTCATGGCGGCTAATATTTATTACCTCGCTTAACCGATTGCCCCAAAATGTGTTTTCCCAGCTACCGGGTTCCGGCGAAAGCAATGCCTGGTATATTTTATTAAAGTTTGCGACTAAGAGAACATCTGTTTCAGAACTTTGCTGCGCGCGGAGTAAAAATTGCCGGGTTAACCCTTGCCGGCTGGGGTCCAGAAATATTAAAGCTGGCTGATTGTTAGTACTAATATTTTCAATTTGCTCCTGGAAAGCTGCTTCGGTTAGTACCACGGGGGCTTCCGGCAGTTCGGGGTAAAAAGGTAATTGCGCCAGATTAGCTGTTAATTTATCCGCAAAGGCTCCCGTAGGGTTAATAAAAAAGGTTTTTACCAACGGCGGCGCATCATCTGCAGCCTGAATATTTTCCAGAATATTTAAGGGTGCTGCTGGTTGGCCCGCTGGCGTAACACCTTCGCCGGCATTTCCATCGATAAATAACAACGATTTAACCGATTGGCTACCCGGCCCGTTTACCTGAATATTGTACCAGGTTTTAAAATACGCCGGCAATATGCTGTCCTTTATTTCGGAAGTAGTGCGCTTTTGTTTAAAAAAAATATCCGGTTCTGCCGCCGTCATTTATGCTTACTATGCTAATCGGGGTACAAGTTATAACAATCGCTGCGTTTAAGAAAGGCTTCATGCGCCAACCTTTGTTTCTGGTGCTTAACGCAAATATTTTTTCTAAAACATACCTTTCGGGACTGCTATAACTGTTTAATCTTTAATTTCGTTGTTCAAATATTTACCCGCAGGTAATCTGCTGAACATTAACCTGTGATAATGGGTTATATTAGTAGTTTAGTTGCTTTAAAATTTAAGAACATGAACACTGGAGAAATAAAATATAATAAGCTAACCCCCGAAGAAGAACGGGTTATTCTGCGCAAAGGCACCGAATATCCGTTTACCGGCAAGTTTAACAAACACAAAGAACCCGGTACGTACGTATGCCGCCAGTGCAACACGCCACTTTACCGTTCCGCCGATAAATTCGACTCACACTGTGGCTGGCCTAGCTTCGATGACGAAATACCTGGCGCCGTAAAACGGGTACTGGATGCCGATGGACACCGGGAAGAAATTGTTTGCGCCAACTGTGGCGGTCACCTGGGTCACGTTTTTGAAGGCGAACGCTTTACGCCCAAAAATACCCGCCACTGCGTAAACTCCGTTTCCTTAGATTTTATTCCTGATGCGAAGTAGGTAGCATTGTAAAACCAAAATAAAAAGGATGGCTTTGTGGCCATCCTTTTTATTTTTATAATAATAAATATTGAAGCTGCCCATAAGGTTGTAAAAATGCTAAGCTGATTAAAATCATTAGTTAAGTTAACTATCATCATTCTCCTCCCAAACCGGTTCCTGTAATTTTGCTGTACCAAGTAAACCAATTTGATGTTTTTCTAAATATTACCAGAAAACAGAAATTTTTGGTCTTGATCACCGAAACAGCCATAATTAATTCGGGCCAAAACATGAGCTTAGCAAACGAATACCTGATTCAAAAATACAACGTACCGGCTCCGCGGTATACCAGCTATCCTACCGTTCCGTATTGGGACACCGACCGACCCGCCGCGAGCAAATGGTTTGAGGTGGTTAAACGTACTTTTACCGAATCGAACCAGCAGAAAGGCATTAGCTTGTATATTCATTTGCCGTTTTGCGAAGTGCTGTGTACGTATTGCGGCTGTAATACCCGTATTACCAAAAACCACGGCGTAGAAGCTGGTTATATTAAATCGTTGTTGCTGGAATGGGAACAATATTTAAATAATTTTACGGAAAAACCAATAATAAGGGAGTTGCATTTAGGTGGCGGTACCCCTACTTTTTTCAGCCCCGAAAACTTAAAAATATTACTCGAAGGAATATTTGCCCACGCTGAGATTCATCCGGAGCGGGAATTTAGCTTTGAAGGGCACCCAAACAACACCACTACCGCCCATTTGCAGGCACTATATGACCTGGGTTTCCGGCGGGTGAGTTACGGTATACAGGATTTCGACGAAAAAGTGCAGCGCACCATTAACCGCATCCAGCCCTTTGCCAACGTAGAAAGAGCCACTTCAGAAGCCCGGCGCATTGGCTATGAATCGGTAAATTTCGATTTAATTTACGGCTTGCCTTACCAGACGTTAAGCAGCGTATCGGATACCATTGACAAAGTAAATTTATTGCGCCCCGACCGCATTGCTTTTTACTCGTACGCGCACGTACCCTGGCTAAAACCCGGCCAGCGCAGCTACACCGATAAAGATTTACCCGATAGCGCCGCCAAACGCGCTTTGTACGAACTGGGCCTGGAAAAATTTAAAGCTTTAGGCTACACCGATATTGGCATGGACCATTTTGCATTGCCTAACGACCCCTTATTTGCAGCTTTTCAGAACAAAACCCTGCACCGCAATTTTATGGGTTATACCACCTGCCATACCGATTTATTAATTGGCCTGGGTTGCTCGTCTATCAGCGATGCCAAATACGCTTACCTGCAAAATCAGAAAAAAGTAGAAGATTATAACCTGAACCTGCAAACCAACGAGTTGCCTATTTTAAAAGGCCATTTTTTAACCGATGAAGATTTACTGGTAAAAGAAGCTATTCTGGCCATTGCCTGCAAAGGCGAATTAACTTTTACCGACGAACTGCGGGCTACTTTACCCGCCGATGCCTGGATTACCTTACACAACATGGAAACAGAAGGTTTGCTGCAACTACACAACAACGGTTTAATTGTAACAGATTTAGGTAAAGCTTTTATCCGCAATATTTGTATGGTTTTCGACCGCCGCTTTCAGGTACAGGCTCTGGCTGGTCAGCAGGTATTTAGTAAGGCCATTTAGGTTAACTTTGCTAATGCTATCCTTCCATGAGCGCCTATCTGCATCCGGGTAGGCGTTTTATTTTCAATACCATCCGAGGACAGGTATAATGGTACCAACGTTTTTCCTTCTGTCTGGTATTATACCATTATAAAACCAAATTTGCGCTTAAGTACACATTATTGTCATCCTGAGCTTATCGAAGGATCTATTAAAACTATGAAAAAGTTGATTCAGCTATTTCAACAGGCGCAACATGACTGCAATACTTTAAGTGCAATACCCCAATAATAACAATATTATTTGCTCACTAAAAACAACAACCCCGGACTTATATAAGTCCGGGGCTATATATCAGAACTAAAACTTTGCTGTTTACGCAGTTTGTTTTTCCAGGTTGAATAAAGCCTGTAAACCCTCGAGCAGCGTTTCTGACTCACCCCGCTGACAGGCGGCTTTTAATTCCAGAACCGGCAGCTTTACAATTTTTTGCAGAATATTGCGGGTTACTTCTTCCAGTAAATCTTTCTCTACTGCGCCCAGGTTTTTAACATAACGCGCTACTTCTTGCTGCCGGATTTGCTCCAAGGTATTTTTAAACTGTTGTACGGCCGGCGAAATAGCCATTTCTTTGGTCCAGGTATTAAATTCCGCCATGGCTTCGGCTATTATTACCTCAACCTGGGGCACAGCGGCCAGACGTTTTTCCAGGGCCACGGTGGCGCGGTTCCGGATGCTATCAATATTATGCACCGAAGCGCCGGGTAATTGGGCAATGGCACTGTCGATGCTCCGTGGCATAGATAAATCGATAAAGCTTTTGGCGGCAGACATTTCCTGGCTGGCTACAGCTGCCGCGCCAATAAAGAAGCAATCGCCGGGTACCGACGAAATTACCACATCGGCCGCTTTAATCTCATCCCAAACATTTTCCCAAGGAGCCGCTACCTGATTGCATTCCTGCGCCAAGGCTTCGGCTTTGTTGTAAGTCCGGTTAGTAATAACTACATTCTTCAGGTTAGTCTTGACAAAATTGCGGCAAACCGTAGCGCCAATATCGCCGAGGCCAATCATGAGTACCCGCGGATTCTGATTATTTTTGGTTAATTCTTCTACCAGTTCCACGGTAGCATACGCCACCGAAGCAGCACCGTCGCGGAAGGAAGTTTCGTTGGCCACGCGTTTATTCGCAAAAAAGATGGTGTGGAGCAATCGGTGCAGAAAAGGTCCGGCCATCTCGGCATCGGCGGCCCACTGGTACGCATGTTTTACCTGGTTCATTATTTGCATATCGCCGGCCACCTGCGACTCCAAACCCAGCGTAACCCGGAACAAGTGCTGCACTGCCAGATTAGCTTCGGTTATGTGCCGAAAATAAGGTGTTATTTTTTTTACCCCGATAAAGCCTTTTTGCATAGCCAGTAATTTCAACATTTCCTGGTTGTAGTCTTTATCGGCTACATAATATATTTCGGTACGGTTACAGGTAGATAGCACCAGCGCTTCGCGTACCGGGGTAAATTCTTTTATTCCCTCCAATAAATTCCGACAGGCGCTTTCGTTCAGCGAAACCATTTCCCGGATGTCTATCGGGGCATTTTTATAAGATAATGTCAGGACTTTAAACTGATTCGGCATATCTGTAATTATTCGTTACAAATTTCTGCCAAAACCGGGCCCAAAAACATGATCCAGGTCAACTTTCGGGCAGATGTTTATCACTTCCGTCGCAGAAAATAAATTTTAAAACAACCACATTGCCAAATGCTATGTAATATTGAAGGAATATTTAACAACATGTCGTTTTTATACATCAAAGCCCTGCATATTATTTTTGTGGTTACCTGGTTTGCCGGTTTGTTTTACATGCCCCGGCTGCTTATTTATTTTGCCGAAGCCCAGGACAAGCCCGAGCCCGAAAAATCAATTCTGCAAAACCAGTATAAACTCATGCAGCGGCGCCTGTGGTATGGTATTACGTGGCCGTCGGCGGTAGTTACCTTAATCATGGGCCTGAGCACCTGGTACCTTTATGGCGCTACGCCGGGTTGGCTGCACCTGAAATTTTTATTTGTGCTGGGCTTGTATGGCTATCATATTTATACCCACCGTATTTTTAAGCAACAGCAACAAGGCGTGGTTTCCTGGTCGTCTACCAATTTGCGTATCTGGAACGAAGTAGCCACTATTTTCCTGTTTGCTATTGTGTTTTTGGTTATCCTGAAAAATGGGTTGGGTATGGCTTATGGGTTAATTGGTTTGGCTGCTTTAATATTTGTTTTGTTGCTGGCTATTCGGGTGTATAAAATTATACGGGAAAAGAGTTAAGCGCCTCCAGATTGGATTGTTTGTATTTTGAAAGATTCCATCTTTCAAGGCCAAGGTGCTATCTATTATTTCGAGTCTAAGTAGCCTCCTGCCCGGCGGGGCCCGTTTGGTCATTCGGGCTGCTCATCTTTCCTTTCCTCCTCCGTCGGAATGCTGCGCACCGGAAACCTGAAAGGCCCTCATCGCCCAAACTGATGTAGTTTGCTTCGTAGCTTCCTGCTAACCGTTGAATTTGAGGAATATTTTTGTACAATTTAGATTATATCCCACCTCGGCCTGTGCCCTCACAGGCCGGAAGATTATCGGTAGCGATTTAGTTTTTTATTATTGCGGGTTAATATGCATTAATATGCTTGCGATTGAACAAGAGTAATACCTTAGGAACAAAAGCTTAGGCGTGTTAATAGCACTAAGGATTACTATCTTAGTTATGCGTAGAGTTAGCGCAGCGCTCTACGCATTTTGCGGAAAGCCAATCTCTGATTGGCGTTACTGAATAACTACTAACTGCGTCTAAGCTATTTTCTGGGGTTATATTATCAATGCAGAAGACGCATCAGTTCTGCGCAATTCATACACTACTATTTATTATCTGCCTTTTAGAGCGAATTTATTAAACCAGTACTTATTTAAATACGCCAATCAGAGATTGGCTTTACAGAAAATGCGTAGAGCGCTGCGCTAACTCTACGCATAACATAATTGAAATAAATAGCTATTAATTTCGCAGGCGAGCGAGCTTGTCTGAGTTTAAGATAACTATTTTGCCGCCGTTGATATCAATCAGTTTTTCGTCTTTGAAATCGGCGAGGGTGCGGATAACGGTTTCTTTGGAGGCACCCACAATATTGGCTAAATCTTCGCGCGAAATGGTTACCTGAAAATTTTTGCCTTTGTCTTGCTGGTATTGTTTTTCGACGAGCAGCAACGACTCGGCCACGCGTTTGCGTACCGAATTATAAGCCAGTTTTAAGAGGCGCTCTTCTTTGTCGGCGAGGTTATCCGATAATATTTTAATGAATTTGTTCGCGACATTGCGGTTGTTATAGAGCAGCGAAAAAAAGTCTTCTTTTGGAATCAGGCAAATTTCGGAATCTTCCAGCGCCACCGCCGATTCGCGGTATGGCTGGTCTTCGAGTAAATCTACGTACCCAATAAAGTCGCCGGCTTTGTACAGGCTGGTTATATATTCGCGGCCTTCGGCATTGGTTTTATAAGTTTTAACTTTGCCTTTGTTCAGAAAAAACAAAGCATTTGGGTAATTGCCCTCGGCAAAAAGCGGTTGCTTTTTCCGGACTTGCGATATTTTTCGTTCGTCGGCCAGTAATTTATTCAGTTCTTCCAGGCCGCGGGCTTCCTGAATAAAATTGTTTAGACCTTCGGCATTCTTCTGAAAATCGGCTTTTAATATCTGACTTTTTTTCAGCCGCATTTCAATGGCATCCAGCAGCTCCAGGTCGTCGAAAGGTTTTATTAAATAATCATCTGCGCCCAGGTTCATGCCTTTTCTAAAATCTTCTTTTTCGGATTTGGCCGTTAAAAATATAAACGGAATGCCAGAAGTAGCCGGATTCTTGCTTAGCATGTGCAGTACGCCGTAGCCGTCCAGTTGGGGCATCATAATATCGCAGATAATCAAGTCGGGCAGCTCCGCTTTGGCTAATTCTACCCCTACTTTGCCGTTCTCGGCCTCCAGTACGGTATAATTGGCTAAGGTTAATATTTCGGCAATATTTTCGCGAATGTCCTGGCTATCTTCTATCAGCAATATTTTGGTGGTCATGGTTCTAGGCGTTTTGCGGTATGGTTATGGTAAAAGTGGTGCCCTGGTTCAACTCGCTGGTATAATCGAGCGTCCCCTGCATTATATCTACGTATCTTTTTACAATATTAAGCCCCAGCCCGGTTCCCTGAATATTGGTTACGTTTTGGGCCCGGAAAAAAGGCGTAAACAAATGCGTTTTATCGGCGTCCGGAATACCAATTCCCTGGTCTTTAACTTGCAACGTAAAGGTTTTATCAGTTAGCTTGGTATGCAGGAAAATATCTTTGCCTTCTCCCGAATATTTACTGGCGTTGGAAAGTAAGTTAAATAAAATATTCTTTAATAAATTTTTATCCAGGTTAACAATAGTTTTATCGCCGGTATGCTCGTAATAAATGCGCTGACCCGCCTTCACTACGCCTTGCATTTCTTCGGTTATATCTGTGGTGAAGGTTACCAAATCAAACGCCGAAGGTACGTTGTAAATTTTTCCTTCTTCGATGCGGCTGATAGACAGAAAATCGTTGAGGATAGAAGTTAAATTACTCACCGCCGATTTAATGCGTTCTACATGCTTCAGGCGCTTATCATCATCTTCGGTGGTTTTATATTTAGATATTAACGAAGCCGAGGAAAGCACGGTACTCAAAGGTGTGCGAAACTCGTGGGAGGCAATGGTTACAAACCGCGATTTTAGCTCGTGTAAATCTTTTTCTTTCTGTAGAGCCTTCCGGATTTCTACCTGTGCCTGGTAGAGTGTTTTGTTGGTATGTTCCAGTTTTTGGATCGCTTCGCCTAGTTCGCGGGTACGCTCGGCCACCCGTTCCTCCAGTTCGGCGTTTAATTTACGAATTTCGGCCAGGTTTTTACTGTGCTCAATGCTATACCGGATAGACCGCTCCAGATCGTATTGGTTAAAAGTGCCTTTCACTAAATAATCCGAAACGCCTGCGCGCATTGCTTTTTCGTCGGTTTCACGATCGCTCTGGCCGGTTAATAAAATAAAGGGCGCATCTACGCCTTGTTCAATGGCTTTGGTGATAAGTTCCAGCCCATTTTCGGCGCCTAATCTAAAATCGACCAAATAAATATTGTGCTTTCTCTCATTGATAATGGCCAAGGCCTCCTCAAAAGAAGCAACCCATTCGAGTTGATAATGCCGCCCCGGAATATCCTGAATAATATCCTGGGTTATAATATAATCATCTTCATCATCATCGACCAGCAATATTTGGATCTTATCAGACATGTCGATTTCGTTAATCGTTATTCGTTAATCGTTGTTCGGTTTTCACGATTGGCAATAATTGTTTCGAATTTCCTTTAAATTTATTTCTTAACCGCTAATTCCTAACCGCTAATCACTTAACTACATCTTCGGCAGTTCTACTATCTCGAACCAATATTTGGTAACGGTTTTCATCACATCAACCAGGGCGGAGAAAGTAACCGGTTTGGTGATAAACGAGCTGACGCCCAAATCGTAGGTTTTCAGAATATCTTCTTCAGCTTTGGAGGTGGTGAGTACCACTACCGGAATGGCCCGCAAATGGGCATCGGCTTTAATTTCTTTTAAAGCTTCACGGCCATCTTTTTTGGGCATATTTAAATCGAGTAATATTAAGCCGGGAGTCGGGAATTTTTCCTTATCGGCGTATTTCCCGTGGTTTTTCAGGTAGTCTACTAATTCCTGACCGTTTTCTACGAACTCCATTTTATTCGTTAACCGGCTTTCTTCCAAGGCTTCTTTTACCAGCATCCGGTCTTCCGGGTCATCATCGGCAATTAATATCACTATGGTTTTCTTATTTTTTGCGATCATACAACTAGATGGTTTTTTCCTGGGGTTGTTTAAGGGCCAGGGTTATAATAAAACGAGTACCCACGCCCGGTTGGCTCTTAGCGGTAATATCGCCGCCGTGCCGAATAGCAATTTTCCGGCAAATGGCTAAACCAATGCCTGAACCTTCGTACTTATGGCCTTCCAGCCGCTGAAATATATTAAAAATACGGTCTAAGTATTTCTCGTCGAAGCCAATGCCGTTATCTTCTACATAAATATCGGTTACCTCGTCGCCGGGGGTGGCTGTTAAGTGGGCTTTCTTCTGAATGTGCTTTGCGTAAATATTAATAATTGGTTTTTCATTTTCTTTCCGGAACTTAATGGCATTACTCACCAGGTTCTGAAATAATTGCCGCATTTGGGTGGGTTCGGCTTCTATAACCGGCAGCGGCGATCGGATAATTTCAGCCTGGGTCCGTTCAATGGCAATTTCCAAATCCGATAGCACTTCGGTCAGCACCATATCTAAGTCTACGGGCACAAAGGGTTTGGCTTTGGTGGTAACCCTAGAGAAGGAAAGCAAATCGTTGATTAAATTTTGCATCCGCGAAGCCGCATTCATCATGCGGTCGAGGTAATCTTTGCCTTGCTCGCTTAAGTTCGGCTGGTCTTTGGTCTTTAGCCGGTCGCCGAAGGCCTGAATTTTGCGCAAGGGCTCCTGTAAATCGTGCGACGACACGTAGGCAAAATCCTGAAGTTCCAGGTTACTTCGTTCCAGTTCGGCGGCGTAGCGCCGCAAGCGTTCTTCGTTCAGTTTTTGCTGGGTTATGTCGTGCACAAAACCGGTGTAAACGGTGCGGTCGGCTAGCTTAACTTCGCTAATGCTTAAGAAAAACGGGAATACCGTACCATCCTTGCGCTTACCGGTAACTTCGCGGCCAATGCCAATTATGCGGCGCTGGCCACTTTGGTGGTAATGGTTCATGTAGCCATCGTGGCTGCTGCGGTCGGGCTCGGGCATTAATACGTTTACGCTTTTGCCCAGCAACTCGCTGGCCTCATAGCCAAACAACCGCGCGGCCGATGGGTTTACCATTTCCATAATGCCGCGCTTATCTATGGTAATAATTCCGTCTACGGCGGCGTGAATAATGGCATTAATTTTATTTTCGCTTTCGCGGAGGGCATCTTCGGCTTTTTTCAGACCGGTTATGTCGTGAATAATGCCGGTAAATATTTTCTTGTTTTTGAGTTTTACTTCGCTAATGCTCAACAGAAACGGAAAAACCGTACCGTCTTTTTTCCGGCCCAGTACTTCCCGGCCCTTGCCAATTATTTGTGGAATGCCAGTACGATGATAATTCTGAATATAAGAATCGTGCTGGCTATGATCCGGCTCCGGCATTAATATTTTAACGTTTTGCCCAATTACTTCTACCGGATCGTAGCCAAATATACGGGCTGCCGCCGGGTTCACGGTTTCAATTATACCTTTGTCGTCGATGGTAATAATACCATCTATAGCGGTATCTATAATGGCTTGCAGCCGCGATTGGGTTTCAAAATCTTCCTGTTCTAAATTATGCGCCACACTTATGCTTTTGGGTAAAAATAGATACTTCTCAGTAGTCAATCAAGGTAATTAGCCTTAATCTTCTGTTTAATGACAAACATCATCCGCTCACCTGCCCGCAGTCATTATTCCGGGTGGCGGGCTTTCTTAATTTTGTCAAGTAAGTAAAAGCCATCTTATCTGGTAAATAAACAATTTACTTTTTTATTTATTCCGGGTTGATGGCTGTGTAGCATTTAAGGATGGCTTTGCTTTAGTTTATGAAAAATATTTTAGTCCCAACCGATTTTTCTCAGAATGCAACTGATGCCGCGCATTATGCCGCTGCCTTAGCTCATATTACCGGTGCCCGCTTGTTATTATTTCATGCTTACCACGTAAGTGTAGCGCTGGCCGACGCCGCAGATTTATCGATTGACCTGGATTTAGAGAATTTCGAAAATTTAAACCAAACCCAGATTGATAAGCTGGCTTATGATTTGCATTTAACGCATGGCATTTCGGTTACCCGCATTATGCGGCCTGGTTTTGCGGCCGATGAAATTCCGGCAATTGCCCAACGCTTAAAAGCTGACTTGGTGGTGATGGGCCTACGGGGCAAAGGGCAGGCGGCAGGTTCTAAGGTAGGCCAGATTACGGCGGCTATAATACAGGAAAGCAACGTACCGGTATTATGCGTGCCGGCTGGTTTTAATTTTAATTCGCCATTTAACTTTCGTTACCAGCTTTACGCCACGGCTACGCAACCCGAATTTAATATTAAGCAAAAGCTACATAATTTATTTGGCACAATACCGGAAGTAACCTCTGAACCCCTAACCAACCAAAACCCAAAACCTGTTCTGCCGGCAATTACAGTACCGCAGCCCGATTTCCCCGGTACCAGCTTCGAGGCCGGTAAAATGCTTTTAGTAGCAGATAATCCGGTTTTAGATTACCCCGATGCTGGCTGGTTGGTTATTAGCGCCGATAAAAATACCTGCCAGCAAATTGCCGTAAGCAACTTTTTAGCGAGTTACGTAGAAGGTCAGTTACAAATGCCGGTTTTGGTTTTGCCGGATGCATCTTAAGCTATAGCAATTGTAAGCCGGTAAAAACAAGAGCGCCTGTTATTAAATAACAGGCGCTCTTGTTTTTAAAGCCGGTTTAAATTAAATTATTAAAACCAGATTTTATTCTTTTTATTTTTAGTAGTGGCAGTAACATCTTTAACGTACAGAAACTTACTTGAGTGCGAATACCCTTCATTCCAACCTTCACCGGCCGGAATGGTGTAATTATCGGCGTCAGCAAATAATAGGTTCTTCTTTTTAGTTTCGTTTTTGTTGATACTAGCTGCGTACATTTCTAATTTATTTTATTATTGTTTTATCTTATTAGTAGTAAAATAAGCTATACGAGTAATTGCGAATTTAGATACTTACTAAACAACTCTGATTCGCTGTACAATAATACAAAAAATATTTAATATTATTGTCATTACGTATAAAAAACAATAACTATTTTAGAAAAGTTTCATTAAAAACGAATATTCTTTACAAATTTTTAATTAAACATTTACTTTATTAATTAAACATAACATGCTATCAATCAATTGTTTATACAAATAACATTATTATAATAATTATTTGTAATATCCGGAGGGAATAAAAGTAAATTGTTTACTAAAATCCTGAAGTTCATCTTGTAAGCTCACAGCAGGGTAAGCAGAGAGCGCACTTAGCTTATTATTTGGGTTGATAAACAAGGTGCGGGATTTACGATCTTGCAAGATAAAAAGCATTTCCAGTTCCGGGTAAACATCCTTAAGGGTATTGGCTACTTCCATTACACTTAAATTTTTATCTACTAAGTTAAACACGCCCGGTGCCAGGTTAATATTTACCAAAGCTGCCAGATCGCGGCCTACTTTATCTATGTGCACAAAAGCCCGTTGCTGCAATCCGCTGCCTTGTATGGTAATACGGTTGGTAAAATGGGCATCGAACATAAATTTGTTAATGACCGCATCGAAACGCAGGCTACGGTTATAACCGTACACGTTGCCGCACCGGATTATGTAGGTTTGCATACGGTCGGATAAGCGGCTAATCATTTTTTCGCCGTTGTGTTTCGAGATGCCGTAATACGTGCGCGGCTGCGGTGGCGTATCTTCTTCTATCTGCTCTTCGGTGCCACCGTAAACGGAAGTGGAACTTAAATAAATTACCTTTTGCACTTTGCTGTTTTCCAGGGCGTAACTTAGTTCGGCTGAGCCCCAATGGTTTACCTGCTCAAACAAGTGCGGGTCGTCGTTAGAGAAAGTAGTAAGCACCTTAGCGGCCAAATGGTACACCACATCGGCTTCGGCAATAACCTTGCGCAGTTTATACGAATCCAGAATATCGCCCAGCACAAATTTAATGCGCTTATCAGGTAATTTATTATGACCTAGAAAGAGATTGTAATTTTTCCGGCTCAGGTTATCGTAAATAATTATTTCAGATACTTCCGGATTTTGGAGGAGTTGGTGGGTAAGTTCGGTGCCGATATAGCCGGCACCGCCCGTTATCAATATTTTCATGTATTATTATCTGGTAATCAATTGGGTATGCAAGCCGCACTCGGTTTTATTGGTACCAAACCAGCGGCCACTGCGGTCGTCGAGCAGGGCATTTACATCTATTTTACGGGTGCACGGCTCGCAGCCAATGCTCATATACCCTTCGCCTTCCAGCGGATGTTTGGGTAATTTAAACTCCCGGATATAATCGTAAACCATTTTGCTCGACCAGCCCAGCATCGGATGAAAGCGGATAACGCCATTGGGTGCTTTTTCTTCGCGTTTCATTTGGGCCCGCACCTTGCTCTGGTCGCCGCGTACGCCGCTAATCCACACATCAAAACTAGCCAAAATAGGCTCTAATGGCTGAATTTTATTTAAGTAGCAGCAGTAATCCGGATCAGAGGTAAACAGCAATTGCCCATTGGCATCGCGCTGTTGGTTACGGGGCACCGCCGAGTACAAATCGGTAATGTTAAGCCCCAGCAAATCCGTTACCTGCTTCCGGAAACTTAAAGTTTCGGGGAAATGGTAGCCGGTGTTTAGAAAATAAACCGGTGTTTCGGGGGCTACCCGGCTAAGAATATGCAATAAAGGCATACTGTTGGTTTGCAGGGACGAGGAGGCAAATATTTTTAAGCCCCGTTCTTTGTACGCATCTAAATCCTGCTTAATTTCTGCTACGAGCGTTTCGAAATTATTCATCTTATTAATTATTAGCCGCTTTATGATTGGTAAAGCGATTTATCTATATCGGCCAAAAACTATTTTATTAGCGACTGGCCTTTTATTATCAGTATTTCGGTACCGATGGGTCGATCTCATCGGACCAGGCCAGGATACCACCTTTTAAATTATATAAATTGGTAAAACCGTACCGGGCTTCCAGGGCTGCAATGGCGTTGCCGCTGCGGGCACCGCTTCTACAATGTACCACCACCTGCTTATCGCGATTAATTTTATCTACGTTGGCTTCTACCTGACCCAGCGGAATTAATTCGCCTTGCAGGTTGGCAATCTGGTATTCGTGCGGCTCACGCACATCTATCAGTTGGAAATCGGCTTTTTCGTCTATCAGTTTTTTCAGGTCCTGAACGGTAACTTCTTTCATTTTTTGTGAGTTAATTTTTTAATAATAGGCACCACTTTGCTTAAAATAAAGCATAAAAAAAGCCTCCCCGCATACGGAGAGGCTCTATTCCTATATAAATGGCAGTATTTTATATTACAACAACCATAAGCCTTCCGTACACAGCGTAGCCATGCAACAGCAACAGGTTGCGGGCATAACGGGTGTAAGCAAAAGGTTCTGGGTCTGTATCATTTGTTATTTATTAGTACAAAGCTAAACACTAAGTTCTAATTAAAAAAATAAGTATGGCATTATTTAGTTCAACAAATATTATGCTGAAAATATTCTGTTAGCTGCTATCTTTTCTATTGATAGCGAATTAGCTAAAAGGTATACCATTCTGAGCAAAATAAGTTTAAAATTCTTAAGTATACCGGTTAAATATTTTAGATTTATCGCTGCTGTGCTTTGTTAATTTACTTTACAAATAAAGCCGCCATTTAGCAAAGAAGGTTTATTATACAAAAAAGGTTCGCCGTTGGGCATAGTTAGGGTGCCGCCGCTGCCCGCTACAATGGCCTGGCCGGCGGCGGTATCCCACTCCATGGTAGGGCCGTGGCGGTAATAAATATGGGCTTTGCCTTCGGCTACGTAGCAAAATTTAAGCGAGCTGCCCGCCGAAATAGATTTTACGACCGGATATTTTTCTAAAACGGCTTGTTCGTCGGGCGAAGCATGGGAGCGGCTGCCAATGGCAATCCATTCGGGCGCATCGGCCTGAACTTTTAAACTGCTTGTTTCGCCGGCGGCTGTTCGTTTAAAGCTGCCTTTCTCAGGACCACCGTAATACAAATCACCGGTTACGGGCACGTAAATAACGCCCAATACTGGGGTATTTTTATGAATAAGGGCAATGTTAACGGTAAATTCGCCGTTCCGGTGAATAAATTCTTTGGTGCCATCCAGCGGGTCTACACACCAGAAATATTCCCAGGCTTGGCGTTCTTCGTACGGGATAGCGGCGCCTTCTTCCGATAATATTGGAATTTCGGGGGTAAGTTGCTCCAGCCCTTGCTGGATAATCAGGTGCGAAGCTTCATCGGCTAAGGTCAGCGGCGATTCATCGGTTTTTAATTTTACGAGCCCGGCTTCCTGCGGATTATTATACACTACCAGGATGGCTTCGCCGGCATCTACGGCTATTTGAAAGAGTTTTTCCAGGTCTATTTCCATGAACATAAATTAGGTAGCTTTAACTAATACTACCACGCGTGAGTTTGTTTATTTGCATAAATATTCAAACTTATTTAAATATTTTTTAAATATCCAACTTAACCTCTTAATTTTGGCCTCCAAAACGAAGACGTCGGTATGGCCGAACATATTTACCCTATTTTTGACCAAACCCTTACCCGCCAGGATAAGGAAGCGTTGCTGAAGCAGCGGGCCGTGGTGGTATGGATGGCTGGCTTATCGGGTTCCGGCAAAAGCACGTTGGCCAAAGGCCTGGAACGTGAATTGCACGCCCAAGGCTTTTTAACCCAACTACTGGACGGCGACAACCTGCGGAGCGGCATTAATAATAATCTGGGCTTTTCCGAAGCCGATCGCCTCGAAAATATTCGTCGCTCGGCTGAAACCGCCAAATTATTTTTAAACGCCGGTATGGTTACCATTTGCTCGCTCATTAGCCCCACCGCAGAAATCCGGAATTTGGCCCGCAATATTATTGGCGAAGCCGATTTTTGCGAAGTTTATATAAACGCACCTTTTGCTGTTTGTGCCGAACGGGATGTAAAGGGCTTGTACAAAAAAGCTTTAAACGGCGAAATTAAGAACTTTACCGGCCTGGATGCGCCTTTTGAAGCACCAACCCAACCCGCGCTCGAAATCCGGACTGACCTGGAAGATTATTCATCCAGCCTGCAGAAATTACTGGATATGTTGCTGCCCCGGATCAAACCGCATTGTTGTTAATTCCGGCTTTACCGGAGTTTTCTTTCCGGCATACAAAATCATTTAGTTTAATATTTAATAAAATTTTTCCTGGGCCGTGGGCTTAGGACAATGGATTAAACAAACATGTCTTATTCTTATAAATTAAGTTATTTAAAGCAACTGGAAGCCGAATCTATTTACATTATGCGGGAAGCGGTGGCCCAGTTCGAAAAACCAGTTCTTTTATTTTCGGGTGGTAAAGACTCTATTGTAATGGCGCATTTGGCCCGTAAGGCTTTCTGGCCGGCTAAATTGCCTTTCCCCATGTTGCACGTAGATACCGGCCATAATTTCCCCGAAACCATCGAGTTCCGCGATTATCTGGTAAATAAAATTGGGGCCCGCTTAATTGTGCGCACCGTACAGGATTCTATCGACCAGGGTTTAGCCGAAGAAGAGAAAGGCCCGAACCCGAGCCGTAATGGTTTGCAAACCGTAACCCTGCTAAGCGCTATCGAAGAATTTAAGTTTGATGTGGCGTTTGGCGGTGCCCGCCGCGACGAAGAAAAGGCCCGCGCCAAAGAACGTTTCTTCTCGCACCGCGATGAATTTAGCCAATGGGACCCTAAAAACCAGCGCCCCGAATTGTGGCATTTGTACAACGGCCGCAAAAATCCCGGCGAACACTTCCGGGTGTTTCCGCTGAGTAACTGGACCGAGTTGGATATCTGGCAATATATTGCCGAAGAAGAACTGGAACTACCTTCTATTTACTTCTCGCACCAGCGCGAAATTGTCAACCGCCAGGGTGTTTTATTAGCTAAATCCGAATTTATTACCTTACTCAAAGGCGAGCAATACGAAGAAAAAACCATTCGTTTCCGGACCGTAGGCGACATGAGTTGTACTGGCGCCGTAGAATCGCCGGCCAGTAATCTGGAAGATATTATTGCCGAAGTAGCCGCCGCCCGCGTAACCGAACGTGCCGCCCGCGCCGACGACCAACGCTCCGAAGCGGCTATGGAAGACCGGAAAAAACAGGGATATTTTTAATTGTTAAATTGTTGAATTGTTAATTGTTGAATTGTTAGCTAATTGATTGTTAAATAATTACAATCAACAACCAGCAATCAGCAACCAAAATATAATGGAAATAAAAGAACAAAAAAGAGAAGCCGATTTATTGCGTTTTATCACCTGCGGCAGCGTAGACGATGGCAAAAGCACCTTAATTGGCCGTTTACTCTACGATACCAAAACTATTTTTGAAGACCAGCTGCAAAATATTGAAAGAACCAGCCAACAGCGGGGTGAAGAATACGTAAACCTGGCTTTGTTAACCGATGGCTTACGGGCCGAACGTGAGCAGGGCATTACCATTGATGTGGCTTACCGTTATTTTGCCACCCCTACCCGTAAATTTATCATGGCCGATACGCCGGGCCACATCCAGTACACCCGCAACATGGTAACCGGGGCTTCTACGGCTAACCTGGCTATTGTGCTGGTAGATGCCCGCAAAGGAGTAATCGAACAAACCTGCCGCCATACTTTTATTGCGTCGCTCCTGAAAATAGACCATATTATTTTGTGCGTAAACAAAATGGACCTGGTGGGCTTCAGCGAAGAAGTATTTAACAAGATTAAAGCCGATTTCGAAACGTTTATTTCACGCCTAGATATTGCCGATGTAAGCTACATTCCGGTGAGCGCGTTGCAGGGCGATAATATTGTAAACCGCTCCGAAAGTATGCCGTGGTACGAAGGTCCTACCCTGCTGTACACCTTAGAAAACGTGCATTTGGGCAGCGATCTTAATCTGGTAGATGCCCGTTTCCCGGTGCAGTATGTATCGCGGCCGCAAACTACCGAGTACCACGATTTCCGGGGTTATGCCGGCCGCGTAGAAGGTGGCGTTTTTAAACCCGGCGACGAAGTAATGGTATTGCCATCGGGTTTTACCAGCAAAATCAGCGCTATCGAAACCTTTGATGGGCCCGTAGCAGAAGCTTTTCCGCCCATGTCGGTTACCATAACCCTGAATGATGAGATAGATATTAGCCGCGGCGACATGATTGTAAAGCCAAACAATCAGCCCCAAACCTCGCAGGATATAGAACTCATGATTTGCTGGATGCACGAAAAGCCGCTGGTAAAAGGCAAAAAATATATTATTAGGCATACCACCCGCGAAGCCAAATGTTTGGTAAAAGATATTCGGTACAAAATGAATATTAATACGCTGCACAAAATTGAAGACGACCTGAATATTGGCCTGAACGATATTGCCCGGATTGTAATCCGGAGTACTGTGCCTTTGTTCTTTGATGATTACCGCCGCAACGCCGCTACCGGCAGCCTGATTTTGATAGATGAATTTACTAACGAAACTTTAGCGGCCGGTATAATCTTATAATTTTAATCTTATCTAATTCTTATAAAGGAGCACTGTTTTAGAACGGAGCTCCTTTTTTATGGCAATAATTTAACACACCCGAATAAAAATACTTTTTCTAAAAATTATGAGAATTTAAATAAAACAAAACTTTAATATAACTAAAAAAAGAAAATACATAAAATCAGCTTATACAATTAGTCCAAATTAAAACTTCTGCTTAGTTTAGGCAGTAGTAAGAGAACAAAAACAGCATAATGCAGCTAATAAAAGAGGTTTTACTAATTGACGACGACGAAATCAGTAATTTCCTTACTAGCTCTCTTTTAAAAAGAAGTGGCTTGGCTCAAAATATTTCTATTTGCCTGGACGGGAATGAAGCCATTCGTTTGTTACAGCAGCGATCCGGAGAAAAAAATATGTTTCCGGAGTTAATTCTGCTGGATATTAATATGCCCGATATGAACGGCTTCGAATTTTTAGAAGCATTCCGGGCTTTAAGAACTTCCGCGCAACAGCCGGTTATTGCCATCCTAACTACTTCGCAAAATTACCAGGATGTAGAGCGTCTGAAAAACTTTCCGGAAGTAGAAGTGTTCCTGAACAAACCTCTTTACGAAGAAGACCTGCAATTTCTGCTTTCGGAATATTTTACCAAGTAACCAATTTGTCAGGCGCTTTAATGCCCTCAATGCCAGTTCTAAGAATTGTGGCTTTAAAATAAAGCTTAAAATTTGTCAGAATATCTGAGCCACCAGCCGCTATTTTTCCGCAGAAACTATTATCTTCAAACGCAGAAAAAAGCGGGAGGAATTGCATGCGCGTTTTACATACGTCGGATTGGCATTTAGGTAAAAGGTTAGAACAATGTGAGCGAACCGATGAGCATCAGCATTTTTTAGATTGGCTGGTACAAACCATTCAGGAGCAACAAGTTGAACTTTTAATAATTGCGGGCGATATTTTTGATACGGGTTCTCCGTCTAATGCAGCTTTAAAACAATATTACGATTTTTTGTGGCACCTGCGGGGCTCCTGCTGCCGCGATATTGTAATTATTGGGGGTAACCACGACTCGGTTTCTACACTTAATGCGCCCCAAGCTTTGCTCCGCTATTTTAATGTGCACGTAATTGGTGGTGCTACGCCCAATATTCAGGAAGAAATAATACCTATTTCCGATGCCACTGGTATTACCCAACTGGTAGTGTGTGCCGTTCCTTTCCTGCGCGACAAAGATATTCGGTTATCGGTGCCCGGCGAAACCTACGAAGAACAGGAAGCCCGCCTGAAACGCGGCATTTGCGCCCACTACGAAGATCTGGTTACCCATATTCAGCCCTACAAAGAGCAAGGGGTGCCGGTTATTGCCATGGGACATTTATTTGCCGCCGGCAGCTCCGCCTCCGATAGCGAAAAGGAAATTCATGTGGGTAACCTGGGCCAGATTTGTGGCGACCAGTTTCCGGTGGAGTTTGATTACGTGGCTTTAGGTCATTTGCACCGGCCACAAAAAGTAAATGGTTTCCAGCACATTCGTTATTCCGGCTCGCCCATTCCGCTTAGCTTCAGCGAAGTAGAAGACAAAAAAACAATTATTATACTGGATTTTGCCGATGGCCAGCTTACCCGCCTCGAAGAAGTACAAGTGCCGGTTTGTCGTAAACTGGTGCGGTTCCGGGGCGATTTAGATAAAATTAAGCGCCACCTTACTACTTTCGATAACAGCGATTATACCTTACCGGCCTGGATAGAAATTCAGGTAGAAACCGAGAACTTTATTCATGACCTGGAGAACCAATTATCTGATTGTTTGGGTGGTAAAAACCATTTACAATTTTTCACCCGGCAAGTGCGCTTAACCCCGGCTCAGGCATTGGAAACCACTTTGCCGGAAATGCAGCAATTACACGAACTGCAACCCAAAGATGTATTCCGAAAAAAATGCGAAACTGCTTTCCCCACCGGCAACCAAAACGACTACAACGATCTGCTCAATACCTTCGATGAATTATTAGAATTAATGCACCAACAAGAGTAAATTTTTGCTTTGAAAATTGCGATTGCCGGCGCAGGTTTAACTAAGAATAACTTGAGCCAATAACAGGAACAAAGTGTTCAACTAACAATCGGGAATTTCCTCTTTAAATACATACCAAAAAAAGCTGGCGCACGAACAGGTATAATTTCACTTTCTACTAAATGAAAATATTAGGCATCCGGTTTCAGAATCTGAACTCCCTGAAGGGGGTACACGAAATTCGTTTCGACCAAAGCCCTTTTGCAGAATCGGGTTTGTTTGCCATAACCGGAGCTACCGGCGCTGGCAAAACCACTATTCTGGATGCCATTACTGTGGCCCTGTACGGCAAAGTACACCGCCACGACCGCGATGCTTTCGAAATAATGACCCGCCACACCTCAGAGTGCTACTCCGAAGTAGAATTTGAGGTAAAAAACAAAGCTTACCGGGCCAAATGGTGGTTGCGCCGTAGTCGCGGTAAAGTAGAAGGCAAGCTTCAGGATGTAAAAATGGAGCTGAGTGAAGTTCAAACAAATGAAATTCTGGAGTCGAAATTAACTGAAACTAAAAGCCGGATTATAGAAATAACGGGTTTAGATTACAGCCAGTTTTTACGGTCGGTGATGCTTTCGCAGGGTGATTTTACCCGCTTTTTAAAAGCCAGCGAAAGCGAGCGCAGCGAGTTACTCGAAAAAATTACCGACACTGGCATTTATTCCGAAATATCGGTCTGGGCATTTGAGAAAGCCAAAACTGAGAAAAAAGAACTCGAAAATTTGCGGGTAAAACTGAACGATGTAATTTTATTAACCACCGAAGAAGAAACCCATTACCAGGATCAGCTACGGGAACTCCACCAACAGGAAAAAGCGCTGCGCCAGATTAAATACACCATTGATACCCAGGTAAACTGGCTGCAAAATTTACAAAAACTAGCACTACAGAAGCAGGAAGTCACCAACCATCTGGCCGAACAACAAGCGCTGAGCATCAGTCAGCAACCACAGTTTCAGCGGTTACAACAGCACCAGCAGGCTTTGGTTTACAAGCCGGCGTTGGCCCAGCTAGAAACCACCCAGAACTATTATAAAAATATTGCCCAAACCCTCGCAAGCTTAAACCAGCAATTGCCAGCGCTGCAAACCGAAGCCCGGGAAGCAGCCAACCAGTTAAACCAAGCCGAAGAAAATGCTAAAGTCGCCGCTGGTAATCTGCAACAAGCGCAGCCAATTCTGGAAAAGGTAATCAGGCTGGATGCGAATATTAAACACCAGCGGGAAGCTTACGAGCACGCTTTAACTGCTCATAATAAGTTAAATACCGAAGTTAATACCGCAACCGAACAAACTGCTAAAAAGCAAACCGATCTGAATAAATTAAACGGGCAAATTCTGGACTTGCAGCACTGGTTAGGCGAACACGAAGGCGAGGCTTGCCTGGAACGCGAACTGGATAACTTCCGGCATTTTATTCAGGATTTAAAAGCTGTTTACCAGGATATTGGGAAAAAAGAACTGGAAAAAGCAAACCTGGAAAAACAAAACCAGACTGAGGAGAAAAACCTGGATGTTATTCAGGAAAATATTACCCGCTACCAACGTACCGTTACCGCAACCGAAACAGACCGCCAAAACCTACACGCGCAGTTAAAACAAATATTAGCCGGTAAAACCCTGGAGGAACTGGAAGCTACAGCCAGTAGTTTACCCACCCTGATTAGCCTGTGCGAGCAGCAAGCCCAACTGGCCGAGCAGTTTACCCAACTACAAACCCGTGAAGTTGAATTAACTAAACTAATAGCGCAAAATAGCCAGAACCTCGAAAATGCCCGCGCCGAACATTTGCTTTTCCAAAAACAGCAGGCAGAAGCGGAAGCTCATTTAAAAGATTTGCAAGCGCTGGTAGAACTGGAAATCCGGATTCAGAAATACGAAAAAGACCGGGAATTATTAAAATCCGGCGAAGCCTGCCCTTTGTGTGGCTCCGACCAGCACCCCTTTGTGCAGCACCAATACCAAACCCGGTTAACCGAAGCCGAAGAAAAACGCAATGCTTACCAGCAATATGTAACTGACTTTACGGCGCAGGTAAATCGCCAGGTTACGCAAATTACCACGCTCGAAACCCGGATGGCCGCTGATACAGAACAGGTTAAAAATTTAAAAACCGAGACAGCCAATATTTTACAGAAGTTTGAGCAGCATAACAACCAATTACCCAAACCTCTGGATATTAGCAATTTAATTTTAATCAGGAGGGTTTGCCAAAACAAGCAGCAGGAATACGAAAAATGCCGCCGTACTATTGGGCAAATTCGGGAGTTGGAAAACCAATTGAAAACACTGGAGCAGAAAATCGTACAAAACCGGGAAGCTGCGTTCCGGGCCGAAAACGAATTAGGCCAGGTAGCCGAAAAAATTAAAGGCACTCAAAGTTTAATCCGTCGTATAGCCGATGAACTCATTGACCTGCGCGAACAGGAAAAGCATTTTACCGCCGATGCCAGTTCTTTCCTCTCGGAGTTTAATTTAACCTTCGATTTTAACCAGCGCGAATATTTAGAAAAAGAATTAACCGCCAGGGCAGCGGCTTATAGCAAAAACAATAATTTGCTTCGCGATTTGCAACTTACCCAAAAGCAAACCGAAACCGACCTGCAAAAAACACTCGAAATATTAAGCGAGAAGAAAAACACCTTGGTTGCCCAACAAAAGGAACTGGAACACCAACTAACAACGCTGCAAAATTTAGAAACCGAACGCAAAGCTTTATTTGGTGATAAACAACCCACCGCTGAACGCGAAAGATTACAACAGGAAGCCAATCAGCAAACAGAATTGGTAAATACCTGGCGCGTAACTTTAAACCAGAAGCAAGAAGCCTTAAACCTGAACCAGAAACAGCAAGCCGAACGCCAACAGGAAGGAGAACGTTTGCAAGCCGAATTTGACCAGCTAACCCGGAATCTTACCGCCCAAATTCAAGCCAAAGGCATTAGTTCCGTAGAAGCGTTGGTAGAGTTGTTTTTATCGGAGGAAGAAGCCCAGCAGATTGCGACCCGCCAGCAGCAACTGGAAAACAGCCTGGCTTCGGCAACCCAATTATTACAGCACACCGAAATAAATTTACAGAAAGAAATTGCGCGGGCATTAACCACCGAAAACGAAGAAACCCTAACTACCCAAACACTACAAATAGAAAGTGAAATAAACCTGCATAACCGCGATATTGGCCGCTTAGAAGAGCTTTTGAAAAAAGACACCGAACTAAAAGCCCGCCACCAGGAGCTAGCCCGGCAAATAGAAGTGCAGCAAAAAGAATATTTGCGTTGGGATAAATTAGCCAATTTAATCGGCTCGGCCGATGGCAAAAAATTCAGCAAGTTTGCCCAGGGGCTTACGCTGGCTCGCCTGGTTATGCTGGCCAACCGGCATTTGCTTAAAATAAACCAGCGCTACAAAATATTAAAAAGCCCGGAACAAGACTTGGAGTTACAAATTATAGACACTTACCAGGCAGATGCCGTTCGGCCCATGACTACTTTATCGGGCGGCGAAAGTTTCCTGGTAAGTTTAGCGCTGGCACTGGGCTTATCTGATTTAGCGGGCCGGCAAGCCCAGATTGGCTCGCTGTTTATAGACGAAGGCTTTGGCACCTTGGATGCCGAAACACTAGATACCGCTATTTCTTCGCTCGAAAACCTGCAAGCCAGCGGCAAAATGATTGGTATTATATCGCACGTAGAAGCACTGAAAGAACGCATCAGCACCCAAATTCAGGTAATTAAAATGACGGGCGGCACCAGCAAACTCCAAATAGTAGGCCATGCTACCGATGCTTACAATTAAAAAGTAGTATTATTTACTGAGGTCGCTAAAATATTATTGTAAGCAATTCATTGTCTAAGTAATCCAACGCTGTCATTCAGGAGGAGCCTATTTGGCAGGTAACTAAATAGTTTCCTCCTGAATGACAGAACTGGATTACTTAAATCTCTTTATAAACATTAAAGTAACATCAGTTATTTATTCAGGATCATCTTCATTTGGTACAGGTCGAACCCTGGAGCCCAAAAATCTTTTTCGGTTTTTTCCAGTACAAACCCCATTTTCTGGTAAAACTGATAAACCAATTGGGTGGTTCTTACACAAACAATATTTATAGCCGGGTTATTTTGGAGCAGATTTATCCGGTGTTGCGTTAGCTCTTTGCCAATTCCTCTTCCCTGAAAATCAGGATGAATAATATCCCAGGATAAGCGGGATTCGTGGTTATGGGGAAAATAATTTATACCGCCTGAGCCAATAATTTGCCCGTTGTTTTCCACTACAAAGTAATCTTCCCGGTAATAATCCAGGTAATTAATAAAATCAGCTTCTTCTGGTGGTGCAAAATATTGTGGGGTATTCAGCCGGAGCAGGTTTAGGAGTTCGTTTTTGTCTTCTCCAGAATATTCCCGAATCATGTAGTAGTTTTGCAGAAGCGTAGGCAATAAATATTAAATTTATATCTTAATAAACAGTAAATATTACCTTACGGCTCGTGAATAATGAGCAGGGGGAGTTTGCTTTGGTAGGTAAGCTGCTCCGAAAAACTTTGGCTGAATAAATTGTGAAAGAATCCGCGCCTTTTCTTCAGAATCGTTAGCAAATCAGCATTTTTATCGGCCAGGTACTTTTTCATACCTTCTACTTCATCCGGGTGAACGACCTCGTGGAAGTCCAGTTCAAAATCTGGTAGTTCTTGTCTTAAACGCTCCCGGTACTGGTTGGCTTTAGAATTTTCAGGACTGGTTTCGGCGCTCACGTGTACAATCTCGACCCGGGCCCCAAATAATTGTGCAAATTGCAATACCTGTTGCAGCGCTACGGCGTCTTCCTTTTCGTAGTTAGAGGCATATACCAGATGCTGAAAAGGTGCCGGTTGTGCTTTTAACGGTATAGTAAGTACCGGACATTTTACCCGTTCTATAACCGCAGAGGTATTGCTGCCAATTAATATTTCTTCTAAAGAATTGCCGCCGCCCGTAGAACCAATCACTACCAAATCGTAGCCTTGGGTATCGGTGAGGCGTTTTACTTCATCGCCCAGCAACGATTCTTTAATCAGGTAATCGGTTTGAATATTATAGGACCGGTGTTTTTCGTTTAAATAATGGCTCAACGCGTGCAGTTTTTCCTGGGCATACCGCCGCTGTTCTCCCAAAACTTCGGTAGCCACCATAGCCGTTTCGGTGGTATCTAATATAGGCAGGTGCAGCACGTGTAAAAGGGTGATAGAGGCCCCGGTACGTCCGGCAATAATGGCGGCAAATTCAACGGCATTGGTAGCTGCTTTCGAGAAATCAGTAGGGCAAATTATTTTTTTCATAGCTAGGAGGCTTAGGCCCGGAAGGTAAATTTACACTTGGTTCTATTATTAAATATACGCATTGCTGTTAATTTATTGTTATATTTTAACCATCAGCTTTGCGCAAACAGGTTGCGGTTCAGGGTTTTAATCTTCTCCCAGGTCCAGTTTTTCGCCGGCAATATGTTTGTATAAGCTTTATTAAAATAAGCAACTACCTTGTTTTCGAAATCATGGGCGGCCAAGCCGGAAGCATAAATAGGGCGCTCCGTTGAGTTGGCATATCGCTCTACGCGGGTTAGTTGGTTACCAGCCAAGCGCAAAATAGGCCCGGTATCAGTAATATTTTCGGCTGTCCAGGTTAAGCCAGCAGCTGTTTCGGCATTATTCAGGTCGGTAACCAGCGGTGCAAGCAAAAGCCGGGGTAAGGTTGGCCGCGATTGAATATCAACCCAAGTAGTATATTTATATTCCAGTTCGTAACGATTGCCCTGGTACTGCGCCAGCACTATATCGAACCCAGCCGTTACGCTAAAAAGCGCATAATAATGTACCGGCTCCGGGGTTTGCACGCACACCAAACCAATAGCCGGATATTTTTTTATGACAGTAGCTGAGCTCTGCACTTGGGCATAATCTTGTAATACCTGGCGGTACTCGGGTCCCCAAACGGCTTGCTCGGTTTCTGGCTGTTGCAATACGCGGGCAAATTCCCGCAGAAAATAATGAAACTTGGGTAACGAGGCAATTACTTCATTTTCTTCGGTTTCGCCGGCACCAAATGGTGGGTAAAAAAGCTCTTTTTCTTTGGCGTTTATCCAGCAAACTAATTTTAAGGCGTGGTCGGCACCAGTTTTATTTAAATCAAGCTCCCGAAAATCGCCGATTAGAGCGGCCTGACGTAGAACAGATTCGTAGGTTAAAGCCATTTCGGGGTTAAGTAATGCCCAGACGCCCACAAAACCGTCAACATCAAAATGGTTAGTCGTTACAAATTCGTAATTCAGGTTCAGGTTAGCGGCTCGCAACGCATTTAAAACAATATCGGCGCTGGTATCGCCTTCCAGTTCGGGTGGTGTAGGGGCGCCGCGCCAATGCGATAATACCAAGCCGTTCGGATGCAGGCTATCCACAATAATGGCTTTTTGGTGTTTTACCTGGTTAAAAGGTATAAAAGTACGCTGCATGTTGTTTAGGGGCTGATGAACTGCGGCAAGTTAGAAGTTTTAAGCCAACCTTTAAAATATTGCGGCGGTTACTAAATTAAACACAAGGACCAAAATAAGAAGGCATAAAATAATAGGTAAATTTTTATCACCCCTTCCCCTCCTAAAACAAGAGAGCAACTTCCAGCATCTTTTCTTATTTATAATTTAATTTGTTAAGCGACTTAAGTGGCTGATTATTTTAATATTTGCTGTAGTTATTACCCCATGTTATTCAGCAATATCAGTAACAAAACCTGGGTTAAAGTTAATGACGTTTGCCGCGACGGTTTTTCAGGACATCTACATTTTTGTTTCGTATCCAGCGCAAGTATTTTTGCAGGGGCTCGGCTTGCTGCAGCGCACTAATGCTCCGGAAATTGCGGGCGAGTTCCTGGTTGGTAAAATTAAGATGAATGGTGCTGTGGCAGGGTTGGCATAAATCTACGGTTTCGGAATGTTTACCGCCCTCCTGCTTGGGTAGCAAATGATGCTTGGTCACAAAACTTACCTCGCGGTTACACAACCCGCAAATAGCCGCATCTTTCTTTTTCTTGCCCATATTTGCTATAACCGCAATAAAATATTCCTGGTTTCTCTTTAAAACAAACGCGTAATCGCTGCCAGCGACTTTGCCGTATACCGGCTTATTTATACGTAACTTTGCGCTGAGTAATTAAAATTGTAAAAACGCTTTAAGCAAAAAATATATGTCTTCTGTTAATGATAGCTTGCCTTTACAACCCAATGGTGAGAATTCTATTGTGCCCAAAAAAGTAATCCGGGAAGGTTGGCTGTTGTTTATTCTGGCGGCTATCCAGTTTACCCACATCATGGATTTTGTAATTATGATGCCCTTAGGGCCGCAACTCATGCGGGTTTTTACTATTTCACCCAAAGAATTCGGTTTTTTGGTTTCGGCTTACACCTTTAGTGCGGCGCTTTCGGGTTTTATCAGCACTTTGTTTATCGATAAGTTCGACCGTAAAAATGCTTTGCTGGCCTTATATATTGGCTTTATTTTAGGTACTTTTTGCTGCGCTATTGCGCCCAATTATAGCTTATTACTCCTGGCGCGTATTTTGGCAGGTGCTTTTGGCGGGGTCATTGGGGCTTTGGTTTTTGCCATTATCGGCGATGCTATTCCGGAAAAACGCCGGGGTGCGGCTACGGGCAAAGTAATGGCAGCGTTTTCGGTAGCTTCTATTGCTGGCATTCCGGTAGGTTTATATCTGGCCAGCCGGCTTAACTGGCACGCGCCTTTCTTTTTACTTACCGGCCTGAGTTTCCTGGTGCTGCTTATAGCTTTTCTGGTACTACCTCCTATGAGAGGCCATTTAACCAGTGCTATTAAAAGTAATCCGCTGGCTGTTGTAGGCGAAATATTACGGAATAAAAACCTGCTTTGGGCCTTATTGCTGATGGTAATGCTAACGCTGGCCGGCTTTACGGTGGTGCCTTTTATTAGTCCTTACTTAGTATCGAACGTGGGCTTTGCCGAAAATGAACTGGCTTACATGTATATGTTTGGCGGGCTGGCTTCGGTAGTTACCTCGCAGATCGCCGGCCGCCTGGCCGATAAATTTGGGAAGCAACGTGTTTTTATGTACACTGCTATTTTTTCAATTATTCCCATATTATTATTAACCAATTTAAAGCCGGCGCCTCATTTTCTGGTTTTAATAATTACCACTACCTTTTTTATTGGGTTTGGTGCCCGCTTTGTGCCGGCAGTAGCGCTTACAACGTCTAGCGTGGCGCCTAAACTAAGGGGCAGTTTTATGAGTTTTAATTCTTCTATTCAGCAGTTATCTTCGGGGGCTTCGGCTTTTTTATCCGGATTAATTATTCAGAAAACGGCAGCGGGTACCTTGGTGCATTTTAATACTATTGGCATTATTGCTTCGGTAGCTACGCTGTTGTGTATTTTTATTATTAGGCAGTTGAAGGTAGTGAGCTGATGAAATATTGGGGTTTTAAATAATTTTTTGTATTGCGGTTATAAGTTTCTTTTTTGAAAGATTTCATCTTTCAAGGCGGAGGTGCTAACTGTTAGTTACTGTTTAAGTTTGCTCCCGGCCGCGAGGCCCCGTTTGGTCATTCGGGCTGCTCATCTTTCCTTTGCTCGTACCTCGCAATGCTGCGCACCGGAAATCTGAAAGGCCCTCATCGCCCAAACTGATGTAGTTTGCTTCGTAGCTGCTGGCTTTCTGTTGTCAAATAATTTATTGGCGGAAGTATTAAGCGGAGCATCGCCTGTATCCGAACTTTAAGTAAAACCTTCGACTTGACTCAGGCCAGCGGCGAAGAAGCAATTTGATAAAGTTTGCTGATCCAAAATATATGCTGTTATAGCCCTATAAAAAAGAAAGAGCGGCTACTTGGGCAACCGCTCTTTCTTTTTTTTTAGAAGATTAATCTGCAACAAGTTAATTTATTCTTTAGGAGTTTGCTTCAAAGATTGAAACCAGGGGATAACCGACATGAGCATAGGTTCGATGCTGCTGCCGTGGGTACCGCCTTGGATGGGAATAAATTCCAAATTCTTGGCGCCGGCAGCAATAAACGTGTCGTAAGCGTTTTTGGAATTCTGGTAAAATACTACCGCATCGGCCGTGCCCTGGTATATTTTGGTTGGGCTTTGCGGCACCCAATTAGTTACAATGCTATTATCAACCAGCGCTTTTTTAAAGATTAACTCGCCGTCTTCCTTTTTCAGGTTAGCGAAAAATTCCGCATTAAATAACTTTTCGGGCTCTTTGGGTAAAGCACGGTTAATGGCACCGGCACTAGCTACACCATTAAATAACTTAGGCATTTCCGTAGCATAAGGTTCTTTAAATAATTCGGTTAAAGGCCTATTCCAGGCATTAGCTGAGTTAAAAGCTTGCAAAATAAACGCCAGGTAAGAAGGATTCGGATAAGGCTTACCCGATTTTACCTCGGCCAGCATATCTACCAAATCGTAACCACCCGCCCCAGAAGCCGAAGCCGTAACGGTTAAATTATGTTTCGGATTGGTTTCAATCTCTTTCTGAGCTGCCAGTGTTACGTAGCCACCTTCGGAATAACCCACCAAAAATAGCTGCTCGTTTAGCTGCAATTGGTTCTTTTTGGCGTATGATTGTGCTGCTTTAATCAGGTCTATTACCGCTGAAGCGGAATATTGCTGGTTATAGTACGGGTGGAAAATATCTTTGCTCGCGCCATAACCAATATAATCCGGAATAACCGTTAAGTAGCCCGCCGAAGCAAATAATTCAAAACCCGAGAAAGTAGCCGGAAAGTTAGTTGGTGCAGCCTGCTGCTCGAAAGTAGTACCATGTTGCCCCGACAAAATAGGCATAGCGCCGGTTACATTTTTAGGCACACACATTAAACCGGAAGCTTGTATGTCTTTGCCCTGGTAAGTAGTCAGGTAGGTTACCTGGTATACCTGAACATCGTTTTTAATATTATTTTTAATACCGGGAAAACCCCGGTTGTCGGCCATGGCCTGCAAAATAGCCTGGGGCAATTCGGTTACGAGTTTGGCCGATACCAGATAGTCTTTTTCCGGCGTTGGCGCAACGGCTTTGGCTTCTTCGTGCTGGCAGCCGGTACTTATAAAAAGCCACAACAACAGCAACCACGATGCTAATATATTTTTCTTCACGATAGTCGGTTTCTAAAATTCAATTTAATCTTATAAGGTAAAACCGAATACCGGATTATAAGTTCCCGTGAAAATCCAACAACCTAATCTTTTTAAAATATAGCAAACAGCTTAGAAAAAAGCGCTTTAAAGCAATATTAATTACCAGCAGCTAACGTTGATTGTGCACCAAATTTACCCGCTTCTACTTTGGCTTTACCTTTGGGTAATATGGTTAGCTTAAAAATATTATCGTAATCCCGATCAGTAATTTCTTTGATTGGTTTTTTAGCGCCAAAAGCTTCTATAATGGGCAGTAGCGTGTTAGAATGGCCCACCACCACTACCGTTTTACCTTTGTGTTCCGACAATATTTTATCGCGGAGCAAGGTATAATCATGCGATTCGTAAAACTGAAGCGGACGGCCTTGGGCCAGTGGCGCTAAGGTTTGCTGGTTGCGCTTGTAAGGCGTTGAAAAAAATGCATCTACCGGCACATCTTCTAAATAGGCTTTTAGGGCCTGGGCACGTTTTTGCCCAACTTCCGTTAAGTCCGGGTCCTGTTCGCTGGGGTTGCGGGTCTCTTTTTCGGCGTGCCTTACCAGGTAAATTGTAGTACTACCAGCTTGATTATAAATCAGTTGGTTCCTATTTTTCTCTTTACCAAACTGGCGGGCATCCAGATTAATGTACCCCGCTACTACTAAAATAAAAAGGAGCAAATAACGACCCATAAAACTTAACTTATAGATTTGGGATATAATATAATAATTATACCGTTTAAATCACAAGCTTTATTCTTTAATTTTTTTATATAAGGTTAGTTACTTAAAGCAATAATTCAAAAAACAGTCTTCTTTCTGCCGCAGGCGCATAAGTTAAGTCACTAGCTTCGGAAACCATCTGCCTTAAAAACAGCTAGTTGAATAATTTCTTACCGGAAAGGTTTCAACATTATACCCAGTAGTATGGGTACCTTAAAAATATCACCAAGTAAGTTTCACAGCTTATTGCTAACCCGAACCAGGTACAGCTTTCTTTCTATTTAATTAGTGCCCAAAATATTCTTACGGCTGTTCTCCAAAAACGCCATTGTGTTTACAGCCCGAACCAGACTTTATAAAATTCTGGCTGTTTTACCTGAACGAAGAACCAGGCCAAAATATTCCGGATTTAGCTATTACCAACAAACAATAATTGCTGGAGGCACAACATTATCCTTTCTTAAAAAAGCTCAATATTACTGCTATAAACGCAGATGCCGGCAGCTAGAATTAGCCGACCATAATCAGGATATTATTATATCTAACAATTTTTCGGGGATTATTTAAAAGCATAAACCTTACGGTACCAGAAGAAGTAAATACAATTGGTTTAAAGCAGGTGCGAGAAAGATTAAATTGCTTCCGCCGAAAATATTCCGGAACAGTAATTTTTAATCCTGCATAGCCACGTAGTAGATAGTTTGTAAAAAAGTAAGAGAATATGCCAAAAAAATCATTTTCAGAATTAATCAACAGTCCGGGCATGCCTGTATTAGTAGATTTTTACGCTGATTGGTGCGGTCCGTGCAAAACCATGAGCCCGATTATACAACAAGTGGCCAGCGAAAATGCCGGCAAAATAAAAGTGATTAAAGTGGATGTAGATAAAAACCAGGCAGTAGCGCAGCAGTTTCGGGTGCAGGGCATTCCTACACTCATGCTATTCCAGGGTGGTAAAGTGCTTTGGCGGCAATCAGGAGTAGTGCCGGCGCACCAACTTAACCAGGTTTTGCGGCAATATACCAGCAACGGCGCTACTTCTTAAAGCTTTATTATTAAAATACCAGGGTAAAAACGGTTTGGCTGGGGGCAGTACTGCTTACCCGCAAGCTACCTTTGTGCAGACGCATAATTTGCCGCGATAAACTTAACCCAATGCCGGAACCGTGGCGCTTGGTGGTATAAAAAGGCACAAAAATCTGATCCAATATTTCTTCCGGTATGCCTTTGCCGTTGTCTTTAACATCTACTTTAACCCGGTTGTTTTCCTGCGGATCGGTGTAGGCTTTTATTTCTACCTGCGGAGCGGGGCACTCCTGACAAGCTTCCAGCGCATTTTTTACCAGGTTAATAATTACCTGTTCCAGCATATCGCCATCGGCCTGCAGTAACAGCGGGGCATCCGGTAACTGCAATTGCAAAATTACCCCGTTCTCTCTAAAATTGCGCTGTACCAACTGCTGAATACCTTTTAATAATTCGTTTAGGTTTAAAGGCTGTAAGCGCGGATTGGGAATGCGGGTAAGTTTGCGGTATTTTTCAACGAAGTGCAGCAAGCCAGCGCTGCGTTTTTCAATGGTTTCCAAACCAGTTCGGATGTCCTGCACGATTTCTTCATCGGGTTCTTCGTTGTTTTCCCGGTTTATTAGTTCGGCTTCTACCAGCGTGCCCAAACTGTTAGTAAGTGAAATAACCGGCGTAATAGAATTCATAATTTCGTGCGATAATACTCGTATTAGCTTTTGCCAGGCATCGAGTTCTTTTTCTTCCATTTCGGAACGAATATTTTGCAGCGAAATAATCTTGAGCGCTTGCCCTTGCAGCCGGAAAGTACTGGCTTTTACCGTCAGCAATAATTGTTCGTCCGAGCGGTTTAACACTACCAGTTTGCTTTCTTCATTTTCCAGCGTTTCCATGGCTTCGGTCAGTTCGGGGCTAACCCGCTGTAAACCATGAATGCGGGTAAGGTGCGGCACTTGCAGCAAATCTTTAGCTGCCTGGTTCATCAGGTTTACTTCGCCGGCTTCGTTAAAGGTAATAATGCCAATGCGCATGTGCGCCACCAAATTTTGCAAGTACAAGTGGTTGGCTTCTTTATCGGCTTTAATGCGCTGAAAAGCTGCAATGGTATTATTTAGTTCCTGGTACAAATCAGCAAAAGAACCGGTTCTGGTTTCGTTCGGAAAGCGCTGGGTAAAATCTTCGTACCGGATAGCCGAGAAGAACCGGACCAGTTCACGGTTAGTCTTTTCGAGATAATGAAATAAATCGAACAGCAAAGCCAGCAAAACCAGGAAAAGGCAAAAGGCAGTTATATACCAGTGCCGGTACAACAGCACGTACCAAAAGCCGCCGGTTATCGCCAGTAGCAGCATAAACCGCAACAAAACCCGGAGCCGAAATTTATTATAAGCCATATTTTTCGATGCGGCGGTACAAAGCAGTGCGGGTAATGCCCAGTTCGCGGGCCGCGTGGGTAATATTGCCGGCGTGCTTGCTCAATATTTTCTGCACCATCATGCGCTCCAGCATTTCTAAGGTATAATCTTCCATTAAGGCCGGCTGAGCCGGTGTTGGTTGCATAAAATTAAAATCGGCGGGAAGCAGCGTACTTTGGTCGCTTAGAATTACGGCGCGCTCTATGGCATGGTCCAGTTCCCGAATATTGCCGGGCCAGTGGTATTCGGCTAGTTTTTTAAGCGTGGCCTTATCTAAACCCAGGTTGCCTTTCTGGTATTTGCGGCTGTAAAGGTTTAGAAAATGCTCGGCTAACAGTGGAATATCTTCTTTGCGCTCGCGTAAGGGTGGCAAATGCAGCTCAACGGTATTAATGCGGTATAATAAATCTTGCCGAAACCGCCCTTGGGGTACCATTTCGTACAGCGGCATATTGGTAGCGCAAACCAACCTAATATCAATATTTTTAGGTTTGTTCGTACCCAGTCGGGTAATTTGCCGGCTTTGCAGCGCCGTTAATAATTTCGATTGCAAGGCTAGACTCAGGTTACCAATCTCATCCAGAAACAAGGTGCCGCCCGAGGCTACTTCAAAACGACCGGCGCGGTCGTCTTTGGCATCGGTAAAAGCACCTTTGGCGTGGCCAAATAATTCACTTTCGAACAAAGTTTCACTTACGGCTCCTAAATCTACACTCACAAAGGCTTCATCGGCTCTTCTGGATTTACGGTGCAAGGCGCGGGCCGCCAGTTCTTTACCCGTGCCGTTCTCCCCTAATATTAATACGTTGGCATCAGTCGAGCCTACTTTTTCAATGGTTTGGTAAACCTTTTGCATGGGCGCCGATACGCCAATAAAATCGCTGTAATGGGCATTCAGGGCTTGGTTTAAGTGTCGTTGCTTATCTACCAAGGTTTTTACTTCCTGCGTAGATTTGCGCAGGCGGCAGGCGGCCGTGAGGGTAGCTAATAATTTTTCGTTTTGCCAGGGCTTTAGCACAAAATCGGTGGCACCTTCTTTTAATGCCCGCACCGCCAGTTCCACATCGCCGTAAGCCGTAATCAAAATCACCACTGCGGCCGGGTCAATTTCCAGAATCCGCGAAAGCCAGGTAAAGCCTTCTTTGGAATTTGTAGCGCCGGCGGTGTAATTCATGTCCAGCATAATTACATCGTAGTTGTCGTTTTGCAGGTGATACGGAATTTTATTCGGGTTGGGCTCGGTGCGGACAAACGTAAAATGCTGTTTCAGAAAGATGCGGCCCGCCGTCAGAATATCTTCTTCGTCGTCGACAATCAGGATGCGGCAATCAAGTTTATTATTCATTTATTTCGGACGGAATAGGAAAAGCAGCCTTAAATTTTTTCCGGTTCTTAAATATTTATACCAATATTAAGCGATAGTAACAGGTTTCACAAGGGCTAGTTGGCTGCGTTGTTACAAGCCTTATGCCAAGCCTCTTTAAAGGCAATATTTTAGCTTTGCAGTCAATTTTGGGTTAATATTATTAAAACCGCGCCCGATAAGTGTACTTTATCAGACAGCAAATGTACGGAACCGAACAGTTAATAATTGTTAAACCGGGCAAAACGGTTCATTTTACAACGCAAACCCGCTTAACCTAAATATGGCATTCTTCTTGGTTTTGCCTGCGCGCCGCTTTTCGCCAATGCTAATTCTATGTACTACCCAAAGAAACTATGCTGAAAAACTACTTTAAAATTGCCTGGCGTAACCTGCGCCGGAATAAAATTTATTCTTCTATTAATATTCTGGGGCTGGCAACGGGTATTTCGGCCTGTATTCTTATATTTTTATACGTGCAGCACGAGCTCACCTACGAGCGCTATTTTACCAACGCCGACCGGATTGTGCGCGTGGTAAGCAGCATCCGGATGCAGGGGCAGCACGATAAATTTGCTTACACGCCTTTTAAACTGGCCCAAACCATTGGCGATAATTACCCCGAAGCCGAAGTAGTTACCAAAATATTGCCTGTGAGCAAGCAAACCCTCTGGATTAACGAGAAAGCTTTTAACCAGGAAAACCTGGCCTTTGCCGATAGCAATTTTTTTAAAGTTTTTAATTATACTTTTTTACACGGCAACCCCGAAACGGCGCTGAAAGCCCCGAAAACCATGGTACTCACGGAAGCGCTGGCCATTAAATTTTTCGGCAGCGCCGAAGCCGCGATGGGGCAAATATTACAGTTCAGCAAAAACGCGCACCAGGTTATCGGCGTAGTAGCCAATCCGCAGCACTCGCATTTGCAAGCCGAAGGTTTTTTATCGGCGATTACGCTGGGCAAAGGCTCTGCCGAAATAAACGGTGTTACTTCTATTTCTAACTGGCTGGCGCTTAACTGGTATACTTACGTGTTGCTGAAAGATAAAAACCAAATTAATGCCCTCCAGCAGCAATTATTCCGGTTAAGTAAAAATATTATTAACCCCTGGATTAAAGAAAACGAACTAACCGCCAGCGAAACTTTTTATTTGCAACCTATCCGGGATATTCACCTGAACCCCGAATGGAAAGACCAGGTAGCAGCTTACGGACAAGAGGCTTACGTGTATATTTTCAGCTTTGTGGCGGTCTTTTTACTGCTGATTGCCTGCATTAACTACATGAACCTGGCTACAGCCCGCTCGGCCAAACGGGCCCGCGAAGTAGGTTTACGCAAAGTAGTAGGCGCTTACCGCTCGCAAATTATCCGGCAGTTTATTGGCGAATCTATTCTGATTACCTTGTTTGCGGTGCTGCTGGCTCTGGCGCTGGTAGAAATATTGCTGCCGCACTTTAACGCCCTTACAAACAAAAATTTTTCTTACACTTATTTTACCGAAGGCTCTTTTGGCTTGGTGCTGCTGGCGATTGTGTTGTTTGTGGGGCTGGTAGCGGGCAGTTATCCGGCCTTTTTCCTGTCGTCGTTTAAACCCGTAGAAGTACTCAAATCCGATAAAAGTCCGCAGGGCAGCAATGCGTTGTTCCGGAAGTTTCTGGTGGTTACGCAGTTTACCATTTCCCTGATTTTAATTATTGGTACACTGGTGGTTTACAGCCAAATGCAATACATCAAAAATTCTAATCTGGGTTTCCGGAAAGAGCAGGTGCTGGTAATTGATATTCCGGTCGGCGATACTACGTTAATTAGGCAGTTGCCCCAGGTAAAACAAGAAATGCTAAGTAACCCGGCGGTGCAAAAAGTAGCCGTTATTTCTACCATTCCGGGCGGGCCAATTAGCGACCTGATAACTTTAATTGAGAAAGACGGCAAGCAGGAAGAACGAACTTCTTTTGTACTGCCCGGCGACTACGATTTTCTGGAGTTGCTGAACATAAAAATATTGGAAGGCCGTAACTTTTCGCGCGAAATGGCAACCGATTTAAAAGGCGGGGTTTTGGTGAACCAGGCCATGGTCCGGAAGATGGGCTGGCAAGATAGCCCAATCGGCAAAAAAATTCTTTTCGCCGATTGGGATGCCAAGGTAATTGGCGTTGTAAACGATTTTAATTTTACTTCGCTCCACACCACCATCGAGCCCTTAATTATTGCCTTAGCCCCTACCTCGCCGGGTTATTTACTGGTGCAGGTAAATACAACTAACTTGCCGGCTACTTTAAACTTTGTGCAGGAAAAATGGAAATATTTCGACCCGAAACACCCGATAGAATATTTTTTCCTGGACGAGTATTTTAACCAGCAATACCACACCGAAGAAAAAATGCTGCTGATTTTCGGGTACTTTGCGGCGCTTACTATTATTATTGCCTGCCTGGGTTTATTTGGGCTTACTTCTTTTACCGCCGAGCAGCGCACCCGCGAAATTGGCATCCGGAAAGTACTGGGCAGTTCGGTTACCGATATTATTATGCTGCTTTCCAAAGACTTTGCCTGGCTCGTAATTATTGCCATTGGGTTAGCTACGCCCATTGCCTGGTACGGCATGCACCGCTGGCTCCAGGATTTTGCTTACCGTACGCCGCTTAGTTTCTGGACCTTTTTACTGGCGGGCTTTTTTGCCATGCTTATTGCCATGCTCACGGTAAGTATTCAGGCTGCTAAAGCGGCTACGGCCAACCCCATTAAAGCTTTACGCTCGGAATAATTGCGGCAACCTTTAATTCTCTGCTTAATGTTAATATAAAGCTATTGCGTGCGATATATTAGGGCATTAGGCGGGGCAAATAATATTTAAAGCTTTGGCCTGATTTATGTCTTTTCAGGCTTATTCAAATATATTATCAATCTTTAACCAGAACCGTTTATATACAATTCACTTTAAAATACTTATGAGAAAAATATGGCTGTTGCTGCTGGCTTTGAGTTTGCGGCAAGTTTCTTTTGCTTCGGATGAATTAGCTAAAAACAAAGTTTACCAGTTTAACCTGAATTTAACCCAGGTGCAAAACGATCGCATACAAGTTACCCTGAAAGCACCCGAAATAAAAGAATCCGAAATTATTTACAATATGCCCAAAATGGTACCCGGCACTTACGCCGTGTATAACTTCGGCAAATATATTTCGGATTTTAAGGCGCTCGATAAAAAAGGCCGCGCTTTGCCGGTTACTAAACTCGACGAGAACCGCTGGAAAATAAGCAAAGCCAAAAACCTGGACCAGATTACCTACTGGGCCGGCGATACTTTTGATAATACCAAAAAAGAAGATATTGTTTTTGAACCGGCCGGCACCAACATCGAAGAAAACAAAAACTTTTTGCTCAACACACACGGGTTTATTGGCTACTTCGATGGCCTGAAGCGTGTACCCTACGAACTAACCATTACCAAACCCCAGGGATTTTACGGTTCTACGCCCTTAAAAGCCGTTAAAACCACCCCAACCGCCGATACTTACCGCATCGATTCTTACATGGATGTGGTAGATTCGCCGCTGATGTACAACGTGCCCGATACCGCCATGATGCAGATTGGCGGCGCCGAAGTATTGGTATCGGTGTATACTGCCAAAAAAGATGTGCAATCGGGTATAATTGCCGAAAATATTAAAGAAATACTGGAAGCCCAGAAAAATTACCTGGGCGGCAAACTACCCGTCGAAAAATACGCTTTCCTGATTTACGTAGACGATGCTTACAACACCACCGGTTCTTACGGCGCTTTGGAGCACTCTTATTCTTCGGTTTATTATTTGCCGCCTTTTAATTCGCAGCAAATTGCCAACCAAATCAGAGGCATTGCGGCCCATGAGTTTTTTCACATTGTAACGCCTTTAAATATTCATTCTGAAGAAATCGGCGACTTCGACTACATCAATCCCCAAATGTCGAAGCACTTGTGGTTGTACGAAGGCGTAACGGAATATTTTGCTTCGCACGTGCAGGCAAATCAAAAGTTAATCAGTCCCGAAGAATATTTAACCAAGCTGCGCGCCTACATTGCCGGTTCGCTTAAATACAACGATACGCTGCCGTTTACAGTAATGAGCAAAGGGGCTCTGGATAAACACGAAAACCAGTACGGCAACGTGTACCAGAAAGGTGCATTAATTGGCATGGCGCTGGATATTAAACTCCGGGAATTATCGGGCGGGAAATACGGAATTCGCAACCTGATGAACGACCTGGCCAAAACCTACGGCAAAGACCAATCCTTTAAAGACGAAGAACTCTTCGATAAGATTACCGAGCTCACTTACCCGCCAATACGCGACTTTTTCCGGCAGTATGTAGAAGGCGCAACACCATTGCCTTACACCGAAATATTCAAAACCGTTGGGGTAACCTACGCGCCCCAGGGCACCGAAATGGTAAATACTTTTGGCCGGGTAGAAACCGCCCTGAACAAAGAAGGCCGCATGGTAATTGCCGGCACCAGCAACATGAACGATTTCGGTAAAGAAATGGGCTACCAAGCCGGCGATGTAATTATGGCTATAAATGGCCAGGAAGTAACGGCTACCACCGCTCCTAAAATTATTGCGCAGCAAGTTACCAATGCGCCCGTGGGAGCCAACCTGGAAGTAACCGTTAGCCGAAAAGACAAAAAAGGCAACGCAGTTACGCAAAAATTAACCGGCACTATTACCCAAACACCCGTTGAAACCCAACATTTATTGCGCCTCGATCCGGCCGCTACCGACCAGCAAAAACAGCTCCGGGAAGCCTGGCTTTACAGCGGATTATAGCCTAATTTTTTCGTATAACAAAAAGAAGAAAATCTGGCTTGTTCTCCAAAAAATGAGAATAGCCGGATTTTCTGCTTTTTATTATTTAGCAAAGGCTTTGACGTTGTTTTAAGCGCTAAAAAAAAGAAAATTTAACAATAATTTAAACCAATACATTTGTTACTTTTTAAACCTATTTACGCCATTTAACATTAATAAAATGCTTTAAAACACCATAGAAAGCATCTTATTTAAATATTCCTATCACAAAAGTATGTTACTTTTTAGCCAACACTGTCCTTTTATTAAGATAATGAAGGTGTTATGTTTGTCTTAATAAAATCTGCGAATACATGATTACTTCCGAAATTTTAAACAAAACCCTGGCCTGGCTTTACAATAAGGAGCAAGAAGTACCCGGCAACATGTGGGATATTACTGGTTACTTAGACTCGATTGGCGAACAACACCAGAGCGAAGCCATTGGCTTAGAACTAGCCGAACGCGGTTACCTGCGCACGTATTACCGTTACGAATCGCAGAATGTTTTTAACGCAGCCATTAACACCATCGGCATTCAGCAGGTTGCGCCTGAGGAAGTATTTACCTTAACGCAGATTGTGCTAAATACGCTTAACTGCGAACCGCACCGGTTTCATGATATAGCAGACCTACCCGGTTTAGAAACAAAAGCCTGGTTACAACTGGTTGAATTTACCCGTTATTTATTAAAACAAAACTGGATTGAAGCCAAAGTTTTGAACGATAAATTACTGGTTAAATTAACCATTGAAGGTCGGTTATATTTGAAGAGCTACGAATTTATTGCCTAAGGATAAACTTTTACACTAACGCCATAAGGTTTTAAAGAGCGTTCGCGCTACACCTTAATATAAAATAAAGCTTTTTTAGTGTCTGTTTCGGAAGCAGCCACTAAAAATTAAAAGCTAAACAGCAGAAACAGCCTGTAACAAGGCTAAGAGATTAAATAAAAAAGCCTCTAATATTTAGGAGAGCCAACTCCGGGCCAACAATACTTAAGCCTGGTGTAATTAACAATTAAAAAGGGATTTAATAATAGAATAAGTAGTTTTTTGTTTGTGTGTTCAACTTTAAAATAAAAGCACGCTTAAGCGTGCTTTTATTTTGCTCTTTACTTTTTGCAATTCCAAAACTGCCCGCCTTTACAGCTTTTTATTCTTCCGTTCTACTATAATTTATTTAAATATTTAGCAATAAACATCCTTGCGGCTACTTCCCGCCAGATAATTGCTTTATCATATCATTCAGAATATCTTTACCATACCCAATGCGGTGGGCATAATCTAAGCAAAGCGCATATTCGCGATCGTGAATTTTTCCGTCTTCGAGCATCATTTGCACTAAAGTTTGCAGTTCCATTGTTTTCTGCATACCCTCCGACGGGATTATAAAGCTTAACACGCTCAAATTATCGGCAATGGGCATTACATCTTCAGGGGCCAGCCCTAATTTATTTCCTATATCCAGCAGAAACCGGCCTTCATCATTTTCTAAAATGCCATCGGCGGCAGCCAGCAAAATTAAATTCTGAAAAAAGGCCAGCTTTTTTTGCTGGGTATCGAGCAAACTTTCTATTGAGCGTTCTTCCTGCATACTAATCTAAATTAATGGTGGTTAAATTTGTTCAACGGGGTACTCCCCCGAAAGTTGTTAGGCATTACCAGATCGCCGTTAGGGCTTTCTAAAATTCGAATAAACGGCGTTTGGGCGCTTCTTTTTTGTTTTTCTTGTTCCGCCGATTGCGGTCATTGTCATCGTTCCGGTTGCCCCCGCCAAAAATGCCAAACCTTTTCTTTTCTACTTTTTCTTTTACCAAAATATAGCGCAAAGTAAAGCCACCATCAAACGCAAACCAATCAGAATGGCTGGCATGAATGGCCGGTTTAATATCCAGCGATATTACCAACGGAAAAATAGGCAGTTTCAGTTCGGTACCCAAAATAACATCGGCCCCGTAAAATCCGCCGTATTCTTTAACCGTGCCTACGTGTGCCCCGGCACCTATGTAATAATTAAAACCCTTACCTATAAGCGGATAATGTTTTTCTACCAGCAAAGTAAAATCGGCTTCGCGGCTACCCACCCCGGCAATTCCTTCTAAGGTAACTTCTTCTAATATTTTCTGCTGCAGCGATACCCCAAAGTCGTTCCGGCCCAGGCGGGCGCCAATATTTGTGCGGTATTTTTGCGCAAAAGCTGAAAAACTGGTAAGCAAAAGTAAAAAGAGTAATATGGTATTTTTTTTCATAATAGATTGTTGGTAAAAATATTGGGTAAACAACGTTAAAACAGCCAACCACCCGCATTAGGTTAACCGGTTCGTTATATGGAAAATCAATATTAAGGGTTGCCCAAAATTATGCTTCTTGCTTGGTTAATAATTACCCATTAAACCTTACTTACGCGCGAAACTAAATATTATTATAGCCTACTGGCGCTACCGCAATTAAAAGCTGCTGCTAATAGCTGGCTAAACTTACTGTTTTTTGAGCTGGTTGGTCTCATTTGGCTAGCTTTCAAATTTTGTACCTGATTTTTACCAGCATCATCTATCGGCAAATAATTTTGTTTGGCTAAATAAAAAATTACCAGAATTTGCCTTGCTTTATTAAAGTAAACAGAAAGAGAAAATGACCTGATTATATTTAAGAGAGCAGCAGATAATTTACCAACCAGGCTAATATTTATAGCTATACAGGATTACGTTCCGGAACTTACCAATGGGCTGCAACTGGTGCCGCTGTACAAAAGTCCGGCCCGCTTCGTAAACCTGGCAAGAACTCCGGAACGGTACTTTTTCGCAGTATTTTATATGCTGGTTGTATAGCGTAGTATCAACAGCTACCAGTAAAGGCTTGTTATTTAACTTGCTTTTCAAATTTGAGCTTGCCTGGCCCGTAATTAAGCTGAATATTTCCTTTGCCTGCGCTGGTGCCGTGCGCGACATTTGACTAGCCATTAAAGGCAAATTTGAAGTAAGTGATAACTGAATGGTTTTGGTCTGAAAATCTTCTGGCACGGACATTTCCAGATCAGTTTCTTCGGTACCAATGTAGTAAAAAGGGATGGGCAGAATGGCCTGGAAGTCGGAGACCTGAATACCCTCTGCCAAATAGAGTTCCTTTTTAAGGGTAGGGTCTGTTAATTCATTCGCTATCACATTCCGGTGATAATAAGCAAAGGCATCTAAAGTATCCGAAAGGGCCAAAAGGGCTAAAGTATAAGCCACGAACCTAACTATCTTGCCTGACTTGCTTTGTAAAAGTTGATCATAGTAGTAAATAACCAACAAATTAATAAACCAGAAAAATACCCAACCAAACCTATCCAGCGCTCTAAAGTGCGTTACACTTTCTGTTATTTTTTTTAGATACCGGAAAATATTTAAATAATTACGCACTGGAAGGTCACTGCTAAATAAATTAAAGTAATCGCCCAACGATATAAAAAGTGAGCCGAATGATGCCACTCCAAACAACAAAAGAAAGCTGCGGGTAAACTCGTGGTTAGCAACTGACGGGAAAAAAGCAGCTTTAAAAAAAAGCCTAAAAACCCCCATAATCAACAACAGCGCCCCCACATACAGGGCAAAGGAACCCAAATAGGCGTACGGCTCCCAGTTTCCCGAAGGCTCCGGGGTAAACAAATAATTAAATTTTAAATGGTTATGAGCATAGGCCGTGTACAAGTCGGATAAGTGTAATTTATTGCCAACAAAACTATAACCTGTTGCTTTATCGGGCCGAAGCTCATAATATCCATCTGTTAAACGTATTATGCTATAAGTTACGCATAACGGAATAAGTACTGCAGCTATACTCCAGGCTATTAAAAAACGATAGTTCTCGTTCCGGAAAAATGCTTGCAGCACCCAAGCCGCACAAAAATATCCTACCAAAACCAGCACCAAAGGCAGGTAATACAAATGAATAAAAGAAACAATAATTAGAGCCGGTACAAACCAAAATAGTTCTTTAATTATGTTTTTACCAGTATAAAAATGCCTATAACTACGCAACAGAAACAGAATACCCAGCAGCAATACAAAAGAAAAACTGAGACTAAAATGCCCGCCCAACCGGAACAATTGGGGCTGTAACCAAGGTAAAATTAAGCTAAAGAAAATTATACATGCCCGATCCTGAATAAGACAAGTAAGTATTTGAAACAGCAAAAAAGTGCTTAATAATATGCCGCTCACTAAAAACAAATGATAAACAAATAGTCCATCTGCCGAAACATCAAATATATAATTGGAGAATAACTTTACGGCAATCGCAAATACCGGCGAGTTATCGGTGTACAAAATATATTCCCCAAAAGGGTAATTAAAATGCTCGAATTTAAGCAGGCCCAGGGCAAATGGCTGTTGCAAATAGGCCTGGAAAGTAAAGTAATTCTTAAGCCAATCAATATTTCTTGCGGCTAATAAAAATTTGTTGTGTTGGAGCAAAAGCGGGCTAAAAACTATTAAAATCAGAATGGTCTGCACTAAAAGCAAAAAAGTTATATTAAACCAACGTTGCCCGCTTTTTAACATATTAAGTAGAAGCTAAATTTTACCCGAAATTACAACCTCCTGTTTAACCAATATCATGCTGCCCGCATATTATTACACGGTAGGCCTGGCATAATGAAAATAAAAGCTAAAGCAACTAATAAAACCGCTCCTGCAACTAGTATGCTTTATTCCGGAATAGCCAAGTTGAGTATAGTTTGTGCCAAGCAGGTGCAAACGTAATATTACCAGGCCGGGTATTAATAAGTAACCAGATTTATGCGCACCGCTAGTAGCATATATTTAATTAAATAAATAGCTGATATTTGCAGGTAATTTGTTTTCTGAGAATAGATGTTGGCGCACCAGTTAGATATTGTATTGCCTTGTTATAACCCGGGTAAAAATTGGGTCGCTACGGTTATTGCCAGCCTGACTTATTTACAACAGTGCCTCCCCGACACCGAACTATTTATTTACCTGGTAAACGATGGCTCTACCACGGGCATTACCCCGACCGATATTGACCAGCTCCGCCAATCACTGAAAAACTTTACTTACCTGGCTTATACGCCAAACCAGGGTAAAGGCCATGCTTTACGCACGGGTGTAGCGGCCGCGGGCCACCAATATTGCATTTATACCGATATTGATTTCCCGTACTACGAAAAGGATTTTTTACAGATTTACCAGGCTTTGCGCAGCGGCCAAGCCGACCTGGTGGCAGGCGTAAGAGACAAGGCCTATTATAGCAATATTCCGGATGTTCGCTCCCGCGTATCTAAATTATTCCGGTTTGTGCTTACAAAAACAATAAAGCTACCGCTTTACGATACCCAATGCGGCCTTAAAGGATTTAACCAGAGGGGGCGCGAGCTGTTTTTGAAAACCGTTACCAAGCGCTATCTCTTCGATTTTGAATTTATATTGCTGGCTGCCAAAGCCCACCTTAGCGTAAGCTCCGTACAGGTAACGTTAAAACCCAATATTACCTTTGGCGCTTTAAGTTTCCGCATTTTGGCCACCGAAAGTATAAGTTATTTAAAGTTGATGCTGAGCAAAAGAAAAGTACCTGCATCCGGCTAATTCCTAACCATGGCTTGTAATAGAAAAACTTAATTTATAAAAATAATATTTCAGCCTTAAAACATTTTGGGGCATCCGAGAACCAGGATAGTTGAAGTAAGCTAACCTTAAAACTTATCCTTACCTCTCCAAAGAGGAGATTGTGCCATACTATTATAAGCGAGGAAGAGCTTAGATATTTTATTTAAGGTATCAGGCCAGCACAGCTTAATGCCTGGCAAGCACTCGAATAATAAATTAAGCGTACCGAATAACGATTAACGAACAACGATTAACGAAAATCAACCTGCTTCCCGCTGGTGCTCCTGGTCCGAAACGGTGGCGGCTTCCAGAATGCGGCGGATGCGCTCAATGTGGGTTTTCATTTCTTCGGCACGGTCGCGTTGTAGCGTAGCCCACTTGGCATTGCCTGTTTCCTGGTTGGCCATACTCATTAACATGTTGCGGCGTTCTTCCAGGGTGCGCATGGCTACATAAAGGGTTTCTTCTAAATTATTGTTCATGCTGGAGAGCAAGCTTTGGTCGGTGTAGGCGTGGCCGGTATGGCATCGGAATCGCTGCACATTATCTTTCTCACGGGTTAATTCCCACAGCGTACCACCGCAATCAGGGCAGGTATAAGGCACCCGTTTGCCAAGTTTATCCATGTCGCCAATATTGGCATTTTCGCTATTTATCATAATCCGTTGGGCAATTTGAGCTTCTAATAAAATATCGGGTTGTACCGTTACCGAGTCGGGTGCGGGCTGGTGTACCAATTGCGTTAAAAGTTGTCCCATTTGGGCAATGGGTGCCGTATGGGTTACCGGCATATGGCGCAAAATATTCCGGGGCAAATCAGAATACTCCGCATCGGTTGGGTCCTGCACTACTGTAAAGCCCCCGCAGCGCTGTACGGCATTCATGCCTACCAGGCCGTCGCTCAAAAATCCGGTTAAAATTACGCCAATGGTTTGAGCCCCGTGAAAAGCCGCCGCTGACCGGAATAGCGGGTCGATGGAAGGCCGGAACTGGTTTTCGCGTGGTCCTCTGGCCACCAGAATATGTTTTTTATCGATGAGCAAATGATGATCAGGCGGAGCCATGTAAATGGCATTGTACTCGATGTGGGTATTATGTTCGGCCACTACGCAGCTTAACTTGGTGTGGCTCGCTAATCGTTTTAACAAATATTGGATGTTGGAATCGGCAGACAAGTGCTGCACAATAAAAACAGCGGCGGGTAAATCAGCAGGAAAGGGTTCAACTAACCGGCACAAAGCTTCCATGCCGCCGGCCGACGTACCAATTACAATAATATTATGACCAGTTATCTGCACGTTTTCAGGTTTCAGGTTTAGTGGCTTCAGAATATTTGTTTACGGATGTTGTTTTATTCCGGCTGTATTTAATAACAGCTAGCAGATTAGTACCCGGGTACTGGTTATTTTCATCTCTAACAGTTCATCCGTTTATTACTGAAGCAGTTGCTTTCCCGCGCCGTATTTGGTTAAAACTAACTTACCACTTGGCCACACGTACTTACAACTACTTTGTTTTTTTATAAATAACCCCAAAACATGGCCAGGAAACTAAAACCGGAACCAGTAAAAGCCAAACAAGATATAATTGTAATTGGCTCCTCGGCTGGTGGCGTAAAAGCGCTGACCGAATTAGTAAAAGGTTTGCCACGCGATTTCCTGGGTTCTATTTTTATAGCGCAGCACGTGGCGCCTTATAGCGAAAGCCACCTGCCTGAAATATTAACCAGCATGGGGCCAATACCGGCCGAACACCCCCAAGACGGTCAAGCCATTGAACCGGGCCGGATTTACATTGCCCCACCCGATTTTCACTTGTTGCTGGAAGATGGCAAAGTATTAATAAAGCGGGGGCCAAAAGAAAACCGGTTTCGGCCGTCGGTAGATGCGCTTTTCCGGTCGGCGGCTTACGTGTACGGCCCGCGGGTTATTGGTGTAGTACTTTCGGGTTACCTCGACGATGGCACTTCTGGGTTGTGGTCGGTGAAAAGACTGGGCGGCACCACCATTATACAAGATCCGGAAGATGCTACTTACCCGGACATGCCCACGAATGTACTGGAATTTGTGGAAGTAGACCATATAGTGCCCATTGCCGAATTAGCGGCTTTATTAACGCAACTCACCACCAAACCGGCTACCGGAGAACTAAAAGTAAAAAAAGAAGACCTCGATCGGCTGGAAATAGAACTGGCTATTGCCCGCCACGATAATGCTTTTAGGATGGGAATTATAGAAAAAGGCGAACTCACCCCTTTTACCTGTCCTGATTGCCACGGTGCCCTAACCAAACTAATAGAAGGTAATTTAATCCGGTTCCGGTGCCATACCGGCCACGCCTACACCATAAGTGCATTATTAGCCGAGGTAACCGAAACCGTAGAAAGCGCAATGTTCCAGGCCATGCGGGGGCTGGAAGAAACCAACATGTTGCTGGTGCAATTAGGCAAACATTTTGAGGAGATAAAGAAAAAAGATGTAGCCAAAATATTTTTTGGCAAAGCCGATATTATGGTCAAACAAGCCTGCATTATTCACGATTCCATTTTTCAGCACCAATTATTGAGCGGCGACATCCAGTTTCAGAAGAAGAAACCAAAAAATAATCAGGGTAAATAGTAATAACTAATGGCAAATTGCTTTGTCTGAAGCATGCTGCCCTGTTGGGTTCTTCTGCCGTGTCAGGTGTTATCACCTGACACCATCCCCTTCCCCAGCTCATATATTTGACGCAAGTAAGAACTATGCCTATGATAACCGAACATCCGCAGTTTTTCACAACCACCGTACAGGAATAGAAGCATTTATTAAAACCGGATAAATACAAGAAAAGTGATAAGAGTGTCAGGTGATAACACCTGACACAGCAGAAACTAATGGTAATTAGCGCAAAACACCTGACATGGCAGCATAGCCAATCAAATTGCGCTGCCTGAACCATTCATCAAATAACGCAACAATTAAAATATTGCCTCTTTCAACAGCAAAGCTACTAACCACCAATAAATATATTCTCGCTCAACTATAATGCCGCCGGCAAGAATTAGGAGAGCTAACATTTTTTAATTAGGTTATTTTTTAACAATATTCGGCGTAAAAATTATGCTAATACCTAAATTTATTTAAATTAATCTCGTATTAATCTGGCTTATTGGTATAACTTTTTTTTATATTTCAGAATAATGCTTGGCCTTTTAGATTTTATATTTAGTAATGTAGATACCCAACCACTAACCCGGCAAGAAGTGCTGGACCACTTGCATTACCTGGACGAAATTATTACGCCGGGTATGCCCATACCCCAACAAGTAAAATATTATGGCTATAAAATAAAGCTGGGCCGTAAATTATTAGAACTAGACACAGCCAGTGTTCAATCTTTTATTTACCAACCGCGCTTCTTGCAACAACAGCTTTAAGGCTATTTACAACCCCTACCAACCGGCAAGCAACAGACTAAGATAAACCAACCACAACACAATTAATATTTACTATTGCTAAATCGGGCTTAAATATTCTTTTCTTGATTTGATGGTAGCTGCAGTTTCTGATGGGCTAATTTTAAATTTAAGATGAGTAAGTAAAAAATAGCATCGGCGAATAAAACAGGAATTAACTTCTGTTAAATACGTATTTACCCCAAGGGTTTAGATAAACATTTTTTCTGCTAAATGATTTAAGTAATTTAGTGGTTATCTTTAATTACAAACAGCCCAAAGGGTCAGCGAGATCAGCGAGGTCAGCGCATGAGCAAAAAATCAAATTCATCAGAAAATAATTTAAACCAGGATAAACCTAAATTTACCCTGAAAGACCCCTATATAATTGGTATTGGCGCTTCGGCGGGTGGCTTACAAGCAATGGATGCATTGTTTAGTAATGTTCCGCACGATAGTGTGGCCTACGTAATTGTACAGCACCTGGCCCCCGAACACCGCAGCCTGTTAACCCAAATATTAAACCGACACCAACAATTAAATTTCAGAGAGGCCGAACACGACCAACTGGTAGAAATAAACAATGTTTATATTATTCCGTCGGGCAAATTTTTAACCATTAAAAACAACCGTTTACAGCTAACCGAGCGTTCGCCGGATATTGCCGGTGGCCGTACCATAGATTTATTTTTTAAGTCGCTGGCCATGGACAAAGGCCCCAAGGCAATAGGCGTTATTTTATCGGGCACCGGTACTGATGGTACCGAAGGCGTACTGGCCATTAAAAAAAACAAGGGCCTGGTATTGGTGCAAGACCCCGAAACTGCCAAGTTTGATGGCATGCCGCGCAACGCCATTAATGCGGGCCTGATAGACAAAGTATTGCCACCCGAAATGATTCCGGAAGCTATTTTTGACTTTGTAAAGGTTTCGCCGCTGGCCAAGCAGATGAAGGAAATGCAATTTTCTAACGATCCTTCTTTTCTGCACATACTGGAAATAGTAAGAGAACGTACCGGCTTCGATTTTAATAATTACAAGCAACCTACCCTAATCCGGCGTATTAGCCGCCGCATGGCCCATTGCAATATAGATTCGCTGGCCAATTATGTAGATTACCTGAACCTGAACCCCGAAGAAACCGAAACCTTAAGCAAAGAGTTTTTAATTGGCGTAACTAAGTTTTTCCGCGACCCCGAAGCTTATGATATTTTAGCCAAAGAAGTTATACCGCCGCTGGCCGAAGCATTAAACCTTAACAACACCTTACGCATTTGGGTAACGGCTTGCTCTACCGGCGAAGAAGCTTATTCTATTGCCATGCTGGTGCGGGAACACCTGGATACGGTAAAAAAAGAAGTAGAAGTAAAAATATTTGCCTCCGACATAGACCGCGATGCCCTGGATTTTGCCGGTGCCGGCCTGTATCCCGCCAGTTCGCTTTCCGAAGTATCGGAAGAACGCCGGGAAAACTTTTTTACTTTAGAAGACGGCAAGTACCGGGTTGCTCCACGCATCAGGCGCATGGTTATTTTTGCCCAACATAACCTCATCAACGATCCGCCCTTTAGCCGCATGGATTTGGTAAGCTGCCGCAACATGCTTATTTATTTAAGCCCGGTGCTACAGAAAAAAGTATTGAGTAAGCTTCATTATGCGCTTAATGTAGGCGGTTATTTATTTTTAGGCCCCAGCGAAAGCCTGGGCGATTTTACCAAATTTACGGAGGTAAATAAAAAGTGGAAAATTTTTCAGAGCACCACAGCCTCTGGCTCCCTGGGTCTGGAAAACTTTATGAGTCCGGGGACTAACTTCCGGAAACCCGACTTAAACGTACCGCTCCGGACCCGGGACTTTAACCCACGGCAAAAATTGCAACATCGCCTAGTTGAGATGCTGAACGATGCTATTCTGGAAGAATATGCATTTGCGGCCGTTTACCTCGACGAAAATTACGATGTAATTCATGGTTACGGCGATTACACCAAACTTGTATCTTTGCCTGAGCGCCAGCTTAGCTTTAATATTTTAAAATTGTTACCGCAGGATTTAGCCCTGGACCTGGGTGCCCTGCTGCGCAAAGCCGAACAAAATAAAGAGAAAATTGTAGCCCATGGCCTCCAATATCGCGATGGCGATACCATGCGCCACATAAACATTGTTATAAAACCTTACCTCAGCGATAAAAAATTATTCGACCGCTTTATACTGGTATTATTTAGCGAAGATCCCGAACAAGCCTATACCTTAAACGAACCGCAACTATCCCGGAAAGAAATTCATTACGAAACCCGGGTACACGAGCTGGAGCTGGAACTGCAACTTACCCGCGAAGATTTGCAGAGTGTGGTAGAAGAGCTCGAAACCGCCAACGAAGAACTGCAAAGCACCAACGAAGAATTATTATCGTCGAACGAAGAACTCCAGAGCGCCAATGAAGAACTGCAATCGTTAAACGAAGAGCTGAATACCATAAACGCCGAGCACCAGTACAAAATAAAAATGCTGGTAGAGCTAGACGACGACCTGAATAACTTTTTCCGGAGCACCGATATTGGCCAGATTTACGTAGATAGTCAGCTCATTATCCGCAAATTTACGCCGGCTGCTATGCAGCAAATAAACTTAATCGAAGGCGATATTGGCCGGTCTATACTCCAGATTACGCATAATATTCAACATCCGGATTTTATAAACGATATTCTGGAAGCCATTAAAAATACGGTGGCTGTTGAGCGCGAAGTGCAGGATAAAAACGGCATCTGGTATTTATTGCGCATTTTGCCTTACATTAGCCAGAACCGCATTACCGATGGGGCCATTATTCTGTTTATAAATATTAACGAACTGAAGAATATGCACCTGATGCAGGCCAGCATTCTCGACAGTTCGCCAAACGCTATTCTGGCTTTAAGAGCCATTCGCAACAACCTGAATGTTATTGTTGATTTTGAATGTATTCTGTTAAACTCTAAAGCCGAAGAAATATTAAAGGTTAAAGAAACCGATTTGCGGGCCAAACCCCTGAGCAAAGCCTATGCGCCGTTACTGCAAAACGATTTGTTTACGCAATATTTAAAAGTAGTAAATGATGGCGAAGTGCTGGATATTGAACAGATACAACAGCTTCCGGGAAACGCCGACCGTTGGGTACACCTGATTGGGGTAAAACTAAACGATGGTTTAGTGCTAACCATGCAGAATGTTACCAGCCGCAAAAACTACCAACAGCAACTGCTGCAACAAAAAGCAGAAATACATGCTAACGCCGATCGTTTTCGTATTTTGCTGGAAGCCGTGCCCCACATTACCTGGACCCACCACTCCAGCGGCGAGAACGAATCTTTCAACCAAGCCTGGTACGATTTTACCGGCTTTACCAAAGAAGAATCGCAGGGTTGGGGCTGGACCAAAGCTATCCACCCCGACGATTTAGAAAATTATCTGGCAGCTTACAAAGAAGTACTTACCAACGGAAAAGTCTTAAATATTCAGGCTCGCCTGTTGCGCCAATCCGATAACCAATATCGCTGGCATTTAGTAAAAGCCGTTCCCATCCGGAACAATCAGAGCCAGATAAGCCTCTGGATTGGCACCGCCACCGATATTCAGGACCAGAAAGACGCCGAAGAAGCAACCATTCAACTCCGGCTGCAACAGCAAAAACAAATATTAAAAGCCGTTTTACAAACCCAGGAAGCCGAACGTAAACGCATTTCGGAAGCCCTGCACAATGGTTTGGGCCAGTTGCTCTACGCCGCTAAACTAAACCTCGACCACCTGGAAAACAAAAACGAAGCGCAGCAGGAAACAAAAGGCCGGATAAACAACTTGCTAAATCAGGCAATCAGCGCCACCCGCAATATTTCTTTTGAGCTAACACCCACTGTACTCCGCGATTTTGGTCTGAAAACAGCCATTGAAGAACTCATCCGACGGCTTGATAGCCCCGCACTTAATGTTACCAGCGACTTGGTAGGTTTAGAAGAACGGTTCGAAGATTTAATAGAAATATCGCTTTACCGCATTATACAAGAGCTGCTGAATAACACCATGAAGCACGCCGAAGCCACAACCGTACACATAGAACTGGAAAACAGAAAAAACCAGCTTTACTTGCGCGTACAAGACAATGGCAACGGCTTTAACTCCGCTGAAAAAAGGAATAGCAAAGGCATTGGATTAAGCAGCATTCGAAATCGCGTAAAGTTGCTCGATGGCAAATTAAAAATCGATTCCCGTCCCGGCCAGGGCACCAGCGTTGATATTATTATTAAAAGCCGGCCCGCTTCTGTTCCGGCCGCCACCGACCAAGATTAATTTCGGGCTAACCTTATCTTAAAACAAAAATCCTTACCGTTGGCGTAAGGATTTTTTGCTTTTACCCACCCGCTCCCGCCACTCTACTGTTTTACCCAAGTTTTCACTTCCTATGGCAATTTTATTCAATTAGTAAACCAGCTAACAGCCAATAATTCAGCAGCAACACGCTAATTCAGCAGCATTCCAAATTCACCAAATAAAACCACCAAAGCCGAAAACTACCTCAAACTACCTCAACAGCCCGAAATGCTTAGGAAAAACGCCGGCTTACGCGTCATCCCGAGCCTGTCGAGGGATCTATTACAGCAATTATTTCAGGAACTTCTGCCCTTATCTTATAGTTGCTTCTTTATACATAAACAGTTATGTTTAACCACAACTATTTTGTTTACATCACCACCAACCCAAACCGCACCACCTATTACATTGGTGTAACAAACGATTTACCAAGACGCTTAACCGAGCACTTTGAGAATAGTGGTAAGCCTGGCACTTTCGCCGGCAAATATTTCTGTTATAACCTTATTTATTTTGAACGCTACCCTTCCCCTAACCAAGCTATCGACCGGGAAAAGCAACTCAAAGGCTGGAGCCGCAGTAAGAAAGAAGCCTTAATCCGAAAGCAGAATCCAAACTTAAAGTTCTTAAATGAGCTGGCATTTGAATAGCCATAAGGATTCTGTTAAAGGTTAGCTAAAATTGCGGTAATAGTTCCCTCGACAGGCTCGGGATGACGCGTAAGCCGGCATTTTTCCTAAGCATTTCGGGTTGGTGATTTCGGTTGTAATTGATTTCTCATTAGGTTCGAAATAATCCTTTCTTAAATATTACGGGTTGGTGGTTAATAGAACTTCTAGCTGATTTTTAGCTGAAATACGCAGCGAAGAAAAGAACTCCTACAAATTACAGGCCGGCGGTTAAACCAGTGAAAAGCAGTAAAAAAAGAAGGAATAAAAGTGAGAGGTATTAAAAGTAAAAGTAGTAAATAATTAATAGAGTAAAGATCAATATTTCACGCGTTACTGTTGGCTAACATCATAAACAGTGCCCTAATTTCTCAGAAAAACCGCTACTTATTCATCAGCTCGGTTCCCCTCCTTGGCTAAAGAGTGAGGAGGTGATTTGATACTTAACCGTAAAGTAATATTTGCTGTTTCAGTAAAGCGCATTGCCGGCAAAATTCCTCAAAACATATTGTACCTTCGGGCGTTATTTATCTGATTAGTACAGGCACAAATATTAACTCCCTTGGTTACCGGCAAATTTTACATAAATATCCCTTTTAAATTACCCGTTCTAACTTTCAAGGTGTTCCTGTGGGCAATATTGTTTTTAAGTTGTATACCAAATTATACTTTTTCCCAAAGTAAAATTACCATTAGCGGTACCGTACGGGCCGGCGTTAGCGGCGAAAATTTGGTAGGCGTGGCCGTGCAGATTCCGGCTTTACAGTCCGGTACCAGTACCAACACCTATGGCTTTTACAGTTTATCGGTTCCGCCCGGCACCCATACGGTGGTATATTCTTATATTGGTTACCAAACCCAGCGGCGCGAAATTACCGTTACCCAAAACACCAAACTAAATATTGAATTACCAGTTACGGCGCAGGAACTCGGCGAGGTATTAATAGAAGCGGGTAGCTTGCAGGAGAAACTAAAAACCTCTCAAATGAGCGTGGACCAGTTATCGGTACGGGAAGCCAAACTACTGCCGGCCCTGTTTGGCGAAGTAGATATTTTAAAAACTTTGCAGTTGAAGCCCGGCATCCAATCGGGCGGCGAAGGCAGCGCGGGTTTGTACGTGCGCGGCGGCGGCCCCGACCAGAACTTATTTTTACTCGACGAAGCTACCGTTTACAACGCGTCGCACCTGTTTGGGTTTTTCAGTATTTTTAATTCAGATGCGGTGCGCAGCGTCGATTTGTACAAAGGCGGTTTCCCGGCGCAGTTTGGCGGCCGCTTGTCGTCGGTGGTAGATGTTAAGCTAAAAGAAGGTAACAACAAACGCTTTGCCGCCAGCGGTGGCTTGGGGCTAATTGCCTCCCGCCTCACCCTCGAAGGCCCCCTCAAGAAAAACAAAGGCTCTTTTATTATTTCGGGCCGGCGCACTTATGTAGATGTTTTTACGGGGTTGGTAAATAAAATAAACAAAGACAACCCCGAGTACAACCCTATTCCGGGGTATTATTTCTACGACCTGAACGCAAAGGTAAATTACGATATTGGCCCAAACGACCGTTTGTACCTGAGCGGCTACCTCGGCGACGATTTGATTGGCTTCCGGAACAGCGGCTTTAATTTCGATTTTAACTGGGGTAACCGGGCCGGCACCTTGCGCTGGAATCACATTTTCAACCCCCGGTTATTTGCCAATACTTCCGTTACCGCTTCGAGTTACCGCTACAATATTAAAAACAGCCTCGAAGGCTTTAGCTTTGATCTTACCTCCAACATAAAAGATTTAAGCTTTAAGTCAGATTTTGATTACGTACCCGGCAATGCCCACAGCTTTAAATTTGGCGTGCAGGCCGTTAAGCATACTTTTGATGTGGGTCGTTTAAAAGCCGGCTCCGAAGATAACACCATTGCCTTTAGTTCGGGTTCTTCGTTTACCGGCGTAGAATACGGCGTTTATGCCGCCGATGATTATAACCCCACTCCTAACTTTACCTTAAATTATGGCTTGCGGTTTTCAGGCTTTACCAACGGCAAAAGCAATTTTAACGGCCTGGAACCGCGGGTATCAGCCCGCTATGCTTTATCAGAAAATACTTCGCTTAAAGGCAGTTATACCCGCATGCTGCAATATATTCATTTGGTTTCTAATTCGGGCGCTTCGCTGCCTACCGATATTTGGTACCCGTCTAACAATACGGTGCGGCCGCAACGCTCGCAGCAGGTAGCGCTGGGTATTAGCCAATTAGCTGGCAAAGGCAAATATTTAATCACGAACGAAGTATATTACAAATGGATGGCCAACCAGGTAGATTTCCGCAATGGGGCGCAATTATTTGTAAACAATAACCTGGATCAGGAATTTTTATTCGGGCGGGGCCGCAGTTACGGCAACGAAATATACCTGGAGAAAAAAGAAGGCCGCACCACCGGCTGGGTTGGTTACACCCTTTCCTGGACCTACCGGCAGTTTGCCGAAATAAACGAAGGCCGCTGGTTTCCGAACCGCTACGACCGTCGCCACGACATTAGCATTGTAGGCTTGCACCAACTCAGCCCCCGCCTCCACCTGACCGGCACCTGGGTTTACGGCACCGGCAATGCTTTTTCGGTGCCCGTTTCGCGCATTATATTACAAGGCCAAACCGGCAACAACGAATCTTTTGTACCTATTTACACCGAACGCAATGCTTACCGCCAAGCGGCTTATCACCGGTTAGATTTGGGCTTGGTTTACAAGTTGCGGCCCAAGCGCGGCGAATCGGACCTGACCTTTAGTGTTTACAATGCCTACAACCGCCGCAATCCGTATTTTGTGTATTTCGAACAGCTAAAAGACCAATCCGACGAATTAACCATTGGCTTCCGGGGCCGGCAGGTTTCTTTGTTCCCGGTTATTCCGTCGGTTACTTATAATTTTAAATTCTGATGCGTTTGTTTCGTTCCAAATATTATATTTTCTGTTTACTTCTGGCCTTATCGGTGCTGCCGTACGGCTGTAACATGGAAAAAAACTTTGAAGTAGATTTACCGGTTATGGCATCGCAACTGGTAGCCGAATGTTACCTGGAGCCCGGCCAGCCTTACCGCTTAACTTTAACCGAAAGCACCAATTACCTGGCCGCTCCGGAAATTCCGCTGGTTAAAGAAGCCACGGTTATTATTTTTTACAAAGGCCAGCCCGATACCTTACGTTATGCGCCTTTTTACGACAAGTTTACCCGTAAATATTATACCCACGTTTCTCCTACCGTTATGGCAGGCAAACCCGGCGATACCTATAGCTTGCAAATAACCGATAACCAGGGCCGCAAGCTCACCGGCACCACCACCGTTTTACCCGTAGTACTCCTCGATACCGTTGAATATACTTACAACGACCGCAAAAAAGCTTTTCTGGTAGCAAAATATTCCGACCCGGGTAATACTGCTAATTATTATTTTTTTAGTGTACAGCGCGATAGCGTAAACAATCGGGCCGAGATAGATTATACCGCCGACGATAACCTCAGCAACGGCAAACTTTCTGCGTTCGGCACCGGCTACGACTTCGAAAAAGACGACACGGTGTTTGTATCGCTTTACCACCTCGAAAAACCTTATTATGATTTCTTTAACTCCGTGGAAGGCGCCCGCGATGCCAATGGCAATCCTTTTGCTCAACCCGCTACCGTCATATCTACCGTACAAGGTGGCTATGGCGTTTTCACCAACCTGGTTTACGACCGAAAAAAGATTATTCTGAAGTAATATCCCGGTCTTAATAGCGTAGCAAATAGCTTCCTCTACCCGTCATTCAGGAGAATTCGCAGAATTTCAAAAGAATCTTCTGCATAAGTTGGATAAACAGGTGATAAACTTAGTCTTGAATTTACCTGTAATGCTTCCTATGCAGAAGATTCCTCCGGAATGACAGGCAAGGATAGAATAATTTAAGTTTTCAGTTATGGAAGATTATTCATACTACTTGGTATAAATCCTTTGCTATTAAAAGGCACAAAGTAATATTCCTTAAAAATAATTTAAGAAATTAGGGTGATATTCTTTCAGAAACCGGATTAACCTAAAAAGCCTATGCAGACTTTAACAAGCCCGGTAATGGCTACAGACTGGCGCCATTCCTTTATCACAGACCGGGAAAAAACTTTAACCCGTGTGTATGCGCAAACTTACCCCATGGTGCTACACTTTGTAAAACAGCACAACGGCACCCCAGAAGATGCGCAGGATTTATTACAGGAAGCTATTATTCTGTTTTACGAAAAAGTAATGCACGAGCAACTGGTATTAACAGCATCGGCCACCACCTATTTACTAGCTATCTGCAAAAATAAATGGCACCAGGAGCTGGAAAAGCGGCAGCGCCAAGCCAGAATATTCCTGACCCAAACCAGCCCAAATTGGGAAGAACCCACGATTGCATCCGAACAAACTAACCTTGATTTGGGTACGTTTGTAGCACAGTTGGGTAAAAAGTGCCAGGAAATATTAGTCTCCTTTTATTATTTCGGCCACAACATGCCCCAAATTGCGGCTCAACACGCGTACCGCAATGTGCATACTGCTACCGTACAAAAATTTAAATGCCTGGAACGTCTCCGCCAATCTTTAGCCAACTTTACTATTAACGATTTCCGGTAAGGTAAATATTTGTGCTTTTGATTAGAACCGCTCTAAGCTCTATTAGATTAATTTTTGTAAATACTTAAATTTTTATTTTATGCGACCAGCTTTAGAAGAAATAAAAACACTGGAAGCTTTTGTGAACGGCAGTTTACCAGAAGAAGAAAGCCAGGAGCTTGAAATAAGGCTTTTGTGGGACGAATATTTTAAACAAAAATTTCAGCTTCAACAACTTGCCTACCGGGCTATTCAGGATGCCGGACGGCAACAACTCCGGCAAGAATTAAAAGCCATTCATACCCGGTTATTTTCTACTTAAGTTGCCTGCTTTATTTACCAGTTATTTTTCTTTGCTCATTTCTTAAGCGCCCGCTAACAAAGGAAAGTTGCGACATCAGAAATCCCAATTAGCCGGCGGCAATATTTAGAATAAACCTAATCTAGATTTTTACTTCACTTTAAACGCTTCAATCGGCTTTTTAAAGTCGACTGGAATTTTCATGTCTTTTTTATAACCCCATAAACAACAGAACCCTATGTTTACCTCCGGATATAACCAAAATGAATTCAGAAAATTTGCGGTACAAGGCTTAAACCAGAATACCCTGGCCGTAGATAAATATATTAACTACATCGAAAACATGACCCGCTCGGTAATTGAAGAACGGCCGGTAAATTTCCGGGAAGTAGATGTTTTCTCCCGGCTGATGGCTGACCGGATTGTTTTTCTGGGTACGGCTGTAGATGATAATATTGCTAATATTATTGTGGCTCAGTTGCTTTTCCTGGAATCAGTAGATCCTAAAAAAGATATTTTGCTGTACATCAACAGTCCGGGCGGATCAGTTTACGCGGGTTTAGGTATTTACGATACCATGCAATTTATTAAACCCGACGTAGCTACAATTTGTACCGGAGTAGCTCTTTCGATGGGGGCCGTGTTGTTATGCGGCGGTGCAGCCAACAAACGCTCGGCCTTGCCCCACGCTCGCGTCATGATTCACCAGCCCTTAGGTGGCGCGCAAGGTCAGGCTTCAGATATAGAAATTTCTACCCGCGAAATATTAAAAATTAAAAAAGAATTATACGAAATTATTGCCCACCACAGTGGGAAAAGCTACCAGGAAGTACACGAAAACTCTGACCGGGATTATTGGCTTAAAGCCGAAGAAGCAAAAGCATACGGGTTAATAGATGAAGTGCTGCTGCGATGAAAATGGTTAGATTTTTCTCTATCGCCAGCGTCCTCGCTGGTGATTATTCCTTGCGGCCTCTGGCCGCTATAAACAATTAAAATATTCTTCATTAATAATAGTGGCCAGAGGCCGCAAGAAGAAGACACGGGCGAGGACGCCCGAGACATATACCACCAACTGTTTAATCGATACAAGCGACAAGTTAGGTTCCGGCAAGAACGCCTATGCGAGTGAAAGAAAACAATAAAAACTGGCAAGCACAATATTAGTTTCGCTACAGTAGAGCATCATTCAGGGAATTCCCCACTAAAACAAAAAAGCTTCCGGAAAATTCCGGAAGCTTTTTACTTAATAATATTTGTCTTACTTAAATCGCGTAAACACTGGTGGTATTCAGCATCGAAACATCTTTGGCTTCGAGCTTGGTTTGTCCCATCAGGAAAATATCAACTTCACGAGCAGCTTCACGACCTTCTGAAATAGCCCAAACTACTAAAGATTGTCCGCGGCGCATATCGCCGGCAGCAAATACTTTGGATACACTGGTCTGGTAGCTGGTATTGCATTTTACGTTGCCGCGCTCGTCCAGGTCCAGGCCCAGTTCTTCGATCATGCCTTTGTGCTGCGGGTGCACGAAACCTATTGCCAATAAGGCCAGTTCACAAGGAATTTCTTTTTCGGTGCCGGGCACTTCCTGGAATTTAGGTGCTTCGCCGGGTTTGGCGCTGCAAAAATCCATCTGCGCTACTTTCAAGGCTTTGAGTTTACCTTCTTCGTCACCGATAAATTCTTTGGTCACAATAGCCCAGTTGCGGTCGCAGCCTTCTTCGTGCGAAGTAGACGTACGTAATTGCATGGGCCAGTTCGGCCACGGCGTAGAAGCATGACGTTCGCCAGGAGGCTTAGCCAATACTTCAATCTGCGTTACCGATTTAGCCCGGTGCCGGTTAGAAGTACCTACACAGTCGGAGCCGGTATCGCCGCCACCAATAACTACCACGTTTTTATCGGTTGCCCAGATTTCTTCTTCCGGCGCAAATTCTTTGCCGCTGATGCGGCCGTTTTGCTGCGTTAAGAAATCCATCGCAAAATGAACACCTTTCAGATCGCGGCCCGGAATACCTAAATCACGGGCTACTGTAGAGCCACCGGTTAAAACCACAGCATCGAAAGAACGCATAATATCGGTTACTTTAATATTTTCACCTACGTTGGCGTTGGTCATAAATACCACACCTTCTTCTTCCATCACCGCTAACCGACGATCTACTACCCATTTTTCCAGTTTAAAGTCCGGAATACCGTAGCGTAACAAGCCACCAATTTTATCGGCGCGCTCAAATACCGTTACCGAATGACCGGCGCTGTTTAACTGAGCGGCAGCGGCTAAACCAGCCGGCCCCGAACCTACTACCGCTACTTTTTTGCCGGTACGTAATATTGGGGTTTTGGCCCGCACGTAACCTTTTTCAAAAGCAACTTCGGCAATGCTCTTCTCAATTTCTTCGATGGTTACCGGCGGTTTGTTAATGCCTAACACGCAGGCAGCCTCGCAAGGAGCCGGGCAAATACGGCCGGTAAATTCCGGAAAGTTGTTCGTAGAAAAAAGAATCTCCGCGGCTAATTCCCAATTTTGCTCGTATACAGCATCGTTAAATTCCGGAATAATATTACCCAAAGGGCAACCACTGTGGCAGAAAGGTACGCCGCAATCCATGCAACGGGCTGCCTGCGTGGCTATTTTCTCTTCGCCGAATTCTTCGTAAAGTTCATTGTAATCGTTAATCCGCAATTTCGGATCACGTTTTTTCGGCAACTCCCGGCCGAACTCTAAAAATCCTGTTGGCTTACCCATTTACTACAGCCTCCAAATTATCGATTCCTACTTCTTTTAACTCTCTTCTTTTCAGCAATACCTTTTTGTAATCGCTTGGCATTACTTTAATAAAATGACTTACGGCATTATCCCAGTTATTCAGAATTCCTTCTGCTACGGCACTGCCGGTAAAATCAAAATGGTTTTGGATTAACCGTTTCAGTTCGGTTACATCCTCTGCTTCCATTTCATCAAATTCTACCATTTCCATGTTGCATTGCTGCGGAAACCGTTGGCCGGGGTTGTATACATAAGCAATACCACCGCTCATACCTGCCGCAAAGTTACGTCCGGTTTCGCCTAATATTACCGCAATACCACCCGTCATATATTCGCAGCCGTGGTCGCCAACGCCTTCTACTACTGCTTTGGCACCAGAATTACGCACGCAGAAACGTTCGCCCGCCTGACCGCGAATGTAAGCCTCGCCGGCAGTAGCCCCGTAAAACGCTACGTTACCCGCAATAATATTCTCGCTGGCTTTAAACTTAGCGGTTTTTGGTGGATACAGGATTAACTGACCGCCCGATAAACCTTTACCAAAGTAGTCATTGGCTTCGCCTTCCAGTTCAAATTTAATACCTGGTGCACCAAACGCCCCAAAGCTTTGTCCGGCAGAGCCGGTAAATTTGTAGTGAATGGTACCGGCCGGTAATCCAACGCCTTTATACTTCTTCGAAATCTCGTAAGACAGCATAGTGCCCGTAGCGCGATCGGTGTTGGAGATGTAAAATTGATCAAATACAGGTTCTACATTTTCCAGGGCTGGCTGCGCAGATTTAATTAAATCCACGTCCAGTACCGCTTCTAAGGCATGCTGCTGCTCTTCTTGCTTATAGATGCCAACTTCCGGACCGGCCGGTTCTTTATGCAATACGGCAGAAAGATCTATTAACTTATGTTTCCAGTTGGTGAAGTCTTTCCGCATTTCCAAGCGGTCAACCTGGCCCACCATTTCGTTAATGGTCCGGAAACCTAATTCAGCCATTATCTCGCGTAATTCTTCGGCCAAGAAGTGGAATAAATTAACCACATCTTCCGGCTTACCGCTAAACAACGCCCGTAATTCCGGGTTCTGGGTGGCAACCCCAACCGGGCAGGTATTTAAATGACACTTCCGCATCATAATACAACCGGCAGTAACCAGGGCTGCTGTAGCTACGCCCCACTCTTCCGCACCTAATAAGGCCGCAATGGCTAAGTCACGACCAGTTTTCATCTGACCATCGGCCTGCACCACAATGCGGCTGCGTAGTTTGTTGCGAACCAAGGTCTGGTGGGCTTCGGCTAAACCAAGTTCCCAAGGCAAACCAGCGTGCTTAATCGAGCTAATCGGCGAAGCACCGGTACCACCATCGTAACCCGAAATCAGTACCACATCGGAGAAAGCTTTTGCTACCCCGGCTGCTACTGTTCCTACCCCCGCTTCCGATACCAATTTCACGTTGATACGGGATTTTGGATTAGAATTTTTCAGGTCAAATATTAGTTGGGCTAAATCTTCAATCGAGTAAATATCGTGGTGCGGCGGCGGCGAAATTAAACCTACCCCCGGGGTAGAATGACGCACGCGACCAATCCACTCATCTACTTTATGACCGGGCAACTGACCACCTTCGCCGGGCTTAGCGCCCTGGGCCATTTTAATTTGTAATTCATCAGCGTTAGCTAAATAATAGCTGGTTACTCCAAAACGCCCGGATGCTACCTGCTTAATAGCCGACCGTTCCCAGTCGCCGTTTGGCTTACGCTCAAAACGGATTTCGTCTTCGCCGCCCTCGCCGCTGTTGCTCTTGCCACCAATGCGGTTCATGGCAATGGCCAGCGTGGTATGGGCTTCGTGCGAAATTGACCCGAACGACATGGCACCGGTGGCAAAACGCTTAAAGATACTTTCGACTGGTTCTACCTCGCTGATCGGAATAGATTTGCCTTCTTTAAACTTAAGTAAGCTGCGCAAGGTACAGGCTTTTACGCCTTGCTCGTTTACCAGTTTTGAATATTTTTTATATACCCCGTAATCGTTGGTGCGGGTAGCCTGTTGCAGCAAGTGAATGGTCTGCGGGTTAAACAGGTGGTACTCGCCGCGGCGTTTCCACTGGTAAATACCACCAACTTCCAGTTTCGGATTCGGTACAAACTTATCCGGGAAAGCCAGTTTATGCTTGATTAAAGCTTCTTTAGCAATGCAATCCAGGGTTAAGCCGCCAATCCGGGAAACCGTACGGGTAAAATATTTATCAATTACATCTTTGCTAATACCAAGCGCTTCGAATATTTGGGCTCCCTGGTACGACTGCATGGTGGAGATACCCATTTTAGAGAATACCTTCAGCAAGCCGTCGTTTATGGCTTTAATGTAATTATAGAATAACTTTTCGTCGGCCGCGTTCGATTCAATTAATCCTTTGGCTTTCATATCCACAATGGTATCGAAAGCTAAATACGGGTTAACCGCCGAAGCACCGAAGCTGATGAGCGTAGCAAAATGATGTACTTCCCAGGCATCGCCGCACTCTACCACAATACCCACTTTACCGCGTAAACCTTTGCGCATTAAATGATGGTGTACGGCAGAAGTTGCCAGCAATGAAGGAATTGGGGCGTGGCTGCTATCCAGGCTCCGGTCTGATAATAAAATAATAGAGAAACCATCTTCTACCGCATCGGCCGCATACTGGCAAATCCGTTTGATGGCTTTTTCCATCGAGCCCGGCTGGCCATCGGCTTTAAAGTAGGTATAGATGGTTTTGGTTTGAAAATACGACTGGTCTAAGAACCGTATTTTTTCCAGTTCTTTATTCGAAAGCACCGGCTGTTGCAATTCTACCATGCGGCAGTGCAGCGGACTTTCTTCCAGTAAATTCAGGCCACCACCTACGTATGAAGTCAAAGACATTACCATTCGCTCCCGGATGGGGTCGATGGGCGGGTTGGTTACCTGGGCAAATAATTGCTTAAAGTAACTCGAAAAATGCTGGCTCTGGTCAGATAATATTGCCAACGGCGTATCGGTACCCATTGAACCTAAAGGCTCTTTACCGGTTTGGGCCATTTCGCCAATAATTACTTTTAGGTCTTCCGAGGTATAACCAAAAGCCTGCTGGTGCTTCAAGAGCGCGGTTGGGCTTGGGTGATGGAAAGTACCCAAAGCTTCCGGCATATCTTTCAACCGGATTTTATTTTTTAACCACTCATGGTAAGGCTGACGCGAACAAATATCGTCTTTCAGTTCTTCGTCAGAAATAATGCGGCCTTGCTCTAAATCGGCCACAAACATTTTACCAGGCTGCAAGCGGCCTTTCTTTACAATTTTAGCCGGGTCTACTTCCAAAACACCCGCTTCTGATGCCATAATTACTTTGTCGTCGCTAGTTACCAAGTAACGCGACGGACGCAAGCCGTTCCGGTCTAAAGTAGCACCAACAATTTTACCATCGGTAAACGAGATAGAAGCCGGGCCATCCCAGGGCTCCATCAGGGCTGCATGGTATTCGTAGAAAGCACGTTTCTTTTCGCTCATGTGGTTGTTGCCATCCCAGGCTTCCGGAATCAGCATCATCATTACGTGCGGCAAAGAACGGCCACTCAAAGTTAATAATTCAACTACGTTGTCGAGATTAGCTGAGTCAGACTGGGTTGGATCACAAATCGGCAGGATCATATCCAGTTCTTCCCGTGAGAAATATTTCGAACTGAAAGCTGCTTCGGCCGCGCCCATCCAGTTGGTGTTTCCTTTTACCGTATTAATCTCGCCGTTGTGGGCAATGTACCGGAAAGGCTGCGCTAACCGGAAAGACGGGAAGGTATTGGTGGAGAAACGCGAGTGAACTACCGCTAAAGCCGAAACTACATTTTTATGCTGCAAATCCGGGAAGTAAGACCGCACCTGCGCCGTCGTAAACTGGCCTTTGTATACAATGGTTTTATACGATAGTGTAGCAATATAAAAAGCATCGTTAATATTAGGCAAAGCTACCGACTCCCGGATTAAACGAGTAGTATAGTTGCGCAATACAAAAAGCTTCCGTTCAAATTCTTCCGGATTCGTAATCAGGTCAGGCCGCTTAATGAAAACGTGTTCCATTACGGGTTCTACTTTCAGGGCACTCTCGCCAATTTCGCCGTTATACGTCGGCAATTTGCGGTAGCCCAAAAGTTGCATGCCCAGCTTTTCAATATTACGGTTCAGGATATCGCGGCATTCTTCGCGCAGTTTCTCGTCCTGCGGAAAAAACACCAATCCTACGCCATACTGGCTGAACGGCGGCAGCTTAATGCCTAGTTTTAAGCATTCATCCACAAAAAATTCATGCGGTACCTGAATCAGAATACCTGCGCCGTCGCCGGTATTGGTTTCGCAACCACAGGCTCCCCGGTGCTCCATGCGGGCCAGCATATGCAAGGCATCCGCCACAATATCATGCGACTTCCGGCCTTTTAAGTGGGCTACAAAGCCGATGCCACACGAATCATGTTCAAATGATGGATGATATAAACCCAAATTGTTTTGGTCTGACATTATCGTATTTATTCTATACTAAAAAAATTATATTCGCGATATGGTATTTTTTTCTTCAGCTAAGACTGATCTTATAAAATCTGCCCGATTAATAACCTATTAAAACAGCGTTAATTTAGCAGTTTTTAAGTTTTGTAGTTTCAAAGTATTAAAGAAAAATAACTTTTCATAATATTAATCTTAACCTTTGAGAATTATAACACCGTTAAGTTGTTGTTTGAAGCAAAAATATTAAAAAATATTTAATATAGGCCTTCAGAATAAAGTTTGTTTAAAAATCTGATTAATTAAATTTCTATTTATTAAAAATTATACAAATTTATTAAAGCAAAACATTTAAAACTGCTTTTTATCGCAAAGGCTCGAATATTGGGCCCAGTATAGCTTTTTGTGAAAAGAGCAGGATATGGTGGATTTAGGCAGAAACTGTTCCATGCTGGTAAGACATACAAATACTTGACCTTGGAATTATCTAAAAGCTATACTCTTTATTGGTTTTATAATACCTTATACAAATATCTTTTAGTCTTGGTTCCGAATTAACTCTTTGATTAGAAAAGTCATACGGGGTTCGGCCCGGGCTGCCGCTTCTAATATATCCAGCAAAACTACTTTTTTAATTTTACCGGGCACACACATATCTGTAATTACCGATAGCGCAAAACAAGTAAGCCCCATGTGCCGGGCCGCAATAATTTCGGGCACTGTAGACATACCTACCGCATCGGCGCCAATATTAGCCAAAAACTTATATTCGGCTTTGGTTTCGAGCATGGGGCCCGGCACACTTACGTATACGCCGGTTTGCAAGGCAAACCCGTTCTGCCCCGCAATGGCTAGCGCCTGGTTTACCAAAGTTTCATCGTACACGTCACTCATATCGGGAAAGCGGGAGCCCAGCGCTTCTAAATTTTTACCAATTAAAGGGTTTTGTGGTTGCAGGTTAATGTGGTCGGTAATTACCATTAAATCAGAAGTACTAAAATCCGGGTTCAGGCCGCCGGCAGCATTCGAAACAAATAATTTCCCAATGCCGAGTATTTTCATAACCCGTACCGGAAAAACCACCTGCTCCATGGTATAGCCTTCGTAATAATGAAAACGGCCCTGCATTACCACCACCCTTCTTTCGCCCAGGTACCCGAATATTAATTTACCCGAATGGCTCTCGACGGTAGATACCGGGAAATGCGGAATTTCGTCGTAAGGTAAGCTGTACTGAATTTTTATATCATTTACCAAATCGCCTAAGCCCGTACCCAAGATTATTCCGAAATCAGGGGCAAAACTGTTGGTTTGCTGAATCAGGAAATCACTAGCATCCTGTAGTTGCTGCATTTGTTTTTCCATGGTTACTATATTATTTATTTGGCTGCACCCGGCAGACCTATATTTTAGATTATTTTGGAGAAAGGAGCTTCACGCCGAACAATGGAACGACGTTGCGAAAATATTGCGGGCTATTGGCTTAGGAGACTAATAAAAAGAGCCAACCATTTTGCCGGAGAAGTCCTGTATGAAGGGTAGGCTTCTCCGGCTTTATTAAATAACAATTAATATAATTTTATTGAATTGAAAAATCGTAAGGCATGCGCACCTGAATACCTTGCAACTGCTGCATCTTTTTAGCTTTTTCGTAATACGGATACATTTCTCCGAGTTCGGCTTTCAAGAAACGCGTACGGGCGCTGGTTTCCATACCCGACATAAAGGTTTCCAGGAAGGTTTTCTGGTGAGGCTGTTTTTTAAGGGTATATTCTTTTTCGATGCCGGCCCGTTTAGCTGCAATTTCAATGGCCTTGTCTAAACCACCCAGTACATCTACCAGCCCGCGTTCTTTGGCTTCGATACCCGACCATACCCGGCCACCGGCTAAATTACGCAATTGCGCAACCGGCATGTTGCGGCCGGCCGCTGCTTTAGAAGTAAAATCATCGTAAATGCGTTCTACGCCGTGCTGTATAATCTGGCGTTCCGCGGGGTTCAACTGGCGGGTAATGGTAGGCATATCCGAGAATCGGCCGGTTTTAACCCGATCTACGGTAATGCCGAGTTTATTATCGAGGAAACCTTCCAGGTTAGCCAGAATACCAAATACGCCAATGCTGCCGGTTATGGTGTTGGGGTAGGCTACAATCGTATCGGCGGCCATGGCAATGTAATAACCACCCGAAGCGGCCACATCCGACATAGAAGCAATTACGGGTTTTTCTTTTTTAGCCAGGGTTATTTCACGCCAGATTACATCCGAAGCCATGGCACTGCCGCCCGGCGAGTTAATGCGCAATACAATGGCTTTTACATTTTTATCGCGGCGGGCTTTGCGAATCTCCTCGGCAAACTTGGTACCCCCAATATTATCTTTGCCACCTTCGCCGTTTACAATTTCGCCGGTAGCATAAATTACCGCAATACGGTTTTTAGAATATTTATCTTCTTCTTTGGCCACTTTGCGGTAACTTTTCAGTTCTACCACATTCAGTTTATCGGTTTTTTTCAGGCCGGTTCGCTGTTTCATGTAATCTACCGCCTGGTCGTAATAACCCACGTTGGTAATAATACCGTGCTTCAAAGCATCTTCGGGGTAATGAATCAGCATCGAGTCTGATATTTTCTTCATATCGCCAAAAGATTTATTGCGGGCTTTGGCAACATTTTGCAAATAATGATTATTCAGGGAGTTGAGGAAAGACGTAACCTGCAAGCGGTTAGGCGCGCTCATTTTATCAAGTACAAACGGTTCTACGGCACTTTTAAATTCTCCTACTTTAAATATTTCGGGCTGAATATCGAGTTTCTCCAAAGTGCCTTTAAAAAACATTATTTCGGAGCTTAAGCCGTTAATTTCCAAGGCTCCCTGCGGATTCAAAAATTGTTTATCGGCTACCGAAGTCAGGTAATACGCTTTTTCAGAACAGATATCGTTGTAGGCCACAATAAACTTACCTGATTTTTTAAAGTCCAGAAGTTCGTTCCGGATTTCTTCCACAGTGGCCATACCAGCGCTCAATATTTCGGTGCTCAGGTAAATACCTTTAATATTGTCATCGGATTTGGCGTGGCGGATAGAAGCTTTTATTTCGTCGAGACCGTATTTGGCGTTACCCAAGCCGCCTAACAAGCCCATACCCTCAAACGGATCGTCCTCTCCCCGTTCGTCAATTTCACGGTCAAGTTTTAACTCCAGAATGGAATTTTTTCTTACCGTTACCTCATCTTCTGAGGCAGCCGCGGCAGCAATTCCCAACAGAATCAGGAACATTAGGAAAAAAAATAAAAAAAGGCCGACAAGGGTGGCCAAGGTGTATTTAAAAAACTGTAACATACAGGTTAAATTTTCTACTTAATAATAATGGGTACAAGCTACAAATTGTTTGGGTAAAAAGGGAGAATTTTGGTGGAATTATGAGTTGGGGTATGCTGAAATAAGAAGTTGTGAATATTTTCGGCTATATAGGATTTTCAGGAATAACTTAAATTTTATAATTGTTATCATAAATTTCACCTCAACTACTGCCTAAACCTAAAGAATCTTTGCTACCAGTTTTAAGCTATGAAATTAAGCGCGTTAACTCAAAAAGGTTACATCTTTTATATTGCTGTAGTAGCTACCTTAATGCTTTGCCTGTTTCTTAGAACATACCAGTTAGAAAGATATCCGGCAGAGAGTCATGTGGATGAGCTTTCTAATTTTTACGATGGTTATTCAATTCTGGAAACAGGTGCCGATAGATGGGGCCTGAAATACCCTACTATATTAAGAGGATTTGGTGACCACGATAACCGCCCTCCTATGTATGCCTGGCTTTGTGCTTTAAGTATAAAAGTTTTTGGCTATTCTACTTTTGCCGGCCGTATGCCTTCTGCTATTCTAGGCTTTTTTTCTGCAGTGCTTATATTTTTAACTACCTTAAGGCTTGGCGGTCGCTTATTTGCTTTTCTGGCTTTATTATTAGTTACCTTATCACCGTGGCACATTATATATTCCAGACTTGGCACCGAACCCACCATTCTGCCCTCGTTCTTTATTATTAGTAGTTTTTATCTGTGGCTAAAAACAAGAAGTAAAGACTACAACAGTAAATATTTGCTATTGCTGGGGTTCATAATCGGCCTCGGAACGAATACGTATCAATCGAGCAAACTTTATTTTTTATTTATTGCTATACTTATAGCCGCCGATATATTCTTCTATTCCTCATCTGCTAAGCTTAAGAAAATAGGCTTCTTAGGCTTAGCCTGTTTTGCAGGTGCTTTACCCCAGATTTACACGGTTTTTACCCTGCCAGAGCAATTTTTCGCCCGTACCCACGATGGCATGATTGATATTTCCTTTTCTTACCATTTTTTGAACACTTTCCTGCGCAACTTTTTTTCCAACTTATCGCCTGAATATCTATTCTTTAGTTTTGAAGATTATAATTTTTTAACCATGGGCAGGTTACTAAATACCGAATTCTTATTTTTCTACCTTGGTTTATTTTTTTTCCCGCTAGTCCATAAAAAAACAACGCATTTTCCTCCGGTATATTTTTACTTATTTATAGCTATTTGCCTTTTCCCGAGTGCGCTAACCACCCAAAACCCTAATGCTTTAAGAACATCCGGTATAATTGTATTACTTCCAATAATTTCGGCCACCGGAATATTGTTTGTTTACCGGCACATAAATAAGGTTAAGTGGCGAAACTTTTTTTTGCTTGTAACAATTTCTTTGCTCCTCGTAAACCTGGCATTTTTTGTAAAACATTATACCCAGTCTTATTTTCTAAGAAGCGCTATTCAACAGAATCACCTGGTTCAGTTAGCTAAAAAGTTAAATAATTATAAAGATAAATATGCCAGAATTTACATTGAAGATAAAGGTCATAACCAGCCTTATATTTATATTGCCCGCTATTGCGACATGCACCCATTAGCGTTTCAGAGAGCAATAAAGCGAAACGAACCTATTGTAGCCGGCTGGGACCATTTGGTACAACTAGATAAATATTACTTTTTAAGCCGGCCTGAAATTGAACAAATAGCCCAAGAAGCTACAAGTAAAAACCTTTACGTATTACAAACCCCAAACAACCAGTATAAACAATTAGCCGAAATAATTACCGGAAAATTCAACTTCTATATCTACGAAAAGTAACCTTCCGCTAATTAAAGCTTTTCGATAGGCAGAATATTCTTTTCAAATATTGCCTATTCCGTATTAACAGGATAGTTAACTCAATTAACTGCTTACCAATAATTGATAACTGTTTACTGTTTACTGCCAACTGTCAATACCCATACTTCTCGCCCCACCAGTTACGCAGGTTTTTGCGCATTTCGTTTTCGCGGGCATTATTACCGGGCTCGAAGAGTTTTTTGCTTTGCAGTTGCTCCGGCATAAATTCCTGGGGTACAAAGTTCTGGTCGTAATCGTGCGCGTATTTGTAGTTTTTGCCGTAGCCCAGTTCTTTCATCAGTTTGGTGGGCGCATTGCGCAGCGGCAGCGGCACGGGCAAATTACCGGTTTGTTTCACCAATTCCTGGGCTTCCCAAATGGCCATGTACGACGAGTTGCTCTTAGGCGAAGTAGCCAGGTAAACCGCCGTTTGGGATAAAATAATATTACTTTCGGGGTAGCCAATTACCTGCACCGACTGGAAACAAGTATTGGCCATAATCAAAGCCGTAGGGTTGGCATTACCAATATCTTCCGAAGCCAGGATTAGCATCCGGCGGGCAATAAATTTAGGATCTTCGCCGCCTTCTATCATGCGGGCCAGCCAATAAAGCGCCGCATTCGGGTCGCTGCCCCGCATAGATTTAATAAAAGCCGAAATAATATCGTAGTGCATCTCGCCCGATTTGTCGTACATGGCAATGTGCTGCTGCGCCATTTCCTGCACAAACGCATCTGTAATTACCAGCACATCGGCATTGGCCCCTTCTACCACAATATCTAACAAATTCAGGAGTTTGCGGGCATCGCCACCCGATAGCATGAGCAAGGCATCGTACTCGTCTACCTGAATATTTTTCTTTTTCAAGAATTCATCTTCGGCAATGGCTTTATTAACCAAAGCAATCAATTCGTCTTTGGAAAGGTGCTTGAGTACGTAAACCTGCGACCGCGATAACAAAGCCGAAATCACTTCAAAGCTTGGGTTTTCGGTGGTGGCACCAATTAAGGTTACAATACCTTTTTCCACGGCACCTAGCAGTGCGTCCTGTTGCGATTTGCTAAAGCGGTGAATTTCGTCGATGAACAAAATGGTGCCAGGTCGGGTTTTAGCCTTTTCAATTACTTCGCGCACGTCTTTTACGCCCGCATTTATGGCACTAAGCGCCGTAAACGGCAGTTTCAGTTGCGAAGCAATAATATTGGCCAGTGTAGTTTTGCCTACCCCTGGCGGCCCCCACAAAATCATCGACGGAATCATACCCGAATCGAGGTAGCGGCGTAAGATGCCTTTTTCGCCCACCAGGTGTTTCTGACCGGCAAACTGATCCAAGGTATGCGGCCGCATGCGTTCGGCCAGTGGTATTTTAGGACTATTCATGCGCAGCTAATTTTATTTTCCGGCTGCAAGTTAAATATTATTCGCCGCAATATTCTGCACGTGCTGGCTTCTGTTCTTTTATCCGTTTTTTAATTCAAAAAGAAACTCCGGCCCAAAAGGCCGGAGCTTACTTTGCATATTAAAATTGAATTGGGTATTGGTTTATTGCGTTTATTGAACATCCCACCAAAGCCGATCGGAGAGCGAACCAACGCTTGGCACATTGGCGGCGTTGCGGCTTCTTTCGCTGGTTGTGGGGTATTCTAGTCGGCGGATAAAAGTGGGTAAAGCCGCATTAACCGGCAATGTAAAATCTTTGTAGGCGTAGTTAAACCGACGGGCATCGTTCCAGGCTTCCGGGTTTAAGTAAGTAGCTACGTACTTTTCTTTAAATATTAAGGCTAAAGTAATATTATCGGCACCAACGGCTACAACTGGGTTCTGGAGGTAAGCTTCGCGTTCGGGGGTTGGTACTTGTAGCTTATCCATATTGGCCCGAATACCGCCTAAGTAAGCATCATAGGAATTGGTTTTATCGCCGGCCCGCAAGGCTGCCTCGGCTTCTATAAACTTTAGTTCGGCGTAAGTAATAATTAAAACCGGTGCTGTATTATTGGTCCACGGCGAATTAACCGAAACATAGTTTTCGTCCTGAACAGTATTCGTGGCCGGCGGCCGGTTACCGGCTCCGTTTGTGGTACCTATGTAAGTACCCGTAACGGTTGGGTCGGTAATTTTTTTCAGCCGCGGGTCTACTACGCCGTAAGTGGTGCCGTTCAGGTGTTCGATTAATTGCTCAGACAGCCAGCCACCTAAACTTAAGCCGGCATTATTTACCGCAACCTGGGCCCACGGATTCCGCAACGAGAAAGCTGCCATACCGGCATCGTCGGCGTTAGAAGTGTAAGCGTTGGCCAAGGTTTGCAAAACGAGTGTGGGATTGTATTGCGGGGTTTTGCTTACTTTATTCAACAGCCGGGCTTTTAGGGCATAAGTAGTTTTCAGCCATTTGGCACGGTCGCCGCCGTGGATTAAATCGTTGGCTGCGGTTAACTTGATGGTAGCATTGGTTTTACCTAACTCCGTAATAGCTTCATCCAGCAAAGTTAAACTGGTATTGTACAGGTCTTGCTGTGAATCGTACTTGGGCGTAAACGTGCTTAAATTAAAAGCCTCGGAGTATGGCGCATCGCCCCACAAGTCAGTTACCAAACTTAGGTGGTAAGCCATTAATACATTGGCTACGCCTAAATATTCGCTGGAACCTTGGGTGATGGCGGTTTGCTTTAGATCATAAATATCGGCCATGGCAAAGTACAAGCCATCCCAGGTAGTAGAAAAATCGACAATCTGGTAGGTATCGCTGGCGGCACTTGGTGTTGCATTGGCAATATATTGGACGTAAGGCGCGATGGCGCTACCAACATTGTAGTTGTTTATGCCGGTTTTATGAGTAACCGTACTCAGCAGCGAAGCCAGCGGCGGATTAGAAACCTGGTTAGGGTTGGTATTTAAATCGAAATAATCGTCGCATCCCTGCAAGCTTAGGGTTCCGGCTACAGCCAGGAGTAAGGTATATTCAGCTATTTTTTTCATACTGCCACCAAGAATTAAAAGCCAAGGTTTAACGTAAATAAAATGGTGCGGGCGGCCGGATAAGTAAACCCGGCAAAACCATCGACGTTGCTGCCGCTGTTATCGGAACTTGACTCCGGATCGAGGCCGTAGTAATTGGTATGGAGCCATAAATTATTACCTGTAACCGATGCAGAGGCATTCCGGATAAATTTGCGGGGCAGCCAGGCCGGAGGTAAACTATACGCCAGGGTTAAAGAGCGCAACCGAATCCAGGAAGCATCCTGCACAAAGTTTTCGGAAACGTTGCGGTGGTAATTGCGGTAAAAGCCTTCGCCGTAAGCTACGCCATCGGGTCCGGTACCCTGGCCCAGCCACACTTCTTTGGTATTTGGGGTGCCATCGGCTAAAACGCCTTCAAAAACTTTGGTTTCACGGCGGTTAGCAGTATAATCGGCAATCCCAAACGCTGAATAAAAGTTTTCGAGCTGGTTATATTTTTCGAAACCCCAGCGGGCATCTACTAATCCGGATAAGCTTAGGTTTTTATAGGTAAAGGTGTTGGTAATACCGCCAATCCAATCAGGTTGGGTGTTGCCCAATATTTTCTGGCTGGCGAGCGGCGCCCGTATCGGAAAACCGTTGGCACCAATTACCAGGGGTCTGGCGTAATCTATTCTTAAAGGGTCTTCGGTTTCGTTGCCGTAGTACCGCAAATAATGCGAACCGTAAATATTGCCGTAAGCCTCGCCCGGAATCAGTTTCATGGTAACCGTAGAGCCGCTGTAGCCAAACTGTTCGGCGTAAGTAATCTGGGTCAGGTCTTCGCGGATGCTCAATATTTTATTGCGGTTGGCCGAGAAATTCAAATTAATATCCCAGTTAAAATCAGTCGTTTTTACGGGCGTACCCCGCATAACCAACTCTATGCCTTTGTTCAGCATATCGCCCGCATTAACCGCGGCCCGCACGTAGCCGGTGGCCGGCGAAATATTGGCCTGTATAATTTGATCCACGCTTTTGGAATAATAATATGTCAGGTCTAAGCCCAGCCGGTTATCCAGAAAATTCATTTCCAGGCCACCTTCGTAGGTATTCGTAAATTCCGGCTTTAGCCCCGGATCGCCTAACAACGCAGCCCGGGTAAAACCGGTAACGCCGGCAGGCAAATTACTATTCATGATAGTACCCGTGATAGCCCCAATGTAAGGCGAGTAACCGGTGGTGGTAGAATAAGGCAAAGCATCTTTACCAATACCCGCGTATGAGGCCCGCAGCTTTCCGTAAGAAATAAAAGCGGGCAAATCGAAGTTTTCGGTAAAAACATAACCCAAACTAACCGACGGGTAAAAGAAAGAATTATTGGGTTTGAGCAAAGAAGAGGTAATATCGTTGCGGCCGGTAACCGATAAAAACAAAAAGTTTTTATAGTCCAGGGTGGCTTCGCCAAAAAGCCCCATTAACCGGTATTTTTCGGTATTAGGCCGGATGGGCGTTAACACCTTGGCATTCGAAAGCACAAACCAGTCGAAAACCGTTAATTCAGTACCTTCTACCCCGGTATTTTTTACATTGCGGTCGTAAATATCTTGGCCCAAACGCAACGTGGCATTTATATTTTCGCCGAATTTTGAGTTTAGCGTGGCAATAAAAGTAGAGTTAAAGGTCCGGAAGTTGGTGTTGTATTCGCCTACCAAACCGCTGCCGTTGTCGTACAAGCGTTCGCCGGTAATGCCACGGGGGGCGGGTGCCGTCCGGAAGCGGTTATCGGTGTAGGTATCGAGGCCAACTTTGTAACTTAAATCGAGCCATTTGAACGGCGCATAGCCAAAAGTTACGCCACCCAGGAAACGGTTAACGTTATCGCGTAATTTATTGGTGGCCGCGCCGTAAATGGGATTATTAGTGCCACGCCACACCTGGGTACCATCGGGGTTTAGGTAATCGCGTACATCCCAACGGCCCGAAAAATAAGCTAAACTTTCGCCGAACCGATCGTAGTTATAGCGGTCGCCGCCCGAATTGGTAAAACTCATATTAAACCCGGTCCGGACTTTATCGCTGAGTTTAATATCGGTGTTTAAGCGGGCCGCATAATTTTTATAGTTGGTAAACGGCAGCATGCCCTGGTGGTCGAAGTGCGACAACGACGCGTAAAACTTAGCGGCATCGGTACCACCCGCAAAATTTACGGTATTACGGAACTGGTGCCCGGTATCGAAAGCCCGTTTGTAATTTTCGTACAACTTATCCGGATGATCCGGGTCAATGGCTTTTGCTTCGGCAATGGTTGGTCCCCAGGCCGGCGCCAGCGCAATTGGGTTATAAACGCCTAAAGCACCGGCCGTATAAGTAGTTTGCACCTCGGGCACTTTGTTAATATTTTCGAAACCGTAAGTGCCGGTATAATTTACCCGAATGCCGTTGCCGCTGCCTTTTTTTGTGGTAATAACCACTACGCCATTAGCTCCGCGCAAACCGTACAAAGCCGTAGCCGCCCCTCCTTTCAGCACGTTAATGCTTTCAATATCATCCGGATTTATATCGGCGGCCCGATTGCTCAAACCTCTTAGTTCGGTTAAAGAACCGCCAAAAGTGTTGGTAGAGTTATCCATCAGCATGCCATCAATTACAAACAGCGGTTCGTTGGGCCGGGTATGATCAATGGAATTAATGCCGCGGATGCGAATGCTGGCGCCTTGGCCCGGCCCACCACCGGTACTCGATATTTGCGCGCCAGCTACTTTCCCCTGCAAAGCATTTACTACATTGGCCTGCCGGTTGCGGGTTATTTCTTCGGTAGCTACTACCTGCGTGGCATAACCCAGCGAGCGGGCTTCGCGCGAAATCCCCAAGGCCGTTACAACCACTTCGTTTAGTTGTTTGCTGTCGGCCGCCAGATTTAGGTTAATATTTGTTTGATTACCTACCGCCACCTCGCGGGTAACGTACCCAATAAAGCTAAATACCAGTACGGCCTCGTTGCCGGGAACCCGTAGCCGGTAATTGCCGTTGGCATCGGTGGCAGTTCCGGTGCTGGTGCCCTTTAACAAAACACTCACGCCCGGCAAGCCGGTATTATTTTCGTCGGTAACAATGCCGCTTACTTCCTTTTCCTGGGCCCACGCCTCCCGGAAACCAATAATTAGCAGCAACAGCATTATTATAGTAAATATTCTTTTCATAATGCACCATTTAATATTTAAATATTCATTACAGGATTATGTAAACCTTTATTATTAATAAGCTACAGCACAAAAGAAAATTATCCAATCAGGAGCGTATTGCAACATACCCAAGCCAGCAATTTATTAAAGCTGCGGAAGGCCTATTTAGCAAATGGTGTTTTAAAGGTTTAAATGGGGTCGAAATGGAAATACAGCAAGCAGGCAAACCATACTCGCTATAGCTTAAATATAGAAATATATAATGTATAATCAAACCAAAACAAGGGCGAAAAATAACTTTTCCTTTAGTTTTTTTTAATATACCAGGAAGATAAGCACCTGCTAAGTAGATAAAATATTTATAAGTCAGGAAAAGTATTAGTACACTAATATTAATTTACATGCCTTTTACTTCTCTCAAAGAAAGAAGCTGTTAATATTTAGTTTGTGTTGTTACGTAAAAATTCTTCTGAACAGTATATTAGTCAGAGGAGCCCACCCCTGTCATTCAGGAGGAAACTATTTGGTTACCTGCTAAATAGGTTCCTTCTGAATGACAGTATTGGGTTCATTAAACCTGTTTTTTCAACATTTGCATAACTTCAGTTAATAATTTGGCTGAAATACTAATTGGCTGAAGCCAATACGCTGCGCCGGCGACACCAGCAAGCAAGCTTTGAAGTTGGCGGTGATAATACGACTAAGGGCATAAGAGTCTGTTCAAAACAGAAATAATGAACCAATATAAAAGAAAAATCCTGAACCAAGCTTTGGCAAGCGGTAGTTCAGGATTTAAAATATTAGTTGCCTATTATTTATTTCTTACTAATCAAAGCAGCTTCTATCAACTCGGTATAAAAATCCTGAATGGTGCGGCCGGCAGCTCTTACCTGTTGCGGAATTAAACTGTTCTCAGTTTGGCCTGGCACGGTGTTTATCTCGATGAAGTAGAAATTATTGCTTCCTTCTTCCAGGATATAATCCATGCGGGTTACGCCTTTGCAATTTAGCTTTTCAAAAACTGCTTTAGCAATTTTCTCTACGCGCAGATTTTCGTCGGGCGTTAGGCGACCGGGCGTAATTTCTTCGGTAACGCCGGTGGTATATTTGGCTTCAAAATCAAAAAACTCTTTCGAGCTCACAATTTCGGTAGACGGCAACACGGCAATACCCTGCTTACCCCGGTAAATGCCAATGGTAAATTCCCGGCCGTTAATAAATTCTTCTACCAGCACCTGCGTATCTTCGTTAAAAGCTTTCGCCAAAGCTTCAGGCAGGTCGGCTTCTGCTTTAACTTTGCTCATGCCAATGCTGCTACCACCATTATTCGGTTTTACAAACAAGGGCAAGCGCAGGTTTTGGGTTAGCCGGGCAGCATTATCGGCATTATTCGAAAATAACTGGATAGATTTGGCTACGTGTAACTCCGGAATATCCTGCACAATGGCTTTGGTGTAACCTTTGTTCATGGTAATAGCCGAGGTGAGCGCATCGCAGGTAGTATACGGAATATTCAACATATCGAAATAGCCCTGGAGTTTGCCATCTTCGCCCGGCGACCCGTGTAAACCAATAAATACGCAGTCGAACTTAACTACGCTTCCGTTCAGCGTTAAAGAAAAATCGTTTTTATTTATTTCAGATTTACCACCGTTCTCGTCTTCGTAATACCAGCTTTCGGGCGTGATGATTATTTTATAAACGTCAAACTTTTCCGGGTCTAAGTTCCGGCCAATTACCGCCGCACTTTTCAGCGAGATAACCGATTCACCGGTAAAACCGCCCGTAACCAGCGCTATTATTTTTTTCATGCTGCTATTAATATTTAAAAGCACAAGATAAATATTCTTCTTAAAAAACAAGTCCCGGAACAGGTTGGCTATTCGCTAAGCCTTGCTATTCCGGGACGAATTAAGTATTCTGTTCTAGGTTCTAAGTTTTACGTCTTACTTAAAACGTACTACGTCTAACGTATCACGTAAAAACGTTTTACAAGTGAATTACCTCGTCGTAAGCGGCAGCAGTTGCTTCCATAATGGCTTCCGACATAGTTGGGTGCGGGTGCACCGATTTAATAATTTCGTGGCCGGTGGTTTCAAGTTTACGGGCAACCACTACCTCGGCAATCATTTCGGTTACGTTCGCGCCAATCATGTGGGCACCTAACCACTCGCCGTATTTGGCATCGAAAATAACTTTAATAAAGCCATCTTTTACGCCGCCGGCGCTGGCTTTACCCGAAGCGGAGAACGGAAATTTACCTACTTTAATTTCACGACCCAAAGCGCGGGCTTCTTTTTCGGTGTAACCTACCGATGCAATTTCGGGCGCGCAATAAGTACAACCCGGAATATTTTTGTAATCGAGCGGCTCCGGATGGTGACCGGCAATTTTTTCTACGCAAATAATACCTTCGGCCGAAGCAACGTGCGCCAAAGCCGGACCTTTTACAATATCGCCGATGGCGTAAATGCCTTCTATATTGGTTTTGTAAAAATCGTCGGTTACTACGCGGCCTTTTTCTACGGCTACGCCTACTTCTTCCAGGCCTAAGTTCTCCAGGTTAGTGGCAATACCTACCGCCGATAACACAATATCGCAATCGATAAACTCTTCGCCGTTGGCTTTTTTAACCCGTACTTTGCAGCCTTCGCCGCTGGTATCTACGGCCTCTACCGAAGCATTGGTTAAAATATTAATACCGGCTTTTTTAAACGATTTTTCGAGTTGTTTCGAAACTTCTTCGTCTTCAATGGGCACCACATTGGGCATATATTCCACAATGGTTACCTGGGTACCCATGGCGTTGTAGAAATAAGCAAACTCTACCCCAATAGCGCCGGAACCAACTACTACCATTGATTTAGGTTGATTTTCCAGTACCATGGCCTCGCGGTAGCCAATAATTTTCTTGCCGTCGATGGGCAGGTTGGGCAGTTCGCGCGAGCGGGCACCGGTTGCCAGAATAATATGCGGCGCTTCCACGGTGCTTTTGGTGCCATCGGCGGCGGTAACTTCTATTTTTTTATTGCCCATTAACTTACCGTAACCGGCAATATGATCTATTTTATTTTTCCGGAACAAAAACTGAATGCCTTTGCTCATGCCATTGGCTACGCCGCGGCTGCGAGCTACTACCGCGCCAAAATCAGCAGAAGCATCGGTTACGTTAATGCCGTAATCTTTAGCGTGTTGAATATATTCGAAAACCTGTGCACTTTTTAATAAAGCTTTGGTAGGAATACAGCCCCAGTTCAAACAAATGCCGCCCAATTCGGCTTTTTCTACCACGCCTACTTTCAGGCCTAATTGCGAAGCCCGGATAGCGGCTACGTAACCGCCTGGTCCACTACCTATTACTATTAAATCGTATGATGCTGATGCCATTTTGATAGCGTTTTACGTTTATTAAAGATGGCGCAAATTTACCTGAATATCTCTATTTCACAAACGGTCTCTATTTCACAAACGGATTAAACAGGAAGCCGTATAGCGTAACGGCTTATAAAAATATAGGTTTATAATTATATTTATCAGGAACAATTTTTGCGTTAAGCAGTAAGTGTAAACACAATTAAATTCCGGTACCCCAAACCACCAGCTACAACCTTTACTATGAAATTCTACCTGAACCTGATTTTTCTGGCTTTGTTATTAACAACCGCGTGCTTACCCAAAGGAGCAAAATATTACGCTAAAAGCGGTTTAAGCCTGGCCGAACGCAACGATTACGAAGGCGCTATTGCGGAATATACCAAAGCCCTGGAAAAAAAACCGGACGACCCGGAGCTTTACAAACTAAGAGGAATTGCCCGTTACGAACTTAAAGATTTTGGGGGCGCTACCGAAGACCTGAACCAATCGCTGGTACTGAAAGACGGTGACCCGGAGGCTTATAAATACCGCGGCGATGTTAAAACCCAGCAAAAAGATTTTAAAGGCGCCATTACCGACTACAACAAAGCTTTAACGCTAAATGCCGATTACGCCAATGCCTATAATAACCGGGGTTATTCCCGGGCCAAGCTAAAAGATATTACCGGTGCTATTACCGATTACAACAAAGCCCTGATGCTAAAACCCGATTACGCGGTAGCTTACCAGAACCGGGCTAACGCTTTTTTCCGGACCAAATCTTTTCAGGAAGCATTAGCCGATTACAACAAAGCTATTGAATACAATCCGGATTTGGCCGAAGCTTACTTTAACCGCGGCATTATTCATAGGACCTTAAAAGAAAACCAAGCTGCTTGCCAGGATTGGACCATGGCCCGCGACAAAGGTATTAGCACCGCCGAAAATTACCTGAAAAAATATTGCAGTAAATGAGCTAACCCCTTGGGAGCAAATATTTATACTAACAGATTTATTAAAAAATCTGCCAATCCGCTTTAAAAAAGCACTTTTTTATAGGATAATAATACTTTTTTTTACTAACTTTCCAATCCTGGTAAAAAAACTGGTGTAAAATCTATAAAAACGAAGAGGTATGAAAAAAATTTTACTCTTTATTCCTTTATTGCTGCTGGCAAGTGTGGGCTTTTCCCAAACTTCAATGATGGCAACCAACGCACCCACGGTAAAAATTCCGGTTTCGGAACATAAGCGGCAAGTAAAATTTTACTCGAACGTAATAGAAGTAAACCCGAAAAACGTAGATGCCTATAAAAGCCGGGCCAAGGCCAATATTGAACTGAAGAACTACAAAGAAGCCATAAAAGATTACAACACAGTAATCCGGTACGAGCCAACCAACCTGGATGCTTATTATAACCGCGCCGTGGCAAAAGTAAAAATTGATGATTACCGCGGCGCCGTAGCCGATTTTACAAAAATTATCAAGCTAAAACCCGATGATAAGGATATGTATATGTACCGGGCAGCGGCCAAAATGGGCATGTTAAACAGTCGGGCCGCTATCCAGGATTATAATTATGTCATAAAACTCGATTCTACTTTTACCGAAGCTTACTACAACCGGGGCTTGGCCAAATACGAAATACGGGACGATAAAGGCGCCTGCGCCGACTGGAAAAAAATCGCTCCTAACGATGAACGGGCGGAAAAAGCTTTAAATAAATACTGCAAAGAATAACTATTGCAATAAACAAAGCGCCCTTGCTTTTACTTAAAAGCAAGGGCGCTTTGTTTATTTCCCCAATATTCAATTCTAACTGCTAACTGTTTATTGATTACTGTTAACTGATAACTGCTTTTATTTATCAGCGGCAAAAAAGTGAAAAAAGCCTTCTTTTTTACTGGCTACTTCGCTGTAAGTTAATATTATTTTTTTACCGGCCCACTCCACCATATTATCAAATTCTGCAGTTTCTTCATAAACCAACTGTCCCGGTCCATAAACCGATTGGAAAAACTTTAACAACTCGCGGCTATTCTCAATACCGGGTGCGGTAATGTAAATATGGTTCAGGCGCCCCTTATGAAAACCGTAAACAATTTCGGTAAGCGGCATACCATTAATCGATAATTTATCGGTGGCGCGACGGCAATTATAATCTTCTTCTTCCTGCCATTCGCGCTTAGTTTTCTTAAAGAATTTAATGTGCGTACCCAACTGCACATCCCGGAAGCCGTTTTTCTTATCTAACTTCGCTAACAGTTGTTTTTCCAAACGTTCTTTCGCTAAAAGTTCTTCCGCCGTAAGCGGTTTAGCTACTACCTGCACCGAATCAGCGGGGCTTGCCACCGCCGGGTCTAATATTATTGGGGCTTCACTTTGGGCCTGCGCCACCAGGCTAGTACTTAAAAAAAAGAATATTATTACTGCTGCGCTTCTCATCTCTGCCGGTAAAATGCCTGCAATTTTAGCTATTTACAAAACCTAATAAAAATTGATTTGGCATTTTTTACTTAAAACAAATTTCCGTGCGGGCGTTTGTGGCGGTACCAAAGGTATTTAACCTAAGGCTTTTGCCTAATTTTAAAATCTTTGGCTACCTTTGGCGCATGAAACTACTCGAAGGAAAAATAGCATTAATCACCGGCGCGTCTAAAGGAATTGGGCGGGCCATTGCCCAAAAATTTGTAGAAATGGGCGCGCAGGTTGCGTTTACGTATTTATCAAGTGTAGAGAAAGGTCAGGCCCTGGAACAGGAACTAGCCGCCGGCGGCACCAAAGTAAAAGGTTACCGCTCCGATGCTTCGGATTTTGCCCAGGCCGAAAAGCTGGTAGAAGATGTAGTAAAAGAATTTGGCCGCCTGGATATTCTGGTAAATAATGCCGGTATTACCCGCGACGGATTGCTGATGCGCATGACCGAAGAGCAGTGGGATAGCGTTATCAACACCAATTTGAAATCGGTTTTTAACCTCACCAAAGCTGCTACCAAACCGATGATGCGCCAGAAAAGTGGTTCTATTATTAACATGACTTCGGTAGTGGGCATCAAAGGCAACGCCGGCCAGGTAAATTATGCGGCTTCCAAAGCCGGTATTATTGGCTTAACCAAATCAGTAGCCCTGGAGTTAGGCTCCCGTAATATTCGCAGCAACGCCATTGCGCCCGGATTCATCGAAACCGAAATGACCGGCGAACTGGATGCGGCGGTAGTAGAAGAATGGAAAAAGGCGATTCCGTTGCGCCGCGGCGGCACTCCCGAAGACGTAGCCAACACTACCGTATTCCTCGCTTCCGATTTATCAGCATACATCTCCGGCCAGGTTATTCAGGTAGATGGCGGCATGCTGACGTAGTTTCGTAGTTCGTTAAGCGTTGGTCGTTATCCGGTTTGTAGTGTTTAAAATATATTCCGGAAATACAACATATAGTTTTTAAAAATAGCGTAAGATTAAACCTTACGCTATTTTTATTATCCAAAACCAAATATTATTTAAACTGTTAAACCGTTTAAATAATATTGCTTATTTTCGAATAACGAGGAACGTCTAACGCATCACGAAACTTGAGTCAATTTAAACTTCTTACTGCTTATTCGCCGTGGCTAGTATTGGTTTGCCTGGTGGTGGGAGCCCTGTACAGTTGGGCTTTGTACGCCCGCAAGGCACCCTGGTCGGCCAAACTAAATTATTTGTTAGCTTTCCTCCGGTTTGCGGTGGTAAGCTTTTTGTGCTTTTTGCTGCTGGGGCCTTACCTGAAAGCCATCACCAACACCGCCGAAAAGCCCACCATTGTAGTAGCTCTCGATAACTCGCAATCGGTAGGCCTTTACACGAATAAAAATACCTTAACTAAAACTTCGCAGGACTTAGAAAAACTGGCTGCATCCTTAGCAGATGAAGATTTTCGGGTAGAATTTCAAACCCTCGATTTAAATAAAAATAAAGCCAAGCCCTCCGAAGTAAAATTCGATAACCCCACTACTAACCTGGATGAACTGCTGGGCCACGTGCAGGCCGTTTATGAAAGCCGCAACTTAGCCGGCGTGGTGCTGTTATCTGATGGCATTATTAACAAAGGAAAATCGCCTACTTATTCTGATTTCAATTTTACTGTGTACCCGGTTGCCGTAGGCGATACCGTAGCGAAGAAAGATATTACGGTTAGTTCGGTGTTGTACAACAAAATCGCTTACAGCGGCAATAAATTTCCGGTAGTCGCCGAAATCCAGCACGAAGGTTTTAAAGGCAATGCGGCCACCGTACTCTTAAAAGAAAACGGCAAAATATTAGATCGCAAAAATATTACCCTCCGCCAGGACGGTCAGCCTACCCGCGCGGAGTTTACCTTAACGGCCACCGCACCCGGCAAAAAGCACTACGAAATAGAAGCTTTACCGCAGAAAGGCGAGTTCTCGACTCTGAATAATACGAAACACGCTTACCTCGATATTATTAAAGGTAAGTTAACCGTACTCATTGCCGCTGCCGCGCCGCACCCCGATATCCGGGCCATTCGGGCCGCTATTCAAACCAACGACAACTTCGAAACGGTTTTGTATATTCCGGGCATTATGCCGTTTAAACCCGAAAAATACGATGTAGCGGTGTTGCACCAATTGCCTTCGCGCTTATCGGCGAATAACGAAGCGCTGGCGTATGTACGACAAAAAAATATTCCGTCTTTGTACATTGTGGGTTCCCAAACCGATTTGGCGGCTTATAACCAGTTGGGTACGGGTCTTACCATTAACCGCCGGGGCGTGCAAACCGATGAAGTTACGCCTGTTTTAAATGCTTCTTTCCGGAAATTCCAAATCGACCAAACCACTTCTACTGCTTTCGAGAAATACCCGCCCGCCGATGTGCCTTTTGCCGATTTTAATATTTCGCCGGGCACGGAAGTAATATTATTGCAACAAGTAGGTCGGGTAAAAACCACCAAACCATTATTAGCGGCTTCGGTTAAAAACCAGAAACACACCGCTACCCTGCTCGCCGAAGGCATTTGGCAATGGCGGATAACGGAAGGAGCCGCCACCGAGAACCCGGCCATATTCGATAAATTAATGGTAAGTACGGTGCAACTCCTTACGGCCCAGCAAAACAAAAAACGTCTGAATGTGTACCCGGTGCAGGACGAATATTATGTAACCGACGATATCCGGTTTGAAGCCGAAGTGTACAACGCCATTTACGAACGCATTTATGGTCAGGAAATTAACCTGCGCATTACCGACGAGAAGAACAAAAGCCGTACGTTTAGTTTCAACAACGGAGAAGGCTTTTCGGGCTTAAATATTGGCAACTTACCGGGCGGCGTATATTCTTACGTGGCCAGTACTACTATAGAAGGTAAAACTGAACAAGACCGCGGCCAGTTTGTAGTGCAGGAACTCCAACTCGAAGCGTTAAACGCCCTCGCCGACCATAATCTGCTTTTCCAACTGGCCCAGAAAACCAACAGTCGTCTTTATTACCCAAATCAACTGGAGCAGCTACAAGCCGACATCTTAAAAGCCGATTATAAAAATATTATTTACCCGAATGAAAAACTCGAAGACCTGGTAAACCTTAAATGGCTGTTCTTTGTGCTTTTACTACTTGTTTCCGTTGAATGGACGCTACGCAAATACCACGGCAGTTATTAAGGCAATACATAATATTTACTAAGTGGTAATTCACTAAATATTGTCATTCAGGAGGAACCTATTTTGCTGATTCAAGGGCGGCAGCAACAAGGAAATTTAAATTAGAATATAGAACTACCACTCGCGTCACTTTCTGCTATTAGAAATAAATAAAAAGAAGTCTCCAACTGCCGGAAGTTAAAAACTTCCTGTCATAAACAGACACCAGTTACGCTCCGCTAAATTGGCGCCAACAATTGTGGCTTATCGGCCATAAAATAAATACATGCAATACATCTTATTAAACAAACCTTTCGAAGTACTCACCCAATTTACCGATGAGAACGGTCGGGCCACATTAAAAGACTTTGTACCGATACCCAATATATACCCGGTAGGCCGTTTGGATTACGACAGCGAAGGTTTGGTTTTATTAACTGATGACAATATTCTCCAGCACCGCCTCTCTAACCCTAAATTTAAAATCGAAAAAACTTACTGGGCGCAGGTAGAAGGCATTCCCACCGAAGAAGCTTTGGCCAACTTGCGGGCCGGCGTATATATCAAAAATATTAAAACTGCCCCTGCCAAAGCCCGGTTGTTAACCGAAGAGCCTCAGGTTTGGGAACGCACCAAACCCATTCGGTTCCGCCAAAATATCCCGACGAGTTGGATAGAGCTAAAATTAACCCAAGGCATGAATCGCCAGGTGCGCAAAATGACCGCGGCCGTTGGTTTCCCGACCTTACGCCTTATCCGCTTCAGCATTGGCTCTCTAACTTTAACCGGTTTAGCCCCCGGTCAGTACCGTTCCCTCTCTCCTACCGAAGTCCACGCGCTCCGTTCCGGAATGAGGTAACATGTAATCGTAATATTACCCAAAATTCTCCTTCCCTATCGCGAGCGTCCCGCTCGTGATTTCTTCTTCCGGCCTCTAGCCGCGTAAATATTAAAATAAAACATATTTATTACATAAGCCAGAGGCCTGATTAATATAGTCACGAGCGGGACGCTCGCGCCAGCATCGTAATGTTTTTACCAGTACATAATTATTCAGGAACTCCCAGAACAGCGGTAGATCCGGGAAAAATCAGGACCTAATCAACAAGTAAAACAGGGAAATTATTACCTATTAACCTTTCATAAAAGCCGCTAATAAGTTTATTTATTCGCCGGCTCCGCAACATTATTCCCTTAAGGCTGGTACAAAAAAGACTTTTCTGCCAGAAAAGGAAAAGCAAAATAAAGAGAATGTAATTAACAGGCAGCTTCGGCAGAAATACAATTTTATAGTCTGCCGCATCGTGACAATCTGTCACAGAAAAGGCCTTTTTGGAGCAATGGCACATAGCTTGTTATAAACCCGGTAGTTAATAAAACTGTGAAACCTAACTTAAAATAATATAGATAATGGGAAAAATAATAGGAATTGACTTAGGTACGACCAACTCGTGCGTTGCCGTAATGGAAGGTAACGAACCAGTGGTAATACCAAACAGCGAAGGCCGCAGAACCACACCTTCTATTGTGGCTTTCCTGGACAACGGGAACGGTGAGCGCAAGGTAGGTGATCCGGCAAAACGCCAGGCAATTACCAACCCACAAAATACAATTGCTTCTATCAAGCGTTTTATGGGTCGTGGCTTCTCTGAAGTAACCGGCGAAACCCAGCACGTTTCTTATAATGTTGAAAGCGGTAGCAATAATACCGTTCGCGTAAAAATTGGTGACCGCCAGTTTACGCCACAAGAAATTTCGGCTATGGTACTGCAGAAAATGAAGCAGACTGCCGAAGATTATTTGGGTACTACCGTAACCGAAGCGGTTATTACCGTACCAGCTTACTTTAACGATGCCCAGCGCCAAGCAACGAAAGAAGCCGGTGCAATTGCGGGTTTAGATGTAAAGCGTATCATAAACGAGCCAACCGCTGCCGCTCTGGCCTACGGTCTGGACAAAAAACATAAAGACCAAAAAATTGCCGTTTACGACTTAGGTGGCGGTACTTTCGATATTTCTATCCTGGAATTAGGCGACGGCGTTTTTGAAGTATTATCTACCAACGGTGATACCCACCTGGGTGGTGACGACTTTGACCAGGTAATTATTGCGTGGTTGGCCCAGGAGTTCCAGAGCGAAGAAAACATGGACCTGCGCAAAGACCCAATGGCCTTGCAGCGTTTAAAAGAAGCCGCTGAAAAAGCTAAAATTGAGTTATCCAGCTCAACCGAAACCGAAATTAACCTGCCGTATATTACGGCTACCCAAACTGGTCCAAAACACTTGGTGCGTAAATTAAGCCGTGCTAAATTCGAACAATTGGCCGATAGCCTGATTCGTCGTTCGATGGAACCTTGCCGCAAAGCTTTACAGGATGCCGGCTTGTCTGCGAACGATATCGACGAAGTAATTCTGGTAGGTGGTTCTACCCGTATTCCGCGTATTCAGGAAGAAGTAGAAAAATTCTTCGGTAAGAAACCTTCTAAAGGTGTTAACCCCGATGAGGTAGTGGCCATTGGTGCCGCTATTCAGGGTGGTGTATTAACCGGTGAAGTAAAAGATGTGTTGCTCTTAGACGTAACACCACTTTCTTTAGGTATCGAAACCATGGGTGGCGTGATGACCAAATTAATCGAGTCGAACACAACCATCCCGACCAAAAAATCCGAAACATTCTCGACGGCTTCTGATAACCAGCCGTCTGTAGAAATTCACGTGTTGCAGGGTGAACGTTCGATGGCCCGCGATAACCGCACCATTGGTCGTTTCCACTTAGATGGTATTCCACCTGCTCCGCGCGGTGTGCCCCAAATCGAAGTAATTTTCGATATTGATGCCAACGGTATCCTGCACGTAACGGCTAAAGATAAGGCAACTGGTAAAGAGCAGAAAATCCGGATCGAAGCGTCTTCTGGTTTATCTGAAGCTGAAATTGAGCGGATGCGCAACGAAGCCAAGGCCAACGAAGAAGCCGATAAAACCGAGCGCGTGCGCATTGACAAGCTGAACCAGGCCGACTCCATGATCTTCCAGACCGAGAAACAGTTGAAAGAGTACGGCGATAAATTATCGGCTGGCAACAAAACGGCTATTGAGAGTGCCTTAGAGCAACTGCGTACGGCCCACAGCAGCAAAGACGTAGCGGCAGTAGATGCGGCCATGGCTAACATCAACAACGCCTGGCAGGCTGCTTCGCAGGAAATGTACGCGGCTACCCAAGGTGCCGGTGCCCCAGGTGCTGATGCCGGCTTCGGCGGGCAGCCAGGTGCTAACGGACAACCAGGTGGTAACACTGGCGCTAACGGTCAGGGCCAAGGCCATACCGACAATGTAACCGACGTTGACTACGAAGAAGTAGACGGCAGCAACCGTTAATACATAATCTGAATTATTGTAAAAGCCTTTCCGGAATACCGGAAAGGCTTTTTTGTTTTGGTAAGTTTTCAAAAATTGAATTTTGCATCAAGTCCTGAATTTTATCCTATAAAATTTTACTATTCAAAATGCCTATTCTTAACTAATATTTCCGGACAATGCCAGAAAAAAAGTACTAGTTTCTATTTTGAAGGGAGCGTGAAACCTTCTTGAATATTAGGGAGGAAACAGCCGTTAAACAAAATAAAACAAATACAACCCTGAAATGGTAGTTATCCAAAAGTCAAATTCTTGTTTAAAGTATTTCCATGAACCCTCCAAAACCATTTTTCCGGCAACATCAATTTGTTCGCTTAAACCTATTGATTTTACTAATCTTATTTTTGGGCTGCCAAGTTAAACCCAAACCTGACAATAATCAAGATACAAACCAGGTTTCTCAACACCCAGATTCAGTTTACACCTACAAAACCCCGCATCCCGATGGCATCGGCAAGGTTTACCTTGGCCGTGAAATAGCCCACGTAATGAGTGCGGCCGGTGGCGAGTGGCTAGAACGCAACACCCGGCAACAGGAGGAGAACGTAGCTTTAGCCATTTCCAAATTAAATCTCTCCCCCAATAGCGTAGTAGCCGATATTGGCGCAGGCACCGGTTACTACACTTTCCGGATTGCCCCTAAAGTACCACAGGGCAAAGTATACGCCGTAGAAGTGCAAGATGAATTTATCTCAGCTTTAGAAAACCGGAAAAAGGAACTCGGACTAGCTAACGTAGAAGTAATAAAAGGCAGCAACCAATCTCCTAACCTACCCGAAGCTTCTGTTGATTTAGCCATTATGGTAGATGTGTACCACGAATTGGAATACCCACAGGAAATGCTGCAATCCATCCATAAAGCCCTTAAGCCTACCGGCAAATTATTGTTACTAGAGTACCAGGCCGAGGATCCAACTGTACAAATAAAAGAATTGCATAAAATGAGTATAACCCAAGTTAATAAGGAATTGGAACTGAATAATTTTAAGCTTTATAAAAGGGAAAATTTTCTACCTATTCAGCATTTTATGTTGTATAACAAGGCTCAGGATTAGTTTTTTCGCTTCTTCACTAAAATCATCAGCATAACCGGCGCAAGTTGGAGATTTATACCTAGACTACACGGCTGAATCGACAATAAAAGCAGGTACCAGTAAATGGTGTAATTTAGAATAATGCGAGGTAAATACAGAACAGTCTCGAAAACCTAAATATTTTCCATTCAACGCTGTTATGCCTGTAAAATATGGAATATTGGTTTTTACTGCACATCTTTAAAAAGGTAGCATATTTATGTACAAATCAAAATTTATTTCTTAACACTTGCAAGTAACAACCCACAACAGTTTCAAATAACTATCAGACTAATTCAAAAATTCATATTAAATCAGCTACTCGGTATTTAATGATGGGCAGAGAGCACCTAAATTGATTATTAAGGTAATAGAATATTAGTATTTAAAGTTTAAAAACTAAATATTAAAAACCAGAAATAAATGATTAATACTTAAACATTATTTTAAACAGATATAAAATAATTCTTTAACTTAAATTTTGATTTCTAAGGTATTCATTCTATTATAAAATTTTTTCCATCAATTCTTAGGAACCTTTTCTTATATCTTTTTAGAATTTAGGGTTTGATAAAGAAGCCATTTAAAATTAATTTTAAATGGCTTCTTTATTATTGTTATTTAAAAAACCTGTTTAATCAGTGGTTTGTCTCTGTTTTTTGAAAAGATATCAAACTGATACCCAACTTGCATTTGGAAATAGGACTTATTACTAACTTCTTTTTTCGCTAAATGAGTTATTTGAGGGCGTATAAATAATTCACTACTTTCTGTGATTTTAGCCCATCCTAATAATTCGTATGATGATAACTGTCCAAATGTTGTATTTCCAATTTTAACTACTTCAACATCATCTGAGACTGCCTTTAATCTTGACCTACTAAACTTCAAATCAACCCCAAATCGAGAGTCAGGTCTAATGCTGGCTTTAAATATCAATCCATGAGCAAGTATATTCAAGTTAGTATCTAATACCTTATAAGTATCATTACTTGAATCAAAAGAAGAATCTACTAATGCAACTCTGTTTATTTTTACACCATAATCAACATGTAAAGTTGATTTTAAGGCAGGGATAAAGATTGATACGGCATTAACTTCAAGGCCTATACTAGAATTAATATGGCTTACTATTTCAATTGCATCAATTTTAGGTTTAACTAGAAACTCGGATCTAGTATTTATAGCTTTATTTTTTTCTTCAACCTTATTAATCGACAAAGTTGGTTTAAAGTAATTTAAGAATCCTACTCGCATAAAGGAACTTGTTCCAGGAGTTGTGTTATTTATAATTATTTTCTTTTCAACTTCTAATTGTATTAACCCATTAGGCCTATCATTATCAACTCCAATTAAGTCAGAATATATCCTTGCTTGTAAAATTCTACTACTTGCAGCTTTAAATAAGGTCCTTTCAACTCTAGAAGTATTTGGTTTCAAAACATATACCCCGTCAGCCGGGCTCCAATCATCACTTCTACTGGTGAGGTTAGGAATGTATTCTAACAAATCACTCAAATGCATTGTTTTGTATTTATTATCGTTTCTCTTAGCTACTAAATATGACTTATACCATTTATTAATATTATTGCGATTAGATATTCCAATAGGACTATGATTATAAAACATCATAGTTTCATTCCCTAAACTTCCAAAAGCGTGAAGATTAGTAATATTCCCATCCTCAACTTGAATTTGAACAGAATCTACAACGAATTTCTCTTCTACTTCGTCTGTTGTCTTTGAGCCAAAAAATGAATTATTAATTTCCTCTAACAAAACATCTTTTTTTATCTGCATAATGCCTGCAATTGGAGCATCAATTAATTTTAATTGATTTTGTTGAAAATTAATAAATTCATCTCTAATTTTATTTGAAAGATTATTTATACTTTCATCATCTTTTAATAAATAATCACTTGTATCACTAGTAAACAAGGAAGCTTTTTTTAAAGGTTCAACTAAAGAAGTAACCAAAATCTCTCTCTCAAGTTTAACTAATGAAGCACATATTTGAACTATTCCTATCTCTTGTGTTTCCGTCAACGGGGGACATCCATTGCCACCAATTATATGCCCTCTTTCTTTTTCTCTGTTATATTGTAATATAACTTTGTTTGTAAAAGGCTGAGAAGTTGCTGGTAATTGTTGAAAAATTAATGTAAATACCCTTTGTTTAAATAAGAAACTGTTTGAATAAATAATTTCATGGTGTTCTGGTTCTTCTAAAATATTAATTTTAGATATATTTGGATTAATTTTAACATAATTGAAAGAGCTTAAAGCTTTTAATGGAGTTACTCCCAGTAAAATCCATATATTAAAAAAGAATAACATTAATCTGGTCATAATTAAATTTATTGATTAAATTAATTTTATGATTTACTTTGTAAAATTTTGTATTTAAGCATTTAAAGTATAATAAAATCTTTTTCTACTATAGAATTCAACAATTTTATTTAAATCTGTAATCTTGAGTTATCTTTCTATTCCTTTTAAGATTGCTCCACTACCGGAATTCACATGTAATTTCCCATTTATATGCTCCAGGTGCTTCCTTACAGTTCTATTAGCAATAAATAGTTCTTCCTAAATTTGCCTTACAGCCAATCCGCGCTTTAAACACTCCAGCACCTCGTTCTCCCGCTTACTTAAAAAATCCATTGCAATAACCTATGGTTCTACATATCTATAATCCACTTCGACAAGACAACATTCTTCCATCTCCTTTGGGAATTTTTCAAAATTGTAATATGCTTATGATTTTATTTAATTAATGTTTTTGATTGTAATAGTAGCTGGTTATAACCCTTTCTGCAATACTGATTTTTCAGTATTTTTTAGAAATAATTGCTACTTCCTTTCAAACAAAAGCCTTCACCATTTAAACAACTCTGCTATAATCTCCTAATTGGAATAATGGCAGCATTCTTAAGAAATATATCCGGCTTAGGACGTCCCAAAGTTTCTGCAAAAGTTGCATAGACGCTCAGCAAATAAAGGCAAGGTAATTGTTGGTTGAGCCAAGAACCAAATAATTTTCTGGAGTTCTTTGATGGTATTGCGGGTAATTCCGCAGAAACGTAAAAGCTATTTCCGCTGAGTAGTGGCTAGTAAGCTAGCAAACCTAATCAAGACAGAATTCTTGATTTTAACTTTTGACAAACCGGCCGGAAAAATTCTTTAGGCATTCCGAAATAGCATTATCAAAATTAAAAAGCAGCAAAACGAATTTAGCGCCAAATTTTGAAAACAAATTAAAATTCTATAAGTATATTTTATGGCAACTTGTTACTTATTTCGCCAACTTTAGCAATTTCCAATTCCTCAATTACAGCATTCTGAAGACTAGCCAATTCTATTTCCCGGTGCGTATCCCGGATAATTATAGATAAATCTAAGGCCGCAAAATCGTTCTTCCGGCCAATAGTGGTTTTGCCCAGCTTATCGAAATCCCCGTTAATATCGGTAAAACTTTGCACCCAGGTAAGTAGCGGTTTATCATCTACTTTACCCAGGAACTTACCAACTACGGCAGCTACTGAAAACAACAAATCGGAAATCTGGGTTACGGCAGCGGCATTCCGGACTACCTCTTTAATAGAAGAAACCACATCGGCATACTCCGAATCGTTTTTCACATCGGCCAATATTTTAGCTACATCGCGCAGGCTTTGTTTGCTTTTTACAATGGAAGCCAGCACATGAATTTGGGAAGGGCTTTTATCTTTTTTCTGCTGTTGCTTCCAGAAATAAATGGTTTTGTCAACGGGCAAATCTTCATCGTCGCCTACTTTGGCAAAACTTTTCAGGTCCAGGTTCTGCAATACATCGCCAGTATCGCTTACCACCACCACCATCAGGTACATTTTAGAAAAACCGGGGAAAGGACCAATTTTGGGCGTTTTGTTATTAATAATAAAAGCCCGCGATAAACGCACCTCAATGCCGGTAACGTTTTTAGAAGTAGAAATACCCTGGGGTTTGGTTTTCTCGTCGCCTTGCAAAGCAAATTGTTCTACAAACGCATCTTCTTTAATATTTAAAGCCATAGGTTTTAATTTTTAGTTAAATATGCGGTTCACTTTGCTAAGGAAGTAAGCCTTAGCTGTTATGCTTTAATAAAATATTAAATTAAAATAATTATTATTCTCTTATTATTCAAATAGTGAGTTTTATTTATAAAGGAAGAAAGATTACCAGCAATCTATAATTAGCAACTTAATCTTACTCATCTAAAGCTTTCCTAATTTAAACTTTAGTTTAAGTCCTTGCCCTTTAGCACTCACGCACAATTAAACATTAAATTACTACTTCTCTCAATATAAAAGAGGCTTTTCTTCCGTTCATTTTAGAATGCTAAATGGCTCTTTGATTAACCTTTTTAAGGCAAATGAACTTGCTTAGATTAAATTAATCAAATTTAATAAGCTTACGGGTCATGACGTACTGAATGAGTTCACCGGTATTTTTGCTGTTGGTTTTCTCAATCATTTTCTGGCGGTGGGTATTTACCGTGTGAAAACTGATAAATAACTCTCTGGCAATGTCGCGGCTTTTGTAGCCAGCCGCAATAAGTTTTACGATTTGTAGTTCTCTTTTACTTAATATAGCTTGGGTTATGTCGCTAACAGGAGTATTTAAATCTTTAACCTTATGGCCTATTGGCTTTGTGGTTAGTATTTCATCCTCGATTTTTTCCAGCAACGAAATATCGGAACAAACGCCCATTAGGTGGGTTACATGGCCTAGGTCGTCTTGTTGTAGCACCGTACTTTGCTCCAGAACCTGCATAATTTTGCCGTTGGGTTTTATGATGCGGTAGCGAATATTTAATTTCTGTTCTTTCCGTTGGAGGGGAGGTAAAGCTATCAGGTACTGCCAGTTCTGTATTACCCGGAGCCAGGTAGGCGCCACATCATCCGGGTGCACAATCTGGTTCAGATAGGTTAAACCCTTTTCTTTGAAGATTTGGTTACTATACCCAAATATTTCCTGAACATTCTGGCTTAAAAATGAAAAATGCAGGGTGCGTAAATCCAGTATCCAGGTTATACAAGGGCCATTATTTAATATGGTTTCCAAAGCCGGATTATTCTTTACGTATGTATCATAGCTAATCGGCACCTGGCCATATGGCTGGTTTAACCACATACTACAAAGTTTGGTAAATATGGAGGATGCTGGTGCCGGACTATTTTGTTCATCCCTCGTTAATTTTAAATGTACTCCTTGCATAAAAGTTGGATTATGTAGTTGAATAGTACAACTAGGTTGGTTAAAAAGGATTATTCCGGATAAGTAAAGACAATGCAGTATCAAGGCAAACCGGGGAGCTTACTTGAGGCGAGGAGCAGAAAATAGTAAATTAATAAGTAATAATTATGGCTTCATAATTTAACCGTAGTTTAAGTTGGATTTTTATTACTGATATGACTTTAACAATTCCCTTACAATATACAATTGTGATTTATAATTGTAAAGTTTTCTGTTATATTTTATAAAAAAATAATCCAAAACCTAATTCCTAAATATTAGTAGAATCATATATTAATTATAAAACTCAACCAATCCTACACGAAGTTAGAAACGCGTTATATTTATTGTTTGATTTAAATAATTGATTATTAGTAATTTAATTATAAAGTAACTGTAGTATCGTAATAATTCAAAGAAGCATTCTGCCAATACCTAATTTATCTAGCATTTATCTTAGAAATTTCAGAATCTGAAATAATTTTCTTTTCTTATTAAACTTTGGCCGGGTTGGCCAATCAAAAGATAAATTTAAACACCAACTCATGAAGAAAATTATTTTTGTAATGGCTTTAGCTGTTCTGGGAACAGGAGCCGCTCCGGCAAACGCCGCTATCTCACCGGTAATTCAGCAGGGCCCAATGGGTACCCCGCAGGAAAGAGCGGAAAACCTTACCAAACGGATGAACGAAGTGCTAACCTTAACCGCCGACCAAAGCACTAAAATTCAGGAAATAAATACCAGAAGGTTTACGGAGCAGCAGGCTATGCGTGAAAAAATGCAGGCCGGGGGCGACCGCGAGGCCATGATGACCCAGATGCGGGCGCTAACGCAAAAATATGACACCGAGTACAAAGCCGTATTAACCGCCGACCAGTACACCAAGTACGAAGCTAACCGCGACCAGTTTAGAGGTGGCCGGGGCGGCCAAGGAGGTAACCGGCCACAAGGCCAGCGGTAAGAAAATTCCTGTTTTTAATATTTTTTTCTGGTAAGGCAGGCTTTTATAAAGCCTGCCTTCTTTTTTTAGTCTCAAGTGCTCGGCTATTCTTGTTATTATAAATAATACCACTTATTCTAAGGTTTATGCGCTTACATTATTGTAGTCATGTTGAGCTTGCCGAAACATCTAAATCTACTTTACAATGCTGTTATAGATCCTTCGACAAGCTCAGGATGACCAAAATTCGTTTTTAAGCACACTTTCTCTTTTATAGTGGTATTATTAAGTTATCAAACTGACCCAGCTACTAATATTGCTTTACTAATCAAAACCTTCTATTTCACTGTCCAGCGCAAACCGATAAAGCCTCTCCTGCCCTGCATGGGCGCGTAATTGTACGAGGTATCAAAAGAATAGCCGTTGGGGTTGTTCAGGTGAATATGTTTATCAAACGGGTCGAAGGGCCGCATCAAGGGGTCGCGGGGCAGAAAGTTGTAGAGGTTTTTTAGGCCGGCGTACAGTTCCAGGCCGTGCGGCAGCTTTTTGGTAACCTGCAGGTTGTCCTGTGAAAACCAGGGCGATTTATCGGGCCGGAAATCGTTGGCCAGCACCGGCAAAAACATCGGTCCGTACAAACGGCCGGTATAATCAACAGAAACACCGGCCTTCCGGAAAGTATAACTTACGGCGTAAGTACCCGATGTTTTGGGGGCGTGTAGTTGCGGTATTTTCTCCGACTGGCCGGTTTCTTTATCCTGCACCGAATATACTTCCATAAAGGTAGCTCCGGCATTAACTTTTAACGGAAAAGTAAAAGCCCAATCGATGTTAAGGGTTAGTCCGCGCGAGATGGCGTAGCCTTGCAGGTTCTGGTAAATAATCTGGTCGGGGTTGGTTAAGAAATCACCTATAATTCGGTTGGTAAAATAGGTGTAGAATAGGCTGCCATCCAAACCTAAATAGCCATTGTTTTGGTCGATAAACTTTTGGTAGTTCAGGCTGGCGTTCCAACTGCGTTCGGGCTTCAGGTTATCCTGCACCAGTACTTCGCGGGAGCCGGTGAGGGCAGCATGGTCTTCGGTAAATAAATTAACAACCCGGTAGCCGTTGCCAATATTCAGCCGGAAAATATTCTGTTGATTAGGGGCCAACTTAAAACTTACGCGCGGCGAAAAAATGCCGCCGTGCGTAAAATTGTAATCGTAGCGCAGGCCAAAAAGCGAAGTAAACTTATCGCTGCTTTTTATTTCGTCCTGCACAAAAATGCCGGGCAAATAAATGTGCTGGGCCTGGTTAGTACCGCTTTTGGTTTGGGTGCCGGGCGTATTATCATCGTAAAAAGTAAACCGGAAAGGCACTCCTACCAATAAATCGTGCCGAGCAAATTGTTTATTCCATAGAAACTGCGAGAAAGCAATATTTTGCTGCGCCTGAAACATGGTTTTACCGTAGGCGGAGTTCTGGTTATGGCTGTTATAAGAAAATTGCCAAGTAATATTTTCGGTGGTGGGCAACTGGTACGCGCCAATCAGTTCCAGGCGGCTGGTGTAAATAGATTCGCCGTAAATGCTGTCGCCGCCCCGGAAAGTTGGTGTCCACTGCATTTCACCGCCCCAGCGGTCTTCGTACAGGTAACGGGCCGCCAGGTTAGCCACTTTATTGTTAGGCCGGCTCAAACTCCATTTATTAAATAAAGAGAGTCGCTTTTGCAGCGTTATATCGGTAAAATTATCCTGGTTTACATCGCGACGGTTATCGAACCAAAAGGTGTTTACGCCCACCAGCGTGCTGGCTTTTTTTAAATTCGCTTTTAAAGCCACATCGGCGTTGTACTCCTGGTGCGAAGTTGCCATTACATCTATCGCTAGTCGGGGTGCCTCGGCGGGGTTCTTAGTAATAATATTTACCAAACCACCCACAGCTTCGGAACCATACAAGGTAGAGGCCGGACCTTTTACCACCTCAATGCGCTGAATCATGCTGTTGGGAATACCGCTCAGACCGTACACGCTGGCCAAAGAACTCACAATGGGCATGCCGTCGAGGGTTACCATGGTATAAGGCCCTTCCATGCCGTTGATGTGAATATCGCCGGTGTTGCACACGTTGCAGTTTAGCTGCGGTTGCACGCCGTTCACCATTTGCAAGGCTTCAAAAATGCTGGGTGTTGGGTTCTTCCGGAAAAGCTTAGGCGTATAAACCTCCACGTGAATAGGCGAAAGCTTGGTATGCGTTTCTTTCATATTACCCGTAACCACCACCTCCTGCAATTGCTGCTCCGATTTAGCCAGGTTAATATTTAGCTGCACCGGCTGTCCATTAACGGTTACAGATTTTAAGACTTTTATATACCCAACCGCGCTTACCTGCACCCGGTAAGGCCCCGCCGCAATATTCCGGAGGCTGAAATTGCCGTTTTCGTCGGAGTTTGTGCCTTGGGTAGTACCAACCAAGCCCACCGTGGCAAAAGCCACCGGCTCTGAACCCGAAAATACCCGACCTCTTATTTCGCCGTTTTGCTCCTGCGCCTGAATAGCTCCTGCTTTTACTAGTAGTAGTATCCAGATTAGAAGTAGTTTTTTTATCATAAGCATATAAATACCATTTTAAATTTAGTAAAGCTAAATTAATTATACTGTAATTTATAATATATTTTTAGACTGACCTAAATTTTAGAACAATATACTTCTAAAGCCTTAAAAGGTTATATTAATTTTTTACTAATCAGAAAAGATTTAAAAAGAAGTTGGGAAGTGGGTTGGAGTTAAGATAAGGCTGCTTGCACTTTAACTTTTATCAGCTTATAAATTGGCTTTTCCCAGACCAGGTAAATAGAAATGGAAAAACCCCAAAGCAACAAAAATTGCAGCGGTAGCATATTTCGGGTTAATTCGCCGGCAATATTTCCGGCCCGGCCCAAATGCAAGAGGTAAAAAGCGTAAGAAGCATTGCCCAGCAAAATAAAGAGGCGCGAAGAAAGTATTTGACTCAGCCAGGTTTTCTCGTACATCAACCCGAACAGCAGCAGTCCAATACCCAATGGCAAAAACAAGTTATGCAGCAATAATCCGTACCAAGTGTTAATGCCCGCCTGGTTACCATTGGCTCCTGTTGAAATCAGGAATAACAACAACCAGAACAAGCCTAAACCGCTGTAGGTGAAAAAACCCGTAACCGGAGCGGAAATGCGTGAAATATTATGTTGGGAATTGATGTAATAGGCCAACCCCATGCCTACAAAAAACTCGGTAGCGCGGCCAAAGAAGGTACTCAAGGCAGTAAAAGCAAAATCGGGCATAAAGCCGAACGGGTTATGGCCAAGCGTACTCAAGCCAAAACCAATGCCAGTTAATATTATCCCGGTTAGCAGTGCAAAAATATATGGGAGCAGCAAAGTACCTTTGCGGGCCAGCCAAAAAAGCAAGGGTGCGAGTACGTAAAAAGTAAGTTCTACGGTTAAGGTCCAGGACTGTATTACCCCGGTTAGGTGCACTTTTTTGAAAAAGCCTTTTAGTAGCGTTAAATGCAAAAACAAATCGGGTACGGCAAAAAGCCAACGGCTGTGTACCTCCAAAAATACCGGAATATACAGAGGCAAAATACGCCCCAACCGTATAAGCAGGTAGGCAGAATATTTACTAACCGAGGTAAAATTATAATGCAGGTACTGGTGGGTTATGAGAAAACCGCTGAGTACAAAAAAAATGGCTACCCCGGTATGAAACTCGCCTAATAAATTAGCCAGCCAAACCGGGGCAGCCGGAAAAATGCCACTCTTGTAATGCAGCACAAACACCATGGAGGCAGCCACAAACCGCAAACCGGTTAAGGCCGGGTAAAACAACCGGGGTGGCTGTTCGGTCATGCCTATATTATTATTTTATTCTGCTGCGCCCAAATTGCTTTGCCGCAGTTCTTCAACGGATTGCATTACTTTGTTTTTCTGGGTTTCGCGGTGTTGTGTTAAAGCTTCAGCAATTGTTGGGTTGGCTGTACTTAATATTTGGGCAGCAAGTAAACCGGCATTGGCGGCGCCGTTCAGGGCTACAGTGGCCACAGGCACCCCGGTAGGCATTTGCAGAATAGATAAAACCGAATCCCAGCCATCAATGGAATTACTGGATTTTACCGGCACCCCAATAACGGGTAAGGTGGTAATAGCAGCGACCATGCCGGGCAAATGCGCTGCTCCGCCGGCACCGGCAATAATTACTTTTAAACCCCGCTGCCGGGCATTTTCGGCGTACTCGAACATGCGATGGGGCGTGCGGTGGGCCGATACAATGGTTATTTCGAACGGAATATTAAACCCTTTTAAAATATCGGCGGCCGGCTGCATAACTTTTAAATCGGACTGGCTGCCCATAATAATTCCTACAACCGGGGTTTGAGAAGCTTGTGGAGTTGTGCTCATGCTTTTACTTTAACTAAATTTCTTACGTGTTCGGCTTTTTGCCGGGCTTCGGCCACTGTTGGCGCGGTAATGGTGAGGTGACCCATTTTACGGAAAGGCCGGGTATATTTTTTGCCGTATAAATGAATGGTAACACCCGACACTGCCAAAGCTGCATCAGCCCCTTCGTACTGCGCTTCCCCGGAAAAACCGGCTTCGCCAAGTAAGTTGAGCATTACAGCGGCACTATGCAAACCAGTATTACCCAAAGGCAAATTTAAGATGGCCCGCAAATGTTGTTCGAACTGCGAAGTATAGTTGGCTTTATAAGTATGGTGGCCGCTGTTGTGGGGTCTTGGAGCTACTTCGTTTACCAGCAGTTCGCCGGCTGGCGTTAAAAACATTTCTACGGCTAACAAACCTACCATATCAAAAGCCTGAATTACCTGGGTAGCCAAATCCTGTGCCGCCTGCTCTATAGCGGGGCTAATATTGGCCGGCGAAAACAAATAATCTACCAGGTTGTGCTCCGGGTGAAAAGAAAGCTCTACCACCGGGAAACAACTTACCTCGCCGCGGGCATTGCGGGCAGCTATTACGGCAATTTCTTTTTCGAAAGGCACCAGTTTTTCCAGCACCGAGGGTTCATCAAATCCTTTGGTAATATCTTCGGCCGTAGCTAACCGGGTTACGCCTCGGCCATCGTACCCAAACCGGCGTAACTTCTGAAATACCGGCAGAAAATCCTGGTTTTGTTCGACTTCGACTCTGTTCGCTACTAACCGGAAATCGGCAGTTGGAATTTGGTGCTGTTGGTAAAATTCTTTCTGCAAACCTTTATCCTGGATAATCCGGATAGCTTCGGGATTAGGGTAAACCCGTACGCCTTCAGCTTCCAGTTTAAAAAGCGCTTCTACGTTTACGTGTTCAATTTCAATGGTCAGCACATCGCACTTTTTCCCAAAATTATAAACCGTACTAAAATCGGCGAAGCTGCCCTGGTAAAACTCGTGGCACAAACTTTTGCAAGGTGCATCCGCATCTGGGTCCAGAATAAGTGTATATAAATTCAGGTCGATGCCGGCTTGGAGCAACATGCGGCCTAACTGGCCGCCGCCCAAAATGCCTAACCTGGTTTCTCCGTAAGTCATTTTTAAACAAAATAAATATTGGCCAAAATTAAGGATTAATCTTTAATGCGGTTTACTTTTTAATATGCATAAGCTGTTTAACGTGTCATAAATTAGATGAAACCGCTGCCCTTGCTTTGTGTTTTAACCAGTAATTAGTTTGGCAGAAGTTTGAAGAGCAGAAGTTTTAAGATTGGCAGTGATAATACTGCCAATGGTGTCAGATTCTATTCAAAACACAAATACTAAAAATATTAATAGACTAGCAGGACAAATATTGAAATGCCAAGTTCAAAGAAATAACTAATCTTTTACCTGGCCGTAATGCGAAATTCGTTAGCTATTCCTACTTTTACCCGGCATCTGCCCATAAATAATGGAAATTTTATTAGCAACTTTCTCGGCCCTTTTTTCGGTGGTGAACCCGTTTGGCGCCATGCCGGTATTTATTACGTTAACCCAAGACGATCCGCCCCGGCACCGGACCCAAATGGCCCTGCAAGCCAGTATGTACATGGTTTTAATTCTGGCGGTATTTTTCTTTGCCGGTCAGTATGTGTTAAACTTTTTTGGTTTGCGCATCCACGATTTGCGCATTGCCGGGGGCATTATGCTGTTTAAAGCAGGTTTCGATTTATTAGCGACCAAATCTGAGCCGGGCCGGAAAATATCGAAAGATGTGGAAGAAGAAGGCCGCCAGAAGACTGATATTTCCTTTACGCCCTTGGCTATGCCCATGCTTTCGGGACCCGGCGCTATTGCCGTAAGTATTGGGATGTTTACCAAATCGCTCTCGTACCTGAATATGGCCATTACTTTAATAGCTATTATTCTGGTAGCGGTAGCCAGTTATTTTATTTTAATTTCTTCTCCGCGGTTGGTACAGGTAATGGGAAAAGCCGGCCTAGCCGCGCTCTCTAAAATAATGGGGTTTATTACGCTGGCGATTGGAGCTAATTTTATTACTTCGGCGCTTATTGCTTTATTTAAAGCGTAAATGCAGGACTTCCGCGCTTAAGCTTATACACGGCTCTAATTACCTGTAATCTTAAGACTAAGCATTTTACCAATATTCCTTTAAGTAAAAGAATATAGGCGTTTAAGCAATCCACAGCTGTTATTCAGGAGGAACCGATGTAGCAGGTAGCCAAATAGTTTCCTCCTGAATGACAGTTGTAGGCTCAATGTCAATAAGAAATAGAAGAATATTTTATCTGAATTGAAAAAACCTCTAAACTCTTCAAACTTGCATTAGCATTAAAAAATAAACTTAACCCTAACTATTTCAGTTATTTCAGGCGAGCCAGTCGGGCGTAAATTTCCAGCATACCGGCCTGATCAATTAATGTTTTCTCTTGTTTTTTGCCCAATAAATCCTGCTCATTGCGTTCCTGTTGCCAAATCCGTTCGGCATCATCTATTATAAACTGCAACTGCTTTTTGTTTTTATCTACCTTATATAAGGCCAGGTACCCCCGCAAAAACACGGCATTGAACCAATAATGATCGGGCAATTTGTTTTTCTTGTAAAAATATTTCTCGGCGGCCTGGGCTATGCGCTGTGCTTCCTGCAAATATCTTTTGTTTTTAGTAATGGTATAAAGCATTACGTTCGATTCCAGCATGGTGCCCGTATTATAAGTATAAGTAGCCGAGTCAATTTTCAGGCTGGGCAATTTTACGGCATCGTAATAAACGCCTTCCGGTGCAAGCAGGTACTTGTTCGTCCAGGTGTATAAGTCCTGGGCTAATTTTAAATATTGCTGTTGCTTGGTAGCTTGGTACAGTTGTAAAGCCAGAATAATGCCGGGGCCGTTGGAGCAGGTATTTTTGGTGGTTTTATCGTTTTCGCGCCAGTATAAGCCGCCGCCCGAAGCCTGATCGTAACCAGTAAGCATAAAGCGGTAAATTTCTTCGGCTAGCGTCAGGTACTTTTTATTTTTTGTGCGGGCATACGCATCCATGTAAGCAATCCCTATCCACTGGTTATCGTCGATGTAGCGGGTATCGGGTTTTGCTTTAAATATCATGGCCTGGTAGCCCGGCGCCGGCGGATTAGGATTGTAATATTGGTTAATGGCTTTTACCACCGGCTCCATGTATTTTTTAGAGGGCTCCAGTTGCTCCATTTCGTTTGTTGCCTGAATTAACCCGCACAAAGGCCATAAGTACGAAAACGGATTGTCGTTCTTGCTTTTAACATTGGTTTCGGTAAAATATCCGGTAGCTGGCACGTAAAATACCTGATAAATATTCTCGTGTATGCGTTTTATCCTACCTTTATAATCAGGCTGGGCTTGCAGCATATTGGTCAAAAACAAACAAAAAATCAGGGCAGGGAATATTTTTTTCATCACAAATATTTTTACCGTTTGGGCTTAAAAGCTAATTTAGGCCAATTTAAGGTTAATTTTAAAAATATTATTTACCAAAACACAAAGCAGATAAAATCTTCGGCATAGATTAATTCTTAATTAATTTCCCTCCTGACATTGCCAACTTTCTTTTGATAACCAGATTTATTTATTCTAACCAGAACTGCTTTTCAAGCCTTAACTTTTAGTTTAGAAATTTTAACCTTTCGGCGGTTCGCTTATCTTTGCAGGATGCAGCTAAAAAACGATTTGCTTTTACGTGCCGCCCGCGGCGAAAAAACCGAACGCACCCCCGTGTGGCTGATGCGCCAGGCTGGCCGGATTTTACCCGAATACCGCGCCGTGCGCAGCAGTGTAAGTGGTTTTAAAGAACTAGCCGAAACGCCCGAACTAGCCGCCGAAGTTACCATTCAGCCGGTTGATATTCTGGATGTGGATGCCGCTATTATTTTCTCAGATATTCTGGTAGTGCCCGAAGCTATGGGCTTGCCTTACGATATGATAGAGCAGCGGGGACCATCTTTCCCAAAAACCATCCAGAGTTTGGCCGATGTGGAAGAACTGCGTTCAACGGAGGCCCACCTGGAACTGGAATACGTATACGAGGCTATCCGGATTACGAAGAAAGCTTTGAACGGCCGGGTGCCCTTGCTGGGTTTTGCCGGAGCCCCCTGGACTATTTTGGCTTATATGGTAGAAGGCCACGGCTCTAAAACGTTCTCTAAAGCCCGCAAAATGCTGTACACCGAGCCGCAATTGGCGCACCTGCTGCTGCAAAAAATTACCGAAACTACCATTAATTATTTAAAAGCTCAGGTTGTAGCCGGCGCCAACCTGGTCCAAATATTCGATTCGTGGGCGGGCATTCTTTCGCCGGCGCAGTACCGCGAGTTTTCCGGGCCTTATATAAACCAGATTTGTGCCGCCATTACCGAAGTACCAGTTACCGTGTTTGCCAAAGGTGCTTTTTTTGCCCTTCCGGATTTTGCTCATTACCCGTGCAGCGTCGTTGGCCTGGACTGGAACATGGATATTGCCACTTCGCGGCAAGCCGTTGGCCCAGATAAATCTTTGCAAGGTAACCTGGACCCGTGTGCCCTGTATGGCTCTTTCGACCAGATAAAAGCCGAAACCCACAAAATGCTGCAGGCATTTGGCCCCGACCGGCACATTGCCAACCTGGGGCACGGCGTGTACCCCGATACTGCTCCGGATAAAGTTCGTTGTTTTGTAGAAACCGTTAAAGAATACCGGCACCAACCCGAAAGTTAAGAATGACCGGTTTAAGCCCCGGCAATAATATTCAGGTCAACCAAAATTTAAAATTCCGGTACAATACGCTTTATCTAGGCCAATATTTTCATGCACGACGAACACGTTAACCCCTGGCAAACCCTTTCTACCGAATCTGTTTACGACAACCCCTGGATTAGCGTCCGCGAACACCAAGTAATTAACCCTAAAGGAGGCCGGGGCATTTACGGCGTGGTACACATGAAAAACAAAGCCATTGGCATTATTCCCATAGATGCGGAGGGCAATACGTACCTGATTGGGCAATATCGCTATGCCCTAAACGAATATTCCTGGGAAATACCCATGGGCGGCGGCTTAATAGAAATAGATTTGCTGGAATCGGCCAAGCGAGAGTTGAAAGAAGAAACTGGCTTTACGGCCCAACGCTGGACCAATATTGCCCGCCTGCACACCTCCAACTCCGTTACCGACGAAGAAGGTTTTGTTTTTCTGGCCGAAGACTTAATTGCCGGCGAAACCGAATTTGAAGAAACCGAAGACCTCAAAATAAAAAAATTACCTTTTGCCGAAGCCGTGCAGCTAGTGATGGATAACCAAATTACCGACTGCATTAGTGTAGCCGGCATTTTAAAAGCGCACAAAATATTAAGCGAGCGGCAGCCTTAAATGGGCAAAATGCAACATTACGGAATTTTTGGGCCTACCCTGTGGTTTTAACTACAATATTCCTAATTTTGAGGCTGATGAGATTTGTAGTTGCGCTATTCCGGAAAATTTATGCCGCCTGGTGTGTGGTTTCTTTCCTGGTGCCGTTTTTCCTGTTTTATCCGCTATTCTTGCTTTTCACGTCGCGTCCGGCCTGGTACAAATATGCCCATACCCTCAACCGGCTTTGGTCGGCGGTGCAACTGAGGCTCTACGGCTTATCGGTTACCATACACGGGCGGCAGCATATAAACCCCAACAAGACTTACGTATTCACGCCCAACCACAGCTCTTACATCGATATTCCCTTGCTCCTGCAAACCATACCGGGCTTTCTGAATTTTGTAGGGAAAGAAGGTTTGGCCAAAGTGCCTCTGTGGGGACCTATTTACAAAAAATTATATATTACCGTCGATCGGCGCAACCCCGTAAGCAGCGCGCGTTCTTATATTCGTTCTAAAAAAACCGTAGCCGAGGGCCGGAGCATTGTTATTTTCCCGGAAGGTACTATTGCCGAAACGGCCGGCGTAGAAATGCTGCCCTTTAAAGACGGACCTTTTAAATTAGCCATCGAAACGCAAACGCCATTGGTGCCTGTTACCATGCCGTTTAACCATATATTTTTACCCGATGTAGACGGCAAATTTATTGTGCGGTGGCACCCGCTTAAATTAATCATTCACGAACCAATCTCAACGGTTGGTTTAACACTGGCCGATTTACCTGCTCTGAAAAATAAAACTTTTACCATTATTCAAAACGAATTAACCAAACACGTACATGAACATCGATATACAAACCATCCGGAAACTAGCACACTTAGCCCGTCTGGAATTTGACGAAACCAAAGAACAGGAAATGCTGCAGGACCTGAACAAGATTCTGGACTGGATGGATAAACTGCGCGAACTGGATACCTCGGCCGTAGAACCTTTAACCCACATGTCGGAAGAAGTAAACGTGCTGCGCGAAGATGTAGCGTTTAATGCCATTTCGCACGAAGAAGGTTTGCGCAACGCGCCTAAGAAAGATTCCGATTATTTTAGAGTACCCAAAGTACTAGATTAATATTCCGGAATAATATTAACCCGCTTACATGAATATTTCCGTTTTTAGTAATGCCATGAATAAGGATACCCGGTATCCTTTTCTTTTTTTAGTGTTAACCACCTTGGTTGCCCTGGTTGCCGCCGTTTATTATTATTTCACCGGCGAAGACCTGACCGTGCCCTGGGAAATTATTTCGGAAGCCGAAGCCGTTAATTTGCCAATTGACCGCATACAGGTGCTGCTAACAGAAATTCCGGTACAGCTAAAAGGGTTTATTATTACGGAGCATTTCGAAGCCGGACTGCCGCGGCCCAATATTATAGCGGCTACCTTGTTCCTGGATATTTTAGCCATTAGCCTGGTATATTTTCTAACCCTAATCAGCACGTTCCGGCAGTTGGCTTTTTTTGCGGCCATTCTGCTGCTGATGCTGTTTTTAACCACTTTCAACTTCGATTTATTAGGCATTTTTGGCAGCCAGGAGCAATATTTATTAATTTCGATTATTACCTTGCTGGGCGGCACTACCTTTTTATTGCAGGCTTTTTTTACGCAGGTTACTTTTACCGTCCGGTTAATTATATTCACGTTACTCGTAGGCGGCATTGGAATATTTCTCTACGTAGCCTCACCGCTTACCCCCGACCAGGTTACGCTCCATTTATTACATTATAGTTCTTCGGGATGTATAGTAGCCGCGCTGTTGTTTATTTTTTGGGTGGCTTTCGAAAATATTCATGGGCTGCTTTGGTTTAATACCCAGGCCGAAAACCCGGCTCGTCGGTTTGGTTTGTGGCAGTTTTTGCTGATTTGCGGTTTGTATTTATTTAATTTAATTCTGCTGTACGCCCGCATAGCCAATTTATTCGATGTCGAAATTATTCTACTTAACAGTTTCTTAATTCTGCTAATCTCGGCTGTAATTGGTTTTTGGGGTACGCAGCGGCGGGAAAGCGTGTACGCGGGTTGGTTGCCTTTCCAAAACGGAACTTCTATTTTGTACCTGGTGCTGGCGGCTGTTACTTTTTTGAGCATTGGTTATGCTTTTGCTACCGCCAACGATGCCCTGGCCCGCACCTTCACCGACCTGATTGTTTATACCCATTTGGCCTATGGTCTTATTTTTCTGGTTTATATTCTCATTAATTTCGGGAGATTGATAAACCAGCGGTTGCGCGTGTACCGGGTAGTATTTCAGCCAACGGTAATTCCGTTTTATACCGTGTATATCATGGGTACTATTTTGCTTGTAGCCCTTTTATTCCGGACTAATTATGCTACTTACGACCGGGCCGTTGCGGGTTATTATAATTACTTAGGCGATTTTTATAAAGCTACGGATAGTGATATTCTGGCGCTTAAATTTTATTCCGAAAGCAGCGTTTATGAGCACAACAATGTAAAAGCGGCTTACGCGCAATCGGCTATTTACCGCGAAAAAGATTATGTACAAAGCGAAATAAACCAGCTAAACGAAGCTTTAAAACTTTATCCGAACCCTAAATTATACGTGCGGCTGGCGAATAAATACCCTGATCAGCAACACTTTTTCGACAGGATGTTTGCTTTAAAAGAAGGCCTGCGGAAATTCCCCAACAGTGTGCCGCTCCTAAACAACCAGGCTTTGGTTTATGCTTCTACTTCTATGGTCGATTCGGCGGATTATTTCTTTGACCGGGCAGCAAAGCAAGGTAACTGGGAAAGCACCATTACGAGTAATAAATTGGCCTTTTACCTGCTCAGCGGTTTAGGCAAACAAGCCACAGGTCTGGCTAAAGAACAAAAAGCTAAACCACATTTGCCCCTTACAAGTAACTTGTTGCTGCTGGAAAGTTTTACAAAACAAAAACTGGAAACCGCAAACTTAACCATACCTACCGCCAAAATATTAAGGCCCGAAGATTTTACCAGCTTCTACCACGGTATTATCCAGAACCGGATTCCGGCAAATAAAAAAGCGTTGGATCAAATAAACTTCTACTTAGCCAGCGAAGCTAACCAGCAATATCACCTGGATTTAAAACTGATGAAATCGTTGGTGCAGCAACGCCTGAACCAAACTTTGGCCGCTCGCACTACCTTAGAAAACATGGCCGGTACCGAAGAAAATTATTCGGCTTACCTACTGGATTTAATTGGACTACATTTACTGGACCAGAAATTATACCAGGCGGCCGCCAATCATTTTGAGCAAGCGCAAGCCAAAGGCTTACCCGATGCAGCTTTGCATAACCTCTACGCGCTGGCTTTCCTCCCCGACCGGGCCACTGATGCTTTACTGCTCGCCAGCCAATTAGCCGAATCGGATAACCCTACTATTGCGGCCCTGGCTAATCGTTTAGCTTTTCTTTTGCAGGCATCACCCGCGCAAGTAATAGCGAACAACAGCGATACCACCAAAGTACAGTTTCTGCAACTAAACCAATTTAACAACAGCCTTTCCGGCGAAGAATTTGCGTCGGTTGCGAGTACCGTTAAAAATCCGGAGTTGAAAAAATTAGCTCTGAAAGAACTAGCAGCTTACCACATAGCTTACCAAAACTGGCCGGTGGCTATGCAAACCCTTGGAAATTTACTACCGCAATTAGATAAAGAAAACAAATTATTATCGGAAGCAAACGTACTGCAAGCCGAAATAATGCTGGAAAACAACCAATTACCGCAACTGGAAAAAGCCCTTGCGCGCATGTATTTTGAAGGGCCGGATTTGCACCTGAAAAAATATTACCAGGGCGCATTGGCAGAGGGCACCGGCAACATGCAGGAGGCCGGCAAATATTATAACCAGGCCGTTACGGCCATGCCTTACCACGTACCTACTGTACTAGCAGCCGCAGATTTTTTCAGCAACAAGGTCTCGCGCAAAAACCAGGCTTACGATATTTTACTCAACAGCATTACTTATAACCCCAACGAGCCTGCTGTTTACAAAGCCTATATTTTGCAAAGCGTAGAAGTAGGTTATGGCGGTTTTGCCGAAACTGCTTTGGAAGAACTGGCCAAGTTAATTTCACCGGCCGAAATGGTTGAATTCCGCCAAGCTTACGAAGCAAAAGTTACAGAACGACTTAATTCTTTGGGTATTGGCGCGCAATAATAACCCCCGCCGGTAAAGTATAAGCAAGATTAAGTTCTAAACTTTTAATTTAGGCTTCAAAAATGTATCTTGCCAAAGTAACGGCTTTTAGCTATGAGCAAATCACTTATCCTGACACAAGATTTATCGCGGGTTTATCGCATGGGCAGCGAGACTATTCACGCCCTGCGGAGTGTTTCGATAGAAATTGCGAAAGGCGAGTACGTAGCTTTTATGGGTCCGTCCGGCTCCGGCAAATCTACGCTCATGAATATTGTTGGCTGCCTCGATACCCCATCGGGCGGCAAATATATTCTGAACGGTAAAGACGTGAGCAACATGACCGATAATGAACTGGCCGAAGTCCGGAACAAAGAAATTGGTTTTGTTTTCCAAACGTTTAATTTATTACCCCGTTCCTCCGCGCTCGAAAACGTAGCGCTGCCATTAATTTACGCCGGCTACGGCAAAACGGCCCGGAACGAAAAAGCCATGCACGTGCTCGAAAATGTAGGCCTGGCCGAACGTGCCAAACACAAACCCAACGAATTATCGGGTGGGCAGCGGCAACGGGTAGCCATTGCCCGGGCACTGGTAAACGACCCCAGTATTATTCTGGCCGATGAGCCCACGGGTAACCTCGACACCAAGACCTCGTACGAGATTATGGATTTGTTCGAAAACCTGTACGCCAAAGGCAATACCATTATTATGGTTACCCACGAAGAAGATATTGCCAAATACGCGCACCGGATTGTGCGACTGCGCGATGGATTAGTAGAAACCGACCACCTAAATACCGAGATAGCCACCCACCACGAACACGTTTAACCGTACTTGTTTTTGCCGGCTTTGTTTTTAAGCCACTGCCCCACAATTATGAAAATATACACCAGAACCGGCGATCAGGGTCTTACGTCGTTAATTGGCGGTACCCGGGTTCGCAAATCGCACTTGCGCATAGACGCTTACGGCACTGTAGATGAACTAAATTCTTATATTGGTTTGGTTAGCGATCAGCCGGTAAACGCCGCGCGCCTTAATATTTTGCGCGAAATTCAGGACCGGTTATTTACCATTGGCGCTACTTTGGCTTCTGATCCGGATAAAGAAACCAAGCGCATACCGGATTTACACGATGCCGATATTACCTTACTGGAAACCGAAATGGATGCGATGAATGAAGAAATCCCGCCGCTGAAAGTTTTCGTATTGCCCGGCGGACACCAATCGGTTTCTTTTTGCCATGTGGCGCGCACGGTTTGCCGCCGCGCCGAGCGTTTAGTAATTGCGTTGCAAGAAGAATCTTTTGTGGCCGAACTGGTAATTAAATATTTAAACCGGCTTTCTGATTATTTATTTGTGCTGGCCCGGAAAATGGCTTACGAACTCGGAGCCGAAGAAATTCACTGGAAACCACGACTGTAATAAAAATTTAAATTAATATATTAGTTTTGCCGCGTAAACTGCTTTCTTATAAAGCCGTAATTCATAATTTATAATTAATAATATAGTTATGCTCTCGACCCAAACCATCCATATAGAAAAAACTAATACCTCGCGGTTGCCGCAGGTAGATTTTAGTAACCTCGAATTTGGCCAAACTTTTTCTGACCACATGTTTGTGGCCGATTATGCCAACGGCGAATGGCAAACACCCGAGATTGTGCCTTTCCAGAATTTTAGCCTAAGCCCAGCCAACCCGGCTTTGCATTATGGCCAAGCTATTTTCGAAGGCCTGAAAGCTTATAAAAACGAAGACGGTGAAATCAGCATTTTTCGGCCAGAAGCCAACTTGCGCCGCATGAATCTATCGGCCGATCGCTTGTGTATGCCGGCTTTTCCAGAAGAAATTTTTATGGAAGGGTTAAAAGAATTATTGCGCGTAGATGCCGATTGGATTCCGACTACTGCCGGTAGTTCGTTGTATATTAGGCCATTTATGTTTGCCACCGGCGAATTTCTGGGCGTAAAACCTTCCGATACTTACCGGTTTGCCATTATTACTTGCCCCGTAAATGCTTATTATTCTTCGCCGTTGCGCGTGAAGGTAGAAGAAACCTTTGCCCGGGCCGTAGAAGGTGGTTTTGGTTTTGCCAAAGCAGCCGGCAATTACGCGGGTTCTTTGTACCCGGCCAAAAAAGCGGCCGAAGAAGGTTACCACCAGTTACTCTGGACCGATGGTAAAACCCACCAGTACTTCGAAGAATCGGGTACCATGAACCTGATGTTTATTATTAATGATACGCTTATTACCCCGGCTTTAAGTACATCTATTTTAGCCGGCGTAACCCGCGATACGATTATTCAGATTGCCAAAGACCGGGGGTTACCGGTAGAAGAACGCAAAGTTTCGGTGGCCGAAGTTATGGAAGCTGCTCAGAACGGTACCTTACAGGAAGCTTTTGGCTGCGGCACGGCTGCTGTTATTTCGCACATCGAAACCATTGGTTACCGGGGCACCGATTATCAATTGCCAGCAGTTGTTAACCGTAAATATTCGCCGGCGCTAGCCCAGGAATTAAACGACATTCGGCTCGGAAAAAAAGCGGATGTACACGGCTGGGTAGTAAAAGCCTGAAGTAAGTTTTAAGTAATAAGTTGTAAGTAATAAGTCCGGAATGGCTTTGGCTGCCGGGCTTACTGCTTACAACTTTTGCTTTTTACAAGAAACAGTTATCAGTAAACAATTAACAGTTAAAGATAAGAATGCGAATATTGTCTTGTATAGCTTTCCTTTTAGTCATGGCTGGTTGTTCAGCACCTAGAAACGTTGAAGGAAGATATATAAGCAGATTTGCCATATCAGGTTTCTTTATAACAAGCCTAACATTAAAACCTGATTCTACTTTCTGCTATCAATTTGCGGGAGACTTGTTTTTTGACCAAGCAACTGGCAAATTTAATGTTAACAAGAAATTGCTAACTTTAAAATACGATAAAATTAAGGATGATTCCTCCCAAAATTATTATACCTATCAAGATTCATCCGGACAAAATAAGACAGTTTATTTAGGACTGAAGAGAAATCCAGCGGAAAGTTCTAGACCTGAAAAACTTAAGTTTAAAAACAATAAACTGTATATTCTGGATAGTGTAAACAAAATAGTTTCTAAGGAGTCTGGCCATAGTAAGAGAAAAAAGTTCTTATTGTGGGGTGACCAATATTTTAGAAATAGAAGTTATTATCTTGAAAAAAAGTAAGTCCTACTGCTAACTCCAATTAAAGCACATTAAAACGTGCCTTGCAGCGGCTCGTTAACAGTAAAAGCACTTACAGCTAATAGCTAACTGCTAAAAACTAATCACTAACAACTAAATACTAATAACTATAAAATGACCCAAGACCAAGTAAAAGAATTAAAAAGCCGCACCGAGGCTTTGAGGAGGTATCTTTGACTACGATGCCAAAAAAGAAGAAGTAGACGAAAAAGAAAAAACCACTACTGCACCGGGCTTCTGGGACGACCCTAAAAAGGCCGAGGCCTTGTTAAAAGAAATAAAAGCTACTAAAGTCTGGACGAACCAGTACGAAGAAGTAGAAAATGCTGTTTCGGAGTTTGAGGTGCTCTTTGATTTTCATAAAGAAGGCGATGTTTCGGAAGAAGATATTCAGCAGGAATTTGCCAAAGCCGAAACCGCCATTGAGCAACTGGAATTTAAACGGATGCTCAGCAACGAAGAAGACCAGCTCAGTGCCGTACTGGAAATAAACCCCGGTGCGGGCGGAACCGAAAGCCAGGACTGGGCCGAAATGCTCATGCGCATGTATATTATGTGGGCCGAAAAACAAAAATATACTGTACGGCAGCTAAACTACCAGGCCGGCGATGGGGCGGGTATAAAATCGGCGACTTTAGAAATTAACGGCGACTTTGCTTACGGTTATCTGAAATCCGAGATTGGCGTACACCGGCTCGTTCGCATTTCACCCTTCGACTCTGGCGGCCGGCGGCACACCTCCTTTTCCTCGGTGTTTGCTTACCCGCTCGTAGACGAAACCATTAATATTGAAATAAATTTAGCCGACATTGAATGGGATACTTTCCGCTCGGGCGGAGCCGGTGGCCAGAACGTAAATAAAGTGGAAACAGCGGTACGCCTGAAGCACAAGCCATCGGGTATTGTAATTGAATGCCAGATAGAGCGCTCACAGCTCATGAATAAAGAGCACGCGATTAACATGCTTCGGTCCCGTTTGTACCAGATAGAAATTGATAAACGTAACGAAGAGCGCGATAAGCTGGAGAGTACCAAAAAACGCATCGACTTTGGCTCTCAAATCCGGAATTACGTACTGCACCCGTACAAGCTGGTAAAAGATTTACGCACCGGCCTCGAACGCTCCGATGTGCAAAATGTGTTGGATGGCGATATTGATGATTATATTAAAGCATTTTTAATGCAAAGCTGAAAGTAAAATAATTTGCTAATCCAATAATTCAGATAAATGTTACGCTTTAATTAAAATATTACGCAACCTGTAAACCAGTTAAACTTGTTTATGATATCTTATACCAAATAGTAAAAACTAGTTTGCATAGCAGAAAAGAATAGCTAATCTCACTTATCTGGGTCATTCTGGAAGAATCTTCTGAGTTATCTAATTAGAAGATTCTTTCAGAATAACCGAGTTGAGCAGAAGGCAAAAGTATCTTTCATCTATGGCAGGTTATTCATGCTATTTAATATTTGCCTATTCTATAAAGTAGCTTTTCCGGAATATTTTAAAGTTGTTGATATTATCATGCAGAAGATTACTGGTTTTACCTCTTTGTTTAAATCTACTGCCTTTCTAACACCTTAAAATAACAAATTCAACCCTCACATTTTTAACGCCTTGCAGCAGTTTAACCACACAAAGTTGATTTAAAATATTGGCTTTTATTTTTCGGTTTAACTGGCAGATATAACGTTCTGGTAAGTGGTATTACGAATTAATGCGTCGATGCTAATAACTGATTCTGGTTAGTTAAAAATATCCCTTTTATCCCAAAAGACTCGTTCCTATTAACCTATTATTAAGCCAGCATGCACCCGGGATAAACTAACCTCATTTTTTAATTATTCTTATTTTATCAATCTCAGGTTCACTAATTACCTGCACGCTCAACTGCCATGCCCGGGAGCCAAAAATTAGTTAAAAAAATTTGTTAAAGCAGGTAAATTATCTTAAAATTATATATTTAAAATATAGCGCAACTATCTTAAAACCAGTCATCAAAACAGCCTTTTTGTTTCAGATTTTGTAACCTATAATTGAAGTATATATAAATTTTTAAATATTAAGTTAAACTCCTATACTTTTAAAAAAAAAATCCGTATAATTGGGGTAGAAAAGTATGCATGTAGTACTAAATTTAAAAAGATAACTTGTAAACTATGGGGTAACTTTTACATAACTTTTCGAAGGTTGATCCGGCCTGTACAATTAATATTCATAGCCTCTCCATTAGAATTTTGGATAAGGTTTTAATCCATGATTTCTAACCACACCACAAACTGCATAAGTAAATTCATCAAACCTGTTTATAGTTATAGATATTGTATTCCATTTTTTTATAAACCTTATTAGTGTTGTACCATAAATTACTTAAAGTAGTTTATGCAGTTCAACAATTTTAATGTTGAATATTCGTTTAAAAAAACCCTATTATTTTAAAGTTAAATTTATGTTCAGATCAAATCCACCCTAACACAACAACAAACCATTTATTAATTTTATCCTAATTATTAAAAAATTAAAACAAACAAACATGAAAAAAATTCTATTACTAAGTCTTTTTCTGTTAACCATGCTTTCTTGGGAAGCGGCGGCACAGGCAAGGACGATTACTGGCCGGGTTACCGATGCCACTAATAACGAAGGGTTACCAGGGGTTACGGTACTGGTAAAAGGCACACAAGCCGGAACTGCCACGGATGTATCGGGTAATTATTCTATTAATGTACCCGAAGGCGGCACTACCTTGGTATTTAGCTTTGTGGGTTATACCACAACCGAAAGAATAATTGGTAATGCTACTACCATTAATATTAACTTAGGTACCGATGCCAGACAATTAAATGAAGTAGTGGTAACGGCTTTGGGTATTGCCCGGGAAGAAAAAACTTTAGGTTATGCCGCCAGTACCATTAAATCGGAAGATGTAACGCAGGCCCGGCCAAATAACGTAATGAGCGGTATTCAGGGCAAAGTGCCTGGGGTAGCAATCTCCAGTTCCGGTTCGCCAGGTGCTTCTACTAAGGTTATCATTAGAGGGGTTTCTTCTTTTACCGGTGGCAACAACCCGCTTTACGTGGTAGATGGTGTGCCTATTAACAACATCAACTACAACAATGCCAACACCGGTAGCAACGTAAACCAATCTACCAGAGCGGTAGACTTTGGTAACCAGGCCAACGACATTAACCCGGAAGATGTAGAATCGGTTACTGTTTTAAAAGGTGCCTCTGCTACTGCGCTTTACGGTTCGCGGGCTGCCCACGGGGTAATAATGATTACTACTAAAAGAGGTAAGCTCAACGACCGGGTACGCGTATCTTACTCTGGTGCTTATACCGCCAGTAATGTGCTGCGCACCGTGCAAACCCAAAATGTTTTCGGACAAGGCTGGCCGTTGTACGACCCGCACGAAAATGGTTCTTGGGGACCTAGATTAGATGGTGTTGTGCGTACCTGGGGTGCCGAAGTTGATGGCGAAGCCCGCAGAAAACCATTTGCTTATGCTAAGGATAATACCAGAAATTTCTTTGAAACGGGTTCCGAAGTACAGAATTCCGTAACTGTTTCGGGTGGTGGCCAGAACAATGCTTTTGCTTTCTCTTACGCTAATACTAACCAAAACGGCGCAGTTCCTACCGATGTTGACAAATATACCCGTAATAACTTCTCTTTCCGGGGTAACTCAAACTATGGTAAGTTTACTTCTGATTATAATATTGCCTACACCAGAAGAGATGTAAGCGCTATTTTTACCGGTCAGGGTACCAGCGATGGTGGCGCCACTGTATTCCAGGAAATTCAGCAAATCCCGGTTGATGTTCCTATCAGCCAGTTAAAAGATTTAAACAATCCTTACAATACACCAGATAACTACTTTACCGTTTATGCCGAGAACCCATACTTTGTTATTAACAATAACAAAACTACCATGCAGGAAGACCGGGTATTTGGTAAACTCGAATTAGGTTACGAAGTGTTTAAAGGCACCAAAGCCATTGTACGGGCCGGTGGTGACTTTAACAACGCCAGATTCTACGATCAGGGTGCCCGTATTACCTATACACCGGGTAGCTATGGTAAATTAGGAGGCCAGACCGATGTACCGGGCCGCTACGGCGAAACTACCCGCCGCGACCAGCAATTAGATATGAGCGCTTTGTTGCAAGGCAATTATACCCTTAACGAAGATATAACTTTAGGCGGTATTGTGGGCGGTAACTACAACTCCAGAAGCTATAACACGCTTACTTCTTATGTAACCGGCTTAAACGTACCAGAATGGTATAGCTTACAAAATACCAGTGGTACACCGGTAACCGAATCTTTTAAAAATGAGCGGGCTTTATTAGCAGCTTTTGGTAATATTGATTTTGGATTTAGAGATTACTGGTTTGTAAACCTTTCTTTACGCAACGACTGGTCTTCTACTTTGCCAAAAGGCAACAACAGCTACTTCTACTGGGGTGCTAACACCTCTTTGGTATTATCTGAATTGTTACCAAATTTCCAATCAGATAGATTAAGCTTCCTGAAAGTGCGGGGTGCCTGGGGTAAAACCGGTAACGATGCTGCTCCATATTTAGTAAACAGCACTTACCCGGCTACTCAAATTAGCTTAGGTTTCGGTAATATTTATTTACCAGTAGGTGGTGTTGCCGGCCAAACGCAGAGCAACAACCAGGGTAACCAAACTTTACGTCCGGAAATTACCCGGGAGTGGGAACTTGGTTTAGATACCCGGTGGTTCGAAAGCCGCGTAGGTTTAGATGTATCGTACTACGACAGACAAACCAAAGATCAGATTGTAAGCGCTACTGTAGCGCCTGAAACTGGTTTTACCACCCAAACCCGAAATATTGGCAATATTGCCAACCGTGGTGTTGAAGCACGTTTGTCGTTAATACCAGTAAAAACCGATAACTTCCAGTGGGAATTTGCCACCAACTTTACCAAAAACAAAAGTGAGGTGCTGTCGCTTTACGGCGATGCAAAAGAATTCTTAATTACCAGCGTTTACTCCGTTGATTATGTAGCCGAAGTAGGTCAGCCATTAGGTACTTTTAAAGTTCCGGCTTTCAGAACTGTACAGTCTGGCCCAATGGCTGGTAAAGTTATTGTACAATCAAACGGTGTAGAAGCTACCGATGCTACTTTAAAAGAAACCGTAGGTACTTCTAACCCTGATTTTATCCTGGGCTTCTCGAATGGTTTTACTTACAAAGGTATTTCTTTAAATGCCGTTGTTGATTGGCGGAAAGGTGGTCAGTTTTATTCTTACACCAAACAGCTAAACAATTTCGTAGGTAACTCTACCGAAACTACTTACAACTACCGTCAGCCGTTTGTGGTGCCAAACTCCGTAAAAGAAATTCTGCCAACTACTCCGGGCGGCGAAGTTACTTACGTAGAGAATGATATTCCGGTACCATATACCAGCGTTTATAACTACTGGAGCAACGCTTCTCCGGCTCGTTTCCACAACTTTATTTTAGACAGAGACTACGTAAAACTGCGCGAAGTAGTATTATCTTACAATTTACCGGTTAGCCTGGTGTCTAAAGCTAAAATGTCTGGTGCTTCTATCAGCCTGATTGGTCGTAACCTTTTATTATTTACGCCTAAATCTAACAACTTCGTAGACCCGGAAGCTACTAACTACGGCAACGATATTTCTTCTGAGTTAGGTGAGTTTGCTGCTTTCCCAACCATGCGGAACTACGGTGTTAGCTTAAGAGTTACCTTTTAAAGTATAAAATATTAAAATGAAAAGATATAAATTTTTAGCTTCTGTCTTATTGGTGCTGTTTTCTTTTACAGCCTGTGAGAAAGACCTTCTGGATATTAACGATAGTCCGAATAATTTACCTAATGCGGAGCCTAACTTACTTTTACCTTCGGGCATTATGTGGTCGGCAGCCAAAATTGGGGGCGATTTACAGCTTTTTGGTAGCTTGTGGTCGCAGCATTATACCCAAAATAACAACTCCAGCCAGTACCGCACCATTGAGCAGTACAATGTAACCGCTGCCGATTATAACGGTATCTGGACTAATATGTGGGCTGGTGGGTTAAAAGACCTGCAGGTAATTCAGCAAAAAGCCACCACCTCTAATAGCTGGCAGTATTATATTGCCGCAAGAGTAATGGCCGCTTTCGATTACCATGTACTGAACGATATGTATGGCGCTATTCCTATTAGTGAAGGCTTAAGCCTGGAAACGAATGAGAATCCGGTTTTTGTGGAAAACAAAGAGTCTAATGCCATTATTATTAAGATGCTGGATGACGCTATTGCGAAGCAGGCTGAGGCAAAAACCTTACCTTCGATGGGTACCGCCGACTACGTGTTTCAGGGCAATACCGATAATTGGGTAAAATTTGCTAAATCGCTGAAATTAAAAATATTAATGCGCGATTTTGCTGCCAACCAGGCCGCTATTGAAGCCCTGATTACCGAAAATGACTTGTTAACGGTAGACGCTTCAGTTAATGTATTTACAGATGCGGAAAACAAATCTAACCCATTGTATGAGCAAAACAACCGTAAACTGAATACCAGCATTAACCTGCGGGCTAGTAATACCTTGCTTAAATATTTGCAAGCCAACAACGACCCACGCGTAGAGGCATTTTTCCTGCCAACCGATGCACATGTAGGCAACCCTACGCTTCCAAGATTTTCGGGTCTGGAGCAAGGCAATTATTTAGTAAGCCCTACTATACCTAATGTTAATACATCTGGCGCTCGCTTAGCGGCTACCGATGCGGTGTATTTTATGTCGGCGGCTGAAGTATCTTTCTTAAAAGCAGAGTTTTTTGTTAGAAAAGCTGCTCCGGATGCAGCTGCAGCTAAAACCAGTTATGATGATGCTGTTACCAAAGCATTTAGCCGTTGGGGACAAAACGCAGCCACATTCTTAGCTGCCGGAGGCAAATACGCCTTTAATACCGCTGGTACCGCCGAGCAGATGTTGGAGCAAATTATTACCCAGAAATGGGTTGCCGCTACCCGCTCGCAAGCCTGGGATTCGTTCTTCGACCAAAACAGAACCGGATACCCTAAAATTAGCGCTGTAGCTACCACCGATCCTAGTTATGTACCTGGCCAATATACCGTTTCACCAAACAGTATTTTGCCAGCCGGTCAAATTCCAAGAAGATTGCCTTACCCAAAAATCTCAAGAGACTATAACGCCAATACCCCAGCTCCTGAGGCATTAAATAATAAAATGTGGTGGCATAAGTAATTCTTGATTTTAAATAAACAGACTTAAAAATGAATTTAAAAAATATAAAAATTGCCTTTCTTGGGCTTATGGCACTAACCGCTATGAGCTGCGAAACGTTGCCGGACCAGGAAGTTGAAACTTCGGCGGTTTATCCAATTGCCGGCGAATGGTTAACGCATGTTTACACAACTACCAACGGCGGAACCACCTTGGGTCCGGCCGTTGGCGCTACAGCTACCAACGCACTTGGCACCTTGTTCGCTTTCCGTACCTATAATACTTCCGACAATGTAAATAACCAGGCTTGGCTTCGGTTGGGTACAACGCAGGCAGTAGCCATTTTGGGTAAAGCTACCGTTGATGTAAATGCCTTAACCATATCGGGTACAGATATTCCTAACACGGCTGCCGGTAAAGCGGGTAAAACTTTCACTGTTCAGGAAGGTAAAGTAATGTTAGGTGCATCTAAACAGCCAAGCGGCGCTACCGCCGATAGCATTTATGTGCGCTACACCTCTACTTTCGACAATAGTACTTACATTATTACCGGCCACCGCAGAACAGCGTGGGCAGAAGATGAATATTAATATTCATAAATTTTAGTAAATAAAAAAGCCTGCATAAGCAGGCTTTTTTATTTACTAAAATTGTATAAAACTTATAGTTATACGGCTGCCACAAATATATTAACCCACAACAGCCGTTATCACAACTCCCATAAACTTACCAGACCACCACGCTTAATCTTTTTACCATTTATACTAATTATACCTAATAGTATGAAGGCTATTCCATAGAAAAGATCAAATAAATTCCACTTAACGCTGTCATTCTGATTTTCTTGACCTTTTATGGCATCATCTTTAAGTGACTTGGTATTAAAACATCCTTAATTATTAGTGTTTCACAAAAGTAAATAATAGCAGTTTAAGCAACCCACCAGTGTTACTCAGAAGAATTATCTTTGGCTAACTTCTACATAAATTCTTCCTGAATAACAAGGGTGATTACCATAGACTTATAAACAGTATATAAGCAAATATTGCGCTACATCGGCTAACAACAGGCCAGCACCCGAACCCATTCACAAATAGTATTGGTAATCAATATTTTACTTGCCAATACATTTACCATTATGAAAAAAACGTGCTTTTAATCGGCGCTTGGCAGTTATAAAATATTCTGTTTTGTTGCCGGTCTATGAACAACACATGCTCCAAAACAAAAATAATCGTGCCGGTTTACACCCCTATCAAGAAACTTTATTTTTAAAAAATAGTACAAAAAATAAAGTAATTAATTCAAGCCAAATATAGGTCTACAAGCATAATAATTGGTTTACAACTGATTGCCTTTATTTAACACTTGATTCCTGTTATTCGACAATTGACACATATTTATTTATTTAATTATATAAAAAATATTATTTTTAATATATATACTACTGATGCAATTATTTCAAATTCTGGTTTACTGATTAAATTCCAATCTCAACTTAAATTTAACAAAATGAGAAAAATTCTATTACTGAGTCTTTTCTTGTTGTCGGCGCTTTTACAGGAAGCTATGGCACAAAACAGAACAATTACCGGTAGGGTTACGGATGCTACGAATGGCGATGGGCTTCCGGGAGTTACGGTATTGGTGAAAGGCACCCAGGTTGGTACGGCTACCGATGCTACCGGCAATTATACAATTAACATACCCGAAAATGGTACAACCCTGATATTCAGTTTTGTAGGTTATACTACCACCGAGCGTACCATTGGCAACGCCACCACTTTAAATGTAGCTTTAGCCACCGATGCCAAGCAATTAGGCGAAGTGGTAGTAACGGCCCTGGGCCGCGAGCAGGAAAAAAGAACACTGGGGTATGCCACACAAGAGGTAGGTTCAGAGGCGCTTACACAAGGCCGGGAGCGTAGCGTATTAAATTCGTTGCAAGGCAAAGTGGCCGGCGTAAATATTCAAAGCCAGGGAGGTGCTCCGGGCTCCTCAACCCGGGTAGTAATAAGGGGTAATAAATCTTTTACCGGTTCTAACCAAGCCTTGTTTGTGGTAGATGGCATACCAATTGATAACGGCGCTATTGGAGCCAATGATGCAACAGGTTTGCCCGATAACCTGAACAACGGCGTTGATGTGGGAAACCGTGCCAACGACATTAATCCGGATGATATAGAGTCGGTGAATATTTTAAAAGGTCCGGCGGCAGCCGCTTTGTATGGCGCCCGGGCAGCCAACGGCGCCATTATGATTACCACTAAATCTGGTAAAAACGCCAATAAAAAAGCCGAAATTACGGTAGTATCTTCTTATACCGTAGAAGATGTTCTTCGCTACCCAACTTTCCAGAACAGCTACGGACAGGGTTTCTTTGGGGTGCCAGATTTGCTCGAAAATACGAGTTGGGGCCCAAAATTCGACGGCGTATTACGGCCGTGGGGCCATGTGGTAAATAACCAGCAACGCATTAAGCCTTATGCCGCCTTGCCCGATAACGTAAAAGAATTCTTTGATTATGGCTCTAACTTTACCAATACCTTATCTTTATCTGGTGGGGCCGAAAAAGGAAATTATTATACTTCATACTCCAACACCAGGCAAAAAGGCATTACTCCTGGTACCGAATACCACCGCAACTCGCTGGCATTTAAAGGCTCTACTAAACTGGCCAATAATTTTAGTTCTACGGCTTCTTTAACTTACGTAAAATCCGGCGGCGATTTTGCTTTAACCGGCCAAGGCAATTCGGTATACGACCAAATTATTCAAACGCCCCGCGATATTCCTATTTTGGAATTGAAAGACTTAACCAACCCTTTTAACGATGAAACTAATTTTTACTCGCCTTACACCGTTAATCCTTATTGGGTAATTGCCAACCGGACTTACACCAACAATGTAGATCGCTTGTTTGGCAACGTTACGTTGGGGTATAAATTTAACGATAACCTAAACCTGACTTACCGGATTGGGACCGATTTTTATACCGATCGCCGCCAGCAATTCTGGGCAATCCGGGATGTGGAAGGGCCTAATGCCTCTACCAACGATAACGGCATGTACTCCGAAACCCAAATTTATAACCGAGAAATTAATTCGGACCTGATGCTTTCGTACTTCCGTAACCTTACCACCGACTTAACGATGGATATATTGGTTGGGTCTAACGTAAGACAGGTTTCGAATGAGCGCTTATTTGCCCAGGCCGATGCTTTGGCCAACAACCAGTTTCGCTCGCTCAGCAATATTGTAGGTACCCCTTTGGCTTACAGCTACCGCGATAAAATAAGATTGCTGGGTGTTTACGGTACCGCCAAATTTGGTTTCAGAGACTATGCCTGGCTGGAACTTACCGGCCGCAACGACTGGGCTTCTACCCTGCCTATTAATAACAACAGCTTTTTTTATCCGGCGGTTAGCTTAGCCTTTGATGCCGCTACAGCTTTTGATTTTGCGAGCACTACGCCTATAAACGTTGCCAAATTGCGGGCCAACTTTGCCCGTGTGGGTAATGGCGGCGAGCTGCCTTACCAAACCAGATCGGTATTTGTATCGGGCAATATTTCGGATGGTTTTCAGGGCACAGATTTAAATTTTCCGTTTGGCGGAATACCAGGTTTTGAGGTAAGCAATGTTGTGGGCAATCCCAATCTTAGGCCGGAAAAAACAACTTCTTTCGAGATTGGTGCCGATTTACGGTTCTTTGATCAGCGTTTTACCATTGATGCCAGTTATTACGACCAGCGTTCACAGGACTTGATCGTGAGCGTACCAATAGCCTATTCTACTGGTTTTGGGTCGAGTGTATTAAATGCCGGCGACATGACCAACAAAGGCATAGAGCTGGTAGTTGGCGGTACTCCGGTGCAGGTAGAAAATGGGTTTGCCTGGGATATTAGTGTAAACTTTACGAAGAACAACAACCTGGTTACCAAAACTTACAATCACTCGCCCATTGACTTAGGCGGTTTAAGTTCAGCGGCCTTAATTATTAAAGAAGGAGAACCTTACGGTGTTTTTCAGGCCGATGATGTGATGCGTGATCCGCAAGGCAGAATTGTGGTAAACCCCGCTACTGGTCGGCCCCGGGTGGCAGCCGAGCAATCTTTAATACCAACGGTTACCCCCGATTGGCAAGGCGGCGTCGTAAATACGTTCCGCTATAAAGGTGCCCGCCTTTCGGTAGTAGTAGATACCCGCCAGGGCGGAAAAATGTATTCCAGAACCCGGGCTACGCAGCGCTTCGCCGGCACGGCTCCGGAAACACTAACCAACGACCGGCAGCCTTTTATTATTCCGAACTCCGTAGTACAGGTGGGTAATACCAACGAATATATTGAGAATACAACACCTCTTACAAACGATAACCTGTACGATTACTGGGGTAATTTACCAGAAGCCACCAATATTATTGATGCTTCTTTTACCAAGTTAAGAGAAGTAAGCTTTTCTTACAGATTGCCAACCGCCATAACGCAAAAAACATTCTTTGGCAATATTGAGCTTGGTTTATCGGGCCGGAATTTATTCTTATGGACACCGGATGAAAACACTTACATCGATCCGGAAATGAACAGCTTTGGTAACGGCAACGTGCAAGGTTTCGATTATAGCGGCGCTCCTTCTACCCGCACCTGGGGTGCCAACATAAGATTAACATTTTAAAATTTGTACAGGCAAAATGAGAATATATAAAAAATACGTAATCGCAACTGTATTTGCCACTTCGCTGAGCTTTACTTCGTGCGAAAATTTCCTGGATATTAACCAGGACCCCAATAACCCATCAACTTCTACCCCGGCTTTAACCTTGCCGGCCGGTTTTGGAGAGTTGGGTTATGTTCTAGGCAACCAGTTTCAGTTTTTAGGGAATTATTTTGCGCAGCACTGGACCCAGGCCGGCGCCGCCAACCAATATTGCGATTTGGAACTGTACCAGATGACCTCCAGCGACTACGACGACCGGGTTTGGGGCGAACTATACGCCGGGGCACTGAACGATTTTAAATATGTAGCGGACCAGGGTAATGAAAATAATAATCCTAATTATGCCGCCATCGGCGAAATAATGCAGGTGTATACCCTACAGGTTATTACCGATGCCTGGGGCGATGTACCCTTTACATCGGCTTTGCAAAGCTTAACTAACCTGACCCCGGAGTACCAAAGCCAGGAAGAAATTTATACCGGCCTTATTACCATGCTGGATGCCGCTATTGCTAAAATTGATGATGATGCAACGGTTGCTGGTAAAGATGATATTATTTTTGGAGGCGATATGGGCCTTTGGCGTAAGTTCGCGAATACCTTAAAACTTAAACTTTATTTACGCCAGGCTTATGTAAAGCCGCAGGTAGCCGAAGCCGGTATAAAAGCCATGTATGCTGCTAATGCGCAATTTCTGGAAATGGGCGAAACCGCTGCTGTGGCATTTGTGGACCAAACCCAAAACCGCAATCCCTTTTTTCAAACGCAGGTAACTTTTAGAGGCGGCGTAGATGTGGTGGCCAGTAACACGGCGCTCGAACTTTTACAATCTACCAACGATGCCCGCATCGACAAATTTTATGCGCCTGCCCAAGCCGGTACCAACCAAGGTAAATTTGCCGGCATAGATCAGGGAGTAGAATGTACGCCGGCCCGGCAAGGTTTACAGGCCACCAATTATTCTAAGCCCGGCCCGGCTGTAGCCAGTGCTAATTCTGCGGTACCACTTATTAGCGCTGCCGAAAGCTATTTTTTACAAGCCGAAGCGGTTGCCAGAGGTTGGGGAAGTGGTGCTACCGCGGCATCGCTTTACGAGCAGGGCATACGCGCTTCTTTTGATTATTTAGGCGAAAGTGCCGCCGATGCTACCGCCCTGTTGCAAAAACCAGGAGTTGCCTATGCCGGCGGAGCCGTAGAAGCCCAGGTGAACCAAATAATTACGCAAAAATGGTTGTCTTTCAACGGTACGCAAGGGTTCGAAGCCTGGACGGAATACCGCCGCACCGGCTATCCAAATTTTATTCAGGCGTCCGCGGCATCTAACCTGGAAGCCGGCGAACTTCCCAAACGTATCATTTATCCAAACACAGAAGCAACCCGCAATCAGAATTATCCGGGCTTAAAAGAGATTGACGTTCCGGTTTGGTGGGATGTGAAAGACTAATTATTAACTTCTAACTTAAGAGAGCATGATTCTTAAAAATAATATTTTGGCCGCTGCTTTTATACTGCTGGCATCTGTCTTCTTGTTTAGTTGCGAGAAAGATGATGAAACGGCAAATATTTCCAGGGTAACTTCTTACCCTAACTTTAGTATGACGGGTGAAGACTTAGTAGTAACCTGGGTGGGCGCAGGCTTTACCGATCCTGGTGTAAAAGCGGAAGCTGGTGGTAACGACCTGCCGGTTACAACCACGGTTAGTGCAGCCTATTATATTACCCCAGGTCAAACAAATCCGCCAGCTGTACAATATGGCAGTAGCTTTGATGCTGCAAAACCAGGTATTTACACCTTTACCTATTCTGCTACCAATGAAGATGGATTTGCCGGCACTACCACCCGTACGGTAATTGTATTGGATAAGCAACCTAACCCAACTGTAGACTTATCTGGTAACTATACTAGCGGTACGTCGCCGGCCTCAGTAGTAACCAAAGTTGCTAACGGTGTATTTTACGCTACCAACTTTTGGGGAGGAGGCAGTACAGTTGTTCTCGATGGCTATATTCTTACTTCTGATGGAATAAATTTAAATATTCCTATGCAGGAAAGTCAGGTAACAATTTATGGCTACGGTAAGCGGCTGGCCAACGGCGATTTAGACTTAAGAATGACCCGCCCTACCTTCTCGCCACCATTAGTAGATCAGGTAAAACTGTGGGTTAAATCTTAATACACTAATAATTATAATGGTTGAGACAGATATAATATAATAGAAAATAATATCTTATGAAATTCAAAATAATCCCCATACTGCCGCTTTTACTTTCCTTCGTTTTTTTAACCTCTTGCGAAAAAGACGACCCCGAAATTGATTACATGGCAACGTACCCTGTTTCGGGTGACTGGACTGTAAATTATTACGTTGAAAACGATGAGGGAGAATTGGAAGAAGTTGCCAACCACACCCAAATTATTGCTTATAATACTTCGGCCAACGTACCAACCGAAATCTGGATTGATGACCATGGCTCTTTTTGGGATTATAAAGTTAAAACCAGCTTAAACATGACCGATTTAACTTTTTCGGGTAACGAGCTGGACAACGAACATTATGAATCTAAAGTAACCATTACCGATGGCAAAGTAATTAAGAACGGCACCAAGGTAAATGGCATGCAAGCCGATAGTATTTACTTCCGGGTTTCTTTCGATGATGATGAAGAGCCTTATGGCACCATTTACCATGCCGCTGGCCACAGAAGCAACGGCTTCGGCGATTAACCACCTATTATCTTTTAAATAAAAAAGCAGGCTAAAACAGCCTGCCTTTTTATTTACAACCGCTAAATATACTAACTGCTTACCGGCTTATTAAAAACAATCCTTAATGAAGCATAAGTTACTAAAGGCTGTTTTTACATTTATATTTTTTCAGAAAATTTGTTTCGGGTTGGCCAAAGAGGTGGCCCCCACGCTGCCTGTAAATAAGCTAAAACTTAAACCCCAAAGCACTTTACTTTTAATTAATGAAGAAAATAACCCGCTACTGACTAATATTGCCGTAACTACGCCGGCGCAGCAGAATAAAATAAATATTAGCGGCACGGTTAAAGATGCCAAAACCGGCGAACCCATTATTGGCGCCTCGGTTTACGCCGAACCCAGTAAAGCCGGTACCATAACCAGTCGCAATGGCACTTTTACCTTAACGGTACCCGCCGGTAAAATTAAACTTACCCTTACCTACGTAGGCTACCAAAAAGAAACCCGCGAACTTACCCAAACCGAGGACTTAACCTTACATTTTCAGTTACAAAAAGCATCGGCGCAGTTATCCGAAGTAGAAATTAAAGGCGGGCGGGCCGCTAACCACAACGTAGCCAGCGTACAAGCCGGCATCACCAACTTAAATATTATTACCATTAAAAAAATACCCGCTTTTATGGGCGAGGTAGATATTATTAAAGGCCTTAAATTGCTGCCCGGCATCGGCTCTGTTGGGGAGGCCGCTACCGGTTTTAACGTGCGCGGTGGCAGCGTAGACCAAAACCTGGTTTTGTTAGACGATGCCCCCATCTTTAATACCTCGCATTTATTTGGCTTTTTTTCTATTTTCAACCCTAATGCCATCAGAGACCTAACTTTGTATAGGGGTGGTATTCCGGCACAGTTTGGCGGCCGCATTTCGTCGGTGCTGGATGTGAAGCAAAAAGAAGGCGATTTTCAGAAGTTTGCGGTTAACGGTGGTATTGGATTAATTTCGGGGCGGCTGGCCATAGAAGGCCCCATTGTAAAAGATAAAACTTCTTTTATTGTGGCGGGCCGCAGTTCTTACTCTAACTGGTTGCTGCGCAAAATGCCCGATGTAACCTTGCGCAACAGTCAGGCTTCTTTCTACGATTTATCCGCCAAAATAAGCCACCGCTTTAACGACAGAAATAAACTTACGCTCTCGGCTTACCGCAGCCGCGATAGTTTTGGGTTTTCCAGCGATACGCTTTATAACTGGCAAAGCACTACCGCCAGCCTTAAATACACCCATACTTTTACCAGTAAACTGGTTTTAGATGTTACGGGCGTTTATAGCCTTTACGATTTTAATGTATTAAACCAGGAGATAAATAATGCCTCGGCTTACAACAATGGTATTGTATTTAAAAATATTAAAGCCGATTTTTCTTACGCCACCGGCAAACACCAGGTTAATTTTGGCGCCACCGGTATCGATTATAAAATAAACCCCGGTAAGCTAAACCCCAATTCTGAATTTTCGCAGGTAATACCGCTGCATTTGCAACGCGAAAACGCCACCGAAAACGCTTTATATTTTAACGAAGAATACGAAGTATCGCCGCGCTTAACTTTAATGCTGGGTTTGCGCTACGCTGTTTTTGCCAACTACGGTACCGGCGAAGTGTACCAATATCAGCCCGAGGTACCCAAACGCGAACGCACCATTACCGACACCTTATACTACAACAAAGGCCAAATAATTAAAACGTATACTGCTTTAGAACCGCGCTTTTCCTTAAAATTCAGCCTCGCCGAAAACAGCTCAATTAAACTGGGTTACAACCGCAGCCAGCAATTTATTCACTTGGTTTCCAACACTGTGGCCGTTTCGCCCACCGATTTCTGGAAGAGCAGTAATACGCATCTGAAACCCCAAATCGGCGACCAGGTTAGCCTGGGTTTTTTCCGGAATTTCAACCAAAACACCTTCGAACTTTCGCTGGAAGGTTATTACAAAAAAATTCAGAATATGCTGGATTATAAGAATGGGGCTAATTTATTTCTGAATAAAACCATAGAAGCCGATTTATTACCCGGTTTAGGCAAAGCTTACGGCCTGGAAACCAGTCTAAATAAAAATACCGGGCGCTTAACGGGTTGGCTCAGCTATACGTATGCGCGTACGTTAATATCGGTTAAAGGCGCTACGCCGGAAGAAACTATTAACAACGGCGCTTATTACCCCGCTACCTACGACAAGCCCCATACCTTAAATATGGTAAGCAATTACGAGCTAAATAAGCGGTTTAACCTGGGAGCTAATTTTACCTACAGCACCGGTAGGCCTATTACGGCTCCTTTGTCGCATTATGTTATTGGTGGTTATGTGGTACCGGCCTTCGGCGAACGCAACCAATTCCGGATTCCGGATTACCACCGCCTGGATATTTCTTTAACCTTCTTGCCTAATCCGGATAAAAAACGAAAATGGGAAAGCAGTTGGAATTTTTCGGTTTACAATGTTTACGGCCGCAAAAATCCTTACTCGGTATTTTTTAAACAAGAATACGGGTCGCCGCCGCGGGCTTATCAGTTAGCCGTAGTAGGCGTGCCATTACCATCTTTAACTTATGATTTTAAATTTTAGATAATATTAAAGGCATGAAGAAAGCTTATTCTTTTCTGCTGGTTTTAATTATAAGTCAGTTTGTTGGCTGCATCGACCCTTTAGACCTGAAAACCGGTAAAGGCACCGAAAGCCTGGTGGTTGATGGACTGATTACCAACGAGCCCGGACCTTATACCGTTAAGCTTTCGCTGAGTGAGCCTTACACTGCCTACGCTGGTAATGCCAGTTCTTTTGTCAGGAGGGCTACCGTTATTATTTCGGATGATAAAGGAAATTCCGAAACCCTTACCGAGATAAAACCCGGCACTTATACTACTTCGGGCAATAATTTACAGGGGCAGATTGGTAATACCTATACGCTCACGGTTAAAACCCGGGAAGGCCAAGAATATACCTCCGCGCCGGAGCTTTTAGCGCCGGTACCCGACATTACCAATTTGTACCCCGAAGTACAAGAGCAGAAAATATTAAATGCCAGCGGCAATGAAGTTTCGGTGTATAATGTAGCGGTGTATGTAGATACCCCGGACCCCGCCGAACAGAAAAATTATTATTTGTGGCAGTGGGAAGGCGTGCATCGGGTAAATACCCAGCCCTGGAATTACTGCGAAAAGGTAAGAGGTAAATGCATACCCATGCCCAAAGATTGCTGCGAAACCTGCTGGCTAACGGTATTTACCAACAGCATTAACGTAAAAGACGACCGCCTAATTAACGGCCGCCAGCTAAAAAAGCATTTAGTTACCCAAATACCCGTTACCCCGCGCACCTTCGAATCTAAATATTACCTGGAAGTAAAACAATTATCTGTTTCGGAAACTGCCTACGATTACTGGAGCATGCTTAAAACCCAATTATCCAGTGTAGGCAACGTGCAAGACCCGCCCCCGGCCGCTATTGCAGGCAATATGCGCAATGTAAACAACCCCGAAGACAAACCGTACGGGTACTTTGGTGCGTCGGCAGTAGTAAAAAAAGTAATTTTTATCAGGCGCGAAGAATTAGGCATCAATCCGGGCGAGCTAATATTCCCGGACGATTGCCGGGTACTCATGAACAGCACTACCGAGAAACCAGCCTTCTGGTAATTATTCCTGGTGCACAAATTTATGTTGCGGTGAACCAACCCGTAAATTAATCGCTTGGCAAGTACTTTATATTTGCGCCTAGAATAAAGAACTACCAGGCACGGAATATTCTATTTTTCCTTTATTACCTGTTTATACATAGTATATTTATTAGTTTAGGTGCGTTTATATCTTAGAAAAAGGTGATATAAACGCACCAGTGGTAAGTATACACAATAGTTGGGGTTAACTTAATATGGAAATAGCTTCATTAGTTGTAATATTAATAGTAGCGGTTTGTATAATACTTACTATGTTTTTTCTGTTGGGGTATCTAATAAAAAGAAATAAAGCAGGATTAAGGAATGCTGCCATATCCTTTGCTATAGCGGCATTATCCATAGGTATATTAATAAGCGTTGAAGAAATATTTTTCTCTTTTAATAGAGCAAATAAAGAAGAGTTATTAGTTGCATCAAGAGAAGCACCAATCGGAGGAATTCTTTTAAAACTATATACTGACAGTACTTTTGAAATTGGAGGCTTTAGAGAAGTAACATCAACAGGAGTTTACAAATTGAAATCAGACACTCTACTTAGCATAATACCAAACAAAGAACAAAAGCAGGTTGAGGGTTTTACCCAAACTACCTTCATAATTCGTGGAAATTATTTAGAAGAAGTGCCTAATAAAGGAATTAACTTTTTGGAAATTCACCTAAATAAACTAAAATAAAAAAGCTTACCCCAACACTGCACATAAGTTATGCTTCGGCTTTGCCTTGCACACCTCATGTACTAACCGTTAGCGGTCATTGTAACAGACGACAGCACGACAAATAAACAAGTAACAGAATGAAAAGAAAAATATCATACTGCGCACTAACAATGTTGACTTTGATAGCGTGTAACGAAAACAAAATTAAATCCGAAAACAATATAACAATTACAGCAACACCAAATAAGCAAATGACAAGTGAATATTCCGAAGTGAATGGACTTAAAATGTATTACGAAATTTATGGACAGGGAAAACCAATCGTCTTAATACACGGTGGCGGTTCGACAATTCAGACAAATTTTGAAAAAATCATTCCACTACTTGCTAAAAACAGACAAGTAATTGCTGTTGAACTCCAAGCCCACGGACGGACCAATGACCGAAATGCTGACCTAACATTTGAACAGGACGCAGATGATGTTGCTACCCTTCTCAAAAATTTAAAAATTAACAAGGCAGACTTTTTTGGTTTTAGCAACGGTGGAACAACTACTTTACAAATCGCTATCCGACACCCTGAATTAGTTGACAAATTAATTTTAGGTTCAGCACTTGCCAAACGAAACGGAGTTCCTGAATGGTTTTGGGGTTATATGGAAAATGCCAAATTGGAAAATATGCCTGAACAACTAAAAGAAGGATATAAGAAAGTTGCAGCAGACACAAATGGGTTACAAGTTATGCACGACAGAGATGCTAAGAGAATGGTAAACTTCAAAGACATTCCAGACGAGCAAATAAAATCCATCAAAGCCCCAACATTAATCATTATTGGTGATAAAGACGTTATCACACCAGAACATGCTCTTGAATTGCACAGACAAATTGCCAACGCTGAAATAGCAATAATTCCGGGTGGACACGGACAATATATAGGAGAAGTTACAACAATAACACCCGACTTTAAAGAAAGCGACCTTGTAGTTCCAATGATTGAAAAATTCCTTGACAAAAAACCTGCAAAATAGTGCCTACAAACACGAACAAAAGAGAACAACAAACCGCTAAGACGAGTTTTGCGTCAGGCGGGGTAACGTGCAAACTTAGAGCTTTGTGCTTCTATTCAAGTTCAATGCTGGTTGTCAGTTTTGGGTTAGTTGCTGCTTAAGACTGCGGTAAAAGTTATGTTCCGGCACATGCGCAGAAAGCCAGAAATGCAACGCTTTCTCGTCTTCAAAATGCTTCCTCCCTTGCATCTGGCAAGATTTGGTATTATCTGCTTTTACGACTATCTTCCCCAGGTTGTGCAACAAGCACATCGCATATACAAAATTCCTGCTCCGCTGCGGCTTTGCATATACACAGCCCATTAGACTTAATATTTTAAAAGAATAAAAGATTTCTTAAAATACAACTTGCTTAACTCCAGCAATTAATTAAACATCTTAAATCTCATCTACCCGCATCAGCACCGAAGAATATTGCTGCGGCTGTTTAAGCAACTGCAAAATCTTCTTGCCTACGGCTTCCGGATCTAATAATTCTTTATTTTCTTTCAATAATTTAAAGCGTTCTAACTCGCTAAACTGGTCGCTTTCAGCTTCGCGGATGTGGGCTTGCATGGCGGTATCTACCACGCCGGGCGCTAAGGAATAAACTTTTACACCGGTGCCTAGTAATTCCTGTTCTTTCTGGCAGGTAAGCGACAGCATATCCAAAGCGGCTTTAGACGCACAATATGCCGACCAGCCATCCATCGGTCGTTTACCGGCACCAGAACTAATATTTAAGATTATTTTCGGGCATTGCTGGCTATAATAAGCGCTCAGGAAAGTATTCATGAGTATAGCGGGGCCAATTACGTTTACGTCAAAAACAAACTCAAAATTATCAGTGGCCTGGCTACCAATGTAATCAATCTTGCCCAACACACCGGCATTATTTACCAGCACAATTCTCTCGGCTTCTTTTAAGGGCACAAAAACTTTGTGCAGGTTATTACGGAGCGCCGTGGTATCCGATAAATCGAAATGCAAATGGTGGTAGCGGGCGTGCTTCACGGCGCAGTTGCGCGAAATGCCGTAAACGTACGTATTATCGTTTTGCAGGATAGCCTCGGTTAAAGCTTTGCCAATGCCTTTGCTGGTGCCGGTTATAAAATAATATTCCATTATTCTAATGTTAGTGTATCTGGCATTACGCCGTACTTAGGCTTAGGTTTTGTTCTAAACTAGCTTGGCTGTATAAAAAAACCGGACTATTACTATACTAACAGTCCGGTTCAGAATATTTGGGCAAAATAAATACTACAGAATAAACTGACTCAAGTCGCGGTTTTTCACCATGTCGTTTAACCGTTCTTCTACTAATTCTTTTGTAATTAAAATGCGGGCATTGGCGCCGATTTTATCGGGCACATCGTATAATATTTCGTTTAGCAAGCGGCTTACTACGGTGTGCAGACGGCGGGCACCAATATTTTCTACTTCAGAATTTACCTCAAATGCAATTTCGGCTATTTTTTGCAAGGCTTCATCGTCGAAGGTGAGTTCTACGTCCTCGGCTTGCAGCAAGGCTTCGTATTGTTTGGTTAAAGCGTTCTTCGGGAATTTCAGAATGCTGTAAAAATCTTCCTTGGTTAAGCTGTTCAGTTCTACCCGAATCGGGAAACGACCTTGTAATTCCGGAATTAAATCAGAAGGTTTGGCTACGTGAAAAGCGCCGGCCGCAATAAATAAAATATGGTCGGTGTTAATGACGCCGTACTTGGTGCTAACGGTACTGCCCTCCACAATTGGTAATAAATCGCGCTGCACACCTTCGCGGCTCACATCTGGTCCACCGCCGCCTTTGTTGCTGGCGCTGGCTACTTTATCTATTTCATCAATAAATATTACGCCGGCATTTTCCGCCTTCCGGATGGCTTCCTCTTTCACCTCATCCATATCAATGAGTTTTACGGCTTCTTCTTCCAGCAATATTTTGCGGGCTTCGGCAATGGTAACTTTGCGCTTTTTGGTTTTCTTGGGCATCATGCCGCTTATCATTTCCTGAATATTCATGATAGAAGCTTCATCAATGCCCGGTCCCATAATGCCCAAACCACCCGTACTGCTCTGCTGAATTTTTATTTCAATTTTGCGGTCGTCGAGTTCGCCGTTCTGAATTTTAACCCGGAATTTTTCGCGGGTGCGCTCGTTCAATTCCTGGTCGTTATCGGGCATTGCGTTATCATTAGCGCCGTAACCGGCAACCGGCCGGTTGGCAGGTGTGCTGATAGGCGGAATAAGCGCATCCAGAATAATATCTTCGACTATGGTAGCGGCCTGCACTTTTACTTCTTCTTTTTTGCGCATCTTCACCATGTTTACCGATTGCTCTACCAGGTCGCGCACCATGCTTTCTACATCGCGGCCCACGTAACCTACTTCGGTAAATTTAGAAGCCTCTACTTTGGTAAAAGGCGCGTCGGCAATGCTGGCCAGGCGGCGGGCAATTTCGGTTTTACCAACGCCGGTAGCGCCAATCATTAAAATATTATTGGGTACTATTTCTTTCTGCATTTCGGGGCTGGCGTGCATCCGGCGCCAGCGGTTGCGCAAAGCAATGGCCACGTTGCGTTTGGCATCGTGCTGCCCGATTATATATTTATCTAATTCGGCTACAATTTGCGCCGGTGTCAGGTATTTTGCTGATTCTAACATGCTTTCGTAAGTAAATACAGCCAGGCTGTCATTTTAAATGAATATTTTTAATGTACCGCAGCTCCTAAGGAGCTTACGGTAACGTAGATACTGGTTGTGCCAAAATTAAGCCATAAGTTTTAATTACAAGAGTTACAGGCTTAAAAGAATATTTTACCAGCCAGATTCAGGCCGCTTTTTCTTTTTTAGGTTTGAATATTTTCTGCAAGCTGGTACTTACCGTAAAATTATTGCTGGCACTAGCCACGTGGTAAGTTGCCCGAGCATAATCTAACTGAAAAGCTTTTCTCCGGAGCATGGCCCCAAGCGAAAAGCCAGCTGCACCGCCGGCGTTTTCGAGCCGGAGTTCGCGGCACCGAAGATGATTGTAACCTGCCCGCACTGCAAAATTCTTGATCAGTAAAAACTCGGTACCCACTACCAAATGCCGGGCTATTTCGTTGCCTACCGATTTTTTATTTTTCCGGCCTGATTGAGGCGTAACAGTGGTATCGGCGAAAGTTAGGTTAAAGTTTTGGAGGTGATGGGCTGTAAGGGAGAAACGCAGCGGCATGTGCTCCGGCTTGTATGTAAAACCTAATTGGGCATCGAAAGGCAAAGGTTCCGGCTCGTTTCCGTTAAACGATTTTACCTCGTAGCCAATATTTTTTAATACCAAGCCAACGGTTAAATCTTTTTCCGGATGCTTGAATATTCCGCCAATATCGGTTAAAACGGCTACTGCTTTATATTCGGCCATGCCAGCTACCGCCAGTTTAGCCGTTATACCTAAGGTAAAAGCATTTAGGGTAGAAATTCGCGTTAGGTTCAGGTTATAGGCATTTACCGTAAACGTACCTTCTTCCTGGCCGGCGGCATCGCGTTGGGTAAATTCTCCAAAATCTAGGTAAGACAAGCCCATAGCCAGGTGCCGTAATGCTTGAGGTGGGTAGCGTATTGCAAATTGTGGTAAGCAATATCGGCCAGAAAAATCGTGGAGCTGAAAGCAACTTGCTGGTGCATTTGGGGCTGCAGCAGGGCCGGGTTTGCTGTTACCAGGTAAACTTCCGGCCCTTGCCCCATGGTAAAACCGCCCAGCGCTGCTACTTTCGCGTTAGCGGGTAAATTCAGAAAACTAAAAGTAGCAGCGCCTACCTGGCTGTTTGCTGCCAGCCTAATTATAAGCCCTAAAAAAAGCAGCCAATATTTGTGCATATTTTCGGGCAATAATTACCGGGGCTTAAACCACGTAAGTATCGGCTAAAGTTTGGTTAGGTACCGGCGGTTCAATAACGGCTAAATGCAGCGGATTTTTAACCTTTTCGGGCAACAAGGCCAGCTCCAGCACCCCATCTACTTTATCTACATAATGAATATTTAAACCTTTGAGGTATTCGGCCGAAATTTCGCTGATATCTTTCCGGTTCTTCACGCACAATATCACATCGGTAATACCAGCCCGCTTGGCCGCTAATATTTTTTCTTTAATACCACCTACGGGCAATACCTTGCCCCGCAGGGTTATTTCGCCGGTCATGGCCAACCGCGACCGTACTTTACGCTGGGTAAACACCGAAGCTATGGCCGTAAAAATAGCAATACCCGCCGAAGGACCATCTTTCGGAACGGCACCTTCCGGGAAGTGAATATGCAAATCGTACTGATCGAACAACCGGTAATCGATTTCTAAGTCCGAAGCGTGCGCTTTGAGGTAAGAAAGGGCCGTTACCGCCGATTCTTTCATTACATCGCCTAACTGCCCCGATAACGTTAATTTGCCCCGGCCGCGGCTTACAATCGATTCAATAAATAATATATCGCCGCCTACCGAGGTCCAGGCTAAGCCCGTAACCACGCCAGCGGTATCGTTGTCCTGGTAAAGCTCTTTGTCAAATATTTCGGGCCCCAGAATTTGCGCCACATCCGCAGCCTCCACGGTTTTTTTATATTCTACTTCCATGGCTTTGGATTTGGCTATATTCCGCACCAGAGCGCCCAATTTCCGTTCCAGGTTCCGCACGCCCGATTCGCGGGTATAATCTTCGATTACTTTACGGATGGCCCCATTAGCAATAGCTACATCTTTCTGGTCGAGGCCATGTTCGGTTTTTTGCTTCGGCACCAGGTGCTTTTTGGCAATTTCTACCTTTTCCTCAATGGTATAACCCGTAATATCAATAATTTCCATGCGGTCGCGGAGGGCCGGATGAATGGTATCGAGGGAATTGGCGGTGGCAATAAATAATATTTTGGATAAGTCGTATTCTACTTCCAGGTAATTATCTACGAAAGTGCTGTTCTGCTCGGGGTCCAAAACTTCTAATAACGCCGAAGACGGATCGCCGCGAAAATCTGAGCTGATTTTATCGATTTCGTCGAGTACCATTACCGGGTTAGCCGTACCAACTTTTTTAAGACTGCTAATAATACGGCCGGGCATGGCACCCACGTAGGTTTTGCGGTGCCCGCGAATTTCGGCTTCGTCGCGTACGCCACCCAACGACATGCGCACGTATTTACGACCCAAAGATTTGGCAATAGATCGGCCCAAAGAAGTTTTACCTACGCCTGGCGGGCCGTACAAACACAAAATAGGGGCTTTCATGTCGTTCTTTAGTTTCAGAACGGCAATATATTCGATGATGCGCTCTTTTACTTTTTCCAGGCCGTAGTGGTCAGCATCCAGAATTTTTTTGGTGCGCTTCAGGTTAAAATTATCTTTTGTGTATTCGCCCCAGGGCAGTTCCAGCAAAAACTCGGCGTAGTTTAAAGATACCGGGTATTCGGCAGCGGCCGGGTTAATACGCGATAATTTATCCAGTTCTTTGTTAAAGTGTTTGGCTACGGTTTCGGGCCATTTTTTCTTGGCTGCCGCCGTCCGCAACTTATCAATTTCCTGGTCGGGGCCGTCAAAACCCAGTTCGTCCTGCAATACTTTAATCTGCTGACGCAAAAAATAATCGCGCTGCTGCTGATCAATATCGGTATGCACCTTGGTCTGGATTTCCTGCTTTATTTCCAGAAGCTGAATTTCCTTTAGCATGAGTTCCAGCAAGGTAGTGCCGCGTTCCACACCGTCGTTAATTTCGAGCAACTTTTGTTTTAGCTGCACTTCTACGTTAATATTCGACGACAGGAAATGCGTTAAAAAACTCGGGCTATCAATATTATCGAGGGCAATCTGGGCTTCTTGTGGTATTTCGGGGTTTAGTTTCAGCATTTTGGCAGCTGCATCTTTCAACGATTGCACCAACGCTTTTACTTCCCGGCTTTTTTTATTTGGAAACGTTTCGTGGCAATATTTTACCGTAGCGGTCAGAAACGGAATATCCTGGGTTACTTCTTCTATTTCGAAACGGCTCTGGCCCTGGATAATAATGGTGGTATTACCATCGGGCAGCACCAGCATTTTTAATATTTTGGCCATGGTACCTACCTGGTACAAATCCTCGATGGCGGGATCATCGCTGGTGGTATTTTTCTGGGCTACTACCCCAATTATTTTATCGCCCCGGTAGGCTTTGCGCACTAACCGAACCGATTTTTTACGGGTAACCGTTACCGGCAGCACTACTCCCGGAAACAGTACAGTATTACGAACCGGCAATATAGCCAAAGAGGTGGGTAAATTATTCTCTTCTTTGTCTTCAGCGGGGTCGGTGGTAATAATAGAAATAATATCTTCATTTTCATCGGCTAAGTCGGTTAGCATCAGATTCTGAAGAAAGCTTTTTGAATTATAATTCATATAGTATATAGAGTGCCAATTTGGCAGCACAAGTCGGATTAAAGTAAATTAATACGTGAAGGTACTATAAAAACAAGAGACGTGCCAATTCCCGCCGGCTATCTGCCCCTTCCAAGTTAACAAAATTTTAAAATATCCTTACGTTTAAAAGCTAAATCTTTTTTTGTATTTTATACATTAGTAAACACAAATATATGGGTAAAAATAGTAATTTTGTTAGGTTTACCGTTAAGCCTATTATGGTTCTGAACACACATTAGGAGGCATGCAGAAAAACTTTCTTAACAGGTTGCTTTTCTTATTCTTGCTGTTGCCCCCTCTCTTAGCTGCGGCTCAGCAGCAATCTCCTTTTGGGCCTGGTCGCCCACAACCTACTGACAGTACGTTCCGCCAGCTAACACCCAAAGCCGAAACAACTCTGGATTTCCCAAACCTGAATAAAATACCTTACTACGAAAATCGTCGGCAGAAAGGTGCTATCCGGAAGCTGGAAAGAAGAAAAGACTGGGAAAAAGCATTGCCTTTGCTACAAGCTTATGTAAGCAATTTTGGAGTAGAAAATTTCTACAAAGATACGCCGCTGCTGTGGCAGTTGGGTCAGCTTTACGAGCGTACCGGCAATAAAGCCCGGGCAGTAGCTTATTACCGATTGGCGCTAAAACACCACTGCTCCGATGTAAAAAAAATACCACAGTACTTCGATTCGCTCGAAACCGGGCAAAAGGCCTTGTACGTGCCCCTGAAACATTATTACGAATTAGTGGAATACCGCAAAGGCATTAGCGCTTTTCAGCCACCCAAAGGGGTTTACACCAACATGGGCCCAAGTATAAATTCTAAACACGAAGATTACGCCCCGGTTATTGCCCCAGACCAAAAGCAATTAATATTTTCTTCGAAACGCATCCGGCGGAAAGATATTCAAAGCACCCCTAACGAAGATTTATTTTACACCGCTAACCAGGATGGCTACTGGGACGAGGCCAAATCTTTTGGCAAACCCGTAAACAGCATTTACAACGAAGGATCGGCTTGCCTGACCAAAGATGGCCAAACCTTGTATTTTACCCGCTGCGATTGCCCCAATTGCCACGGCAACTGCGATATTTTTGTAGCCAGTAAGCTAAAAGATGGTTCCTGGGGCAATATCCGGAATTTGGGGGCTACGGTGAACAGCAGTGCCTGGGATTCGCAGCCCAGTTTATCGCGCAACGAAGACACCTTATATTTTGCTTCCGACCGGCTGGGTGGCTTTGGCTTATCTGATATTTATTTTACGTATAAACTTAAAAACGGGCGCTGGGCGCCGGCCCAAAATGCCGGACCGGTTATAAATACCCGCGAGAGCGAAGTGAGTCCTTTTATTCATCCGTTGTACCAGGTGTTGTACTTCAGTTCGCGCGGACAATTGTTAAATTACGGCGATTTCGATATTTACAAAACTTACCGGATAAACGGCCGCTGGCAGGAACCCCGCAATATTGGCCCGCTGGTAAACGGCAAAGGCAGCGAATATTATTTCACCATCGATAGCAGTTCTAAAAATTTATATTACGCCCGCTCCGAACCCGACGACCTGAAAAACCTGGATTTGTATTCGTTTCCGTTGCCCATGGAGGCGCACCCGCTGGCTGTAACCCACCTGGAAGGCACTTTAATTGATTCCGTTACAAACAGACCTTTACAGGGCATTATTTCTATTATTGATCTGGAAAACGGTATTGAGGTCGCTTCTAAATATTTGCGCGACGATGGTTCTTTCGATTTTGACCTGATTGACGAGAACCGTTACATGATGATTATTCAGAGTCCGGATTATTTTTCGGTGGAAAAAAAGTTTGACTTGAAACAAGATACGCTTTTTAAAATAATGACCTCGGTAATTGATTACAGCTTACCGCTCATCTTTAAGAATATTGAGTTTGAAGAAAAATCGGCGCAGGTAAAGCCCGGCATGGAAGGTATTCTGGACCGGATTGTTCTGTTTATGGCCGATCATCCGGGGTTTAAACTTAAAATAAGCGGCCATACCGATGCCAGCGGCGACCCGGATTTTAACCTGGACTTATCGCAGAAGCGGGCCGATGCCATCAAAAAATATATTATGCTTAAAGGCAAATTTCCGGAAAGCCGGATTGAGGCCTGGGGCTATGGAAGTTCCGAACCGTTAAAAGAAGAAAATACCGAAGAAGACCGGCGCATTAACCGACGGGTAGAGTTTAAGATTATTAAACCAAATGGGAAATAGTATTGGGTTGAAAGGCTATTTAATTAATATTTTAATTCAATATTAAGTTATTTTCTTTTGAAAGATTTCATCTTTCAATGCTGAGGTGCTAACTAATATTTTAGGTCTAAGTTTGCTCCTGCCCGGCGGGGCCCGTTTGGTCATTCGGGCTGCTCATCTTTCCTTTCCTCCTCCGTCGGAATGCTGCGCACCGGAAACCTGAAAGGCCTTCATCGCCCAAACTGATGTAGTCTGCTTCGTAGCTGCTGGCTGTATATAAAAATGAATGAGGCGTGTTTTAATTGGTATCTAATTATCTGGTTATACCATTATAAAGCGAAACCTGCGCTTTAGGGTACATTATTGGTCATCCTGAGCTTGTCGAAGGATCTATTAAAACTATGAAAAAGTAGATAGATTCAGCTATTTTGCTAGGCTCAACATGACCGCTATAACTTAAGCACATCAACCAATTCTACTATGCTTTTTTCTAAAATTTGCTTTAGCGAGGATAATAAAAAATACTTACCAACTTACCATTAGGGTGATCAACTAAAATTGTAAGAAATTTAAATTTACCTTTTAGTTTCGGGCTTCGGAGGTATCGGTAGCGCTGGGCGGTGGTAAATCGGCCATGATGCGGCTAGCCATTTTGCCCAGGTTGTCGCGCGTTATTTTGTTTATATCGTTTACGTTCGATTCGTAGGGAATTAATATTTTATTGCCCGCTACCAAATCGCCCTGGGCATTGTAAATAGTATAATGCACCCGGAAATTGCGGACAAAATTCTTGGTTGTCCGGTCGATGCAATTATTATAATCGGTAAATATTTCGAACTGATTAATAAATATGAAATAATTAGCGCCGATGCTGTTGCTTAAGGTAGCGAATAAATCAGGGTCATTTGCACGAACACCGTAATATTTTGTTTCGTCGTAAGCAACGCCAACGGGCTCTTCTGTTTTACTTATGCCAACTTTTTCCCGGGTATTTTTTACCCAGGCTTTCAAGCCTTTTTCTTTTGGTGGCGCTATAGCCGGAACAGCCGACGTTTTAATATTCTGGTAGCTGTAGGAAAGCTGTTTATAAATATTATTTGGGTTATAAACGCTATCGGCTACCGGCACATTTACCAAATTAATACTTTGGTAACCCGGTGCTTGCAGCAAGGCATTTAAACGGGCCTGAAAAATATACCTAATCTTCTGCTTCTCAACTTTAGATTGCCAGGCAATGTCGTTGTCGGCATCAGAAAAATAAAGAGCGGGGTCGAACGGCACCACTACCACCCGGTTGCCCGAACTAATTTTTGCCGAAGACAGACTATTTTTTGCAGGAGCTACAACAGGGCTTTCGGTTGGTTTATGAGCCGGTTCAACTGGTACTGTTTCTTCCGCTGCTACATTGGATGCTGCCTCTGGTTTTACCCGGATGGTGGTACCCAATTTTAAATCCGGGCCGTTCCAGTGCTGCAAAGAATAGACGGGTACTTTGTAAAGCCGCGATAACCGGTAATACGTATCGCCTTGTTGCACCAGGTGAAAATCGGTAGCCGTATTACCAACGGAAGCTGCATCTGGTATGGCTTGAGCAAAAGCAGTTGGCGCAAAGACAACGCCGGTTAAGAAAAAAGTCAAGCGACCAATTACCTTAAGAAAGCTTCCTCCCCACCGCATACGCTTAAAAAATTAACTTAAATACATCGTTAAAGATGGCAAACGCCATTAGGCCTAATAAAAGCACCATGCCTACTTTCTGGGCGTTCTCTAAAAACTTATCGGAAGGTTTCTGGCCGCTTACCATTTCGTAAGTCAGGAACATGACGTGGCCGCCATCTAAAGCCGGAATAGGTAAAAAGTTCATAAAAGCCAGCACCATCGACAGCATACCGGTTATAAACCAGAAATTATGCCAGCTAAAAGTATCACCGAATACCTGGGCAATGCCAATCGGGCCGCTTAAAGATTTTGAAGCCGAAGCTTCGCCCCGGAATATTTTAGCGAATCCTTTAATATTGGTCGTAATAATGGAAAAGGCTTTCTCGGTACCGGCCGGAATAGCTTCGGCCAGCGTATAATCTTTTATGGAGTAGTGCAGCAAAGGCTTTCTTTCAAAACCCAGTTTGCCTTCTTCATCAATCTCGGCCGTGAGATTAAGCAACTGGCCGTTGCGATCTACGGTTAGCGGCGTGGCTTTTCCTTTATTGGCCAGCAAAGCTTGCTGCAGGTTATGGAAATAAGGCGTTTCGGTATTGCCTACCTTTACAATTTTATCGCCTGGTTCTAATCCGGCTTTAGCGGCTGGTTTACCGGGCAATACTTTACCTACTTCAAAGGGCAATATTATTTCTACAAACCGCAGCTGATCTTTATTATCGGCCATTTTATCCATTAAATCGGCCGGAATCGGAATATTTACTTCCTGGCCGTTGCGGTTAACGGTATAATAGGCATCTTTTCCCAACAGCACATTCGGGTCGTAGATATCATCAAAGTTTTCGAACGGCTGCCCGTTTATTTTTACAATCTTATCGCCGGTCCGGAAACCCATTTGCTGACCTAGCTCGTTCGGTACCACACCGTATTTTACTTCATTTGCCGGCAAATAAGGTTCGCCGTATTGGTGCGCAAGCAGAATAAAAATAACAATGCCGGTAATTACATTTACAATAATGCCGCCCATCATTACTATCAGGCGTTGCCAGGCTGGTTTAGCCCGGAACTCGTAAGGTTGCGGCTCGGCACTCATGGCCGCCGTATCCAGCGACTCATCTATCATACCGGTAATTTTTACGAAGCCTCCCAGTGGAATTGCGCCAATCATGTATTCGGTTTCGCCAATTTGCTTGCTTAATACCTTCGGCGGAAAGCCAATGGCATATTTCTCAACCCGCATGCCAAACCATTTGGCGGTTAACATGTGGCCGAGTTCGTGTAATCCAACTAAAATTGTAAGGCCCAGAATTAACTGGCCTACCATTACCAAAATATCCATTTATTAATCTTGTAAAATCAAAAAGTTAACCGGTTGTTTTAATTTGTAAAAGCCGGTATAGCTAAAAATGTTTTGTTTCCTTCTTTTCTCTCAATTATCAAGCCAGTACGTTCATCAGCTCTTTGGCCCGTAAGCGCGTGGCCTGGTCGGTTTGAATATAATCGTCGAAAGAAGGTTCCGCAATATAAGCAACTTTTGCCAAGCAATCTGCGATAAGGTCCGACATTGCCAGAAATTTGATTTTATCTTCCAGAAAAGCTTGTACGGCTACTTCATTAGCGGCATTTAGCACGCAAGGCATATTGCCGCCGCGGGTCATGGCTTCGTTGGCCAAAGCTAGGTTCCGGAAGGTTTTGGTGTCGGGTTGCTCAAAGGTTAACTGGCCGTAATTGGCAAAATCAAAACGCGGGAAATTTGTTTTTAGTCTGTTGGGGTAACTTAGCGCGTATTGAATGGGCAGCTTCATATCGGGCAAACCCAACTGCGCTTTAATGGAACCATCTTCGAATTGTACCAGCGAGTGCACAATAGATTGCGGATGCACCACCACCTCAATCTGGTTGTAATTCAGCCCGAATAACCACTTGGCTTCTATTACTTCCAGGCCTTTGTTCATGAGCGAAGCCGAGTCGATGGTAATTTTGGCGCCCATATCCCAGTTAGGGTGTTTCAGGGCTTGCTCTTTGGTAACGTTCTGGAGAAAACTTTCGGTTTTGCCCCGGAAAGGCCCGCCCGAAGCGGTTAATATTATTTTTTCGATAGGATTATGAAACTCGCCGGCTAAACACTGAAAAATAGCACTGTGTTCCGAATCGACGGGGTAAATATTAACGCCTTTTTGCCGGGCCAGGTCGGTAACCAGTTGCCCCGCCACTACCAAGGTTTCTTTATTAGCCAAGGCAATATTTTTACCCGACTGAATAGCCCGCAACGTTGGTTTTAAACCGGCATAACCCACCATGGCTGTTAAAACCACATCGATGGTATCCATTTCTACCACCGCATTTAAAGCATTACTGCCAGCGTATACTTTAATATTGTGCGGGTCCAGAGCGGCAAAAACCGCATCGTAGTAGCTTTCGTTGCCAATAACCACTACATTGGGTTTAAAGGCTAAGGCCTGCTTTATCAGCAAATCGGCATTATTCTGGGCCGTTAGCACCTCTACTGCAAAAGCTTCCGGATGGGCCGATATTACTTCCAGGGCTTGGGTACCAATGGAGCCCGTAGAGCCTAAAATGGCAACTTTTTTCATGCTGTTCTTTCAAAATTGCGCCGTAGCGCTTGTATATTTTCGGGAGAAGTTTTAGCTACTCCTTATTATGCTAATGCTAATTATTCTGGGCAATTAATTTATCGGCAATATTCCGGTCGTTGCTCAGGCGGGGCACTTTGTTCTGGCCGCCCAGTTTGCCAATGGTGCGCATATATTCCTGAAAGGCATTGGCCGGTAATACTTTCACTTTTAAAGTAGCCAGAATATTGCCCGAAATTAAATCGTCGTAATAAGTATTCTGTTGCCGAAGCTGCCAATCCAGTTCTTTCTCGAAAGCAGCCAGATTTTGCGGCGGCCGCGAGAATGCGACGAGCCACTCGTGATGCGATTGCCCTTCGCCGGCGCTTACCAATGGTGCTACGGTAAACTCAATTATTTCAACCTCCGGAAATTTAGCAACCGTTTGCTGCAATGCTTTTTCTACTTCTTCGCCAATAACGTGCTCGCCAAACGCCGAAATAAAATGCTTGATGCGCCCCGACACCACCAACTTATAAGGCCTGGTAGAAGTAAACTTAACGGTATCGCCCAACGAGTAACTCCACAAGCCAGCGTTGCTGCTCACTACTAAGGCATAATTAACGCCTGTTTGTACTTGCTCAATGGTTAAACGCGTTGGGTTGGAATTAAAATATTCATCGGCCGGAATAAACTCGTAAAAAATGCCGCTGTTCAGGAGAAGCAATAATCCGGGGTCGTGTTGCTGGTTCTGGTACGCGAAAAATCCTTCCGAAGCCGGAAAAAGTTCGATGGAATCGACGGGCCGGCCAATGGTTTGAAATAATTTAGCTTGATAAGGCGCAAAATTAACGCCGCCGTACACAAACAACGAAAAATCCGGAAAAACATCTTTTATGGGCCGACCCGTGCGTTGGATTATTTTATCGAAATACATTTGCACCCAAGGCGGAATACCCGATATTAAAGTCAGTTTGCGGTGCAGGGTTTCGTCAATAATTGCATCCAGCTTGGTTTCCCAATCTTCGATGCAATTGGTTTTGTAAGAGGGCAACTGGTTGGTGCGTAAATACCCCGGCACGTGGTGGTTAGCTATACCCGATAAACGACCGGTCTTAATGCCGCCCACTTCTTCCAGTTCCGGACTACCCGATAAAAATATAAGCTTACCATTCAGAAAATGGGCTTTACCGGTTTCGTAAATATAATTCAGCAGCGCTTCTTTGGCTCCGTTTATATGGTTAGGAATAGAATCGCGGGTTATGGGAATATATTTGGTACCCGAAGTTGTGCCAGATGTTTTGGCCAGGTAAATAGGTTTGCCCGGCCACATAATATCCGGTTCGCCTTTTTTTATGCGGTCAAAATAGTTTTTCAAGCCTTCGTAATCGCGTACCGGTACGGCCTGCACGTAATCGGCGTGAGATTTAATTTTAGCAAAGCCGTGGTCGCGGCCAAAAGCCGTATTAGCCGCCCTGGAAATTAATTGCTTAAATAGTAATGCCTGGGTTGCTACCGGTTGCTGCATCCACAAATTATTCCGGCGGTGCGTAGCCGCCGCCAGGGGTTTACTCAAAAAGGCTTTTATACCCATATCCGGCCAATTGTTGTGCTGCTCTTTTTTTAATAAACTGCTAAATTAACAGGAACGCTATAATTACCGGGCATTTTAAAAATAAAAATATCGGAACTGGAAATTGGGCCGCAGCTAAAAAATTTATAAACTACCGGCAAAGTTTTAGAGTAAGAGTAAAAATTAAATAAACCTATAATTAAACCCTTAAACATATTATTATGATAAAAAGCAAAGCAAATGCTATCTGGCACGGTGGCTTAAAAGATGGTAAAGGCAATATTTCGTCGAAAAGCGGCGCCTTGAACGGCCCTTATTCTTTTAAAACCCGTTTTGAAGGCGACGATACCGGTACCAACCCAGAAGAATTAATTGGGGCGGCCCACGCCGGCTGTTTTTCTATGTTTTTGAGCAGCCTGCTCGAAAAAGCCGGTAAACCCGCTACCCGCATTATGACCGATGCTACCGTACACCTGGATGTAACCGATAACGGCCCCGTAATTAAATTAATAGAATTAAATACCGAAGGCGAAGTAGAAGGCATGGATGAAGCTGAATTTCAGCAACATGCCCAGGAAGCAAAAGAAAAATGCCCAATCTCGGCTGCGCTGAAAGCTGTGCCCGAAATAAAACTAACCGCTACTTTAAAAAGATAAAATTAATGGGCATTACCGGAAACAGCCTTAAAAGCAATTTTTTCCAAACACCGAAGAAAGCTTTTTTTCCTATCTTCACGGTTAATTTAATTAAAACATAACGAATGAGATCTTTGGTTCGTGTGGGATTAAGACCTTCCCGTAATGCCCGTTTATCTTTTGGGGTACAATTAATGCTGGTTTTTTTCTGGATTATCAGCGCGCTTTTTATGCTTTTTGGGGATAACCCCACCAACGACAATAACTTTTTGTATTACCTGTTTCTGATTCTGGCGCTGGGCTACCTTTGCTATATTTTATCGCAGAACACCTCCGTATTTGGCACCCAGGCTTATTTTGAGATCACGCCCGATTATATTGTGCAGAAGCAAGGCCATTTCCGGAAGAAAATAGTTATTCCGCTGGCCGAAATAGCTGCCATGCATATTGCTACCTTCGCACTGAAACTAACCATGAAAAATGGCGAGCGCCACTTGCTGGATTTAAAATTAATTCGCCGGCGGCGCAACTTAAAGCTTATTAAAGAGCAACTGCACAACATGGCCCTAAAGTTTGATATTGAACTGACGGAAGGCCCTAATAACCGGCATTAATCTTAATAATTAAATACCTGATTCAGCAACTGCCTGAATAAGTAAAATATTACGTTATTTTATTAAAAACACAAACCCGACTGATAAATATTGGCCGGGTTTCTGTTTTTAATCAAGAATAAGCTGGCTTATACCTTATCCAACATTCTGCTTCAATATTATTACTTATTACAGCTACGAGTTAAGTTTATAAAGAAGGTAAAAAGGGCACTTTCTTTTACCACAATTATTTAACCAGCTAACGCTCCTACAATTAATCTATTACGCAAATTTCTACGTATAGTCATCGGCAAGCGGCAATTAATATATTAAATTTTTACTATAGATAGTCCTGTACTATTAAATATTTGCTAACAAAATACTTGTTTCGTAAAATATTTTGTGATTACATTTATCCAGAATTATATTAAATCTTTATTTTTCACTAAACCGAGAAATCATATATGTAAAAACGAAAATTTACTTCTCCCCCCTTAAATCTTAATTACATTAAAGCTCCCCGGCAGCCCCGCTTTTTCGGTCTGTCCTGGTTGTTATGCCCGTACCGGTGTGAACAACATTTTTACCTATTGTTATTTTTTAAATTTCAGAGTTAATCGCAAACAAATTAAAAAATGAAAAATCCTTTACCAAAGGTTAAATTTTCGATGGTGGCACCAGCAGGGCAATCAGAGAAAAGTAAAATTTTAAAATGTGTTTTTGCTTTCCTATTTCTTCTTTTTGCTTCTTCCGCTGCATTTGCGCAGAAACAAGTATCGGGCCGGGTTACTGCTGCTTCTGATAATTCAGCGCTACCGGGCGTAACAGTGGTGGTAAAAGGCACCAATACGGGTACTTCTACCGACCCTGATGGCAGATATTCAATTGAAATACCCGCCGGGCAAGATGTGCTTACCTTTACTTTTGTTGGCTATACCGCCCAAGATGTTGCGGTAGGTAACCGGACAACGGTAAACGTAACTTTAAGGGAAGATGCCAAAGCCTTGGAAGAGGTAGTTGTGGTTGGTTATGGAACGCAACGCCGCGAAGAAGTAACCGCTGCCGTAGCTAACGTAACGCAAGAAGAGTTCCGGCAATCGGGTGCCCGTAATGCGTTAGATTTAGTACAAGGAAAAGTAGCCGGACTGGTTATTACCAGAAGTAGTTCTAACCCTAATACAGGGGTTGCCATTCAATTAAGAGGAGTTGGTTCTATAAATGGCGGTAACAGCCCTTTGGTTGTAATTGATGGTATTCCGGGCGGTAACCTGGATTTGCTGCAACAAGACGATATAGAATCTATAAGTGTTTTAAAAGATGGTTCGGCAGCCGCTATTTACGGTACCCGGGCTAATGGTGGGGTAATATTAGTTACCACCAAGAAAGGTAAAGCCGGCAAGGCGCAGTTCGATTATAATACCTATTTCAGAAAAGAATACGAAAGAGATCGGCCTGATTTTATGACGGCGGAACAATGGCGGGCCAGAGTTGCCGATAAAATTTGGAACAGACCAGATCTGGGTGCCAGTACAGATTGGTACGGGTTGCTGCTTAATAAGAAAAATCTAACTCAAAATCATAACCTGGCGCTATCGGGCGGAGGCGAAAATACAACTTACCGCGCCAGTATTTTTTACCAGGATTTGCAAGGAATAGCCCGCGAAAACGAGCGTAAACAATACGGCGGACGTATTAGTATTAACCACACTGGCTTCCAGGATCGTTTATCTGCTCAAATAAACTTAGCCACTAACTTTAACAATGCCAATTTGCTTGGCGGTGGTGGCTGGGAAAGTTCTCTGCAAAGAAACCCTACCCAATCGCTTTACAACCAAGATGGAACTTACTTTTTTGAACCAACCACCACCAACCAGGTGGCCAGGTTAGCCCAAGAAACAAATAAACGGCAACAGCAAACCAGTTCTGCCGATGCGAAGTTTTCTTTAGAAACCTTAAAAAACTTAAGAGCATCGGTATTTTTGGCAGTACAGCGCAATAACATTTTAGACGGTGCCTACCGGCTGTTAGCCTCTGAATCTTCTTTGGAAAACGGTGATGCCCCAGGAGGAGGTTATGCTTCCAGAAGTACTTCTTTAAGCAATAACTACACCTTTGAACCCACTATTGATTATAACACCACCATAGCGGGTAACCATTCCTTAAATGCGGTAGTGGGCTATAGTTATCAGTATTTTGTTAATGAGGGATTCGATGGTAATAATCGCGGCTTTGTAAACGATATTTTCCAGGAAAATAACTTAGGCACCGGTAGCCAATTGCGACTCGGAAAATCGGGATTAGGAAGCTTTAAAAACGATAATAAATTAATTGCTTTTTTCGGAAGAGCCAATTATTCCTTTAATAATAAATATTTATTGTCTTTGATTCTGCGGCGTGAGGGCACTTCGCGTTTTGGGGCCAATAACAAGTGGGGTAATTTCCCGGCGGTTTCGGTAGGTTGGAATATTACCAACGAAGACTTTATGGATGCAGTTACTTTCATAGACAATCTGAAATTCAGAGCAGGTTATGGTGTTACCGGTAACCAGGAAATTGGCAATTACAATTCGTTGGTAACGTTAGGTGGCGGCGGTTCTTATCTTTTCCCGGATGGTATTTACCGCGAAACGTATGGCCCTACCCGGAACCCAAATCCTGATTTAAAATGGGAAGAAAAACACGAAATAAACGTTGGTCTGGACTTTAGCCTCCTGAATAACCGTTTAGGTGGTTCCATTGATGTATTTCAGCGCCGGATTGTGGATTTACTAGGGAATTACCAATCGCAACAACCGCCATTTGTCTTAGATAATATTAATGCGAATGTAGGCACCTTGGTTGGTAAAGGAATAGAGCTGACCTTGAATGCCCAAGCTATGAAAGTACAGGATTTTACCTGGAACGTTGATTTAATAGGAAGTACTGCCAGTTCCAGATTAGAGTCTTTTTCTAACGACGTGTACAAAGCGCAGGAAAGAACATTTGGGGGTATTCCGGGCCCGGGCGCTATGGGCGATGCTATTTTAACCCGTGAGGGCGGTAAAATAGGAGAATTTGTGGGCAAGCGTTTTGCCGGTTTCGATGACAAAGGAAATTGGCTTTTCTACAAACGGGATGGTTCTAAGGTACCGGCTAATCAAATAAACCGGTCAGTAGATCCCAATGTAACCGACCTGGCTGTAATTGGCAATGCGGTTCCTAAGTACTTTGCCTCCTTAACCAACGACTTTCGTTATAAAAACTTAGGCTTGCGGGTATTTCTCAGAGGCCGGTTTGGCTACGATATTCTAAATGCCCAGGCAATTCAATATGGTAATACTGTGGCTGGTACCAACGTACTCAATAGTGCCTTTGGCAAGTATGCCGAACTAGCTGGTCAATCGCTCCAATATTCTGATTATTTTATAGAAAAAGGCGATCATTTAAAAGTAGACGAAGTTACCTTAAGCTATGACTTTAAATTAAACACATCGTATGTGCGCAACTTACGGGTTTATGCTACCGGGGCAAACTTAGCTACCATCACGGGTTATACCGGCACCGACCCTGATTATATAGGTGTTACCGGTCTTGGCCCAGGCATCCAGGGTTTAGATATTTATCCTAATACCAGATCATTCCTAATCGGACTTAGCGTAGGTTTTTAAAGATTAAATAAATGAAGCGTATACATAAATTAGTAAAAATAGCGGCGTTGGTACTGCCTTTTATGGCAATAAATGCCTGTACTGATCTGGAAGAGACTCTTTACGATCAAATTGAGGATAGTAACTTCTATAACAACAAAAATGAAGTAATATCGGCGGTGTTAAGGCCTTATACCCACGCCAATGCCTGGAGTTCACCTGGCCAGGACGGTTACTGGCGGTTAAACGAACTTTCAGCTGATCAGTTAGCGTGGCCCACTAAAGGACGCCATGGCTTTGATGGAGGTAACTGGATACGGTTGCATTACCACGAATGGACACCCGATGACGGTACTATTAACGGCGCCTGGCGGCTAATGTGGTGGGGCATGGGTTTGTGTACCAGCCCCATTGAAAATATAGAGGCAAAAAGTATTGCCAGTATGGGTATTACGCAAGCTGAAAAAGATGCTTATATAGCCGAATTAAAGCTATTAAGAGCGTATCATTACCTTAAAATAATGGATTTGTGGGGCAATGTGCCTATTGTAACTAAAGTTGGAGAGCCCATTAGTCCCCCTACTCAGTCGCGCACAGAGGTATTTAATTTTATTGAGAAAGAGATAAAAGATAATATTGATAAGGCCCCAATTTTATCGAGGGAAATGCATGGCCGGATGAGCCAGGCGGGTGGTTATGCAATGCTGGTAGAATTATACCTGAATGCCGAAGTATGGACAGGCACCGCCAGGTGGGATGATGCTATTGCGGCCGCTGATAAGCTAATTTCGGGCGCCGCTGGCGGCATAAGCGGGCCTGCTGCTTTAGACCCCAATATTACCGATACCTATAAACCTACCAATCACACGTCTAAAGAAATTCTATTTGGCATTGCTTACGATTTTCAGAAGGGCAGTTTTGCGCCGCAATGGCCAGGAGATTTCTTTTATTTCAACCAGCGCGACATTTACGGCGGCGGCCGTAACGGAAACGATGGGGTAGTAGTTATTCCGGGCGTTTATACTACTTTCGCGGATAACGACTTACGAAAAAAAGAGTGGATATTAGAAGGGCCGCAGTTCCGCTTTAGCGATCCTACCAAACCAGTGCTTGCTTCGGGCGGCAATGAGTACGATGGACAACCCCTGGTGTTTGTAGATAATATCAGAAGAAATAAAACCCTGCAACCCGGCCAGGACCCAAATACCCTGGAAACCAATATGAACACGGGAGAAGAAAACAGCGGCGTACGGTTTAATAAATATAAATTAGGTGATTTGGCTCATCCAAGTTATAATAGTACCGACTGGGTTTTATATCGTCTTTCGTGGGTTTATTTTGCTAAAGCCGAAGCCATAATGCGTAAAAATGGCGGCAATGCTACTGCCGAGGCCGTTCAGTTAATTAATACGGTTAAAAGCCGGGCTTTTGCCCCCGCAGATTGGGCAACTGTGCAATATACTACCGCAACTTTAACCCTAGACGAACTATTAGCCGAAAGAGGCCGGGAGTTTATTTTTGAAGGCTGGCGCCGGCAAGACTTAATCCGGTTTGGTAAATTTGCCACTGCTTCCTGGTGGGATCACAAACCAAGTGCTAAATTCAGAGAATTATATCCTGTTCCAAGACGACAAACTATTCTGAATACTAATTTGAAGCAGAACAGTGGTTATGAAGGATTATAATTAGTAATTATTACTTAATAAAAAGGCTCCGTTATAGTAATATTTCGGAGCCTTTTTATTATGGTTTTTATCCGGCTTTCTTTATTGCTGCTGCCTGCCTTTTCCCTGCTGTCTTTACGATATTACCTGGTTCCTGGGGTGGCTGGAAAGAAAGCTATCCAACATTTATAAATACTTTAGATGCAGGTTTGCGGGCCGGAACCTACACAGCCAATACCTGGGTAAAACTTACCGGTAAAACGTTGCCTGAACTGTGGCAAAACTATGCACAAGACCCAACTTTGTAACCTTAATTAAAGCTTATATTACAACCTATTTGTTAAACAACCATTCGGTACCTTTTCATTAGCTAGATGAAGAAACACTTTATATTCTTGTGTTTATTATTAAATCAATTGTGTATAACCCAAAGTTATGCCTACCCAAAGCCGCCCGTTATAACAAACTTACAGCAATGGCTGGCCCAGGATCGTAATTTACGGCCAGACTTAGCCGACCAAGCATTTGCCAGGCGGCCGCTAACCCGTAAACAGGCTGCGCTTGCCACCAAATTATTACTCCAGGACCAGCGTAATTACATTAAAAATACCTGGGCAGCGGCCTGGGAACAAAAAGAATTTAAATCGGGACCTTACCAGTTTAAGTACGAGTATAAGGTATTTGGCAAAAAGCCGCAGGATGGCCGGAGCTTGTATATTTCGCTGCACGGCGGTGGCGGCACTACTGCCGCAATAAACGACCAACAATGGCGGAACCAAATTAAATTATACACCCCGGCAGAAGGCATTTACGTTGCCCCGCGTGCCCCCACCAACACCTGGAACATGTGGCACCAGGATCATATTGATGTTTTTTTGAATCAGCTTATTCAGGCGGCCATTGTTTTTGAGGATGTGAACCCCAATAAGGTGTATGTTTTGGGCTATTCGGCAGGTGGCGACGGCGTATTTCAGTTGGCCCCCAGAATGGCCGATTATTGGGCAGCGGCGGCCATGATGGCGGGGCACCCCGGCGATGCCACCGCATTAAACCTGCGCAATATTGGATTTACGATTCACATGGGCGGAAAAGATGCAGCCTATAAACGAAACGATCTGGCAAAAGAATGGGCAATATTACTCGATAGTTTAAAACAAACCGACCCGAAAGGTTTTGCCCATGAAGTCCAGATTCACCAAGATCGGCCACATTGGATGAACCGGCAAGACACTGTAGCCATTACCTGGATGGCCAAATTTAAACGCAATCCGTTGCCGCAGAAAGTGGTCTGGCAACAGGACGATGTGGTGAAAGACAGATTTTACTGGCTGGGTGTCCCGGCTTCAGAGGCTAAAGCAGGGCGGCAACTAATTGCTACTTTAGAAAAGAATGAAGTTAATATTTTAAAAACGGACTACGATACGGTGCTTGTAAATTTAAATGATGCCATGCTAAATTTAAACAAACCCATAAGCGTGCGTTGGGAAGGTGAAGAAATATTTAAGGGCAAGGTTAAAAGAAATTTATTACTAATTTGGCAATCTGTGGAAGGCCGGAGTGATGAAAACTTAATATTTAATGCCCAATTGTTCCTCAGCAACAAAAAGGTTATTTCAACCGCGTTATCAGAATAAGCCTTTGGTTTTAATAAAAAAGGTAAGCCCCTACTTTTGCTGTAAAGCATCCAAAATCAGGGGCTTACCCAGCAGAACTCCTGCCAATATTTTAAATTAAAAAGGGCGCTTACTTTAAGAAAGCCAGAAACAAAATCCGGAGGCTTACCAATATTACAATTACACCTACCAAAATCATCAGCGATTTAACGGGTAAGCGCTTCGATAAATTAGCCGCAATGGGCGCCGCAATAACGCCTCCTACAATCAGGCCGGCAATTATTTGCCAGAAACTAATACCAATCATGGCAAAAAAGGTAAGCGAACTGGCAAAAGCAATAAAAAACTCGGCCAGATTAACCGAGCCAATGGCAAAACGCGGCGAACGGCCACCCGCAATCAGGCTCGATGAAACAACCGGTCCCCAGCCACCGCCGCCCACAGAATCCATGAAGCCCCCAAACAAAGCCAAAGGCGCAATGCGGCCGCTTTTTAATCTTTTCCGACGCGGCTTAAAAGCTTTTATAATAATTAATACACCCAAAACCAAGGTATAAACCGCTACCAAGGGTTTCATCAGGTAACTGTAAGTTTCGAGCGACGATAAAATATAGGCCCCCAGAATGGCTCCGGTAACTCCTGGCAGCAACAGCAACCGGAAAAGTTTTTTATTTACGTTTTTCAGTTTCAGGTGCATTAACCCGCTGGCACCGCTCGTAAATATTTCGGACATGTGTACGCTGGCACTGGCTGCCGCCGGCGGTACGCCAATGGTTAACAAAAAAGTAGTAGAGGTAAGTCCGTAGGCCATTCCCAAAGCTCCGTCTACCATTTGGGCCAGGAACCCGCCCAGCACATACAAAAGAAATACGCTGGTAATATTTTCGGCCATAAAATCGCCGGCCAGGGTTCCGGTAAATGGCTTAAATAACATTATAACCGCTAAAATAATTACAACCGCCAGAGCGGGTAAGTAAAAAAGAAAATCCGAAGTTTTCTTACGCTCCTGCGCTGCACCAAGTTTAATTACTTCGGGTAGTGGTTCAGGCAACGTAATTACCGTAACCTGTTCTTCAGAACTTTTAATTAAGCCAGCGTTTTCCTTTGTCATGTAAATATTATTTGGGGAGTTCAGCAGTATCTTTCTAAAATAGCGGGTATAAAAAACAAAAAGCCGCAACGCGTGGGTTTATAAAAATAGCCCAGTAAAACCAAGTCTAAAAGTAATAAATAATTGTATACTTTGTTAATAGACAAACTAGATTTATCAAAAAAATAAAAACCGGTAAAAAATAGCACCCTTAAAAATCAGCTTAAGTTAGCGCCACCTTTTACCGGTTATAGCTTATAAATTTGGCTGCGGCGTGGTGCGCAGGTAAGGCTTAATTACTTTATGGCCTTTCGGGAATTTCGCCGGAATATCTTCGTCTATTACCGCCGGTACAATAACGCAATCCTGCCCATTTTGCCAATCGGCGGGAGTAGCTACGCTGTAGTTAGCGGTTAGCTGCAACGAATCGATTACCCGTAATATTTCGGCAAAGTTGCGGCCGGTTGATGCCGGGTACGTCAGCTGCAATTTAATTTTTTTATCGGGCCCAATAATAAACACCGATCTTACGGTTGCTGTGTCGCTGGCATTCGGATGAATCATGTCGTACAGGTTCGCGATGGTTTTATCGGGGTCCGCAATCAGCGGGAAGTTTACGGTTGTATCCTGCGTTTCGTTGATATCCTGAATCCAGCCGGCATGCGAATCAAGCGGGTCTACGCTAATGGCTATTACTTTGGTGTTGCGTTTATCAAACTCACCTTTAATACGGGCTACTGCGCCCAATTCGGTGGTACAAACCGGGGTATAATCGCGGGGGTGCGAAAACAAAACGGCCCAGCCATCACCAATCCATTCGTGAAAATGGAGGGTTCCTTCTGAGGTTTCTGCGGTAAAATCCGGTGCTATATCGCCCAATCTTAATGTCATAACAGTATAGATTTAAAGGTTTCGAATATTTTTATAAACTTATAAAATATTCTGTTGAAAGTAAATATTAAAAATAGCCGCGAGCGGATTCGAACCGCTGTAGCAGGTTTTGCGGTTCTAAGCCTCTCCGCTCGGCCACTGCGGCTATTTTATTACCCAGCTAGTTTTTGCTTAGGGGTATTTAATCTTTGTTGTTGCTGCCAGATCGTAAATACATAATCTATGGGCTTAATATTTTCCAGAATTATACTTAACTCCTGTTCCAGGGCGGTTAAATCCGCTACTTTCAGATTAACCTTCAGAATATTTGATTCTAACTCGGCCCGGGAACGGTATTGCAAAAAATAACTCTTGCGCTGTAAAGTAGCCGTAAAAATATGAAAAGCCTCGCCGGAACCTGGTAACCGAAAAGAAAGCTCCTCGCCAAAATTTATACCGATTACGGCTGGCTCGGCTCCACCCAAACCGGAGCCCGTCTCAGGCTGTTGCAAGCGTTTGCGAATAAATTGCTCTAACGCTACCACGTTGCGCACCTGATTCCGGAACGAGATCTTCATATTTTCTATCTCTTTCAGGTGCAACCGCGTTATCACAATCGGCGTTACTGCCCGATGTTCTAGCGGATTACTTTCTGCCTCAGGTTCCGTGGCCCGGTTGCGGTTAAAAAATAATGGATTCTTGCTAAGAAAAGATTGATTATTTTGTACTAAGTTCATGTTGCTGCGATTAACTTATAAAAAATTGCTTTTAAATTACCGGCATCTCTTTATAAGTTAATGCCGGCTTTAGCCCTGCGGACTACACCTATCTTTGGTACACATTGTTTTCAGATTAAATATTTAAGATTTAGTATTTTATTTTTTCAGAAGACCATCTACGGTAATGGCCACATAATATAACCCGCCAATGGTAGGGCCGGCGGCGTATTGAATATAGCGCTGGTTAAAAATATTGGTACCTCCTAATTTTACCGAGGTTTTCAGTTCGGGTACCCGGTACGTTACTTGGGCATCAAAAGTGTGGTAAGCTGGAATGGTACCATTAGCCAACGTGCTTTCCCATAAGAAAGAATCCTGCCAGCGCCAAACCAAATTAAAGCCTACATTTTTAACTACTTCGCGGTTCGCAATAGATAAGTTAGTAGTCCATTTTGGGGTATTAAAACCGGTTACAAATATATCGGCTTGTTTATTCTCCGAAATATTGTTGTAGTTTACGTTACCGGCTACGGCAAATTTCTGGTAAAAATTATAGGTTAAGCCTAACGATGAGCCGTAATTATTATATTTGTTTTTAGCATTGGTATACACCCGGTAGCGGGTTTGCTGCGCCGAGCGGTTAGCCGCTAACGATGCAATAACCGCTTCATCGGTACCAACTTGCGCTTGCAAAGTAGGATTGGCTTTGGTGTACGGCACCGCTACTTCTACCTGGCCCAGAAAACCGTCGTACTCGTTCGCGTAAGCATCCACATCTAATATTAATTTATTATCGAGCCAGGTACCTTTATAGCCTACCTCAAACGAATTAATACGCTCGGGCCGGGTTGCCGATAAATTAGTGGCCTGTAGTAAAGCCCGATTTTTTAAAGCCGCTTCAGTGGCATTGGCGGCGGCGCCGTTGGCTACATCTTTGTTTACAGCCGCATTAAAAGTATTAATAGAAGCTTGGGTATAAGAATTATCTAGGTAATTCAGGCCTTCGTTAATATAGCTTAAGCCCCCTACCCGCCGCACGTTACCGTTATTTACGTAAGAAACCGCTTCAAAAAGCGCTGGGAACCGGAAACCGTTCTGGAAAGAAGCCCGGAAATTGTGGTTCTGGGCCACGGTATAAACCGCCGCAATTCTGGGGTTAGGCTTCGGGGCAAACTCCGGGTTGTAATCTAAGCGCAACGAGCCAAATAATTTAAGTTTATCGTCGAAGAAAGTTTTGGTAACCTGGGTAAAACCGCCAAACTTCTTGTAATATACATTATTGCCGCCGGGCTGGGTTCTTTCGGCGATTGGGCGCGAGAAATCCACAAAATTATTACCGTCCGGAATTACTTCGTATATCCGGGCATCTACGCCCACCAAAAAATTGGCAAATTTAATACGGTCGGTAAAATCCCATTGGGCTTCGGTGTGGTACAGGCGACTTTCCTGCTTTAACCAGGCACCGCCGGTAGCCGGCGCACCTGCTACTACTTTGGCATGATCCCAGTTGTTTATTTTCCGGATGGTATTTTTCAGGTTATCGAATTCCGGCGTGCCAGGCTCCACCCGATTTTTATCGGCTACCTCACGGGCCAGTTGCATGGCAGTAGCCAAATCAGTACCGTTGTTTAATTCAGTTTGTAAAGCACCTTTAAAGTTAGCGCCCCACTCGGCGTTAGAACCCCCGCTGGAAATTTCCAGATTGTCAACCATTGGCTTCAGGTTATAAGAATCGCCGGTATTTTCGATAGAAGCATAAGATCTAACGAAATAATTAGCACCTTTTAACTCGATGTGATGATTTTGTACCACCACATTATCTAGCTGCACTTTATTACCCCGCTGGAAAACGCCATCCATTTTACCAACCCGGTAGCCATACGACAGCTCCGCTTTTTCGCCTATCCGGTAATGCAAAGCCGCATCAAATTTTAAGTTATCTACATAAGGGCTCACCACATCTTTTTCCCAATAACCAGTTCTTCTTAAAATAAAGCTCTGATTAGGTTTGCCGTTGTAAATAATGCCACTAACGGTTACGGGGTTAGCACCGGCATCGTCGCCATATTTATTCCAGGCATCATAAGCCGGGTTATTGGCACCAGCCAGTTCCGGATACAAAGGGTTGGCCGTACTTAAATTATTGGGGTTCTGGTCGTTAGTAGAACTGCCGCGCCAGTCGGTGCCACGCATGTAGCTGCCGTTTACTTTAAAAGCCCATTTATCGTTAAAAGCTTTGGCGTAACGAATAGCGGTTTCGGTTAAAATGCTGGGGTCGTAGTCTTTGCCATCTACGTGGTTAATACCGGTTTTCTGGTAAACACTCAGTCCCTGGTGTAAAAACGGGCTTTTGGTAATCAGGTTAGCCATACCATTAATGGCGTTCATGCCGTACAAAGCCGAAGCCGCACCCGGCGTAATTTCTACGCTGGCAATATCTAACTCGGTGGGGCCGATGGCATTACCGAGTGGGACGCCTAAGGTAGCTGCCTGCATGTCAATGCCATCTACCAGTTGCATAAACCGGAAGTTGTTCGGAATATTAAAACCACGGGTATTGGGTACTTTAAACGTTAGGCTGGAGGTGGTCATCTGCACGCCTTTCACGTTTTCCAGGGCATCGTAGAAGCTGGGCGCTGCCGTTTCCCGGATAGCCCGAATATCCAGTTTCTCAATGGCTACCGGGGATTTCATTATACTTTCTTCTACCCGCGAGGCTGTTACCACTACCTCTTTGCCCAGGTACGTTTGGGTATTCAGGGCAATATTTACTTTAGCGCCTACGCCAGTAACCTGAAATTCCTGGGTCTCGAAACCAACTGAAGAAAATACCAGCGTAAACGGAAACCGTAGCCGGGTTTTAAAAAGAAACTCCCCGTTATTATTGGTAATGGTACCGGTTACGCCACCTTTAACATATACGCTTACGCCCGGCAACGGCACTTTCGATTCCTGATCGGTTACCTGCCCGGTTATTTGCACAATGCTGGTTTCCTGCGCTAAAACAACAAACAGGGGAAGAAATACGCCAATATATATAAGTAATAAAACTTTTTTCATGATTTAAATTGATTGGAACAAGAACGCCTCAATAATTACTTCTAAGCAAAATAGCAGCAACAACAACTTGTTAGACTGTTAGCGGCGGAGCAGGAATCTGAATGAGTGTTTAAAACAATCTTTTTCATGGTGTTAAATTATAACGAACTACTATTTACACAAAGTCTATAGATTATATAGACAAATATAAAAGAGTTTTTACGCAGCAACCAAATTTTGAGCTATAATATTTTTGATTTTATTTTTTATCTGCTCTGCGGCGCAGATACAAGCAAGCAGATCTATAATATTAAACTGCTAAAATATTAAGCTACAAGAGATTGGGAGCAAGGCTATTATTGCGCTTTTAAATAAAGCTAAGGCCGTGCCACTCGTCGCTGTCATTCAGAAGGAAACTTGTTCGCAGGTAGCCAATAAGATTCTTTTGGAAGTCATCGAACTCTGCGGAATGACCGAGGTAAGTGGGTATTCTTTAGAAAATATTAACTAGAAAGTTAATGTGCAATTTCAATTAGATAAGGGTATTATACCAACTCTTATTATCGTTATTCCAGAGGAAGGCTGAACAGTCATTATTTTAAGATTAAGGTTCTTTGTTGTCTATTTAGGATGATTTGGTATTGAGTGGTATTTTTTCGGCCTGTTTAGCTTTCGTTGGTGCGGCTTTTTTCATCTTGATGAGTTTAACCCTTCTGCCCTCCGGGCACCTTCCCTAAATTAGGGCTACGATTAGGACACAAATTTTTGGGCCAGGGTCCACCCGTGCAAGATATGCTGAAAGTAAAGCCAACCGCGCAAAAGGGTAATCACCCCCGCCTGCTTTTCGTGGGGTTTCCACCCGCCTAATCGGGCTATTATCCAGTAGCACCATTGTAAAGAGTCTTGGGGGTAAGGATTCCGCTGCTTGGCTGTTTTTCCTTCATAGCGTTTTTGTAAAGCCTGCATACAAGCGACTTCCTGCTGGGTAAAGCTTTCTGCCAGCGGCACGGCTTCTTTCTGTTTAGAAGCCAGGTGCAAGAGCATTATCTTGCTAGCGGCAAACAAAGCCAGCAGCGTGAGTTGCACTAAAGCTTTGCCGGTTTCTAAATCCAGCAGTTCCACCTGCAAGCCTTTCTGCTTTAACAGCCGGAAGACCTGCTCAATGTTCCAGCGTAAACTATACCAGTAGATTAGCTGCTGCGCCTGTTGTTGGGTTTGGACTACATGGGTCGTGAGCAAGCGCCAGTAAATGGGCGCTTTCCCGGCGGGTGCATCTATTTCCTTGGCTTCTACCACATACAGGGCTTTGCCCACGCCTTTCATAACTAACCCCACTTTTGCCCAGC
>NZ_VWSF01000019.1 GCF_008629685.1 Adhaeribacter rhizoryzae | reverse complement strand
TTCAGGAGTTTACCATTTGTCTTATAATTTTTGTTATGTTAAATAGATTTATAATTGGCTTTGCTGCTTTATTCTTCTGCCTGGCTTTCGAATAACTGTTGTAGTTTTCGTTGCAATAGTTTTTTGTCTGGTAACTGGGTGCGGTATTCAGTTACTAAAGCCGGGGAAAGGTTCCGGCTCAAGGCATACTCCACCACTCCGTTATCTTTATCCTTGCACAGCAGAATACCTATACTCGGATTCTCCTTTTCTTTCTTTACATCCCGGTCCAAGGCTTCGAGGTAAAAATTAAGCTGTCCTAAATGCTCTGGCTTAAATTTATCGGCTTTTAATTCAAAAGCAACCAAGCATTGTAAGCCCCGGTGGTAAAACAGCAAATCAATAAAGAAGTCGCTATTGCCTACCTGTAACCGGTATTCTTCGCCCACAAAAAGAAAATCCCGGCCTAATTCCAGAATAAAGCTTTTCATTTGTTTAATGAGTGCTTTCTGTAAATCGCTTTCACTGTGCGGTTCCGGAATATTCAGGAATTCAAAAACATAGCTGTCTTTAAAAATATTGCTGATATCCTGATTTAGGTCTTTGATGGCCGGCGCTGGATTGTAATTGCCCAGCATGGCCCGTTCAAATACCCCGCTGGATATTTGCCTTTCTAATTCCCGGACACTGTATTTTTCCTGTATGCTAAGCCGTAAATAATATTCCCGTTCTTCTTCTGTTTTGGTTCGGGCCAGTAATACCAGGTGATGGGTCCAGCTTACTTGCGTTAGTAGGGTTAGGTGAATGCTGCTATTTTCTAATTGTGTCATCATTGATGGCACAATTGCATTTTCCGCTTGCTTGGGCATATCTAATGATGTCATCACTGATGACATTAATTTGCTGGCCGCATAGGTTTCATAGAATTGTTTCATCCGGTATAAGCCCCGCCGGTTAAATCCTTTGAGTTCCGGATGATGCATTTTTATATGATGCGCCAATTCGTCGATAGTCTTCTCTCCCCAACTGGCATTGGCCAGGCGCAAGTTTATATATTTCCCTACTGCCCAATACAAATTAATTAATTCCGTATTGACCTTCTGAATAGCCTGGAGCCGGGCTGCTTTAATGAGGTTAATAATTTCAGAGAATTTTTCTGGCTGCATTATTTAGAATAAGCTAAGAAGATTTCCACAAAGATACCGATTAAGCATAATTGTCTAACTTGTTAAATCTCTTATTGACGAACTATCATTAGCCAAGGATTTTGTGTGCTAGGTAAATTAGATTTTTACAGAATTATTAACAAAAATATGTTTATAAGTATATGCTAATATGTTGATTAATAAGGAAATAATTTCGTATAATTGGATATAGCTATAAAGTTATAGCATTAGAGGAAATTATAAAATATAGCGTTTGTTTAATGGTTACTTTATCCAAATTAAGGCTTTATGATTGGTATGCTTTCCGGATGGAGATGAAGCAGTATACCCGCCTCGATTTATTAAGGAAAGCCCGTGAGTTATCGAATGATTGTTATTACGTCTACTTTATCTTTGAAGGAAAACCGGATAGCCCGGATTTTAAACCGGTCTATATCGGATGTACCCGTTCCGTTTACTGGCGAATGGTGAAGCACACCCACAAAATAAATCAGAAGACAAATATTTTCCTAAAGGCTTTCGATTCGAAAGAAGAAGCCTTGCAATATGAGAAAAGAAGTATTAAAGCCTGGCAGCCCCGCCTGAATGTGCAGTATAACAAATGGTGGCAGCTGGATTTAATCGGGTGAGTAGTTATGGGCGGGTTCTAAAGAACCAGGCTATCCGGTACAAGTCCTCGTAAGTGCTCCGGGCTTTTTCCTCCTATCCCTCCCGCAAAAGTAGTTAGGCCTTTACTCCACGTCAATCCGCTGCGCTCCTTAGCCTAAAGCAAAAGCTTAACTACCTAGCCATTCACCCAACCGGCAAACCGCCGGCGAAAATGCACCTGCCCTTTGCCGGTTTAGCCGCTACCGTATCCGAAGCTACCGCAAGCCCACCCCTTTGCTGCGGTGCCCCTTCGCAAACCGTGTCGGCAAGCTATGGCTTTCTACCCGCTTTTGGATCGGTCCTAAAAAGGACCAATCCAAAAGCTAATGGTTTAGGCGGCCAGGCAATACCTTTCATAAATACGCTGTACCTGCACGGCCTGAAAATTGCCCCCTTTACTGGCCCGGAAACCGGTTTGATTTAACTTATCGGCAATGGCCAGCCAGGGTAAACCTTGTTCCCGGTAAAGCCGGGTAAGTTCAGCAGCCCTTCGATTATTTTCATTTTTGGCCGCTTTACGCTTGATAGCTTCTACGCCTAATTCCCGGCCAACGCTGGTAAGATTATCTAAATTACCTAATTTAAAACCCTGGGCCTTTTTCGCTTGCAAGGCAGCTATTGTTCTCTTACTGTTTATTTCTCGCTCGTGCTGTGCCATGGTCCCCCATATACCAATGTTGAGGGTATTCATTTCCGGAATATCCAGGCACGTCCAGCTAACATTATTTTTCTCTACCCGCTTTTTTAGTTGAAAAAGGAAAGCTACTTCCCGGCTGAGCCGGTCGAGCTTGGCAATGATTAAGGTTGCATTATATTTTTTAGCCGCTAAAAAGGCTTGTTCCAAAAGCGGTCGGTCGTCGTCCTTGCCGGATTCCTGTTCCGTAAATTCTTTAATAATGGCATCAGGGTTTTTAATGTAGGCAAGCACCGCCGCCTTTTGTGCTTCGATACCCAGCCCGCTCCTGCCCTGCTTGGCAGTTGATACCCGGTAGTACGGAATATATTTAGAGTACTCCATATATATGTATAAGGGGCGGTAGCGGAAAAGGGTTTTGGTAAGTAATACTTTTTGCAATTGTAAAATCAGCTGACTTTTCTCCCCTGCGGCCCGATTTTTAAAATTTTACATAAATATAGGCACCATTTTACAAATCAGCAACGAGCGTTCCTGATTTGTAAAATTACCCACTTCTCTAAAAAAATAGCAAAAGTGGCGGGCGGACGAAAAGGCTGATGCTTTTTACAATTATGGAATGAACGTAGAGGTAATGTAAAGGGTGGAATTACTTAGAAAATTTAACAAAAGGCGAGCGGGTATAGGAATGGGCTGGCGCTCTTTACAATTTCCAATTCTGGGTTTAATGTTTGAGGGTGATAACTTGGCTTATTACTCTCAAACACCATTTACTGAATCGCTATGGATAAAACTAACGCCACTATGACAAAAGATAATGTCACCATATTTGGGAGTGCTAAGATTTTGGCACGCTTAGAAGAGCTGAAAATAGGGGAGTCGCTAGCCTATTACAAGGAGTTTTATTGTCAACTATCAAAAACACGTTGTCCGAATAGGTTAGATAAGAACGTGGCCGCAGCCTACCAGGTCGATGAGGTAGAGCCGGGCGTTAGAGGCAATGGCTTTGTACTGCAGACAGGTCCCCGCAAGGTAATTCGTAGAAATAATCCTGTAACGCAGCGGTTACGACAGAGGCAACCAGGTCGGCGCAGGCATCCAGTTGCCGGCAAATGCCACTACGGCATTCTGGGTAGCTTGTTTTACACTGGTTAAATATTGAATCACAAACCCTTTGATTCAGTTGACGATTCAAAGTTGAGGCGCTTATGTGCAGTCTTTTTGGGTGTATGGAAATTTTAAGCTTTTTCTTAATACAAATAATTATATCTTTTAATTGAAATATATATCCTTTTCTGTAAATTTCAGACGCTTCCCATTTAAGTTAATTTTCTGGTTGCTTCAATACCAAACTGATGAAAGCTTCAATAAAATTTTTACAAGCCTTCAATGGCGATTCTATTTTAGTAACATTCTCAAATAAAAAAGGTGAATTAAAAAATATACTTATAGATGGAGGAACTGGTCCAACTTATGTAGATAAAAGAAAGGCTGGAAGCCTTAAAAAGGAATTAGAAAGTATAAAGGAAGCAAAGCAAAATATAGACTTACTAATTATAACCCATATAGATGATGACCATATTGGTGGTATTTTAAAATTCTTTGAAGATACTAAGTTCGATAAGTCTTTTGTTAAAAAGGTTTGGTTTAATTCCGGCAGACTTATTTCTAAACATTTCAACACTCCTATTTTTGAGGAGCGGGATGAAAGTATACAAATTTTAAGAGGATTAGAAACCAGTGTTTTACAAGGTGAGAAACTTGAAGATATATTAAATGAGTTAAATATTTGGGATTTAAGACTGATTAAATCTGGATTTTCAGATAATGTAGATAATTGCAAAATACATGTACTCTCTCCTGATGAAGATGGATTAAGTAGATTAAACCAAAAGTGGGAAAGAGAGAAGCCTAGTTTAGAGACATCTGGGAAAGAAACAGACTATAATATTCCCATAAACGAATTATTGATAAAGGATTCATTTATCCAAGATACAGCCATTCCAAATGGAAGCTCAATTTCCCTCTTGTTAGAAATAGAAGAAATTAAATTACTTCTATTAGGTGATTCCTTTCCTGATGTTGTATCAAATGCTATAAAAGAAAATTTTAAAGTCACGGAAGAAAATAAGCTTAAGGTAGACCTTTTAAAAATATCACACCATGCAAGCAAAGGAAATACTAGCAATAATTTATTAAAATTAATCAGTTGTAAAAATTTTGTGGTTAGTACAAATAGCTTAAAGCATGGATTGCCAGATAAGGTCACTTTAGGAAGAATTATTAAAAATTCTACAAGTCCTAAAATATTTTTTAATTACGATATAGCTAAAAAGGTCTTTCCTTTAGAAGAAGATTTTAACACATTTAATTTCACAACAGAATATTTAAATAACAAAGGATTAGCCTTCTAAATATGGGTATAGATTTACAATATGAAAAATATACAGTAAAAGTAGATGCCGGAACTGGTTGTTTAATCCAGTCTAATTCAGATAAAGAGTCTTATATACTTACAGCGAAACATAATATAAAAGATACGCTAAATGGCTTAAGAGAAATAAATGTTATTAGAATTGGAAAGAAGGATAAGTTAAATGTAAGAGCAGTTTATAAAAGTGAAACAATTGACATAGCCATTTTAGTAGTAGATTATATTAAAGATTTAAATTTACTAGTTAAAGCAGAAATAGAAGATTATGCACCTGTTATAATGTACGGTTATCCTGACCTAAGGAAAGGAGAAGAAATCCAAGCTAAAAAGCTACCTTGTAAATGTATCCAATTTCATAAAGAAACATTTTTTAATGAATTTGAGCCTACCAAGGCTCAAACCCAGGCAGATATTGTAGGATTTTCTGGTTGTGGAGTATTTGAAGAGATAAATAATGAGTTATTTTTGGTTGGAATACAATTTAGGATGGCGGAAAGTAATGGACCTGAAGGCCGGATGTTCTTTTATCCAATAAATGAATTTCAGAAACTTGCCGATCTAAATAAATTAAAAGGTTTTTCTCCTTACTATTTAGGCGATTTTTCTAAGTTAGTAGATTGTACGTTTGAAGAACTTAAAAACGAAGTTGATAAAGTTACATCTAAAGTACTCAAAACATTTGCTTTAAAGGAAATTATTGCGCATGTTAATCCTAACATGATTATTAACAAGTTAGAGCATGATGTATTAACTAAAAAAGATAAATCGTTTATTCATCATTTTAATCTTTGGCTAGGATGGTTGGAGTTTTTGATTTTAAATGCCATAGGGAGGAGTATTAAATGTGATGATACTGATTGGTGGCTTAATTTAGTAAAAAATAAAAGATTTTTATTTAAGCATACTCAAGATTGGATTTCTGAGATTGAAGATATTCATAAAACTGCCAATCTTAAAGGGCTTGATAATAATGGAATTATTATAATAAACTCGTTTCCTGACAAAGCTTTAGGTAGAACAATTATTCCTTTAAAGAAAATTCCTAAAATTTCAGATGTGTTAGAATCGGAAATGGAAATAGATAAAAGCGAAGGTTTTGACCCCTACAATTTGAAAATAATTCATCATAGACACTTTATAAAGCAAATAATAGACGATGAGAATATTTGTCATTATACATCTGCTCAAGAAAAAGAGATCATCGAAAGTATAAGGGTAATAATTGATAAAGTTTATGGAAATTGAGGTATTGAACGGTACTCCAAAATTAAAGGAATTACAAAGGAAATTTTCTGCCTTCAAAATAAATTACTTTAGAATTTTAAAAGTAGGATATTATAATGTCTTCTGTATTTCGTCAGATAATAATAAATTTTTAGAGAGAAACTGGGTTGCATTAAAAAATTTAATTGCAGGTGATTTTCAAGTTGATTTTGACAATGATTTTGAAAAGTGGAACTTGTATCTAATTTTTTTCGTGAAAGGAAAGTGTGAAAAAGGCTTAAAATATAAAATAGAAAATGATAAATTTTCTAGCAGAAAAATAATTATTGATAATTATGAAGGAAGTGAGGAAGGTTATATAGATGTTGTTAATCAAAAACTTTTTTATAAAAGTGATTTCATTTCAATAAAAACAAAGAAGACATCAAACCCTAAAGAGATTGTGCTTAAAAAATTATCTGATAATATAAAAAAGATAGCTTTTGATGCAGGTTACCAACTAAAGCCTGGAAGCGGAGAAGCAAAAGAGTTAAGGAGAAAAGCCTATAAGGAATTATTGAATCTATATTCTTATGAAGTTTAGGAAAATTGAAATACAAGCTTTTAGAGCTTATAAAGATAAAGAACATAGCACATTCGATTTTAATTATTGCCAAAATAAAGTGGCAAACTTAGTATCTATTTATGCCCCAAATGGATTTGGCAAAACTTCTTTTTATGATGCAATCGAATGGTGCATCACAAACCGAATAAAAAGAATAGATGATGCGGATAATCTGCATCAACACATTAAAGTTGAAAGGACTAGGAATAAAAATACCTCACAAGAAAGCTATGCACAAGATGTAATTAGAAATAAATATGCACCTAATAGTTTAGAAGGTTTTGTTAAAGCCTATCCAGTACTGGATAATATACCAGAGTTTAGTAATAAAATAGGTAAAAAACGTTCTGGTTCTGCTGATTATCCAAAAGGAGAATTGATAAATAAAGAATATAGAGATGTACTTCTTTCCCAGGATGGTATAGACGCCTTCTTGAAGTCAGAAACAGCAGAGGAAAGATATGAAAAGTTTATAACACATTTTGATGATAATAAGCTTGATTCTATTTATAAGAATATTTCTGAGCTTTTAAAAGAAAATGATGTTGAAATAAACGAAATCAATGGTTCAATAGTCGAAACAGACCTAATTCTATCAAAAGAAGTTGATTTAGAAATTGTCAAAAAGTTTAATGATGTTATTAGTGAATTAAATGCAAAAGGTTTTAGTATTGCAATTCTTCCTAACCAAGTTAATGCTCAACAGTTATTATTAATCGGAAAAGAGGTAGAATCAATTAGGTTAAACTATTTAACTGGTGTATCAAATAAGCTAAAATCATCTGAAGATAAGAAAGATAAAATAAAAAGAATGATATTTGAGATTCCAGAATTCAATAAAAATAGTGATTATATTTTAATTTTGGAAAATGAGAAAAAAGAAAAGGAAGATATTGTAAGTAAGTTTTATGAATTAGACAAATTAGGGAATAAAGACAGGTTTGAAAAAGGAGCACATTCAAGTTTAGTTAATGAAATTGAAAAGCTTAATTTCTTAGTTGAAAATCTTGACTTTATCAACTTCAACAATACATCTATTAATTCAATAGATATTGAAAAACAAAGCTGTTTGAACCGCTTACAAAGATTGAATAATCTAAATTTAAATATTGAAAGCTCAATTAAAATATTTGGAAATAGGCTAAGCTCTAATCTCATAAAATCAAATGAGATTACATCTAAGAAAATAGAAATTGAAAATAATTATATCTCCTTTAAAAAATCTAAATCAGATAGTCGATCAGTTTTAACGGCACTTAAAGCACTTAATACAAATCAGGGAAAAATAAACAAGCTTATAGATTTATCTAAAAATAGAATCAAAGAGCTTGCTTCAAATATAAATAATATAAAAAATTTTTCAACTGATGTAAAAACAAATAATGAGAATTTAAATAAACTTATTAAGAATATCAGAGTCCTTAAAATTGATGTATTCAATTTAACTGATGAAAATAATAGCATAAAAAAGGAAGTTTCAAATTCCTCAACCTATTTGGAATCAGTCTCCAATCTTGTTGAAACTGGAAAAAAGTTAATAGAAGAGAATAAGCTGCAAAGTTGCCCTCTTTGTCAAAGCGATTTCAATACTTTTTCTGACCTTCTTGAAAGTATTAATAAAAATAGAGTCCTTGATGAAAATATTTTAGCCTTAAATAAGAAGTTGGCAGATAAGGAAGCTGAGCTAAAGAAAATACAAAGTAAACTAGAAAGTTGTCGTATAGAGGCACTAACCTTTCTTGAAAATTTAATTAATGAAGAGCAAATTGTTCTGGACAACCTCAATTTTGAATTATTAGAAATAAAAAATGACATTTTAAAAGCTGAAAAGGAAAGTATTACTTATGTCGGAGTTAGTCAAAAGTTTCAAAATGAGTTTGAGGGCAAGGAATTATCGGAAGTTGTTGATGAATATTTAATAAACTACAAAATATTAGAAAACCAAAGTATAATATTCCAACAAAATATAGATAAATATAAAAAACTTTTGTCAAGGACTTCAGAGCTCGAAACTGTTATTCATCTTGATATTGATTTGCTACAAAATAAAAAGGATAAATTATTAAATAATCCTATTTTAATTAAAATAAATAATATAATTAATGATTTGGGGATAAAAATTTTATCCAAATCTGAATTAGAAAGTATAATTAAAAACAAATATTTTGAAAGCAAATTATTAGCTTTGAATTTAAAGGAAAATAGAAAACAAATTGTAGAAGTTTCTGAGGTACTTAAAGAATTTAATCTAGCTAATTTAGAAGAAGATTTAATAAGATTATCAGAAGAAATTAAGATAAAAGTACATGAGGTCAATTTATTCCATTCTAGTTTAAAGGAAATTAATGAGACATTAAATCTTTCAAATATTGAATCTGAATTGAAGTCGGAGTTAAATAAAATTGAAAAGGAATTGGTTGTCTATAATGAAATTTTGGATTTGATTAGGCAAATCGATTTCTTTTCCAATTCTATAAAAGATTTCATATCATATTCAGAAAATGCTAATAAGAAGGAAATATTACAGCAAAAGTTATCTGAGAGGAAAAACTTAGAAAAAGAATTAATTAGTAACAGAAACATCATTTCTAACACAATAAAAGAAATGATAGCAAACTTTTTCTACGACAAGCTTATTAATGAACTCCTCAATCAAATAGACCCTCATCCAGATTATAAAAATGTAAAATTCGAAGTTGATTTTGAAAGTGGAAAGCCTTCCTTAAATGTCTTTGTTAGCAAAAATAATATTGAGTTAGAGGAAATATCTCCGAATTTATATTTTAGTACTGCACAATTAAATATTTTAAGCTTAAGTATATTTCTGGCCAAGGCATTGAATGCTAAAGATGCAAATGGTAAACCTATTGATTGTATTTTTATAGATGACCCTATTCAGTCTATGGATAGTATAAATATATTATCTATAATCGACCTTCTTCGAAGCTTAATAATAAATTATGACAAGCAAATAATTTTGTCAACGCATGATGAAAACTTTCATCGGCTTCTTCAAAAAAAATTACCAAGTGATATTTTTTGCTCTAAGTTTATAGAATTAGAAACCTATGGTAAAGTTAAGCAGCCTTAAGTAATCTTCAATTTATTTCATTATTTTAGTTATTGCCTTACTGAATAAAGTTTAATTTCTTATTAAGATATTGCAAAACATATTGTATCAATAGTGACGAAGGGAATTACATATAACTTTAAGTACAGGAATAGTAATTTTATTTTGAAAGCTTCAATCAGGAAGCGGTAAATGGGAGGTATGCGAGCAAACTTCTGAACGGGGAAAAATGCATTTTTGCTTCTTTACTTAATCATTTTTTAGATGCCGCAATGGCTGGTGAGCCAGAAGTTCATCTATAGAAAGAAAAAGAAGTTGGTTTAGCATATCCTAAGAATTGAAAGACCAGCAAAAAAGTCAAAAGTTTGTTCGGAGAGTTTGAGCTAAAGAACAGCCGCGGCCGCTTAGGCGGTTTTGAATCATTAGTCTTGCCCAATTGGCTTGTTATTTAAGGCTTAACAGAGATGTGAAGGTATATCCTCAATGACAGTGTCCACAGAAATGTGTAAATGAAGGTTCGGGCAGAAGTTCGGACCTTTTTCATTAACTTTTATACTATTTAAAAACACTGCCATGATCAGCCAAGAAGACTTTCTGAATGCCGAGTTTTTGAAGCAGTTCAAGAACTCGAAGGATTTCGCCTCCTTTATGGAGGAACTCTACGTACGGGGCACGGAAAAAATGCTGGAAGCCGAGCTGGACCAGCACCTGGGCTATGAAAAACATGCGCCGGAAGGCCGTAATACGGGTAATTCCCGCAATGGCAAGACCAGCAAGACGCTCAAAAGTAAATATGGGGCGGTAGGGATAAAAGTACCCCGAGACCGGGCCTCTACTTTTGAGCCGGTGGTAGTGCCGAAGCGCCGCAACCTGGCCGAGGGCATCGAAGAATTGGTGATTTCCTTGTATGCCAAGGGCATGAGCACCCGTGATATAGAAGAGCAGTTGCGGGAAATCTACCAGTTTAACCTCTCCGAATCAGCCATTTCCAACATAACCTCCAAGATTCAGGAAGACATTCTGGAGTGGCAGCAAAGGCCACTGGAGCAGGTCTATTGCATTGTTTGGCTCGATGGGATTGTCTTTAAAGTGCGTCATAACGGCAAGGTCATCAACAAGACCGTGTACCTGGCGGTAGGATTAACTACAAAAGGGAAAAAAGAGTTGCTGGGGCTGTGGCTGGCCGAAACGGAAAGCGCGGCTTTCTGGATGAGCGTACTCACCGATATAAAAGCCCGGGGCGTAGAGGATCTGCTCATCAGTTGCAGTGATAATCTCACCGGCTTTGCCCAGGCCATCCGCAGTGTTTTTCCCCAGGCGGCCACCCAGGTATGTGTCGTGCACCAGATAAGAAATTCCTGCCGCTATGTGGTGTGGAAAGATAAGAAAGCCTTTACGACTGATTTGAAGGCTATCTACCAGGCTCCTAACCGGGAGTTAGCTGCGGTGGCCCTGGAGCAGTTGGAGCAAAACTGGGGCAGTAAATATGCTTATGCCATCAAATCCTGGCGCACGAACTGGGAGGAGCTGACCGTCTTTTTTGACTTCCCGCTGGAAATCCGCAGGATCATTTACACCACCAATCTGATTGAAAATCTGAACGGAAAGATCCGTAAGTATACCAAAGGAAAAGGAGCTTTTCCGGACGATAACGCCGTAAAAAAGGCCGTGTTCCTGGCTCTGAGAGAAATAACAAAGAAGTGGACCCAGCCGATACAGAATTGGGGTATTATCCTCAATCAGTTTGTAACTTTATTCCCGGACCGATGTAAATTATAAGAATCAAGGCCGAACCCATTTACACACTTCCTTAGACACTACCTCCTCAATAGTTTTCTTATAAATCAATTTCATGATTTAGGAACTTCAATATTATTTCTTTTTGTGTATAAATTTTAGGATTTCTAATTGAGTTCACGGTAAATCCTTTTTGGCCTGGTTTTATGATTGTATACCCATCATTATTCAAAAAAGACCTATTTCCCTTTTTATATAATGTAGCGGTTCCTACACCAGTAAGTCTTAAATTCGAATTAACAGATTGGGAAGTGATTGCTACATTAAATCCATGCCCTTCACTTCTTACACTAGGGTAGAATACACCTGCATATCCAGCTTTAACAACATTTTCAGTAAATATTGCAGATAGCATATATTCATAATCATTTCTTATTTTAGACTTAGCAAATTCGTTTGCAAAGAACTCGGTAATTAATTTAGTATTTTCTTGTTGTTTCGGAGGCTCTTTTGAAAGTAATTTGTGAAATGATTCGTTTAACTTTTTCGTAAATAAATTTCTTTCTTTATAGTCATCATTATAGCATAATGCTATTAATGGAATCTCTCTCTTTACTTCCCATTTTCCATAAGTTATTTTCTCTTCTCCTTCAAGCACATCTTCTCTATATAACCGGCTCACCTCTAATGAGCTTACTATTTGTGAGTTTATTAGCTTTCCAGAGTCTGCTTTATCTGAAATCATCCCAGCATAAAACATAGTAGTATTTGGAGTACTTGCCCTTTGGAAAGTTTCATTATACTCTTGGGGTTTATAAGAAAGGTCACTTACTTTCCGGAAGACTTCACCTTTTTTATTTAGTCGAGCCCTAAGTAATATTTTCCCCTTATCCAAGGTGTAAGACATTACGTTAAATTGGAACAGTTCTTTTATTAGTTCATTAACTCTTTCGAAGGGATATGTGCGTAAATTAAGTTCTTTTAATTCTGATAAGATTTCCTTTGTTCTATACATTTAGCTCTTACATGGCGCTTTGGTTATTTTACCAATTGGTTCCTGGTTTAATTTTGATTTTAAATCATTAATACTTAATGGAGGCCCCTGTGAATGTATCATCGCATGGCAATTAGGACAAACTGGGATAAGGTCTTTGATAGGGTCAATTTGATAAGATTTACCAATGGTTGAAACGGGGGTTACATGATGTACGTGGATAAATCCCCTGCCTATTTCACCGTAAGTTTTTTCAAAGTCAAAAGAGCAGACGGCGCAAATTGCTTTCCAGTGTTTAACGCAAAGTTGTCTGGCCTTTGGGTTTCTTTCATAAGAATTTACGGTTATTGTTCGTTTTAATCCTTCAAATAGTTCTTCATGATTATTTAGGGAGAATTCATCTAGGAAATGTTCTTCGCCAGTTAAACCAGTTGCTTCTAAAGCTTCAACTATTTCTGGTCGTAGTTGCCAAACAAATTTTGTTCCTTCGTCCCAGCCATTAAAGAATAAATCCCAGAATTTAAACTCGCGGGCACTTCTGGCTGTAAAATCTATTTCATAAAATTCTGCAATGCGTTTTGCATATCTCCCGACTTCCAGGTTTAAGTGCTGATGGTTAGTTCCTAAAATTATAGCTATTTGGCTGGCATAAGTTTTATGGTCTTCAAATGAATAAAGCGTTTGGAAAATAGACAAATTAAATTCAGTCGTTATTTTATCTTTCTGCAATATTTCCGTCCATTCCAAACTGGTTAATTCCGAAACAGTTTTCCGAACTGGCTCTATTGGTTGTATTACTGCTGATTCTGTATTCCGCTTAGTTAATTCTAAAGAACTAGGAACCCTAGCTTTTGCTTCTTCCATTTGGCTGCCCAAAATCCAAAGGAAAGAATGGGCATCTAAGAGTGTAGCATTTTTGTCTTTTAATATTAAAAAATTCTGAACTTGTTTTATAATACCACAAAATTGCTGGTAATTTTCCCAAGAGGCATTATTCTTGGTCTTAAAGTCAGGAAGGCCAATTTTCTCAAATATTCTATCGAAGCGTTCTTGGGATATGGGTAAATATTTATCGCTGTTCTTAATAAAAAACAGGTAGGCTATAAATTGATAGCTTAATCCTTCGTTAATAAATTGGGCAAAGGCATCAGCGTCTTTTATTTTACTTTTGTAGAAATTAAAGAGAGTTGATTCTAAAGATTTGCTTTTAGTGCGTTTTGAAAATTCATCTTTCTTTCGCCAATCAACCAGGTTATTGTTAACTATTTGGCCGTTATAATTTACCTTGGTTTTAATAGCACCGCTTACAAACTGCTGAATTCTCCCGGTGCCAATGTCTTCAGGCTTCCAATGTTGATTGCCTAAATTACCTCTTGCTTCTTTAGAAACTTCTTTTTTGTAGTTTTCCTGATTTTCCAGGTAAGTTGAGGTAGAGAAAGCCTGAAATTTTTCTCTGGAAGCAGCCTTTATAAACAGAATAAATTCCGTAAAAAGTAATTCTAAAATTTCTGTAGCTACATTCATGTGGAAATGAAATGGCTTGTGCTCAATTATATATAGAATAAGTTTTCTTTTCTTTAGATATTAACTATACTACTTCCAAATCTTCCACCAATACTTCTTCCACTGCAAAAGCCTGATGCAACAAGGCTTTAAGCAATTGTTCCGTAGCTTGTTGGTTTGCGAGGATGTGATTTTTTAGTTGTTGTGTTTTAGCTAATTGCTTTTCAATTTCGGCTACAATGCGTTTTTGTTCGGAAATTGGAGGAAGAGGAATTAACATGTCTCTTGCTTTTCCCATACCAAAAACAGGGTAAGAAGTGGTGCTTTTTTTGTCTCGTAGATTCTTTTCAGCTATTGGGCTGCATAAAAAATAGAATAGGTAATTATCATCAATTATATTTCTATCTGGCTGAATCAAAATTACGTTAGCTGATAAAGTATAATTATATGGCTCTGGTAATTTTACTGGTTTACCAATCGTTCCTATTTTTCCGAAAATAAAATCACCCTTCTGTAACTGATATCTATTTCTATGCTCTTCTAAAACTGCATAGGATACTTTTCTGGCTGATACGAAATTAATAACACCATTTTTATTAATATCGCTCATAGCAATATATGGTACTCCATCTAATGAAACAGGAGGTGTTCTATGGCTTGGTTGTGGGTCAATGTAGTTGGCAATTGCTTCTCCTTTACACCATAACCAGTTTTTAGGAATTTTAAAAGGAATTTCTTCGGGTTTAATTAGTGGTAATTTTTTTTCTTTTTTGCCTGATTTAGCTTTCTCGGCTTTTATGCGCTTTAGTAATTCGCTGGCAGGTTCGTCTTTAGTGTTTTGCTCTACTAAGTTGCCTTGTACCGCTTCTTGTAAAATGGCTTGGTTCAAGTTTTTTATTTGGGCAAGTTGGTTTCTAAAACTATCTACCAAGTCAACATAGTTATTTTTATACTTGTAAATTCGCTCAACATCATTTAAAACCTCATGTAAAAAGAACTTTTCGTCAATTCCATTTCCCTTCTCAATATTGTCTAAAAAATTCACAATTGCCTGTTGGCTTTTTTTATCAGGAACAACAATGGAAGCATTATTTATTACTGTTTGGCTAATATTCGGCTGGGCACCTCCTTTTCCTATTGCAATAAAGTCAATGCGTTGTTGCTTGAAATACCAAAACAAAAATTCTTTTGAAATTTCAACTTTAGGAAATATTGCACATACTGCTTGATTAGTAGTTGCATCAAAATTTAAAACTCCCGTTTTGCCAATATTAGCTCCATACATTGCTACCAATAAAGTGCCTTTTGGAAATAATTTAGCTGATGAGTTTTTTAATCCAGACTCTGTTATATATTCACCACAGCTTGTAATTAAGGCATCTTTTAATTCCCCAGATTTTACCCAAGGAATTTCTCCATTATAATATTCAATCATACCTCGATTTGGAGTTCCCCCACTTGAGGTATCTGCTATATCTGAAATTTTATAAACAGGATAATGTTCCTGCAAATACTTAAAAATCATTTTGGCCGCCAATACAGAAGGATGAGCAGTTTTAAAGAAATCTAATATTGTCATTATACCAAATCGTTTTCAAGTTCCTGAATGATGGAACTTACTTTATTATTTTCAGATTTTAATATTCTAAGAATTTCCCCAATATTTAGCTCTACCCTTTCTTCAACTTTATTCGGATTCTTAATATCCAAATCATAATTGCGTTCAATAACTGCATCTATTGAAACTTTCCAGCTTATTTCACTCTCCTTTCGATTAACCCACCATTTTTTAAGTGGTTCAAATTCTTCAATCCGGATAGGTTTAGTTTTATTGTAAGCTTTTGCTCCTTCAGGCAAAGTGTGCTCATAATACCAGATTTCTTTTGTTTGTTTTCCTTTTTCAAAAAACAACAAGTTAGTATTTACCGTGGCGTAAGGGGCAAAAACCGATTGTGGTAAGCGCACAATAGTATGTAGATTACAATCGTCTAGTAATTTCTTTCTGACCCGGGCTTTTACGCCTTCCCCAGTTAAGCTGCCGTCCGGCAAAACAATGCCTCCTCGGCCGCCGTCTTTCAGCATCTGTATAAATAAAATTAGGAATAGGTCGGCGCTTTCTTTGGTGCGGTAGTTTAGCGGAAAATTAGTTTCCATACCATCACCCACCACGCCACCAAAAGGCGGGTTTGCCACAATAATATCTACTTTATCCCCCTGCCGGATAGAAGTTAATTCGCGGCTTAGGGCGTCATCGTTTTCTATCTGTGGTACTTCTATGTCGTGCGTAATTAAGTTAACTACGCTTAGCATAAAAGGCAAAGGCTTCAACTCGGTACCAGTAATGGTTTCCTGTAAAGTTTTACGGTCGTTTACATTTTTTACTTGCTGACGCAAATGTTCTATGGCACAAACCAAAAAGCCAGCTGTACCACAAGCGGGATCCGCAATTTTTTCCCCGAGCTGGGGGTTTACCATATCAATTATAAACTGTGTTACAGCCCGGGGCGTATAAAATTCACCGGTATCTTTTTTTGTAGCCAGTCCTTGTAATATATCTTCGTAAATGGCATTGAAAATATGATGCTCTTTGCTACTATTAAAATCTATCTCGTTTAGTTTATTAATGGCCTGCCGGAACGTGGTTCCGCTTTTCATGTAATTATTTGTTCCATCAAATATTTTACGGATGATTATTCCTAATTTATTATCACCAGCTACTTTCAGGTTTTTAAGTTCCGGAAATAATTGGTTGTTAATAAAATTAATCAACTCTTCCCCGGTCATACCTTCATCATCAGCGGCCCAGTTTCGCCATTGAAAAGTAGAGGGAATTGGAGATTTATATTTGGGGTCAACTAATTCTCTTTCCTGGTCTTTGTCGTCGAACAGCTTAAGAAATATCATCCAGCCTAATTGCTCAATGCGCTGGGCATCACCACTCAGGCCCGGGTCTTTCCGGAATATATCTCTAATAGATTTTATTACGCCGCTTATGTTACTCATTTGGTATTAAATAATTATGCTTTAAAATTCTTCATTTTGCCAAAGGCATATTCCTCGTAGTGGCTCATCAGTTCGAAAACATCATATTCCTCCTTAACCCATTTCCCTTTCTTAAAGCGAAAACAATAGGTTAGCCTGTTGGAGTCGTCCTTAGCAAAATTATTAAATACTATTTCTAATTGGTCCTTTGGTTTAAAAACAATGGGGAAATCAAAGGCTCCGGGTTCGTTTAATCGGTTTTCTAAAGTGGTATTATTGATTATAAAGTCTGGGTCGGTTAACTCTGAGGGCATCATGGGCTCTCCCAATACAAATTCATCTTTGTCCTTCTCCCAACGGTGTAAAAGCCAGTAATTATTCAGCTTATCAATTGAAGGGCTTTTACAGGTGCAGAATTTTATTTTGTCGGAAACAACACACATTAGGCTACTTTGTATAATTCTGTTTCCAAATCTTTTACTGCTGCCATGTATTTGGCCCGGCTACCAAAAATGCCGTTTACAATTTCAATGGTCGAACCAAAGTCGCTTAGAGGTTTAACCTGTAAGACTTCCATACTTTCTATGTTTTCAATGCCTTCGTCGGCGTACTTATCGAGCAAGGTTTCTAATACCCTTCGGGTCTGCTCGCCGTATTTAGTAAAGTAGTTACGTTTCTTCACATTGTTAGCCCTGTCTTTGCGGGTCAAAGGCGGCTGGTCGAAAGCCACATGGCAAATCAAATCAAATAAATCAACCTGCTTGTCAACAGCTTCATACAATGCCTCTACCATTACACCTTGTTCCTGTAGTTCCGCAATTATGGCTTCTTTCCGGTCAGTGGCATGCCATTTACTTAAGAAATCGTCTAAAGAAGCATATTGCCCTTTGATTATTTCTTTGGTATGGTCTTTTAGACTGGTGGTAATGGGTTTACCATGTTGGTCGAAATGCAGTTCACGGGTTATTAATGCTGCTACATCCACCCCGTTAACATAAATTTTTGGTCTGGGCTCATTAATTATACTGCCGGACTTACCAGGTTCAGGGTGACGGATTTGTGGCCGCCCCATTTCTATTTCTTCGCCAGTTTCTGTATCGATAATGGGTTCGTTGTTAGTTTCTTCTTCGTCCACAATACCATCCAGCGTTGTTTCTTCTGTTACTGGTTTAATTCTAATTGGGTCACCGTCAAAATCGGGCCGGGCAAATTGGTCAGTGGCATTCCTGAAATCCAGAATGGTAAAATAGGATTTACCGTATTCTTCGTTTATCCGGGTGCCCCGCCCAATTATTTGCTTGAACTTGGTAGTAGAATTAATATTGGCATCCAGTACAATTACTTTGCAGGTTTGGGCATCAACACCCGTGGTCATTAATTCAGAAGTTGTAGCGATTACCGGATACTTTTCTTCAGGATTAATAAAATTGTCTAATTCCCTTTTCCCTTCATCATTATCGCCAGTAATTTGCATTACATATTTGTGATTTTGGGCAACCAAGTCCGGATTGTACCGGGCTAAGGCACTGCGCATCCGTTCGGCGTGGTCAATGTCTACACAAAAAACAATTGTTTTGGCAAAGCGGTCGTACCCTTTTAAAAACTCGGTTAATTTTTGAGCTACAGTATCGGTTCGTTCATCAATAACTAATTTGCGGTCAAAATCGCTACGGTTATAAATTCTATCTTCAATGGCATTGCCGTATTTGTCGGTTTTTCCTTGTTCCGGCCGCCAACCTTCCGCATCCACATTTAAACCAATCCGAATCACCCGGTAAGGGGCCAGGAAGCCATCATCAATTCCTTGCCTTAAAGAATAAGAATAAACCGGTTCGCCAAAATATTCGGAGTTGCTAGCTTCATCAGTCTCCTTTGGCGTGGCTGTTAAACCAATATGAGTGGCATTTCGGAAATAAGTTAAAATCTCCCGCCAGTTACTATCATCTTTGGCACTTCCTCGGTGGCACTCATCAATAATTACCAAATCGAAAAAGTCGGGCGAGAAGTCTTTATAAGCATCTTCAACGGCTGGTTCGTTATTACTTAACCCTTGGTATAAACCTAAAAATATTTCGAATGCTTTATCAGAGGAATCAATGCCTTTTTTCTTAGTAGATACTAACTCATCGCTGCCATCTTTCCCTATAACTACCTTCTTTTTAATGATGGTCATTATTCCTTTAAAGTGTTTAAAATCACCTTTGCGGGTTTGGTTTATCAAAGCTGTGCGGTCAGCGAGAAATAATATGCGTTTCTTGGCACCGGCTTTCCATAATCTATATGCTATCTGGAAAGCCGTATAGGTTTTTCCAGTTCCGGTTGCCATTACCAATAAAATCCGGTTCTGGCCTCTGCCTATAGCTTCCACCGTCCGGTTTATAGCAATCTGTTGATAATACCTAGGTTTTCGATTGGTTCCATCAAAGAAATATTCCTGGGAAGCAATTTTTTCAGCAGCAGGTGTTTCAATGCCTTTAAATTTTTTATACCGCTCCCAAAGTTCTTCTGGCGTCGGAAAATCATCTAAACTAAGTTCCGTTTCAATGTCGTTATCGGTAGCAGTCCTGTCATGAAATAAAAATCCATCACCATTGCTACTAAAAACACAGGGAATATCTAGAATTTTAGAATAATCAAGCGCTTGTTGGATTCCGGATCTTACAGAATGGTTATTGTCTTTCGCTTCAATAATAGCAACCGGAATGTTAGGTTTGTAATACAGAATATAATCAGCCCGTTTTCTTTTACCTCTTGCTGTAAATTTTCCCCGAACATATATTTTGCCGTCAGTAAAAGACACCTCTTCTAAAACTTGCATTTGCATATCCCAACCGGCTTTTTCTAAGGCTGGCGTTATAAACTTGGTGCAAATATCTCTTTCTGATAAATTCTTTTTATACATTAATTTAATGGGGAAATACACTTTGCAAAATACGACTTAGTTTGCATGCTTAAGCCAAATAGCAGTAAGAGATTTTAATATAGAACTAATCCATTATTTAATCCAATATTATTTAATCGAAATTTGTTTTAAGATTTTATATAAGGATTGTATGATTGAAATTAATTTTCAAAAACCCTTAAATTTCTCATTAAGAAGCAATCTTTTAATTCTGAATAGTTAATAAACTTGAAAATTATATATTAAAGCAAATATAAACAGTTTTCAATATATAATTATATAATGTGGTCAGACAACGAAACCACAAGTGATCTTCTTGACTTTCGGGTACATGCTGAATGATTAGAGAACTAATGTTTGATGATGGGATTTTACCCATAACATTAGGGGTGTTCGATGATTGGGATAACGGTAAGCCCAGTTTCATGAAGCTGATGGAGGTAAGGTTTCAGGAAGTTGGCAACTAAGCTAACAGAAAACCAGCAATTGTTCAATACTTGGTTAAGCACCGTTTATTTATGATTTTTTAATTTCAAACCGGTCGAAATAAATATGTTGTATTTCACTACGAAAATTATCGGCCACTTCAGTTAAATTTACAATGCCATTTCCCCCTTTTAAAAGGGATATGTGAGGCTGAAATTTTTTAGCTCCAAATGCGTTTCTGGATTTTGTACTCGGCTTCCGCATTCCCAAAATCTCAGTATTTTCAAATTGACATAGTTGCTCGCGATAGCTTTCAATTTGAGCACGCAATTCAGAAGTTTTTTGAATTCTAATTCCTACTTTATTATCTGCTGGCAAAAGATTAGGGTCTGGATTTTCTCCGCCTGGACGCATTACCATGAATCTTACGTATTTAGTCTCCAAAACATAGTGGCAAGATTGATTGATTTCGGAAACTTGATCATAAGCGTGCTTTGAGTAGTAAACCGTTATATGCAGATTCGACAGGATAAACTTTGGATTAATTTTATGATTTTCAAGGAAAAAATTTCGAATACTTCTTTCAGACTCTTTAGCAACGTGTAACAAAGCCCATGTCTCTGTACTAACATCAAATCCCGCTTTGGCAAATGCCTCTTTCATAGTTTTCTAATTGTGCCTAACCAATATATAAATACCATAATGACGTTTAGCTAACTGTTTCCTTAGCGATATCCGCCACCGAGCTGACGAATATACTATATATTTATATTGATATACAAGAACCAGGTAGAAAAAGGTGAATTTTAATTTTCCAGAAAAAGTACCAGAAAAATCCTTAAAAAAGGCCTGCCCAGAACGCTGCAAACGCCTTTTCTCCGATAACTGGTATTATGTAAAACAAGGGTTAAATTCTGGCTTTTGTTATATTTTCTTCCCTTTTGTAACTTTACTACTATTAGAGTTGCCAAAATACTCGGATGTTCTCTTTGCCGTTTTTGAGACAGATGATATCTGTAAAGCTTCTGTTCAATATTAAGCCATTACTATTAGATTTGTATTTATATTCTCTAGGAGAACCTTAAAAGATTAAATGCTTATTTAAATAAAGTTCAGCATTTACACCTAAGATGAAGTGAAGAAAATAGCTGTTTTTATATTGTTGTGTTTAAGCATACCTTCTTTGGGGCTGGCTCAAATTACCCCTGACAGCCTCAAAGCACAACAACTAAGGGAAATTGAGGTTACAGGGCAAAAGCCCACCATCCAGCGCTTAGCTAAGGAAAAAGATACGTTTATTTTTGCCGGCAAGAAAACCGAAGTTATTCAGCTGGAGAACCTCAACGCCAACATTACGGAGAAAACACCCCGTCAGCTGTTTGCCAAAGTACCGGGTGTTTTCGTCTACGACATGGATGGCTCGGGTAACCAGGTCAATATTGCTACCCGCGGCCTGGACCCGCACCGGGGCTGGGAGTTTAATATCCGCAAAAACGGCATCATCACCAACTCCGATATGTACGGCTACCCCGCCTCCCATTACAGCATGCCGATGGAAGCGGTGCAAAGGATAGAAATCGTCCGCGGCACGGGCTCGTTGCAGTACGGCGCGCAGTTTGGTGGCATGCTCAATTACGTTTCCAAGCAACCAGATTCTACCAAGGCTATTGGCCTGGAAAGCATTGCGGCCGCCGGTTCCTTTGGCCTGTTAAGTACTTATAATGCCATCAGCGGCACCGTTGGTAAGCTAAGTTATTATGCTTATTACAGTAAGCGCATCTCGGACGGTTACCGGGATAACAGCCAGACGGATTATGATGCCCAGGGCGTTATTCTGCGGTACCAACCCACCAAGGCCCTGCGGGTTTCAGCGGAGTTAGCCCGCTCTAACTATATCTACCAGATTCCGGGGCCTTTAACCGATAGCATGTTCCGGGCTAATCCCCGGATGGCCACCCGGAGCCGGAATTATTTCAATCCCGATATCTATGTTCCTTCCCTTACAGTAGACTATCAATTTTCAGACCGCACCCAGTTGCAGTGGACCACCTCCGCCGTGCTGGGAAACCGCAACAGCGTGCAGTTTGATAAACCGGCTAACGTAGTCGATACAATTGACCCGCAAACCCTGACTTATGCTCCCCGGCAGGTAGATATTGACCAGTTTCATAGTTATACTGCCGAACTTCGATTACGGCACCGCTACCAGCTAGGAACCCTGCCGGCGACTTTAGTTACAGGCCTACAGCTGATGCGTAACAACTTACATCGCTCTCAATTAGGCAAAGGTACTACGGGTACCGACTTTGATTTAACTTTAAGTCAACCAGGTTGGGGAAGAGACCTTAATTTCAACACAAAAAATATTGCCTTCTTTGCTGAGAACAGGCTGCTGTTAAGTCCTAAGTTTTCCCTAAGTCCCGGTCTCCGGCTGGAAAGTGGGCAATCTGATATGAGTGGCCAAATTACGTATTATCAAGCGCAGCAGCTGCCCAATACCATCAAGCACCGTTTCCCACTACTGGGTATCAATGCCGATTATGAGTGGCGGACCGGGCATAATTTCTACGCCGGCTTTTCCCAGGCTTACCGGCCCGTTATCTTCAAAGATATTATTCCGGCTTCCACTTTCGAGCGGGCGGATAAAAACTTGAAAGATGCTACCGGTTATAACCTGGAGGCGGGTTATCGGGGGCACCTGGCTTCCTTTACTTGGGACATCAGTTTGTTCCAATTACGTTACAATAACCGGCTGGGAAGTTTAATGCAAACAGATGAAGCCGGTGAATTTTATCTGCTCCGTACCAATACGGGTAACTCCTTAACCCGAGGGCTGGAGTTCTTCACCGAGTACCAGCAGGCGCTTGCCCCGGACTGGCATTTTTCCGCCTTTACTTCTACTTCCCTGATGGAGGCGCGGTATCTCCAGGCACAGGTACGGCAAGGCAACGAGAATAGGTCGATTAAGGGCAACCAGGTGGAAGCGGTGCCGCGGGTAATCAGCCGCAATGGCATGACTATTCGGCACCAGCCGTTCAGCCTTTCTTTGCTTTACAGCTATACCGCCAAGAGTTATGCCGACCCGCTGAATACGGTAACTCCCTCGGCTAACGGGGCAGTTGGGCTGGTGCCGGCTTATGGCATTCTGGATGTGAATGCGGCTGTTCGGATTTCCCGGCAGATTCAGCTCAAGGTTAACCTGAATAATGTCTTTAACACTTCTTACTTCACCAAGCGCCCCAGCTTTTATCCGGGCCCTGGTATTTGGCCTTCGGATGGCAGAAGCTTTAATGCCTCGATTGGTATCAAAATTTAAGAACCAAAAATCGGTTAATTGATTAGCTGCCAATAACGCAAATAGGTCTATAAGTGCCTTTATGTTCAACAAGTAAGGAAATCAAGAATCAAGTCGGTAGGGAATACCTGAAGCAACCAGAAGAGCGTGTAGAACTGGCCTTTAGGACCTTCACTAAAGGATTTATAAATGAGAAAGCCCTGCAAGCAGCATAAAGCAAAGGGGAAAAATAATTCTGTAGACAGGGTCTCATATAATCCAATTCTAATAGCAGGGCGCTTACAATATTAACGCTAACTAGCGTCCGCCCCGTCTGTTTATTCTCGAAAGCAGAAATCGAACCCCCATAATGACAAGCGGGACAAAGAGGGCTAACAGCGAAGCCGCTCTTTTGACGGATGTTACATAGGGGAGAATCCCTGCCAAGAGATGCATGCGTTGTGGATAGTTGTTCAAGAGAACCAAAACCGCAACATTCTCGGCAAAGTCAAATATCACATAAGTAAACGGTAAAGAAATTAGTAAGACCCGGAGGGAACGGTTGAGTTGAAGTGATGTTACCGCACGGAGCATTAGCACAAAAAGAAAAGGCAGCACGCTCAGGGGTAAGAGAATGTCAACAGTAAGGTTTCTAAAGGCATAACTCTTGCGTCCCTCTTCTTCATAATCCGAAAGGCGCTGGTAAGTTGCCTCTACTGTAAAAGAAGGAACTTGATCGAGCAAAATTCCACCGTTGCTCAATTCCAGGAAGCGCGGTACACTTCCAGGAAAATCAAGGAAATGGATGGCGAACACGACCAGAAAGGCCCAAGCAGTAGCAAACGCAAGTGTGCTGTTCTTTGTCATCCGTGTTCTACTCAATGTCTTGTCAGCACCATAGTAATTTATTTAAATTAAAAATAACCTTTAATTCTAATACGCTCCTGTTCTTGTATCAGCTAAACTTACAATTAAGGAACAGGGCTATGATGCACTTTAGCCTTCGCGTTGGTTCCTTTTAATTTTAGCTCCTAAATTAAAAAGTTACTCCATAACTTATGTAACCACCATGGACAAAGCTATTATTTATTTCCCTAAAAAACGGAGACTTCGTGCAAGCCAGGTTTTTCCGGGCGGGTACGAAGGCGATTTCAGAGCAGGAGCAAGCCAACACAATTGCGTGGCAGGGCACGAAACCTATATTTGATTTTACGATTTTAAGGTAAAACTGTAGCGACAATCTTCCCTTCTGATTCCCAAACACTTAATACTTTTTGATTGGCTAAGGTTGTTAACCGTGGATAGATACCGGCACCAATTATTTGGGTACTTAATTGATTGGGGGTAAGGGCCATAATATTATCGCCTTGTTGCCAAACCAGGTAATTTCCTTTGCTTGTTTTGGTTAAACTGCTCGCCCGTCCTTCTCCCATTTTTTGTTCCATGCCCCCCGGCTCCGCGTAGTAAATAGTGTTCTCGCGCCGCCAGGTAGTGCCCACTTTACCCTTGGCATCCAAGGCAATGGCGCCACCGTCCATGGGGCAGCCTTTCAGGTTCCAGGTGCCCTTTCCTAACTTTTGCGCCGGGCTGAAACTTTTGCCGCTATCTTTGGAATGCGCTAAATACATATCGCGGTTACCGCCTAACTCATTGCGGAACATCACATAAACATTGCCTTTCTGGTCGGCCGTAATAGAAGGACGGCAGCAAGGGCACACCCGTCCTTCCGGGGATTTGTAAACTAACGTGCTCTTCGACCAGGTTTTACCACCATCCGGAGAAGTAGCACTGAATATATTGTTTTTCTTATCCAGGCGCATATCTAGCCAAGTGGCATACACGGTATTGTCTTTACCCGGCGCTAAGGCCACAAACCCTTCTTTAGCCGTGGTATCACCTTTTAGAATATTAACCGGTTCTCCCCATTTCGTTTCCCCGTTTTTCAGGCGGTATGCCATTATTTTACCGGTATGCGCTGCCGCTGCAATTACCGTATAATCTTTGGTCGTAGTAATCTGGGGCCCCCTCGTCATGCCTAAGGCCAGTTTATCTTGGGTGGCGATGCGTTGCGGCTTTACAAAGTATTTGCCTTCATCTTTGGAATAGGTATAGAATATTTCTTTATCCTGGCCAAAAACCACTTTGATGTTATTGGCTTTATCAACCGCCATCGTGGGTTGCTTGCCAAAAGTGCTAATGGTCGTAATAGCCATTAACTTATCACTTTTCAGCTTAAACCCGGAATACAATGCCGTAATCAAGAGAAGGGTACCCAATAATATAATAGAATAGCGCATAGTAGTATTTATGATTTAACCCTTTAAGGTAAGTAATTACCCGGAATAATTTAACAGTTGTAAAATAAGGATTTAAGTAAAGTGCAAAATCTTATTACTCTTTCTTCAAATTCTGTAACAAGACCGGCTTTCCGGCGGATTACCTTTGTCGTATTATTTAATACAAAATTGTATTTATGAAAAGTGATATAGCTATTCCAACCGCGCCTTCAAAAACAGCGGATACCACAACTGCCCAGGTTTCGATGCCAGTTACTGGTATGACCTGTGCCGCCTGTGCGGTAAGCGTTGAATCGATGGTAGCCAATACCCCTGGTGTTTCCCAGGCGAACGTGAATTTTGCGACCCAGACTTTACAGGTTACTTATAATCCAAAGCAGGTCAAAGTAACGGATATGCAAAAGGCGTTGCAGTCCGTGGGCTATGATTTGATTATTGATACCGAAAATGCTCAGGAAATCCAGGAACAAACCCAGCAATCCCATTACCAGGCCTTAAAGAAGAAAACTTTGTTAGCCGGGCTGCTTACCTTACCCGTGGTTATCATCGGCATGTTCTTGATGGATTTGCCCTACGGTAACTGGATAATGATGGCCTTAAGTGCACCGGTGCTGTTCTATTTCGGTCGTAACTTTTTTGTCAATGCTTTCCGGCAAGCCCGGCATGGCAAAGCCAACATGGATACCTTGGTGGCCCTAAGCACCGGTACCGCTTTTGCCTTCAGTGTTTTTAATACCCTTTATCCGGCCTTTTGGCACGCGCGCGGCTTGCATCCCCACGTTTATTTTGAAGCTTCGGCCGTGGTGATTGTTTTTATATTACTAGGCAAGTTGCTGGAGGAACGGGCGAAATCCAATACTTCCTCGGCCATTAAAAAGCTCATTGGTTTGCAGCCGAAAACCGTTTGGCTCGTCGAGGGCGACACCGAGCGCGAGGTGCCGGTTTCCACTATTCAAAAGGGTAATACTTTACTAGTGCGGGCCGGCGAAAAAGTGCCGGTAGACGGAGAGGTGTCTTTTGGATCCTCTTTTGTGGATGAAAGCATGATTAGCGGCGAGCCAGTTCCCGTTGCAAAACAAGCGGGCGATAAAGTGTTCGCTGGTACCATCAATCAAAAAGGCAGCTTTCGGTTTGTTGCGGAAAAAGTGGGCAGTGAAACGTTACTGGCACAAATTATTAAGTTGGTGCAGGATGCCCAGGGTTCTAAAGCTCCCGTGCAGAAACTAGTCGATAAGATTGCCGGTATTTTTGTGCCAATTGTATTTGTACTGGCGCTTATAAGCTTAACGGCCTGGATAATTTTAGGGGGCGACAATGGTCTGACCCAAGGGTTATTAGCTTTTGTTACCGTGCTGGTAATCGCTTGCCCCTGTGCGTTAGGTTTGGCTACTCCCACCGCGATTATGGTAGGCGTAGGTAAAGGCGCAGAACAAGGCATTTTAATTAAAGACGCGGAAAGTTTAGAGCAGGCATATCGCCTAAACGCCCTGATTTTAGATAAGACTGGTACCATTACCGAAGGAAAACCGGTGGTAACCGAATTAGTCTGGTCAGAGGAGGATCGCCTGCGGCAAATGGAGCTAAGTTCGGTATTGCTTTCCATTGAGCAGCAATCCGAACACCCATTGGCGGAGGCAGTTGTACGGTATTTACGGGACCAGGTAGGTTCATCGGTTGTGTTAGACAGCTTTGAGAGCGTAACGGGTAATGGCGTAAAAGCAAGCTGGCAAGGCCATCTTTACCAAATTGGCAGCCCTAAATATATCAAGGCCCAAGGGATTTCTCTATCTGATGAGCTTTCCAGTTTAGCAGATACCTGGGCAGCGGCCGCTAATACCGTTATTTATTTTGCTGAAGAAGGAAAGGCTATTGCCGTTCTGGCCATTGCCGATAAAGTTAAAGACACATCCGCCAAAGCAGTGCAAGCCCTGCAGCAACAGGGTATTGAGGTTTACATGCTCACGGGTGATAATGCCCGGACCGCAGCTTCGGTGGCACAGCAAGTTGGCATAAAGCATTTTCAGGCAGAGGTAATGCCGGGTGACAAAGCAGATTTTGTGAAAAAGCTCCAGGGCCAAGGCAAAGTGGTCGGGATGGTGGGCGACGGTATTAATGATTCCCAGGCACTGGCCCAAGCAAATGTTAGTATTGCCATGGGTAAAGGTTCGGATATTGCGATTGATGTAGCAAAAATGACTTTGATTACCTCCGATTTGCAATTGCTGCCAAAGGCGCTGAAACTATCCCGTTTAACGGTAAATGCCATTCGGCAAAACTTATTCTGGGCTTTTATTTATAACCTCATTGGCATTCCGATTGCGGCCGGCGTGCTCTACCCTTTCTATGGATTTTTATTGGACCCAATGATTGCCGGAGCGGCGATGGCGCTGAGTTCGGTATCGGTGGTAGCTAATAGCTTGCGCTTAAAAGCCAAAAAGCTTTAATGACAAAAGGGAAGAAAGATTGTATTTACCTGGTACTATCGTTGAACAGACTGCCGCGAAAGAGCCTTCTTCAAAGCGCGGTTAAAGAGGTAATATAAACCGAAAACGGATATGGCGATGAGGGCGATGACTAGTAGTTTTCCGCTGGTACCCGTATCAGAATCTTGCAGTAAGAGGATAATATCCTGGGCTTGGGTGCCAAGCCAAAAGAAAAATAAAGTGCGGGGTAACATCCCCACAATACTGGCCAATAAAAATTTACGCTTGTTTACTTTCATCATGGCCAGTATAAAAGTCATCAAAGCAAAAGGCAGGACCGGAGATATACGGGTTAATATAATTAAGCTCCAGCTTTGGTGTTTTAGTTCTTCCATTACCGCAGCCGCTTTTTCGAAGTGGTTAACAAACTTAAGTAGTTTGCCCTGGTCAATTATTTGGGCTAATTGATACCCGATTAAGGAAGCCAGGGCATACGATATCACTACGCCCGGAAAACCGGCCCAGCCCAAGTAAAAACCGGTAAGTAAAGCAATAAAGGTGGTAGGGGTCAAGGCAAAAGCCATGGTTAAAGAAACAACCAGAAAATAAAGTATAATTTGACTTACGGTTAAATTTAGAAGCAAGTCCTGGTATTTATATAGTAGAACAGCTAAGGTTGAACTAACCGAAACCGGCACAATTACCAGAAGCGCCATGGAAATAAAGCTCCCTAAATTTTTTTGAAAAAGCTGTTTAAGCATATTTTTGCTATTAAAATCGAGGGTTGAATTAATTGTTTAATCGGCTTTTATTACGAACTACTTTCGTTCATATAAATCTCGCCAAGTTATTCCAGGTGGCATCCTTTTCAAGCATCATTTAAGTTAGTAGGTAGCCGCTGAAACGCGGAAAGGATAGGCTAAAGCAGGAAAACTGATTTAGGCCAGGGTAATCGTTTGGTCAGCATAAACATCCTGAACCAGGTTAAGCAGGTTGATGCCTTCTTTTAGGGGTCTTTGAAATGCTCTTCGGCCTAATATTAAACCCATGCCACCAGCGCGTTTATTTATCACGGCCGTCCTTACGGATTGCTGTAAATCGGTATCTCCTTGCGATTCCCCACCAGAATTTATCAATCCGGCCCGGCCCATATAACAATTTAATACCTGGTAGCGGCATAAGTCAATCGGGTGATCCGTAGCTAATTTATTATACATGTCCGGGTGCCATTTAGAAAAGTTGATGGCCTGAAAGCCACCGTTATTCTCCGGCATTTTCTGCTTGATGATATCGGCCTGAATGGTAACGCCCAAGTGATTCGCCTGACCGGTTAGGTCGGCAGCTACGTGATAGTCTTTATCATTTGTCTTAAAAGCGGCATTCCGGGTGTAGCACCATAAAATAGTAGCCATGCCCAACTGGTGCGCCCTTTCAAAAGCTGCCGCAACTTCTATCAACTGGCGGTTTGATTCTTCGGAGCCAAAATAAATGGTGGCCCCCACGGCCACTGCCCCCATGTTCCAGGCTTCTTCTACCGAACCAAACATAATCTGGTTGTGCTTGGTGGGGTAAGTAAGGAGTTCGTTATGGTTTATTTTTACCACAAAGGGAATCTTGTGGGCGTACTTGCGGGCTATCATTCCTAAATTTCCGAAGGTCGTAGCTACGGCATTGCACCCTCCTTCTATAGCCAGTTTAATAATATTTTCCGGGTCAAAATAAATGGGGTTGGGGGCGAAGGAAAAACCAGCCGTATGTTCAATATCCTGGTCGATGGGCAAAATGGACAAATAGCCGGTTCCAGCTAAGCGGCCGTGGTTGAACAAGGTGGCCAGACTGCGAAGGACGGGTATGCTGCGGTTGGTTTGTAAAAAGACCCGGTCTATAAAATCCGGTCCGGGTACCTGCAGCAAGTCTTTGGTCACGGTAGACGAAGTATATTGAAGTAAGTCTTCGGCATCCGTACCTAATATATCCATTATTTTCTGTTGTGGCATAACTCAATGGTTTAGTGATTCTAATTTAAAAGAATGAACCGCAATGCCCGGTTCTTTAACGCCCTTTTAGCTAGACAGCAGCTTTTAGCTTCTGGGCCATTTCCGGGGTGAGTGATTCGGCATATACCCCATACGCATCTACTAATATGCCTTTCAAATCCGGGGGAGAGGATACCGCATAAATAACCGAACTGTCATCGGGGTTACTCTGGCCTTCAAACCGGTAGGTTTCGTCTACGGTGAACTGTTCGGGCCTTAATTCCAGGTTTAGACGCGGACAAGCCAGGCAAAACGGCTTTAAGTTGAAATCTTCGGTATACCCCCGATGCTTTAAATCGTCAATGGCCTCCGAAAGGCTGTCATAGCTGTGTCTTTCCATAGTATTTATCATTTTTAGGTCTGGTTTAATGCTTCATCTGGGTCTTTAGTAATTGGGCATTAATCGCCACGATTACAGTACTTAAACTCATCAAAACGGCCCCAATGGCCGGCGACACCATGATACCTTGCTGATACAAAACACCCGCTGCCAAGGGTAGCGCAATGACGTTATAACCCGTTGCCCAAATAATATTTTGAATCATCTTCCGGTAGGTAGCTTTCCCAAACAGCACCAAAGAGGCAATGTCCTGTGGATTGCTATTAACCAGGATGATGTCCGCTGTTTCTGCTGCTACATCGGTGCCGGAGCCTACGGCAATGCCTACATCGGCCTGGGCCAGGGCCGGTGCATCGTTTACCCCATCTCCGGTCATGGCCACAAATTCTCCTTTGGCTTGCAGCTCTTTAATTTTTTCTTGCTTTTCGTGGGGCAATACATTCGCCAGAAAACCATCCATTTTTAAAGCCTCGCTCACACTTTTGGCCACCCGGTCATTATCGCCAGTGAGCAATAGGTTTTTAATGCCGTTCTCCTTTAATATCCGGATAGCCTCCGCCGATTCAGGCCGGATTTGGTCTTTTAGACTGATGAAGCCAACCACTTTATCCTGCACTAGGATGTAAACCACCGTTTCTACGCCATCTTCGGCGTTGCTGGCCGGCACCTGAATACCAAATTCTTGCATATAATTAGGGCCTACGACCTTGACCGATTTTCCTTCTACGATGCCTTCCAACCCTTTTCCGGGCAAATAATTAAACTGATCCGAAGCAGGAACCACAATCTTTTGCTCCTTTGCCTTTTTCAAAACTCCCTGCGAAATATAGTGCTCGGAATTCTGTTCCACGCCGGCCGCTAAGCGCAGCAGTTCTTGCTCAGCGTATTCCGTAGCAAAGGAAACCACTCGGGCTACTTCGTGGGAGCCTTGCGTTAAAGTGCCGGTTTTGTCGAAAATAATGGTGGTAATTTTACGGGAATTTTCGAAAGCGGTACGGTTCCGGATTAATAAGCCATTGTTGGCCGAAATAGCCGTGGAAATAGCCACCACCAGCGGCACGGCCAAACCCAGGGCATGAGGACAAGAAATCACCATTACTGTTACCATGCGTTCCAGCGCAAAAGAAAGTTCAGCTCCCACGGCCAGCCACACGGCGAAGGTACCAAAGCCGGCAAAAAGGGCAATGTAGGTCAGCCAGCGGGCCGCTTTATCGGCCAGGTTTTGCGTTTCGGATTTGGTTTTCTGCGCTTCCTGCACCAGGTTAATCACTTTATTTAAATAACTCTCCGCGCCTGTGTTCTGTACCGTAACTTTTAAAGAACCATTGCCATTGATGGAGCCACCAATAACCTTGTCATCTTTGGATTTTTGAACCGGTTTGCTTTCCCCCGTCAGCATGCTTTCGTTCAGGTAACTTTCCCCTTCCACAATCAGCCCGTCAGCCGGTACTTTTTCCCCCGGCTTAACTAAAATAAGGTCACCCTTTTGTAGGGCATCAATGCGGACATTCACCGTTTCCGGCCCCCGTATCAAGTGGGCTTCGGAAGGCATCATGCTTACTAGCAGCTCCAAAGCGCGCGAAGCCCCCATCACCGACTTCATTTCAATCCAATGGCCTAATAACATAATGACAATCAAAGTGGCCAGCTCCCAGAAGAAGTCCATGCCTTCTAAGCCAAAAACAATAGCCGTACTGTACACATAAGCCACGGTAATGGCAATCGCAATCAAGGTCATCATCCCCGGCGAGCCTTTCTTCAGCTCATCTTTTAGGCCGGTTAAAAAGGGCCAGCCGCCGTAGAAAAATATTATAGTAGAAAGCACCAAGGAGATATACATGTTATAAGGTATATTCAGCTGGTAGCCCAGAATTTGCTGCACCATCGGACTAATAATAATAACCGGCAGGGATAGTAGCAGCGAAATCCAGAATCTTTTCCGGAAATCATCAATCATCATGGCATGATGGTCGTGGCCGTGTTCCCCGTGCCCTGGAGCAGTATTGCCCTCCTGGGGCATGGCGTGATTATGAGCGTGAACAGTTTTCTGGGCCAGATGCCCTTGCGTACTTTCCTGTAGGTCTTTGGCCTTGGCCTGCGAATTAGAGGAATGGTGATGATGGGAATGGTCCATGGTATAATTATTAAGTTTATTAAAAGCGGATTAAAACAGAAAAGGATAACCTTTTTAGATTATCCTTTTTAGAAGTGGTCTTTTAGGAGAGCGGCTCGATTTTAAAGCCAGCCTTCTCAATGGCTTCTATTACTTCTTCCTCGTTGACGGCACTGCCTTCCACGGTTAATATTTTATCTGGATTATTCGTATCTACCTGCCATTTTTCAATGCTCTTCTCCTGGTTCAGAAAGGGCGTTACCGTAGCTACACAACCGCCACATTTAATGTTGGTTTTGAATTTTAAAGTTTCCATAATTAATAATATTCATTTAGTTGTCCATTAGAATCCGCTGAACTAGATTTTAACCTATGCGTTTTCTTTTCTTTAACAAAGATACCGGGTAGGCGAAGGGAATATGTGATATAATTCGGATAAAGTGTTATATGATTTTGCTTATAGCCTGCGCGATATAAAAACGCCTCTGCCAGTAAGACAGAGACGCTTTAACCAAACAAACACCAACTTTAATATTCTTTATGTTCCAGTAGCCACTCTTGTAATTCTTTTATATCCATCATTTGGCTATCGATAATTTTTTGGGCCATTGTTTTTATAACCGGGCTATTGCCGTGTTCTATGACCGATTTGGCATTTTCCATGGCTGCTTGGTGGTGCGGAATCATCAACTGAGCAAAATCCTGATCCGTATCACCGGTAATTACCCGTAAATCACTTTCCCGCCCCATTTTCTCCATGGATTCCATTACTTCCATATGGAACTCCATGTTCATGGGCTGGTCTGCTTGATAGGAGGCCAAAAAAGTATTGAATTCCTGAATTTCTTTTTCCTGTTCACTTTTTATCTTCTGGGCAATAGCTATCATTTCGGCGTCTTTGCCATTGGCAATTTCTTCCTGGGCCATGTTAATGGCACCCTGATGGTGCATCACCATCATCTTGGCAAAATCAATGTCAGGTTCACTATTCATGGGCATGGCCTCCATTTGCGTCATCATCTGGTGCATGATAGTCATCATTTTGTTTTGGTCATGCGGCTGGGTTTCCAACCCCTCTTCCTGTTCACAGGAAGCTAAAAATAAACTGGCGGTTAAGAGCATTGCCCATGAGCGAATAATAAAAAAGTTTTTCATAGTATTTAATATATTTTAATTGCAAATGCCTGCTATAAACAAGCGATATAATCCAAAACCATATGTATCAGAAAGCCCCAGGCAAACGTGCGTACCTTGGGAATACTTAATAAGATTACATAAACAGCAATAGCCGGGTAAGTATGCAAAAAGTGAAAACCTATGCTGCACCGGTCCGGGTCATACAGGGGTACGGCAAATAAATGGTCTACGTCCAGTATTATCCCGGTTGCTAACATAGCCCAAGCCTTTAACCAATTATCCCGGTAAAAGAGGTATGCCGCACCGGCTGGCACCAGGACATGCAGTATTAGGTGTATCATAGATTTTTAAACTATTCTATGATGAACCAGACCAGCGGGCATACTCAATTTGCTAGTAAATTTTACCAGCAAGGGAGCGGCAGGCCTCTTCGCACCGGCGGCAAGCTTCGGCACATGCCCGGCAGTGGTCCATGTGTTGGGCGTGCTTTTCGCATTCTTCGCCACAGGCGGCGCAAATGGCGGCACAGGCATCCAAAAACACCTGGACATTTTCTGAATTGCGGGCTAAGGCATCGGCTGTAGTACGGCAAATGGCGGAACAATCGCGATCTAATTGAATGCACCGGATCATCATTTTAACATCTTCTTCTTGCAAACAGGCGGTAGCACAATGCTCACATTCGGCCGCACAAGCCACTAAAGCATCAATAATTGGTTTATACTGGGAATTATGCATAATTAGGTTATTTGTGGTAAAACATAAATATTCATTAGCCAGAAATATTTCATCGCCGGCATATCTTATTGTTTTACCCCAATTTGAGGTAATCCGTTTTATACAATCTCTGAAAAGAGTTATATCTTTTGGGTTTGTAATAAGGTGCTTTTGCCAGATTTTCCCTTTCCCCTTACCTTTAATAGATAAAAATTTTATTCTATAAAGCCTAAAAGGCCTTTAAACCTAATTGAAATAGAATGCGCTATCTTCTTGGTTTGCTTTTATTAATAGCTGTTTTAACAGGCTGTAATTCCCATAATTCCGGCAAAGAGGCTGTTTTCGAGAAAAGTACAAACGACCCACAGGCAATTATAGACAAAGCTATAGCTGCCCACGGTGGCGATAAATTTTTGCAATTGCAAGTAGCTTTTGACTTCCGGGATAAGCACTATGAAGCTTCCCGCCAGGATGGACTTTATTCCTATACCCGTTCTTTTACCGATTCAACCGGCCAGGTAAAAGATGTATTAACCAATAAGTCCTTTACCCGGACCATCAATGGCCAGGTAAAGGACCTACCGGCAGAGCGGGTGAAAGCATTTAGTGCCTCGGTTAACTCCGTTATTTATTTTGCCCTACTTCCCTTTGGGTTGAATGACCCAGCCGTACAAAAGCAGTACCTGGGCAGCGCTACCATCAAGCAAATCCCTTATCACAAAATAAAGGTTACCTTCAAACAGGAAGGTGGTGGAACTGATTTTCAAGATGAATTCCTCTACTTTATCAATCAGAAATCGTTTACGATGGATTATTTTGCTTATACCTACGTTACGGATGGCGGTGGTATCCGCTTCCGTCAAGCAATTAATCCCCGTAAAGTTGAGGGCATCTTATTTCAGGACTATATCAATTTTGAACCGCTGGATACTATTAATTTCTGGAAGATTGAGCAAGCCTTCACTGCCGACCAGTTAAAAGAACTTTCCAATATTGAGTTAAAGAATATCCGGATAAATATCCTGCACTAGTTCCAACCTGAAAAAATCAAGAATTAATTTTTGGTATGCCCTTTATAGTTTTTCGGGTTTTTCTCTTCGGATAAGGGCATTCGTTTTTCGGTTAGTGGCTTTTTACAAACCGGACAAGTTCCCGGAACAGCACTAGCCACATTTACGTGGTCGGGGCAGACATAAACGTTTTCGGTTCCAGTTACCTGGCCTTTGTAGTTTTTTACCGGCACTTGAACCAAGGCCATTCCACATTGGGAGCAGGAACCAGCTTCTTCTTTTACTTCAGTTGGGTGTTTTGGGCACCTATAGACGGTTTTGGTGAGTACCACTACCTGACCTTTGTAGTTTTTCGCCGTTTCTTTTACTAAAGTCTTGCCGCATTTAGAGCATTTACCAGGGGTATTACTAATTTCATTCGGATGGTCCGGACAGCTGTAGCTTATAGCCGCCACTTGCTGTTTAATGGCATTGTTTTTTTGGTTGCCCTGGCCTTGAATTTGGCTAATGGTTATCAGGGCTAGTGCTATTGTTAATAGGAGCGTTTTCATAATTCCTTAAGTATAAATGGCAGGTTTTGTTTTGGATAAAGGTAGGTGTCAAAGGGGTTTAAAAACATGATTAACATCAAGGCAATGAGTGCTTTAAATCAATAACCGCCGTTGATTTAGACTGGTAATAAACAAAATTTGTATAATTAAGGAGAATGTTGTTATAATTCTGGCAGTTTAAAATTCTCACCTTCTGAAATCCGCTATCCAGGTTTATTCCTGGTTTGAATTTTGAATTAAACGCGTTTCGTTTAATCTTTTAATTCGGCAATGATTACTTTGCCTCTTTTTTGCAGTTCGTTTTCGCGAACCAAAGCATACATGGCGGGCAGAACAATTAAAACAAAAAAAGTTGAGGTGACTAGGCCAAATACAAAAGGAATAGCAATGGGCTTCATGACATCGCTCCCGGTTCCGGTAGCTAGCAAGAGTGGTATTAAACCCAATATATCCACCAAAACCGTCATCAATTTGGGGCGTAACCGCAGGGCCGCACCTTCATAAACCGCTTCCTCAATGTCAATTTTATTCAGGCGACCACTAGTTTTTTTGCGTTCGGAAACCTTGTTGTATAAAGCATTATTCAGATACACGAGCATCAGTACCCCCGTTTCAACGGCTATCCCAAACAAGGCAATAAAGCCCACGGCCACCGCTACCGAAAAATTTACGTCAAAAAAGAAAAGGGAATAAGCACCTCCTACCAGGGCTACGGGAATACTGGAGAGGACGATTAATACCTCCCGGTAAGTGTGAAAGGTAAAATATAAAATGACGGTAATAAGGACCAGAACAATGGGAATGAGAATCTTTAACCGCTGTTCAGCCCGTACTTGGTTTTCGTACTGTCCGCTCCACTGAATATAGTAACCTTTGGGCAACTTTTGAACGAGGCTTGCCAGTTCTTTTTTAGCCTCTGCCACCGTACTGCCGATATCTCTTTCCCGCACGTTAAAGAGTAACGTGCCCCGCAGCATGGCATTTTCCGAGTTAATCATGGGCGGGCCTTCTGCTAAATACACATCCGCCACGGCAGACAAGGGAAGCGGACCAACCGGACTGGTCACCAGTAGTGACCTTAAACGGGGTAGACTATTGCGGAAATCCTCAGCAAAACGTGCATTCACCGCAAAGCGTCGCCGGCCTTCTACGGTAGTAGTTAAATTCATGCCCCCAATGGATGATTCAACCACTAGATTTACATCATCCACACTTAAACCATAACGGCCAATTTCATCCCTTTTAATGTTTATTTCCACATACTTTCCGCCCACTAAGGGTTCCACATTTAAATCTTTAATTCCGTCTATACCCGTTAAAGCCGCTTTAAACTGTTGGGCTAAAATATTAATGGAGTCCAGGCTTTGACCATAGATTTTCACCCCTACATCCGTCCGGATGCCGGTGGAAAGCATGTTGATGCGGTTAATGATGGGCTGGGTCCAGGCATTAATTACCCCCGGAATCTGGAGCTTCTTATTTAATTCTTCAATAATTTTGTTCTTGGTCATGCCGTCGCGCCATTGAGATTGGGGTTTTAACAAAACAATGGTTTCTATCATGCTGAGCGGGGAATTGTCGGTGGCGGTGCTGGCTCTTCCGGCTTTGCCTAATACATTGACCACCTCCGGCACCGATTTAATCAGTCTATCCTGCACCTGCATAATCCGTTTTATTTCGGTATTGGAAACATCCGGCAGCGTAATCGGCATAAATAACAGGGAGCCTTCGTCCAACGGCGGCATAAACTCCGAACCTAAGCGCAGGACAAAGGGAATGCTGGCGGCCACCAATACAAAAGCAATGGCAATGGTTATCTTCTTCCAGCGGAGACACCACCGGATAACGGGATTATAAAGCCAGAGGAAAAACCGGGATACCGGATGGGTTTTCTCGGAGCGTATCTTTCCTTTTAGCAACAGGGCCAACAGCACCGGTACCAGAAAAATTGCCACCAAAGCCGACCCCATCATAGCAAAGGATTTGGTAAGGACCAGGGGGGTAAATAACTTTTTTTCCTGACCTTCCAAAAAGAGGATGGGGGCAAATGAAACCAAGGTAATCAATATAGAATTGAAAACTGCCTTCCCCACTAATACAGAGGATTTTTCAATGCGTCTTAGCCTTTCCGCTTCTGCAATCATTATGCTGTTATTCCGTTTCTTCTGTAATTGATTTTAAAGCATTTTCAACCATTACAATGCCAGCATCTACCAGGTCTCCTACGGCCAGGGCCACGCCGGCCAGCGACATAATGTTGGAGCTCACCTGAAACCAATTCATCATAATAAAGGAGATTAACACGCTCATGATAATGGTGATGACCACTATTAATGCACTCCGCACATGTAACAGGAAGATGAACAGTACAACCGAAACCACCAGAATCTCTTCCAATACGGCTTCTTTTAAAGTAGCAATCGTCGCCTCTATCAAATCTGACCGGTCGTAAGCCACCTTTAGTTTTACCCCCGGAGGCAAACCGGTTTCCACGTTTATTAATTTTTCTTTTACCTGGTCAATTACCTCTTTAGCGTTTTCTCCATAACGCATTACCACTATTCCCCCCACCTTTTCGCCTTCTCCATTTTCTTCTACAATTCCTAAGCGCAGTTCGCCGCCCATTTGTACCGTGGCAATGTCTTTCACCCGGATGGGAATAGAGCCTTGGGTTCTTAAAGGAATTTCTTCAATGTCTTTTATTTGGGTGAGGTAACCAACCCCTCTGATGATGTATCCCATATCGGCCATCTCAAATTTTCTCCCACCAACGTTATTATTGTTGGCCCTTACTTTTTGGACAACTTCATTTAAAGGAATGCCGAAATAGTTCAGCTGGACCGGATTGATGACAATCTGATATTGTTTTTGAAAACCCCCAAAGGAGGCTACTTCACTAACCCCAGGGACTGTCTGCAAAGCAAATTTGATGTACCAGTCCTGCAAGGCGCGCAGTTCTCCCAAATCATAACCGGGTGCATCCAAGGTATACCAGAAAATGTGTCCCAGGCCGGTGCCATCTGGTCCTAAAGTAGGCGTTACTGCTTCGGGTAACAGTCGTTGGGCATAATTAAGCCGTTCCAATACTCTGGTGCGGGCCCAGTAGACGTCTACGTTATCTTCAAAAACTACGAAAACAAAGCTCATCCCGAACATAGAATTAGCTCGGATGTTTTTAATTTTAGGAATGCCCTGGAGGTTGCTTACTAACGGGTAAGTCACTTGGTCTTCCATAATTTGGGGGCTGCGACCCATCCATTCGGTCAATATGATAACCTGGTTTTCCGATAAATCCGGAATGGCATCTACTTTCGTTTTACTTACGGAATAGAATCCATAGGCACCTATTACGGCTGCTATCAGCAGCACAATTAAGCGGTTCTTTAAGGCCCATTTGATAAATTGTCCAATCATAATTCTTTACCTAGGCAGAAGGGCTTTCATTATATTCGGCTGATTTCCATTGATACATTTCATTAAAATACCCCTTGCTTTTGATGAGAAGGAATATGCAGGTATAACAACTTTAGCTTCATTAAGAAGCGTGCAGGAATGCTTGATATAAGCCTTGTTTTTAATCAATCCTGATTTATCCCGGAGTTCCAGCATTGATGAAAGCTTCAGAAAAGATTAAAATACGGCAAGCAACAGCTGGTTTTTCGTTATTATAAATATAGGCCCCTTAAGGATTTACTAACATGATTAAAGTCATCTAAGGGCCTGTATTAAATCAGCGATTACTTTTGATTGACCCGGCAAATAAATGAATTTGTATAATTTGTGATAACAGTGATATAATTCTGTCTATTTTAGAATCCTAACATTTAAATCCGGCACCATTATTTTTCAAAAGTCCGCTTGTTTAGTCAATCGGCTACTTTTTCTTTCCCTTTTGTACTAAGACCTCTTTTATTCGACTTTTATCCCAAATAACTTCACCTAAAGAGGAACGTATGATAATATAGCTAATACTTAATACTACTTGACTAAACTTAAACTATGAAAACTAAGAAGAGTAATTGGAACCTGGCTATCTGGCTGTGTAGTGCAACCTTGTTTTTTAGCGCTTGTAACCAGAATTCCGGTAAGACCGAAACGGCAACCACGGAACAAACAGGGGATCATGCAGGTCATGATATGGCAGCAGGCAGCTCCAACAATAAAATGATGGACCTGATGCATGAGAATATGACCGCCATGCAGGAGATGAAAATGACCGGCGACGTTGACCATGATTTTGCCCAGATGATGGCTATCCACCACGAAGGTGCGCTGACCATGGCCCAGGAAGAGGTTGATAATGGTCAGGATTCTATGTTAGTTAATATGGCCAAACAAACCTTATCCGCCCAAAAAGAAGAACAAGAAAAGCTGCAAAAGTTTGTTAGCAGCCACCAGCCTGCTGCGGCTGATACAGCCGCTTCCATGAAGTTGATGCAGCCCATGAAAACCATGATGACCAGTATGGACCATAACATGAAAGGAACAACCGACCATCATTTTGCCAGTTTAATGAGCATGCACCACCAAAGTGCTATTGATATGGCCAACGCCTATTTACCTAATGCCAAGGTGCCGGAAATTAAAGCCATGGCCCAGAAAATCATAAAGGACCAGGAAAAAGAAATTCAGCAATTGGATACCTGGTTGCAAGCGCATCCTCAGCAATAATTTTATTGTTTTTATACCTGAAAAGGGATTCTCGTCAAAGAATCCCTTTTTAATTTGGCTTGAATAGAAGTTTATATTTGGTTATCAGCTTAGCGGCAATAATTTTCAATTCCAGGAAATAAAAATGATTCTTATATTCATATGGAAACTAATTTAGACACATTAAAATTGGCGCAATCAGCTTCCGCTCTGGGTGCAGGCATTCTTGGATTTGGCCTGGGTGCTAAGTGGGGTTTGGATATCGCCAATTATGCGCTCCTGATAATAGTTATAGGGGGCATTCTTCATGTTTCAGGCATGTATGTAATGCAAATGAAAAATAAATCCTATAAATCATATGGAGTAGCTAGAGCTCTTTGGATTTCGGCGTGGATTTGCTTGGTAGCTCTGGTAGCTCTTGTTATTTATTTGCTCGTTTAGAAGCGTTAAGGTGAGCCCATCACTCATTAAGATATTGCTAAAGGATGTCTTAACAGCACAGCATCAGCTAAGCTGATATTGGTTAGTAACATTATCTATTATTCACCTTCAGCTTTTCTTTTAAATTCTTGAAAATGCTTACCGGATAAGGGGTTCCAATATTAAAACCTAAGTCTTTAATGTCTTCTAAAATGGTCATTTTTGCACCGGGACTAACCTTTTCCCAGATAGAAGGCTTTAAAAACCAATGGTCCGTACCACGTATCATCCATGTTTCTACCATAGTCAGGATAGATATTCCGTCCTTTAGCACAGCGTTGAGATATACTTTAATGTAGTCTTCGTCTTTTTTTAACCCGGAGATGGTGATAGTGGTTTTATCTTTTTGGGGTAAGACATTTATCATAACGATTATGTTTTTCTCGGTTCCATCATGATTAATTTTAAAATTAGCTCGTCCCGCTAAGCAGACAGGTATTTGTATGTCCACTTGGTAGGCAGTGCCCCAAAAATCGTCTTTACCTGCCAGCAGATCGGTTCCTTTTCTATAATAGGTGTGTATTTTGCTAATTTCCTTATCCAAGTGCGTTAATTCCTTCGCAATTGATTTTTCAAAAGTGTCTGGGAAAGAATATTTTAATTCCTGAATCTTAACTCCTTTCGATGCTAAGAATTGGAAGAAATAATCTTCTCTGTACTTTTTCAGAAGAGCCTCCTCTCGAAATTCTTTGTATGTCGCCAGTAATTGACTATAAATTTGCTTTTGGTATTTCTTAATGAAATATTCTCTGCAAATAGTTCTATAAAGCTGAAGGTTAAAGTGCTGCGGGGTGTTAAATTGGTTCTTTTCTTCAAAATCCTGAAAAAGTGTTTCGTGTACGGTACAAAATCCAGGAAAAGTTGAAGCTAGATTAACACCAATTTTATCCAAGATAAAGGAGCCGGAAGCGTGATCAAATTTTGGTCTTAATACATGCCCATCTTCTTCAATAGCGCCTAAAAATAGCTTTTTAGAAATGGTATGAGAACTCTTAATAGACTTTCTTTTGCAATCCAGGTAAATGCAATCGTGATTACTCCGATATAGTTTTAAGCTGTTGCTAACATGTTCAAAAAATAAACTCTTTCTAAGGTTCTCGGTTAAAACCTCATCCGGGTTTTCATGAAATGAAGTAATTACTTTATCAATACTTTCTGTTAAAAGCTGCTCAAATAACTCATTTATATCCATGTGCTTTTAAAAGTGGTATAAAGTCATTATGGGAGCGGCTTTTTTAAACTATCCAGGGGTAAACGGTCCCGAATTGCTAGTTTCTTATAATCAGAAGGGGTATAACCGGTAATGGCTTTAAACTGCTTCGAAAGATGGCTTAAACTGCTGTAATGTAAACGGGTCGCTATTTCTCCCAACGATAATTCTTCATAATCCAGCTGCGCTTTAATGTATTCAATCTTTTGCAGAATAATAAACCTTTCAATGGTCATGTGTTCAACCGAAGAAAAGGCATGGCTCAGGGTGCTGTAATCTTTTCCAATAGCCTGGCTTAAATAAGTTGAATAATTGGTGGTTATCTTCTCGCTTTTATAATGGATTAAATCGATGAGCACCGTTTTAATCTGTTCTACCAACTTCAATTTTTTATCCTCTAACAGCTCAAAGCCATAATCCTCCAACACTTCTTTTACCTTTTCTTTTTCTGCTGCTTCTAGAGGCCGGGCTAGTTCTACCCAGCCCAGTTGCACCTCCAGAACCGGCAGTTCCAGGCGGGCAAATTGTTCTTGTATTATCCGGATACACCGCGGGCATACCATATTTTTAATATTTAAGGTAGCCCGGCTTTCGGTGCCTTGTGGTTCCATGTTATCAGGATATAGAGTGGAGCGTTTAATGAAATAAAGCTGATATTGAAATATAGCAGGGTTTTACAACGCTACCGGAACGGGAATGCGTAAACGCTCCCAATGCATCTCTATCGTTCCTTTATTCTCGCCTGCTGCCTTTACCACGTAGCGGAGGCGTTCTTGGGGTTTATCTGTTTTTTCAACCTGAACCGGAAGGCGCAGAATATCCTCTTTCGCAGAATATTCATCGGCCAGGTGCTGTTCCCAATTCTTATTCAGGATTACGGTCCATTCCTTCTCGCCTGGTATGGTAAAAAAGGCATACTTGCCGGCCGGTATTGCCTGGCCGCCTATCTGGATAGGGCCATCGGTTTCAATAGTCGTCGCGGAGTGCGCGCCAGTTACCCAAACTTGGTCATAAGGAACCAGGCCACCCCAAACTACCCGTTTGCGAACGGCTGGTGAATGATAGTTTATAACCACGTTGACCGAACCAATCTGGCCGGTAGCTACGGCTTTCAGACTGCCTTTTAACGTGTCCGGCTCCGGTTGCTCGGCAATCGTGACCGCATCTTCCGGATTGGCTGTCGTAGGTGCCGCAGTAGGTTTTTCTATCTCTTGCTTTTGGGTTGTTTCCGGCTTTTGGTTGCAGAACGTGAAGGAAAAGCTAATGGCTACGAGGGCAAAGTAATGAGTGAATTTTAGTGACATCGGTTAGTTATTTGATGAGTTGAATAAGACAGATGAAGTATTAATGCTGATGCTGTTCCAGGAATTTTCCTTGTGGTCCTACTCCTTCTATATGGACCAACTGGGCACCGTAATGGCCCGCCATGCTGACGGCATAACCGGCACCAATCAAAATCACGGCGGCAACGGCTATGCTCCAGCGCTGGCCCCGGAAAACCAACACGCTTAGCAGCTGGGCTAATAATCCAAGGCCGGCCAGGTAAACCGTGTAATCAGCATATTTATCGTGCTGTTCTAAGACGAGCTCCGCGTGGGCAGAAAGCCCGGAGGTATGCGGGTGCGACCAATGAGAGGAGGCGTATGCCGTCACAAAACCAACCAACACCATGATGGTCACGGCCCAATTGAGTTCTTTCTTCTGAAACAGAATATTGAGAAATTGCATGGCTGCCGCAATCATTAGCAGCATTATTGGGAAATGGACAATCAGCGGGTGGATGTGCGGAAAGTCCGCGAAAGAGGCATGTACGGTCCGGGGATTGGCTTCGTGGCCGGCGTGCTCCGCCGGGGTTACATCATTTAAAACTATCGTATCACGGAAAGCCTTGGGTTCTTGTTTGATGGTATCAGCCGGGGTAGGTTTGGCTTTTTTCTCGTGTTTTTCACCCCCGTGCGCCATAACCCCCGGCGGATTTAAAATTAGGGTCAGGCACAAAAAGGAAAGCAGGAAAAGAAAAAGGTTGGTTGGTTTCATTAAGTTGTTGAAGTTTAAAGATTGGGGAAAATGATTTTAGGGCCGGATAACTAAACCATTCGGTTTTTTACCGACCGGAACCGTAGCGGTCACCAGATGATCGACAACCTTAATGACGGACACGGTATTGGCCCCCTGGTTGGTGACGTAAGCCGTTGTGCCATCCGGGGAAAAGGCAATGGCGTGCGCATCGGCTCCGGTGGTAATGCTGCCTTTCAGGTTCCACTGACCGTTATTTTCCTGGTAATAAACAATTTTTCCATTGGTGGCATCGCTTACCCATAATTCCTGTTGGGCGGGATGATACGCGACATAGCCGGGTTTAAAGCCCAGCGGAATAGTTTCGGTAGCAGTGCCGGAAGCTACGGCAATTTCCGTCACGGTGCCCTCTGTTTCATTGTCCACGTACATGAAGCCATTGGCGGCTGGCCAGGCTCCTACCGGGTCTTTGCCTACCGGCACGGTGCCCAGTACCGTTTTGGTATCCGGGTTGATGATAGAGACCGTCGCATCCATGGTATTGGCGGCAAATACTTTGGTGCCATCGGCGGAGAAAGTAACTTCTGACAAGCCTTTGCCGACCAGGATGGTATTTTTCAGGCTCCAGTTACCGGTATTGTAAACCAGCACATGGCTTTGCTGTTCATCCTCCTGCGCAATCCATAATTCAGAGCCATCCCGGTTAAAAACACCGTTATGGGGCATTTTGGGCAGCATGAGTTCTTTTTCAATTTTCCCGGTGTAGCTATTGAGCACCATGACCTTGAAACCGCTCATGCCCCCCATGCCGCCGGAGTCGTGGCCACCGCTTAAATCGGTACTGGTAATGGCAACGGCCAGCTTTGTTTTATCCGGACTGATATTAATATGGTGCGGGAATGTAGCTCCGTTCAATGATAGTTGCTCCTTTTTGGAGAGGTCGTTTAAATTAAGCACCTCGATGTTGTTTGATTCGCCATTCACCACATAGGCTGCCGGGTAATCAATATTCTTTTCTTCCCCACCGCCCATATCATCCATGTCGTCCATGTCGGCTTCGGTATGGAAGTTACAGGCCGTAAAGCCGAAAATTAAAAGAGCTCCTGCCAGTGCTTTTTTTATTTTGAAAAGCATGATTCCTGCGGTTAATCGCTGGGTTATTGACTTAACTGTTGTAGGACTACAAAACCAATCAGACTGGCTATTAAGGCATACCAGGCAAGTCGCAGGTATGGCTTGTTCTTTTTGGGCGGTTCGGTTTGACAACATGATTTCATTCGTTTATTAATGGTTATGGCCGGCCATCTGGTCAGTGCCTTTCTTTAAAACATATTCGCTGTAGAGTAAATAAGCGCCCGTTACCACTACCGTATCGTTGGGGCTTAGTCCGCTGGCAATAGCTACCTGGTTCGCACTTTCGGGCCCCAGGGTAACCATTTTGGAGTTGAAGGTATTCTCGCCCGTTTTTACCCAAACGTGCGCCCCCCGGGAATCCCGGATAACGGCATCGAGCGGCAGGGTAAGCGCCTGATTCGTGGGAGCCGGCAGGTTAATGGTCGCCTGCGTGCCGGGAATTAATGCTCCTTTGGGATTAGGCAGTTTAGCCCGGGCGACCACTACCTGGCTGTTCTGGCGGAACTCCGGATTGATAAAACTTACTTTGGTTTTAATAGGAGCCGGCTGGCCCGGCACGGTCACTTCAATGGGGGTGCCCACCTGTATTTGCCCGGCTTCCTGCGCGTATAATTCCGCTTCTACCCAAATGGTATTAAAGCGGCTCAGGCGGTAAAGCAAACTGCCTTCGGCCACATAAACGCCTTCGGCCGCGGCTATCTCCGTCACGATGCCGGACGTTGGTGCCAGGAAGGTAATGCGGGCATCTAACTGCCGGGTGTGGGCCACCCGGTTAACCTGGGCCGGCGATAAGCCCATGAGCAGGAGTTTCTTTTTGGCTGCCGCCAGCACAGAAGCAAACTGTTTCTCTCCCGGAAAGGCTTTCACCTGGTCCAGGGCTAATAAATATTCCTGTTCCAGGGTCAGCAACGATTCGCTGTACAAGTCATAAAGCGGCTGTCCTTTTTGGATACGCCGCCCGGTTTCTTTGACATACAACCTTTCAATACGACCGGCTGCGCGGCTGCTGATTAAATCCGCCTGGGTCTGGTCCACCGCTAAGCGCCCGGTCAGGATGGTATTACTGCCTACTTGCCCCATCTGAACCGGCCGGGTAGAAATATTGCCCAGTTGCATCTGCGTTTCGCTGAGCATGATGCTGCCGGCGTTCTTTTCCGTAGCCGGTTGTTTTTTGACCGGTACCAGGTCCATGCCACAAATCGGGCACGAGCCGGGTGCACTTTCCACGATTTGCGGATGCATGGGGCAAGTGTAAGTGGTACCTGTTCCGGCCGTATCAACCTCATGGTGCTCGTGTTTATCTTTATTGGTACAGGCGACTATCAGAAGAGCCACGAGCCATACGCCTGCTGTTTTTAGAATCTTTTTCATCTGTTATTTTCTGCTACCCGAATAAAACTTTCGCTATCTACCAGGAACTGAGCATTGGTGGCTATCACATCCTGGGCCTTCAGTCCCGATAGTACTTCTACCATCCCATCGGCCCGTTGGCCAGCCTGCACGCTGATGGGCTTGAAGACCCCGTTCACTTTCAGAAAAGCTACGGACTGCGTGCCAATGTCCAGCACCGCTTCTTTGGGCACCCAGAGGGCGGTACCAGTACTGTAAGTAGCTTTACCGGTGAGGAGCTGGCCAATGAGCGTGGATTTATTCTCCGCTGGTAAGGAGGCCCGCACCTGGGCAAAATTCTCTCCGGCCTCGTAAATTGGTTCCACCAATAATACCTTAGCGGGCACCGGCTCCCCTGGCAATTGGTTAAAAGTAATGGTGATAGGCGTTCCTATGGTGAGTTGCCCAGCCTGGCTGCCGGGCACGTTGAACTGGGCCCAAACCTGCGAAGCATCCACTACTTTTAGCAAAGCTTGCCCGGTAGTCACGTACATTCCTTCCCGGATGGCAAAACCACTATTTGGGGTTGGTGCCGCCGGGCTGGTTCCGCCGCCACCGCCAGCACTCCCCGCGCCACCCATACCACCCATACCATCTCCCCCGGCTGCTGGAGCAGCGGAAGCGGGTGCCGTGGGAGTAGGCGCGGCGCTTACCGCCGGGTCCAGCACATAGCCGGTGTAAGGGCTGTACACGGAAAAGGTATAGGTCTCCTGGCCGCTCCGGGCCAGTTGTTTTATTTGGCCTTCCGTAGCTCCTAATAATTGTAGTTTTTGCTTTGCGCCCTGAATCAGGGAAGTATTAGTGGGGTCATTTTGCAGCAGGTAAAGCAATTCTTTCTGGGCGGTTACCAGTTCCGGGCTGTAGATGTCGTACAGCTTTTGCCCTTTGCGTACCGGCTGATAGTTGAATTGCACATATAATTTTTCAATCCGCCCCCCGAAGCGGGCCGGAATAAGGTATTGCTGGCGGGTATCATAGGTCACCACGCCGCTCATAATAATTTCGTTCTGTACCTGCTTTTGCACCGGTTGGGTGGTCTTGATACGAGAGACCACCGTTTGGTTCGCGGGCTGCAGCAAGTAGTTTAAATCCGAACTCACGGGGGCAGCGGGCGCATTAGCGGTTCGCTTGGCTACCAGGTCCATGCCGCAGATGGGGCAGGAACCCGGCTCGTCCCGGACAATTTGCGGGTGCATGGGGCAGGTGTATGCTACCTCGGGAGCCGTCGCTCCCTGCTCCCCTCCCTGGCCGGGCTTATCATTACAGGCCGTAAAAGTGAACGGCAGCAGTAAAATCAATAGCCCGATTAACTTATTTTTCCAGTTCTTTCTCATAATTTACCCCTATCAGGTACAGTTGCTCTAAGTTGTTGAGGTATTCCATTTGGGCCATGTTCAGCGCTTCCCAGGCATCAATCACCAGGGGTAATTGGCCGGTATTTTGTTCGTAGCTGAGCAGAGTGGTTTCGTAGTTGCGCCGCAGGGCCGGAATGATTTTGGCTTCGTAATTCTGTACCTGGGTCCGCTTGGTTTGCAATTCCAGCGCCATGCTTTTTACCATGCTTTGGGCTTCGTTCAGGATATTTTCCCGGCCTTTTTGCATACCCGCAATTTCCAGCTTCATGGCTTTGATGTTAGACTTGTACATTTTCGAAGACCAAGGGGCAATAGGAATAGAAACCATGCCCATGGCGGTAAACGTCTGGGCCATCATCTTATCGCGAGGCATCATGTTTTCCAGGCGGATGCTAAAATCCGGTAGCCGTTGCAGACTTTCCAGGCGCAGGTTGAGCCGCATCGATTCAATGGTCTGGTCTATTTGCCGCACATCGCTGCGAGTGGTACGCAGTTCCGCCGTGTCGGCTAAGGCAATCGGTTCCGGTACCCGAACCAGGGTGTCCACAGCAAAACGGTTCTCCTGGGGCAGGTTCATCAGCATATTAAGCTGAATGTTTTTCATGCCAATTTCACTGTCATTCATGAGCAGCATATTTTCGACTTCGGCCAATCGGCCTTCCGCTTTGTAGATGCTCCCCAACGAGCTTTGGTTATAAGGGTAGCGGACCCGGGACAGCTTCAGCATAAACTGCATGATGCGCTGACTTTCCAGCAGCACCGATTTTTTCTTTTCCAGCACCACCCATTGCAAATAGGCGGTTTTGGCCTGGGCCCGCAATTGGTTGTAAGTAACATCCCGCCCGGCTTCTTCAATGGCCGCTTTAGAACGCTGGTAATTTTGCCGGGCCTTGAGTTTCGCCGGGTTGGTAATTTCCTGCTCTACGGACGTCATCACCATGCCTCTGTCCTGTCCCTCCATAATCATTTGGCCCGGATAGGGAACCATGAATACCCCCGCTCCGACCATGGGCGCCATCTGGCTGATGGCTCCCTCGGCCATGGCGTTCTGGGCCTGGCCCCTTAACCTGAATTCCTGGAGCATGGGGTTATTCTGGGAAATTTTGCTAAGTACCGAGTCCAGCGGGAGCACCGGTACCTGCGCCTGGACGGTTGTTCCCAGCAACAGCAGCCAAGCCATTATATATAATCTAGTGGTTAACATCGTAAATCTCCATTTTACCGTGTTTCTTTAATTCGTATTCTTTTGTCATTTCAAACACCACCGGAGTCACCAGCAGAATATGAATGGAGGAGGTAAACACCCCGCCTATCAGGGGCAGCACAATGGGCAGCATCACATCCGTGCCCACTCCGGTGGCCCACAGCACCGGAATTAAACCAAACAGCGAAACCGAAACCGTCATGATTTTGGGGCGCAGGCGCTTAACGGCCCCCATGAAAACATAATCCCGGATGTCCTGCTTGGTAATGGTCTCGCTCGAATTACCCTTTTCCGCTACCAGCTGGTTCATGGCTTCGTTCAGGTATACCACCATCACCATAGCCGTTTCTACCGCCAGTCCAAACAAGGCAATAAAGCCCACCGCCACCGCTACCGACAGGTTAATGCCGTAGAAATACACAATAAACACCCCGCCGATTAAGGCAAAAGGAATGGTTATTATATTCAGCAGGGCCTCCTTAAAAGAATTAAAGGAGAAGTACAGAATCAGGAAAATGATGATCAGGACCAAAGGGATAATAAATTTGAGCGTTTGATTGGCTCGTATCTGGTTCTCCCACTGCCCGCTCCATTCCAGCCGGTAACCATTGGGCAAATTGGTTAACTCGCCGTTTAACTTTTGAATGGCTTCCTGGACGGTGCTGCCTAAATCCCGGTCACGCACATTAAACAAAACAGCACCCCGCAGCTGGGCATTCTCCGAAGCAATCATGGGCGGGCCATCCACAAACCGCACATCGGCTACCGCCGAAAGCGGAACAGTGCCCGCCGAACCGGTCTGCAGGGGAATGCGCCGGATGCGGTCCAGGCTGTTGCGGTACTCCTGGGCCAGGCGCAGGTTAATGGAAAAGCGTTGCCGCCCTTCCACCGTATTCCCTATCGGGAGCCCGCCCAAGGCCGATTCCACAACGGCATTCACATCATTTACCGAAAGCCCGTAGCGGCCGAGCTCATCACGCCGGGGTTGGATTTCCAGGTATTTGCCCCCCGTAACCGGTTCAATGTATAAATCTTTGATGCCCGGAATATTCTGTAAGTTATTGCGCACCTGCTCCGAAACCAGGGCAATAGAATCCAGGTTTTGGCCATAAACCTTTACCCCCACGTCCGTGCGGATACCGGTGGCCAGCATGTTGATGCGGTTAATAATGGGCTGGGTCCAGCCGTTAATTACCCCCGGAATCTGGAGTTTTTGGTCCAGTTCCGCGATAATTTTGGCTTTGGTCATGCCCTCGCGCCACTGGGCTTCCGGTTTCAGCAAAATAATGGTTTCAATCATGCTGATGGGTGAGTTATCGGTAGCCGTACTGGCCCGGCCGGCCTTGCCCAACACCTGGTCTACTTCGGGCATGGATTTAATAATCTTGTCCTGCACCTGCAAAATGCGCTTAGCCTCGGCATTGGAAATGTCCGGCAGCGTGACGGGCATAAACAAAATAGAGCTTTCATCCAACGGCGGCATAAATTCCGACCCTAAGCGGAACAGCATGGGGATGGCGATGAGTAAAGCCAGGATATTGATGCCAATAGTAGTCTTCCGCCATTTAAGGCACCAGCGTAAAATAGGACCATAGATCCGCTCCAACCCCCGGTTAATGGGATTGCTGCTCTCGGGCTTAAAATTACCTTTTAACAATAAGGACAGCAGCACCGGGGTAACCGTAATGGCCACGAAAGCATCGACGATCAGAATAAAGGTTTTGGTCCAGGCCAACGGGCTGAATAATCTTCCTTCCTGGCCGGTGAGTAGAAAAACCGGCAGGAAAGAGGTAATAATAATAATGGTACTCCAAAACACGCTGGGACCAACCTGCTTCGTAGCTTTTTCAATTATTTTAATTCTTTTGGATTTAGATAATTTCATGGTTTAAGGTTGAATGAGCCACGCCATTTCTTATAAAAATGATTTCTCGTCATGCTGCGCATCGGCTAAGTGCCGGTAAGCATTCTCCACCATCACAATGGCATCATCCACAATCACCCCAATAGACAGCGCTATTCCGGTCAGCGACATAATGTTGGAGGAAATGCCGAAGGTATTTAACAAGATGAAGCCAATAGCCACGGAAAGCGGGAGCTGAATAATGATGATTAAAGCGCTCCGCCAGTGAAAAAGAAAGATGAATACGATTAAGGAGGCTACTACCATCTCTTCAATGAGCGTAGTCTTGACCGAGTTAACCGAATCATTTATCAGACCACTGCGGTCGTAAACAATATTAAATTTTACCCCTTTGGGTAAACCAGCCGAAACTTCCTGCATTTTGGCTTTCACCTTTTCGATTACTTCGGCCGCATTTTCACCGTAGCGCATCACCACAATGCCGCCCACGGCTTCGCCTTCCCCGTTTAAATCAAAAATGCCTAATCGGCTTTCCCCGGTCATTTGCACGGTGGCAATATCCCCTATCCGGACCGGAATGGTATTCTGGGTGGTGATGGGAATATTCTCTATTTCTTCGGTGGATTGGAGGTAGCCGGTTGTTTTAATAATGTACCCGATATCACTCATCTCAAATTTGCGGCCCCCACTCTCGTTATTGTTGGCCCGCACGGCGGTCATTACCTGGGGTACCGATAAGTTAAAATAAGATAATTTATTAGGGTCCAGGGTAACCTGGTACTGTTTCTGAAAGCCGCCGAAAGAAGCAATTTCACTCACGCCGGCTACGTTCTGGAGCGAGAATTTTACGTACCAATCCTGGATAGCCCGCTGCTCACCCAAATCCATGCCGGGTGCATCGAGGGTGTACCACAAGATATGCCCCACACCAGTTCCATCCGGGCCTAAAGTGGGCACCGCTCCTTCGGGCAGTAAGCGGTTCGCATAATTTAGGCGTTCCAGCACCCGTTCCCGCGCCCAGTAAATATCAGTTTGGTCTTCAAAAATGACATAAATAAAACTCATACCGAACATGGACACGCCCCGCACATACTTCACCTGGGGCATTCCCTGCAGGTTCGTCACCAGCGGGTAGGTCACCTGGTCTTCGATAATTTGCGGGCTGCGACCCATCCACTCGGTAAAAACGATTACCTGGTTTTCCGATAAATCCGGAATGGCATCTACTTTATTGGTACTCACGGAGTAGACCCCCCAACCAAACAGACCGGCTGCGATGAGCAGCACAATCATGCGGTTGCGCAGAGAAAATGAAATTAGTTTACCTATCATGGTCTATAGGAGATTGCCCTCCCGGCCTTGGAGACCGGGAGGAGTAAATAAAAAATTAATATTGTTCGCCTGCTTCGTGCTGGTGGGCGGCAGCGGAATCCGTCTGGATACCGGCGGTAACTTCTTCCAGGTTCATGCCGCATTTAGGGCACTTCCCCGGTTCAGTGCTGGTAACTTCCGGGTGCATGGGGCAGGTGTAGGTAATGCCGGCCACCTCTTGTTTGGTTTCGGTTTGCTCCGTGGCATTTTGATCTGTTCCGCTGCTGTTACAGGCCGTAAAAAAAGTTAAACCAAAAAGGGACAAGCCAATATTTAAGATAAGCGCTTTCATATTGATGAATAATTTTAAAAATGGTTAAATAGCTATGCTCTCCTGCTAGGTCCAGCAAGGCCATTGAAAAGACTATAATACAGGCCGCCTGATGCGTCTGAACTAATATTAAACGATTTAAAATGAAGGGGAAGATTTCGTAAAATCCGGATTCAACGAGGCCTGCTTAGCCGTAGGCTAAGGAAACAAAGTACAGGAAAGGTTACACTTGCCGCTTAAGCTACAAGTTAAGCTATAAGCTACAAGGGCTAAGGAAGCTAACCTTTACAGGCAATTTTATTTGAACTGGATTTACGTTTTAGAAGGCTACCCCAGGGGAACAGGTTGGCAGTCTCTTCTAAAAAAAGAAGGGTAAACTAAATGATAAAGGTTTGATGTAAAATGCCGATAGACCTGCCGGACATGGGCGGTGGCAAAGTAAAATGCGGAAGTGTTTCCAGGATGGCCGGCCGGATGCTTGCGGTAAAGCTGGGATAAGTCACCGGTTCTTTGGCGAACTTGGCTGCCTGCTGGGTAGCGGAATTAAAGTTGATTGGTGAAGCTACGCCCCGCTGCATGACACAAGTCATATCCTGGCAGGATTTCCGGGGGCTTTTAGCCGCTTTGCCGCAGCAACAGCTTGGGTCGGCAAACAGGCTAATGGAACCGCCCTCTTCTCCAGAGCAATGCGCTATAGTCACACGAAAGCCCATAGAAGCCAATAGGATGGCTGCTACTAAGCTCAGGTGAATAAATTTTTGCATTGCCTTCATCTGGCGAGATTTAAAATTTATTAGCTGTTAAAATAATATTAGCTATAACAGAAGTTGTCGAACTTTAATTCAACTTACAAAACTAAGGATGTTTTTACAGTTAGGTGTTATACAATTTTGGTTAAATGTTATATAAATTGGTCAAAAAAATAATACTCTTACTAAATAGGCTTTATAGATATTACCAAGGGATGAACGGTCTAAGGTAAAGAAACCGAGGGGATTGTCGTGCAGCGCGGGTTTATCATACCCCTGTCAAACAAGGAATCTTATTCCTCACCCAGTTTTCTGGTCTTCTAACTTATAGTAATTAGTTATTTCTGTTTTAGCTAGATTCTAAAGCAACTTTACAAAAGGGAGAAAAAAACCTTGGCAGACTCCGTACAAACATAAGATTTTAAACAAGCGCTAATTTCTAACTTTTGTTATATTTTCTTCCCTTTTGTAACTAACTATTTCCTTTTTTTATCTTATCTCTGCTGGAGTACTTGACCGGAGCCTTACTTAATTAGACCTGCTCGAAAGAACAGGCTCCTACCGAAAGCAGGAGACTAAGCTGCTTACCGGTATACGTGCACCTCAGATCCTCACCTATCTGAGGTGCTATTTTTAGTACCTATAATTATTTAACTGCTTTGGGGGATTGGTTCAGCATAGGCATCCGAGCCATAATATTTCTTACGGAACCAATACGCCAGGTTAACCAGGCCAATTTAGGCCGGCACCTCAATCAGGGGGCCCACCACGCCGGCAAATGCCTGCCCGGAGTTTAAGCCGAAAACACCAATGGCCACTGCAATCGCTAACTCAAAGTTGTTACCCGTAGCCGTAAAAGCAACCGATGCATTCTGCGCATAATTAGCACCCAGGGCTTTACCCATATAAATGCTCACCACAAACATGATGGCAAAGTAAATGACCAACGGCACAGCAATCCGGATTACATCCAGGGGAATACGCACGATTAAATTGCCTTTTAAGCTGAACATGACCACAATGGTAAACAGCAAGGCTATCAAGGTAATAGGGCTAATAGCCGGAATGAAAACTTTCTGGTACCACTCGTCACCTTTCAGCCGGCGCAAAATAAGACTGGACAGGAAACCCATCAGGAACGGGATACCTAAGTAAATACCGACACTTTCGGCAATAGCCCCCATGCTGATATCCACTATTTTGCCTTCCAGGCCAAACCAGGTCGGCAGCACGGTAATAAAAATGTAAGCAAACAGGCTATAAAACAACACCTGAAAGATACTGTTAAAAGCTACCAGACCAGCGGCATACTCCCGGTCCCCTTCGGCCAACTCATTCCAGACCAGCACCATGGCAATGCAGCGGGCCAGGCCAATTAAAATAATGCCTACCATGTACTCCGGATAATCCCGCAGGAAAATAATGGCCAGAAAGAACATCAGCAGCGGGCCAATTAGCCAGTTTAGCACCAGGGATAAGGTAATAACCTTGACATTCTGGAAGACCCGGCCTAACTGCGCGTATCTAACCTTGGCCAATGGCGGGTACATCATCAGGATTAACCCAATGGCAATCGGCACATTTACGGTGCCGGCCTGAAAAGTATTAATGACCACTTCTACTTCCGGATAAACATAGCCGATGAATACACCGATGGCCATGGCCAGGAATATCCAGAGGGTTAAAAACTGGTCTAAACGGGAAAGCTTCTTTCTTTTATCTACGGTACACTGACTCATTTTCTGATGATTAAATAATGGGTTGTTTAAGCCGTGCGCAGCATTTGGGCAAATTCGCTGGGCAGCGGGCTGGCTTCTACCGCCTGGGCGGCTTTCTCTACATCGTAAGGTACCCGCACAAAGTCCACTTTAATGCTATCCGGGTTAGTTAGTTTACTATCGGACGTTAACGCTACAATCACATAGCAGCTGCGAGGGTCGCCGTCTTTGGGTTTACCCACTGAGCCAATGTTGATGGCGTGGCGGTAACGGGTTTGCCCTTCGTGCTCGTAAGGCATGGCCCGGTGGTAAGGCTTATGCGTGTGACCAAAAAACAGCAGGTCGGCCTGGACCTCTTCCATCATCCGCAGAAAGCTTTTCTCCGGCCGGTCCTCAAACAAGTACTCATTTATTTTGCGCGGGCTGCCATGCACTAACAGCAACTCCATTTTATTCGCTTCTTCGGAATTATCCATAAAGGTTAACCGGATATGACGGGGCAGCATGCGCAGATACCCGCGGGTTTCTTCTGTGACAATACGGTTGGTGTAATCAATGGACTGTTGCCCTAAAGATTTCTCCGTATCGGTTTTATAAGCACAGCCACAGTTGGGGCTGGCCAGCCCGACGCCTTCGTCGTAATTACCGGCAATAGTCGGTATTCTTCTTTTCCGGATTTCGGCTACTACTTCGTTGGGCCAGGTGGCATAACCCACTAGGTCACCTAAACAATACACGGCATCCAGGTTTTTTTTATCCATATCGGCCAGCACAGCTTCCAAAGCGGGTAGATTGGCGTGGATGTCACTAAAAAGGGCAATTCTCATAAAATTATTTTTTCATAGTAAGAGTTAAATTGGAAAGAAGGAATAACCCAGTTTATGGCAGCTTACCCCTTCTGATTTTAGCAGCAGCCGGAGCCGGGCGCACAACTGTTAGCCGCTCCCAGGCTTACCAATTCTATTTTCATTTTTTCCGGCTTAATTTCTGCCGCCGGCGTGCAGCATTCTTCGCCTTTGTCGTTGGTGCCGCAGCTGCCACCGCGTTCAATGGCTTTGCATTGCACAAAGTCCGGACTCAGGTTAACCACCAGGGTATCGCCGGAAACGGTAAATTCACCGGGGTACAGCTGGCGGGTATCGAACTGGGAATTGCCAAATTCAATCTTTACCCTTCCCAGTGGATTCAGAGGTAACATCTTTTCTACCACCGCAATAATGGATAAGGCTTTGCTTACCTTCATTTCCCGGCCACTATCCCGCTGCTGCGGCTCCCACAGCTGTACAATGATTTCGGTCCAGGTATTCATAACGCCACCGCAGTCTACCGATACAATTGGGGCCTGTTTTATTTCGGTGATGTGGTAAGAAGCATCTACCAGCTTACCTTCGGCATATTGGAATTGTAGGTGCAATTCCGGATTTTTCAGCAACTCCTCTTTGAAAGATTGCCAGTTTATAAAATCTGTCTTATTCATAATATTGCATTTTTACGATTAATAAATTCAAAAAATTTTAACAACAACTATCCTGACAGGCTATCGGGCTGGAGAACAAATTAAGAAGGACATCCCGTACTTCTTCCCACTTGTGCTGGTCAATACAATAACACACGCTGGTGCCTTCTACGGTGCCTTTAATCAACCCAATGGCCTTTAATTCTTTTAAATGTTGTGATACTGTAGCCTGGGCCAGGGGTAGCTCTTCAACCAGGTCGCCGCAGATACAGGTTTGCTTTTTAAGCAGGTACTGCAGAATGGCCACCCGGGCCGGATGGGCCAGCGCTTTGGCATAAGTTGCTACCTGGTTCTGCTCCTGGGTAAAATTCTGTGTTTTGGTAACGCCCATCTTTTAATCTTTTATTATTATATCGCAATGCTACGATTAATGTTTTACTTAGACTAATTTTATCTAGATTTTTCTTTTATTAAGCGGATGTCTATAAAAGACATAAACAATGATGGGTATCCCTATAGCAGCAGGAAAAAGCCAAAAAAATAGTTGGGGAAATTGATTCCAAAAGGGTAAATTCTTACCATTGTCAACATAAAAACCTGTTAACAGCAATACAAAAGAAAGCCCCATACTTACCGTGTGTAAGCGGGTCCAATTAGGTCTATGGCTTTTGGCTACTCTTTGCCCAACAAAAGTTAAAGCATAGGCAACGGTTCCAACAATCAGTAAATGCGTGTTAAAAGGCCAACGCATGAGAGAGGTAATTACGACCGTAATAAATAAAACCGTCATGCCCCAGTAGTAGGTTTTTCCGGCGGTCGCATGGATTTTGGTAGTCTTTTGGCTAAGCATGGCAACCATGCCGCTGATGATGCAGATAAGCCCCAAAACTATATGAATGACAATAATTGCTAAAAAGAGTTTGTTGTCAGACGGCACCGGAACTCCGAAAATAAAAGTTACCTCGTTATCCATTACTACAGCTTTTTTTCTTATCCTGGTTATTCTTAAATAACATGAGCAGGTATATGATTCGGGGGCATTGCTGGTAGAACGAACAATTACTTCTCTACTGAATCCGGCACAAAAGGGGAAATAAAGTCAGAAACGATGCATTACTAAATCACCTAATAAAAACAGGAATAAAAAAGCCAGTTTTTAGAAGTCTGGCTTTTTTTGTCCTAACAACATTTTAGATTTTGCTGGATGGGGGGACACTTTCGGGTGCCATAACTGCAAAACACACAACAATCGCCTGGCTGCGGCTTTAACACAGTCTTACAATGCTCGCACTCATAAAAGTACTGACAAGCATCCGTCGGCATTTCTTCTTCTTTCTGGTAGCCGCATTTCGGACAGGTAATAATGGAAGAAGTCAGTATTTCCATTATTTTTGGATATTAGTTGCCGTGACTTTATAGCCCGTCGCCTGAATGGCTTTCTGTACGGCTTGGATATTAGTCTTTGATTTATCAAAGGCTACCAGGGCATTGCCATTAGCATAGGAAACCTTTAAATTCAAAATACCGGCTACCTTGTTTACTTCATTGGCGACGTGCAACGTGCAGGCATCACAGGTCATGCCACTTATTTTATATTCTACGGTTTGGGTTTTGGCTTTATCCTGAACTACCCCTTGGCTCACTTGGGTTTTGGCGGCCGGATAGAATACTTTTGCGTAGTTCGGGAAAGCGAGCATTAAAAATGCTACCGCAGTTACTAAGGTTAGAAAGGATTTAGTTTGCATAAAAGAAGGGTTGGTTTCTGTTTCACAATTACAGGCCTTTTGTTTTTCCTGTCTTAATTTTTGGTACCAGGCATAACCCAGCAACGCTACGGTTAAGCCAATCAAGTATGGCCGGTAGGCATCGAGCCACCCAAAAGAGGAGGCCAAGCCACTGGTGCCGGCTAACAAAGCCATCAGGGGTGTAATGCAGCAAAGAGAAGCCAACACCGAGGCCACTATTCCGCCACCAATCAATCTTTTGGATGCCATACGCTAAATTACCTTTTCTAAACGTTTAGCTGTTTTATCGCTGATATATTGAAAAAGAGGCCTGATTGCCGCCAGATGTTCTGGCTTAAGCGCGTAAAAGATGGTTTGGCCCACTTTTTTGCTCTGGATGATGTTACCATCCTTTAGTTTGCGCAGTTGTTGGGATACGGCTGGCATAGTCATGCCAAGCACATCACTTAGGTCACACACGCACAATTCCCCTTCCTGCTCCAGCAGATAAAGCAACTTGAGCCTGGTTTCACTGCCGGCCAAACTAAGCACTTCGCTTAGGTCCTGAATCGTTTCCTTTGCTGCTTCTAACTTATTGGAACAATGGTTAAGATGTTCTTTATCGGCAAAGACCCTTAAACAGGCATTTTCTTCTTCCATCAGTACTTCTTTCCTGCAAAAGTAATAGCAATTAAGTATTTAAGCAAATTCTTAAATATATAAGTTCAGGAGGCTTGAAACGAAAACGACTTTAAGATTATTCAGGGCAAAACCTTTCAGTCAACCCAAGTCATGCGGTTCTAGGCTTATTTTTACTTGATTTTTATCTTGGCCAAAGGACGAAAGGTTACATTACCTTAATTGGCATCGTTGGATGTAACCTAAATTATCCTAAATAAATAATCCCATTGAAACTTAAAAATAAGATGCAAATCCTACTTGAAATCCGCCCGTCCTGGCAGGTGGGTTACCCAGCAGGTCACGCGTCCAATGATAGCGGTAATTGGCCCGGATAACCGTATTAGCCGAAGGCCGGATACTGAGACCCGGCACAATGGCCCGGATATCATCATGTCTTCTGGTCCCGGTTTCACTCAGCCGGCCCACGTTATAATCCACCATCTCTATTCTTAAATTAGCATTCAGGGCGGTCTTTGGGTAATCCAATAGCGTCTTTTGCAAAACCGTATATACCACCTCCAGGTATCCCCCTGTCTGCCGGTTGCCAAAAGCCGGACCTAAAGCCGGTGGTAATTGCAAGCGTGCATGCGCAAACTCCCCGTTCACCACGGCCCGGCCCAGGGTCGTATTAAAATCCAGGGCATAGAGGGCCAGGTTCTTTTTCGAGGTTACCGGCATGCCGTCTATTTTATAGGCGTTGTAAGCGCCGCCGTAGTAGGATATACCTACTTCCCCCAGTTTCCGGTGCCGGAAAGCCAATTTAGCGGATAGCATGGGGCGGCCATTGTTGTCCTGGCCAAACATACTGGGGTCTTTGCCGGCCGGCAGCGAGGTCCGGCCTTCCGCATTTAAAATTAAACCGTCCTGCAAGCCATTTACCAGGTAGACATCATAGGTAAAGACTTTTTGCGGCGCATATACCTTCCCATGGATACCAAATCCAACTTCCGAAAGGGTGCTGGGTATCAGGTTGGTGGTCACCAGCGGCCGTTCTATAAATTCCCATTTCGGGCTATCATGATTCTGGTTGAAGGCTCCGATGGGTACCACCAGAATTCCCATTCGCAGGTTGAAGGCTGGATTGATTTCAAAATCAAGCTGCGCCGTTTCCAAGCCGATTTCTTTTGTGCCATGCTCAAACTCCAATTCCGATAAAAATTTAATGCGCCGGGCAATGGTGGAATACAGGAAAATATTAAAGCGCCGCAGCTCCATCGAATAACCTTCACTGATGCCATCGGTGACAAAGTAATTGGTGTTACCTTCTAAATATCCGCCTACCGCCGTTGTTGTTTTACCCAGCTGGATAAAGGGCCGGTTATAAATGGCATCCTGTACTACCTTGTTTTGCGAGGTGTCGGTTGCTATCCGGGACCAGGCAGAATCAATCTGGGCCAGGCCGGGAAATCCGCCCATCAAAAGCAAGCCAAGAAGCAGCCATTTATAACCGGCCAGTAGTATTTCCTTCATAGCTGGATATATAAGTAGTCACCGTCCGCCTGAACCATAAACTGTTGTAAATCCCTTTCCGATGGCCCCTGAATCACTTTACCGGTAATCGTATATTCACTTCCATGGCAGGGACAATGCAGGATATCAGCGGCCGGATTTACTTCACATCCTTTATGCTGACAATGCAGCAAAACAGCGGAATAGGCATTATTTTCCAGTTTGCGCAGATAAATGGGCTCTTCGTACCGTTCCGTTTTCACCAATACCCAATTATGTTCCAGGAGCTCCTCTTTTTTCACTTCTACAAAATCCGCTTTTCTGACTTTTACCCGGTTACCTTCCACGACAAAAGGGATATAATAAGCCGGGGAACAACCTGGCAGCAAAAAGCTAATGCTAAGCCCGGAAAGGCATACCAGGCTGCATTTTCTTAGAAATTCATCACGTTCCATATTCAAAGGGATTGTAAAAAGGACAGCAATTCTTTTTGGTTAGGAGTCGGTAGGGCGGTGAACTTAATCCTACTATTAGCAGCTTCCCCGCCGTGATACTGAATGGCCTCTGGCAGCGTTCTGGCCCGGCCATCATGGAGATAGAAAACTTGTCTTCCTTGTGCCTCTGCTGCTAAGCCCAGGCCCCAGAGGGGTGCCGTTCGCCATTCACTGGTGCGGGCGGAACCTTCGGTATAGTTATCATCCAGCGCCGGCCCCATGTCGTGGAGGAGTAAATCCGTGTAAGGATGAAAGGTCTGAATGCTCAGGGCCGCAATATCAGACAACCCGGTTTTTAAGGTAGGCACATGGCATTTGGCACATCCAAGCTGGATAAACAGCTGCTCACCGGCCAGCACTTCCGGTTGCCGGGCATTCCGGCGGGGCGGCACTTTCAAGGTTCGCATATATAAAACCACGTTCCGCACCACACTGCCCGGCACTTCCGGATCGGGGATATTATCGCCGGTGTGATTGCCTAATTGTTCATTATACAAGTCTGTTCTCAGGAATTCCGAAGTAATGCCCATATCCAATAGGTAAGCATTGGCTACCTGTTGCAGTAAATCAATGGCGCCAGCCTTCTTGCCGAATCGACCGATATAACGGCCCGCAGCATCCGGGAGGTGGAATTTCTCCGGTTCAAAGAAATCTGGAGCTGGGAAATAATTGGGTACGCCCGAGATCCCATCGCCATTTAAATCATGCGGGTCCGCCATGGCCAGGATATCCGCATCAGACACGGCGGCCAGGTACCCTAATCCCCCGACGGCTGGCGGCGTTAACCGGGTGGAACCCTTGATATCGGTGGGCAGGGTTTCCGGAGTATACCCCGTAATAGCCCGATGCTGAAGCTGGGAGGCCCCGACGGAAATCATAGGGTCAAAATCCAAGCCGTCCTGCCGGTTAAACCGGGTTAGGGAAGTGCTGGGATGGCCTTTGCCGTCCCCTATATGACAACTTTCACAAGAAGTGGAGACGAAAATAGGGCCTAAACCATCCACCACCCCGAATACCCGCCCAAACTCCGTATCGCCTTTGGCATGGCTTTGCTGTTGCTCCGGTGTCAGCTCCAGGATAGGCTCACCAAGCAATTTTTCCGGTTCTATGTTATCCGGAAACAAAGATTCACAAGCCACTACCGCTAAAAACAAACCCAGGCTTAAAGCCATAGCGAGTAAACGTGTTTTATCCATAAGCACAGGCAATTATTAAGTAAATCTAATTAAATTTATTAATTAACCAAATAAAATATTTAGACAAACCTAAAAACAGTAAAAACATATGGATTATTGCCTTTATTCTGAGCTTAAGCAATAAATACAAAACCCAGACATCAATCCGGGTTTTGTATGAAAGATTTAATTGTCTACAAGAGATTAATTTTATTGAGAATGGAATCAAACAGCATTATGCTGGCTATTAAGAAGTAGCTGCTAATTTGCAGCTAAAATGGTAGCCTATCTCTGGCTGTATGATTGAAGTTTCTCAACCATAGAGATAATATTATTCCAGGGCTGTTATTTCTTCCTGATGTTCAACAATCAGCCGTTGGGCGTATTCCAGTAAATCCTTGTTTCCCCCAACAGTAATATAAGCCTGGGCAATGGCAATGGAAGCTTGGTGATGGATAATAATCATAGACTTAAATTTGTTATCCGGATTATTATTTTTTTCTAGGCTCATTTTCTGGTTCATTTCTTGAAGGGCCCGGTTTAACTCCCGGTGCAACATGGGATGCCCCTGTTCTTTTCTGTCTTTTTTATCCAGTTGTTTGGCCACCCCTTCTAAAAAATCCTTTTCTTTTTGATGTTCCGCGTAAATCTGTTTTGCCAGGTGGGTTAACTTTTTGCTTTGGCCATTATTTATTTCTTCCTGCGCCAAATTCATGGCTACCTGGTGCTGGTATACCATGGCATGAAGAAAATCATGGTCCGAATGGCTTGGTTCCAGCTTCTGCTCCGGAGGAAAGGTGTTCAAGGTATCGGCTGGTAGCAGTGGTGCTTGTTCCGCTGCATGGTAATGAGGCTCTGTTCGCGAACGCTGGTCTCGCTGTTGGTGGGTTTCCTCCCGGCAGCCAGCAATACCTAAAAGAACGAAGGATACCGGTAGTAATTTATAGCGATAAGGTTTCATGACTTACTCCAAATAAATCTTATAACGGCATAAAAATCGTATTACGCATATTCCCGCCTTCTCCATTTAAAACCTGTAACGCGATTATGAAAAAGACCTTAGTTGCTCCCTCCATTCTGTCCACTGACTTTGCATTCCTGGGTAATACTTTAACTATTATTAATAAGAGTGCGGCCGATTGGTTGCACGTGGATATAATGGATGGTTTATTTGTCCCCAATCTTTCCTTTGGGATGCCTATCCTGAAGGCGATTCAGCAGTATACCAGCAAGCCGGTTGAACTACACTTAATGATAGTGCAACCGGAACGCTATCTGGAAACGTTCGCGCGCTTTCAGATTCAACAAATCACTGTTCATGCCGAAGCATGTCTGCATCTGCACCGCGAAGTCCAGCAGATTAAGGAACTGGGTTGTAAAGCCGGTGTGGCCTTGAATCCGCATACCCCTATTGACTGTCTCGAATACATCATCCAAGAGTTGGACATGGTTTGTCTAATGTCAGTGAACCCTGGGTTTGGTGGACAAAGATTCATTCTTCAAACACTTGATAAAATACGCCAGGTAAAAGCGCTGATAAAAACAAAAAAGTGTGCCGCGCTGATTGAGGTTGACGGCGGAATTAATAAAACCAATGGTGGAGAAGTTGTAAGAGCCGGAGCAGATGCCGTTGTAGTAGGTAGTAGCATTTTTGACTCTGGTAATCCCCAGGAGGCCATCAGGCATTTAAAGGAGCTATGATTCGCTTATTGCTGAAACATATTTAAGGCCTTTCGCTGCATCTATTATTTCAAAGTGCCATTTTAAGGCAACTTTGTTAACCTAATTTAGGAAAAAACACTTTTAATTATGCCGGGTTTTAAAGTGATTTTGTTCTAGGTTTAAGTTCGAAAACTCTTTCCGGATATTCCGGCGGGATAATTTATGCAATGGACTGGTCCAGTTACGGCTATAGTAGTAAACCCCAGGTGCCTTGCCGGGTTCGTCCTGTAGTTGAGCCGAATAGAGAATTTGATTTGATATTATTTTCCGGACGGTGTAATACTCTCCCCCAAAGAATTGGTAAAGCTTTCCATTGCAGAAGTAACCGTAAATGTCACCCGGGTGAAAAATGAATTCACCATCTGGGGTAATTAGCCTGATGGTACGCATGGCAAAGGGGGAAGGATGGCCCATTCTGTTTCCCGGTTGTTTTAAGCAGGCAACAAACGAAGCTTTTCCCGCCAGCCAGTCCGATTGAGAAATAAAAAATCCGGCGGCCGGGCAGCCAGGTTTTTGCGTAACCGGGCAAACTGCTCTATTAGAATCACTGTCCATGAATGGTGCCAATAGCTGAATTTGGCCATAGGAAATGCCCGATGACATCTCAAAAAAGAATACCAGCAAATAACGAAGAACCAAGGAAAATTTAAAAAAGCAGGAGAACATATAGGTCAGAAAAATTTAGATTACAGATATTAAAATAGCGGTAGACACCCTTTAGGGCAAAGGTGGGGCATATTGGTAGGTGAATGCTACCAGAATGGCTGGGTTGTAATCTAAATTATAAAAACTGAATATTGAAGATGAAGTTTCTTGGGTGGAGGGGAAAAAAGTATGCGGCAAATCAGATGCTTATTAGTCCAGGAAAAATAAAGGAATGCTAAAGCTAGGAATACTGGCAGGTAAGGCGTAAAAGTTGGGCCTTTGCTTATCGTTATCGCAATTTTTTCACCAACGTCTTCAATGAAATAGGTATCATATTCATCTCCATAAGTTTTGCTGTAATCGCTTATCCTTACCTCTAAAAAAGCTAGTAAGTAGCAAATACCAATCGAAAGAATAAGCAATTTAAATAAGTATCCTTTCATTACTTAAGAGATGCGCGTATATCAGTTTTTAATATACGGTGATTTTGATATCCGGTCAATTTTAAAATCTTTGAAATGAAAATAGAAAGCTCCCCTTATATAATAGCCCCTCTTATTATAAATTAAGGAAGAGGCAAGCCGAACAAAGTGGCAGCGGAGAGGCTTTTAGTTTATGGACAGCTAAAAAAACAACCCCCTGGCTCCCGCTCTAGGCTGCGTTTATCGTCCTTGACAGCAGCCAGATTTTGCGAATTGGCAATTTCCCATCATTAAAATCTTGGTAATGCTCCGAATCGGATTTCTAAATACTTTGCAAAAAATTCTTTTTAGGTGCCTTTGATACTGACCATACAACCACATGAAAAAGCCTTATTTTAATAATCCACTTAGATATCGCCTACAAAAAGGAGGTAACTTTAAGAGAAGTATAAAAAAGAGAAGCACCTTTAAAAAGATTCTGAAAATAGTGCTTTTGGTGCTTTTTGCCTTTATCCTGGGTTTAGGTGTATATGCCAAGTTTGCGCATTTTCTTCACAACCATGTTAAATAGAAGTTTAAAGAAATTATTTTAGTTGTTAGCTTGTTTAGGAGGTTTAGGATTTTACTTTATTCCACGCGGCCCGTTTAAATTGAAAAGGGAAAAATAATTCGGGTTGTAACTTTATTCGGAAGTTGCCAGTTTAAGTTCCTATTCCTGATTACATTTATTTTTTAAGTTTTTAGCTTAAAGTTTATTATTTTTGCGTTCATGAAGTGGTTAACCTGGATATTAACGTGTTTGATGGTATACATGGCGTGTTCGCCGTGTAGCGATGAGAACGTTGGCGTTTCTGGTAAAATAATCACGGCTTTCCATGCAGAGTCTGACCATGAACCCGTACAGAGTGATATTTGCTCTCCCCTTTGCGTCTGTAACTGCTGTTCCGTTATTTCAGTAGTTCCTCATCAACCGGCTTCAGAAATAGCTATTCATATTCCGGAGCTTACGAAAACCAATTTTTCTTACCAGCCCGGTTTTTCCCAATATTCTGATAGTATCTGGCAACCGCCTAGAGTTTAAACCTTCCTGTCTTTTTTCTATTTAGTCTTGGATTACCACCTATGAGCTGGCAATCCCAAGCCAACGTGCCTGGATTTTATTCTGTGCCCAAGCACCATTTTACAGGTTTAAATTTAAAAATTTCATGATTGACAATATAATAGCTTTTTCCATCCGGAATAAGCTTATCATCGGGATATTCACGCTCGCGCTGGTAATCTGGGGGCTTTTCTCTCTCAGCCGGCTTCCCATTGATGCCGTTCCGGATATTACCAATAACCAGGTTCAAGTTATTACCACTTCTCCCACACTGGCGGCGCAGGAAGTAGAACAGTTTATCACTTTCCCCATTGAGATGGAAATGGCCAACGTGCCCAACCTGGTAGAAATCCGGTCTATTTCCCGCTTTGGTTTGTCGGTGGTAACGGTGGTCTTCGAAGACAACGTGGACATTTACCTGGCCCGGCAAATTGTAGGGGAAAAACTACAAAGTGCCCAGGAACAAATCCCTGATGGCTTGGGCTCTCCCGAAATGGGCCCGGTGTCCACCGGATTAGGGGAAATTTACCAGTATGTACTGCATACCACTCCTGATTCACCCAAAAAATATACCCCTACCGAACTCCGCACGATTCAGGACTGGATTGTTAAACGCCAGTTAGCCGGAACGCCCGGCGTAGCAGAAGTCAGCAGCTTTGGCGGTATCCTGAAACAATACCAGGTATCCGTGGATCCGAATAAACTGCGGGCTTTTGATTTGACCCTCGCGGATATTTTCCGGGCCCTGGAGCAAAATAACCAAAATACCGGCGGCGCTTTTATTGAAAAAGGTCCGAATGCTTACTTTATCCGGGGTTTGGGGTTACTTAAAAATTTCGACGATATAGAACAAATCATCATCAAAAATACCGAAGGGTTGCCTTTATTAATCCGGGATGTCGCCACCGTGGAAGAAGGCAGTGCCGTCCGGTACGGTGCCCTCACCCGCAACGGCGAGGGTGAAGTGGTGGGTGGCATTGTTCTCATGCTGAAAGGGGAGAACTCCGCCCAGGTTATCCAAAACGTAAAAGCGAAAGTGGCGGCGATTCAGAAAACCTTACCGCCCGGCGTGGTATTGGAGCCGTTCCTGGACCGTACCCGCTTGGTAGACCGGGCCATTGGCACGGTAAGCAAAAACCTGATAGAAGGCGGGCTCATCGTTATTTTTGTATTGGTAATACTATTAGGGAATTTACGGGCCGGGCTGGTAGTAGCTTCCGTCATTCCTTTAGCCATGCTTTTTGCTATTGCCATGATGCACTTGTTTGGCGTATCCGGGAATTTAATGAGTTTAGGGGCCATTGACTTTGGCTTGATAGTCGATGGCGCGGTTATCATCGTGGAGAGTATCGTGCATCGGATAGCCGTGAATAAACAGTTTGTGGGTATAGATCGCTTAAACCAGCGGCAAATGGATGACGTGGTTTTGGACGCCACGGTTAAAATCCGGCAATCCGCTGCTTTCGGAGAAATTATCATCCTTATTGTGTATCTGCCCATCCTGGCGCTGGTGGGCATTGAAGGAAAAATGTTCCGCCCCATGGCCCAAACGGTCGGATTTGCCATTCTGGGAGCCTTAATTTTATCACTCACCTATGTCCCTATGGCCTCGGCTTTGTTTCTAAGCAAAAAGACGAAACACAAGCCCAGCTTCGCCGATAAAATGATGGGACGGCTGGAAACTATCTACGCCAGATTGTTACAGCGGGCTTTGAAATTAAGAGTGCTGCTTTTGGCTTTAACCTTAGGTTTATTTTTAATTACGCTCTTTTTATTCAGCCGCATGGGCGGCGAGTTTATTCCGACCCTGGATGAAGGCGATTTTGCCATTGAATCCTCTATCAGCTCCGGTTCCTCTTTAACCCAAAGTGTTAAGACCTTCTCGCAAGCGGAGAAAATCCTGCTGAAGCAATTCCCGGAAGTAAAAGAGGTCATCAGTAAAATCGGGTCCTCCGAAATACCAACCGACCCCATGCCCATAGAGGCCGCTGATATGACTGTTATTTTAAAAGACCGGGATGAATGGGTCTCTGCAGACAGCCGCGAAGGACTGATGGAAAAAATGGAAGAAGCCTTATCCGTGATACCCGGCTTAAATGCCGAGTTCTCCCAACCCATTCAATTAAGAAGCAATGAGCTCATGACGGGCGTTAAACAGGATATTGCCGTGAAAATATACGGCGAAGACCTCGCGGTTCTCGCGCAAAAGGCAGAGGAAGCCGCCAATCTGATTCGACCTATTGCGGGAGTGGGGGATTTAAAAGTAGAACAAACTACCGGCCTGCCGCAAATCCTGGTGCAGTATAACCGGGCCCAGATGGCTCAGATGGGGGTTAGCGTAGAGGATGTGAATCAGGCCTTACGTACCGGCTTCGCGGGCGGCGTAGCCGGGGTCATTTTTGAAAAGGAGAGACGATTTGATTTAGTTGTGCGGTTAAATGAAGCCAGTCGCCAGAACATCGCCAATGTAGAGGACTTACTTATTGCGCTTCCGAACGGTTCCCAAATACCGTTGCGCCAGGTCGCGCAGGTAACGCTGGAAGAAGGCCCCATGCAAATCTCCCGGGATGATACCAAGCGGCGTATTACCATTGGGATTAATGCCCGCGAGCGAGATGTAGAGAACCTGGTAAAGGATATTCAAGCAACTTTGGATACTAAATTTAAATTACCCGTGGGGTATTACGTTACCTACGGCGGGCAATTCGAAAACTTACAGGCGGCCAAAGCCCGGCTTTCGGTGGCGGTACCCCTGTCGCTGGCTATCATTTTAATTCTGTTGTTTTTGACCTTCAACTCGTTTAAACAAAGCCTGCTTATTTTCACGGCTATACCCCTGGCCGCCATAGGCGGCGTCTTTGCCTTGCTGTTGCGCGGAATGCCGTTTAGTATATCAGCCGGCATCGGCTTTATTGCCCTGTTCGGGGTGGCTGTTTTAAACGGAATTGTTTTAATCGGGTACTTCAACCAGTTAAAGCAGGAAGGCTTAACGGACCCTTTCGCCCGCATTATGGAAGGCACGAAAGTACGGCTGCGGCCCGTCATCATGACCGCGGCGGTTGCCTCTTTAGGATTTCTGCCCATGGCCCTCTCTAACTCGGCCGGGGCCGAAGTGCAAAAGCCGTTGGCCACCGTCGTGATTGGGGGATTGATTACTTCTACCCTGCTGACGCTATTTTTATTACCTATTTTATATAGTTACGTGGAGAAAATGAAAAAGCCCCAAAACTTATCCGGCACCGGTGGGCAGGTCGCTCTGGTACTGTTTTCCCTCCTGGCTGGTAGTCTGGCCTTGCCGGCCCAGGCACAAATAAGCCAGTCTCCTGCTGGAAGCCCAATAACCGTGAACCAGGCAGTAGATTTGGCGCTGCAAAACAGCCCCGCGGTCCGCGCCGGCACCTTAATGGTAAAGCAGCAACAGGCTTTACGTCGAACCAGTTTCGACTTACCAAAAACCATGGTAACGGGGGCCTATGGCCAGATGAATAGTGCGGCCAATGACAATGCGCTTTCTTTATCCCAGAGCTTTTCCTTACCGGGCGTGTACCGGAGCCAGTCCCGGTTAGCGGCCCAGCAGGTCAGTGGGGCGGAACTCCAGCTCCAGCAAACCAGGCGGACGGTGGTGCGGGACGTAAAACTAGCTTTCAATGAATGGGCGGTTTTAACCCAACGGGAAAAAACCTTGGTGGCCCAGGATAGTTTAGCCCAGCAGTTTGAACGGGCAGCGGGTCTGCGCTTTAAAACCGGAGAAGCTAATTATTTAGAGAAAATTGCCGCCGAAGCGCAGGCCATGGAAGCCCGCACGGAATTAACTGCCGCTCGCGCCGAGGTGGCCATTGTCCGGCAGCGGTTATTGCGGTCGCTTTTTGTCACGGACACCGTTAATTTTCAACCGGAATTAAGGCCTGCAACCTCAACGCTGCCCACCGATACCACCTGGCTCAGCAACCATCCGGAAGTGGCCTTTTACAAAAACCAGGTGGCCGTCAGCCAAGCCCAAACCCAAGTGGAAAGAAGCCAGCTATGGCCCGATTTTTCCCTTGGCGTTAGGAGCCAAACGATTCGGGGCTTTCAGAATATCACGGGTACGGAACAGTATTACGGAACGGGGCAACGCTTCCACTCGGTAGAAGTGGGGGTAGGCATTCCGATTGTTTCCCGGGCGCAGCGGGCCCGGGTGCAAGCGGCCCGGCTGCAAACCCAGGTGGCGGCCGCGCAATACCAAAATCAGCGGCTACTGCTGCAAACCGAGTTGCAAGGGCTCAGCCAGGAATACGCCCGGCACCAGCAAACGCTCCGGTACTACGAAGAAAAAGCTTTACCCCAGGCTAGCTTAATTATTGAGTATGCCACCAAGGGCTTTCGGTTGGGAGAAACCCCTTATACCGAATACATTCAGAATATTGCGCAAGCCCAACGTATCCGGCTGCAATACCTGGAGGTGGTGTCCCAGTTTAACCAGGCGGTCATTCAATTAGAGTATCATTTAATAAATAATTAGCGATGTTAAAGCATATAAAAATAATAACCGCTGCCCTCCTGCTGGTATTTACGATGGGCATCAGCGCCTGCCAGAATGGCTCCAAGCCCGCCCCAGCGGAAACCGAAGAAGCGCATACCGAAAGCGAAGCAGCAATCGGTCTTACCCAAGCCCAAATGGATGCCGTTGGCATTCAATTGGGCGCAATCGAAAACCGGCCGTTGAAAAGCGGGATCCAAGCCAATGGCATGCTCGATCTGCCGCCGCAGAATAAAGCCACTATTTCCAGCTTAACGGAAGGCATCGTCCGGCAGATTTTTGTGACGCAGGGACAGTTTGTGAAGAAAGGTCAAAAACTGGTAAGCCTGGAGCATCCCAGTATTATTCAATTGCAGGAAGAGTACTTAAAAGCCCGCAGCGCCCTCAACTACGCGCAGCTAGATTATCAGCGGCAGAAGGAACTGTTGCAGGAAAATGTCATTGCGGCCAAAAAGTATCAGTTAGCGGAGGCCGAATACCGGGCCCGGCAGGCAGAACTCGCTTCCTTAGGCAGCCGGTTAAGCCAGCTTGGTATCTCGCCCAACCAAGTAAAAGTAGGTTCGCTGGTGCGGGCTGTTTCGGTGGCATCGCCCATGCACGGGTACGTGCATCAGATTGAAGTAAATACCGGTGCCTTGGTGGAACCAGCGCGGGAACTATTTCAGGTGGTTGATAACCACCATATTCATATTGACCTGCAGGTGTTTGAAAAAGATATTGCCCAGGTGAAGATAGGTCAGAAAGTCTTATTTGCGTTGACTTCTAACCCGGCCCAGGAATACGAAGCCACCATTTTTGCGGTGGGCAAAGCTTTCAGAAATGACACCAAATCGGTGGAAGTTCATGCCGAAATCAAGGACAATGAGGTTGCCACGCTGCTTCCCGGCATGTTTGTTACCGGCCGCATCTTGACTTCGGAGGCGGCGGTGGCGGCCCTGCCCGACGAAGCCATTATAACAGAAGGTGATTTAAAGTTTGTCTTTGCCGCCAAACGGGCCGCTGCTTCGGCCAAACCCCATGATAAGCCGGAGGCCGGCGAAGAGGAACACAAAGAAGAACTAACCCCGGATTGGACCTTCCAAAAAATCGGGGTACAAACCGGGGTTTCCGATGCGGGATATACCGAGGTAAAATTATTGGAGCCGCTGCCGGCTGACACGCAACTGGTGACGAAAGGTGCCTATTATGTAGCTGCCCAAGCCAATAAGGGTGAAGGCGGACATCATGAATAGTAAGTAGTTGGCTACTGGGTTAAGCCATTGCCTCATCAGAGCTTTCCTGTAGGTGGAATCATGGCAATCAATTTACCGGCCAAGGATGCCTTGGCCGGTAAACCAAGGTCTGGAAATGTAAGATATTAAATAATTTTAAGAGAAAGTAAGGTTAAAGTAAATCATCCAAAAAGAGCAAAATGGGCCATTTAATCATCGGAAGTTTGCTATTAAGTCTGATTCACGCGGTTATCCCCAACCATTGGTTGCCCATTTTAGTGATTTCCCGGGCCGAAAACTGGAGCCGCCGGGAGTTATTAGGCATCACAGCGCTCACTGGTTTCTTCCATGTGCTCAGTACGATTATCATCGGGGTTAGCCTTGGGGTAATAGGCTATAAGTTATCTGAAAGTCACCAATTCTTTACGACAACACTGGCGCCGGTCATTCTTATTTTGATGGGCTGCGTGTATGTGGTATTGGACCTGAAGCAGGTAGAACAGCAGACCTTTCCGGGGCTGAAGCAGTTAAAACAAAAATCTAAACCGGCTATCATTTTCACCTTATGCCTGGCGATGTTGTTCTCTCCCTGTTTGGAAATTGACACTTATTTCATAACGGCTGGCGCGCACGGATGGCAGGGCATCGCTGCCGTGGCCCTGGTTTATTTCACCGTTACCATTTCCAGCCTGGTGCTGTTAGTTGCGTTGGCCTATAAAGGGATGGCGCAATTCAATTTTAACTTTTTGGAGCAGCATCATAAGAAAATTACTGGCTTGGTCCTCATCCTTCTGGGCCTTTTTACTTTTTACCAACATTAGATTCGTTTTTAAACCAAATACTATGAACCAAGAAACCGATAAAAATGAGCAAGTGCCGAAGGCGATGGAGATTACTTCGCCCCGCACGGCCGAACAACCAGGCCCGCAAATTCCCAAAACCGGCACGCAGTACGAAGCCGGGCATGGTCCCAATGATGGTCATGATCATGGCGATGATGACCACGACCACGATGAGACTGCTTCCTATGTCCCTACTATCATTAGCCTGGTACTTTTATTAGGCGGGATTCTCCTGGATTACCTTGATGTGCCTTGGTTTACAACGTATGTGCGCCTGGCCGTATATGGCATTGCTTACCTGTTGGTCGGCGGTAAAGTCGTGTGGCACGCCTTGCGCAATATTACCAAAGGCAACGTGTTCAACGAGTTCTTTCTCATGAGTATGGCTACCATTGGGGCCTTTTACATCGGGGAATATGCCGAAGGGGTAGCCGTAATGTTGTTTTACGTCATTGGCGAACACTTCCAGGAGGCGGCAGTCGCCCGCTCCCGCAAATCCATCAAGGATTTAATTGACAACCGTCCCGAAATTGTTACCGTGCTTCGAAACGGGCAGGCCACGGAGGTGAAACCCCAGCAGGTGAGCATCGGGGATACCATCCAGGTAAAAGCCGGGGAAAAAGTGGCCTTAGACGGGGAGCTTTTGAGCGAACAATCCTCTTTTAACACGGCTGCCCTCACCGGAGAATCCAAACCGGATACCAAAAGCAAAGGGGAAACAGTGCTTGCCGGAATGATTAACCTGGATAAGGTTATCGATATTAAAGTAACATCGGCTTACGAAGATAGTGCCTTATCCAAAATACTAAAATTGGTGGAGGACGCCGGTAGCCGCAAAGCCAAAACCCAGCAATTTATTACCCGTTTTGCCAAAATATACACGCCCATTGTTGTTTTTGCTGCCCTCGGCTTGGCCTTATTGCCTTATTTCTTTGTAGCAGATTATGTTTTTAATGATTGGCTTTACCGGGCGCTTATATTCCTCGTAATTTCCTGTCCCTGCGCCCTGGTCATTTCGGTTCCGCTCGGTTACTTCGGTGGCATTGGCGCTGCCTCCCGAAATGGTATTTTATTTAAAGGTTCCAATTTCCTGGATTTGATTACTACCGTTGATACCATCGTGATGGATAAGACCGGTACCCTGACGGAAGGCGTTTTCAAAGTACAAGGAATTAAGACCTATGGCCTGCAGGAAACGGAACTGGTGGCGCTGACCGCCGCGCTGGAAAGTAAATCTTCTCACCCGGTCGCCCAGGCGGTGGTACAACACGCGGGAGACAGCTATAAGCATTTGACCGTTTCGGACGTAGAAGAAATATCTGGCCATGGCCTGAAAGGCATGGTGGACGGTAAATCAGTCCTGGCTGGCAACGGCAAGATGATGCGCAAATTTCACATCAGCTACGACCCGGAAATTGATGCGATTGTGGATACTATTGTGATGGTAGCCATTGAAAATCAGTTTGCCGGCTACATCACCATTGCCGATAAAATCAAAACCGATGCGCCCGAAACCGTCCGGCAATTACATGCTTTAGGAATTACTAACATTACGATGCTCTCCGGTGATAAAGATTCCATCGTGCAGCAAGTAGCCGCTAGCTTAAAAATCGACAAGGCCTACGGCGGCTTATTGCCCCAGGATAAAGTGAGCAAAGTAGAGGAATTAAAACAGCAGGGCCGGACGGTAGCCTTTGTGGGCGATGGCATCAACGATGCGCCGGTAATTACCCTGGCGGATGTAGGGCTGGCCATGGGTGCCATGGGCTCCGATGCCGCTATTGAAACCGCTGATGTCGTGATTCAGAACGACCAACCCTCCAAAATAGCAACGGCCATTCATATCGGGAAAGCGACCAAGCAGATTGTCTGGCAGAATATTGGGCTGGCTTTTGGCGTCAAGCTCCTGGTGATGGCCTTCGGCGCTTTTGGGGTTGCCACGATGTGGGAAGCCGTGTTTGCCGATGTGGGGGTAGCATTCCTGGCAATTTTAAATGCCATACGCATTCAGCGCATGGATTTCGGCAAGAAAGATTAACCCATTTTAAAAGGAAACCTTATGTACGATGTAACCATTATTGGGTCCGGTCCCGGCGGCTATGTGGCAGCCATTCGCTGCGCCCAGTTAGGATTAAAAACGGCTCTGATTGAAAAGTATAATACCTTGGGCGGCACCTGCCTCAATGTGGGATGTATTCCTTCCAAAGCCGTCTTAGACAGTTCCGAGCACTTCTACAATGCGCAGCATAAATTTAAAATTCATGGCATCCGGCTGGAAAACCTGCAACTGGATTTTCCCCAAATGCTCGCCCATAAAGCGGATGTGGTTCAAAAAACCGTAGCTGGGGTAGATTATTTAATGAAAAAGAACAAGGTAGAAGTATTGCACGGCACCGCAACCTTGCTGACACCCCAGACGGTGAGCATTCAGGGAGCGGCAGAGACGCCCACTACCGTTGAAACCAAATACATCATTCTGGCTACCGGTTCCAAGCCCAGCTCTTTGCCTGGTATTACCATCGATAAAAAAAGAATTATTTCCTCCACGGAAGCACTAACCTTACCGGAAATCCCCCGGCACCTGTTGGTCATCGGCGGCGGGGTCATCGGCCTGGAAATTGGGTCGGTGTATGCCCGTATTGGTGCCAAGGTCAGTGTACTGGAATATACTGATATCCTTATTCCCAGCATGGACCGGACCATGGGCAAGGAACTGCAAAAGTCTTTGCGAAAGCTCGGCATGGAATTTTACCTCAGCCACAAGGTAACGGGCGCGCAAAGCACCGAAACCGGGGTAACCGTCACGGCGGAAGATACCGCGGGTAATACCCTGACCCTGGAAGGTGATTATTGCTTAATGGCGGTGGGCCGCAAACCTTTTACCGACGGCGTAGGGTTGGAAAACGTTGGCATCAAAACCGACAAAGGGGGGCGCATCGCGGTAAATGAAAATCTGGAAACGAATGTGCCGGGTATTTATGCCATTGGTGATGTGGTGAAAGGGGTGATGCTGGCCCATAAGGCTTCCGAAGAAGGTGTATTGGTGGCCGAACGCCTGGCCGGCCAAAAGCCGCACCTGGATTACCTGCTCATTCCGGGCATTGTATATACCTGGCCGGAAGTCGCCAGTGTGGGCTATACCGAAGAGCAGCTAAAAGCAGACGGTAAAGCGTATAAAAGCGGCTCCTTCCCGTTCCGGGCCAATGCCCGCGCCCGGATGAATGATGATTTAGACGGGCTGATAAAAGTATTAGCCGATGCTAAAACCGACGAAGTTCTCGGCATTCACATGATTGGCCCCCGGGTCAGTGATATCATCGGGGAGGCCGTTGCGGCTATGAGCTACCGGGCTTCGGCCGAGGATATAGCCCGGATGTCCCACGGGCACCCCACCTTTTACGAATCTTTGAAAGAAGCCTGTCTGGCGGTAGCCAACCAGGCCATTCATATTTAATTGTTTCCTTAAAAGCAACCAAGATGAGCGAATACAAAGTAAACTTGTTATGGTCGGGTGATACGACCGACTTTACTTATAAAACCTACAGCCGCACCCATACCTGGACCTTTGGCGGGGGCAGTGCCGTGGAAGCTTCCGCTGCGCCGGAGTACCTGGGCCAGGCCGAATTAGTCAATCCGGAAGAAGCCTTTGCCGCCTCCCTGGCCAGCTGCCACCTGCTCACTTTTCTGGCCCTGGCTGCCTTTCAGAAATTTATCGTGGAGCGCTATGAAGACGAGGCGGTTGCTTCGGTGGGTAAAAATGCCCATGGGAAAATGGCCGTTTTACAGGTTACTTTAAACCCCAAGGTAACTTTTAGCGGTGACAGACAGCCTACCGCTGAACAGCTGGAGCAACTTCACCATAAAGCTCATAACGATTGTTTTATCTCTAATTCGGTTTTTACAGAAGTGGTGGTAGCGCCTATTCTGTAATGAGGATTTTTTTCCGCTTTCAAAAATAAATAGGATGTGTTCTGTTCACTTAAATAATTTTAATAACAGTTTTCGGGTGGAAAACAACCATAACCATACCGCCCTGATTCTTAGCAAGCTGTTTTTTATCCTACCGCCGAGGGGAACTATTCCCCCCTCCTTGAGTCTGCAAGTAGTAGATGAAAATGAGTTGCCCCTTTTCAACGAACTGGTAGCTCCTTTAGCCAAAAAAGAAGGCCACGAAACAGTCGCTTACCTCCACCAGGAGTTTAGTATTTGGGATCATTTACAGGTTAGTTTAATAACACACGCGTCCGGTATAAATTTTGAGGTAAAACTTTATTTCACGCTCCAATAGTTGGGAGAAGCAAATAAAGGCGGCTATTATTTTTTTAAAACTTAAATATGGACCATTCTTTCAGTTCCTTAATAAAACAGCAGTTCCAAGAAGCCCAGACCGTACTAACAACGTTTCTGACCGAAGAGAAAAATACAGAAGCCATCGCGCAGGCAGCCTTGTTAATGAGTAAGGCCCTGCGGCAGGGGGATAAAGTTATATCCTGCGGCAATGGCGGCTCCCACTGTGATGCCATGCATTTTGCCGAAGAACTCACGGGCCGCTTTCGGAAGGACCGGCCGGCATTGGCTGCTATTGCTATTTCGGATACCAGCCATATTACCTGCACCGGGAATGATTATGGCTTTTCTTTTATCTTCTCCCGCTTTGTGGAAGGGTTAGGCCGGCCGGGAGATATACTTCTAGCCATTAGCACCAGTGGCAATTCAGAAAATATCCTACAGGCAGCCCGCGCGGCACGGGAACGGGAAATGAAAGTAGTAGCGCTGACGGGGAATGGTGGTGGCCAGTTAGCGGCTTTAGCCGATGTGGAAATTCGGGTACCGCACGTCGGTCACGCCGACCGTATCCAGGAAGTTCATATCAAAATTATTCATATCCTGGTATTGCTCATTGAGCAGCAGGTGCTGATTCCACCATTTATATGAGGCATATGCCCGGCGAAATATTACTGGCCCCATGCAAACATTATTAAAAAGGTATTATCGCTAACGATTTATTTTCTATCAACTCCCTTTCTTTGCGCAAAAGCTCGAAAGAAATTAGTTTTAATAATGAGCCAGCAGAAGTTTAGTTACAAGTGAATCTCCTGTTCCTCATAACCTTCATTTTCTACCTGGATAGTGGTATGTTTTATTTTAAAGGGTTCTTTCACCTGGTCATTGATAGCTTTTAAAACCTGATTAGGGGTTGTCTGCTCTTCAATAACTACATGGGCACTCATCGCATTAATGCCGGAGGTTAAAGTCCACACGTGTAAATCGTGAACCTGTGTTACGCCGGGTATTTTTTGTAGTGTTTCACGCACCACTGCCAGATTAACATCAGCGGGCGTTCCTTCCAGCAAAATATCAACGGCTTCTTTCAATAATATCCAGGTGCGGGGTAAAATAAATAAGCCAATACCCGCTGATAAAATAGGGTCGGCATAATACCACCCCGTGGTCCACATAATAATACCTGCTGCAATTACCCCGATTGAGGTCAGCATATCGGATAAAACTTCAAAGTAAGCCCCTTTCATGTTCAGGCTATCTTTGGAACCTTTCCGCAGAATATACATGCCGATTAAGTTTACGACCAGGCCCACTCCGGCAATAACCAGCATAAATTTACTTTCTACTTCCGGCGGGTTAAGGAAACGCAAGTAAGCCTCGTATAAAATGTATAAGGATATTCCAATCAGAACAACGGCATTCGCCAGTGCCGCTAGGATTTCAGCCCGGTAGTAGCCGTACGTTTTTTCCGGCGTTGCTTTTTTCTCAGCCAGGTTTATGGCAATTAAAGCAAACACCAATCCCCCTACATCCGTCAGCATGTGCCCGGCATCGGCCAGTAAAGCCAGACTCTTGGTCCAGATTCCGCCTATTACTTCGGCTAATAAGTATAGTAAAGTAAATCCCAGTACAAACATCAGGCGCTTTTTATTCTGACTGCTGGGCGAAATAGCGTGTCCTTGTGACATATCCGAATATCTTTATGGTTTAACTTATTATTCAATAAGTAATATGGATGCCATAGCTTTCATCAGCCAGAATAACCTTCCATTCCCTAATAAGATTGCGGTAAGCGGTGCCCAAAGGACGATACAGCATGGAAGTATTCTGTTGACTCACTTTGAATGAAAGTAGCCTGGGGTTGCACCTCCAGAATAGACTGTATGGCCAGCAGTAGCGCGCCCTATGCCGGAACTGCCACCAGTTATCAGGCATACTTTATCTTTGAAACGCCTCTATCTACATGTTGAAAAAAACATAGGCAGCTAACCCATTGCGTTGCAAACCAAATGAGCTAGCCGCCATAAATTAACGTTGAGTAATTTGTTCATGGTGGCTGTGACAGGCTTCGGCGCATTCCTGACAGGCCTGGGCACAACGTTGACAATGCTCATGCTGGTGCTGAGCGCATTCTTCCGCACATTTGCGGCAAATCTCTTCGCAAAGAACCAGATATTGGTGACCAATAACCGATTGACTTTGTAAAAGCGCAATAGCATGGCGGCAGGAATCGGCGCAGTCCCGGTCCAGTTTTGCGCAATTAGCCATCATTCCCCCTTCTGAAAGACAATGGGAAAAACAAATTTCACACGTGTTTGCACAATTTAATAATTTTTCAATAAGCTGCTGATGATTGTGGTTTTCCATAGTTTTCTCATCGATATTTATAGATTAACTTTAAATAAAAAAATACGAACTTAACTATATTAGGTTATTTTTATTGTTAACAGCTTTAAGCTGATGAATTATTATAAAGATGCGCAGATCTGGATTTGCCAACTTGTTCAGCTACCACTTTGGCTTTGTTGGGAAAAGTAATTGCAGCTTATATGACCCGGAGTGCCTGTATGATCAGAAGGCAAATAAGCTGCTGTTTGTATTTAAGTGTTTATACAGGCTCATGAAATTATGAAGCTTTGGTTTGTCCATAAACCTTCTCTTTTATCATTTAGTTTGGGTGTCGCTAGACACACAAAAAGCGACCTATGTGTAAAACGTTCAAAAATTTCTTTCTACTTTGAAACGAATTATTTTCGCTTAACTTCCCTATCTAATTTAAGGTAGCAACTCCAGGCAACTCAATTTAATTGATTAAAGAGTTAAGTATGGCTGATTTCGGAGAACTGGGCTATCCGGTACAAGTCCTCGCTATTGCTCCGGGCTTTCCCCTGCTATCCCTCCCGCAAAAGCCGGATGAATCAGTTCTGGCCGGTAAGTCCGCTGCGCTCCCTTTCCGGCCAGAACCGATTAACCGGCCTTCTTTCTACCCGACCAGAAAACAGTAGGCAAAAAAGGGCCTACCCTTTTCTGGTCTAGCTGGATCGGAGTGAGATACTGCCGCAAGCCGGCACCATTAGCTCCGGCTGCGCCTTCGCTAACCGTGCCGGCAAGCTCTTAATTTTCACCCGCACCCAAGCCCACCATAAAAATGGCCGGCCTGGGTGCTCACCGCTTATCTTTATAGACCTTAACCCTTATAGTTGCGTTGGACGTAAAAGGCCTGGGAATCCCCTCCTGATGTAACGCCATTTTTGTGAATTCCTAAATAATGCTAACCTGATTTTGAAGAAAATGGGCGCTGTTTGCCGGACCATTTATGATAAACAGCTCCTGTAGACTAGTAACTAAAAATCCCTTGCTTAATAAAAAAAGCATAAAAAAACAGCTTCACCAGGCTGTTTTTCTGAAACTTAACCAACACCGGACAAAAGAAATACTGTTTCTAGTTCAATCGAACTATCTCTACTTTCTAGCAAAATTAATAGGAGAAGCTTTTACAATATCTTTATTTTTAACTTCCATCGTCATTACCCGGCCACCATTTTGCTCATACATTTCTATAACCAGACTCTTTTTATCCGGAATGGTGAATTTTTCGAGGCAGTAAACCCGGTTTAATTCTGATTTACCGAAAATTGTATTCTGGTTTTCCGGATAAACAAAAATCGGCATTACTTCCGTTTCCTGAATGGCCGTACGCTGACGCTGTTTTTTATCGCGGATATAGAATTTGATAAAATCAATATCGTAATTAATATTGCTGGTATTCTTAGCATTAACGCTGTAAAAAATAACATTATCTTTAATATATATACCTTCTATATCAAATCTAACTTTGTTTTTTTGCATGCCGATTCCGGAAATCTTATCTCCCCGCTTTGCTATTTCCTGACTATAAAAATTTAAATCGGCTTCGTTCATTTGGACTGTTTCAAAGACGATAGGTACATCATTCATACTGGCAGTTAAATAAGTACCAGGGATGGCTTTACTTTGGGCCTGGGTAGTTGGATGAGTAGTTCCGGTATTATCCGCTCCCTCAATGTTATAAGTAAGGGAAACCGGTTCTTCCTGATAGCTAACGTAAAAGGAATAGTATTTGCCATCTTTGGTTATGACCGAAAGGTTTGTTTCCGGGAAACCTTTCATATTGGCTTTAACCCGCAGTACATTTTCTACCCCGGTAAACTTATCCGCTATCACCGCACCGGAGCCCAGATCCACACTATGCACCCCCGATGGGAAAATTAGACTAACCGTTTTGGAATAAGAAACGCCAAAAGAAAATGATTTTAGTAACTGGGTATCTTTAAAAGGTTGGCGGTTTTGTGCCAGCGCCGAAAAGCCTGATACTAAAATAAAGCAGACAGTAAATATATACTTTTTCATAATATTCTTAGTTAAATTTAAGATTTCAGATAAACCTGGTAATTAGCTTTTACATGCACTTTTACCTGTCTTGCTTTTTTACCTGCTAAGGTTTTAATACCATTAATTCCGCTTTGCGCTGCTTGCATGGCGAGTTGTTCTTTTACCCCGGTTGCCATCGTAACATTATAGCTGCCGCCCGAAGCCATACTGCCCAACGCTTCTTTTCCGGCGTCACGTTCTACGGAACCAGGAATATACACGCCCAGCATGCCATCGTTATCATATACTTTCAGATCCACCGGTACAATATCTTTGCCGTACCGGATATTTTCAACAGCAATTTTCAGGCGCTCATTCCCAATGGAAGCTACCCCGTAAATAAAGGAATTCTTAGGGATAACCGTACCTTGTAGATTAATGTCATTCACCAGCCGCATTTTAACCGTAGAGCCGTTGACCAGCGTTTGATCGTTGTGGATCATGGCACTAATGGTGTTGCCAATCATGTGTCCGCCCTTGCCTCCAAGCGAATAAAAGGTATTGCCTTGTTGCATAGCTGGCCGTTGCTCATCTTCTTTTAACTGGGGCAGTTTATTAACCACTTTCTGATTATACCCGGCCACTTCTACAATTCTTCTTTTTGGTTGCTTTTTACCCACCGTGTCTTGAACTTGTGGTGCAGGCTTTTCCCCGGCAAATTGCCCGCTGGTTAACGTGCGCTGAAGATATTGTAAGTAAGGATGGTTCTTGAGTTCTCTATTTACATCCATGCTGGCCGCACCCCCACCCTGCTCTCTTTCCATTAATTCGATAAGCCGGTCAATTTTAGCATCCGAAACGGAAGAACTATTAGCCGAGGTTCGATAAAAAGAATTTACCCTGGTATTTAAATTGTCATATTCCCGCCGGTCCTCCCGTCTGACCGTAGGCCGGGGAGCCGGCGTATAAGCCAACCCACTAGAACCAGATGCAACAGAATTAGTATCTAATACCCCGGAAGAAGAAATATTGCTATCCCTATCATCAGCAAGTGTTCGCATCCGTTCCGCTTTTGCTTCCTGTTCATCTTTTAATTTATAGGCACTTAATTTATCACTGATAAGATTGCCCTTTTCAGCCGGTTTGGGAACTTCGGTGTTCAGACCGGTAATTTGCATGGTGGCGCTGGCCGGTGGCGTACCACCCCCGAAAATATAAAATATAATAGTCAGGAACGGCACAATAAACAGCGGCAGCGCCACTGCCATTTTCCGTTGATGAAGAAATTCTGGGGAATGTTGAACTTGCGTGGTATCCATGTTATTTTATTTTTACTGAATCCGTTTTAAAGACCTGATGCTGCACGATAGGGCGTTTAATGGCAGTAATACCAATGGTAGAACTGCCCTGCCCGGCTAGTCCGGAAACCAGGCAATACCCGAAAAAGCCGCCGAAAAAAAGAACAAACAGAAAAAAATAGATTTTCTTTTGGGCCAGCGTTAAACCTCTTTCCTTCTTTTCTAAATATTGAACAATGGATTTTTGGATTAAGTGTAATTGGACTTTAAACCAGTTTAAAGGAGTAATATTGCTTTTCATGATTACCGGGAAATAACTTTTAAATCCCTGTTTTCCAATACCCGCCACTTTTCCATTAAAAAGCCATGGGGGTTATTATCGCTCCTAATTACATCACGCAACTGGCATTGGGAAATAAGGGAACGCTGGGTTTCCGAGGTAGACCGGATAATGGTTTGCGTCGCATAACATTTAGCGGTATATGGATAGTCGTTAAAATTAGTTTGTACACTATCAATCCTGATCTCTTGGCTCACATTGCCCGCTATCAGGTTCATAAAGTACCCGGCTTCTTTCAAGTTAGCGTATTCATTCCTTGCCGATTCGTCGCAGAGGTTTAGCGCCTGGTTAATGTTGTAATCGATGGCTTTCTGGTCCGGCGATAAGGTGAAAAACAACTCGTGAAACCGCTTCACGTGGTCCCTGGCTTCTACCGGTCTATTCTGCTTAATGTCTTGGGAGAGTGCCAGCATCAGCGATTTGCCATGATCTAATACATATATTTTTTCCCGTGATTTTTTAGCAAAACTGAAGGCCGTGTAAACGATATAAACCGATAAGCAAAATGTTAAGCTTATAAAAATTATTAGAAACAGCCTCATTTGTTTAAAGCTGGATTCAATATTGGTTAAACTTTTAAACTGCATTTTTTCCCCTTTCCTTAATTAAGTTTAGAATATCCGGTATTGGTAACTAAATTTTTAGCCGCTGTTCCCATGCTCTTTACTCCACCGGCCACCGCTCCCCCCGCAGCACCGGCGCCGGCACCGGCCACCGAACCTGCCCGGCCAAGGGTGCTAACCGTGGTATGGGTAATATGCTGCATAAAACGCCCCGCGCCACAGCTTTGTACAATCCATCCGGCTACGGTAGGAACACAGGTGTAGCCAAAAATACCAATCAGCAGAAAAACCAGGTAAGCCGTGTTGGTGGCATCAAAATCACCACCACTTTGTAAATCCGCAATATCTTTTTGCAGCATCAGTACATTTATTTTTGAAATAATGGCTCCAAAAATATTGGCCACCGGCAGCCATAAAAAGACGTTGATGTACCGGGCAATCCAGTTGGTAAGGGTTCCGTGGAAGCCGTCAAAGACCGCCAAGCCAAAAGAAATCGGCCCTACAATGGCCATTACAATTAAAAAGAAGGTTCGGATGGTATCGAGTACCAGGCTGGCAGCTTCATAAAGCACAATTAGTAATTCTTTAAACCACTCCCTTACGCTCGTCTTCATTTGATACATGGCACGCTCAGTATACATACCCGCTTTATCGCCTAAATCCAGCATGTCTAATGCTTTCAATTTCTTTTCAAACTCTGCATCATCAACCATCCAGCCTTTGCCCTCCTTTTTCATGTTGGCCTCTTCCAGTTTTGTTAATTGTTCCTGGAATTCCCGCACCTCCACGTTTTGGGTGTCAACCAGGGAGGAAGTAGCCGTTACCACCGGGTTCAAAAGGCCATTAAGCAGCTGAATCACCAACGGGAAGAACATAATGCACCAGCCAATTACAAAAGGCCGGAACAGCGGGTAAAAATCAATTGGTTCGTTATTGGCCATATGCCGCCAGACCCGGTTGGCGATATAGAAAATAGCTCCTAATCCGGCTATACCACGGGCAACCCCAATTAAGGAATCGCATAAAGGCAACATGTCATCATAAAGCTGTCTCAGAATCTGATGCAGACTCAACCATTCATCATTCATGCCGGTAAAATTTAAAATGTTATTGGGCTAACCCGTATAAGCGCATGACGCCCTGGGTATTATTCTTCTTTTTTGCCCGTAGGTAGGAAACGGAAATATTTTTATTGGTAAAATATTGTACCAGGGCCTTATGCTCCCTTACTTTTTCGTAGGTGGTATTTATCATATCCAGGCGTTCCTTATCGGTCAAACTCAACCCGGTAGATTTAGCCCCTAAGTTTAAATCATCAACGAGCCGCGAGCTCTCTTTTAAAAGCTTGCCGTAGCCTTCGGTTATATAGTCAACCTCTCGGGGAGAAAAGTTTTGATCAATCCGGAATCTTTGAATATTAGTAGCGTACAAATCAACGATTTCCCCGGTAAGCTGTAAGGTTTCGTAGATTTTCTGATACTCGGCTACGGTTTGATTTACCCGTTTCAGACCATCGTACCACTCCTTGCCCTGGGTATAAATTTTATTTGTTTCCTTGAATTGCCGAACCAATTCGTACTTCTGCTGAATCTGTTCCGTAATATTGGTGATTTGCTGAATGGCTCGCTGGGAAAAAGCCGTGGGATCGGCTACTACAAATTGCGCAGTGGAATTGAGATTAAACCCAATTAGAAATATTAAAATTAAAACATACTTTTTCATACCCATTAAATTTAATGTTCATATTTACCTATTAATCAATTTATCTATGAACGAATTTACCTATTTATATTTGTTTCTATTTCTCTGTAGCTCTAGTAACCTTTGTATATTTTCCACCTCCGGTGACTAAAAGCATATTTTCATTTTCCAGATACATAACATCGAATGGAACTCCAGCATTAATTTTGATTACTTTACTTTCTTTATCATATACCGCAGGAACGGTTTTATCTCCTTCCTTCATAATGAAATTTTCGCCATTACGGGTAAAAACCATATGGTTTCTTTCTTCACTTTCTACAGATTTCCATTCTCCGACAAAATTTTCGGCATAATCCCTTGTATCATCGTTTGGCTCCTCCTTGGCCGTTTCAGCCGATCCGCTGGGCTTGCTAGCAGTATCAGTCTGACCGGAGCAACCAGCCCCGCCTGCAGCAATAAGGAAAGTCATAACCGTGTAGCCCGTAGCTACAGCGACGCTAAAATTTTTCATAGATTTACAATTTAACTGGCTCTTGCTCCATTAGCCATTTCCGTAATGGCTAACTGCATACTCCCTTTCCGATTGGCTAAGTCAAAAAGTTTTACTTTTTCGGTTTCTTCGGTGGTGTAGGTAAAATATTCTTCCGGGGAAACCTCGGTGGCGTAAACGGCGCTTTTAACGCCACCTAAGCCAATCCAAACTTCTTTGTAGCGGCGATTGGGGTTATTATCCAGGTTAATGGATAATATTTGTTCTTTTTCCTTATCGGATAGGCCTAGTAAATTTTGAATCTGTTCAAATTTGTTCAGGTACTTGCGCTGATCGAGCAGGATTTTACAGTCGGAATTATTAATAATGGTATCCTTTACAATGGGCGAATGAATAATATCGTCTACCTCCTGGGTTACGACAACCGCTTCGCCAAAGAATTTCCGGACGGTTTTAAAAAGGTACTTAATGTATTCGGCCATCCCTTCTTTGGCGATGGCTTTCCAGGCTTCCTCAATCAATATCATTTTCCGGGTACCTTTTAATCGTCGCATTTTATTAATAAAGGTTTCCATAATAATTAAAGTAACCACCGGAAATAGGATTTTATGATCTTTGATATTGTCTAACTCAAAGACGATAAACCGTTTTTGTAACAGGTCTAATTCTTTCGCGGAGTTTAACAGGTAATCATATTCTCCCCCTTCGTAATAGGGTGCCAGCACATTGATAAAATTGTCAATATCGAAGTCTTTTTCCCTTACTTTTTTTTCTTCCAGAATCTTCCGGTAGGGCCCATTTACAAACTCGTAAAAAGTATTAAAACCAGGGGTGATATCGGTTTTATCTTTTAGGGCAACCAGGTAGTAATTAACCGCATTGGATAAAGCCACTTCTTCGGCCCGCGTAGGAATATCCGTATCTCTTTTCCAAAGCGTTAAAATGAGGGTTTTAATACTTTCTTTCTTTTCGAGATCAAATTGTCTATCTTCGGTATAGAAGGGGTTGAAGCTAATGGGGTTTTCTTCCGTGTAAGTTAAATACACGCCATCCCGCCCATTCGTTTGCCGGCTAATCAAATCGCACAAGCCTAAATAGGAGTTACCCGTATCAACCAGGAGCACATGAGTTCCTTGTTCATAGTACTGCTTAACCATATGGTTGGTAAAGAAGGATTTCCCGCTTCCGGATGGACCGAGAATAAATTTATTCCGGTTCGTGGTATACCCCTTTTTCATAGGTTCATCGGAGATGTCCACCAGGATTGGCTTACCACTCAGGCGATCCACCATTTTAATGCCAAACGGACTGCTGGAAGAACGGTAATTCGTCTCGTGGTTTATAAAACACGCGGCTTGCTCCAGGAAGGTATAAAAGGTTTCTTCGCTTGGGCAATCAGAAGCATTACCCGGAATACCCGCCCAAAATAAGGTAGGTATGTCTTTCGTATTTAAACGTGGTTTACAATCCATCGCCGCAATGCCGGCCGTAGCCAAATTGCGGTACTCTTTTAGCTGTTCAGGATCTTCCGACCAAAGGAAAACGTTAAAATGAGCTCTTACTGAAATTTGATTATAACTAATGGCTTCATTTAAGTACTGATCGTACCACTCCTTATTTATTGCATTTTCCCGGCTGTACAAAGACAGTGAGTTTAAGTTGCGGGCCTTCCTTTCAAAATCCTTTATATTTTCAGTGTGATCGTCAATGAATAGGTATTGGTTGTAGATGTGGTTACACGAAAGTAATAAGCCCACCGGCGCAGCGAACCCCATATTGCAACTACTTTTATCAGTACTTAACCGGTCATAGCGTTTATCAGTACTAACCGAACCTGGTAGATCGTCAATATCGGATAACGTAAATAAATTAAAATACTTAGCGCCAATCTGTAAACCTTGGGAAAAATCAATATCGGACAAGGGTATTACATCTTCCTGGCTGACGGCTAGGTACTTTTCTATAATACCGGCTTTCTCTTCGGAACCGATTATTTCTGCTTCGGTCAGGCGTTCCAGGCGAATAAAACCACTATCGGTTAAAATGCGTTGAAACTGGCTTACCGTATCAAAAAAATTAGTGATAACACCCGGAGAATCTATTTCTTTCGGAATAATCTTTCCCCGCACCAAGGAACTCCACATGCTGTTCTTTTTAGCTTTTTCCGGATAGGATAAAGTAATATATAAATAGCAATAGTGGTTAAGAAATGAACGCTCGTTAAAATGCCGCTCAAATGCCCGGTCCAGGAAGCTAAGATTATTTTGGCTGAAATCTGGTCTGTATTTTTCCTCCACAAACCAATCCTGTTTATGAAAAATAGTATATTTCGGGAGGATTTTTAACGCTTTAATCCAGGTTTGGTGAAGGCTTTCATAATCCGGTTGCGATAAGGTAAATATCTCTTTCAGATCCACCCGAAAACAAACCGTTATTTCCGCAAACTTGTTAATAATACAATCGTGTTCAACCTTGTATAAAGGTAGTTTCTTTTCCAGCGTATCTGCCCTGTAAACATCACCCATAATTTACCGCTTTCTTTTGTACTGTAACATTCTTAAAAATTTCCCCTGATTTACCAGGTAATTCGGCCGCTTTCTGGCCGCCTCCTTCTTCATTAAGCCATGTTCTCCATAAACCCGGTTCCATTTAAAAACAAAGTGGAATAACAAGCTAGTCGCTACGAAAGCCAAAAGAAAACAGGTGTAGAGGTGCAACCCAATTAAGTACAAGATGGTAAAGGACATAAAAACTCCTAACAACCCCACAAAAAAATACATCAGGTATTGCGCTTTTAAGCCTTTAAACTCGACCGGCTTGTTAATCCCTTTATTGATACCATAATTAGCCAAGGGATTAAAAATCTAAAGGAAAAAAGCTCTTAACACGGTAGCCACTACTACCAGGAATACACAGCTGCCAAACCAACCGGCAGCTACCTTCTGGGTATCCGGATCACCAGAGTTCCATTTTGAGTAAACTTTAACTCCGCCGATTAACCCAAGCACTGCCCCAACTGCATACACTAATTTGGTAGCAGGTTCAAAATAGCTGGTAACCTGGGCCGTGGCTTCTTCAATACCCGCAGCGCCATTGCCCTGACCAAAAGCAGCTGGGGCGACACATAGTAAGGCAAACACCGCCACCGCGTTGAGAAATTTCTGGTTTTTTAGATTTTTCATGTTTTTAAAAATTAGGTGGTAAAAAATTAATGAACTTGTTTAAGCAATTTTTTTACATCAAGATCAGAAAAGGAATCTTTGATTTCCTGCGGCTCCTTAGGAGGAGCCTCTTCCTCCCATAAAGCTTCATTTAAAAGTAGTTCTACCCGGGCCTTTGCTCGTACATTGTCTGTCATCAGGGTTTGGAGTAAAAGCGTATCTTCCATTATTTCCAGGTTTTTTGACAGTTGCCCTTTTTCGGTATCCGTAATTTCTTCCTGGGTTAACAGCTCTACCGTTTGGTTTAGATCCGCCAGGACAATCCCACCTGTTACGAATTCTACCGCATCACCCGCAGCAAAAGGAATAAATTGTTCTTCCAGGTCGATATCATCCATAAAGTACAGATCTTCTTCCTGCTCTTGTATTTCTGCTAGGTTTTCTTCACCCTTCCAATATTCACCGGTTAGATCTGAATCTTCTTCCTGTGCGGGATCATTATTGGGCTCATCTGAAGCAGGAGGATTTTCAGTGTCATTATTCTTAAAACTGTCAGACCCAGGAGGAGAGGAAATATCATTGCCGTAATCGGCCGTGGCACCAATAGCTGAATGAACGGAAAAAGTCATTGCTGCAGAAGAAGGAATCAGATCAGAAGGGGCACTGGTTTTACGGAGCGTGCCAAATATCTCGGATCGGTAGTAGATGAATAATATAATACTATAGTAGAGGATAACCGCAACTAATATAAACAGACCAAATTGAACCCAAGTAATACCAGCAAACATATTTGTAAAATTTATGTTTATACCTGCCTTTTAAGTATATAAATAATTCACTTAATAAATAATTTTAATTAGTGATCTTACTAAGTTAAAACAAATAAAAAATAAAAGCAATACTATAAAACAAGCTTTATTTTAAATATATAGGTAAATTAATATGAAAATTACTTCTTTGTGTGGTGCCGCCTACTATGTAATAATGAAATTTATACGATAATAATTATTTACAAGATGAATTATTTTTAATAATTTTATTATAAATTGGTTAAGAGAATAAATAGCAAAAAAAAATGGCTACTAACGGAATCAATGCCGAAGTAGCCATTAGCAGAAAAAGGTATTTTGGTGCCCCTCTCCTATTCCATAAATTTCCTTCTTAATTCTTCAATATCGGTTCCGTATCTTTCAAAGTGTTCCACTAATATATTTTCCAGATAATCAGCCATGGCGATGCTGTTGAGTCCAGAATAAAGAAGAACCGCCCGAATTCGCTTTTTAAGGTCAGCTGAAATATATACGGTTTCTTCCTTGCGCCCGGAAGTAGGCGTTAAAAAGCGGCTATGCTCCCACCCCTTACCTGATTTAGGTTTAGAACCCGGTTTTAAATTAGGTTTTATTTCCGGGGTAACCGCACCGGGGGAAATGGCGGTGTCTAAATCCGGAACAGGCACCTGCTCCTTATTTTCTCCTTTGCTTTCTTTTGCCTTCCCGGCAGCGGAATCCAGGAGTTCTAGGTCCTCCGGGCCAGATTTGGGTTCCGCCGCCGCCGTTTCGGCCTGCCCCTCCCCTCCCCTGGCCATATCCGGCGAATTATTTTTGTTGCTGGTAAAATTTGAATTAAATCCGCTTAAACTGCCAATTAACAGGCTTTCATCGAAAGGAGTATCATCATTAAATTTTTTCTTATTATTCTTTGCCATATGAGCTAAATTAAACAGTAAGTGTAACAGGTGCAACAGAAACGCCAATAACTGTAAGAATCTCCTCAATTAAGGGAACCATATTGGTGTCTTTCAGCAGGTGGGCTTCCATGGGGAAAATGGTGGAGCGAAATTCAGGTTTCCGGAATTTGACACTTTGATAAAGTTGGGTTTTTAAAATATGCATGCCCGCCTTGGTAACTACCTTTTCGGTGGCGGTGTACAAATTTGATTTTTCTGATTTAACCACGTTGTTCCATAAGAAATGTAGGCTTTTTAAGTTAATTCCCGGTTTACCAATGAAATTCTGGTTTACCAGCAGGCCAAACTCAAGACTGCTTTTAACTACCAGCTGATCGGCGATGAGCGGGATAAAAATATGGTCCAGCTTGCTAATGGTAGACAAAACACCGCTGGTATTAACCGTGCCGGGTAAATCCACAAAAACAATATCAAAGGGTTCCTCCGTATTTTCAAATTGGCTTAAATCGGTCAGCGCTTCACCAGGATTGCTCGGTATAATCGGATATACTTTTTTCCCCTGCTCTTTAAAGGCATTTTGGTAGGACGTTTGGGTGCGAACCAAGCTAATCTCATCTTCCCTTAACTTTTGAACACTATGTTGCGGAAAGTCAGCATCCACAATGCCGACATTCAAATCCAGGACACTATGACAATAGCTAGCCACTAGTATTTCCAAGGTTGTTTTTCCTACCCCACCCTTTTGATTAAAAAAGGAAATGAATTTGGTTTCTTTAGCCATAAAATAAAAGACAAATTAATATAGTTAAATAGGTTTATATAAACCTAGGTTGTTATTTAAAGTGATTTATCCAAACCCGGATTTATATAAACCCAAAAGTATGTAATTCCCGGTAAATATTAACCAGGAATTAAGTTTATAAATTGTCCTATATAAATGGATGCCTCTAAATACCTATACATTTGTTTCCATTAATACAGATATACCTAAATCTATAAAAAGGTAAACCAGCATACCTTGTAAAATATTTAAACGTACCTCTTTGTTTATATAAAGCTTGGTAAACATATCTATGTATACCTTTAAGTATGTATATCAAAAAAAATATCTGTTTAAACAATTATATATGTATAAAGGTTAAACTAAACCCATGTATTTGTATATGTATGAATCAATTTTCTCGGGTTTACATGTTTATTTTAATAGGGATACCTAGATGCCATTATAAATTTAAAAATTTTAACCTATACCTACCTGTATCTGCATACATATATCCATATTTTTATTTTTATATATAATTCTCGATTCCTTTAAATGTATTTCAATGTGTTTATTTTTGTCCTTAATTACCTGCATCGTTGAACCTGGGTTTATAGTTATATTGTTATCTTTAACTATTTGTTTCCAGGTTTATATAAAAGTAGGATAATAGATATCCTGCTATCTCTAACTACTTATTTTGTGGTATCTTTAAACATTTGTTTATTGGTATAGTGTTATCGCTGTATACCTTTTTCCTGGTATCTTTAAAGGGGTGTTTATCGGTATCCTGTTATCCTTAAACATTTGTATCCTGATCTACATAAATATTTGTTTATCGGTTTGCATTTAATACCTACACTAGGGTTTTATATTTGTTTCTTTGTTTCTATATTTACATGGATATTGCTTTATATAAACCTGTTTTTTTCCAGTCCTTTATTTTTGTGTTTTATTTCCCTCCAGCCTTACTTAAAATGGTAAACTTTCCACCAGGGAAGCAGTATATAATCTGGGGTTTTGCGATAGCAAAAAGCAAGATATGTTTTTGTTCCACAAAAACCCTAACGGGCCTTACCGGGTTTGCTAATGCCAGAAATCTAAATCGCTCCAAAGTCGCTTTCTAAAAATTTGAGCAGTATGGATAAAGAAGAAAAACCAGTTGATAAGAAAAAGGGTAGGGGAGGGAGAAAGCCGAAGTCAGCTAAAGAGCGCGCTTCTTGCGAAATACACTTTAGGGTCACCGAAGAAGATTTCCAATTGATGGATACCCGTTTTAAAAATTCAAATTATAAGAGTAAAACGGATATGTATTATGATATCATGTTTCAGCAGAAGTTAGCTATAAGAGATAGTTTGAGTATTACATTGGTAACGGAAATCCAGAATTTAATTCGGGAGATAAAAGCTATCGGCACGAATTATAACCAGGTGGTGAAAAAAATTAACTCTTTAACAGATACCAGACCCGTACCCTCAGAAGTTAAAAAGCTAATCGCATTAACTGAAAATTTAGAGCATACTCAGGAACACTTCTTTCAGATTGTTTTAAAGTTAAGGGAAAAATGGTTGCAAGGATAATACGGGGTAAGGATATAATGGGTCTGTTGAATTATAACGAAAAGGAAAAGTCTAGTATTCTTTATGCACAGTTAATAAACGATGTAAAATCTCCGGACGAATTAACTTTAAAGGATAAGATACAGGCCTTCCAGGCGTATCTTAACCTGAATTCTAAAATTAGCAAACCAACTTTTCACGTATCCTTAAATCCTGATCCAGATGATAAATTAAGCGACGAGCAACTAACGGCTATTGGCCGGGAGTACCTGGAGCGTATGAATTACGGCCAGCAACCGTTTATCATTTATAAACACGAAGATATAGAGCGTACCCATATTCATTTGGTTTCGGTGAGTGTTGGCCTGAACGGAAAAGCTATAAGTACCTCTAATGACCGTTTCCGTTCGGAAGAAATCCGGAAAGATCTGGAAGTAAAGTACGGCCTGATTAAAGCTGGAGATAAAATTAAGAACCGCGAAAATATTTTTGCACCTATTAATATTTCGGCTATTGAATATGGTAAGACGGATACAAAAAGCGCCATTGCCGCCGTGGTACGGTCCGCCACCAGGGATTATAAATGCACTTCTTTAACGGAATTTAAAACCTTGTTAAATCAGTATAATGTCACGCTAGAGGAAGTAAAAGACCAGCAAGAACCGGATAAAACCTTAGGATTATTTTACGCCGTTATTAATCCAGCAGGAGAGAAGGTGAGCACCCGTATTAAAGCCAGTGCCATAGATAAGAAAGTGGGTTTAACCGCTTTGCGGGATAAGTTTAATCAGGACGAAAAGCAAATAAGGGAAAGCAACGTAAAAGCCCTCCTTAGCCAAAAGATTAAAGGCGTACTGCAAGCTTATCCGTATATTACCCAGACCGATTTCAAAAACCATTTAAATCGCCAGGGGATACAAACGGTATGCCGCCAGAGCAAGGAAAACCGCCTGTACGGCATTACCTTTATTGATACCCAAACTAAAATAGTCCTCAATGGCCGGAATTTAGGCAAAGCATTTTCTGCCCATACCTTAAACCAACGGTTTACGGATACTACCTTATCCGTCCAGGATCTGCAAAAAGCGAATAAGCATTTAATCCGCATTTATAACGAACACCGGAAGACGGATGAAAAGTTTTATTATGAAAGCGGCCTGATAAAAGCATTGCCGGGGTTAGCAGAAGAATTCATTTTGCAATTGCAAAATCAACTCCCCCTCATGCAGGTCAACCAGGCCCGGTTAGCAGTAGATAATTTTATAACCTACCGCCATAAGCAGTTACCCAAAGTACAGGAAAAGGAAACCGGCTATTTTAAGGCGAATACACCGGCCCTACTTGATTTTATTCAGCGGAACCAGGCGTTAACCTTAAAGCAAAAATTAAGCTTCCTCTATGCTAATAATATTACTTTCTCCCAAAAAGGCGAAGATTTGTTCATCCATCCGGCTAAGAGCCAGGAGGTCGGGTATACCGTGCCTAAAACTACGCTTTTTAATTTATTCAGCACGCCGGCAACCGGGGAGAAGTTAGCGGTTAGTGCCTCGGAAATTCCGGTATTGGATAAAATTGACCGAAATATTATAAAAGTGCTAAGCCTTCCCCAAGAGGAGCGGGATTATACCCGTTTGAAACTGGCTGATAAAATAAACTTTCTGCCGCGTTCGCCCCTATTGCCTTACTTCACCAGTTCGGATAAACATTTACTCTACAGCCACGCCAATTTAAACTATGTAGATGGCTTTTTCCGGAACTTGGATAATGGTTTAAATTATAACCAAACTATTTCTAAAATTCTGGAAAATGGCTTACTTATAAAGCCGGAAACCAACCAGCAGGGCGAAATAATTTCTTTCCATATTGGTTTTTATAAATTACCCGAAACCACCTTTGTGAAAGCCGGCACCAAAATTACGGAATACCTGAAAGCTAACAATTTTACCTACCAGACGGCCGCCCGTATGCGTAAACTGGTATTCCGGCCGTTGCAAACCGGTGAAGTTAAGATTTCGCCCAAGTACGGCCTGATTGTAAGGCTCCATCAAGCTCTACAAAAAAATGATCTAAAAGCTACGAATCACGTATTAAGTTTAATTCATAAAATGAATAAACCGTTAGGCGAACAAATTGAGAAACGCATTACGGATTTTCTTAAACTTAAAAACGAAAGCGGACATGCGGAAAAAATTCAAGCCAAGGATTTGATTCCGGTAATTTTAAAAGAGATTGTGGGATACCCGGCAGATACGCTACGGGAACCAAGTCAAAATACGCCCCTCACCAATCGCTACAGTACGGAAGCCATGCAAGGAGCAAAATTATTAGAAGGTTTCGGCCAATTGTTTAATAATTTAGCGGATGCTGTTTTCGGAAGAGAAAGTGGAGAAAATGAAGAGCATAAGCCGGAGCAAAACAGGCGGAAGAAACGGCGGCGCCCCCGTTGGTGATAACCGAAAAAGAAATATTATAACTGATAAAGTAAATATTTTCGAAGTTAGCAAAAGAATCTAAATAATGCCAGGCCCCTGGGAATAATGTGATTTTTTGCCAGCCGTCTTATACGTTTGCTAAGGCTCTTGCCTGATTCGGCTTTAAAACCAGTTTTCAAGCCAAGAAATCTTATTTAAACTTAATTCATTAAGGAAATGCACGAAGATCAACGAGCCTTATCCAAGCTGATGGATTTTACCCGTCTAATAAGTATATTCTTACTATTCTTAAATATTTACTGGTTTTGTTATTCTGCTTTTCAGGAAAATGGATGGACCTTCCCCATGATAGATTCTATTTTAAAAAAGTTAGATAAAGGAAGTGGCCTTTTTCAGCAGTCGCTTTATTCTAAATTGGCTAGTATTCTGTTTTTAGGTGTTTCCTGCCTGGGTACCAAAGGCGTTAAATCCGATACCATTTCGGGGAAAAAGATCGGGATATATTTGATATTAGGCTTAATCCTATTTTTTGCCAATGATTTGCTATTAAATTTTTCAACTCCTTTGATTCCGAATGCTTTCCTTTACATGGCCACCTTAGCCGGGGGCTATTTGATGCTCCTAAAATGCGGCAACTATCTTTCCAGGGTCTTTCATAATGATCTGATGCAGGATATTTTTAATGTAGAAAACGAATCATTTCCCCAGGAAGAAGTTTTGATGGAAAATGAATTTTCTGTTAATCTGCCTACCGAATACCAATTAAAAGGAAAGAAGCGCCATGGCTGGATAAACGTAGTTAATCCATTCCGGGCAACCGGCGTAACCGGTACCCCAGGTTCCGGAAAATCTTATGCCGTTATTAACCAGTTCATCAAGCAGCACATTGGCAAAGGTTTTGCCATCTATATCTACGATTATAAGTTTGATGACCTTACCAGAATTGCCTACAATACCCTTTTGAAAAACTACGACAAGTACCCCGTTAAACCAAGTTTTTATGTGATTAACTTTGATAACCCGGCTAAGAGTCACCGGTGTAACCCCTTGCTTCCTTCTATGATGACCGATATTGTAGATGCCTACGAAAGTGCCTATACCATCATGCTCAATCTGAATAAAAAATGGATAGAAAAGCAAGGTGAGTTCTTTGTAGAATCACCCATTAATTTTTTGGCGTCTATTATCTGGTTTTTAAAGTTATACGAAAACGGCCATTACTGTACCTTTCCCCACGCCATCGAATTTTTAAGCCGGAAGTACGAAGAAATATTTCCTATTTTAGGGAGTTATCCGGAAATAGAAAATTACGTTAAGCCTTTCGTTTCAGCGTTTGAAGGGGGGGCTATGGAACAGCTGGAAGGCCAAATAGCCAGCGCCCGTATACCCTTATCCCGGCTGGCATCACCACAGCTTTATTGGGTTATGAGCGGAAATGATTTTACCCTTGATTTAAATAATCCCGAAGCCCCCAAAATATTATGTGTCGGTAACAACCCCGACCGTCAGGCCATTTACGGCGCAGCCCTTGGTTTGTACAACGCCCGGATTATTAAATTAATTAATAAAAAAAATAAGCTTAAAACTTCGGTAATCATAGATGAATTACCCACTATCTACTTTAAAGGATTGGATAATCTAATCGCGACGGCCAGAAGTAATAAAGTAAGCACCTTATTAGGCTTCCAGGATTTTAGCCAGCTAGAGCGGGATTATGGCCGGGCAGAAGCTACGGTTATAAAAAATACCATTGGTAATATTTTTTCCGGCCAGGTAGTAGGTGAGAGCGCCAAACAATTATCAGAAAGGTTCGGCCGGATCTTGCAGAAACGCCAAAGTATTTCTGTAAACCGGGATAGTATGTCTACTTCTACTTCTACCCAACTGGACAGCATGATTCCAGCCAGTAAGATAGCCAATTTATCGCAGGGGATGTTTGTGGGAGCCGTTGCGGATAATAGGGGAGAGGAAATTAGCCAAAAGGTATTTCATGCTACCATTAAAATAGATGTAAAGGCCGTAAAGGAAGAAGAAAGCCGGTATCAGGATATACCGGTAATTACTAATTTTACCGACAGCACCGGCCAGAATCGTATGGACGAAATCATCCGCAACAATTATATTCAGATAAAGGCTGATATTCAAAATTTAATTACGGCTGAAATCAAGCGGATAAAAAGTAATGAACAAACCAAGCATCTGATTAAAGAAAATGGAAAATAAGGAGGAAGTAATAGATAATATACCGAGTAGAAATACCGGTATTACGATAGATAAAGCAGAATTTCAGTTAGTCGTGGGAAAACGACTAGCTGAAATCCGCAATGCTATTAAACCTAAATTAAGCCAGGTCAGGCTGGCCAATTACACCAACTTAAACCAAAATATTATTCAGCGCATTGAAACAGGCGGGGGCACCATTGATAATTTACTCGTGATGCTGAATTATTACCTGAAGGAAGATTATAACCTGAATTATATATTGGCGGAAGATAATTCCGTGTTTACTGAGAAGTTACGGCCGCAGGATAAGGTGGAAAACATAAACGATTATTTTGAACTGCCAGAATAAGAACGCTTTTTTTCGGCTTTAAACTTATCATACATTAAGAAACAAAAAGGGTACGGGTCCAAGGGAAGGCCATTTTTAATTAAAATGTAATGCAAATGATTTCCGGTACTTAAACCGGACTGGCCGACATACCCAATAACCTGGCCTTGCTTCACTACTTGCCTAGGAAAGACAATAAATCGGAGCAAATGGCCGTAAATTGTAATAAAACCATTTAAATGGTTTAGCTGAATGAAGTTGCCCAAGGAGTAATGGAATTTAACCACCCGGTTAACGATTACGTTGGCTACCGCATAAACTGGCGTACCATGCGGAGCGGGTATATCAATACCCCCATGAAACCTATATTCACCGTTTATAGGATGTTCCCGGTACCCGAAACCCGAAGTAATTTTGAAATTTTTTATTTGGGCTTGCTGGATGGGAACCAGGCTCGGAATATTTTGTATAAGGGCCGCATCCCAATGGGTAATCCGCAGCACATTAAAAATATCTCTATAAGTTACGGCGTATCTTAAAAGATTATAAGCGAATTTTTTAATTTCTTCCTGGATCACCTGTTTTTCCAGCCAAAGGGGAGAGGCCTGCCATTTTTCCCGTTCCGATATCTCAAGTTCTAATACTGAATCTTTTCCAACCGGAATTCCTTGCGCTAGCAGAGGGGACTTCGCCGGCAAGAGGAAGATTAAAGCAAAATATTTTAAGTATTGCTGCATGCCGGTTTTTAAAATTATGCGTATAATGATTTATACGCATATAAAAAACAACTTGTTAATTCATAATATAAATTATATTGATAATTTATAGGCTAGTTAAGGTACTTTCAACTTACAATTATGAAATTATGGCAGCTTTGATACCCCCACCAGTAAGTGCAGGTGATAGCCTCCCGGAGGAGCCCACCGCAACGATTTCTTCGGAAGTAAAACTGGCAGCCGAACAAAAGAAACAAGCTTTCGCCATGGCACAAAAGTTATTTCCGGAAAACAAATTTTCCGTCATAAGCATTGAGCCGGACATATCAGGTGGTTATAACTTTCAGTTAAAAACCCAGAAAGAAGACCATAACTACCCTCATTTAAAGCCTGGCTTCAAACAGCCACGGGAAATAGAGCGGGAAATTGAAAAATTAAACACTTTTAAAATTTCTTTTGACCACCATCAGGAAAAGGCTAAAATTAATTTTGATACTTTAGGGACGTTGAAGACTTTCTCTTACAAAGAGTTAAAGTTTAATCAGGGAAATAAATCAGATGAGGATCTAACCCAGAGTACTCACTTTAATTACCAAGGCTATCACATAGAAAGAAGCTACCAAACACAAGAAAAGGGAGCGTACCGCATTACCGATAGATCCGGAAATGAAATTGGAAAAGGGGAAGCCGGGTTTGGTCCGGAGGGTCCAGTTATCCGGGCAAGCGATGGCCGGCAAATGCCTTACTTCAAAACAGATGCCGAAATTAAAAAAGAAGTCGATGGTATTTTGTCACAACTTAAAGCTAATCTAACCAATGATCCCCAGCATTTATTTACAGTAAATAAAGAAAATGGTGAGATCAGTATTATTGGGAAAAATGAAGAAGGTAAACCGGTTTTAAGAAATCCGGAGAATTTAAAAAACCTGACCCCAGGGGAATCGCCACCTTTGTTGGAATTAATACCGCATAAAGGTTTTTTAGGTAACTTTATCCTGAATTTTAGAAATAATTATACCAGAAACAATTTAGAATTTCTAGCCGTTCCTCAATTTAAATCGATTGAGAAGGCCTTAGGGGAGATTAAAGAACATTTACCAGGTTTAAAAGCTGGTTTAATAAGTACCCTTGAATCTCTGAAAGAAAAGACCGGGATTTCTGGTATAACGGTCCAGACCGAACGAGAATTTGTCCATCTTCCGGAGGAACAACAGCAAAAATTATTAGGAAGCTTAGCAAACGATACCCAAGAAAATAATGCCTATACGATAAATAAAAAGAATGGCCGCTGGGAAATGCCAGAAGAAGATTTGCCGAAAAACAGTTTCCAGACCGATTTAAAGGATCTCCTCGACTTATTTAAAGACGAAGAATCTGCATTGCCGGAAAATAATCAGCACACACACACACAAATTCATAGACCGATAAAAGATTCTTACAAAATGCAAGGACCAAAATTTAATCCAGACAATATTAACTGGAAAGATGCAGAGAAGTTAGGTTTAACCAAAGAACTACTGGAAAAAACCGATAATATGAAGCGTCTCCTGAATGGGGAAAAGACTACCCTGTTTCAGGGACTAAAAGGCGATTTAGGAGGCGTCAAAGTTTCTATTGACGGTAAATTTCGCTTAGTAGAAAGTCCCAGCGGACAACCCACTTTCGTTTTTCACGGGGTACGCTCGGAATTGGATATACCAAAAAATTATTTAGGCTACCAATTTACCGAGGAAGATAAACAGAATTTAAGAGGGGCCGGAAATCTGAACAAGCAAGTAACGCTTACCGATAAAGCGACTAATTCCGAATTTAAGGCTTACGTCGGGGTAGATAAAGATACGAATGAATTAGTGGCCATTCGGGCCGAACGCATAAAAATACCAAGTACCTTAAAAGGTGTTATTTTAACGGAGGAACAAAAAAAAATACTCGAAGCAGGAAAACCAATTGCCCTAGCCGGCATGAAGGATGATAAAAATCAGGAATTTTCTGCTACCGTACAAATTGATCCGGCTAAAAAAGGATTCTCCTTCCGGCCAATGCGCGATCCGGCTATCAAAGAAATGTTTAAACCGGAAAATAAAATTCGGGTAGCAGCAGATAATGATAGTAATAAGGTAGATAAGGCTAAGCCCATAGTTAACCTAAAAAACCCGCCAGCCAAAGAAGCGGATGCTAATGTTCCCAGGAAAAAAAGAGGCGGCCCCAAGCTCTAATCTTGTACGAACATCAGATCGCCGGCGCTGCACGGGGCCGGCCATTAGGCTGACAAAATGTTAGCACAACCTCGTTTTCCAGGGCCAACCGGTTGCTATTCTGGCTAGCGTTATTTTTCCGAATCAAAAGGACAGTTTAGGCATTTAGTAGGGGAGGCTAATTCCCCTGTTTTATTAACCGCTTATTTTTTCCTATGGAAGGTTTTAAAAACAAGTACCCTCATGCTAAAAGCTTTGAGGACTTCCGAAATGAAATTTCTATTATCGAACTGGCCACGGCTAACGGTTACCACCACGAAGCAAAAAAAGGATCCCGGACTCCGGTTTTTTATAATCCTCAAACCAAGGACCGGATTATTATTATCAATCCTCACCATCCCGGTAATCAGGGATACTGGAATCCGGAGGATGATACGGATAAAGGCAGTTTAATAAATTTTGTAAAGAGGCGTTTAGGTACCTTATTTCCCCAGGATAATACCAGGAGTGAAAACGCCAACGTAAACGCGGTTTTATATGGTTACCTGAAATTACCCGAACCGGCAAAACAACAGAACCGCCAGCTCGTCAATCCGGAAAGATTGCAAAATATAGAAGCGCATAAATTTTTGAACGACTATTACAAAATTAAGCCTCTCCATGATAAGGACTTCTTCCGGGTAAGAAACATTTCTTTAGATACCTTAGAAAAACCGGAATTCACCGGGCGTATTTTTAATGTTCAATACCAGGACCCCCAGAAACCAGGATTACTTTATACCAACGTTGCCTTTCCTTACCACCTAGCCAATGATACCAGAATAGTAGGTTTGGAAATCCGGAACACCAGCTATAAAGCCCATGCCGAAGGCTCCGACCGCAGCAATGGCATTTGGTACTCCAATATGCCGGAAAAGCTGGATAGAATCGTGCTGGTGGAAAGTGCCCTGGATGCCCTAAGCTATCGAGAACTCCGCCTGCCGGATAATACATTATTTGTGTCGTACGGTGGTAATTTATCCCTGAACCAAATCCAAACAATTAAAGAATTAAAGTTAAAAGGCAACACCAATACAAATTTTCAGTACGTATTGGCCAACGACAACGATAAAAAAGGCGCTTATTATGATTTAATGTTCCTCCGGGACCTAGCAGCCGAAGAATTTCCCTCCCAACGTTTAGCCAACCCGAAAAACAGCATTAAGCTGGCATTTGCCAGCTTAAATGCCCTTACCCCAGGCGCTGCCGCGCCGGGTAAGGTTATGGCGTTTGCCGATAAATTAATGCACGAGTTAAGCCCCTACAATAAGCATATCGACGAGGAAATGAAAAAGAGAGGATTAAGTAACCTGGTGCTAAATGAGTTGGATCGGGATAAAATTAAGTATAAAATAGAGGGAAATCAGTTTTTAGTAGAAATTCCAACCACATATTTTGCGATGCACCAGTTTAATAAAGCTTTTGTGCAAGCAACTGGTTTAGGACATACAATCAAGATTGATAAAGCCATTTTAAACGATTATAATGAGGATTTAACCTTAGTTAAGTTGATTAATAAAAATCCAGAATTATTGGCAGAAATTAATAAAATGGATCTCCATAATAAGCCGGAAGAAAAGCTGGTGTATTCAGATTTAAAATGGGTGATTTTACAGCCGGGGCGCTATGAGCAGTTTCAAAAATTATTAGATTTAGGTAAAGTAAAGAAAGAAATTCCACAAATACTGCTGAAAGGAAAGGGGGGAATAGAATCAAGTAAAAGCGAAAATATAGAAACATTAAAAGCAGAGAATCAGCAGGAAAAGCAAGGCGACTTAAATCAAAATAGTCCCCAGGTAAAGCCAAAATTTTAAGCGCAAAATTAATTTTTAAAGATTTTAATAATAGCCAGCCAGACTTGGAAACAAATTTGGTTTTATTTTAAAAATGGGTGGGGCTCCCTATCGGTCGAACCCGTTCCAGGCTCGCTATCGCTCGGTCTTGCAGACTAATTTGCGGAGCAAATTCCCTTCCAGGCTTCTAGCCCCCAATCATCCTATTTTATAAATCAATTTAAAATTCTAGTTTAACTAAAATGCCATTCATCCGCCTATAAGTGACTGATTTGCTAGCAGAAAAAACATTTAAAGTAAAGGGAAAAAAAGTTCGGCAGAGGATAAATTGTTGATAAATATTTGTATACATAACGTATACTTATTTGCGTACTAAACGTATATATAAGTATAGAAAACGAATTTAACAATTGTCAAAATTATGTCAACACAAAGCACAAACCTAGAAAAAGCATCTTCCTGGAACTCTATTTGCTTTCCGGTAAAAGAAGTAAAATTACAGGATTTATTACCTGCTTCCTACAAGCTACTGCCGTCTGACAGGCAACGGGCAATAGTAGGCTTTATGCCGGATGGCACCCAGCATATATTTGCCCTACAAAGCAACGAATATACGCTTATTCCCAATGATTTACTGCGGTCGGTAGTAAACACAGTTGCGACAAATTATGAAATTGACACGCGTTTTTCTTCCGGGGGTGATTTTTGTATTAATATTATAATGCCGGATAGTTTAAAGGTAGGAAATGAGCGTATTTATAAAAACCTTATCATCAACAATTCCTATACCGGCAAAAGTCCTTTCAACATCCAAGGCTCCTCTATTGAATCGACGAATGAGGAGAAGGTCAAGGTATCGTACTACCGGCAAATTTGTTCCAATGGCTTGATGGGCTGGGCCGATGAATTTATGACTCACGAGGAATATTTTAATTGGCTGGCGAACGGCCAACCGAGAAAATACCTAGATGCTTTAAAGGAAAAGGTAGAACATGTAAACATTGAGCGCATTAAAAGAGAGGACAAAATTTTAGCGGAAACTTTCCCCCACAAAAGCTTAAACCTGGAGTTTTTTAAGGAGCATTTAACTAACATTCTCCGGAACTTTGTGGTTCAAAAGGATTCCATTACCGGTGCCGTTTATAATAAGATGGTACAAGTAAGTATGCCCACCGATGCTGATGTTCAAAAAGTAATAGTGGAAGCAGGTTTACCAAAGAAGTTGGCCTGCCTGGCAGTTGAACGCTTACGGAATGAAGAAATTATGCTGGAAACGGAAGCTAATTTATGGCTTTTGTACAATGCGGCCAATTATGCGCTATTTAATGGCAAATCAGCCCTAACCATTAACGAACGGTTTAAAGCAGATCAAAAAGCCTTTAATAACATTGCTGCCAGGGCAATATAATTATTGAGTCTTATTTAAAAATTAGAAAAGATGAAAGAAGAAACCGAAAATATATTCCACAGCCGTTCAGCTTACGATTATCAGGTAGATGGGCCAGTACTCGCTATTGAAGATTTAGGCGGTGCTAAATCTGTTACCAATGATATAGAAAATGTACTGCAGGATATACGGATAGAAATTGGGGACTTATCCCAATTCTATATTATGTACCGGGACAGTAGGAATATTTGGGATGGCATTGCGCTTTCGGCTCCCAATACGGTATCTTTCTTTTCGATTCATGAAAAGGAGTATTCCGTGGCGAAAGCCAAATTACTTTCTCTTAATCCTAAAAAATTAACCGGAGAACATGCCTGGCAGGAGCCAATGAAGAATAGACGAATGCAAGAAAAATTAGCTAAAAAGGAATGCCTGGATGTTTCCCAATGCCTTACCAATGAAGAAGGGGCTTATCTATTAACTGACTTCAAAGAAGATGTGGATTATTGCAATGCTAAAACCGAGGCCTGGATTTGGTCTATTGGCCGGGAAAACAGCACGGGATTAATTTATGCTGCCCATGATAGCAGGTTTTATCAAAATGAAGATTATACCTGCCTTTGGCTTCGCTAGAAAGCACCAGGAGGTAAATATTCAACCGCTAACAAGCTGGATTATACTAAATGTTTAATCTTGTATTTGACAAAAAAGCAGGTAGGAGGGGGCATACCTGCTTTTTTTATCTTATCTATCCATACTGTTTTGCAATTGCAAAATTTACTAATTCTATTCTAACAAAACTTTAATAATTGTTAAACCTTATTCTTGCAATTGTTAAAGTTCTCCTTATTTAAACTTTCATTTGCGCTCCGGGAAGTATTTTTGCTGGTATTTTGTTATATAGGCACAGGTAAATTCAATAGCCTTTACGGGTATTTTTCGTATATTCGGTATTTAGAGGCCTATTCTTATGAACTTAAACGTATTTAAACCAGCCCAACCAGGATTAACGCCCGCGCAAACGGAAGCCAGGAATAAAAGAGAAAGGTTAGTTTTAAATTCCCTGGCTTGTACCCTTACCAACGCTCCCATGCCGGACGCCTTTACCATTGCCCTGATGCAACAGTACGTAGATGGTGAACTTACCCTGGAAGAAGTAGAGGAAAAATTATTGGCGGAAATCAATAGAAAATATAGTACCGTACCTTCCAATACTGTTCTTTAAGTTCAGTAAAATATGCCAGATTTATTTTCAGACAGCAACGGGATATTTTTTAATAAATGGGGCATTACCAATGCCCCAGAACTTGCCGCTCAGGAAGCAAATTTTTCTTGGTTAAAATTATCCCAGCTGAACGATAGGGGAGGGGTGCCCGGCGGAAAATTTGATAAAGTACATTTCCAGGAGATACATAAAACACTTTTCGGAAAAATTTACCCCTGGGCATGAGAAACCAGAGCCGACCGGCAATTCCAAGGGCATAAAGCTTCTTATGCCACCGGCAATAAAGAAGTTATGGTATTTGCCCCGTATACCGATATAGATACGAATTTAATGGCCCTGGCCAATCAGTTAGAGAAAGAGAACTATTTAAAAGGTTTGCCCTTGCATAAATTTATCAACCGGGCAGCCTTTTACCTCGATCTATATAACTACACCCATGCCTTTCGCGAGGGTAATGGCAGAACTTTACAAGGCGCTTTTACGCAACTCGGCTACGAAGCCGGGTACAGCCTTGATTTCTTTCGCTTGAATAATAAGGAAGATTATAACCTGGCCAGGGATTTAGGAATCGTCCGGCAATATGGCGCACCGGAGAGTAGCCAGAACCTGGAAGAATTAAAAAATATGTTTCGGATGATTACCAGCCCGCTGCAAACCAAAGAAGCCGAGCAAATCCGCAGCCTGCCGGCAGCGCCCACCCCAGAGCTTTCAGAAGATTTATTAAAAATAGAAGTAAAACGAGAATTCGACGTTACGGGTATTCGGCTAATGGAAATGTTGCCGGCCCTGCGGGGAATGGAACCACCGGCCGATTTTCAAATGCGTTTAACGGCGGTGAGGTTTAACCAAAATGATTTATCCCAACACAAAGAAACTTTCACCAAGGTCATAAATGCGGTTATTACCCATCCCCTGGTGAAGCCGGGAAGCCAGGATTATAAAGATGCGAAACGTTTCGACCAGGCCATAGCCCAAATAGAAAAAATTGCAATTGCAAACGGTCAAAAACCAGCGGAGAAATTAAAACAAAAAACGAGTGGGCCAAAATTAAAATATTAGGCTAGAAAAATTAAACCAGGTGGATCAGATATCCGAAGTAATTGCTAGCATTCTGCTCGCTGGCCAGCTCCCCGTTGCCGCCGAGCCGGTAACCAGTTGCTAGGAATCCTGATTTAAACAAACTCTGTGGTACTCCGCATAATCTTCCGCGCCCATCTGTTGCCGGATATATTCATCCATACCTATGTCATTTTTTTCATTCACGTAACGCGTAAAAGAAAGAATTGTCTTGCAGCTCTCAAACCCTTTTTCCTGCATAGACTTCCGAATATTTTCCGGTAATCCTTCCAGCCACTCCTCATAATCTTTTACCGTTGGAGAGAATTCTTTGGCCTGCATGTGATACCGATAGGAAATATTGCCATTCGTAAATAAAAGCTCATGGAACCGACGCTCGCTTTCAGGGCAATTGGCTAAGAATTGCTCTTGCTGAAAATTACATTTTTCGTCCGGGTGTTTTATTTTAATCATTTCTATTTCGGGGTTAGCATCTTTTTAAAAACGTCAGCATTATAAAATAAGCGGTCAGTATCGGTAAACGTCGTACCACTACTTTCCTGAATGCTCCATATTTCGGATAAAGGTATTCTAATTCGGTATTTTCTATCTGGATTATCGCGGTTTAGTAATACCTCAAAAACTAAATTATTTTCAGATAATTCTACGTTCCAGGTAGCTTCCTGATGCAGGTAAACCACGGCCATATAATGCTTATCCAAACCCAAATTTTCCGGCGAGATATGCTCAAAATAAGTAGCCCCTATCATGTAATGGTTATTCGGGTTTTCTAAACCCTGAACTATTGTATTTAAAGCTTTTTTTAAAGATATAGTATCAGTGGCCATACACTTACCAGTTTCTAAAAGAGGTGAAAGTATAACCATTGATTGTAAATATTAGCAGGTTATACAAAATAGCCTCTTTAATTGTTTTCGGTTGATGCTTCATAAAATCTGCTTGAATTGTTTAAAACCTTTGTTCAGGTCAAGAACCTTCTTCTTTGTATTGTCCCATAATTGCAGATTCAACATTTCTTTTAAACTTATTGAAGCAAGCTTGCCTTCCTTTACGGGTAAAACCATGTTTCTTTGTTGCATTTTCTTAATCCGGTAACAGGAATGGCAACATATCAGAATAGCACCGCCGTAAATAACTAACCGGGCCCCATTTTTACGAATAAATTTTCCTCGGGCTGATAAATTATCGTACGGTTTCATAGCGCTTTGAAGTGCAGGTAAAAAATATTTTAAGAAAATTTCAGCCTAAAAGCGTGCTTTCATTCTTTTCCTACTATTTATATACAGAAGGGCCAAAGTATTTCTGATATATACTATAAGTTATTACTCCTTCCATAGAATAACCTTAATAAAAATAAAAATGTCAAGTGAACGAATTATTACAAGTACTGCCCGAAATATCGGGATTTTTAACTGCTGTTACAGCATTATTTGCCGCCATGAAAGGCATATTAAAAGTAACTGGCTTTACTAAGTCAAAGAATAAAACGGTAACTTCACCAGTAACACGCAATAAACCAAGTAAGAAGAAAAAGCGCAAAAATCGGAAACGCAGGAAATAGTAAATTTAAAAATTAGGAGGGAGGGGTTCATTCTTCCTAATTTTATCTCCCTTTTAAACAAGCAAACTACTCAGTTTTACTTTCCAGGCATAGAATCCATTGGCTTCATCCGATTTCTCCTGGCTATGGTTAATAGTGCAAAATCCTAAATCCACATCTATCTTTCCAGATTTGTAAGCATCCTTGTAATTTCCACGGCCTAAAATCTTTAAATTTTTAATAATATTGTCCATTCTGGCATATTGAGAAGAAACTAAATTGTTTTCTTTGGCAAAGGACCATAAGTAAGTAGCATGTGAATTCAGGAGTTCCCAGCAAAAGTGATTTTTAGTGGCGCCTTCTATGAAAAACAAAAATCCAAAAAGCGGCTTTAAGGTATATTTTATTTGGTAGTGCTTGGCTTGTTTAGCACCAGCTAAATATTGCAATTGCGTTTCGTTCCGAACCTTTTTATAAGCCAAAATAGTGGTTAAAATGTCTTTGTCAGTACGAGGAAATAGATTTCGTAAATCTTCTTCCTGCTCGAAATTACTGAAAATGGTATCTGCATCAAATAATGACGTGTTTTCTACCGGTGAGATAGGAGTTGAAAGTAACCGCATTATGGAATCGGTTCTGATGGAATCAATCAGTTCTGAGTTTATAGCCGAAATCTGAGGAGAACTGGCAGTGATTGTATTGATGGCATGGCCTGTATAGGTAATCGTAGCTGTGACCTCAAATTTTTTCCGGTTAAAAGACTTAGCAAAATAATTCTTAATGTAATTAAATTCAGCTTTTAGGAAGTCATTTAGAATCTTGTAGGTCAATTTTCTTTGGATAATAGGACTTAACCGCTGGAATGTAATATGGCCATTACCAACCTCCATATCTTTAAAGTAAAATTCAAATTCCTCTGTAATCGTTTCCGGGCTCGGGTCATAAATGGGAAAGGGCTCGGGTAATGGAAATACAGGGATTTTAAATTCTCTAATAATTTCTGGGCGGTATATTTTTTCACTTTCGATTACAACATCTTTTAAAGCCATTTTCTGATAATGGCTAAGAAAGGGTTCCAAGGCCCCCCATTTTAACGGCTCAAACTCCAGCCGATGTATTTCCTTTTTGATTTGTTGGTTTTTAAAACCGGAAGTTTCTTTCGGGTAATAATCAACTACTCGGACTTTTAAATTTTTATCCACTGGGTCAAAGGTTGCAATTTCTATTTCCCAGAAAATCTCACTATGCAGGCGAAACGATAATTTCCCAGATGGAAGATTTGTTTTTTCTAAAGGAAAGAAATCACTAGGGGTCAGGTAAAAGCTATTACCAGCAATCCGGATAATTCTTCTTTTAGACATTTATTCATTTTAATTATAGTTCGGCATAGAAAAATACATAAAACTACTTATTCAGCAAAATGAAATTTTGTGTTAGGTATTCCAGCAAAACATTCCTTCCGATATAGATGCTGTTGGGAAAGATTATTAAGAAAATAGCTTAAATTATTGATTTTCAATTAGGTTACCAGTTTCGTCCTACCCTAAAAAGCTTCTTTTATTTTAATTAGCACTAAGATATTCAGCTATCAAAATAGGGCAATTTACCCTGTCCTTTTTTTGGATAGCGGCATATCGGAACTTTATAAAAAATTGATTTTAAAGGTGCAAATTTTTTGTCCTAATCCATAAACAAGATAGGCGTGACCTTTAGGTTTTAGGGAAGAAATACATAAAAGTGCCTTGGATTGGTTTAAACAGTCTTTTCAGAAGTGTGATTTTTGTGTCCTTTCTGGAAGGGGTAGAAGTATTGACCTTTAACGAAGATTTTAATAAGAGAAAGTATTACACGGATAAATTCCGTGGAATTTAAAAATGCCAAAACAAAAGCAACATATTAAAATGAAAGCAACGAGCTTGAACACTACACCAGCTGGAAAAGACAGTTGGCTTGTTCGGCGCATAGATGCTTTTATTGAATGTAGCTTTACGAAAGAGGTAGAAAAGGTAAATACCCGTGAGGATAAAATATGGAATATTTATGGTAGACATCTTACGCGGTTGTGGTGGGTTATTTGTGTTGTAGGTATTGTAGTTATAACCTTGCATTTTCCCAAGTTAATACCAGCAGCGGGTTTAGTGGCTTGTTATAAACCTATCATGACAATTCTAAAAATATTTAAGTAGATAATCCATAAAGTAAATTCCTTATCCATATTGTGGTAAAATATTATATTTACCAATTGCAAAAGAATTTATTTCCTACTGCCCAGGTATAGCCAAATAGCAAGTTATTGGCAAAGTAAATTATTAAACCCAGAATGAGTTTTCAGAAAATACTAGACAAATACCGTAAAATATCTTTTTCAGAACGCGATAAAGGCGAACGCTTTGAGCGGTTAATGCAGGCTTACCTTAAAACAGATCCTAAATATGCTTATCTGTTTAAAAAAGTCTGGCTTTGGGATGAATTTCCAGGAAAGAACGATTTAGGCGGGAGTGATACCGGTATAGATTTAGTGGGGTTAACGCTGGATGGCGATTATTGGGCTGTTCAATGTAAATGCTACCAGGAAAATACCATTATTGATAAACCCGCCGTAGATTCTTTTCTTTCTACTTCCAGCCGGGAGTTTAAAAATGAAAATTTACAAACTACCCGGTTTACGCAGCGGCTCTGGATTGATACGACCGGTAAAAAATGGGGGAGTAATGCCGAAGAAGCTATCCGGAACCAGCACCCACCGGTAACCCGGTTAAACCTGTATGAATTACGCGAAGCTCCGGTAGACTGGGAAAAGCTGGAGCAGGGCATTCACGGAGAAACAGCCAGAACCCCAAAAAAGAACTTACGGGGGCACCAGAAAGAAGCCTTAACCAAAACCAATGAGCACTTTAAGACGGATGAGCGGGGCAAGATTATTATGGCCTGCGGCACAGGCAAGACTTTTACGGCGCTGCGCATTGCTGAAAACGAAACCAATGGTCAGGGGCTAATATTATTCCTGGTTCCTTCTATTTCCTTATTGGGGCAAACGCTGCGGGAATGGTCGGCGGATGCGCTGGAGCCCATTAACCCGATATGTATTTGCTCAGACCCGGAAATATCCCGGAAGAAAACCAAGAACGAAGATACCGATAGTTTTAGCGTAGTGGATTTAGCCTTACCTGCTTCTACGAATGTTAAAGATATTTTAAAGCAGTTCCGGCACATAAAAGAAAACCAGAAACCCGGCATGACCGTGGTTTTCTCTACCTATCAGTCTATTGAAGTAATTGCCCAGGCCCAAAAGCAGTTGCTCCAAAGCGATATTGGTTTTGAATTATTTGATTTAATTATTTGCGACGAAGCCCACCGGACTACCGGAGTAGCATTGGCTGGGGAAGATGAATCAGCTTTTACCAAGGTACACGATAATTCTTTTCTGGAAGCCAAAAAGCGTTTGTACATGACGGCAACTCCCCGGCTTTACAGCGACGATACCAAAAGCAAAGCAGCGCAGGCCGATGCTGTTTTGTGCTCCATGGACGACGCAAAATTGTACGGCGAAGAAATATACCGGATAGGCTTTGGTGAAGCGGTTTCCAAGGATTTACTCACTGATTATAAAGTACTCATTCTGACATTAAGCGATCAGGATGTGCCCCCGGCAGTACAAAAAATGATTGCCGGCGAAGAAAGCGAAATAAATACCGATGATGCTTCTAAACTAATTGGGTGCGTAAATGCGCTTTCTAAAAAGATGCTGGGTGATGCCGGCATTATGAAAGAAAGCGACCCGGAGCCCATGCGCCGGGCACTGGCCTTTTGCCGGAATATAGACGAATCGAAAAAGATAACGGCCAATTTCATGACCGCTACCGATTCTTATATTGATTCGCTGCCCGAGGAGAAAAAAGAACAAATGGTATCGGTGGCATCCAAGCACATCGATGGTACCATGACCGCACCCCAGCGGGATGAATTATTAGGCTGGTTAAAAGCCGAATCAGAAGATAATGAATGTCGGGTACTGACCAATGTGCGCTGTTTGAGCGAGGGGGTAGATGTACCTTCTTTGGATGCGGTAATGTTTCTTTCGGCCCGGAATTCCCAGGTAGATGTCGTGCAATCGGTGGGGCGGGTAATGCGCAAAGCAGCGGGTAAGAAATACGGGTATATTATTATACCGGTGGTAGTGCCCAGCAATGTAGAAGCCGATAAAGCCCTCGACGATAATGACCGGTTATAAAGTAGTCTGGACGGTATTGAATGCGCTTCGTGCCCACGACGACCGGTTTAACGCTACGGTTAATAAAATTGAGCTGAATAAACATCGGCCGGAGCAAATTATAGTTGGCCGTCCGGAATATGCTTTTCATTCGGATGGTACGCCCATGGTGGCCGAAGACCAGGCACCTTACGGGAACAATCAGAATCTGGCGAACCAGTTAGCGCTGCAATTTGAACAATTGCAAAACGTAGTATTTGCCCGGATGGTGCAGAAAGTAGGGGATAGGCGCTATTGGGAACAATGGGCGAAAAACGTAGCCGAAATTGCCGAGCGCCAGGCCGAACGGATTAATAAACTGATAAATGAAGATAAAACCCACAAGGAAGCCTTTACAGATTTTTTAAATGGGTTGAAGAAAAATATTAACCCCAGCATTACGCAGCACGAAGCCGTGGAAATGCTAAGCCAGCATATTATTACCAAACCGGTTTTTGAGGCGTTATTTGAGGGCTATTCTTTTGTCAGTAATAACCCAATTTCGGTGAGTATGCAAACCATGCTTAATTTACTGGAGGGCGGTGCCTTGGAGAAAGATACCGAAACACTCCAGAAATTCTACGAATCGGTGAAAATGCGAGCCAGTAATATTGACAACGCCGAAGGCAAGCAGCGCATTATTATCGAGCTTTACGATAAGTTCTTTAAAACCGCTTTCCCAAAAATGGTAGAACGGCTAGGCATTGTTTATACGCCGGTAGAAGTAGTGGATTTTATTATCCATTCGGTAAACGATGTCCTGAAAAAGGAATTTGGGAGGAATATATCGGATGAAAACGTGCATGTACTCGACCCTTTTACCGGTACCGGTACCTTTATTACCCGGTTATTGCAGAGTGGCTTAATTGATAAAATGGACTTAGAGCGCAAGTTTAAGCTTGAACTCCACGCGAATGAAATTGTGCTGCTGGCCTATTATATAGCCGCTGTAAACATTGAAAACGCTTACCACGACCAATTAGAGGCAAACCAGGAATATCAATCTTTTGAAGGCATTGTACTAACTGATACGTTTCAGTTGGACGAAGTAAAAACTACGCAATACGGTACCGAAGCTTCCTTTTCCAGGAATTTTGAGCGTATAATGTCGCAAAAGGATGCGCCTTTGCAGGTAATCATTGGTAATCCGCCGTATTCTGTAGGTCAAAAATCAACCAATGATAATGCCCAGAATCTGGCTTATCCTAAACTGGATGCCCGTATTGCGGCTACTTATGCCAAAGGTACTGATGCTACTAATAAAAACTCGCTTTACGATTCTTATATAAAAGCTTTTCGGTGGAGCACCGACCGGTTAGATAAAAATGGAGGTATTGTTTGTTTTGTTTCTAACGGAGCTTGGTTAGATGGGAATAGTGCCGATGGGTTCCGGAAGTCTTTAGAAAATGAATTTTCAGCTATTTACGTTTTCAATTTAAGGGGGAATGCTAGAACCAGTGGGGAGTTAAGGCAAAAAGAGGCAGGTAATGTTTTTGGCGGTGGCTCTCGCACTCCAATCTCCATTACTTTATTGGTTAAAAATCCAGCCAACACAGGTAAAAAAGCTACAATACATTACCATGATATTGGAGATTATTTAAACCGGGAGGAAAAACTTTCTTTGGTAAAAAAGTTGAAATCAGTTGGTAATGCTGCGATGCCTTGGAAAGAACTTAAATCCAACGAGCATGGCGATTGGATTAATGAACGCAATGAAGTGTTCAATACATTTATTTCAATTCAATCCGAAAAAAAGTTTGATTTAAAGGCAAAAGTATTTTTTGTAGTTAACTCCAGAGGAAACGAATCTTCAAGAGATTCATGGGTATATAATTCATCATTAACCTTACTTCAATCAAATATGATGAATATGGTTAACTTTTATAATCAACAAGTAGAAGATTTTATTAAGGCTAGGCCTTTAAAACCAAAAGCTAATGAGTTTATAAATGTTGACCCGAGGAATATTAGTTGGACCAGTAGCCTAATATTACATTTGGAAAAAGGTAATAAGGCTATTTTTGAAAATGATAGAGTAACTAAAGGACTTTATAGACCCTTCTTTAAGCAGAACTTATATTTAGGAGATAAGATGATTCATAGAAGGGGACAAATGAATGAATTTTTCCCAAATCCTTTGAATAAAAATTTTGTCATATGTATTTCTGGTTTAGGTGATTCAAAAAGCTTTTCAATAATTATTACCGATATTATTCCAGATGTCCAACTTCAATTTAATGGTCAAGTTTTCCCATTATATTATTACGAAGAGCGGCAAAAGCAAAGTCCTGGTTTATTTGATAGCACCGGTGAGAATGAGTATATCCGCCGCGATGGTTTGAGTGATTTTATCTTGGAGCGAGCCAAAAAGCAATACGGCAAAAACGTAAGCAAAGAAGATATTTTCTATTACGTTTATGGTTTCCTTCACAGCCCCACATACCGCACCCAGTTTGCCAATGACCTAAAGAAAATGCTGCCCCGCTTACCTTTGGTAGAAGATGTGCGCGATTTCTGGAAGTTTAGCAAAGCCGGCCGCGCACTGGCTGAGCTACATATCAATTACGAAAGTGTACCGGCTTTTGATGGTGTAACGATAACCGAAGCAGAAAGCGATTTCTTTAAAGTAGAAAAAATGCGATTCCCTAAAAAAGGCCAGAAGGATTGCATTATCTACAACAGCAAAATTTGCATCGAGAATATTCCTGCCAAAGCCTACGAATATGTAATAAACGGCAAAAGTGCCATTGAATGGGTAATGGAACGCTACCAAATAACCACCCACAAAGACAGCGGCATCAAAAACGACCCCAACGATTGGGCAGAAGAAGTTGGCAACCCACGCTATATTTTAGACCTGATATTGAGTGTTATTAATGTAAGTGTGCAAACGGTAGATATTGTAGAGGGATTGCCGAAGGTGGAGTTTTAGGAGGCAAGCAAACGATGAAAATTTTATAATTAAAATGCTATTTTTAATATTTTAATAGAATCGCTAATACATTATAGTGGAATACCTAATACAATTAAGTCTTATTAAGTGAAACACAAAGACGGTGATAATCCCCTTTTTGACGCGCAGCGCGAAAAATCAGGAGCAGTAACATTTTCGAAATATGCTTACCAATACCATTGGGCGTTATTTAGAATTATGCAAGAGCATGCTATTGGAAATGAGTACGCTGTTTTTATGGAATTGCATGAGGATGTTGTTTTAGCTGATTCTTTGGATGAAACAAAAGCTTTATTTGAGTTTAACCAGGTAAAAACGAATAGAGGAAGATTTAATGCGAAAAGCTTAGTAAAATTAAAAAATGGTAGTTCCGTTTTAGGAAAATTAGTTGGTAGCGGCAATGGTAAACCTTTTAGTGCCAAGTTATCAAGTTTAAACCTTGTTGCTGTTAATGGTTTTGACTTGAACTTAAAAAAAACTGGTGTCTCATTGAGTAAAATTGCAGTAGATGATTTACATGATGATACAAATAAGGAACTTGCCGATGCAATTAAAAAGGAGTTGTCAGTACATCCATTACCTACAAACCTTCACTTTATCCTACCAGAGCTTTCAGATAAAAAATTCCAAGATTTAATAATTGCAGAAATTTCGAAGTTAATTACTGCGCTTTTTTCTAATCCCTATTATGATTCTGTAGAAATATACCGGGTACTGTACGACGATATTACTCGGAAGGGCATGATAACCTATGATATTAGGAAATGGGGAGATTTCTTGGCTAGTAAGGCTTTAACTTCTAATACAGTTACAAAGGTAATAAATCAGTTTACTAACATTAAAGACGAAGCAACTATACAAGCTAAGTTTAGCGACATTATTAGAGAATTAGGATTGAAAATTATTCCTGCAAAAGCCTTAGAGCAATATTTTAATCGTTACCGTCAAAATAGAGTAGGCACCAGAAGCACCTTAGTTATCGATACATCAAAAGAAATATCTAATCTTATAAATCAAGAAATTGCTAGTGGGACAACCGAAATGGAGGAGTTTTTAAATAATGTTGCAGCTAAAATATCCAGTAAAAATAAAAAGCAGTTTACAAATGAGAATGAAGTAAGAGCAGCGATAATTTATGAATTTATAATTCAACAGTAATGGCTATAGAAAATTTCAAATTATTGATAAGAAACCTCCGAAAAGGCAAACATGCAAAACTTAAAATTCAATCAACTGCTACTTCTATCAAATTCAGAAAAATCGGGAAATGTATTTCAATTTCAAACGAACCTGAATTTAATAACGGCAGCGGAGAATAATGTTGGTAAATCAACCTTAGTAAAATTGTTGTTTTGGGCATTAGGATGCGAATTAGGATTTGATACCACTTGGAAAAACCTAGATTGTAAAGCGTTGGTTAAATTTCAGATTGGTGATATAAAATACCAGATTATGCGTTACAAGGACCTCATAAGCTTTAAAGAGGGGGATAGCGCAACAATAAATTATCCGAAAATTACAGGTGCTTATGCTCAAAAGTTTGCTGAAATTGTTGATTTTAAAGCTTTATTGCCAAATCGGGAAGATACCTTAGAAGTACCTCCTCCAGCCTACTATTTTCTGCCTTATTATATTGACCAAAAGAAAAGCTGGGCAAGTCCTTGGGACAGCTTTGAAAACTTACAACAATACGCTGATTGGAAGCAGACTATTGTTAAATATCATGTAGGTATATATAAGCCTCAACATTTTGAAATAGAGACAGACAAGTATCATCAGAAAACTTTACAAAGGGTATTGGTAGAAGACATAAAGAAAATAGATATAGCCCTTTCTATTGTTGATACCTACGTTCCTAAATTAAGCACTGTAGCTACTACAGATGAAAATAAATTTAACTTAATGACAGCTGAAATTAGGCAAGAATTGGTAAGTCTTGCGAGTAGGCAAGAAGTAATTCTTGATAAACTGGCTAAAACTGAAAGTGAAAAAGCATATTTAGAGCACCAAAAAGTAATTGCAGAAGGAGTAATAACTGAATTAGAGTTAGATTATAAATTTAGTGTAGAAAATTTAGAGGATGATAATGTGGAATGCCCATTATGTGGTACAATCCATCAAAATACGGCAATTGAACGAGCAGCAATTTTAGTAGATAAACAACAAGCAGAAAGTCAATTAACTCAGATAAATATTTCACTATCCAAACTCAACGATAACCTTTTTAAAATAAATTCTCAGTTAGACGAGGCTAGAACAGAAATTGCTGATTTAAAAAATAAATATGTTGTAGAAGATGAAAAACAAGAAAAAGTAGGACTTACTACTATAATTGAAAGTATTGCTGGAAAATCTATCCAGGAAAAGGTTATCGAAAACAGAACTGAAAAATTAGTTGAGCAGGATACTATTGAAAAAGAACTAAAAGCTTTAATTAAAGAACAAAAAGATATCCAATCAAAAGAGTTAATAGAAGAAATCAAGTCGTATTTCAATGAAACGTTTATAAATTACGCAAAGCTTTTAAATACTGAAGAGGTGAATTTATCTGCTATAAATTCGCCATTGGATTATAATAAAGTTGTTAAAGAAGGGGGCGCTGCTGAAAACGTTAGAGTTACTCTTGCCTATAATTTGGCAATATATTCTGTGGTAGAAAAGTATAGTAATGGTACTCGTTCTGCATTTATAATTGATACTCCTAACCAGCATGAGCAGTCAGATACTAACTATGACAGTATTATTAATTTAATCCTGAATACATTTCCGAAAGATGCTCAGATTATCTTATGTGCAATGGATAATGAACATCTAAAACCATATCAGCAAAAAGCTCACGTAATACGATTAACCGACAAAAAACTTTTGGATACTAATCAATATGAAATGGTAAAAACAGAATTTGATAAATTTTGATAATAATTTGTGGTAAATTTATCTAACCACTAAAATATCTTCCATTCGGGTAGTATAACATGGTGTTCCATAATCCTGCCGCATTTTCCAAGATTTTTCAGTACCTTCAGTAGCTACTTTTACAATCCCACTGCCCATTTTACTGGTTAGTAAATCTATAGCCTGCATTAAATCCAGGTGTTTGCCCCGGTCGATGGAATCAAAAATATTGCCTTGCATGGCCGTGGCTGGGCTTATATCATCCAGTAAAACTCCAGCCTTTTTATATTTGTATCCGTCGCGGTAAATGGCCTTTAAAGCCAAGAGCGCGTAGCTTACCAGTTCTAAAGTTGAGTTAGTAGGTACCGGCAGCTTTATGGTTTTGCAATTGTTATACTGGGCATCGTTCGGCCTAAAAGGGTTGGTTTCCAGGAAAACACTTAACTGGGCACAGCGGCTTTTCTGCTTTCTTAGTTTATAGGCGCTGCGCGTCATGTAGGTGGCCACAGCTTCCTGCATTAAATCCAGGGTGGTAACCGGCTGGCCAAAAGAACGGCTCGTACAAATGCCTTTTTTCGCCGGTGGTTCAATTTCCAGATCCGCGCAAGCTTCGCCGCGCAACTCTTTTACAATGCGTAACCCTACTACGGTTAAATGCTTTTTGGCAAAAGCATCGGTTACGTTTGTTAAATCCCAGGCGGTAAGCACCCCAAAGTTACGGAGTTTAGCCGCATACTGCCGGCCAATTCCCCAAACATCCCCCACATCAATTATTTTAAGTGCGGCGGTTAGGTGTGCCGGCGTATTTAATACTAAAACGCCATTTGCTTTTTTTGATTTCTTGGCAATCCGGTTCGCCAGCTTAGCCAGGGTTTTCGTGGGAGCAATGCCCACACAGATAGGCAAGCCCAGCCATTTCCAGACGGTTTGCTTAATGGTAGAGCCATATTGCTGTAAGTTGGTGTTGTAGAAGTTTCCCAGGTCTAAAAAGCCCTCGTCGATGCTGTAAATTTCCTGGTTAGGAGAGAAGGTACCCAGGGTATGGTGGAACCGGGTGCTCATGTCGTGGAATAGCGGGTAATTACTGGAATAAACGTGTACCTGGTGTTTTTCGATAATGGGTTTAGCTTCAAAATAAGGTTGCCCCATTTTAATACCTAAATCTTTGGCTTCCTGGGAACGGGCAATGATGGACCCGTCGTTGTTACTTAGTACCACCAGGGGTACCCCGTTCAGCTCCGGTTTAAATATCCGAAAGATAGAGGCATAGCAATTATTAATATCGGCGTGTAAGAATAAGCTGGTCATTTCCGGAACCTCCTGGCCAGGCCTCTAACCACTCCCCAAACCAACATTTCTAAATTTGTGGTAATTTGGATAGATTTATACTTTTTGTTCCCCGCTACCAGGCGCACCCCATCACCGGAAATTTCCAGCTTTTTAACAGTAAATTCGTTATCAATATTGGCCAGAATTATATCCCCGGAACGCACCTCCAAGGACCGGTCTATTACGAGCAAATCCCCTTCAAACAAGCCAAAATCTTCCATCGAATCACCTTCTACCCGCACATAAAATGTAGCAGTAGGGTTCCCATTCAGGTATTGCGTTAAGCTAATTCGTTCTTCGCTGTAATCTTCTGCCGGGGAAGGAAAACCCGCTCTAACCAGGTTTACAAAAAGTGGGAATTGCTTTTCTGCTGCCGGATCACTCAGAATAATAGTTACATGATTAGCATTAACCAGCTCTTTTCGCTCTATCCGCATTGTATTTATGTATAACTACTAAAAAATTTAGTATATACGCACAAATATAGAAAGGAATAAGAATCTTAAAACTATTTTATACTAATTAAGATAGCTTTGCTAAAATTTATAACAGTTTAAATTGATTTTTTAGCAAAGTGCTATGCAAGCTTTCTTTTGAAATTAATTTATAGAATCTAGCAATTTAATGCCAGGCATATGCTAATGGTAATTAATTCGGTAATAAGTTGCGAACTGTATTACATTGTTCTAAGTGATGCATTTTTCTTTCCCTTTACTTTACATATTTAGCGTTTAGTATATGGGGAGAAAATGATTATACCTAGTTACCGAATTCCTAATATGGTTAATAAAAGACCTGCGGGGTTTTTATTGGCTTTAGTTCTACCGGTTTTAAGATCATAATTAAATTTAAATAATTTATCCACCAGATCTTTTTTAGATAAAATCTCTCCAATAAGCTTACCATCGGTAATACCCAGGGAATCCAATATCTGCCGGGCAGTTTGTAGTCTTCCTTCTTCTAAAGGTTGTTCGAAAGGGATGGGTAATTGTTCCGGCACCTGGGTATTAACATAGAACCTTATACTTTGGTAAGAACGTCCTTTCTTTATTAAGGAATAGCTAATTTGAAGATCGGTATGTTTATTTATTTGATTAACAGCCGTGTCTAATACAAATTTTTGAAGCATAGATACCTTCGTGTATTGCTCGGGCTCTTTCCCTTTGGGATCTTTAAGCATAAGCATTACTTTAAAATCATGCAGCGTAAATATTTTGCTTTCTCCAATATCTTTCCATTGCGAAGCAATCTGGTATATTCTTTTGGCATATTTACTCGAAAGGCTAAAAGCAGCTTGTAAGCGGAAACTGGTAAAGTTATTTTTTATATCAATTAAATAGGGGCGTACCTTTTCGGATATTTCTAATTCAATTAACCCTTCTCCTTTAATGTATTCGGCAGAAGCCAGTAAACCCACTTGCAGCAATCGCTTATCGTTTTCGATAATGTATTCCCGGCTCCTTAAAGCGGAAGTGGCATCTATGAATTGGTTATAATTCCATTCCCGACCCGTTACTTCCTGCAAATCTTTAACCCGTACCTGGTACATTTTACCTTTCTGATCTTCTTTTTTTAGGAGGGAAAGCAGATAGAAAACAATATCCATTTCACAGGCACTCATTTCATAGCGGGCCGTGGTAATGGCATTATGTTGTCTTATCTCAATAGCTTTGGTTTTCTCAATATCCTTTATATTTGGGGCAGCCATGCGGTTTTTTTTACGAAAATATAAAAGAAAGAGAAAAAAGAAAGTATTTTAAAAACATTTTTCTTTTAACTTATAAAATCTTCCCTTTTGACTGATAAAGTCTTTCCTTTAACAGATAATTTCTTCCTTCTAACTGATAAAAACTTTCTTTTAACTGATAAAAGCTTCCCAAGATGAGTAATAAAGACCTTAAAAACAGATAGTTACAGCCATTGCAAATAACAACAAATAGGTAAAATACACAAAATTGTTGTTAATAAAGTTATTTAAGCATTTAAAGGGTAAATAAACTTTAAAACAATAAAATAAAAAAACAAAAATCAGCAAAAGTAGCTGCGCAAACCAGGGGCGGAAAAGAAAGAGTATTTTTTTAGGCTTTCTTTTTGGCTGATAAAAACTTTCTTTCAGCTTATTATAGGCAGTTAAGCTACTTTTTTAGCTAAGATCGTCTTGCCTTCAACTGATAAAAACTTTCTTTTCATTAAAAAAAGAGACTGATAAAACCTTTCCTTTAGCGTATAATCGGCTTATTTACAGATGATTACTTTAATAAGTTATATTGGTTTCTAGGTTAAATGCAGTGTAAGCAGATAAATAACCAATGGATATCTAGTAATAGATATTTATTGGCGAGAACAAGTTAAGGAAATTAATATTGTGAGCCAGCTATTAAAAATATACCCTTCAATTTATAGGTTGTTTAAATTTTAACGTTCGCTACGTTATTAATTAAGACCTTGTTTAATTCTTTATTTGGTCTCAAGGGCCTTTATACCTTTTTTGAAGTAAAAACTATTGGAAAATTGCAAATCAATTAATTATTAATGTAAAAGAATCCATAAATCTTTCCTGTTGACTGATAAAATCTTTCCTTTTAATTGAGTTCAAGACTGATAAAATCTTTCCTTTAGGTCGTATGTCTCTTTGAAACAGCATGTTATAGATTTAAAGACGTTGCTCACAGATATAATGTCAAAGGGATTAGCAGGCTAAGTAACATGAGATGAAGGTTAAACGATGGAGGGAAGCAATCCGCGAAAACTTTGCCCCAGGAACTGGTAATGTAAAAGGAAAGTTTTTATCAGTAAGTATTTGATTTAACTAATATATCTTTTATTGATAATATCTATACGCTTAAATTCCACTTTACGCGTAAGCTAAGTCCTCGAACGAGTTATCAGTGATAGAAAAAGTGTATTTAGCTGATAAAACCTTTCCTTTCACCTTAGATTAAGGCTGATAAAACCTTTCCTTTAGTCTATATAAATCTGATATACAATTAGTTATATTGTTGGGAATGTTGCACCTAGTTTAATGTCGAAAGTTTAGGCTAATGATTAATTAATATATAAGAAATAAACATCAAAGAATAGAAGAAAATAAGCCGCAAAAGCCACCTCATGTACTGATACTGCTAAAGGAAAGTTTTTATCAGCCAATTCTTAGCTTATTTAATATATTATTTATTCATAAAGTGCATAAATTTGAATACATCCTCAAGACTTTATTAAGGAAAAAACGATTCATCAACAAAATGGAAATAGTCAGTTCAGGTTGCATTCTTGAAAATAATTGTATACATTTAGTATACTTTTAGGTTTATAAAACGTAAACATTATTAAAAGAATACTAAATTTTCCTGTTATGAATAATCTAACCATTTTTGCCGTAGTTAAAGTAAAAGAATCAAAGGGGGAGCACTTGTATTTTGCTGAAACCGAAGAAATCGCTGACCAATTATATTCTCAGGCGGTTAAAATGTATTTAGCACCCGGTACAGTCATCCGGCTAGTGTCTTTTGAGGTAGATAAAGAAAGGCTTTACGATTTCATTGTAGGCGAAGATGATTACGAGAAAGAACTGTTTTTAGTCAATGCTTTGGCTAAACAGTATTCCTTATTAAAAGATAGTACTGGTTAACTTTTATCGGGAAAGTTATAAAACAGGTCATTTAATATTTAAAACCTTTTTTTTAATTCTGACTTACCTAATTTGCACTTTTTCGGTTATAGTTGTTCAATTAATTTACATTGCTCCTAAAGCCAGTGCCTTGCTTAAAATAATATTTTTTATATCCTTCATATCTGGCTTATTTAGTGGAATTAGAAGGTTGTAAAATTTATTTTTTTTATTACCTTTTACACCTTAATGTAAAGGGGCAGCCATAAAAAGTGGAAATGAGTGAAATAAATTTTGATGATGATTTACGTTACGTTAAGGCTAAGATTGGCCTGGAAACGGGGAAGATTAAAAGCCTGGAAGAATTATTTAAAATTATACCGATAACCCACGTGGCCAGGAAACTAAAACTGAATACTGTTCGTTTTCAGGCAAAAATAAAGGATCCAAGTACATTTCGTGTTTCTGAATTACAAGCCTTTGCCAAGCTGATAAATGTTGAATTTCTAACTTTTATTGCCTTTATTTACCCACCTCCTGTCGAACCAGGTAAGAATTAATTATATGAATCATCTAACCGAAATTGTTCTGCATACCAAAGAAGGATTTATTATACGGGTAGAAAATGCAGAATTAAGAACTAAGTTTTTTTCTTCTCCTTATAGTAAGTTTGTAGATAATTGCCCGCTAGAAAATCTGATTAAATTTATTGATGAAGTAATGGATTGTCAGGTTCCAACACAGAGCCGGGAACAATTGCAAAAAATTTTAACTGACTCTGGTTTTCCGGAACATCAGAAATCAGCCTGAAAGCGGTCTTAAAATTATTAATCCGAAAACTATATTTAACATAATATATGAAACTGACTACAACCAGTTAGTAGATATTTTAAATAGTTCTTTGACCGCTTAACCTGTAAAGTATTTTCAAGAACTTACATAGCATTATCCAGGTGGTGTAAAGCTACTTCAGGAGTTTACCATTTGTCTTATAATTTTTGTTATGTTAAATAGATTTATAATTGGCTTTGCTGCTTTATTCTTCTGCCTGGCTTTCGAATAACTGTTGTAGTTTTCGTTGCAATAGTTTT
>NZ_VWSF01000018.1 GCF_008629685.1 Adhaeribacter rhizoryzae | reverse complement strand
ACAGCAGATTAGATATTATAACAGGCTATAAACATCCTGCCATCTATAAGCTACTTCAGCTTAGTAGGTAAATAAATGGGCGTTTAGAGCGGGTCTTCAACTTGCATAATAGAATAGCAAAGCAGATAAGTGCACAATTATAAAAGTGAAAACCTATTCGTTTGCGGGCCTTATAATTTATAAAAGCTCACAGCGTTGCTTCCTAATATTTTCTCCCGCTCCGCTTGCGTTAGCTGCCTTACAGAAGTTAGGAAAACGTATATAAGCCGCCGAAATAATTTAACTAGGCTGATGCAGGATATTTATAAAAGCATAATCAACGGCTTTTAGCCCCCAGGCTCATGCCCGCTTATCCAATAACTGCCAGAATATTTTAACATTACAAAGCCTGCTTTGGTGTTATTAAAGTAAAACTATTTGGGAATGACTTGGAGCGGGTGCGTTATAGCCACACTAATTATTCCTGTATATATGTTTATATTATACAGAACATGATTTTCTTAGAGTAAAAGTTATACCATTATCAAATGAATACTGCGCTTATAAATAAAACGAAGGCTGTACTTCCCATCGCGGTCATTCCGGAGGAATCTTATTAGCAGTTAGCCAATAAGATTCTTTCAGAATGACCGCAGTGAGTGGGTATTTGTTTGCTATTATTCTATTGTTTTTAAAGCGCAATTCATGTTTAATATCAGTATTAATTCACACTTACAAAATGAAGAAATCTGCCATTAAACAAGGAGAAATAAACAATATCTCAATCCATATCTGATTAGAAGCTGAGTAAATGGAAATGTATACTGGTTCTTAGTTGCTTGTTGGAACTAAAAAGAAGAACTCTAAAGTAGAGAGTTCAATTATCTTATGTCTAGCAACTACAATTAAATTTCTGGATTAAAATCTTTAAAGGTTTTAGAAATATTATCGTTGGTAGCTTTATTCTTGTTTTGCCAACCTGAATCTAATTCTAAAGCAACAAGCCCTCTTAAATTGAGAACGGCTACAAAATCATCTATATCCTTGATAAATTCAGGTTTACGACGAGAAGATTTCAAGGCATATTTACGGGCAAATATATCACCCTTAGTTTGTAGCTCATTTCTTTTCTCTATTATATAATTAAGGCGTTCTACTAAATCTTTGGTTGAACGGCCAATTACTTCCGTAGCTTCTAAGGTTCCAATGGTCATAACCAGAGTACCACCTATGGTTGTAATTTTCTTGGTTGTAGCTGGTACCTCAATTACTACCGGCGAAATACCGGTTGCAGCACCTAATGTAGCACTAGTAAGCGAACGGCCCTTTTTACCTTTTCGCGCCCTATTATACTTTCGTTTTAAATCTTTTTCAGCTTGTTTTAATTGTTCCATCAAGTCCCAGGCCCTTACCAGGGAAGAACGGTATTCGTTGAACAATTTCAAATCACTTTCGGCCTCATTTACCGCATTGATAATAGAGAGCGACACAGTTCGTTCCTCCCTTTTATTTGATTTATCAATTACAAAGAAAGTAATATTAAAAGTGACAGAATCTTTTGGGTCTTTTACAAAGTCGTAGCCCGGCTTCCAGATGAATTCATACTGAGAAGGGGTATTTTTTACCAAAGCATTCGAAGGAACAGTGGTGTTCTCAGAAAGAAAACTGAAGGAAGCAATATCCGCCTCGCCATTGGGGTCGTGTAACTGAAATTTAAGGTTAATGGTTGCATCCTCTTTGTAGCTAAATCTTTTTTTAGAAGGAATAAGCTGCATACTAGGCGGAAGGTCTTGTTGCGTTACTTCAATCCGGAACTGACCCTTTGTGCGGGCTTTAGCCGGCTGATCTTCTACATAAAACTCTAATACAATAGGATTGCTACGCAGGCGATTAAACTGAGTAATAGATGGTTTCCAGGTAAATTCACCCTGACCCGAAAGTTTGGCGCCCTCTGGTAAACTGCTTACAATAGGAACAATAATAGTTGGATCATTATCATCATCCTTAATAGCGGCAGATTCAATATTATAGGTGTTCTGGGTATTATATTGCACATAAAATGGCTTAAGCTCTCCCACTTGTGGCGGACGGTTAACATGCTCTACTTTAATCGCAACAACCTGGCTAACCCTTTCGCCTTTATCATTACGGGCTTCAAACTGCAACTGCACCGTTCTATCCTTAATTAACCGATCTACAAAATCAAAATTAGGAGTCCAGGAAAAATGGCCCAAAGTATCAAACTTAATGCCTTCTATAGCTCCTTGGGTAAGCGCAAAATTATACCGGCTGCCCGAACCACCCGTAGCGGTTACTTCAAAATCCAGGCTTTTACCTTCCTGTATAACATTCCAGCCAGGCTGCGTTGGAAAAATTAATTTAATAGCAGAGGCTTGATTAGAGGCTACAGCAGGAGCAGATTCAGGAGAACCCTGTTGGGCAAATAGTTGGGTGAAAAATAATAAAGCAGCAGATAGAAGAAAAATACGCTTATTCATGAAAGGTATTAATATGAAAATAAATCTGAACCAGCATTAAAGGTAAGCAAGACACCGAAGTTAACCAAAGCCGATGCCCTACAATTATGCTGTTAGAACAAATAGCTTGCCTAAAATGTATATAACTGAGGGTTAAACCTTAACTATATGTAATTTTTGATAAAACAAATATTTTATAATTGTGGAATAAATAGAAAAAGCAATATTAGTTTTATCAAAGATTAATACCGGCAATATTAGGCAATAGCTTAGTTAACACGAATATTCCTTTTCCCGAAGATTAATCGGTTCTAACTAATTGCTAAAATATTGATTTACAGAAACATTTATTTTTCAGAAGAAAGACTTAAATTTTAATTAGTGGATTTATGTTGCTTCTTTAACCAATTATTCAGCTTAGTTTCTAAAACGGCTAAGGGCATACCGCCATCTTTTAATATTTCGTCGTGAAAAGAACTTATATTAAACGCACTACCTAAAGATTTTTCGGCGGTTTGCCGGAGTTCTCTTATTTTAAGTTCGCCGGTTTTGTAGCTTAGTGCCTGACCCGGAATAGCCATGTAACGTTCTATTTCGGCTATAATAGCATCTTCGCTTAAAGCTTCGTTTTCTAATGAATATTGAATAGCCTGCTCGCGCGACCAGCCTTTTGCGTGCATACCGGTATCTACTACCAGGCGTACCGCCCGGTGCATTTCGCCGCCTAAGCGCCCAAAATATTGGTAAGGATCGGTGTAAAGTCCCAACTCTTTCCCCAGGCTTTCAGTATAAAGTGCCCAGCCTTCACCGTAAGCGCCGTACCAACCAAAACGCCGGAATTTAGGTAAAGCCTCGTTTTCGAATTGCAACGAATTCTGGTAATGATGACCCGGAATAGCTTCGTGCAGAAATAAAGATTCCATCCGGCTGCTGTTATATTTTTTAGGATCGAGAATGGGAACGTAAAATATTCCGGGTCGGGAACCATCGGGTGCAGGCGGAGTATATTCGGCGCTGGCCGATGCCTCACGAAATTCCTCGGTTTGCCGCACTTCAAATTTAGATTTAGGTACCTGCCCAAATAATTTTTTTAACTGGGGTTCCATACGCTTATGAATAGCCTGGTACCCATTCAGCACGTCTTCGTCGGTTTGGTAAGGCATAAACTTATGGTCTGTTTTTACATACTCAAAAAAAGCTTTCAGGTCGCCTTTAAACCCAACCTGGGTTTTAATATTTTCCATTTCGGCCCGAATGCGTTTTACTTCCTGCTGACCAATCTGGAATATTTCTTCGGGCGTTTTATTAGTAGTCGTCCAAAAGCGAACGAGAAGATTATAATATTCTTTTCCCTGCGGCACAGCTGCAATGCCGGTGGTAGTACGGGATTTTGGTAAATATTCGGTCTGCAGAAAGTCGTGCATTTTTTTATAAGCCGGTACTAGTTTCTCCATAATGGCGAGACTATAAGCTTCGGTTAGCCGGTCTTGCTCGGCCGCCGGAAAATCTTTGGGCATATTCCGAATGGGGTCGTAAAAAATACTTTTCTGTGGGTCGGTAACAATTAATGCGGCAAACTGCGGCAATATTTTTTGGGTAAGTGGCTTTGGCAACACCATGCCGCTGGCCATACCCCGCCGCATATTGGCAATAGCGGTATCGGCCCACACCTGAAAGCCATTAATACGGCCCAAAAAATTATCGTAATCTTTTACAGTTTTAAAAGGCTGAATACTGGCGCCGGAACCTAACTGCCCCATGGAAAGCGGCAAACTCCAGAATTGGTTTACCGGAAGCAAGTGGTCGTTAAATTTTAAGCCTTCCAGTGCTGTTTTCATGTCGAGTTTAAAGATAGCGTAGCTGAGTTTTTCCTGCTCGTTTAGGGCAGCGGTATCTATTTGCCCCAACTGATCTAAGTATTTTTGGTACATACGCCGCACTTTAGCCCGATGCGCTTCGCTAATATCGTTTGGAAGCTGGTCGTTATAGCGGTTGTCGGCGATAGCGGTAGCTTCGAGCGGAAATAAAACCAACCGCTCTTCGTAGTAATTATCCAGTACGCTGCTTAGTTTTTGCTCGGCGGCCGTAGCAGATTCTTTGCCAGATTGGTTGCAGCCTAAAAGCATTAGCGAGGCCAGCAAAATGCAGATGGTATTTTTCATAGCAGCTATATTTTAGGAGATAATATAACAAAAAATAATTTATTGCGAATAAATGCCCGGCCGGATTGCGGTAAGTAGTAACGCCGATTATGGGCGTAAATTCCAAAAATATTAGCTAAAGCTATGGGTATATAGTGTTTTGTTAATAAACAAAGTTAAATAAATACCCAAAAGTAGGTATTGTGATAAAAGCGTATTAACCCCAAATTTGTAAAACAATAATTAAAGTACGAACTACCCGAAGGCATAAATAAGGCACAATCATAAAATATTCAGGGCAGTATCTTACAAATTTTAGTAGAAGCATAAATATTAAAAAACAATAAATATTAAAATATTCATTGCGAAGAAGCAACCCTTAGTAAATGACATATCTTCCTTAAAGTTATATTTTTCAAAATGTCTGGCTCTCTTCCCTGGAGTTAAGCCGTAATATTAAGGATGCTGTGTTTGTAAGTGGGTGAAAAGCCGGAGCTTTAAGTTTCGGCTTTTATTTTTAATCTATTCTTCCTAAAAAACACTACAAAGCATAATTCTGCGTTTTGCTGGTAATTACACCATTTACCTGTTGTAAAATTTATCCGTTGTAAAATCTGGTGGCAAATTAACCAAGAACCGGGTAAACCGGTTAAAGATAGGAGCGGTTTGTTCAATCCCGGTTAAATTGTGTAATTTTGAGCTAATGAAACTTAAAGCGGAACACTTATTCAAAAAATACAAATCGCGCACCGTAGTAAACGATGTGTCGGTGGAAGTAAATCAAGGCGAAATAGTAGGGTTGCTGGGGCCGAACGGTGCCGGAAAAACTACTTCTTTTTATATGATTGTGGGCCTGGTAAAACCTAATTCGGGTAAAATATACCTTGAAAGTGAAGAAATAACCACCTTGCCCATGTATCGCCGGGCCAAGAAAGGCGTTGGTTATCTGGCCCAGGAAGCATCGGTGTTCCGCGACTTAACCGTAGAAGAAAATATTATGGCCGTACTCGAAATGACCGACCGGCCCAAGCAAGAGCAACGCGAAAAAGTTGAAGCCTTGCTAGAAGAGTTTTCGCTGACACACGTTCGTAAAAACAAAGGGGTGGTGCTCTCGGGTGGCGAGCGCCGCCGTACCGAAATTGCCCGCGCCTTGGCCGTAGATCCCAAATTTGTGCTCCTAGACGAACCTTTTGCCGGCGTAGACCCCATTGCGGTAGAAGAAATTCAGAGCATTGTGGCCAAGCTGAAAACCAAAAATATTGGCATCCTCATTACCGATCACAACGTAAACGAAACGCTTTCTATCGTTGACCGGGCCTATCTGTTGTTTGAAGGTAAAATCTTAAAGTCAGGCACTGCCGAAGAACTAGCCGCCGACGAGCAAGTGCGCCGCGTTTACCTGGGCAAGCACTTTGAGCTGAAGCGGAAGATATAATTGCTGGTTGCTAGTTGTTGATTGTTGATGAGTTATCGTTAAAAGAATATGTCAGAAAAGAAGCACTTGCAGCTGAATGATATTGAAGCCTACAAGATAGCTTTTAACTTGAGTAATTACTTGTGGCAAATAATTCAGAATTGTTCGAATTTTAGCCGCGATACTATTGGAAAGCAATTCATGCGCGCGGCTGATAGTATTTCTGCAAATTTGGCGGAGGGCTTTGGCCGATACAGCAAGAAAGATAAAATCAACTTTTATAGATACGCGCGCGGATCTGTTTATGAATGTTTAGATTGGAATGAAAAATGTAGAGTGCGAGGCATATTATCGACAGAGGAATACAATTATATATTTTCAGTTCTTAATAAATTGCCTAAACTAATAAATACGTTAATTAAGGTAACCAATAACAATCTTAGTTTATAGCAGTCAACAATCATCAATTAACAATCAACAAATAAGCTTTGGAAATAATTAATTCAATCATGACGTGGGTCATGAAAAAGCGCATACACCAGATAGAACTTTTTCGGAAATACCCGCACGATGTTCAGAGCGAATTATTTACCAACCTGCTGCAAACTGCTAAAAATACCGATTGGGGTAAAAAATACGGCTACGACGAAATATCCTCCCCGGAGCAGTTCCGGCAACGCGTACCTATCTCCGCGTACGAAGATCTTTATCCCGAAATAGAGCGCACCATGAAAGGCGAAGCCAACGTGTTGTGGCCGGGCACTGTTACCTGGTTTGCCAAATCATCGGGAACAACTAATGCGCGCAGCAAATATATACCGGTTACCAAAGAGGCGCTGGAAGATTGCCATTACAAAGGCGGTAAAGATATGCTAAGCATTTACGCCAATTTAAACCCCGATACTAAATTATTTAACGGAAAGATGCTCTCTATTGGGGGAAGCCTGCACCCAAACGAATTTAATACCAACAGCCAGGTAGGCGACGTATCGGCGGTAATTATGCAAAACCTGCCTATTTGGGCCGAAATGGCTCGTACCCCGCCCTTAAAAATTGCTTTAATGGATAAGTGGGAAGAGAAAATTGAAGCCATGGCCGAAGCGGCTATTCCGGAAAATGTAACCGGAATGTCGGGTGTACCTACCTGGACCTTTGTGCTGCTGAACCGGATTCTGGAAATTACGGGTAAACAAAATATTGCCGAAGTTTGGCCAAACCTAGAGCTTTTTGCGCACGGGGCCGTTGCTTTTGGCCCTTATCGCCAGCTTTTCGCCGATATTATTCCGTTGGATAAAATGCACTACCTCGAAATATATAATGCGTCGGAAGGATTTTTTGGGATACAGGACCAAGCTGGTACCCACGACGAAATGCTGTTGATGCTGGATTATGGGGTATATTACGAATTTATTCCGGCCGATCAGTTTGAGGCAGAGCAGCCCAAAACCATTAGCTTAGGTGAGGTAGAATTAAATAAAAACTACGCTTTGGTAATATCTACCAACGCAGGCTTGTGGCGCTACAAAATTGGCGATACCATTAAATTTACCAACCTAGAACCTTACCGCATTAAAATATCGGGCCGTACCAAACATTATATTAATGCTTTTGGCGAAGAAGTTATAATTGAAAATGCCGAAGCAGCCATTATTAAAGCCTGTGAGCATACCGGGGCTATTGTGGCTAATTTTACGGCCGCGCCGGTTTATTTTGAAGGCCGCAACCGGGGTGGCCACGAGTGGGTAATTGAGTTTAAACGCCAACCCAACGATTTGCAACAATTTACTTTTAAACTAGACCAAACCCTGCGACATATTAACTCGGACTACGATGCCAAGCGGCAGAACGATTTGGCTTTAAAGGCACCTTTGGTGCGGGTAGCACCCGAAGGTACTTTTTACCGGTGGCTTAGCCAGAAAGGCAAACTAGGGGGCCAACACAAAGTACCGCGCTTATCTAACTCCCGCGAACACCTGGAAGAAATTCTAAAACTTCTGTAATAGAAAAAGTTAGGCTCGCCAGCCGCAATAATTTTTATTAGTGGTGCTGCAACGAAAATAAGAGTAGCAGGGTCATAGAATTAAAAAAGAAGTTTTATGAAAAGATTATTTCTAGTGGCATTCGCAATAAGCATAATGGCTTTTTCTTGTGAAAAAGAAGAAGGTAATTTTGAGCCATTAAGCAATATTTGTTCGGTAAAGAACCCAGTGGAAGAATTAGGTTGGTTAAAGGAGGAGATTCAAAGCCGGGAACGAACCGATTCTGAAATTTATAAATACTTTTACATTTTACAGGCAGAGTATAACCAACAAACAGTTTTTATATACGATAACTGCTGCCCCATGTGTAGTTCCGTTACTCCGGTTTATAACTGTCAGGGCAAGCTGTTGTTTTACTTAAGCAATAAGCCAGAAGAAAGCAAACGTATCAAAAATGCCAAGATCATTTGGAAACCCAACAATTTTGCTTGCCCTGAAAAGTAAAAATTACGCTGCTGCTATAAATATTAAAAGAGGCGCCTGCATTTAAATGCAGGCGCCTCTTTTAATATTTTAAGTTATAAAATTACTCTAGAAAGCTGCTCAGCAAGCCACCTTCTTTATTCGCATTCTGGCCGTTCGGCATTAAAGCTTGTATCAGTTTCTTCACCGGCATAGATTGCAGCCAAACCCGGCCCGAACCGCTTAAAGTAGCTAACAACAAGCCTTCACCGCCAAATATCATCGATTTTAAACCTCCAGCCCGCTGAATATCAAAATCAATTCCGCTTTCAAAAGCAACTACGCAGCCCGTATCTACCCGTAAGGTTTCGTTATTCAGGCGTTTTTCTACTACGGTGCCGCCGGCGTGCACAAAAGCCAGGCCATCGCCGGTGAGGCGTTGCAGAATAAAACCTTCGCCGCCAAAAAAGCCAGCACCCAGTTTCCGGTTAAAATGAATAGCAATTTTAGTACCCAGCGCCGCCGCTAAAAAACCATCTTTCTGCACAATCAGTCCGGCGGGTATCTGGCTTAAATCTACGGGCATAATGGTGCCGGGGTAAGGTGCCGAAAAAGCAACCCGGCTTTTAATATTGCGGCCGCGGTGAGTAAAGTGCGTCATAAATAAAGATTCGCCGGTAAGCAGGCGCGAGCCCGCCGAAAATATTTTGCCTAAAAAGCCTTGCTCCGGTTCGGAGCCATCGCCCATTTTGGTTTCAAAAGTAATGCCGTCTTCCATGTACACCATAGCGCCGGCTTCGGCTATAACCGTTTCGTTTTGGTCTAATTCTACTTCCAGCACCTGGATGTCGTTGCCCATAATGCGGTAATCTATTTCGTGCGAGCGCATAGTTTTATTTCTTGGTTTATCGGGTTATCAGATATAAAGCAATAATAATTACTTTTTACCTGCTTAGCCAACGGCGGGGCAATAATATTTATTTCTTACCTCTGGCTTTAGGCGGCAAATCTTCATCGTCGTCGTTGGCCGGGCCTTTAAAAATATCTTCCTCGTTGTCTTCGTTTTCGTCGGATTCCTGCAGCGGGAATTCCTCATCTTCGTCGTCGGGGCCTTTGTTCACCAGCTTTTTATCGTACACGTTTTTATCTAAAAATTTATTTATTTGGTCGATATCGTAATTAGAAGTAATTTCTCCCAGCGGATTTATTTTTATTTCGAAGCCTTCGAGGTCTTTGTGCACCCGCGCTTTCTTTTCGGTTGTTTTCTTCTTCTTTGCCATTGTTTTACCTGGTTAAAAATTCATCTGATTTTGGAAAAACTAATTGCCACTAATCAGTATGGTTCTAAAACGAAAAAACCTGCTTCACGGATGAAGCAGGTTTTATTTTAATTAAATATCGGAGCGTTCCGGAATTGCTAATTAATTCCTGCGCCCGCATTAGAAAGAACTAAAAATTAAAGACTGGTTGCTTTTAGCTTAAAATATAGGTTTGTAGTTTTTCGGTAGCCGTTTCTATTCGTTTGGCCGTTTCGTCGGGACCAATAATTTCAATAATCGCCATTAAATCAGGACCTGCCTCTAAACCAGTTAGGGCTAAGCGTAAAGCTTGCATCACCTGCCCGATTTTCATGTTGTGCTGCTCCAGCGTTTGCAACAACAAGGCTTTAATATTATCGGCGGTATATTCCTGAATATTGGGTAACTGGTTTTTAAAATCTTCGAATACCGCAACGGCGGCATTATTCCATTTTTTTTCGGCTACCTTCTCGTTGTAAGTTTCGGGCGCAACAAAGAAATAAGCGGCTTCGCGCCAGAAATCCTGCGGAAAGGTAACCCGCTCTTTCATAACACTGGCAATTTTTACAGCTTTTTCTTCGGAACACGCAATATTATGCTCGGCTAAAGCGGCTGATAAATATTGGGCTAATTCGGTATCGGGCTTGGCGCGTAAATATTGCTCGTTGTACCAGCGGGCTTTGTTTATATCGAAACGGGTACCGGATTTACCAATGCGCTCAATCGAGAAAGCTTCGGCCAGTTCGTCCATCGAGAATATTTCCTGGTGGGTACCGGGGTTCCAGCCTAAAAACGCGAGAAAGTTTACAAAAGCCTCCGGCAAATAGCCGCTCTCGCGGTAGCCACTCGATTTTTCGTTGGTAAATGGGTCGTACCATTCTAGCGGAAATACTGGGAAGCCTAATTTATCGCCGTCGCGTTTGCTTAATTTGCCGTTGCCGTCGGGTTTCAACAGCAGTGGTAAGTGGGCAAATTCCGGCATGGTGCTTTCCCAACCCAGGTAGCGGTACAGTAACACGTGCAGCGGCGCCGATGGCAACCATTCTTCGCCCCGGATTACGTGCGTAATATCCATTAAATGGTCGTCTACAATATTTGCCAGGTGGTAAGTAGGCATCCCATCCGATTTCATCAGCACTTTATCATCTATAGAAGACGAGTGTACCAATACCCAACCGCGGATTAAATCTTTCAGACGAATTTCTTCTTTACGCGGTACTTTTAACCGGATAACGTAAGGTGTACCACTTTCCAGAAGTTCTTTTACTTCGTCTTCGGGTAAGGTAAGCGAATTGCGCATGGTGTTGCGCGTAATGGCATTATATTGCGGCGTGGCTACTTTGGCGGCTTTTAAGCGCTCGCGCATGGCATCCAGTTCTTCGGCGGTATCGAAAGCGTAATAGGCGTGGCCGTCGTTAACCAGTTTCAGGGCATAGTCCATGTACATGGGTTTGCGCTCCGATTGGCGGTAAGGCGCGTGCGGGCCGCCGTGGACCGGGCTTTCATCCAGCTTAATGCCGCACCATTCCAACGACTGAAATATATAATTTTCGGCACCGGGTACAAAGCGGTTTTGGTCGGTGTCTTCGATGCGCAGCAGCATTTTGCCGCCCATTTTTTTCGCAAATAAATAATTATACAAAGCGGTACGCACACCGCCAATATGTAAAGGCCCGGTAGGGCTGGGAGCAAATCGTACTCTTACTTCTCTTTCCATGTCAAAATAATACTGACGCTAGTCAGGTCGTTTAAAAATTGGTGCAAAGGTACACAATCTATTGCTCATTTTTATTCATTTAGATTACATGCCTTAATCGAACAGAATTTTACAAACCAGATATAGCAATAGGATTATAGCACCAATTTAAGTAAATACGTATCAGGTATTTAAATAGGTTAATTTTATCATGCCCACACAATCAAACCGGCCTGTTATACGGCTGTTGCCCAGAATTGGGAAAGGCTCCTGGGTTTTACTCCGCGATACCTGGTACGAATTTTTAGACGACAATGCTTTTGATAAAGGCGCGGCTCTGGCGTACTATACCATTTTTGCTTTACCACCTATTCTGATTATTATTATTAATACCATTGGCTGGGTATTTGGCGAAGATGCCGTTAGCGGTGAAATTTATTTTCAGATTAAAGGCTTAATCGGCTCAGAGGGCGCTTTAGAGGTGCAGCGCATGGTCGAGAATATTAGCAAGTCTAATGAGCTGACTTTTTCGACGGTGGTGGGTTTGGTAACTTTAATGTTGAGTGCTACCGGTATGTTTATATCTATGCAAAGTTCGTTAAACGTAATTTGGGGGGTAAAGCCCAAACCCAAACGCGAGTACCTGAAATTGGTGAAAGACCGTTTACTTTCTTTTGCCATGATTTTGAGTATTACTTTTCTGCTGCTGGTTTCGCTGGTGGTGCACGCCTTGTTGGCCAAAATTGGTGACTATTTATTTCGCTTTCTGGGTGAAACAGCGGCCATTCTGATTCAGATGTTTAATACAATGTTTTCGCTGGCGGTGGTAACTTTTCTGTTTGCCGCTATTTTTAAGTTTTTGCCCGATGCTAAAATTCGTTGGCGTGATGTGTGGGTGGGCTCTATTGTTACTGCTTTGCTCTTTGGGTTAGGCAAATATTTAATTGGTTTGTATTTAGGCAACAGTAGCATTGCCAGTGTATATGGCGCTGCCGGTACCGTAATTGTTATTCTGGTTTGGGTATTTTACTCGTCGCAAATATTATTTTTTGGCTCTATTTTCACACTAATTTATTGCCGTAAGTTTGGTTCTAATATTTATCCGTTGCCATACGCGGTGCGGGTAATTAGGCAAGAAGTAGAAGCCGGCAAAACAGCCGTAAACAAAGAGCCTGAACAGTTAGAGAAAAGACAACAGTAGCAATATTTAAGTTTATATTGCTACTGCCGGTTATTAACTACGCCACAACGGCAATACACGAAATTTCTACGTTTACATCTTTGGGCAGGCGACTTACTTCCACGGTTTCGCGGGCCGGTGAGTTTTGGCCAAAATAGCTGCCATACACGTCGTTAATAGCGGCGAAATTATTCAGGTCTTTTACAAAAATGGTGCACTTAACCACTTGGTCAAAGCTCAAGCCGGCTTCCTGTAGAATGGCCTGTAAGTTTTTCATTACCTGGTGCGTTTCGGTTTGAATATTTTCCTGCACCAATTGACCGGAAGCTGGATCTAAAGCAATTTGGCCGGAAACATACAAAACACCATTGGCCAAAACGGCCTGGCTATACGGCCCGATAGGAGCCGGCGCATTAGTAGAATTGATTACAGTATTAGGCATAGGAATAATTTTTATCTTTAATTTAAGGCCTAAATGTACAGGAAAATGCAGATAGTTATTGTAGCCCCGCCCGAAATTAAACCTGAATTTGAGTTGAAATTTACCGCAACCCATGACTATATTTTTGTAACAGACTACAACCAAATCCGGAATAATTTAAAAGAAGCAGAAGTTGTATTTGATTTTTTCCTGGCCGATAACCCGGATAGGTTGCGTTTGTACCAGGACCGGGAAGGGCTAATTATTTTCTGCCAAGCTGTTACTGCTTCGCTGGCGCAACTGGCGTATAATGCCCAAACGAAATTAGCCTGTACGCTAATTGGGTTTAACGGCTGGCCTACTTTCCTGAACCGGGCTTACCTGGAAGTTACTTTGCTAAAAGAAGCAGATAAACCAGTTTTACAAGAGGTTTGTGCGCAACTAAGTACCGAATATTTGCTAGTAGAGGATCGGGTGGGAATGGTTACCCCGCGGGTATTGGCCATGCTCATAAACGAAGCTTTTTACACCCTGCAGGAGAACACGGCTACAGCTACCGATATTGATTTAGCGATGAAATTAGGCACGAATTACCCGTACGGCCCTTTTGAATGGACTGAAAAAGTAGGGATTAAAAATATTTATAAGTTATTGGACGCTTTATACACCGATACCCGGGATGAGCGCTATAAAATTTGTCCGTTGCTTAAAAAAAAATATTTGCAGGAAGCTATTGGGGAATAAAAAAGGGAAGCTTAGTAGCTTCCCTTTTTATTTATACACAAACGTAATACTTAAAACGTATTACCTCAAACGTTTTACTCTACCGTTACCGATTTGGCTAAGTTACGCGGCTGGTCTACGTTGCAGCCCCGCATTACGGCAATGTGGTAAGAAAGTAACTGCAACGGAATAACCGATACCAATGGCGTCAGGATTTCGCTGGTTTCGGGAACTTCAATTACGTATTCTGCCATAGCCGGAATTACCTGGTCGCCTTCGGTTACAATGGCAATAATGCGGCCTTTACGGGCTTTTACTTCCTGAATATTCGATACAATTTTTTCGTAAGAACTATCGCGGGTAGCAATTACTACTACCGGCATGTTCTCATCAATCAAAGCAATCGGACCGTGTTTCATTTCTGCCGCCGGGTAACCTTCGGCGTGGATATAAGAAATTTCTTTCAGCTTTAAAGCACCTTCCAGTGCCACCGGGAAGTTATAGCCGCGGCCTAAGTACAAGCAATTAGGCGCATCTTTAAACTCTTCCGAAATCTCTACAATTTTATCGTTCAGTTCGAGCGCTTTTTCTACTTTGGCCGGAATATTTTCCAGCTCAATCATTAATTGGCGTAGTTTGCTGTCTTCGATGGTGCCGCGTTTGCTGCCAATCATCATGGCCAATAAGGTAAGGGCAGTAACCTGGGCCGTGAAAGCTTTGGTACTGGCCACCCCAATTTCCGGACCCGCGTGGGTATAAGCGCCGGCATCAGAAGCGCGGGCAATAGAAGAACCTACTACGTTACAAATACCGAAAATAGTAGCGCCTTTAGATTTAGCCAGTTCAATTGCCGCTAAAGTATCGGCGGTTTCGCCTGACTGGGAAATAGCAATTACAATATCGCCTTCTTTAATAATAGGGTTGCGGTACCGGAACTCCGAAGCATATTCTACTTCTACCGGAATGCGGGCTAAATCTTCAATCAAATATTCGGCTACCAAACCCGCGTGCCACGAGGTGCCGCAAGCCACAATAATAATGCGTTTGGCTTTTACAAATTTCTTTTCGAACTCCAGAAAACCGCCTAGTACTAAGTGGTTGCTGGCGGCCACTAACCGGCCCCGCATACTATCATGAATAGAACGTGGCTGCTCGAATATTTCTTTCAGCATAAAATGTTCGTAGCCACCTTTTTCAATGGAATCCAGTTCTATTTGCAAAGTTTGGATGTAAGGCGTAGTCGGAACATCTTCGCGGGTTTTAATATTGAGTTTACCGTCTTTAATAACAACAATTTCGTAGTCGTTTACATAAACTACCTCGTTGGTATACTCAATAATGGGGGTAGCATCCGAAGCCAGGAAAAACTCGTCTTTGCCCACACCAATTACTAGCGGGCTACCTTTGCGAGCAGCTATTAATTGGTTAGGCTCTTCCTTAGAAAGTACCACAATGGCATAGGCACCTACTACTTCGTGCAATGCTAACCGCACAGCTTCTTCCAGGGTACAGTTATTCTCGTTCTGGATATCCTCAATCAGGTTTATAAATACCTCGGTATCGGTATCGCTGTAAAAAGTAAAGCCTTTAGATTGTAATAAGGTTTTTAAAGAAGCGTAGTTTTCGATAATACCATTATGAATAATGGCAATGCGCCCGGAACTGGAATAATGCGGGTGCGCATTAGAATCATTAGGTTCACCGTGGGTAGCCCAACGGGTATGGCCCATACCAATATGGCTATGGGTATCTTTATCGCCTATAAACGCTTGTAAGTCGCTTACTTTGCCTTTCTTCTTGTAAACATTTAAGTCACCGTTTAAAAGTGCAACACCGGCACTGTCGTAGCCCCGGTATTCTAAACGTTTTAAACCTTTAATAATAATTGGGCATGCTTCTCTATGCCCAATGTATGCTACAATTCCGCACATAATAAATTTGTTAAAGGAAATATCTTATTAAGAATATAAATATCTTTTGTTTTAAGATAGGATAATAATTATTGATTGGTGGAATAGTAGACCCGCAGTTTTACGCCTGAACCAGGTGCTAAATTTAACAAGGTTTGGTTTAGCCCTTGTAACGATAAAGCTTCTAAACTGGTTAGCTGGCCCAAAGAAGCCGGCGATACGAGTAAACCCCGGTTCTGAATGAGGCGCCCGCCATTAATGCGGTTATTATAAAGTACAGCCTGCAGGTAAGCTGTAATATTTACCGTATAGCTTTGGGTAGTGCTGTTGTAAGTTGCCGCAACCGGCTGGCTAAAATTAGCTAAACTGGAACCATTAGCCGAAATACCAATTGGTACACCGTTTTGCCGCCCAATGCGGTTGCTTTTATTGGTTTCGAACAGGTAAAGATAAGGCGACGGCGGGAATGCTGTGGCTGATTTTACGGGTATTATTAGTTCGGCCCGGTTAATAGCTACTGTACCTAAGGCTTGCTTAAATTTATTTAAATAAGGGAAAGTAAGCTTTGTTTTTACGCCCACCGATTCCTGCAGAAAAGCAGTATTACCAGCATTTGCCGCCGGTATAGAATCGCCGGTCTGCTGCAAGCCAGCTAACGACGAATTATTGCGATCGGCGGAGAGTTGGGTAAACCGGTTATTGGTGCTGCTAATAATAAAGTTGTATTGCAGTTTTTTGCCGCCGGCGGTGTAATAAATTTTAAAGTAAGTACTATCGGAAAAAGTAAAACCTAACGCCGATTTAGCATCGTTGCCGCTGGTAAGTGCAATACCCGGTAAAAACTTTAGGAATTCGGTAGGGTTAGACAATGGTGTTTTACCGCTTTGCGCCAGCATTTCGGCACCAAAAGCCGGCGTCATGCGAATGCGCACCGGTATAGAAGCGTTTACGGTAGTGTTGGTAAGTACTTTTTTAACTGTTTTGCGGGGAGTAGGCTTAAAAGTAGCCGTCCCGATTACTGCTGCATCGTGGGGCAACGTGCTGTTGGTAAAATAAGTAACGTCGTCGCGGAAACCTTGCTGCAGTTTATGAACATTCACCGTCAGGTTTTGGGTAGTATCGCCGTAATATTCGTTATAGTCCAGCACCAGCACCGTAGAATCGATGCGGGCATTGGCGGCATCTTCAAATCCTACCCCCGACGTAATACCAACTTCCAAAAACGATTTAGCCGAAACCAAGCCAAAAGATGAATTGGTAACGCTGCCGGTTAACAGATTACCCCGGTTACGGGCCACAATGGAATCGGGAGCTAAAATGGTGGATGCTTTTACCGTTATGGTATCGGTAAAAGCAGTACCAAGTTTAGTCTCGTCAATATCTAAGCCAATTTCGCCGGATTCTTCACAGGAAAAAAGGGTAAACAAAGAAAAAATAAAAAGAACAGTGGTCCTAGTTGGCCAATTCATTATAAAGATTGTAGTAAGAATCTAAAAAGTTTTCATCCGTATCGGCGCTAACCTCACGGGCTTTGGTAAAATCGGTAAACAAAGCATTAATATTTTCGCTGAAACCATCTTCGTGCGATTTTACCACCATATCAGCATATTCCATACCTACTTTAACGAAACCTTCAAAGTCAGCGGATTGTAAGCCGGTAAGCATGCTGTCTTCAATGTCCAGCATTTTTACTTTTTCGAGCAGGTCGCCGTCAAATTTATGGTCGAAGTTGTTGTTGTAAACCGTAAAGATAGACTTGGCATCTTTAAAAATCGGATCTTTTTTATAAGTCGTTTTCAAATACATCGGAATCAGACCAGTCATCCAGTCGTTGCAATGTACAATATCGGGTTGCCAGCCTAATTTTTTAACTGTTTCCAGCACGCCTTTGCAGAAAAATATTGCCCGCTCATCGTTATCTGCATGAAATTTATTGTCTTTGTCTACCAGAACGGACTTGCGGTGAAAATAGTCTTCGTTGTCGATAAAATATACCTGAAGTTTGGCATTTGGAATAGAGGCCACCTTAATAATAAGCGGTTTTTCTTCTTCGCCCACCGCAATATTTATTCCGGATAGTCTTACTACTTCGTGCAACCGGTTCTTTCTTTCGTTAATCAAACCAAAGCGGGGAACAAAAATGCGTATTTCCATACCTCTTTCCTGCATGGCTTGGGGCAGCATTCTCAGGAATTCCGCTACTTTTGTGGTTTGTAAGAAAGGATTGATTTCGGTGGCAGCGTATAAGATTCTAAGTTTAGACATAGACTTGAAAAGTAAGGGTTAGATAAGGCACAAAATTCGGCAGCACAAAATTACATATTTTTTATCAAACTTTCAATTTTATTCGGTGAAATATACCTTTACGCCGTTTTAATATTTAATTTTAAACCATTTACATGCAAATTATTTCTTCTGCGGCTGCTATAAAACAACAAACCGAACAAATTCGTAGTTCCGGTAAAACCATTGGATTGGTGCCTACCATGGGCGCTTTGCACGAAGGCCACTTGCAATTATTGCGTACGGCCGCCCAAGAAAACAGTGTTGCCGTTTGCAGTATTTTTGTGAACCCCACGCAGTTTAACAATGCCGAAGATTTTAAGTTATACCCCCGGTTGCTGGAAGCTGATGCTCAATTATTAAAGGAAAATAATTGCCAGGTATTATTTGCCCCGGCAGTAGCCGAAATGTACACCGAAGCCTTGCAGTTAAAGTTTGACTTTGGCGCTTTGGAAACGGTAATGGAAGGGCAATTTAGGCCAGGCCACTTTACGGGCGTAGCAGCCGTTGTAAGTAAGTTGTTTCACTTAATTAAGCCGCACAAAGCATATTTTGGCCAGAAAGATTTGCAGCAGTTTGCCATTATTAACCGGCTGGTAACTGACTTAAGTTTTGACTTGGAACTGGTGTGCCATCCCATTGTACGGGAACCCGATGGATTAGCCATGTCGTCGCGGAACCGGCGGTTGGCCCCGGATGAACGCGAGGTAGCTACCCATTTATACAAAGCGCTGCAATTAGCCGCACAAACCTTGCCGCATCAATCAGTACCGGAAGTAAAAACAGCCGTTATTAATTATTTAGCACAATACGAACCCATCCGGCTCGAATATTTTGAGATTGCCGATGCCCTTACATTACAACCGGTTAGTAACTTACAAAGCAAACGGAATACGGCCTTGTGCATTGCTGCCTACGTGGGCGAAGTTCGCCTGATTGATAATCTGGTAATTGCCGGCTAACAGATTATTGCTTTAACCAGCCACCGCAAAGCCCGCGTAATCTTATCTAAAATTACCTACCTTTGTATTTTATTTAAGATAAACACATGTTAATTGAGGTTTTAAAATCCAAAATACACCGTGTAAAAGTTACACAGGCGGAGCTGCATTATGTGGGAAGCGTAACCATTGACGAAGACCTGATTGATGCCGCTAATATGGTAGAAAATGAAAAAGTTACCATCGTAAATATAAATAATGGCGAGCGCTTTGAAACGTACATCATAAAAGGTGAACGCGGTACCGGTACCATTTGCCTGAACGGGCCGGCGGCGCGTAAAGTACAGGTAGGCGATGTGGTAATTATATTCTCTTATTGCCAGATAGAATTCAGTAAAGCCAAAGAACACCAACCAACTTTGGTTTTTCCGGACCAGCATAACCGATTAGTATGAGCCCACTCCTAAAAAAACTGCTGGATATTGTTAAGTATGTAGTGGTTTTAGGCCTGTCGGTGTTTTTAATGTGGTATGCCTTAAAAGGTATAAACTTCGAGCTGCTCCGGGCCCAACTATATCAAACTAATTTTTACTGGCTGGGATTATCGCTGTCAATTGCGCTTTCGGGTTTTCTGAGCCGGGCTTACCGCTGGAAAATGCAGCTACAGCCAATAAACCCCAAAGTAACTTTTACCAATACCTATCATGCCATGATGATCGGGTACCTGGCCAATTTGGTTTTGCCCCGCATGGGCGAAGTATTCCGGTGTTCGATTCTTAAAAAAAGCAGCAATATTCCGATTCAGGCTTCCTTTGGTACGGTAATTACCGAGCGGTTAATAGATATGGTAATGCTTTTATCGCTCATGGGGATTGCCTTTCTGGTGGAGTTCGACCGCTTACACACGTATTTTCTGGGTTTACTTACCGACCGCTATAACTCTGTGCAGCAAAATAGTACGCTAATTTATGTGGTAATAGGATTGTTTGTGGTAGGAGGATTAGCTCTAATAATTACACTGGTATTTTTCCTGAACAGCCTGCGGCAAAACAAATTTTACCTGAAAGTAGAAGCGCTGGTAAGAGGTTTTCTGAACGGAATATTTAGCATTGCCAAGTTAGATAACAAACCGGTTTTTATCGCCCACACTTTATTTGTTTGGCTTACTTATTACCTGATGGGGTACTTGTCGTTTTTTGCTTTGCCGGCTACGGCTGGGTTAAGCCCCATGGCAGCTTTTGCCGTATTGGTAATTGGTAGCTTAGGCATGAGTGTGCCGGTGCAGGGTGGTATTGGCGTATTTCACATGATGGTTACCAATACGTTGCTTTTGTACGGCGTAGCCAAGGAAGCCGGAATGGCCTTTGCGCTGATTAATCATACCTCTCAAACCTTAATGGTGGTTTTACTCGGCGGTATCAGTTTTATTATAAGTTTGTCGAAGAAAAATACGCCTGGTCCGGTTATAAATATGGCTACCCCGTCCCATGATATCCACGGATAAAATATTTACCCGCTCTGAACTGCTACAACAGGTAGCCGATTGGAAAGCCCAAGGCTTGCGCATCGTTTTCACAAACGGTTGCTTCGATTTATTGCACCTGGGTCACGTAGATTACCTGGAGAAAGCAAAAGCCTTAGGTGACAAATTGTTAGTTGGGGTTAATACCGATGCTTCGGTAAGTCGTTTAAAGGGGCCAAGCCGGCCTTTACAAGACGAAATGTCACGGGCCCGCATTATGGCATCCTTATTGTTTATTGATGCCGTAGTACTATTTGATGAAGAAACACCTTACGAACTGATTAAAGCAGTAATGCCCAATATTTTAGTTAAAGGCGACGATTACGCCATCGAAAATATTGTAGGGCACGACATCGTTTTAAATAATAGCGGCGAAGTTAAAACCATTGCGCTCGTAAAAGGGTATTCAACATCAGGGATAGTAGATAAAATAAAACAACAATTAAAAGGATAAAAGAAAATGGCTGGTATATATATAATAATGATCCTCTTCATGCTGGCGAGCATGGCGGTGAGTTGGACGCTAAAAAGTAAATTTAAAAAATATTCAGAAATAGGCTTGCGCTCTGGTTTAAGCGGAAGAGAAGTGGCCGAAATGATGCTGGCCGATAATAATATTACCGACGTGCGGGTTATTTCTACCGAAGGTATGCTGACTGACCACTACGACCCGACTAACAAAACGGTAAACCTGAGCGAAGGCGTGTATGCCTCACGGAGTGCTGCCGCAGCCGCGGTAGCGGCCCACGAGTGCGGACACGCCGTGCAGCACGCTACGGCTTACAGTATGCTTAAATTCCGGTCGGCCATGGTGCCAGCCCTGAGTGTAACGTCGCGGTACATGCAGTGGATTCTGTTAATCGGTATTTTAATGATTCAAACTACGCTAATACCGTTGGCCGTAGGTGTGGCATTATTTGCCTTAACTACCTTGTTTAGTTTTATTACTTTGCCGGTTGAGTTTGATGCCAGCCGTCGGGCTCTAGTTTGGATGGATACCCGCGGTATTGTAACTACGCAGGAACACGCCATGGCGAAAGATTCGCTTAAATGGGCTGCCATGACGTATGTAGTAGCCGCGCTTGGTTCATTGGCTTCTTTACTCTATTATGCATCATTATTGCTGGGCGGCGGCCGTCGCGACTAAGTAACAGTATCAGAAAAATAAAAGCTTAATAAACGCTGCATCTGAATAAAATCGGGTGCAGCGTTTTTTTTAAGAATATATCGTACTTTAAAAGAATCTAAAGCGTTAATAATGGTATGCTTGCATACTAATTTTTACTTTAATAAATTTCAAGTTATAACTATATATCCACCAAAATAACAGCCCTATATGAATTTTGAACTAACCGAAGAACATCTGGCGGTGCAGGAAGCCGCCCGCGACTTTGCCCAGACCGAACTGCTACCCGGTGTAATTGAACGCGACGAGCACCAGAAATTTCCGGCAGAACAAGTAAAAAAAATGGGTGAGCTGGGGTTTTTAGGCATGATGGTAGACCCGCAATACAATGGCGGCGGCATGGATACGGTTTCTTATGTACTGGCTATGGAAGAAATATCTAAGGTGGATGCTTCTGCTTCGGTGGTTATGTCGGTTAATAATTCGTTGGTGTGTTGGGGTTTAGAAAAGTACGGTACCGAAGAACAAAAACAGAAATATTTAACCCGGTTGGCAAGCGGCGAAATATTAGGTGCTTTTTGCTTATCGGAACCCGAAGCCGGCTCAGATGCGACGATGCAGCGCACCACCGCCGAAGACAAAGGTGATTATTATTTACTAAATGGCACAAAAAACTGGATTACCAACGGCAGCACCGCTTCGGTTTACCTGGTGATGGCCCAAACGCACCCGGAGCTTAGGCATAAAGGTATTAATGCGTTAATTGTAGAGCGCACCATGCCGGGCTTTGAAGTTGGCGCGAAAGAAAACAAGTTAGGTATACGCGGATCAGATACCCACTCGTTATTGTTTACAGATGTAAAAGTACCCAAGGAAAACCGGATAGGTGAAGATGGTTTTGGTTTTAGATTTGCCATGAGTGTTTTAAACGGCGGCCGGATTGGTATTGCTTCTCAGGCTTTAGGCATTGCTTCCGGAGCTTATGAATTGGCGCTTAACTATGCCAGGCAACGCAAGTCTTTTGGCGTGGAAATAGCTAAGCATCAGGCAATTCAGTTTAAACTGGCCGATATGGCAACCAATATTGATGCAGCCCGGTTGCTGTGCTTACAGGCTGCTTCGGATAAAGATGCTGGCCGCGATTATGCTAAGTCTGGCGCTATGGCCAAGCTTTTTGCCTCGCGGGTAGCTATGGAAACTACTATTGAAGCTGTACAGATACACGGCGGCTACGGTTTTGTAAAAGAATACCATGTAGAAAGGTTGATGCGCGATGCCAAAATAACCCAAATTTACGAGGGAACTTCTGAAATTCAGAAAATAGTAATTTCGAGAGAATTATTAAAATAAGAATAATTTGGGATGTTGGAGTATTTTGGTATGCAATAAATATGGGGTTGAGCCGGTTATTGTGAAAATTATTCAATATAATTTGAATTATTAAAAGAATACTAGTACCTTTATATCGAAAAATATAACTTTAAGGGAAAAAAACTAAATTTAAAACATCATGGAAGATTACAATAAGGTGATTGAGTCGCTTGGCGTACGATATATCAAATCTAAGAACCAAGTTCTGCAACAGCCATTTATGGTGCGTAACTTTTATGATGTAGGGAACAATCTTATATTACTGCATAAAGGCATGATTGCCTTCGGCGATGAACAACAAGTAGTTGAAGAAGGAGAAATGCTCTTTATACCAGGCGGGCGCAGCACAAAAGTTTATTACGGCGAACTAGATGGACGAACGATTTCGAACGACGATTTAATTACCAACCGTGATAAATTCTTTAAAAGCAACAACGAACTAGACTTAATTGGCGATGCCGATGACAGCCATAGTTTGGTAAGCTTTGAAGCCAAAGTGTTTGATTCGGTAAATTTCTTTGCCTCGCTGGATGTTCCAGCCTTTTTAATTTCGGGAAATTCTAAACTCGCTAACCTAATTATTAAGGTTATTGAGGAAAGCATGCAGGATTTGCCCGGTAAAGAGCGCCTGATAAATATTTACACCGAAAATATTGTAGTAGAAATTGTACGCTACATCTTACGTAACAAAATGTTTGTGGAGCAGTTAGCCACCAACAGCACGTACTTTAAAGATCCTCGCCTCATAGACCTGTTTAATTACATTAAAGAGAATATTGGCGGCGATTTATCAAACAAAGTATTATCTAATGTTGCCAATGTTTCAGAAGACTACGTAGGGCAATATTTTAAAATGCTTACCGGTATTAATCCCCAGGATTATATCGAATATCAGCGCATGGAGCGGGCCGTATTCCTGCTGCGTACCACCAAAAAGAGCATCCGCGAAATTGGGAAAGAAGTTGGTTACAAAGATACCGCTTACTTCTGCCGCCGGTTTAAGATGATGTTTGGGATACCAGCCGGTAAAATGAGACGCCGGGAATCAGCAATGAACGAATAGAAAAGACGTAATTTTTTAATAAAAAGCCCTGACCATTTGGCCAGGGCTTTTTGCTTTTATGCCGTTAAAAAAAATAAAAATTATTTTTTGCAGCCTAAAAATATAATAAAATAAAGAATAGTAAAAAAATATATTTAGGACTTTATTATAATAGCAGGTTTATTTAGCCAGTGAAAAAAAGTAAATATATAGAAATTTTAATATTGTATTAATACGTACGTGTAAGAATTAGAATAGCTAATTATACTGCTATTTGATTATTATATTCCTGCACTAGCTGGGCTACTTTACGTATAAATACCGGGTCGCTTTCTATATGGTTACCTACTACAATAATGTCGGCGCCGGCAGCTAAAGCAGCCGCCGCTTTTTGAACGTTATTTATGCCACCGCCCACTATTAAAGGTATATTTATGGTTTGCCTAACAGTGGCAATCATTTCGGGGGTAACCGGGTATTGCGCACCGCTACCGGCATCGAGGTAAATTACTTGTAAACCCAATAGCTCGCCGGCTAAAGCGGTACTGGCGGCAATAGCGGGCTTATTGTAAGGCAGGGGAGTAGTACCGCTCATGTAAGAAGCAGTAGTTTGCCGGCCCGAATCTACGATCATATAGCCCGTAGGAATAATTTTAAGCTGACTGGCTTTAAGTAGTGGCGCGGCAATAACGTGTTGCCCAATTAAAAATTCGGGATTGCGGCCCGAAATAAGTGAGAGAAACAGAATGCCATCGGCGTGGGTATCAATGTGCAGGCTGCTGCTCGGAAATAATATTACCGGAATAGCCGTATTCTTTTTTATGAGCCGGATTAAGGAAGTTTGATTGGTTTGCGTTACCAGGCTGCCCCCCACCAAAATGTAATCGACAGCATGGGCATTGCAATGCTGAATTATATCCAGACAACCATTTTCGTCAAGGTTGTCTGGATCTAAAAGGACGGCAAAAGCTTTTCGTCCGGTTGTATTTTTAAGCGTATGTTTCTGTTCTAAAAGACTAAACGGCATCCTCTTCGTGGTAGGAAAAATCAATATCTCTGATTTCGGGTTCATTCGAAACCGCAATATCGGTATTTTTATCCGCATGCAGGAATTCTTCGGCTTTTTTAGTAAGGTAAACCAGTAAAAACGCCGTTAGCTGCTGCGAAAGCGCCTTCGCCATATCGGATTGGAAAAAGGCGGTAGCAATACTTTCAACGGCCGATGGTTCGCGAGCCGTTGTTGATTGTGCGTTTGCCTGCGGCCCTGCCGTATAATCATGCGCCTGGTTTAGGGCATCAGTATAGTTCAGGCTGCCGTCCGGTTGCACTACATCATCGGAGGTGCGGTTTTCGGGTGCGTTTAGCAACAACGGAGCCGGGCGTGCTTTCAGGCGTTTACTGCTTTTTTTTTTACCTCTAAACATGGTACTTACCAGCCAAACACCCGCCAAGGCGCCGCCGGCAATTAGCACCGTTTTACCTATTTTCTGCGATTGCTGCTTCAGGTCGGTTACATCGCTTAGTAAAGCATTCTTATATTCTTGTTTTTGTCTCTCTAAAAATTCTCTCTGATCTTCAAACAAGGGGTTGTTCAGTTCGCTCATAGTGGCTCGTTTCGTTTATCGTGTTTATAAATTGTATTGTCAAAGGTTTTATCGGCAATGCCCTGGAAAACTTTTTTATCTACACCTAAAATCAATATTACAAATAAAATAATGTAAAACAGCGTTAGTATACCAAAACCCCAGAAACTACTGTCGAGCAGATGGTTCAATAACAAGCCCAGGAAAATGTTAAAAAAGAGGAGCGCCATTAATCCGGCAACGCCTAATAAAACAGCATGCAGCAACCCAATAAAGCTGCTTTTTATTTTCATTTGCAGTTCGAGCTTTATCAGGTCGATGCGCGTATCTATATAACCCATTAGGTTGCCAATCATGCTATCCGTTCGTGAGTTTTTTTCTTCGTTCATCATAGTTTTATTTTCTTTTATTTACAAATTCGGGAACATTATAATATATTTTACAGGTTCGTAAACAAACAAGTTTATGGGTAACTGAATATATTAGATAAATACTATAATATTCAAAAATTGTATTACGAAAAAGAAAACAGATGGTCTGAATTTTTACGTAATTAATAAGAATTAAAAGTTTCAGGTTATACTTACTTGCATTTGAATTACTATCATATTCTTGGTGTTCCGGCCTCGGCAACTGTTCGGGAGATTAAACTGGCTTATAAAAAGCTGGCTATTCAATATCATCCGGATAAGCACCAGGGAAACACGTATTTTGAGGAAAAGTTTAAGCAGGTAAATGAGGCTTACCAGGTTTTATCTAATTCGCAAAAACGTGCCGCTTACGATTTAAAGCTGCAATATTTACTGCAATTAAAACTCCGGCAGCAAGCTACGCACCAGCCGCATTACCGCTACCAGGGGCCGGTGCGTCGTCCTTCTTCCGTTTCTGAGCGCCATTATCGCCCTATTCCAAAATCGCAGTTTATTAAAAAAGACTGGTATATTGTGGGGGCTATATTTGGAGGCATTATTATTTTCTCTCTTATTCTGAAATTAATAATGGACCATATTACTGCCCTGGATAATTACGAAAAAGCGCTTACCGAAATAGAAGAAGAAAGATGGAGTTCGGCGCATAGCCATTTAACCGAAGCTATTTATTTTAAGCCTTCTTACGCCGCCGCGTATATGAAACGGGCTAAAATTGCCATGGAGGTGCGGCAAGATTACTCGGCGGCCTTGGCCGATTTAGATGCTACCATAACCAACGCCGAGCAGACAACGGCTCAAATGTATTACCTCCGTAGCCAATGTTACCAACAGTTGCGCAATTACAATGGTGCCGAAGCCGATTTAACCAGTAGTATTCGCCTGAATACCAACTTTGCCGAAGCTTATTACGACCGGGGTATGCTCAGAGCCAGGTTTCTAAACAAATTTCCGGAAGCAATTAAAGATTTTACCCAGTTCCTGGCTGTTGGTATACCTGATATTGCAAAGCAGAAAGATGCCTTGTATTACCGGGGTTTTAGTTATTATCTTACCTTACAAAATACCGCCGCTTTGCAGGATTACCGGCAGTTGTTAAAACAAGATAATAAAAATGCCCGGGTATTTTTTCTGATAGGCAAAGCCCAGGTAGAAATGGACAGCACAACTGCGGCCTGCCAAAACTTCGAAAAAGCTTTTAATTTAGGTTATCTGGCAGCTATGGGCGATATTCAGCGGTATTGCCGCGAAAATAGTCAAACGTTTAGTCTTCCCAAATCGCAATAAAAGGCGCGTTGTTGCCTTTGCGGTAGCCCCTGAACATTAACTTGGTTTCGTATTCCAGGGCAATATTTCCTGCCGGATCAATAGCTATCAGGTTGCGATCTTTCTCAATCTTATCGTGGTACATTTCGCGGGCCTGCCGGGCGGCTTCGGCAACAGGTAAACCTTTGTACTTCATCAAGGCATATACTTCGTGGGCAATCACCGCCCGGATTATGCTCTCGCCATCGCCGGTACACGAAACGGCACAAACTTCGTTATTTGCGTAAGTACCGCAGCCAATCAGGGGGCTATCGCCAATCCGGCCCTTGTGTTGCCCCGTAAGTCCGCCCGTAGAAGTAGCTGCCGCCAAATTGCCGTTTTTGTCTAAGGCAACCGCCCCAACGGTATCTTTTGTAACTTCCTCTTGTTTATGCTGCTTTTCTTTTTCCAGCTCTTCTACTTTTTCAGCGGTGGTAAAATAATTATCGTTTGCAATTAGCTCCAGATTTTCTTTCTCGGCAAAAGCTTTGGCCCCTTCGCCGCTAATAATTACATGCTCGCTGCGTTCCATAATGGTCCGGGCCAGGGTAATGGGGTTCTTTACGCTTTTAACACCAGCTACCGAGCCAGCCTTTAAGGTTTTACCATCCATAATAGCCGCATCAAATTCATGCTCCCCATCAATGGTAAGAGCCCCGCCGCGGCCCGCATTAAACAAAGAATTATCTTCTAGGCTGCGAACAGCGGCTTCTACCGCTTCTACGGCCGAGCCGCCATTATTTAAAATATTCCAGCCTGCTTCCAGGGCTTCGGCCAGGCCTTTCCGGTAACCCGCTTCTTTTTCCGGACCTATATCTTCCCGGGTTTTATCTTCGGCGCCGCCATGAATAACAATAACAAAATTATTGGTCATGATATATTTAATTTAAATTATTACCGAAACTGGGTTTAAATCCCTGCGAAGATTGTACGCTGACTAGTTAAAGGCGTTCCGGAATAAATACGGAAACTGCTATCCGTAAAACCGCGGTAATATTTACCTTTAAATATCCTCCATAAATTTAAAACCACAGGTTAGTTGGCTAGGGCAGTAGGTGTTTAGATTTAATTGCGTGATATTTATAAGCGCCGTTTGTTTTTAGGTGAAAGAATATTATATATTGTAAAGGCAATATATTGTGTGTTTTTCAGGTTTTAAATAGTAGATGATAGATAAAGGAGCGAATACGCCACCATTACCAATATTTGGGCTAGAACGTGCTGCCGGGCCAGAACATACCGTAAATAATGCTGCCAGCTACTGGGCGGCAGATTACCAGAATAATTCTGGTACAAACCAGCTTACCTTGCAGAAAACCAGAACATTTCCGGCTAGCTTAAAAGTAAATCAGCCCAAACCAACGCCTGTTACGCCTGGTAAAGCTTTTACCCCGCCGGCACCCCAAACTACCGGCATTAACACGCCTGAAATTGCCGAATGGACCCGCACGGCCGGCCCCGATGAATCGGTGGTACTAACCGGGATAAACTTTACCCCCGATACGCGTTTTGTGGTTTATGCTTCAGACCAGATTAAAGATGCGGTTATCCAACGCATATTACCCGATAGGGCCATTATTACCCTGCCCAAAGATTTACCTAAATGGCAGATGTACTTGGTATGGCCAGTTAATAAGGCTGGCTACGGGTTGCCGGTAGCTATAAACAAAACGGATGCTTGGTGGCTGGGGCCAGATAATGCGAGTCCGGGGCAAACTATGTCGGTGTATGGGTGTAACCTGGCGCAGAATAATGGCCGGGGAAGTTTGGCCGCTTACGTGTATCTAACCTCGGCGCACGGTAAAGGCTATTGGGCCAACGTAAAAGAGGTAAATCCTTATAAAATAGATTTTATTGTGCCCGCCGTATTACCGGCTGGAGAATATGAGATTTGGGCGTATAATGGGGTAGGTAGTAATTTTGGTTGGGCGGCCCCGCTGCCGCTTACCGTTAAGCCGGCCGTAAAGTTTGCGGGCAAGGAATTTAATATTAAAGATTTTGGTGCTTCATCCACGGCTACACCAGAAGCAAATACAACGGCCATCCGGAAGGCCATAGAGGCGGCTAAAAATGCAGCGGGCGGTACCGTAGTTTTTCCGGCGGGTGTTTATTTCGTAAACGATTATTTACCGGCTACACCTAATACCCGGTGGCGTGGTGCCGGTAAAGACAAAACTTATATAAAATGCGCGGCTACTTTTTCTAAATCGGCCCAGGGCTTAGTTTCTGGTGCCGTAAAAAACTTTGGGGTAAGTAGTTTAACATTCGATACAAACAAAAACTTTAGAGGTGCCATAGATAAACCCGTTTTTCTGCGGCATAGCACACAAGTAAGATTTACCAACGTTGGTTTTTCTTTTCAGGGCTACGATTTACTGGACTTACACGATTGCCGCTATATTTTTTTTAACCAGTGCGAATTTATTGGCAAGGCGTCGTTTTTAGGTAAAGGCTCCCAATTATTTTTCGATGAAAATAGCTTTAAACTAACCAACGATACCGATATGGCTTTGCATAGCTGGGGCGGCGTAGGGATTAGTTTAACGCGCAATACCTGCCAGGATTTAGATAACCGTGACTTAGATAGTGGCGCCGGCTGGGGCAAAGGTCGTTTTTTTACGGGTAATGGCATTTGGGGAAGTTGCCGCAATACCTACTTGGGCCAGAATACGACCACCGACTTAACCGTAAGGCCCGCGCACAACCCCATCCGGCATGGCGAAGATCCGGACCAAAATTCGGGTGAGCAGTTTATGTGGGAAGGCGGCGAAGGCAAATGGGCCGGATATGTTAAAGCCGCCAACGAAGATACTATTACCATTTCGGGTTACGACCAGAAAACGCCCGATATACACTATGCCGTAATTACCAAAGGCAAAGGTTTTGGCCAGTCCCGGCGCATTATTCGCAATCACAACGGCACTATAACGCTGCATCAGCCCTGGCGGGTTATACCCGATAGCAGCAGCCATGTGGTAATCGGCGATTTTCACGACCGCATTGTGGTTTACCAGAATTTCCTGGATGGCAAAACCCGGGCAGTTACCTCAGAAGAGCATACCGCAACCGCCGGCATTGAGCCATTTGGCGGAGTGCTCAATTTTATTGCTGCTGAAAATACCCTGCAAAGTTTACGGGCCGGCATTGCTAATTTTGCCATTCAGCATAATACCGGCCACGACCCCAACTTTTTTCATTTGTACCTGAATAACAAATTTATTAACTGCCGGTGGGCCATTAAAAACTGGGCTTTCCCGAACCATGGTAAACAAGTAGCTACCCAGGGGCCTTTTATGTTTGGCGTAATTTACCGCAATAATGCGGCGCAGGGTTCTGTACTAACCGATGTGGTAAACGAAGTGCCCAAAAGCGGATTACCTTTGCTAAACATGATTATATATGAACATAACCAGTTTAAAGAAGACAAACAGGAACTGGCCGGCCTGGGCGAGCAGCTATTTTATAAAAACAAAAATTAATCAGCATTGGCGAGCAGATTGCCATAAGCGTACGGGTTTGGTAAATAAGTTGGTTTTATAAGCTTTTTAAAGTAAATTAAAGAAAGGCGCGTTTCGGCAAAAATAATTCCGGCAAATGGTTAAACAGTTAAATAATGGTGCATTAACCGGAAGCATATAAAATTTAATTACGTGGTATATGTTAACCAAAAGAATTGCGCTGCTGTTGCTGCTTTGCTCCGTAGGCGCTAGCTGCAACCAGTCTGCCACCTTCCCGGCCGGGCAATGGCTTGATTTATCGTACGACCTTTCGGCCCAAACCATTACCTGGCCCACTTCGAAGCCCTTTCAACTAGATACCGTAGCCGCGGGCCGGACCGATAAAGGCTATTATTACACGGCATTTGATTTTTGCGCATCGGAACATGGCGGCACCCACATAGATGCGCCCATTCATTTTGCCGAAAACCGGAAAACCGTTGACCAGATTCCTTTAACACAATTAATTGGCCCGACTGTAAAAATAGATGTATCGCACCAGGCTGCTACCAACCGCGATTACCAGATTACCGTAGAAGATTTTCTGGCTTGGGAAGCCGAGCACGGCCAAATTCCCGATAGCAGTATTGTTTTGTTGTATACCGGTTTCGGAAAATATTGGCCCGATCCGGCAAAGTACTTGGGTACCGCTACCCGCGGAGAAGCCGGCGTAGCCGCGCTGCATTTTCCGGGTTTAGCGCCAGTCGCAGCTATTTGGTTAGTTAAAAATCGCAAGGTTAAAGCCGTTGGCATAGATACTGCCAGCATCGATTTTGGGCAGTCGCAGACTTATGATAGCCACGTAGCGCTACTGGAGCAAAATATACCGGCTTTCGAGAATGTAGCTAACCTGAATCGTGTGCCCATAACCGGAGCGCAGGTTATCGCCCTACCCCTGAAAATTAAAGGCGGCAGCGGCGGTCCCTTAAGAATAATAGCTTTTGTACCGGATGTAGCAGAAGCAAAATAAATTTGTGTTTGAATTTTGGCTATAGGCCATAATTGCTGTTAAAAGCAAGCAATATTTGTTCGGAAAGCCTTTAGGTGTAATTAGCGTATTTTAAAAGTATGTTTATTTATTTGCTTATTTTTTTAGTTTTTTTAATTGTGGTTTTTGCTTTAGCCAGGTGGCATTACAAGCGCAAAATAATCCTTTTCCGTTCCGGCGATATTATTCAGGAGCGCAAGTTATTTGGCAAAATGCGGTCGGGCACTTTATCAAAATTCGATGAAGACCGGATTTCGTATATCCCGGATAATGGTTTTGATTTGGTGCAACGCAAATGGTATTGGTTTTACCTGATCACGAATATTTCCTTCAACCAACGAACAAAGTAAGCCGCCTGTTCCCGCCCGAACTTGTTTAAAGATGCTACCTCGTTTTGGAGGCTTTTTACATAACCGCTCTGGGGCAATAAATTCCTCCGGTTTTAAATATTCTGCTGCAGTTACATCTAAGTATCTGGCTTACCGGGTGCAGGTGTTATGCAGGTTCAATTTGGGTACGTTATCCAATTCGTCCGGAATTTCGTAAATACTTGTTCTTAGTATTTTAGCGTTATAGCAGCAAACCAATAAGTTAACTAATGAATCTGGAGCTTAAAAGTTGGGATTATTATTTAGAATTTGTAACTGAAAAAAGTAATTGGGATTATCTTTTAAATATTATTTACCAAAATAAACTTACTGTAGCGGCGGCGTTCTTAGCGTTGGTATTGCTTTACTGGATAGCCAGAAGGCGTTACAATAAAGCCATCCGGTACTTTCGTTCCGGCGATATTATTCAAATCTGGAAACTAACCGGTAAAACCCGTTCGGCTATATTATCGCGGTTCGATAGTAAAAATATTTATTTTATTCCGAATAACGGTTACAATGTAGTACAGCGCAAATGGTACTGGTTTTTCCTGATGGAAAATGTTTCGTTAGAAGAAAGAGAACGCTAGAATAGCCGCATTTTCTGATGAAACAATATCAAAAATAAAATCAGGCAGGTAAATTATTTAATTACCTGCCTGATTTTGTTTTGAAACACGAAGGCTACTTTTTATCGGTCAGAGTATAATTATTGGGTAACCTGTTGTATTTATTATAAAGTTGTTGGGCAAACGCCGGTATCAATATTTATAGCCCGTGCTTCTGGCCCATCTCCTGAATAAATTTCAGGCCTTTTTCCGCAATATCCCAGGGCTTGGAATATTCCCGCCAAACGCCGATCGAATTCGCAAAATCCGGATCGTTCCGGGAAAAGGCTTCTATGGTAAGCCAGCCTTTGTAATTAATGCCGGCTAAAGCTGCAAAAGCCTCGTCGAAATTTATGTGGCCTTCGCCGGGGGTGCCGCGGTCGTTTTCGCTGATGTGTACGTGGGCCAGATACGGGGCAATGGTTTGAATTGCCTGGGTAAAAGTTTTTTCTTCGATGTTGGCGTGGTGCGTATCGAACATGGCTCTTACGTTAGGATGATCGGCGGTTTTTAGCAGTCGGGTTAGTTGTTCCATGGTATTACACAGATAACACTCAAACCGGTTAAGGGCTTCTAAACCCATTACAATATTGGCTTTAGCGGCATAATCGCCGGCAACGCGCAAAACTTCGGCACCATAAATATATTCCTGATCCAGGGGCGCCCGCTTAGCAAAAATACCGTGCCCCGAGTGGAAAGGACCGCAAATGACGCTGGCATTTAAATCATGTGCCCGGTCGATGGCCCATTTAATTCTATCCAGCGCTTTTCCCCGGGTGGCGGCATCGTCGCTAATGGGGTTATCGTCCTGGCCTACTACAAAAACAGCAGTAGTTTCTAAGCCAATATTCTTGGCGTAATTACCTATTCTTTTATAAGCCGCTTCATCCGGCGATCCAACAAAAAACTCCACACCATCGTAGCCAATTGCTTTTAGCCTATCCAGAATAGGCATTAAATCATCAGAAATTACAGCCGACCAAGCCAAAACATTAAAGCCAATTTTATTCATAGTTTGTAGAAGCAGTTATTTAATAAATTATTGGGGTAAATAAATTGTAATAAATATGCGTTGCCTGCAGCGAACATAATATTTGCTGTAGGCAACGCACTTGCGTTAAATTTTTGTAAGTAATCAACAATATTCTGGGTAAACAAGCCGGTTAATGCCGTAAACTTAATATTACTTACTCGATTTACTCGTTTGAATACCGTGATAAGGTACATTCATCTGAATTTTACCGGCCCATTTTTTAGGTACCGGTTTGCCGGCCGCCCAATGAATGCTATTAACTACCAGCCGCTGAAAAGGCTCTAAATCAAAATCCTCCGGGTGCCCTAGCGTGGTCATGAAAAAATTACCGCCAAACGAGTTCTTGCCAGTCCAGGCAACCGGGTTGTCTATAGCTGCTTTATCGGGGTTTACGGCGTGGCCCATTAATAACCAGGTAGAGCCTTTGGTCGGGTAATCGGGCAGCACCCGGTATAACCAGGAGCGGACATGAAATTTATTATCTACCCCGGTCAGGATTGGGTTTTTAGCAGCTTCTGGTATAATGGTAACATCAGTGCTGGAGTTGTGGCCGTAGTGCGTATGTTTGGCAGCACCGCCCCAGCCGGGAGGCGAGTTAAAAGCCATTTCGCCGAAAGCGTTCCATTTTTCCAGTTCGTGGCCTTTGGGGTAATTAAAGGCGTGGGTAGTGGTCCGGAAACCAACAACGGGTTTACCGGTTTTTAAATAATCCTCAATATGTTTCACCTGATCGGCGGGTAAACGCCGCCAGCGCAGGAAAAACACGGCTAAATCAGCTTCTTTCAAAGCTTCTAAACCCGGAATATTTTCTTCCGCATTTTGGTCTGGGTAAGCATTGAGTACTTTGGTTCTAAAGCCGTAGTTCTTCTCTAATTCTGCTGCTAAAAGTGGCAAGGTGCCTTCCCCGCTGTATTCATGGTCGCCGGCCACGAATACGATGAGGGGCTTTTTAGCGTTGGCTTTTGCTTTAGGCTGCGCATTAGCGCAGGAAACCGCAATAAAGAAATACGATAATAAGAACAGGTACTTTAAATTTTTTAATTTTTTCATAGTGTATTAAAAGAATAAATAAGCAAATCAGAATCTTAAGTAAGGTTACTGAACACCAGTTTCCATGGGGTGTAGTTTAAGCAATTCGGTAGGCGAATAAAAGCCTGTTTTGTTTTTAGTAGCGGCCCGCACTTCTTTAACTTTATCCGGCGAGATAGCAGCGGCTTTGTTACCAAAGGAGTTGCGCACATAGGTAAGTACGGCGGCAACATCCTCGTCTTTCAGCATACCGCCAAACGGCGTCATGGGTACTTGCCCGGCGTACTTCTGACCAGCTACTTCAATCGGGCCATGCAGTCCTTTTAGCACAATCTTAATCAGGCGCTCATCGTTACCGGTTACCCAAGGCGTGCCAGAAAGCGGCGGGAAGCCAGACGCCGTTAAGCCTTTGCCATCGGGCTGGTGGCAAGTGCCGCAGAAACCTTCCTGGGCGTAAATGGCTTTGCCTTTAACAAACAAATCGCGTTCGGCTCCTTTTAAATTGGTGGTTATGGCTTCGGGCTTTTTCGCTTCCACGGCGCGGCCATTCAGGTGGGCTACAGCGGTTTCGTGGGCGTGTATCATCCAGTCATCCAAAGGTTTTTTGGCGGCTTCGTTTACAATAGCCAGGCCTTTTTCTTTGTCGAGCCACGAAGCAGCCACAATGGCTTCCAGCCGCACCCGGCTGTTTTCATCGCGGGCAGCCTGCATCAATAAATCGGCTTGGTCATTAACCTGATGGCCGGTGTAGCGCACCACGCGTACGGCGGCGGTACGGGCCCGGTAATCTTTGGCCTGTAATAATTGGCGCAGCAAAGTTTCGTCTATTTTATTGTGGCCCCAGGTTACCCAGAGCGCTTCTAATAAATGGTGCTCGTATCTTGGATCGTTTTTATCCAGGTTGGCTACCCAGGTTTTCACGCTGGCCAATACTTCGGCAGTAGGACGACCACGGAGTTCGCGTTTGGTGCGGTAGCGGGTCCGGTATTCGGGCAGTTTCAGGTAATCCAGTAACTCGTTGATGCTGGCACCGGCTACTTTAGCCGGCTTAATTAATGGCCGCGATGGATAAGTAATGCGGTAAATCCGGCCGTGTACGTGGTCGCGGAGCGGGTCGCGGGCATTGTGCTGCATATGGCCAATTAATACGTTGTGCCAGTCGGCAATATAAAGTGAGCCATCGGGGGCAAACTCCATATCAACCGGCCGGAAATTACGGTCTTCGGACTGCAACAAATCCTGGCGGTGCTGGCTTTTGTAACCGGTACCATCGTCTACCAAACTGTGTTGTTTCGTGCCTAAAAAACCAATGGTGTTATTAATCAGAAAATCGCCTTGGGCCTCGTCCGGGAAGTGGCGGCTGGAAATAATTTCGATACCGGAAGTAGGCCGTACCCGGTGTTTGTCTTCTATTAATTGTACTGATTTATGCGTGGCAACGCCATAGCGAGACTTCACAGAACCCGGCATCATCCAGCGTACATCGGGGCTGGAGGTTTCGGCAAAAAAGTTCTGCCCCCATTCGTCAAACATAATACCCCAGGGGTTAGGAATAGAAAGCTGGGCAGTGCGCTCAAGCATTTTGCGCTGCGGATTGTAGCGGTAAAAGCCACCGTTAGTGCCCCGTACCGGACCATAAGAAGTTTCGACGTTGGTATGCAGGAAAACACCTTCGCCCATGTAAATGGCGCCGGATGGGTCGAGCGTATACACGTGGTGCGCATGGTGCGTGTCGTGGTCGTCGAAGCCGCTTAATAATATTTCCTTAGAGTCGGCTTTGTCGTCGCCGTTGGTGTCTTTTAAGAGTACCATGTTGGTGCCTTGCGACAAGTAAACACCTTCGGGCGCCAATTCAAAACCAACCGGTAAGTGTAAGTTTTCGGCAAAAACGGTTTGTTTATCGGCTTTGCCATCGTTGTTGGTATCTTCCAGAATAATAATTTTATCGTTTGGTTTGGCATCGCCAGGCCGGTAATGCGGGTAAGTAGGCATGGTGGCTACCCACAAGCGGCCTTTATTATCGAAAGTAATCTGCACCGGATTAGCCAGATCGTGAAATTCTTTTTCGGAGGCAAAAAGCTCTATTTTGTACCCGGGTGCTACTTTTAATTTATTAAGCGCATCCTGGCCGTACAAATATTCCAGGCTGCCATTTTTTTCGGGATTGTAATTGGTTTTTACCGATTGTAACTGGGTAGTATTTTTATCGGCAGCGGCAATATCCATTTTTTTGCCTTTAGTCGCCTGCCAGATGGCTTCGTCCCGGATGGCAGTTAGTTCGCGGGTTTTCTTTATCTCGTCGGGGTAATTGTCGGGGCCAAACGGGTTGTAACGACGGCCGTAAGCATGCACGCCATTGGGTATTTTAATATCGTTGTGCCACATCCAGTTTTTCTCCATTACAGCCGCATGCACCAAAGCCCGGTTCTTTTCGGCTTTAGGAGCAGTTTTGCCGAAAGTTTCGTCGGCGAGTAATTTCGAGAATCTGGCGTAACCAGCATCAGACAGTTGCGAACCATCAATCGTAAGCGGTTTATCGGTGCTGGCGAACCATTCTTTGGTAGGGGTAAAAGCATCTATAAAGTGTATTTTGTGCCGGGCGGCAATTTCTTTCATGGCTTCGGCATACATGGCCAGATTGGCGTTTTCCTTTTTGCCGTTGGGTAAATCGTACTGTTTCGATAAATCTTCGAAAGCAATAGGCGATACCAGCGCCAGTTGCGGAGCCGCCGTGCCGTTGTATTTTTGGTTTAAATTATACTGCACAAAAGCGTCTAGCTCGGCTTTATAATTTTGCAAACCTTCTTCACCCTGAAAAGACTCGTTGTAGCCAAAGAAGGCAATAATTACATCGGCTTTCAGGCGGGTAAGCCACTGGTCTTCGGTATCAAAATGGCCTTCGCTGCCGGAGTTCTGTGCCAGCTCGGTCTGGAATTTTTCGGCTCCCGGAAATGCCCACGGCGAATTGCGGCTGGAATGCGGCCGAAAGCCAGGCGTGTTACCCGGATCGCACATGTTACGGATAAACAGCAAGCTATCGGGGTAGCGCAGGTGCATTTCGGTTTCGAAATGGCCGTAGTTCATCATTCGGGAACCCAGGTTATTGCCAATTAAAACAATATGCGACCCTTTCCTGAATTTAAGAGCATTTTGGTTGCTCTCAGTGAGGCTAGTCACGGCGGCTTTACAGCCCACCAGGATCAAAACACCTACAAAGATTTTAACTATATACCGCATGGGCTTAATAAATTAGAATTATAATTTTAATAAAAATATTATTGTAAAGCGCTGTACCTTAAATAAGGTACCTTGATAGTTTTTTAGCTGGTTCAATATTAACAGCAAAAACTATCCGGGCAGGGCCAGGGTAGTTTCTGCTGTTATTTGATCTGTTTAAGTTAATGAACTTAGCATAGAATTAAAAATTAACTTCGTAACGCATTAATCTTTAGCATCTAATAACCTTTATTCTGCACCAGTTTGTTGTTGTTGCGGATTTCGGCTGTAGGAATAGGAAATAACAGTTCCCGCTCTTTTAGGGTTGGCCCGTAAGAAAACGTATGGCCCACGTAATTATCGAAGGTTTTGGTTTTTACGTTAAACGCTTTCCGCAGCCGTACCATATCAAACCAGGTTTTGTTTTCGAAGCTCAACTCATGCCAGCGTTCTTTCCAAACAGCTTCCCGGAACTGGTCTTTGGTCAGGCCTTGTAAAGGTTGCAATTCGGCCCGGCTACGAATGGCGTTCACGGCCTGGTAGGCAGCTTCTGTCGGGCCGCTCGCTTCGTTGGCTGCTTCGGCATAGGTCAGCAGTACTTCGGCGTAGCGGATTAGTGGCCAATTCAGTCCGCTGCTGGTGGTAGTTAGGTGCGCTTCGGTATCGAAATGCTTGAAAATGTAATACCCACCCAGGTCTACGGTTTTGCTACGGTCGCTGCTTAAGGTATAGGTACGGTAGTAAAACTGCTTTTCTTTGGCGCGCTTATCATTCGGCTCATACGATTCTACAAATTCTTTATTGGCAAAAATAGCCCCGGTTTCGTCGGAATAAGCCGAGATACCCTGGTTGTAAGGAATAATAGAAGTTTGCCAGTTAGAGGCCAGCACGTTGGGCACGAATTGTACCATAAAAATATTCTCGTCCCGGTTTTTGGTGGCGTAGCTGTGCAGATCGTCGTAAGAACCAAACAATTTGAATTTACCCGAATCAATCACTTCTTTGGCTTTTTCGGCCGCTTTCTGGTAATATTCAGCTCCTTTTTGCAGCGGATGGCCCGCCATGGTCAGATACACGCTCGCCAGTAAAGATTTAACCGCTCCTAAAGTAGCCCGGCCACTTACATCAGACATTGGTAAACCAGATGCTTCAGCCTCAATCAAATCCGCTACAATTAACCCGTATACCGCTTCTTCGGTGGCCGGATCGGGGTAGAGTTCCGGCGAGGTCAGATCCACGGGTTTATCAATGAGCGGCACCTTTCCGAAGATGCGTACCAGGTTATAGTAATTAAAAGCCCGCAGGAACCGCGCTTCACCTAAATATTTCTTTTTCTGGGCTTCATCCATCGAGATTTCCGGAATTTTAGCAATCGCCAGGTTGGCGTTGCCAATGGCCCGGTAGCTGCTTACCCACCAGGTATTGCCATATTCGTTGTCGGCATTATTTACCAGGTTGCGTACGTTAATGCTGCTTTGGGCCTGGCCCAGTTCGGTGTTGGCTAAACCGGTAGAGAATTCCAGCATCATCCAGGGAGCGCCGTTAAAGCCGCCGCCGGTGGTGGCTCTTAAGCTTTCGTAAATAGAGTTCACCACGCTTTCGGCATGCTCCGGCTTGGTAAAATAGTTCTCCATCGTAAAATTCGATTTGTCGGGCTCTTCCAGGAATTTTTCGCACCCGCTGGCGCTGAGCAGCAGGGCCCCGCAAAGGAATATTTGGCTGGTGGTTTTAAGTATATTTTTCATGTTGATTTTACGCTTTTAAGAATGTTACTAAAGACCAATGTTCAGACCCATCATAAATACCCGGGGCTTCGGATAGTCGTACAATACCACGCCTTGCTCGAAAGTACCGCCCGAGGTAGAAGCTTCCGGGTCGTAACCGGTGTATTTGGTGCTCAGGAAGAAGTTCTGGGCCGAGGCGTAAATCCGCAGGCGGTTTAACTTTAACTTTTGGGTTAACTCAGGCGCGAAGCGGTAAGCCAGCAGCAGGTTGCGGCCCCGGATAAAGGAAGCATCCATGATCCGGTCAGAATCTTCGTTGGTGTTGTACCCGGCTGATACCGGCCGTAACTGGGCAATATTGGTATTCTGGTTTTCGGGTGTCCAGGCGTTAAGCACGGTGCCTAAGCTGTTGGCAATACCCTGGCGGTCTTCGGTGGAGTGCTTCGTCCGGAACAAAACATCGTTGCCGAACATGTACTGCAAATCCAAAGTCAGGTCGAAGTTTTTGAAGCGGAAGGTGTTAATCATGGAGCCGAAACCATCCGGAATACCTTTACCAATAATTACCCGATCGAGCTGGTTAATCTGGCCATCTTCGTTTACATCCTGGTATTTAATATCGCCGGGCTTCTTTAAATATTTAGCGGCCATATCGGCTTCGGTGGTACCCCAGGTGCCCTGGTGCACGTAGCCAAAGAAAGAACCTACCGGCTCACCTTCCCGGATAATAGTCGGCCCTTGGAAAATATCGGCCCCACCAGTTAAGGCAATTACTTTGTTTCTATTAGCCGAAATATTGAAAGTAGTATTCCAGCCAAAGTCGCCGGCATTAATATTTACCGTATTAATGCCAAACTCCACGCCCCGGTTCTCCATGCTGCCCACATTGCGGGTAACGGTGGTATAGCCGCTGCTGGATGGTACCGGTGCGCTCAACAGCATATCGGTGGTCAACTTGCGGTACACGTCAAATTCCAAGGAAACGCGGTTGTCGAATAAGCCCAGTTCTAAACCGGCATCAACCTGGTGGGTTTTTTCCCAGCGCAAATCGGGGTTAGCCAACCGGCTGATACCAATACCAATGGTACGGGAACCGTTAAATATTACGGAGTAGTTACCCAAACCGGCCAGCGCCTGGTAAGCGGTAATTTCGGAGTTACCCGTTACGCCGTAGCTGGCCCGCAATTTTAAGTTAGAGATAGCCGGAATACTTTTAAGAAATTCTTCTTCGGAAACCCGCCAGGCTACCGCTGCAGAAGGGAAGAACGCGTAGCGGTTAGCCGAACCAAATTTAGACGAACCATCGGCGCGGCCCGTGAAAGTAACCAAATACTTGTCTTTTAAGCCATAGTTAAAACGACCGAAGTAAGAGTTTAGCCCGTAGGCACTGGTGCCGGAACTTGGGGCTACCGGGTTGGCACCGGCGCCTAAATTATTAACCCCAAAGTAATCGTCCTGGAAACGCTGCGACTGCGCGGTTGCGGTAAACGCATCTACGTGCTGCCACGACAAACCTAACATACCGGTAAAAGAATGCATTTCGCGGAACCGTTTGTTGTAAGTCAGGTAGTTTTCGAACTGCCAGGAGTTGTGCCGGGCGTTGCTTACCGAGGCATCGCCGCCCTGGTTCCGGGAAATGTAGTTAAGCGTGCGGCCACCGTAATAATCAATGCGTTGGTTAATAATATTGGTGCCCAGCGTAGTTCGCAGTTCCAAACCTTCGGCCAAAGTAATATTGGTAAACACGTTACCCAGCATGGTTTGGGTCTTGAGTTCGTATTTGCGGTTTGCAATAATATCTAAGGGGTTACCGCCGCCTTCCATTCCGGGGTAGTCTTCGTTGCCGGCCCATTTGCCATCGGGGTATTTTACCGGAATTATGGGTAATGCTTCCAAAACCTGGCGCATGGCAATAATACCGCCGGCACCCAATGGGTCAATCTGGTTTTCGTTTTGGTCGTTGTAGCTGAGCGTACCGCCTACTTTCAGCCAGTTTTTCACCTGGCTGTCGAACACAAAGCGACCGGAATAACGCTTCAGCCAGGAGCCGCGCATTAAACCGTTTTCGTTGCGGTAACCCATGTACACGCCGTAGCTGTCTTTGTCTCTGCCGCCGGTAAAAGATAACTGATGGTTTTGGCTGATTGCTTTCTGGGTAGCTTCTTCCTGCCAATCAGTATCATATAATGGGTTGCCGTTCGCGTCGAAAAGCCGGGGATCGGTTCTTTTGAGTTTAGGGTCTTTGTACTTGCCGCCGGCCCAGCCTACCGGGTCAAACTTTTGGGCGTTCTGGTAAGCAATATCTTCTACCATTAAAAATTCTTTGGAGTTCAGGAGATCCATTTTGCGGGCTAGTACACCCATGCTCCAGTCGGTGTCGTAGTTTACGCGGCCGCCGTCCTGGCTGCCCCGTTTGGTAGTTACCAATATTACCCCGTTAGCGCCCCGTGCCCCGTAAATAGCCGTGGCCGAAGCATCTTTTAACACCTCAATAGAAGCAATGTCGTTGGGATTAATATAATCGATGGGGGTGCTGCCGTTGGCCAGGTTGGTTACGTTCAGGATTACCCCGTCTATTACATAAAGTGGGTTGTTGGTAACGCTTACCGAAGTATTGCCGCGAATACGAATATTGGCACGACCGCCGGGCCGGCCGGAGTTAACCGAAACGTTGGCACCCGTTACCCGACCGGCTAAAGCCTGATTCAGCGACGCCGCCGGCCGTTCCTGCAAAGCTTCGGCTTTTACCGAACTTACCGCGCCGGTCATGTCGGATTTACGCTGGGTACCGTAGCCTACTACCACTACTTCCTCCAGGGCTTTGGCATCCGGAGACAAGGTAATATTTATGGTAGTCTGGTTGTTAATGGCTACTTCTTTGGTTTGGTAACCAATAAAGGAAACTACCAGGGTACCGCCGCCATTGGGTATATTTAAGGCATAAGTGCCGCTTGCATCGGTGGTCGTGCCATTGGTAGTGCCTTTTAGTAAAACCGTAACGCCGGGTAATCCGCCGCCTTGCTCATCGGTTACTTTGCCTTTTATGCCAGCGCTTTGGGCCCAGGCACCTGCTGTAGCCAACAGGACAAGTGGAAGTATCAACCAATACCCCGCTCTTTTAAGTAAATTGTCTTTCATAAATCTTGTGGTTTAGGTGAAGGTGAATATTGCCGGTTTAATCTCTGAGTAGCTAGTCCCGAACTTCCGGGTACCACTTTCAGGTTAAGAGTTTCGTTAGATATTTTCTAATTTATAAGGTGTGTGTTCGTTAACTATCCTGTGCTATCCTGCCTTTTGAGAATATTTATTAAAACTTATCTAATTAAAGGGGGTTGGTTGAATAATTTTAAAGCGGCAACGTTTTCTGTTGAATAATAAACAATTATATTTTTTGTATAGAATATTTCTAATTTTAAGTTGAATAGCCCGGCAGGCTAAGTTTATTTAATATTTATAGGTAAGAAGGCAATCTGAAAGCAGGAAAAGCATCAGAATATTGATTTTAAAAGTTTTATGGGCGTAAGTAGTAGCTTATATTTTATAATTATCGCCAAGAATTATTAATTGCTTAGCCAGAACAGGACTGGCCAGCGTTCTTACTGTTACAAATATTTAGCGCTCATTCTAAATTAGGTCGCTGAAAGTGTATCTTCGTATTTTATGCTTGTAAAAATTCTTTCGCTTTTTTTTCTGCTAATGCCCTTTCATGCTTCCGCGCAGGTTTTTCCGGTAGATGCGCTTTCGGGTAAAATATATTACGCCGAAGAAGTGCTGGTAAAGGACGGCCCGCAGTTTGATTTGTATAACCGGGCCAAAGCCTGGTTTTCTTCCTCTGTTCAAAACAAAAAAGCTTTACAAGTTGATGATTTAGCAAATGGGTTAATAATCGGGGCTAGTTATCGGGTGCTTTTGGTACGCGAGGGGCACCAAGCCCAGAAATTCCGGCTATGGTTCACCGTTAAGATAGAAATGGAAGATGACCACTACTGGTATAGCATTACAGATTTCCAGTTGCAGGAAATACAATCAACAAAAGAAGCAGGAACAAAAGAACTTAAGGCAGCTAAAGTGCCTTTAGAAGAATTGGTATTAGCTAAAAACGAAGTAGCGTTAAAAGGAGAGAAGGTAATATTTCATAAATCGTTGGAAAGTTCGGCTTATGATAGCATAGTAGCTTTAATTAAAGATTTTAAAAAGAGTATGCTTTAGAAGGAGCAGGAATGGCTATAAAAATAAAGAAAAACTTATGGTGATTAAACCAAAGGCAATGTAAATGCATCCTCTCGTGTCATTCAGGAGGAACCTATTTAGCTGATTCAATGGCTTTAGCTACTGGTAAATCCAAGTCTAACAATAGTTTGTTTTACAAAATCTATCCATTTACCAAGGCAGAATAATTCTTGGCAATCAAAACTGAATCAGCCAAATAGGTTCCTCCTGAATGACAATGGTGAAATATACTTTTCTTACTTTAGAATTTTAAAGTTAATATTTCATCAGGAGTCGGTCTCTTGCCTTAAATCCTTTCTAATTTAACCGGATAAGTTTTGCCGGAAGCCCACTGCGGTACGTAAATACTCTCGTCGGAATCTACGCAAACATCGTGCGGATGCAGAAATCCCATAAAGGAGCGATCTTTGCGCTGCTCTTGTAACACATTCTTTACGTACTTCGGCTCGGTGCCGCCCGGTGTAGAAATTACCTGGTCTTTCTCATTGAAAATGGTAATGTAGCCCGAGTCTTTATAATCCTGGGAAGTGCTGCGGTAAACGGCCGCGTACAGGTTTTTGCCTTTTAATACGGGCCGGCAAATAAACGACCCCGGCACCGGAATAGTAGCCAAATATTTTCCGTCTAAAGTAAATCGTTTCAGGCTGGTGTGCGAGCGGTCAGTTATCAGCAACGTGGGGTTTTTCGCGTCGCGGGTATCTACTAGTACGCCGTGGCAACATTCAAAAGTACCGTCGGTGGCGCCTTTGCCACCAAAATGCCGGATATATTCGCCTTTGCTGTTATACTGGGTTACAAAGTTCCGGCCGTAACCGTCGGCTACGTAAATATCGCCGTTGGCCGGGTTTACGGCAGTTTCGGTGGGTTTAAATTCGCCGGGATGGTTATATTCTTTAATTTGGCGGGGATAATCAATTTTAAATATTTCTTTCCCTTTTAGGTCAGTTTTAATTACCTGGTTGCGGTCGGTATCGGTAATCAGCAGAAATTGTTCGCCGCCTTCGTTACTTAACGTTAAGCCATGCCCACCAGGGTAGCTGTTGCCCCAGGTCTCCAGCAGTTTGCCCGATTTGTCGTAAATTAAAATATTATTGCGGGTTTCGTTCGTCAGCATAATTAAGCGGCCTTTGGCATCTTCTACCATTTCGTGGCAGTCGTTTACCGGATTTTTACCGGCATCCAAAACGCCCCAGCCTTCTACTACCCGGTAACGATGCGAATTATGCCCCAGCGTGGCTCCCATTTTTTGACCAAAACTTTTTTTTACCCAAATAGTCGGGAAGAAAGCACTGACGGCCAAAGCAGTACCGGTTTTTTTTAGAAATTCACGTCTTTTGTTAGTGGTGGTGTTTTCCATTATTTGTTACTGGTTAATATTTTATCTTTTGGGAGCTGAATATTTATCTAGGTAGGTTAGGCAAAAGAATCAATTTTCTTAGTAATCCACTCTTGTCATTCTGGGAATCCGAGGATTCCAGGAGGAACCTATTTGGCTGCCTGCTAAAAAGTTTCCTCCTGAATGACAAGAGTGGGTTCCTTAAACTTAGCTTTTTACAGCTAAATAATCAAATTAATTTAGGCTTCTTTAACCTCTTCTCCGGCGTCTGCTTTTACTTCTTTCTTACCAAATAATTCCATTACCGGTTTAGCCACGCCATCGGGGGTGGTGTAAAAAGGCCGCTCTTCCACAATGGCGTGTGCATCTTCGGGTATGCCCAACGCATGGTAAATAGATTGGTGAACCTGGTCAATTTTTATTGGTTTTTCAATGGTTTTGCAGGGGCGTTCGTCGGCAGTTTTGCCGTACACATGACCTTTTTGAATGCCGCCACCAAACATTAGAATAGAGCAGCCATCGGTAAAGTGGCGGTGCATACCATAATTCTTAATATCGTTAATAATGGTAGGCTGATCTACCTGATGTTTTACTTCGGCGCCCGGACGGCCTTCCAGCATCATGTCGCGGCTGAACTCACTGGCTAATATTACCAAGGTACGATCCAAATGGCCGGTACGTTCCAGGTCTTTGATTAACTGGGCCACCGGGGCATCTATTTCTTTTTTCATGTCCTTCAGGCGGGTATGGCCGTTTTCGTGCGTATCCCAACCCATAAAAGGTACATACTCGGTGGTTACACTTATAAAGCGGGCACCTTTTTCAGTGAGGCGACGGGCCAGTAAACAGCCTAAACCAAACTTGCCGGTATTGTAAATATCGTAGCTTTCTTTTGGTTCGGTGCTTAAATCAAAAGCTTTGGCTTCGGGTGAGTTGAGCAACATATACGATTGCTCCATAGCCCGACGCAGGGATTCTTTTTGGTAATCGCTGCCAAATTCGCCGAAGGCACTTTCGCTAATCAGTTTGTTGTATAATTCGTTGCGCTTTTCGAAACGTTTGTACGACATACCTACCGGTGGTTTTACGCTGTCGAGGCCCGTAGTTGGGTCCGGAATCATAAACGGCCCAAATTCATTGCCCAAAAAGCCGGAGGTATGAAAAGCTTTTAATTCTTCGCCTTCGCCTAAAGTTAAGCGTTGCCCAATATCAATAAAAGCCGGAATTACCGGGTTTTTAGCACCTAACTCTTTGGCAATCCAGGCACCCATATGGGGCGCGGCTACCGATTGCGGCGGTTCGTAACAAGTGTGCCAGTGGTATTGGTGTCGCGAATGCAAAATATGACCTAAATCGGCGGCTACGTAAGACCGGATTAAAGTGCCTTTATCCATTACTTTACCAATTGATTCCAGGCCTTCCGAAAAATTTACACCATCGAGCACCGTAGGCACTGCTTTAAACGTACTCAGCACCCGGTTAGAGTCCAGGCCTTTTTCGAAGGGAGTATATTGTTTTGGGTCGAAGGTATCGGTATGGGCCATGCCGCCGGCCATCCAAAGCAAAATTACGGTATCGGCGGTTGAATTGGCTAAGCGCTGTTTAACCGTATCTGATTCCAGTAGTTTTTTATTTTTATCGCTACTGCTGCTGCACGAGGATAACAAACCGGCTACCGGAGCACCAGCCGCCAACGCGCCCAGGGTTGCCGTACTAGCCGTTTTTAAAAATTCTCTTCGGTTCCATTTGGATTGCATGGCAATAATTAATTTAAATAATTTCTAAAATTTACAAATCTGAAATATTTCCCAACTGTCCTTTACCAAGGATGCTGCTTAGGTTAATATATCAACTGAAACTCGGGTAGCAGCACCACGGCCCATAGGAAATCCTGCACCGCGGCGGTGTCCGGGGTTTCGCCCAGCACTTGTTTCGCTACCTGCAATTCTTTAGGTAAAGGTGTTCGGCCCAGTGCTTTGCGGTAAACTTGCCGCACAATGGTATCGCTGTCTTTGTAGCGGGAAACCCAGCTTTCGGCACCTCTTTTTAGCACGGCGTTAAAAGCTTTGCCATTGGTTAGTTCCAGGGCTTGCAGCAGGTTAGCCTGTGAATCGCGGCCCGTAATTACGGTTTCGCGGTTTGGCCGGCCTAAAGCAGTCAGGAAACCATCGTTTTTCACCAAAGAGGCCCGTACAAAAGGTGCATTGGCTTCTTCGGGCTTTAATTCAGGAAAATGTTTGTACTGTACCGCCGAATCGGCGTAAACCGGTTGAATAGCGCGGCTCACGGCATCGGCAAATTGTTCCGCCGACATTCGCTTCCGCAACATGCCCGTGAACCGGAAATCCTGGGCATTTATTTTTTGTTCGTCCTGAATTTTTACTGATGGTAACTGGTAAGTTTTGGAGGTGGTGATCAGGTAAATCAGTTCTTTCAAATCATAATTGCGGGCTACAAAATCTGAGGCCAGCCAATCCAACAGATCCTGGCTCCAGGGCTCGTTATCCATGGCATCTACGGGCGCTACAATGCCTCTGCCTAAAAACTGGGCCCAGATGCGGTTTACAATAGTGCGGTACAGGCGCCCGTTGGCCGGTTTAGTCAGGTTTTCGGCCAGTTGCCGTAGTTTTTCTTTCACCGGGGCCGCTTCGTCTATGGTACCCAGTTCTTCCCATAATATTTTGGTTTCGGCCATTTTACCGGTGGGCACATCGCAGCGGTTTATTTCCAGGGTGCTGTCAGCAAAAATATTCGCAAAAGCGTAAGCATCTTTCAGTTTCCAGTCGCTAATAAAGCTATCGTGGCAGGAAGTACATTTTAAGTTAAGTCCCAATAATACCTGCGATACGTTTTGGGCCGCCTGCATTTCGGTGCGCTGGCTGGCATTTACCGCCCCGCGCCATTTAATGCCATTAATAAACCCTTCTGATCCTTTACTCGGGTTCAACAGTTCTTTTACAAACTGGTTATAGGGCTTGTTTGATTGCAGTGATTTGTACAACCAATCCGAAATATTAGAGCGGCCGTTGGTAATATAGCCGGTGCCGGAATAATCGTTGCGAAGGGCATCGTTCCAGAAAGTAAGCCAGTGCAGGGCGTAATCGTCGTTGCGGTTTAATAATTGCCGTACCCAAATATTGCGTTTATCGGGGCGGGTATCCTGGGCAAAGGCATTTAGCTCTTCCGGTGTGGGTACCATCCCAATAATATCGAGGTATATTCTTCTTAAATAAATCCGGTCGCTGACCACGGCGGGCCAGGTTACCTGGGTCTTCTTAAAATATTCGTTTACCCATAAATCTACAGGGTTTTGTAAGCTTTGCGTGGCTTCGGGTAAGGCGGGGTTCCGGGGTTTTAGCTCGGCTACCCTAAAAATACTTTTCTGCCCTTTGTCCGGCCACGGAGCCCCTTTTTCTACCCAATAAGTAATTAGCTGAATATCTTCTTTGCTCAGGGGTTTGCCTTTGCCCGGCATGGCTTCTTTGTGGCTGCGGGGCAGGTTTATCCGTCGGATTATTTCGCTTTGGTGCGGCTTACCGGGTTCTATTATTGGCCCGTGTTTGCCGCCTTTAAATACCAAATCCCGCTCGTCGAGGCGCAGTTCGCCTTTAATTTTATCGGAGCTGTGGCATTTATAGCAGTTGTGGGCAAATATTGCCCTTACCTGGGTATTTAATTCTATTTCCTGCTCGTGGCTTAATTTATTACCTTTAAGCGAAACCAGACTGAAACTGCTTTTGCCTTTTGGTTCGCCTTCGTAATCTTGGCTCCAGGGAATAACGCTGGTGAGGTACACATCGCCGTGGGTTAAGGAAGCGCCGTAATGACCAGCCGCTGTAACGCCTACTGCCGTAAACAAAATAATCGCCCGGTAATATTTAATTAAATTCCAGCGATCTTTTTTCTCGATAATATAAAGAAAGTAAGCCGAAATAATACCCAGCACGGCCGTAGCTACACCGGTCCAGCGGTGAATGGCGAGGGTATCGCCGCCGTAATCTTCCTGGCCAGCCAGCATCCAGCCCAGAATGGCCGAAAGCACCGCTCCTGCCGCACCTAATATTACCAGCAAATCGATACCGGGCCGGAGCCGGGAATTAAAATCTTTTAGCGTAACTACTTCTAACAAAGCAGCCAGACACAATAAAGTTACCGGAAAATGCACCGCCAGCGGGTGCAAGCGGCCTAATAATTTAAAGAACCAAAAGGTATTATTTTCGGTGCCCGAAGCCGCCGCAACAACCGGGTCGGCGAGACCTTCTGCTAAAAATAAAGGGCAAAAGGTAATAGCCACTAAAACAACAAAGAGGGCAAAGAATTTATAAGAATTAATACTTTTCAGATTCATTTAGGTGGTGTTATAAATCCTGGAGAAATTATTCGGGTCGTTTCGGCTTAAATCAATTTCTAATATAATTAACTACAGCAAAATAACTATCCTGTACTATCCTGCTTAGCGGGTACGAGAACGCAAAAGAGCGGCTTAACCTTAAGTATCCGTAATTTTTCTGACTAATGCAAGCAATAGTGCTAATTAATATTTATTTACCAGATTGATAATCAATCATAAAGCTTCGAAGGACTTCTAAGGAAGCTATACCGGAATCAATATTTTCTCTATTATTTTACTTGTCGGGAGCCGGAATATTTTTGGGAAAGCAGGACCTGGAAAAAGGGAAGACTTATACTAAATAAAAGCAGACAACCCTGAACCGGAATCCGGCCGGGTTGTCTGCTTTTAAAACTAAGATAATTTAATAGCCCACGTTCTGGCTTAGTTTATCATTAATTAAAATTTGCGGAGCTGGTATGGGAAACACATGTTCGTTTTCGACATAAACATAATCGAGGGCATTAAACGCTACGCCGCCGCGGGGCACGGTGGGGTTTGCTTTTTCTTTGGTTGCGTACGCATTCATAAACTGCGCTAGTTCGGCCGGGGATTTGGTGCGTTTTAAATCGAACCACCGGTGGTTTTCAAAGGCCAGTTCTACGCGTCTTTCGTGCAGCACTTTTTCCCGGAAAGTAGTTTTGTCGAGGTTTGCCAGTTCGTCTAGTTTTGCCCGTTTGCGCACCTGATTCAGGTAGCCGTAAGCTTCGGTCGTAGGTCCCGATACTTCGTTCATGGCTTCGGCCAGCATCAGCAATACATCGGCATATCTTAACACGGGCCAGTTATTATCGGTGCGGCCGGCAATGGTATGCTGGTGGCGATATTTATTAATAAACGGCACGGGTACAAATTCGCCTTTGGCATTGGTGTAGCCAGTTTTTAAAGAAATATCTTTCCGGATATCGTTGGGTTCGTAAGCCGCTATCATATCGTTGGTTGGAATATTGCGCCCGCCCGGTACCACGTTGCCAAAACCCGTGACAGCCGCCGCCGATAGCCGGGGCGCAAAGGTATACATAAAGCTGCTCCATTCGCCCAAATCGTTGCCACCCTGGTACTGCACTTCAAAAATAGATTCTACACCGTTCTTTTTGGTTGGGTCGAAATTATCGGCATAGTTAGTATTTAAGGCATAACCCAAAGGCAAAACTTGCTGCAGGGTAGTTACGGCTTCGGCGTATTGTTTTTTGGTTAAATACATTTTGCCCAGCAGGGTTAAAGCGGCCCCCTTGGTTACCCGGCCGGCATTGGCGGCGTTGTATTTATCGGGCAGGGCCGCAGCGGCTTCTTTTAAGTCTTTTTCAATCTGGGCATAAACATCGGCTTGCGGGGTGCGCAGCAAAGCAAAAGCTTCTTCGGGCTTTTTTAAGGTAGCCGTTGTTAAAACCACATCGCCGAAATATTGCACCAAATCGAAATAATAAAAAGCCCGAATAAATTTTAATTGTCCTTCTAAGGGGCCTTTGGCCGCTTGATCGATGGTAGTGCTGGCCGCTAGTTTTTCGAGGGTAAAGTTTACGTTGTAGATGGCCGAGTAATACCCGTTCCACATATTAGAAATTTCGCCGTTACCCGAATTTACCGTTGAGAACTCAAAAGCTTCCCAGCCGCTGGCCCCGCCCCGGTCTAAGGGGTTAAAATCGAGGGTGGTATTATCGGAGGTAAATTCTTTGAAAAGGTAGGCCGTGTTGGTAATGCCTTGCAATTGGCCGTAAACACCGTTCAGGGCTTGTTCTACCTGAGTCTGATTTTTATAGAAAAGGTCGGAGCCAATACGGGTGGGGTCGGTGGTAACCAAAAAGTCATCGTCGCACGAATACCCAATCAGGCTGAGACAAATAATACCTATAGCAGTTATTTTTTTCATCTTAATCAAAATTTAGAAGTTAATTCTGGCACCTACAGAGAATGTTCTTGGAACAGGGTAAGACTCATCGTCGTTGTTCAGCTCGGTTCCGCCTCTTACGCCGGCATCCGGGTTATTGCCAGGGTAGTCGGTAATCAGGAACATGTTGGCAGCATTCACAAAAATGCGGGCATCGGTCAGGAAAGATTTCATTTTAGGCAATGTGTAGCCCAGGGTAATATTTTTTACCCATAGGTGGCTGGCATCGTACACGTAGCGTTCGCTGCTTTCTCTAGACCATTTAAAGTAATTGGTACCGCCCTGCGAGTTTTTGTGATTAGGGTTAGAACCCGGATTTTCGGGCGACCGCCAGCGATCTTTGGCTTTGTCCAGCACGTTAAATACGCCGTCCATGTTCATGGTTGAGGCCTCAATATTGCGGTATACATCGTAGTTATGAGCGCCCATAAACAAAATACTAAAATCGAAGCGTTTGTAATCGGCGGCAAAGTTCCAGCCCCAGGTAAAGGATGGGTTAGGGTTGCCGATTTCTACCATATCTTTGGTATCATACGTGATTTCGCCATTCCCATCAGCATCCCAGAATTTCATACCGCCCGGAATTACGCCGTCTTGTTTGGGGGCGGCATCAATTTCGGCCTGGGTGTTAAAAATACCCAGTTTGCGGTAGCCGTAAATCATACCAATGGGCCGGCCTACTTTTTGCACGTTGTAGCCGCCGTAGAAACCACCGTACCAAAGCATGTCGTTTTCGCCTTTAATGGCTAATATTTTGTTGCGGTTAAAGGCAATATTGGGGCTGGTGCGAATATTTACCGGACCAATATTGGTTCTGAAATCCAGGCCAAATTCGAAACCTTTGTTTTCTACCTTACCAATATTGGCTAAGCTGCTGGTAAAGCCCGATACGGATGGGATGGAGATAGGCAGCAGCATGTCGTCGGTAATTTTTTTGTAATACTCGGCGGTGAAAACAATTTTATTATCGAGCAACGCTAAGTCTAAGCCTAAGTCTAGCTGGTTCGATTTTTCCCAACCCAGTTCTTCGTTGGCAAATTGGCTTACTACTTTGCCCGGCGCAAAAGCATTGCCTAAAATATAGTTGTTGGCGTTCATGAAAGCCAGGTGCGAGTAGTTACCAATATTGTTGTTACCGGTCATACCCCAGCTACCGCGTAGTTTTAAGTCGCTCAACCAGCTATACTGCGGCATAAACGATTCTTCGGATAAGCGCCAGCCCAGCGAAAGGGCCGGGAAATTGCCGTATTTATTGCCGGCCCCAAACCGCGAACTGCCTTCGCGCCGCATAGAAGCCGAGAATAAATATTTATCTTTAAAAGAATAATTTACCCGGCTTAGGTAAGCCAGTAAAGTCCAGCCGTTTTCGTAAGAGTTAGACGAACGCAAAGAAGCCGCTCCTAAATAAGGTACTAAATCGTCGGGGAAAGTATTGCCCGAGCCATCAATGCCCCGCACGGTTTCTTTCTGTCCGGTAAAACCAACCAGTAAATCCAGGTGGTGGTTGGCACCCAGTTCGGGGGCGTAAGTCAGCAACTGGTCGGTAGAGAGGTTGTAAAGCTGTTCGTTAATTTCACGGGCGGTGGCAATACGCGGCGGCGCACCCGAAGTTCCGGAGGCTACAGCCAAGCCAATGGTAGATGGCACATATTCTTTGTAGGTATTAAAGTTAATTTTGGCATTAACCGCCGACCGGAATTTTAATCCTTTCAGCAGGGTAAATTCTAAATAACCGTTGGCCAAAGCATCGGCAATATTCCGGCGCCGCATAATATTGTGCAGCATAAATACCGGATTAGGGAAACCAAATACACCATCGGTGCCACCAATGTAAGGGCGTAAGGTGCCGTCTTCGTTACGCACGGGTTCGCGCGGGTCCATGATTAAAGTAGAACCTACCAAGGCGCTGCGGCCATCGGTATTGGCAACGTTTTGCTTGGAGTGGCTGCCGTTAATATTGAAGCCCATTGAAATAAATTTATTTATTTCGCCGGCAATATTGGCACGGGCCGAAATCCGCTCGTAATTGGTTTTAATAATTGAGCCTTGTTCTTTAAAATACCCAACCGATAATAAAGATTTAATAGGACCTTTACCGGACGAAAGGGTTAAGTTATAATCCTGGTAGGGCGCATTATTGTTCATAATTTCGTCGAACCAGTCAGTAGAATATTTGGTTTGCTCCGGATAACGGTACCCGATGGGAACATCTTCCAGGGCTGGTTCCCGACCTTGGAAGTACCGGAAATTATCCTCGAAAACTTCTTTTTTAAACTGGGCAAATTCTACCCCATTCAGCACTTTTACCCGGCGGGAGTCCGGCACATTCTGTACTCCGTAATCGGCGGTAAACGATAAATTTACTTTGCCTTCCTGGGCATTTTTAGTGGTAATGAGTACTACCCCGTTAGAACCCCGGGCACCGTAAATAGCGGTAGAGGCCGCATCTTTCAGGATGGTAATACTTTCAATGTCGTTCGGGTTTAAGTTCTGGCCTACGCTGGTACCCACCGCAAAACCATCTATTACATACAATGGGTCGCTGCCAGCCCCCAAAGAACTAATGCCCCGCACGCGCACTTCAAACTGGCCGCCGGGTGTGCCGTTTTTCTGCTTCACGGCAACGCCGGGCGCTTGGCCTTGAATAAGCCGGGTTACGTTAGTGGCGGGTACTTCCCCAATATCTTCCATGTTAATATTAGATACCGCCGCGGTAATGTCGCGTTTGCGCTGGGTACCATAACCCACTACCACTACTTCTTCCAGGGCTTTGGCATCTGAAGCCAGGGTAATATTAATGTTACTCCGGTTATTAACCGGTACTTCCTGCGTAAGATACCCTACAAACGAAACAACCAGAGCACCGGCGCCACTAGGCAGGTTAATGCTATAATTACCATTAGGATCGGTGGTGGTACCATTGGTAGTGCCTTTTAATAATAACGTTACGCCCGGTAAACCTTCGCCTTTATCATCTGCTACTTTGCCCGAAACCGAGAGACTCTGCGCCCAGACGCTGGCAGAGGAAATTAAGATTAGTTGAAGTAGCAGCAAGTACTTCAGCTTGGGTTGTAAATAATCCTTCATAGAACATTATTTAAAGTTTGGTAGAAAAATTAAGAATGTTAGGAAATAAGCTTGGGTAATACAAAATCAGGTAAATAGTACGCTGGTAATAAATTGTATCTGATTATGGCAAATAATCTCCAATCCGGCTGCCCGGTAAAAGGCAATTCGGTAAAGATTATATCTTAATTTTTTAAGAAGCTCCCCGGGGAAGCTAGTTGATGTTTAAAGCACGTATTTTATTCCGGTTTTGAGAAAAGAGCGGTTTTAATTCTTTATCAGCCGCTGGAATAAGCTTTCTTAATTAATTTTATAATGTATAGAATAATTTCGAGTAATCAATCCTGCTGTGTCCTGTTTATTAGGTATTTATGCAGATTTATTAACGCAATAAATATTTAAGTAAAAAAAATATTCTGGTTTAACTTTATTCTTGAATATTTTATAAAATATTAAGCTAAAATTTTTATTTCTAGTTTAGAAATATTTCGTCAATTAAAAGTAAAGCTGGTTTGCCTTTGCTGCGGTGCCAGATTGGTAATTCTGCCACTGGTTTGGCTATTATTTTTAAGTAAGAAACTTGCTGCGGCTTGAATTTCCCTTCTATCAATTTAATAATTGGCTTTTTTACTTCCTGCGGTTGTTCTGGTTTTAAGGTAGTTAATAATTGCAGTTTATCTTTTGTAGTACCGCCCCAAACTTCCACCACCGCCGGCGGGAAAATATTGTTTTCAGATTCTACCAGAATATTCAACGCAATGGCCGATAAGTTAATGGGCTGCTTGAATTCTGAAATCAGCTCCATCTGGTGTTTATAAAAACCACCCCAATTATTGGCCCAAGCCGGGCTGTTGGCATTAAAAGTACCTAGTTCGCCGTCGAAAAAGGTTTTAGCACCATTGGCCTGGTGTACCCGGTTTAGCGGATAAACCAAACGCACACTATCGGGTTTGTAGGCACTCCGGTAAAAGTTAAATATTGCTACATCGCTGCCCAGCCAACCGGTTTTGTAAGCCTTGGCTTTCATTGTGGTCATGTTGGCTAAAGTGGTACCGGGCTTAAAAATTGGCGAATGAACGCTGTCGGGTTCAGAGCCGTCGGTGGTGTACCGGATAGCCACACCTTTTATGGGGTGGTGTAGCTGTAAGTCCATGGTTTGCCGGAAAATAGGAGAGTTGTTTTTAAGCTGCGGCGGATTTAGCTTAATTAAATTGGTGCCATCGTCTTTAAAGCCCGAAATAAAATTAATATTAGCATGCGCTTTTTGCAATTGGGTTATTTCGGCAGTAGTTAAGGCGGTATTCCAAAGTACAATGGTTTTTAAGCTCTTAAAAGCCGGTAGTTGTTTTTGCAGGTCTTTATAGCGAATACCAGTACCAGCCAGCGACAAACTGGTAAGGTGTGGTAACGTAGCTAGTTCGGCTAATCCGCTGCCGGTAATATCAGTAAAGTTCAGGTTTAAGCGGCGAAGGTTCTGGAACTGGCTAATATTTTTTACATCGGCATCTTTTACCGGCATTTTATTTAAGTCCAGCGATATTATTTGCTCTTTTACCTCTTTTAACTCGGCTAAAGTATTGGGGGCGTAAGCTTGCTTGTTGTAAACATTTACCGCTAAGGCCGGCGACTCTTTGGCCAACGGCGCAACCACCCGGTAATTGGTGTTCAGTTTCTGAACAGCCCGGTCATCAGCTGCGGCAAACGAATATTCTACTTCATTGGCCGTGGGTTTTAAGAAGTTTGCCGCCAGTAACCTAAGCGAATCCTGGGCGGGTAAATCAATAACTTTCTTCTCAAAGTCGGCGTTGGCTTTAACCCATAAATTTAAAATGGTAGTTTCTTCGGCGGTGAGTTGCGCCTTGCCTTTCGGGGGCATGTGCTTTTTGTCTTCTACCGGCAAATGAATCCGTTTTAAGAGCAAGCTCAGTTCTGGTTTGCCGGGTTCAAATAATTTGCCGGTTTTGCCCCCTTTCTGTACCGATTCGGCATTGGTTAGCATTAATTTACCTTTTACTTTATCGGGGTTGTGGCAGCTAACGCATTTCTTTTCGAAAATTGGCTGAATTACATGGTCAAAAACAACAGCTTCTTCCAGGGGGACAACGGGCTTTTCGGCAATTGTTACAGGTTCCAGAATAAAATTTTCGCCGTGGGTGAGTACGGCCCCGTAATGCCCCACAAAAATGAGCGAAAAGGTAGTAACCAAGGCTCCGGCTTTGGCCGTCCGGTCGTTGTACCAGCGGGCATTGCGGCTCCAGTATATAAATGACGTAAAAAACAGCAAGCCTACCCCCAGCCACTTATGCCATTGCAGCGCCGCGCCTTCGTACCCGCCTTCTTTCGATAAAAACAGGCCCATTAAAATGGTAATTGCCGAAAACAGCAGCCCAGCCAGAAATAAATTAGCCGTAAAGGTTTCGTAAAATTCCTGGGTGCGGTATTTAGTCTTAAACCTAAAAAACTCCAGTACCATGGCCAGCAGCAGCAGCACAATTGGGAAGTGCAGCAACAACGGATGCATCCGACCCACCGGTTGCAGCCAGGTTGGTACGGTTATTTTGCTTTCAAAAACTACTAAGAATAGAATGAAAATATTGAAAGCAAAAAGTAAGTTTTCGGCATAACCTTTCAGGTTGCTGTTCATGGTTAATGAAAAGTGTTTTTTTATTTATTGCTGGTAAATAGGTTTTGTTGTCAGGTAGCCTGAACAACAAGAGGATAATATTTCCTTCGTAATTTCTTTCGCGAGCGTCCTCGCTCGTGAAGGTTTCTTCAGGCCGCTGGCCTGAGTAAAGTCAGAGACTTTACTTTATGTAAAGGCACAAGTGACGCTCCGCTTAACACTTGCGCCAGCAAACGAGTTATCTCATTTTTTAGTAGCAAATGAGCCGTTAATTTATTTCGCTTCATTTTTTCACTTACTACTTATTACATACAACTTAAAACTTCTTTACACCAGAATATCTTTCACTACTTTGCCGGCTACGTCGGTAAGCCGGTAGCGGCGGCCCAGGTGTTTAAAGATTAGTTTTTCGTGGTCAAGGCCTAATTGGTGCATAACGGTAGCTTGAAAATCGTGCACGTGCACCGGGTCTTTTATCACGTTATACCCAAAATCATCGGTATCGCCGTACACAATGCCGGGCTTCACGCCGCCGCCGGCCATCCAGATGCTAAAGCAGCGCGGATGGTGATCGCGGCCGTAATTGTCTTTGGTAAGTTTACCCTGGCTGTAACTGGTGCGGCCAAACTCACCTCCCCAGATTACCAGGGTTTCGTCGAGTAAGCCCCGCTGTTTTAAATCAGTAACCAAAGCAGCCGAGGCCTGGTCTACGTCTTTGGCCTGGCTGGTAATCTCGTAGGGCAAATTGCCGTGCTGATCCCAGCCCTGGTGGTATAGCTGCACAAACCGGACGCCATTTTCAGATAGCTTGCGGGCCAGCAGACAATTAGCGGCAAACGTGCCCGGCACCAAACACTCCGGACCATATAATTTTATGACATCATCGGGTTCCTTAGAAACATCCATTACTTCGGGCACGGCGGTTTGCATACGGTACGCCATCTCGTACTGCTGCACTTTGGTAGTTATTTCGGGGTCGCCGAATTCGTTGTAAGCCAGTTGGTTTAGTTCCGATAAATTATCCAGCATTTTCCGGCGGGCCATGCGGTCCATGCCTTCCGGATCCTTGATGTAAAGCACCGGGTCATCGCCTTTGCTAAATTGTACGCCCTGGTGAATAGAATCGAGGAAGCCGTTGGTCCAGAGTTTAGAATAAACCCCTTGTCCGTTTCCAATGCCGCGGGAAAGCAGCACGGTAAAAGCCGGTAAGTTTTTGTTCTCGCTGCCCAATCCGTAACTCAGCCAGGCGCCCATACTGGGCCGGTTGCCTTGCTGCGAACCGGTTTGCACAAAAGTCAGCGCCGGATCGTGATTAATGGCCTCGGTAAACATGGATTTTACAATACAGATATCATCTACAATTTTAGCCGTATGCGGAAACAAATCGCTTACCCAGGCCCGCGACTCGCCGTATTGCTTGAAATCGATAAAGGAACCAGCTAGTGGAAAAGACGCTTGGTTAGCGGTCATGCCGGTTAAGCGCTGGTTGCCCCGCACCGAAGCCGGAATTTCTTGCCCGTTCATTTCGCGCAGTTTGGGCTTGTAGTCGAAGGATTCGAGTTGCGAGGGCGCGCCGTTCTGAAACAAATATATTACCCTTTTGGCTTTGGGCGCAAAATGCGGAATGCCCGGCGTTAAACCAGATTCATCCAGGCCGCTGCCTTTAAACAAATCCGGAATTAACAAAGAGCCCAAAGCTACGCTGCCCAATCCTAAACTTAGTTTGGATAAGAAGTGGCGGCGGTTAAAATTAAAGCCGTGCTCAAGAATTTCTTTGTCCATAAATCAGGATTTTGAAAGCGTTTCTTCTAAATTATAAATAGTGGTTACTACCTGCATCAGGGCGGCCAGCTTCATTTTATCAGCTTTTTCCGGTAACGGGTATTCGCCAACAGCTAATCTTTTCTCCGCAAGCGAATTTTTCAAAGTTTTTAGCTCATCCTGGTAATATTTACCCAGGAGTTGTATTTCTTTTTCGTTTGGTTGCCGGCAAACAATACCCCTAAAAGCCTTCCGGATTTTGTCAGTAGTGCTACTTTTTTCCATTAATAATTTAGCAGCCAGTACCCGCGAAGCTTCCAGAACGGTGGGGTCGTTCATCATAATTAAGGCTTGCAGCGGCGTATTGGTATTGAGTCTTTTTACTTCGCACTGATCGCGGTTGCTGGCATCGAAAATACTCATGCTGGGCGGGGGCACGGTTCTTTTAATTAGCGTGTACATGCCCCGGCGGTATAGACTGGAACCATGGTCTTGTTTATAAACCGAAAGCAAGCCCCGGCCCGAAGTAGCGCCTTCCCATAAACCCGGCGGTTGGTAAGGTTTTACACTGGGGCCACCAATGGTTTTATTTAGTAAGCCGCTGCTCGCTAATACTAAATCGCGCACAAATTCGGCGGCAACCCGGTAACGGGGTGCCCGCGCGAGTAAAATATTATCCGGATCGGCTTTTAGTATATCGGGCGGTATTATTGCCGATTGGCGGTAAGTAGCAGAGGTAACCAGTTGTTTCACGAGGCGCTTGATATTCCAGCCGTTGTCCCGGAAATCTACGGCCAGCCAGTCGAGTAGGGCCGGGTGGGAAGGTAGTTCGCCCTGCATGCCAAAATCGCCGGACGTTTTAACCAAGCCTTTCCCGAAAAATTCTTGCCAAACTCTGTTAACGTACACGCGAGCGGTTAACGGATTCTTTTTATCGAATAACCATTGCGCCAGGCCCAGCCGGTTTTTAGGGTATAAATTATTGAAAGGTAATATAGCTTTGGGGGTAGCGGGCTGTACTTCTTCGCCGGGCGCATCGTAAGCGCCCCGGTTCAGAATGTGGGTTTTGCGTAACGAGTCCAGGTCGCCCATCACCGAAACAATCAGCCGGCTGGTGTCCTGTTTATTTATAAAGGTCAGAATATTTTTTACTTCTTCGTTGCTGATTTCGATGAAGGGTTTTTTGGCGTAAGTTTCGGGGCCGCCAATTACCGATTCTATTCCTACTTCTTTTACGTTGTTAAAAAAGGAGTAAAGCTGGTAATATTCCTTCTGCGAAAACGGATCGTATTTATGGTCGTGGCAACGGGCGCACTCCATGGTAACGCCAATCAAGGATTTGCCAAAAGTATCGCTGCGGTCGGTTACGTACATTACCCGGTATTCTTCGTCTACTACGCCACCTTCTTCCGTAATTTTGTGGTTGCGGTTAAAACCGGTGGCTAATATTTGTTCTTTGGTAGCATTGGGCATTAAATCGCCGGCTAATTGCCAGGTAATAAAATCTTTATAAGGCATGTTCTGGTTCAGGGCATGAATTACCCAGTCGCGCCAGGGCCATTGCGTGCGGTAGCCATCGTCCTGAAAACCGTGTGAATCGGCGTAGCGGGCCACATCGAGCCAGCTAACGGCCATTTTTTCACCGTAAGCCGGGTTCTGCAGCAGTTCGTCTACTATTTTTTCGTAAGCCTTGGCGCTGGTATCGGCCAGAAAGCGGTCCATCATCTCAATGGAGGGTGGCAAGCCAATCAAATCCAGGCTAACCCGCTTCAGTAATCGTTCTTTATCGGCTTCCGGGTTAGGTTTTAAGCCTTTCTGCTCTTGCTTTTCCAGTACAAAATAATCTATGGCGTTGCGGGGCCAATCCTGCTGATTTACCTGGGGTAAAGCTGGTTTTTTTGGCGGTACAAAAGCCCAGTGCGATTCGTATATAGCGCCTTGTTTTATCCATTTCTGAATAATTTTTATTTCGCGAGGAGTTAATTTAAGGTTTGAACCGGCTGGGGGCATTACCATAGCGGTGTCCTCGCTCGAAATACGCTGAAATACGGCCGATAATTCGGGTTTACCAGGGACTAAGGCGTGGGCGGTGGGGTTCTCTTCTAAGGCTTTGTAAGCTTCTTCGGCAATATCCAGGCGTAAGCCGGCTTCGCGCTTGTTTGCATCCGGACCGTGGCAGGCAAAACAATTATCTGATAATATGGGCCGGACATCAAAGTTATAGCTAACTTTTTCGGGTAGCTTTTCTTCGGAAGCCTGGTTGGCTACGCCGGAATTACAAGCTTGTCCTAAACCAGTAACTGCAATTATTCCCAGATAAAAATATAGCCTTCTGGTCATCAGCAAAGCACTTTTTAATTAAAATGAAATAAAAGTTTCTATAAGCGTACTCCTGCGATTTTATATAATTAAGAAAATTTCAATAAAAAGAATATTCCTGCGAAAAATGCAGAAATACGGGTAAGCGGTAAAATAATAATCCTTAATGTATGAATTAAAAGTTAAATATTTAAAAGTTTTCTAAAATTTTTAAAGAAGTAAAGATTGGCTGGGTGATTTAGCAGAATGATTAAAAGGACTTATGCAGGAAACATATATGGATAGGCAAGACTTGCCTGCTTTATTTCTTATTGAATAAGTACGTTGATATGTTTTAAACAATGAACCTAATTATTATTTAAAAATCTAAATCCGAGAAGCTCTTGCTGCGTGTTATCACTGGCAAGTAATGGACTGATCTTCAAGAATGGGCGGTGATAACACCACCCATGGCGGCTAACTAACTCTTTGGAATAAATGCTAAACAGGTTCGATAAATGTCTGATAAGTATCAATCAAAATATACTCTTGGCTTGCTCAAGGTTAGAAGTATATTTTTAATGTCTTTAAAACTTACTTGGCAATCTCGGCCACATTGGCTTGGGTAATTAATTTAAAAGGCACCATTACCTCTTTGTCGAACTGTTCGCCTTTGGCTATTTTTACCGCGGTTTCGATGGCTTTGCTGCCTTGTTCCTGGGCATTCTGAAATACGGTAGCATCTAAGCGGCCTTTTTGCACGGCTTGCACGGCATCGGCTATGGCATCAATGCTTACCACAATAACTTTATCGTTTAGGTTAGCATTTTCGAGGGCTTTTACGGCACCCATACCCATCTCGTCGTTGTGGGCAAAAATGGCGTCTATTTTATTTCCGTGCGATTGAATCCAGTTTTCGGTAAGCGACATAGCTTTGGCACGATCCCACTCGCCGGTTTGTTCGGCTACCAGCTTTATATTGGGGTATTCTTTTAAAACTTCTTTAGCACCTTTATCGCGCTGTAGCTGCGCCGCCTGACCCATGTAGCCGTGAATAATAAATACGTTGCCTTTGCCGCCCAGCTTCTCGGCAATGTGCTTCATGGCAATACGGCCGGATTCTACATCATCGGAGCCCACAAAAGCATTAGGCGTGGCGCTGGTAGCGGAGTTAACATTGATGATGGGAATATTGGCCGCCTTCGCTTTTTGCACGGCTGCCGAACTGGCTTCTACTTCGCAGGGGTTTAGAATAATCGCATCAACGCCCTGCGCAATAAAGCTTTCTACCTGCTCTACCTGCTTTAAAGCCGAGCGCTCCGCATCTACCGAAACTAGTTCTACACCTAATTCGTCGGCTTTCTTTTGCATCTCGTCGGCAATGTTTACAATAAATTCGTTCTGCATACTCAGCATGGTAGCGCCAATTACCAGCTTTTCACCGCCGGCTTCTTCGGTTGTTCCGCGGTTACAGCCGGAGAACAGGATAAGGGTAAATAAAGCAGCAAATGAGGTTTTCTTTAACAATTTGTGGTGCATAAGTGGGTATTTTAAAGAACTATCAATTTAAAAATACAGTACCAAGTCATAAATGTTATCTACGCTTGAATATAGAACCATTTTGAATGATTATTGTCGTTGCTTAAAAGCAGAAAGGTTCAAGTAATTCACCGGTGTCATTCAGAAGGAAACTTGTTGGCTACCTGCTAAATAGTTTCCTCCTGAATGACACCGGTGGGCGCTAAAGTCCAAATAAAAGTAAACTGTTCCATTTTGCATAACAGTAGTAATACTTTGTGCCATTTGAATATTTAGTATCTAACAACTATTTAGTACGCGAACATCCAACATCCAATATCCAGCATCCAACGTCCAGACACCTAATTCCCCTTATTCTTATTTAAACTATCGAGCAGCACAGCGCCAATAATAATGAGCCCCATGACTACCTGCTGGTAATATGAGCTAACATTGAGTAAATCGAGGCTGTTGCTGATAACCCCAATGAGCAAAGCACCCAGCAAAGTACCGGTTATGGTGCCCACGCCGCCCGAAGTACTGGTGCCCCCGATAATAGCGGCGGCAATAGCGCTTAACTCAAAACCAATACCTACATTAGGCTGACCCGTGGAAATACGGGAGGTTAAAATAATACCGGCCAAAGCCGCCAGTCCACCGCCTAAGGTATATACAAAAAGCTTTACTTTATTTACATTGATGCCCGACGCGCGGGCTGCCTGTTCGTTACCGCCTACGGCATACACGTACCGGCCCATAACCGTTTTTCTTAAGAGTAGCGTACAGACGATAAAAACAACAATTAATATTAAGATAGGCAGCGGAATACCCAATAAACTGCCACTGCCAATGTAATTAAAACTATCCGATAAATTAGAAATAGGGCGGCCTTTGCTCAGAATCAGGGCGAGGCCCCGGCCAATAGTCATGGTGCCTAAGGTAACAATAAAGGGTGGCACTTTGCCTTTGGTAATAGCTAGGCCGTTTAGTGCCCCAAAACCCAGACCCACGAGTAAACCCATTGCCAGCGGTACTACCAGCGGGTAATTATCGGCGCGGGCAAAGGTGGCCGTTGCTACGCTTGTAACTGCCACTACCGAACCTACTGAAAGATCAATGCCGCCCGTAATAATTATAAAGGTAACGCCAAAAGCCAGTAGCGCATTAATGGTAACCTGCGTAACAATAATCATAATATTGGGCAGGGTTAAAAACTTAGGAGTAATAATGGTTAAGGCGGTGCACAATAGCAGGAGCGCCACCAGAAGGCCGTATTTGCCAATATTTAAATTAATTTTCGGTCCGTTTTGCGTAAGGTTGGGAATAGTGTCTTTCATGTGGTGAATATTTTGAGATAAAGCGCTATTGCGGCATGGCGTACTGCATTATTAATTCCTGGGTGGCTTCTGCTTTTTGTAAGGTAGCCGTTTGTTTGCCTTCGGCCATCACCAGAATCCGGTCGCTCATGCCTAATATTTCCGGTAACTCCGATGAAATCATAATAATAGCCAGGCCCTGGGCGGCCAGGTCTTTTACTAGTTTATATATTTCGAATTTGGCCCCTACGTCTATGCCGCGGGTAGGCTCGTCTAGGATAATAATTTCGGGGGAGGATAGTAAAACCTTGGCAATTGCCACTTTTTGCTGATTACCGCCGCTTAAGTTCTTAACCGGCTGATCGGGGTGCGGCGTTTTAATACGCAGCGCTTCTATCATGTTGGCAACAGCAGTGCGTTCGCTGGCATCATCTACAAAAAGCCCGCGTTTGTGCTTTTTTATACTGGCCAGGGTAATATTTTCTTTCACCGACATGCCCAGCACCAGCCCAACTTCTTTGCGGTCTTCGCTCACGTACCCAATTCGGTTTTTAATGGCATCCTGCGGCGAATTAATTTTTGTCTTCTGGCCTTTAATATAAATATTGCCGGTGTCGGGCGCATCTAAACCGTTAATGGCGCGGGCAATTTCGGTGCGACCGGCACCCATTAAGCCAGCAATGCCTAGTACTTCGCCGGCGCTCACCTCAAAATTAATATCCGAAAATTTGCCTTGCCGGCCCAACCCTTGCACCGATAACAATATATTCCCCTTCGCTTCGGTGTGCTCCGGAAACATAGTATCTAGCTCGCGGCCCACCATCAGGGAGATTAAAGAATCCTGGTTTAGCTCGGCGGCCGGTTTGGTCTGGATATATTTGCCATCGCGCAAAACCGTAATAGTATCGGCTATCCGGAATATTTCGTCCATTTTATGCGAGATATAAATAATAGCTACGCCCCGGGCTTTTAAATCCGAGATAATATTAAACAGCGATTTTACTTCTTTGTCCGATATGGCGGAGGTGGGCTCATCCATAATAATGATTTTGGCATTTTTTGAAATAGCTTTTACTATTTCTACCATCTGCATCTCCGCCACACTCAGGTTTTTCATGGGCGTACGGGCATCCAGCGCTATGCCTACCTGGGCCAGCAGTTCGGTTGCCTTCTGGTTTAAACTTCGGTCATCGAGCCACCAGGTTTTTCCTCTCCGGATTTCTTTACCCAAAAATATATTTTGCGCCACGGTTAGCTCCGGTACCAGCAGCATTTCCTGGTGAATCATGGCAATACCGGCACTTAATATTTTTAAATCCCGGTGGCTGTGCAGCGCGTTGCCTTCAAAAAATATTTCACCGCTATCCGGCGTAAGCATACCGGCCAGAATTTTCATTAAGGTAGATTTTCCGGCGCCATTTTCGCCCATTAAGGCGTGTACTTCGCCTTCCCGGATTTTAAGCTGCACCTGATCCAAGGCTTTAACCCCCGAAAAGTTTTTGGAAAGGTTTTGTACTTCCAGAATATAATGCTGCTTTAAACTCATGAAAAACTTTAAGAATAAATATATGCTGTAAACCTTAATAGCTGGTAATCTAAAAAAACAGTCGGGATTCTGGACCTAAAAAAAGTAAATATTTTGCTAAAACAGTTTAAATTATTCGTGTTAACCTAAAATTAAACCAGATAAAAATTCAGGAAATATAGTTCTGTTTAGTTGGGTTTTAGGTTATATTTAATTAATCGGAGCAAAGCACTTAAAGCATTTAAGGTTTTATCAACTACCAAACAATGTTAGCCCTAGCCGCAAAACCTTAAGTTTTTGGTTTTAGATATTTATTAACAGAATGATTTTTCAGCGTTATTTAACTGTAAATCTGCACCTAATTTAAGTGGGCAGGACACAACAGGATAGGGATGCTAATTATCTTTTTTATCTTAAGAGATTATTTAACTGTGCTACTTAAAATTTGTAAACTAACTAAACCACAGATACAGCTAAATTTAAATATCCACCACATTTAAAATAAACAAACTTATAAATCAGTATGAATCGGAACAAATCACCATTAATAGTGGTCCTGTCGTTGTCAGTATCGCTGTTTTTTGCGAATTCCTGTCGTAACGCAAAAGAGGGGAATATTAACAACGTCCAGGAAACAGCCGCTGATGCCCAGGCAGCGCAATCATTAGACCCTAAAGTAGCAAAACTAAAATTACCGGCCGGCTTCCGGGCCGAACACCTTTACAGCCCATCGGAAAATAAGCAGGGCTCTTGGGTAGCCATGACCTTCGACGATAAAGGCCGCATGATTACCTCTGACCAGTACGGCGCTTTGTACCGGGTGCAACTGCCGGCAGTAGGTTCCGGTGGCGGAAAGCCAACCATAGAAAAATTGAATATTCCGGTAGAAGGTACATCTACTACGGCCGATGGCCGACCGAAAGTTGGTATGGGTTATGCCCAAGGGCTTTTGTACGCTTTTAACAGCCTGTATGTAATGGTAAACCACCGGGGCAACGAAGAGTTTAGCAAAACTAGCGGCCTTTACCGGTTAGAAGATACCAACGCCGACGATCAGTTTGATAAAGTAACCTTAATAAAACAATTAAAAGGCGAAGGCGAGCACGGTCCGCACAGTATTTTATTATCGCCCGACCAAAAATCGCTTTATGTAATAGCCGGTAACCATACCGACGTACCGGAAATGAATGCCTACCGGTTGCCTAAAGTTTGGAAAGAAGACAACCTGTTTCCGTTAATTAAAGACCCGCGCGGCCATGCCAACGACCGCATGGCACCTGGTGGCTGGATTGCCAAAATTGATCCGGCAGGTACTAACTGGGAACTGATAAGCGCCGGCTACCGGAATGCTTTTGACATGGCTTTTAACGAAGATGGCGAACTTTTTGCCTATGATGCCGATATGGAATGGGACTTTGGCATGCCCTGGTACCGGCCTACCCGCATTAACCACGTAACCAGCGGCAGCGAATTAGGCTGGCGTACCGGTAACAGCAAATGGTCGCCGAATTTTCCGGATAATTTACCGCCGGCTATAAATATTGGGCAGGGCTCACCTACTAACCTGATTCACGGCAAAAATGCCCGTTTCCCCGAAAAATATCGCCGGGCATTATACGCTTTCGACTGGAGCTTTGGTATTATTTACGCGGTACACCTGAAACCAGAAGGGTCTACTTACACGGCCGATGCCGAAGAATTTATCTCGGGTTCGCCGTTACCTTTAACCGATGGGGTTATTGGCCCGGATGGCGCGCTTTATTTCCTGACTGGTGGTCGTCGCCTGGAATCTGATCTTTACCGGGTAACTTACGGCAACAATAACCTGAGCAACGGTAAATTAGCTTCGGTTAAATTTCCGAAAGATGTAAAAAAGGCGCAGAAAATCCGGAAACAACTGGAAGAGTATCATGCTACACCAGCCAAAGCGGGCGGCGTAGACTTTGCCTGGCCATATTTGAACCACGAAGACCGGTTTGTGCGTTATGCCGCCCGGATTGCCGTAGAACACCAACCCGTAAGCCAATGGCAGAACCGCGTATTGCAGGAGAAAGATCCCATTACTTTAACCCAGGCCAGCATTGCTTTAGCCCGGCACGGCGACCAGGGCGTTCGCGACCAACTGCTAACCACTATGGTTAATAATATTAAGTACGATCAGTTATCAGAATCGCAGCAGATCGACCTGATTAGGGCTTTCGAGTTGGTAATTGCACGTATGGGTCAGCCGGATGCGGCTGTAAAGAACCAAGTAATTGCTTACCTGGATAGTAAATTTCCGGCTTCTACAAATAATTTAAACCGCGATTTAAGCAAAGTACTCGTTTACCTGGGCGCACCAACTGCCGTGCAGAAAACGCTGGCCTTAATGGCTACTGCCAAAGACGATGCTTCTTACCAGAAAACTTTCTCGGCTTCTTCGGATTTAATTTTGCGCAACCCGCAGTATGGTCTTGATATTGCCAATATGCTGGCCAAAGCACCACCTGCCCAACAAATGTATTATGCCACCGTTTTAGGCGGTGCTAAAACCGGCTGGACCCCCGAGCTTTACGAGAAATATTTTGCCTGGATCAAGAATGCCTTTAACTACAAAGGTGGCTTAAGCTACGTAGGCTTTATTAACAAATCGCGGCAAATGGCGCTGGCCAATGTACCCCAGGATAAACTGGAATATTATAAAACCCTGTCGGGTGAAGGAATGCTGAGCAGTAATGGTAATGACCTGGCTAATAACGCCCCTAACCCCAAAGGCCCCGGCCGCCAGTGGACCATGGAAGCTGCCTTACCTTTGGTAGAATCCGGATTAGCTAACCGTAATTTTGAGCAGGGTAAAGCCATGTTTGCGGCCACTCGTTGTATTTCCTGCCACAATATGCGCGGCGAAGGCAGCAATGTTGGCCCGGATTTAACCCAGTTAGGTACCCGCTTCTCGGCCAAAGACATGCTCGAATCCATTATTCACCCAAGCAAAGTTGTTTCGGATCAGTATGCTGCTACTATCTTTACTTTAAAAGACGGCAGCTCGGTAGTAGGTCGCCTCATTAATGAAGATAACGATAAGTATATGGTATCGCAGAACCCATTTGCCCCAGAACAACTTCGCGAGGTTCCGAAAAAAGACGTAGTAAATACCAAAATCTCTAACGTTTCTATTATGATGCCGGGCATGATTAACCGGTTAAACGAAGAAGAACTGAAAGATTTAATGGCTTACCTGATGGCTGGCGGTAACAAAGAGCATAAAGTGTTCCTGGCACAAAATTCAACTGGTTCAACCAACACGACGAACACCACTAAAAAGTAAGTTCGTACCACCAATCAGATTAAAACTGATTAAGAATATTTAAACAAAAGAACGCTAACTGGTTACCCGGTTAGCGTTCTTTTGTTTAGGCTTGTTGAAGTAAGTAGCAATTGGCTTTGTGCCTCTGTAGCCCTGAATGGGCGGTATACACCAGCACAGGGTGCAGCCCTGTGTTATGGAAAGGGCGAAATATTTAATCCCACACATAACGCTCGTCGTACGCAACCTGGTATTTCCTTAGGAATGCTCGATACTCTTCCTGAAAAGTTTTATTTTGGTGATGTTCTTTTTGGTTAGAAATATATGTCGCTACCGCATCAACTTCGCTGGGATTAATAGAGAAAGCACCATAACCATCCTGCCAGTAAAAATTTGCATAATCCTCTCCTTTAGCTTTTATCCATTTAGAAGAATGCGACTTTACTTCTTCCACCAACTTAACCAAAGCTATTTTCTTCGAGAGCAAGCACAAAATATGAATATGGTCGGTATAACCGCCTACCTTAATGAGTAGGCATTCTAAATTGTTACAGATGCCGCCTAAGTATTGATGCAGTTCTGCTTCTACAGGTGGGTGTATAAGCGGTTCCCGGTGCTTGGTACTGAATACTAGATGAATGTAGTTCTTTACCAGTGATTGCCCCATACTTGATTAGTTCTAACCAGAATATTTCGCCCATTCAGGGCTTTTACAATGCTTAATTTTTGTCGTAGTCATAGGGCTACACCCTACGCTAGGATATTTCGCCCTTTCAGGGCTGTGCGGAATATACTAGATTGCGGTAAGCTACTGTAGCCAATAGCAGGAATGTTCATTACTGTAAATAACAAATATTTTAAATATTGCTCTTGTTGATTGCCATGCTAGCCCTGAAAGGGCGAAATATCTTAGCATAGGGTGTAGCCCTATGAATTCTATTTACCCCTCATTATAAAAAACATACAACCCCTGCTTGCCGGCTACAATAATGTCTTTGCGACCGGTACCGCGTAAATCGGCTATGCTGAAAAATATGCCGGTGCCTACACCTTCACCCAGTGGGCCGTAGCTGATTACATTTTTGGTGAAGCTTTCGCCGTTCCAGGTATAGTAATACAAGCCCAGATTATCATCGGCACCGGGGTCTTTGCCGTTGTGGGCGCGGTAACGCTTGCCGGTAATAAGTTCGGGTTGGCCGTCGCCGGTAATATCTACCCATTGCATTTCGTGAAATTGTGAGTTGTTCAGGTCGATGGGGTGTTGGTGCCAGGTACGTTTGCCTTTACGGTCTTTGCGTTGCTCAAACCAAAATAAACCGTAATCGTGGCCTTTGCCGGCAATCAGATCGGGGAGCCCGTCTTTATTTACATCAGTTACTATAATTGGCACGCTGGCGTGGCTGATGGAGAATTCCGAGTGCATAATCCAGGAGTCAGTTAGCGGATTTTTAGGCCCTTCGAGCCAGCCATTAGTGATAATAAAATCGCCGCGGCCATCGTCATTAATGTCGCCAAAGCCTAAACCGTGTTCGTGGGTTTTAGCTACTTCGGTGCGGGTAAAAACAGGTTCGCTGTTGGTGCCGGGTTTAACCTTAAAAAAGGCCAGCGGTTTGCCGGGCGTGTTAGGTACTAGCTCTAAGTTGCCATCGCCGTCTACATCCCAGGCCCGTACGGTTTCAATATTGCCGGTTTTGGCAATTATTTGTTCGGGCCAGGGTTTATCGTTGCCGGAGTTTTGGTACCACCGAAGCGATTCGCCAAACCAGCCGCCGGTTACAAAGTCCAGCTTGCCGTCGCCGTTTAAATCCATGGGTATGGTCGCAAAATCGTCGTAATATTCACCGAATCGTTTTGCATCGGTAATGAAATGGCGTTTGCTGTAGCCCGGTCCTTCGTACCAAAAGCAACCCGAAACCAAATCCGGTACTTTATCGCCGTTTACATCAAATACCCCCACCGATTCAAAGCTTTCGGCCGAAATAAATTGTTTCCGGAATTTAACGGCTCCTGGTTTTTCTTCCGGTGGGTTTGCCGATAAAAAAACTAGCGGTAATAGAAATAGCGGTTGTAAGAAGGATAGCATAGCGTGGTGGAATAAGTAGGAATAAACAATATTTGTAAAAAGGGCTGTTGAAAAAGGAAAAGCCTTTTGGTCCTCCTGTATTCAACAGCCCCGTTAATTGGTAATAGCAGTTCAGCTTAGCCAAGCTGCTATTTTTTACTTTTAGTTAAACTGATTACACAGCGGCAGCGCCCACTTCCTGATTTTGCAGGTTAGCCTGGCTGGTTACGCCGGTATCTTTCCAGCTTCTGGTAGCAGCCGATTCCAACACGGCTTCGCAAACTTTCTGGGTTTCTAAAGATTCCTGGAAAGTAGGCGAGCAAGGCTCGCCGGTTTCTAAACTCTTCAGGAAGTCGGCTACCTGGTGCACGAAGCTGTGTTCGTAACCAATACCCAAACCGGGTACCCACCATTTATCCATGTAAGGTTGGTCGCCGTCGGTAACGTGGATAGAGCGCCAGCCGCGTACAATCGATTCGTCGCGGTGATCGAAATATTCCAGGCGGTTTAAGTCGTGCAAATCCCAACGGATGGAAGCATGTTCGCCGTTAATTTCAAAAGTATACAGTGCTTTGTGGCCGCGGGCATAACGGGTAGATTCAAAAAGGCCCAACGAGCCGTTCTCGAAATGGCAATGGAAAATACAGGCATCATCGATGCCTACTTTTTGTTTCTGACCGGTAACCGCGTGGGTACGTTCTTTTACAAAAGTTTCGGTCATCGCCGAGACATCGGTAATGCCGCCGTTCAGCCACATGGCCGTATCGATGCAATGCGCCAATAAATCACCGGTAACACCTGAACCAGCGGCTTCAACGTCCAAACGCCAGGTGCCGGCGCCACCCTGTGGTACTTCGGCGCTAATGGTCCAGTCCTGCAAAAAGTTAGCCCGGTAATGGAAAATCCGGCCCAGTTTACCCGAATCAATAATTTGCTTGGCTAAAGAAACCGCCGGCAAACGACGATAGTTATACCAAACGGTATTAGGAACGCCGGCTTTTTCAATGGCATCCACCATTTGCTGACCTTCGGCCAAAGTCCTGGACAAAGGCTTTTCGCACAGAATCATTTTACCGGCTGCGGCTGCCGCAATGGCAATCTCGGCGTGGGTATCGTTGGGTGTACAAATATCAATCGCATCAATATCGTCGCGGGCAATAACGGCGCGCCAGTCGGTTTCGTAAGACTCGTAGCCCCATTGCTCGGCAAAAGCCCGTACTTTATCGGCGTTGCGCGTACAAACGGCTTTTAATACGGGCTTATAAGCTAGTTCCGGAAAAAAATCGCTTACGCGCTTGTAACCATTAGAGTGGGTGCGGCCCATGAAACCGCCGCCAATTAATCCTATTCTTAATTCTTTTTTTGCGGTCATACTTAATTATCTTATTAAAGATTCTGCATTTACATTTACCGGTGCTTGCCAGCCGTGCGCTTCCCGTACTTTTATCATGGTAGCCAGAATATCGTTCCAGGTTTGCTGGTTATTCATTACCTGGTTCGGGAACATACAGCCATCCCAGCAAATATGCTGGAAAGCTTTGGTCAGTTCGCCGTTTTCGTCGCGCAGCCAGTGGCCGGCATCTTCTACAATATTTAATTTACCGTTCGGGTCGAGGGCTTGGCAATGGCGACCAGTTTTATCGTGTGAGCCGGAGCCGAATACGGTGCCATCGTTCTGGGCTACGTGGAAGTCGATAGTCCAGGGGCGCAAGGCAGCGGTAAGTTGCTTCAGACCGGCGGTTAAAGGTGCCCGGTCGCTCCAGTCGTAGTTTTCGGGTAATATCCGGTCTTCGGGGCTGTTGTAACCCATCAGGTACAACAGGGTATGCGCCATATCGGCCTGGAAACCCATGTTAGGCCGGTCTACGGCTTCTAAGGTTTGAATCATGGCCCGCCAACTGTGCATGCCGGCCCAGCAGATTTCGCCTTCGGCGGCTAATTTCTCGCCAAAATCGGCGGCTACATCGCAGGCTTCCTGAAAAGTTTGGACAATGAGTTTTGAGTTATTAACCGGGTCAACGGCCCAGCTTTGCGGCGAACTGGCCGAATCGATGCGGATAACACCGTAAGGCCGCACGCCCAGGTCGCGTAATTTCTGACCGAAATGGCAGGATTTACGCACCATTTCTACGAAACTAGCGCGTTCTGCCTGGCTGCCCATAGCCGGACCGCCCCAAATAGGCGCTACCATGCTGCCAATATTCAGATTCAGGTTGCCTACTTTATCGGCCAGGCGCTTAATATCATCGTCGCTGCTGTCAATATTAATGTGCGGGTCCATCAGGCCAATATCAATGCCATCGAACTTTATACCGTCTACTTCGGCAGCAGCGGTCATTTCCAGCATGGTGTCAAACGGAATTACGGGCTCAGAGCCATCGCCTTTGCCTACCAGGCCCGGCCAGGTGGCATTGTGCAATTTTGGATAATTATTATTGGTCATATGCGGTGGATTTTATTGAGTTAAAAGTTATAAGTTTAAAGTTATAAGACAAGATTAGGTTTTTGGAACCCACACCTGTCATTCAGGAGAAAACTTTTTGGCAACCTGCTAAATAGGTTCCTCCTGAATGACAGGTGTGGGCTGCTTTAATCTAAAATAATCATTTTATCAAAGCAAAGGTTTATTAGATTACAGAACCAAATCCGGGTTGTTCGGGCCAAAGTGTTTCAGCATTACAATGGGGTCGGTAGTGGAATAATTTACAATGGTAACGCCTTCCATGGCCGCTTTCTCGCTTACAAAAAACTCGTCGTTGGTTAATTGGCCGTAACGGATTAAGGCTGGGGTTTCAATATCCCAAACGCCCATTTTGCCGTGACCCTGCATCATAATTAAACCGTAAGCACCACCGTCCTTTATGGTTACCGTTTGGCCCGGCAGTACGGTTAATTCTTTGGCGCTGTAAGCCTCGTTCTTGTAGCAAATCCAGTTTTCAATGTAGCCTTCGGCTTGCATTTCTTCTAATGCCTTTACCGGTTTAGGCCGCATAAAATGATTTTGCATAAAATGCGGGTCAACGTTCGCTTCCCAGTCAATTACTTCTACCAACAGGTCGTAATCGCCTTTGCGGTCTTCGGGCGTACCGTTCCACAATAATTCTTCCGGAATAATGGCTTCGTTTACCAACGATTGGTACATAGCAAATATATCGGAAGCTTTCTGGGGCTCGTAAGTACACAAGCTGCCGGGAGCATGCAATATTCCGGGGGGCACATCCCAACCGGTGCCCGGCTCCAGGCGGTAAGCCGAAGAAAAATTAGTTATTTTATTATCGCCTTTGGTAAAGTTTTGCAAGCATTCTTTAATCTGCTCTTTGGTGGTACCGGGCGCAATGCCGAAGAAAGTATAAGGGAAGTCGCCGCCGTGGTTATTTAATTGCGGCGGAAAATAATAAGCTTCGGGTTTGCCTAACTGGCCCACCATGGCGGCGTATTCATCGCTGTGGTGAATGTGGTGCGGCAGCGGCCCCATGTTGTCGAAGAACTTGGAATACATGGGCCAGGCGCCGTATTCGTTCCACAAGCGGTCGCCGATTATTTCGCCTTTTAATTCGTCTATGGCATCTTTTAGTAAGAATTGCTGCTCCGAGTTGCCATCGTTAAATACCACTGCGCTTAAACCTTCGTTTTCGCCGGTTAAGGGGCCATTTTTAGCCGGGGTGGTAGAAGATAACCAACGCTCATCTATGCCGCCGCGCTCGCCGCCCAGTACATAATAATCATCCGGGTGTAATTTTATTCTGCGACCAGGCACACAAAAAGAGCGGGGTACCCAGGTTGGTGCCAAACGCAAAATGCCTTTTCCCTGCTCTAAAGCCTTCCCCGCTAAACTTACTTTTTCCATTGTTTCCATAAAAAATATACTTCTTAGTTCTCTATTGTGGTGTTATTTAAAAAATTGCTGATGGATAATTCTTCGGTTAATATTTCTATCTCCAGGTTATATTTTCGGGTTTCGCCGGGTGCCAGCATTATCAACTGGTTTTGCGCCCGGGCTTTGGCCTGACCAATGGGCGTGTTGGTGCCGGGTTCCAGGCCGGTTACGTATTCGTTTTTACCAAAGTGCTGCCAGTTGGTAAGCCAGGGCAATTGCGACTTCGGGAACCGCAAGGCTAAGGCAAAACCAAGTTGGGCGTTGTACAAACCGCAGGTGCAGTTGCCATTGGCATCGGGGGTAATATCTATAAAAGCGGCTTCTTCGCCGGAGCCGTTGTGTTCGTCGGTGGGGGCGAGGCATTGCTTAAAATTATTGCCTTCGCGGAATATTTTGTTGTTGGGCGCGTCGCGCGAAATCCAGTTGCCTTGCCAGATTATTTGGGTGTTTTCATCAACCAAGGGCCAGCCAAAATTGCAATGGTACAGCAGCATGTGCGGTGCAGGCGTATTGCCGCGGTTTATTACTTCGTCCTGAATTTTTATTATTGGTTGGCCGAGGGTGCCGGATATGGTACGTTTTAGTTCTAAGCTGGGGCCGAGTACCTGCGTTTCGCGCATGCGCCCGGTAATGCTCATGGCCAGATTGCCCGTAAGTGGGTCGGGTTGGATAATTGATTCTATTTCGGCCGGAATATTACTGATTTGCCCGTGCAGGCCGCGTTCGCCAAATCCATCGGTTTCGGGGCCGCCCACGTGCGAAAGCCCGCAGGTGGTAATTAGGCCGCCGCTAAAGGTGCGGAGCCAGGCAATGCCTTTGTCTGATAAAGGTTGCGGTGGGGTTACGCCGCCGTGGCTGAGCCAGGCTAAACTGTGCTGGTTATAAAAGGCATCGGCAATATCCATGGCTCTATCCAGTACTACTTTGTAGCGTAAGCCGGTGCCGGTGTTTATCCAAGCAATGCGGGTGCCGCGGCCAGCGCCGTTGTCGAGCACCGAGGTTTCGATGCCGCCGAGTTGGGCTGGGTTTGATATTTTATGTTGCCAGTTTGGTGGTGTCAAAACTGTTGTTTGTGCTTAATTAAATGTTTAAGAAAATAAATATTAATCTAAAAAACTGTTACCTGCCCTGCTGCCTGCTATTATTTAGGCCAAAGTAAGTAAATAAATAAAACCTGTTTTTGCTAATAAATACAAAATTTTTACCCTGGAAGCAGTAATGAAATACTTTGGTACCTGTTTAAACATTAAGTAAGCACACCAACAGACAGGATTATTACCTTTCTGTTGGCGTGCTTTACCACTTCTGTTTTATCAGAAAACGGCTGATTAAAATATTAGAAATGTGGACTTAAAGCAGCTTCATCGGCTGGCAGCGGATAAAACACCTTAATATTACTAAAAGCGTGAGGACGTGGCGTTCTACCTTCTGGGTAATAATAAGCCTGTGGGTTAGCTTTTATGCGGTTGCCGTAAGCCGTAATTACGTCTATGGCCCGGCCGGTGCGTACTAAGTCAAACCAGCGTTTGTTTTCGAAGGCTAGTTCTACGCGTCTTTCTTTGTAAATAGCTTCGCGCAAGTCGCCGGATGCCTCTCCCAAGCCAGCCCGTTTACGCACTTGGTTCAGGAAGGTGGCTGCTTCACCAGATTTACCTTGTTCGTTCAGGGCTTCGGCTAAAAATAATAATACTTCGGAATAACGGTAAACCGGCCAGTTCATGCCATGGTTGTTATTAAGCGCATGCGGTTTGGCATATTTCTTAATGTACGGATAGGTTTTATTTAGACGGGAGCTGTTGCTTAAGGTAATATAAGCAATAGAAGCATCTTTCCGGAGGTCGCCGGGTTCGTAGGCCGCAATAATATCTGGCGTAGGAATATTATAACCTTCGCCGCTAAGCGGTTGCGGATTAGTGGTACCCGTAATGGTTACAATTTCGGCCGCTGTAATATCGCGCGGAATAAAATGATACAGGAAGTTACCACTTAAGCCTGCTGAACCTTCCAGGAACTGCACTTCGAAAACTGACTCTTGGTTATTTTTGTTGCCGGTAGAAGTAGAGAAAACGTTTTCATAGTTCTGAATTAAACTATACTCGTTGCTGGCTACAATTTCTTTCAGCAGTTTCTCGGCTTCGGCCCATTTTTTCTGTACAATATACACATTGGCCAGTAACATTCTGGCGGCTCCGGAAGTAACGCGGCCGGCTTCTTGTTTAGATTTTAGCGGCAACAACGGAATCGCTTCTGATACATCCTTTATTATTTGATTGTAGATGTCCGCTTCCTCAGATAAAGGTAAAGCGGCTTCGGAACGATTGGTAACCGGCGTTAAGTGTAACGGAACTTTGCCAAAATAACGAACCAACTCAAAATAAGCGTAAGCCCGCAGAAACAAAGCTTGTCCTTTAATATTGTTCTTGGAGTCGGCGCCAAATTCTACCTTATCTATTAAATCTAAAATCTGGTTAGTACGGGCAATAATTAAATAATCTTGCCGGTATTGCTCGCGCACGTGCTCATTAGAGGTAACCCCATTGGCTTCGGGCAACGCAAAATCAGCCACGTCTTCTTCCTGCTCGGTTGCGCCAAAAAGCGGATTACGTACGTAATAAGTATTGTCGGAGTGCTGTTCACCTAAAATCCAGGCGCCCCCCGCCGTACCACTGTTGTTGGTAATGGTTCTTAAAGGTACATACGCAGCATTAACAGCTTGCTGAAAATCGGCTTCTTTGGTGAAAAAGGTGGCCGAGCTTAACTGGGTTTCCGGCACGATAGATAAAAAGTCGTCGCCACAACTCCCTAACAGGCCACAGCTTAAAAGAAGGGTTATTATATATGATTTTTTCATTTTATATCTTAACAAGAATTTAATGATATATTTTAATTACCTACTACCTGCTTAAAAATTCACGTTTACACCCAAAGTAAAGGTGCGCGGAACGGGGTAGTTCGAAAGGTCGATGCCTTGGCTCAGGTTACCGCCATCGCCGTTACCGGCGGTGTTACCACTGGTTTCGGGGTTAGGACCGCCGGTATATTTGGTAAATACATAAGCCTGCTGTACCGAGCCATAAATACGGGCCGATTTAAAGAACCGGTTAACGGCGCCAAAGGTGTAACCCAGAGTAATATTTTTAATGGTAAAGTAAGAGGCATCTTCTAAAAAGTGCGTGCTCATCCAGTCGCGCTCAATACCAGTTACGTTACCACCGCCTACAGTAGTACCAAACTTGCCTTTGCCTGGGTTTTCAGGTGAACGGAAGCGGTATTTTACGGCATCTACCATGTTAAATACCCCATCTAAGTTTGCGGTGCTGTATAAGTGGCGTACCAAAAGCTCATTGCCATGAGCACCGGAGCCCACAATGCTAAAATCGAACTTACCGTAGCTCAGGTTGTTGGTAATGCCGTAAGTGAAATCCGGAAACGGGTTACCAATAATGGTCCGGTCGTCTTGGTCGCCACCGTTGGTAATAATGCCATCGCCGTTTACATCGCGCAGTTTTATACTACCTACCGTAGACCGGCCCGGCACTTGCGGAGAGGTTCTGAGGTCTTCTTCGTTCATGTAAAGACCTTCTTTAATCAGGCCATAAAATTGGCCAAACGGCTCACCTACTCTGGTTATATGGTAAGTGCCGTAAACCCGGTTAATGCCTTCGGCCAGGGCTACTACTTTGTTCCGGTTAAAAGAAATATTGGCATTGGTGGTCCATTTTAGTTTGCCCTCGGTGTTGCGGCTGGTTACAGCAAATTCGTGGCCCCAGAAATTAATTTCGCCAATATTATCGTTGAAGTTACCAAAGCCGGCTTCCTGCGGCACCTGCACGCTGTAAAGCAGGTTGGTAGTGGTTTTGTTGTAATAATCATACATAAACTGAACGCGGTCTTCGAACAAACCTAAGTCCATACCTATGTCGAACTGCTTGGTAGTTTCCCAGCCTAAGTTACTGTTGGCTAAAGAAGTTACGGCGGCGCCCGGTACTACATTGCCTCCAAAAGCAGCATTTATGGTATTGTTAACCAAAGCATATTGGGTATAGTTACCAATATTGTTGTTACCGGTTACCCCGTAGCTGGCCCGCAGTTTAGCAAAATTTAACTTGCTGAAATTCTGCATAAAGTTTTCGTCGGAAACTACCCAGCCCACCGAAGCCGACGGGAAAGTACCCCAACGGTTATTGGAACCAAAGCGGGAAGAACCATCGCTCCGGATAGAGGCGGTAAATAAATATTTGCCTTTGTAGTTATAAGTAAGCCGCGATAAAAGCGAGGTTAGTGCCCATTCATCTACGCCGCTGTTAGTACCGCCCCGGTTTATGTTAAGTCCGCCTTGTACGGTTGGTAGCCGGTCGTCGGCGTAGGTATCGGCCTGAATACGGGTGCGGTCTGTCCGGAACCGTTGGTTGGTAAAACCACCCAGCAATTCAAAATTATGGTCTTCGTTGAAGGTCTTGGAATAGGTAGCTAGGTTTTCGTTCAGCCAGGTAGTGTTAGAGAAATTTTCCCGGATAGATACCGCTGTAGTAGGAATGGTTACGTTAATGCTGCTGGTAGCCGTAGACGGGTTAAAGAAGAAAAACTTATTATTATACAGCTCAATATTAATAGTTGATTTGAGTACCAAATCTTTAATAGGCCGGTATTCTAAATAAGCGTTGGAAAGCAGGTTGGTTATTTTGTTTTCGTTTACCAGCTCTTCGGCAGCCCGTACCCAGTTAGGGTAGGTGTAAATATTACCGGTATTAGCTGGCAGGGTATTAGACTTGGTTAACTCGCCGTTGGCGTCGTAAATAGGCATAATAGGCCAGGTATGCAGGGCATTAAATAAAATACCGGTACCACGGTCGCCGTCGGTGCGGGGCGTATTATCAAAAATATAAGAAGGCGCAATATTTAATCCTACTTTTACTTTATCCGATACGGTATAATCAGTATTTAAACGGCCCGAAAACCGTTGGTATTTATTATTCAGCACCACGCCTTGCTGCTCGAAAACACCCAATACCAAAGCGGTGTTTACCCGGTCTTTGTTAGAGGTAACCGTTAAGTTATAGCTCTGAATAGGGGCTGTTCTTAACAAAGCATCGTACCAGTCGTTGTTTTTGCCTTCGTACTGCGCGGGGTTCTGGAAAACTTCGGGTACAGGTTTGCCTTCTGCTTCGTAATATTCTTTTTTAAACGTGGCAAATTCCACCGCATCCAGCATGTCGATACGGCCTTTTTCGGGTACTTGCTGTACACCACCAAAGGCACTAACACTAACGTTGGTCTGGCCCATTTTGCCTCTTTTGGTGGTAATTAAAACTACCCCGTTGGCTGCTCTGGAACCGTACAAAGCCGTAGAGGCCGCATCTTTCAGAATAGAAATATCTTCTATCTCGTCGGGGTTAAGGGCGCCAATACCACCGGTAATCGGGAAGCCATCAACCACATACAAGGGATCGCTGCCGCCACTAACCGATAACTGCCCCCGGATACGCACCGACATGCCTTGGCCAGGTTTACCGGTAGCTTGGTTAATTTGTACGCCGGCTACCCGGCCTTGCAATTTTTGCGTAATCTGCGATACCGGAATGTCTTTTATTTCTTTGGCGCTTACAGTTTGCACCGCCCCGGTTACTTCTTTTTTAAGCTGACTTCCGTAACCCACCACTACTACTTCTTCTAAGGCTTTAGCATCCGGTGCCAGGGTAATATTAATAGTAGATTGGTTGTTAATGGCTACTTCTTTGGTTTGGTAACCAATAAAAGAAACAACTAAAGTACCGGAGCCACCGGGTACATTTAAGGAATAATTACCGGTACCATCGGTGGCAGTACCATTGGTAGTACCTTTTAATAGCACGGTTACACCGGGTAAGCCAGCGCCTTGCTCATCGGTTACTTTGCCCTTAATGTTGCCGTTTTGGGCGTGGGCGCCCGTTGCCAGGAGTAATAGAACTAGAGGAAGTATGTACCAATACCTCGTCTTTTGGAGTAGTTTGTTCTTCATAAAGTTTGTTGGATTTTAATTAAAGGTGGATATATATAAGTGGGTAATTTCCGCGGTAATTATTGAAGACTATAAACTTATTGGCAGGCAGTATTTACATAGGCGTAGTGTTTGGTTAATTTGTAAAATATTTCCTAAAATAGCTAGCTGTTTAATACTTTGCATCCTGTTCTATCCTGCTTAATAGCGGTAATATTTTGTAATTATTAATTGGTTATAAAATATTCAAATACTAAGCTTGCAGGTAAATAAATTTTGAAAAAATATTTACAAAATTTAAAAACAAGTTTTTGTTTAAGCAAATATTTGTGGCATTCAATTAGTTAGCCGTTATGGCAGAAATTACCCGTGGCGAAAACAGTAAGTTTGGGGGGTAGGCAGTTGGGAAGTCAAGTTGAAGTTAGCTGCCAGGGTAAACAAGCCTAATCTTAAAGCAACGGGCAAAGCATTAAATAACTTTATTTAAGTATTTAACACACCTGGTAAAAGCAAATTAGGATAACTGGCACCTGGTGGAATATTGCGCAATATTTTCCCGGAACAGGATACAACAGGATAGGCAAAGCTATTTAAAATAATATATTAGCAAATAGGTGCCTTGCCAGATAACAGGTAGTAAGGTTAATAAATTAAAAGCCTCATTAACCTTAGTTTATTAGGCCGAGGTTTTATTTACCGCAATTTTACGCTAAAAATAATAATGACAGACAAAATGAAGTTTAAAGCAATCCAGGCCGCCATGATGCTGGTCCTTTTTTTTATTAGCAGTTGCGCAGTAACAGCGCAGAACCAGAAAAAAGACAAAGAAGGTTTTGTAAAATTATTCGACGGAAAAACCCTGAAAGGCTGGGAAGGCGACCCTACCTACTGGCGAATTGAAGATGGTAATTTAGTGGGCGAAATAACCCCAAGTACGCTTTTAAAAACAAATTCATTTATTGTCTGGCAAGGTGGTCAGCCCGCCGATTTTGAACTGAAAGTAGATTGCCGGATTACGGCCGCCGGCAACAGCGGCATTAATTACCGGAGCGAACGTTTACCCGATGTGCCCTATGCCCTGAGAGGTTACCAGGCCGATATTGATGGCCGGAACCGTTATACCGGGCAAAATTACGAAGAGCGGGGCCGCACCACGTTAGCCTACCGCGGCCAGAAAGTAGTGGTAAACAGCGCCGATGCACCAGGACCCTTGCAAGCCAGCATTAAAAGTAATGCCTGGACCAAAACCGATGTAACCAGCACCCTGGGTGCCGCCGAAGAATTGCAGAGTAAGATTAAAAGCGAAGACTGGAACGAAATTCACCTGGTGGTAAAAGGCAACCGCTTGCAACACTACGTAAACGGCGTATTAATGAGCGATGTAACCGACAACGATGCCGCTAACCGCAAAATGTCGGGCATGTTGGGCGTGCAAGTACACGTAGGTCCGCCTATGAAAGTAGAGTATCGCAACATGCGCCTGAAGCAGCTTTAATTTAATTAATATTTAGCCGCTGCTTTAGGAGCCAGCTAAACGCTGAATAAAGAACCTGTAAACGAAAGATAATAACGGTGGAATGGTGGGTAACCTTTTGGGTTATCTGCCATCACCGTAATAAATGCTAATCAGCAGTTAAAGCCATTAGGGTTTTAGCTGCTGATTTTTTTTGAAAATTGTGTTGGGTTGTAGGAACATATCTTCCCCCTATTTATTAAATATAGAACTCTCGCAAAACTATCAAAAGTCCTCTTGCGGAAGGGGCAAGCTTTACCAGGTTTAAAAACTAATTCGAGAAAGCCCGGAAATAACGAAACAAGTTTATACTAACTTCTTTCATCAGCTAAAAAGCGTACCTTCAATAATTTAACTTTGGCCGGAAAGTCTGCGTTACGTTAAAAGCAATAAATCTGGTAGCCGCAAACAAAAGGCTTAAGAGCCAAACCTGAATAAAATAATAAATATTAAGGTTTAATTTTGGGAGAGGCTAACAAAAATCCAAGCCATAAATTATTACTCATGAAAATAGGAATAGCCGCCGACCACGCCGGGTTCGAGCAAAAGCAGGAATTACTAAAGCAGCTCCGGCAAGCCGGTTACGCAATAGAAGATTATGGCGCCTACCAGTACGATGCCCACGATGATTATCCGGATATTATTTTACCTTTGGCCCGGGCAATAGCCAGTAATGAGGTACAACGCGGTATTGCCGTGTGCGGAAGTGGGGTTGGGGTATCTATTGCGGCTAATAAAATAGCGGGTGTTCGGGCTGCCCTGATTACCGAAACGTACTCGGCGCACCAGGGCGTAGAGCACGACAGTATGAATTTGCTTTGTTTAGGCGGCCGGGTAATAGGGCCAATGCTGCAGTGGGAGTTGGTGCAAACTTTTTTAGCAGCGCGATATAACGGCGAAGAACGGTTTCAAAGGCGGTTAGATAAAGTAATTGCCCTGGAGCAAAAAAGCCAGTAACGCAGTAGTACTAAATTGCCGCCTGCTGATGCGGGCAAAAGTTTTTGAATAAATAAACCAAATGCAAGCGCATTTTATGAACGATACACAATACGATTTTGGCATAGTTGGTTTGGGCGTAATGGGCCGCAACCTGCTGTTAAACATGGCCGACCACGATTTTGCGGTGATTGGCCTGGACCTGGACCCGGTAAAAGCCGCTGCCTTGGAAAAAGAAAACGACCAGGGCCGGACGGTTAAAGGAACAACTTCGGCGGAAGAATTTATTGGTGCTTTGCGCACGCCGCGGGCTTTGATGCTGCTGGTACCGGCCGGCAAACCCGTAGATGCTGTTATTGCCAGTTTATTGCCCCTGCTAGAACCCGGCGATATTGTAATTGATGGCGGTAATTCTTACTTCGCCGATACCGACCGCCGGGTAGGTACCCTGGCTGCTGCCGGCATTCACTTTTTTGGAATGGGTATTTCGGGTGGCGAAAAAGGAGCCCGGTTTGGCCCCAGCATGATGCCCGGTGGCAACCGGCAGGCTTACGAAAGATTGCGGCCCGTGTTTGAAGCCGTAGCGGCTAAGGTAAACGGCGAACCCTGCGTAGCTTTTCTGGGCAATGGCTCGGCGGGTAATTACGTGAAAATGGTGCACAACGGCATAGAGTACGGCATTATGCAGCTTATTGCCGAAACCTATGACTTATTGAAGCGCGGTTTAGGTTTGAACGACGATCAACTGCAACAAATATTCCAGGACTGGAACAATACCGAATTACAATCTTACCTGGTACAAATAACCGGCGAAATCCTGCAGAAAACCGACGAAATTACCGGTAAACGATTGGTAAATGTTATTTCGGACCAAGCCCGATCCAAAGGCACTGGCAAGTGGACTTCGCAGAACGCCATGGATTTGCAAGTACCTATCCCCACCATTGATATGGCCGTGGTAATGCGCGATATGTCTAAATATAAAGCAGAACGGGTGCAGGCCGCGCAGTTACTCGCCGGTAATAGTGTTGCCAATAAACAGCAGCAGGAGCAGCAGAATCGGGTAGATCAAGTGCGCAATACCCTTTATTTTGCCATACTTATTACGTATGCCCAGGGCCTGGTTCAACTCCGGATAGCTTCCCAGGAATATAATTATGAACTGGAACTGGAAGAAGTAGCTAAAATCTGGCGCGGCGGCTGTATTATCCGGGCGGCCTGCCTCGAAGATTTCCGGCAAGCTTACGCTAAAAATCCAGCGTTGCCCAGCCTCTTACTCGATTCGCAAATTGGTCAGGATTTGTTAACGCGCCAGGACGATACCCGTACCACTATAAAATTAGCCGTAGACAAAGGCATTCCGGTACCGGCGCTTATGTCGGCGCTGGCTTATTTTGATGCGTACCGCAGCGAAATATTGCCTACTAACTTAATTCAGGCGCAGCGCGATTATTTTGGTGCGCATACTTACGAGCGGATAGACCAGGAAGGTATTTTTCATACCGATTGGACCCCGGCAGTTCCACCGGTTTCCTAATAGTGTAATTTAATCCGGCATTGGGATAATAAAGCCCCAATGCCGGACCTTTATAAAGTTCTTTTACCTTAAGTCTACTTCTAAAGAGACTTTAATTTAAAACCAATGAGTTCAGCGAGAGTAGCCGTACCCACGGTTGTTGTTATTTTTGGCGGTACCGGCGATTTAGCCAAAAGAAAATTATTACCGGCTTTTTATAATTTGTTTCTGGAAAACTGGCTGCCGGATAATTTTGCGGTAATTGGCCTGGGCCGCTCTAAGTTTAATGATCCGGATTATCGTAGTCATTTGTTCGATGGGTTAACGCAATTTTCGCGGAGTGGCCAACCAACCGACGAAAAATGGGCTGCTTTTGAAAACAATATAACCTATTTACAGTCCGAAATAAATAATCCCGATTCTTATCAGCAGTTGGCCGAGCGGCTTAATGCGTTTGATGCCGCCTGGGGGCAGCGGGCAAACCGGTTATTTTATTTATCGGTAGCTCCGCAATTTATTGAGGCGGTTACCCTTAACCTGGCGCAAGCTAATGTAGCGGGTAACGTAGACTGCGACCGCATTATAGTGGAAAAGCCTTTTGGCAAAGATTTAGCTACCGCCCGCAGCCTGAACCAATTGCTCACGCAAACTTTTCAGGAAAAACAGATTTACCGGATAGACCATTATTTAGGCAAAGAAACCGTGCAGAATATTCTGGCTTTCCGGTTTGCCAATGCTTTATTCGAGCCCCTCTGGAACCGTAATTATATTGATTATGTGCAGATAACCGTGGCCGAGCAGGTGGGGGTAGAAGATAGAGGCGGTTATTACGAAGGCGCCGGCGCCCTGCGCGACATGATTCAGAACCACTTACTGCAGCTTTTGTGCATGGTGGCCATGGAGCCGCCGGTAATGTTTCAGGCCGAAGAAATCCGGAACCGGAAGGTTGATGTGCTGCGGGCTATCCGGCGCCTCGCCTACGAAGAAGTAAACCAATATGCTGTACGCGGGCAATACGGACCCGGGTGGATAGAAGGCGAAAAAGTAGCGGGCTACCGCGAAGAGGAAGGCGTTAAACCCAATTCCAATACCGAGACCTACGCAGCCATTAAGTTTTACCTCGATAACTGGCGTTGGCAGGGCGTACCTTTTTACCTGCGTACCGGTAAGCGTCTGCAAAACAAAACTTCATCCATTACGGTACAGTTTCGGCCGGTGCCCCACAAAACTTTTCCGTCGTCGTTAGCCGAAAACATGCTGCCCAACCGGTTGACCATCGATATTCAGCCGCAAATGGATATTCGCCTGCGGTTCACGGCCAAACGGCCCGGCCTGGAAATGGCGCTTACCCCGGCCGAAATGGTGTTTGATTTTAAAGCCTACGCCAAGAATTCGCCGGAAGCTTACGAAACCCTTTTGCTGGATGCCATGCAAGGCGATGCTACCTTATTTATGCGGGCCGACCAGATAGAGGTAGCCTGGGATGTAATTACGCCTATCCTGGAAACCTGGGAAGCCCGGCCCTCTTTAGAATTTCCGAATTATCCGGCGGGTATGTGGGGACCGGAAAATGCCGAAGCCTTAATTGCCCGGGAAGGTCACACCTGGTCGGTTACTACGCCCCGAAGTATTTAAATTTAGCAACAAACAAGCATAACAAGTGATCCAGATATTTAAAGATACCCAGCAACTGAGCCAGGCGGCCGCCGATTTATTTGTGCAGGCTGCCAACGAAGCCGTGCAGGAAAAAGGCCGCTTTACCGTAGCTTTAACGGGTGGTTCTTCGCCCATACAAATGCACCAGTTCCTCGCGCAATCGCCTTACCGCGAGCAGGTGCCTTGGGAGCAAACGTATATATTTTGGGGAGATGAACGCTGGGTGCCTTTAACCGACGAGCAGAGTAACGCCAAAATGGCCCTCGAAACGCTACTGAACCACGTGCCAATTCCTAAGAACCAAATATTCCCGATGTGGGGAAAACAGGAACCCGAAATATTTGCGCAACAGTACGAAGAAACGCTCCGCCAACACTTAGGCCAAACAGAACCAAGTTTTGACTTAATCTTATTAGGCATGGGCGACGATGGGCATACGGCCTCGTTGTTTCCGGGTACTGCGGTGTTGCAGGAAAAAGAAAAATGGGTAGTAGCTTATTATTTAGAGCCCAAACAAATATACCGGATAACCTTAACGGCACCCTTAATCAACCAGGCTAAAAAAGTTGTTTTTATTACCTACGGCGAAAAGAAAGCCGATGCTTTATACGAGGTGCTGGAAGGCAGAAGAAATCCGGAACAATACCCCTCCCAACTCATTCAACCACAAAACGAAGCAATATGGTTGGTAGATGAAGCCGCTTACCGGCGCTTATCTCAGGCAAAATAATATTCAATGGCCATCAGGCAAAGATAAAATACTGAAGATAAATTATTAGATCAGTACTAACAGCTACATGGCTCGGCGTTTGTTTTGGCAAGTATGGCGCGGGCGTCTCGCCCGTGTCTATTTTATCCGGCCTCTGGCCGCTGAATAAATCAATATTTCATTAACGACTATGTATAACGGCCAGAGGCCGGAAGAAGACAACCCCAGCGAGGACGCTGGCGTTAGTGATGGTTGTTTATTTAAGCAGAGTAAAATTATTAGAGATATTTAAAAAGAAAACGTAACACCGGCCTTTACGGCGAAGGGCGTTCCGGGGGTGAAATGAATCTCTGATACGGGCTCGGGTTCATTTCTTAACCGCGACTCTGTTTCGAATTGGGCTTCTTCCCAGTTGCTGTTGAATAAATTCTCACCGCTTAATCTGAATTCCAGGTTTTTTAAAGTATAGCTAACTACCGCATCGGCCAGGAAATAACCTTCGGCGGTCAGGCTGTTGTCTTCGTTGGCGGGGCGATGGCCCAGGTAGCGGTAACGCAGGTTGGCTTTAAAACCGTGGGAGGTTTGGTAACTAAGCCCGCCGGTGCTGGTAATGGCGGGTGCTAACGGAATATAATTATTGCCTTTTGCTTCGTCGCGTGCCCGCGGCCGGGCCAGGTTCAAATCCGTATCTAGGAATAAATGTTTATTAACCTGGTAGCGAGCCGAAAGATCCAACCCGTAGCGGCGGGTTCTGCCCGATGGTTCCACAATGCCTTCGTCGCCGACGTATACAAATTCCTGGTCCAGGTCTAATAACCAAAAGGCGGCGGTTACATAAAGCTGCTCTACTGGTTTAAACTTCAACCCTAAATCAGCGCCCCGGGCGGCCGGCAAGGCTTCTTTTCTGGCCGCTAAAACCGAAACCCGCGAGTCGTTGGAATGGTAACCCATGCCGGAACTTAAATACAACTGTAAAGCTGGCGTTACCGCGTAGGTAAAATTAAGTTTAGGACTAACCCGGCTCTCGGCGCTTCTTTGAGTCGTCTGATTGGCATCTGCTTCTAACAAACTGGTGTAATCAAAAAATAAGCGGTCAAACCGCAAGGCAGCATTCACGGAAAAGCGGGGAGAAACTTCCCAGGTTTGGTTTAAATAGGCAAAAGTATTTAGCTCCTGCGTGTTGCCTTTTTGTACTTCCGATAAAGTTGTTTTTCGGTTGCGGGTTCGGGATAATTCAGAACCATTAATATCGTCGTAACGCAAGCCAATACCTACTTCGTGCCGGAGCGGGCGGCCCAGGAAAGTCGCTTCTTTCTGGTAAGTACCCTGGTAACCGTAAATTTGCCTTTTCTCTTTTTGCCGGATTTGGTCGCCGTTTTCGGGGTCGTTCAGGAAAAAGGTAAAGTTAGAATACAGCTCAAAATCATATTTAATAAAATATACCTGGTTTTTCAGGTAGCTGCCATCTGTAAAAGTTTTATCTAAACTCAGGTTAGCATTGTAGCGGGCCGTTTGGCCGCCTTCGGTATCATCAATCGCGCCGAAGCGGGTAATGGTGCCATCGGTTACTGCCCGTTCCGGAATCTGGCCGGAGGCATCCCAGTTACTCCGGAAAGCCGATAAGGAGCCACTCAGGATGGTATTGTTTTGGAATACGCCCTGGTAGCGGCTAAATAAATTTAACCGGTTTAAGCCCTGCGGCGATTGAAAGTAGCCATTGCTGAATAAATATTCGGTGGCCAGGTAAGCGTTTTGCCCTTTTTGCCGCGCCGTTGCGCCTAATAAATTAAACATACCTACTGCCCGGTAATTATTAAAACGCCCCGCTTCCAGCTTAATGCTGTTTTTATCCAAAGCACTGCGCGTCCGGAAATCGGCGTAACCGGCGGTACCAAAGTTGCCTTTATCGGCCCGGTAAGGTCCTTTGCCAAAATCTACGTTTTGAATGGTTTCGGGAATTAGAAAGTGCAAATCGGAATAGCCTTGGCCGTGGGCGTGCGATACCATGTTTACCGGCATGCCGTCGGCGGTTAAGTTAATATCGGTGCCGTGGTCTATGTCGAAACCCCGCAGGAATATTTGTTCGGCTTTGCCGCCGCCGGCATGCTGGGCAATAAATAATCCTGGTACCAGGCGCAATATTTCCTGGGAATTTTGAATGGGTCGTAGTTGTACGTCTACGGCACTAATAATATTGGCTGGTTCTGCCTGACTGGCCGATATGGCTATTTCGGCTAATTGTAAGCTGCCACTGGCCAAATAAGAAGTGGCCAGCACCGATGGGGCCAGCGGATTAACTTCTACTATTTTGCTTTCCTGCTCAAACCCTAAGTAAGTTATTTTTATTTCGTAATTGCCGGCGGCTAAATCATGGAAAGTATAAACGCCGAAGCGGTCAGTGGTAGAAATTTTATCTACGGCCGGAATCGTTACAGTAGCGCCGGCGAGCGGGGTATTGGTGCTTTTGCTGTAAACAACTCCTTTTATGGAGAGCTTATGCGCAAAAGCACCGGTGGTCGCCGTAAGCCAGATTAGCAGAATAAAGTAAAGTATTTTCACAGGCTTAGGTTTGTTTGGGTTGGAAGGGTGAAAACAGGTATTCTGGATTTTAATAGCCAAAGAAAATATTGCCATAGGCTTGTACTGGCACCAGCTATCGCAACAGTCGGCCCGGAACAAATATTTGTGCCGAGCCACTGACTAGGTTAGCTTTTAGAACAGAAAAAAGCTGGTTACCAACAGTTAGCCTAAATATTCCCGGGCTACAGTTTGGATATGGAATTACTCAACAAACTTTTGCCCTCGGTGCTGTAAGCTGTATTCTGAAACGGATCGGTGGCCAAAGATTTCCGGATGAGGGTTTCCCCGGCAACCCGGTCGCCTAAGCGGTATTTAACTAAGCCATTTAAACACAGAAGCGTCGGGTCCTGGCTGTTGGTGCGGGTTGCTTTTTGTAAGAAAAAATCGGCTTGCTGGTATTGCTGCTGCTTGTAATAAATAGCCGCCAGCGTTTTGCAAACATCTATATTATTGGGCCTTCTTTTAAATTCTTTTATAGCGTAAGTCATGGCAGCTTTAGGGTCGTTTTTCAGATGGAGGTAAATATTAGCTAATTCCAAATCCATCAGGTGCCCGGATTTCTGGTCTTCTTGCAGGCCTTCAATCAATTCTTCCATTAAATTAGCGGCTGTTCTGGTTTCGCCTTGCCGTTGGTAAAGGCGTACCAATTCTTCCTGAAAAGAAAATTCCGGTAAAACGTTAGCAGCTTCGGTATACAACCGGATAGCAGCTTGGGGGTTATTCTTTTTTTCGGCCAGACGCGCTAAACCGCCAATAGCAAAGGCATATTTCGGGTATTCGGCCATGGCGCGCTCGTACACGGCGGCCGCTTTCTGTAAATCACCGGTTTTTTCGTATAAGCTGCCCAAGGTAAAGCGGGTCCAGGCGGTTTGCTCCAGGCCGGGGTAACCCGCTGCGGCCGCATGTTCCATGGCCTCAATGGCGCCGGGTAAATCGCCGTGAATCTCCCGCAAATACGAAATCCGGGAGTACGATTTCAGGTCGGGGCGGATGGCAGTCATCCGGTCGGCCATATTAATAGCTTCTTCGTAATTGCCCAGTTCTACGTTGGCATCGCACAACACACCATAAACCGAAGCAATATTGGGATTAATGGCTAAGGCTTTTTTGCCCGTTGCCAGGGCTTCGTTAAACTGGTGCAGCGAAAGCTGAATGGAGGCCTTCGCAACCGTGGCCTCGTACATTAAAATCGGATTCTCTGGTTCCTGGTCCAGGATATCGTTTATTAAATTAAGGGCGGCCGGGTAGTAGTAAGGGTGTTCGCCGGTAATGCGCGCCTCTTGCATAAAAGCAAAGGCCAGTAATAATTTACTTTGCAGATCATTGGGCTTTTCGCGTAGTTTCCGTTGCAGGCCCTGAATAGCCGCTTTGGTATTCAGCCATTCGCTGGTAACCGAAATGGGGCCAGTTCTTTCTTTCAGGGGCGGAATGGGAACTTGTACATTCCGGTATTGGTAAAAAAGGCCAGCTGCCGCTACTATTATTACTATCAGAACCGCGTTAAGGATGTAGCTTTTTTTCATGATATTGTTGCTGCTAAAGAATATTTAAAAGATAAAAGAAAGGTTAATAAAAGCCGGGTACTTAGTACCCGGCTTTATCAGGTTATTTATCTACTGTAAATTTCAGCGATTGTAAAACGTTGTTGCCATTTTGGATGCGGGCAATGTAAGTGCCTCTATCCAGCTTGCTTACATTTACCGGTACTTCGTGGGTACCAGCCTTAATATTCTGGTTTACAACCGGGCTGGCAACTAACCGGCCCGCCAAATCAAAAATCTGTAAAGAAACATTCGTCGGCTCGGCCAGGTGGTACCGGAAAGTGGTGGTATTCCGGGACGGATTCGGATAAGCTTCTACCTTTTTCAGCATTATTTCGGGTGTAGCCAGGTTCATGGTGCCCGGTACTTTTGCGCCAGGTTGCATAGCCGATACCGTAGAGATGGGGTTGCCGTTTATATCGCAGTTAATCTGAATATGACCATCCTCGAAGCCGTCCCAGGGCTTAGCCAGGAAAGGGAAACTCGCCATAAAAGGTTTGTCGTTTTTCTCTACGCCGGTGGTAAAGGTTAAAACATCTACCAAATCCTGGGTAACCGGAGAGGTACTGCTTCCGGGGATAAAATCATCGTACCAAAGGCCAATAGCCGCCAGTACCGCGCCGCCTACCGCTTGTAACTCAATCCGGGTTACATCATCTTCTAACCGACGGCCGTTCGGGAAGCCATCCATGTTCGGAATAAATTGTAAATCGGTAGTGGTATTAAACCGGGCATCGGTTAAACCCAGGGCGGCAGCGGCTATTAAACCTTCGCTGCTAAAATCGGCGGAGTTGCGGGGTGTAACCGGGGTAGCCATGTTTACCCGCAGCATATCGCCGAAAGTAGGCAGAAAGTTATGGATAAGGGGTTTGCCGGCTGCCAAAGGATTGCCATTTTTACCGGTAGCTAACTGGTAAGGCCGCAGGTTAGGCACCCCGGTCATAAATATTGGTAAAAGATCCACGGAGCGGGGTTGGCCCGGACGCAGCAAATAATTACCAAAAAGCTTATCGTCTAAGGCTGTACCAGCTAAGGCCGGGTTGCCTTTTAACCCAGCTAACCCGTTAGCCCCATTCCGGAAATCGAACTGCCCTAAAGATTTGGTTTGAATCCGTAATTTAGCTAAGCCCGGAACGGCAGTACCAAATTTAGAATCATCCATGTAAAGCGCCAGTTCGGGGTTGGTAAAGTATTTATCGTACTTAGGGTTATCCTTAGAAGATGGCGTAGCATTCCATTCGTCTTTGCGGCCCACCGGAATAATTGCTTCGTTGGTAAGGGGCATGCCCAAACGCGATACCTGCACATAAGGGCCGCTCTCAGTTTTGGTGCCATCCGCATTGCGCACGGTCATTTGCCGGCGGCTGGCCGAAGCCCAAACACCAATTACATAGTCCGGGTCGAGAATATTTTTGGCCTGGCTGGCATATTTTTTATCTTTCTGCAGGTTTTCAATCGGGATATCCATGGCAATGGTATGCACGTTTAATTTGGCTAAACCATCGGGAGCATTGCCCGGACGAATATTACCTAAATCAGAAATACCGCCAATGTCTACGAAAAACGGATCATCTACTTGACCAACGAATATTTTTTCCCGCTGACCAGAGGTTTCAATAGCCGCATTAAATAAAGCATCGTAAGGCGTGTTTAAGCCAACGGCACTTTCAATAGAACGCGGACCGGCATCGGGCGGCGCTACTTTACCTAGGTACACAATCCGCGACCAGGTTTTACCGCCATCTAAGCTTTTGCTGCAGAAATAATTGGCTTTTACATTTTCTTTGCCCAGCCGGTATTTGAAGAAAGTAGTCGGATCTTCATTTTTTAACACAAATTCAAACCGGTAAATAATATCGTCATAAGCGGTGGTGGCATTGTTTTTAATGTGAATATCGTAGGCAATATTTTCCCCGAAATTGTAATAATAGGGGCCGCCGTGGGGCGCCTGTACCGGAATATAATTAGCAATAATAATCATATTGTTCGGGTTGGCCGGGTTGCGGAAAGCATACACATCGGTGTTATCCGCCAGCGGGTCGTTCATAATCATCGGGGCTTCCCGGTGACTGGACGATTCGAGGTTATTGTACTTTAACCCAATTGCCGATAGCCCTGCTATCGCCAGGCCCGTCAGCAAGAGCTTTGGTCCTGTTCTTGTAAAAACTCCCATAAGATTTTAAATGTTTAAGGTTGAAGAAATATTAAACTGGGTAATTAATTTTTATTGAGGAGACCTACGAAGTGATTTTAACAACTGGATTTAGGGCAGACTGGTAAATACTTATAAATTCTTTGTATTGTCTTGATTACATACAACTAAATTGGATGGTATAAGCTAAATAATTGGATTTAAATTGGTTATTGCTGTTGGATAAGTCCAAATCGGCGATTCTGGAATTTTTATAAAATTTGGTAGCTAACCTCTTCTTAATAATATATTTTATGCAAACACTATTAGTATTAAAGTATTAAAGTGTTTGTTTGATTGGCGGAGTTGCAAAAGGGTAAAGGGTTTTTATATAATTATTTTTAGTAGAAGAAAAATTATTGTTTTTATTTAATTTTTTTGAAAACAGAAGCTGTTTAGCATTTGAATATTGGATAATTGGAGAAAACCGCTGCCCTTGCTGTGTGTTTTCACCAGCAAGTAGTCTGTCGGAAGCTTTAGAATTGGCAGTGATAACACCACCAATGGCAGCTTATTCTGTTTAAAACCGAAATACTAAACAGCTTCACAGCTTAACTATGCAAGCTGCAAGATCGGGGCAGTGAATTTAATTTTGTTTTCCTGCCTGGCAGTTAAGGTAATATTAATCTAATTCTGGGCTTTGCAAGCATTAAGCGGTCTTAAGCGGCTCGTTTGGGTTGGTTAAAGGCAGGCTGTAAGGCAATGAAATTTAAAACGGAAGGATTGTAATATTTACTTATGTTGTAGTTGAAATATTTAAGCTATATATTTAGCTTTCCCAACGCACCTCCTAACTTTTGCCACATGAAAGCTGTTTTCAGAATATTAACGCCAGGCTTGTTTTTATTTTTATTGTTCTTTCAGCAGTGTACCCCCAAAGAAAACGAAACCGCGGGAAACCCACCAATGGAAGGCTTTAATGCGGAGGGTTCTGATGTTAAAGCGATTGAGCTAGCCGATTCGGTGATGGCGGCGCAGGGTGGCCGGAAAAATTGGGATGCTACCCATTATATTGCGTGGCAATTTTTGGATGCCCGGAAGCTACTTTGGGATAAATATACCGGCGACGTACGAATAGAAAACCTGAAGGACGATACCAAAACGCTCGTAAATATTAATACGGGCAAAGGCAAAGTATTTAGAAACGGGGCCGAGGTAACGCAACCTGATTCGCTGGCCAAATACCTGCAAAAAGGCAAAGAGGCCTGGATTAACGATTCTTACTGGCTGGTAATGCCCTTTAAACTGAAAGACTCGGGCGTAACCCTTAAATATTTGGGCGAAGAAAAACTGGCTACTGGCCCCGATACGGATGTGCTGCAGCTTACTTATCAAAACGTAGGCGTTACCCCCGAAAACAAATACAAAGTTTACGTCGATAAAAAGAACCACTTGGTAGCCCAATGGGCTTACTATAAAAACGCGCAGGATTCTATTCCGGCTTTTGTAATGCCTTGGCTCGATTACCAGACTTACGGTAATATTAAACTATCCGGCGACCGCGGCCAGGCCAAGTTAACCAATATTCAAGTGCTGGAGCAAGTACCCGAAACGGCTTTTACTTCTTTCGAGCCCGTTGATTTAAGCAGAAAGTAGCCGTTATAATATAGTAATGCCACCCTTAAATATTAAAGTAAGTTTTAGCTACTCTGGGTTTATTTGAGGCCTTATAACAGCATTGTGAAGTAATTATTACCTGTTTTGGCAAGTTCAATAGGACCGCCAAACTTTAAGCACTTTAACCATTTGGTATTGTTATAAATTTTCTATGAACTGAACGGATAGGAGGAAAAATATAAGTCTGCGTTAGGTTGTTTTTTGATGTTTGTTCTTTAAAATTAACTGCACTCCGTAGCTAAACAACACCGCCACTACAATTACAATAACCGTTACCAAACCCGAATTAATCTCATTAGAAAAACTACCCAGGTAAGCATAACCCACCGCTACTACAAAATGGCCAATGGCCGAATACAACAGAAATGTTTTAAAGGGCATAGCCGTGGTGCCGGCTACAAACGAGATAGCTTCCGAAAGAACCGGTAAGGCTTTGGAAATTGTAATGGTCAGATTTCCGAATTTCTGAAAAAGATTATTGCTATAGGCTTTGTCCTGGGCGGCAAAAAACTTATCGAAGTAAGGGTTGGCGCTGCGGCCCAGGTAAAACCCAAACACAGAAGCTAAAAGGCTCGAAACCAAAGAAAGCAAGGTGCCAAAAAATGGGCCTAATATTTTCCCGTTCAAAATCATGAGTAAACTCGAAGGTACCGGCAACAAAGTGTCCAGGGCCATAAAAGAAAAGCTGAGCAAGGTGTAAGTGGCTTTGGATTGACCCGAATGAACATGGGCGGTAATCCAATGTTCCACCTCTTCGAACAACAGAAAAGTGGTAATAACCAGTCCGCAGCAAATTAAAAAAATAATAAGTAATCGTTTCATACGCTTTAAACCTTACCATATTCCGGTGTCTGATTTCAGAAAAAGCTTAAACCAGCATATTTACAGTGCTTCTGCTCTTTTGCTGGCGTGGGCGTTCTGCCCGGACTAATATTTTCTGCTACCGGCCTATATACGAAGGCAATAAATATGGTTTGTGTTACTACCGCGGCCAATAAAATAATCAACAGCGAAACGCTGCCGATAGTACACAAGAACGGTTGTTAGCCTGAAGTTGCAATGCAGCACTACAAATTTCGGAGTTATGATGCCGGAATAATTATTGTGCTTTGGTCTTCTTCAGTTTTAATTCTTTTTTCATGACACCGGCTACCATGCGCGAAATAATTGCATAACCTTTATCCGAAGGGTGGAGGCCATCGTAGGTCATGTCTATAGCTGCGGGTGGGTACGGGTATTCATCGGTTTCGGGGTTAAACGGAATATCAATAAACTGCGGGTAAGGATAATTTTTGTACGCACCGGTGGCCGGGTCTTTTAAGCGCTTAAACTTCACCAGGTTCTTCAGCGTCATGCCGCTTTTATGGTATAAATCCACCACCAGTAATTTTTCGTGCTTGCCTACAGCTTTAATCGCCTCAGCAAAAGCTGCCAGCGATTGGCCGTTTTTATCTTTATAAGAACCGTAAGCATTATTTTTATAGTTGCTGATATACACAAAATCTACCCGCTGCATGGGCGTCATTAATAATATCGGCGCTTTGGGGTTCAGACTGCGTATTTTATCTATAATAATGCGGTAAGAGCCGTAAAAAGTGTTGTTGCCGGTGTTGTTTTGGTAATCGGTGAGCGTGCCAATGGGGCGGCCCTGCCACCAGTCGTTCGTGCCCAGAAAAACCGAATACACATCGGCTTTAACCAAACCCAAGTCTTCTATTTTATTCGCAATGCCGCCGGCCGTCCAGCCATTATGCCCCTGGTTAATATATTTTACTCCCGGCAATTCTTCGGTTACCAGAGTCAGGTAACCCTTGGTTACGCGGTTTCCGGTTTGTTCCTGGTGGTCGTTTAGGTAAGTAATAGAATCGCCGATGGCCACCCAGGTATAAGCAGCAGGGGAGAAGGCGCTCGATAAGAAACAAATTAAAAGGACAACTAAGAATCTTTGCATGGGGTAGGGGCTTGAGCTATTCTGCTAAAGTAAAATAAATTTTTAAAGGTTTGAAACAGGAATTACTTGTAAGTCGCGGAAATAAAAGAACTAGGTAAAAGTGTTTGAGAAAAACGCAGCCGCATAGCTTTAGCGCTCTCTCTTTGGAAACCGCTGTTATGAAATAAAATTCAAATAAATTTAAAGTAAACTTATTTACAGAGAGTTAAACAGCTGAGAGCAAGTTTAAAATCCACTAATAGGGAAATTCTATTTAAAGATAATATTTGCTGTAACTATCAAAAATTTTAATTATTACCCTCCATCTCCGTCATTCTGAAAGAATCTTTTGCGTTACCTACTCAGAACATTCTTTCAGAATAACCTTTATAAGTGGGTGCTTCAAAATTTAAACATGCTCTTATTCCGGAATGCTTGGGTGCCGAAATAAGTTGGGTGAGGGGGATATTTTTGCCTGGCTTTTTGGACGAAATATTGGTTAATTAACTTTTGTAAAGTTGTTCAGGTAATTTAAACGTATTGGTTTAGAAATGCCGCCGTCGAATAAATTTTATAGAAACAAACCACTCCTGACCGTTTATATATTTATTATAAGCGGCGGTTTATTTTTGCCTGATTTTTCTGATCCTAAAAAAGAATTTGCCTCAACTTTATCGCATTCTAACGCCCGCGTTGTTCGCGCGCCAAAAGTAACTGCCAATACGGCTAAGATGGCCCCGCACCAATCCTTACGGGAGCAGAATTTAACCCCGCGGTTGCCGGTGCCGGCTGTAAACGACTGGGTGGCCCAACGGCTTTTAAAAGAGTACGGGGCTATTTTTGTGGCGCAGGGCAACGTGGTTCGTCCGCCGGCCATTATTTTTACCAACCCCACCGACTGCATTACCTGGCAATCGCGCCTGAATATTAGGCGCGAGAATATTGGCGGCATTTACATTGAGTTGCAAACGGAAGCCATGAATGCTTTGCTCGCGGCGCGTGAAGAAGCTGTCCGGAAAAATTTGCGGATTACGCCACGCGGTACCTGGGCGGCCCGGCGCAGCTACCGCGATACAGAAAAAATATGGAGCCGCCGGGTGGTGCCGGGGCTTGCTTTCTGGCGGCGGCGCGGAAAACTAAGTGCCCGGGAGGCCGCCCGGATTCAGGAGTTGGCGCCCGCCCGACAAGTAAAAGAAATATTGCGGCTCGAAGCCCAGGGCCTCTATTTTAGTAAAAATTTTTCTAAATCCATTCTTTACTCGGGTACGGCACCCGGCGCGTCGCAGCATATCTCTATGCTCGCTCTGGATATAAACGAAAACCACCAGGCCGCAGTCCGCGCTATTCTGGCCCGCCACGGTTGGTTTCAAACCGTTATTTCGGATTTACCCCATTTTACTTACCTCGGCACCACCCAAAATAAATTGCCCGCGCTTGGCTTAAAAAAGACCGTTAAGAATAAACGAATTTACTGGACGCCGGCCTGACAGCCCAGAACGGATTTCAGCGAAAAAGGCTATTCCAGTATGGTTAATTGGGCCATTAACTTGTCTTGGTGCCGAATAACCTTTCCGCAGGCTTATGGGTTTAATACAAAATTAAATAAAGCCTGAACGAAGTATGAAAGACGAAAACAAAGCAAAGCTGGAAAACCCGCTGGAGAAATATCCAAAACCGCCCTTTAAAGAACAAAAGCAACCCTGGCCCGGCTTAGCAGGGCAAATGGAACCCCGGCCCGACCACGGCGAAGAAAGTTACAAAGGCAGCGGGCGTTTAACCGGCCGTAAAGCCTTAATAACCGGTGGCGACTCAGGTATGGGGCGAGCGGCCGCCATTGCGTATGCCCGCGAGGGTGCCGACGTAGCCATTAATTATTACCCCTCCGAAGAACCCGACGCGCAGGAAGTAATCGCGCTCATTCAAGCCGAAGGCCGGAAAGCCGTGGCCCTGCCGGGCGATATTACCGACGAAGCGTTTTGCCAGCAACTGGTAGCGGATGCCGTGCGCGAACTGGGCGGGCTGGATATTCTGGTGAGCAATGCGGCCTACCAGCAAACCCACGAATCTATCCTGGATATTTCTTCCGAAGATTTTGACCGCACCATTAAAACCAATATTTACGCGCCTTTCTGGATTATAAAAGCCGCTCTGCCGCATTTGCCCCCAGGCGCTGCCATTATTGCTACTACCTCCGAGCAAGCCACCACGCCCTCGGCGGAGTTGTACGATTATGCCCAAACCAAAGCCGCTACCACCAGCTTTGTGCGGTCGCTGGCCAAGCAACTGGCCCCCAAAGGCATTTTGGTAAACGGCGTAGCGCCCGGCCCCATCTGGACCCCGCTGCAGGTAAGCGGCGGCGTTACCATGGAAAAACTCAAAAGTTTCGGCGGCGATACGCCCCTGGAACGGCCCGGACAACCGGCAGAATTGGCTTCTATTTACGTGCAATTAGCGGCCCCCGATGCCAGTTATACCACCGGTCAGGTTTATGGTGCCATGGGTGGCGGCGGTTTGCCGTAACTAATATCCTGGTTGAAATAATTTTGCTAGAAATTCTAGAAATTATTAGGTAGATATACTTAGGAGCGGAAGTAATTTCCGCTCCTTTTTTATGTAGCCGTCCGATATGAATATTTCTCTAATCACAACTGTGATAAAAGCTGGTTATGCATTCAGAAGAGAAAGGTATTTACTACCTGCCTTGCAAGAACTTATCTGGTTATAAAAACAGGAGGCAAGGCTACTAAGGCCAGATAAATAAAAAACCCGTTTAGGTTTTAACTAAACGGGTTTCAAATATTTCAGAAACTTACTTGTTTATAAGCTTCTGAACCAGGATTTTACATCGTCTATCGAACGGCCAATTTTGGCAGAAAGGCTACCCAGCCATTCTTCTTGTTTGCCTTCGGCATATTCAAAATCATCGTCGGTTAGGTTACCATATTGCTGACGGGCTTTACCTTTCAGTTCGGTCCAGTTACCACGAGCCCGTAATTCGGTGCCATCGAACAAATCGTCGCGGCGATCATTATCCAGATTATTATTGTAAGTATTCATAGTTTTATGCTTTAAGTATTAATCTATAAGGCATACGTATTTTATACCACTTAGGTTGAAATACTTAATTTATAACCTGGCTGTTGGAGTTATTGGTATTTTAAATAAACTGGTAAACTTCCGGGTTTTTGCGGTGGTAATCCCATTAAATAACCAGCTCTTTTTTAAGGGTAGTTTCCTGCGTAGGAGTGGTCTTGAATATTCTGCATCCCGCTGCTGGTGCAGGCAAACCGGCTACATTTTTTAAATAAGGTAAGCCCGAACTACCAGCCCGCGCCGGCTAAGCAGAACGTATCATTCTTTCAGCCGGCGCATCTTCAGGAACAATTAGTTTCTAATAAAGCTTCTTCCTGTTAACGGTTACGTTCTTCCCTTTAAAATTCTGGATAACAGCAGGGTCTATCTCCAGGAAATTTTTAGCCGTTACCTGAATATTTTCGAACCGGAAGTCTGATAACTGATAACCGAAGCCTTGTGCCGGCTTAATTTCTTTGGCCGCGCCCACGTTAAAAAAGTTAGTACAATCCAGCTTAATGTTGCGCATGGTTATGTGCCGGACGTTAGACGTGCCCGATACCGGTTCGCCTTTCAGGTCGAAGAACTGGGTCCAGGGGCGGATGTAGAGGAAGTTGCCGATGTCGTGGCCCTCGATGTCTTCTACCAGCACGTATTCGTAAAGCTGCGGGGTATCGGGGCGCATTTTAAACCAAAGTAACCGCTCGGCGTGGTTTATCTTAATCCGGCGCAAAATAATATTGCGGTCGTGCACCGACTCGCTGCCGAAGGTTAAGGCCCCGTGGCAGAACCCGTAAGTGCAGTCTTCGATGATGATGTTATAGTTGCCGCCGTTGTTCGGGTCTTTATCGGCCCGCGGCCCTTTGCCGCCCTTCAGCGCAACGGCATCGTCGTTCACCGACATGTAGCAGTTTTTGATAAGCACGTTTTTACAGGCGTCTATATCCACCGCATCGGTGCTCGGCGCTTTTACCGGCTTTTCCGGCGAGTAGATGTACAGGTCGAGCAGCTTAACGTTTTCGCTTTTATACAAGTGCGTCGTCCAGAACGGCGAGTTGATTAATTTCACACCGGAGAGCTGCACGTTTTTGCAGTTGGAGATGTACACCAGTCGCGGCCGCATTTCATCCATGTTGGTGGTGTTGGGGTTAAAGGCCCGCCGGAGCCAGAACGATTTCCAGTAACGCAGCCCGTTGCCATCTATCGTGCCTTTACCCGATAAGGTAAAGCCGTCCAGGCCGTCGGCATTCACCAGCGCCGCAAAATATTTCAAGGTTTGCCCTTCCATGCGGGTCTGAACCAGCGGGAAATTGCTGATGTCGTCGCTGCCTTTTAGCTTGCCACCTTCTTCCAGGTGCAGGTGGGTGTTCTTTTTAAAAAAGAGCGAGCCACTCAAAAATGTCCCTTTGGGAATAATCACCACGCCGCCCCCGTCGGCTGCGGCTTTGTCTATAACCGCCTGAATAAGTTGGGTCTGGAGGCGGGTACTATCGTTGGCAACGTTATAGTCGGTAATGCGATAGGGCTTGCCTAATTTGGTTACGTCGGTTGGTTTGTTTTGCCGGAACCAGTCCGGAATGGGCGTTCCATCTGGAAAAACATCTTTGGCCAAGGCCGTAAGATGCAGCATGAGGGAAAGTACGAGCAGCAAAGCGAACCTGAATTTTTGGGGAATCATTAAATTTCTATCCTCCTGGGTTTAAATTGGTTCCGGAATGTTTGAAACATTCCGCTATCAGCCATTATAGAACAAATCTACAAAATCAGATAATAAGCATTTAAACTTTTCTGGTGGTACAGCCCAGGTATGGTAGAAACCTGAAAAGAGTGTTAACTGGGGAAAGTAGGAGCGCCTAAAACCACTACCAGGCAAGGGAATTCTCATGCTAACACAATCGTGCGCTGTTGCAATATTAAAATGCAAAGGCATCCCTTGCGCTATAAAAGGTCAGAAGAGACCGATGACAACAGCTAAATAAAAAACCCGTTTAGGTTTTAGCTAAACGGGTTTTAAATATTTCAGAAACTTGCCTGTTTATAAGCTTCTGAACCAAGATTTTACATCGTCTATCGAACGGCCAATTTTAGCAGAGAGGCTACCCAGCCATTCTTCCTGTTTGCCTTCGGCATATTCAAAATCATCGTCGGTTAGGTTACCGTATTGCTGACGGGCCTTGCCTTTCAGTTCGGTCCAGTTACCGCGGGCCCGTAATTCGGTGCCATCAAATAAATCGTCGCGGCGATCATTATCCAGCTTATTATTGTAAGTATTCATAGTTCTAGGCTTTAAGTATTTATCTATACCGCATACGTATTTTATACTACTTAGGTTAAAGTGCTTGTTTTTTTAACCTGGTTGTAGCGTTTACCGGTATTGCTATAAAGCCAGGTAAAATCTAGCATTTTTTGGCAGCAACTTCTCTGTAACTCTATTCTAAATGCAGTTCACTTGGCAGTGATTATGCTAACTAACCTGAATATCAACCTAGATAAAACTAATATTACTGGTAATTGAACACTCAATGTTGATAAATGTTAATAAATGTTAATATTTAAATCTAATATATTTAGCTATTAAATATTAAAAATCCGTATTTGCTAAAATAATTAGCTAAAACGGATAATTATGCTGCTTACAGAAAACCGTACCATTGCTCATCTGGATTTAGACACGTTTTTTGTTTCGGTAGAGCGCCTGCGTAATTCCCAGCTCCAGGGTAAACCCATTATTATTGGGGGCAGCTCCGATAGGGGGGTAGTAGCCAGTTGCAGTTACGAAACCCGCTTCTACGGCGTACACGCCGGCATGCCCATGCGTATGGCCCGCCAGCTTTGCAGCGAAGCCTTGGTACTGCGCGGCGACATGGAGGCTTACAGTAAATATTCGCGGGACGTAACGGCGGTAATTGCGGCCCACGCGCCGGTTTACGAAAAAGCTTCGATTGATGAGCATTACCTGGATGTGAGCGGGATGGATAAATTCTTTGGCACCTGGCAATGGACCAAAGAATTACGCCAAAACATTATCCGGGAGACCGGCTTGCCCGTGTCGTTTGGCTTATCGGTAAACAAAACGGTTTCTAAAATTGCGACGGGGCAAGCCAAACCGAACGGCGAAATACAGGTGTGTCAGGCCGAAGTAAAGCCATTTTTAGCGCCTTTGTCTATCCGGAAAATACCGGGCGTGGGGCAGAAAAATTACCAGCTGTTGCGCAACATGGGCATCCCGACCATCGAGGTCTTAACCATGATTCCGGTGGAAATGATGCAAAAGGTACTGGGCAAAGAAGGCGTGCACATCTGGGAAAAAGCTAATGGCATCGATAGCACGCCCGTGATTCCGTATTCCGAGCAGAAATCCATCAGCACCGAGCAAACCTTTCACACCGATACGACTGATATTATCAGGCTCAACAACCTGCTTGTGTCCATGACCGAAGGCTTAGCGTTTGAGCTGCGCAAACAAGGCAAACTCACGGGCTGCATTACGGTAAAAATCCGCTATGCCAACTTCGATACGCATACCCAGCAACTCTCTATTCCGTACAATGCCGCCGACCATATTTTAATCCGGAAAGCAAAAGAGCTGTTCGGGAAATTATACAACCGCCGCATGCTCATCCGGATGCTGGGCGTACGCCTGAGTAACCTGGTGCAAGGTTTTCAGCAGATAGATTTGTTTGAAGACACCACCGAAATGGCCAACCTCTACCAGGCCATGGATAAAATCCGGCACCGTTACGGCGAAGATGCCGTGAAAAGGGCCGTGGGTTTAAAGTCGGGCTTAGCTTAAAAAATATGCTGGCCTTTGGACACTCGTACTATAGTTTGCGGTTCGGGACGCTCTCGGTAGAAGATTTGGCGGCGGAAGCAATGGCGCAGGGTTACCAAGCCCTAGCCTTAACCGATATTAACAATACCTCCGGGGTGTTTCCTTTTATCAAAGCGTGTTTAGAGCAACAGATTCAGCCCTTGGTGGGCATAGAATTCCGGCGCGATAACCAGTTGCTGTATACTGGCCTGGCCCAAAACCAAAAAGGCTTCCAGGAGCTGAACGCTTTTTTAAGCGAATATTTACTAACCCATAAACCTTTACCCGATGTGCCACCGGCTTTTGCCCACGCGCTAATTATCTACCCGTTTGCCGCCGGCCATATTTTAAAGCTGCGCGAAAACGAATTTATTGGCGTCGCCCCCTCCGACCTGAATAAATTAGTATTTTCGGATTTGCGGCAGCAGGGCGAAAAGCTTTTGATGCACCCATTGTTTACCTGCAAAAACGAAGAAGGCTACGCGCTGCACCGGCATTTGCGCGCCATCGATAATAATATTTTGCTCAGCCAGCTAACCCCCGAACACGGCCTCACCGAAAGCACTTGTTTTATACCCGCGGCGCAACTGCTGGCGCAATACGCCCGGTTTCCCGAACTCATCCGCAACAGCGAAAAATTAGTAGCGCGGGCCGCTTTTACTTTTGATTTTACCACCCGCAAAAACAAAATAAACTTTACCAATACCGCTTACGACGATAAATTATTACTCGAAAAATTAGCCCGCGACGGCTTACAAAAACGCTACGGCCTGCCGAATAAAGTAGCCCAGCAACGGGTAGAAAAAGAATTAGCCATAATCGATAAATTAGGTTTTGCGTCGTATTTTCTCATTACCGAGGACGTAATCAGTTACGCGCGCAAACGCAATTTTTACCACGTGGGCCGGGGCAGCGGGGCCAACAGCGTGGTGGCCTATTGCCTGGGTTTAACCGACGTTGACCCGATTGAGCTGGACTTGTATTTCGAGCGGTTTCTGAACCCCAAACGCACCAGTCCGCCCGATTTTGACATTGACTTTAGCTGGGACGAGCGCGACGAGGTGCTGGATTATATTTTTAAACGCTACGGCAGAAATTATACCGCCCTGCTGGGCGCCATGAGCACTTTTCAGCAAAACTCTATTTTGCGCGAACTGGGCAAAGTGTACGGCCTGCCCAAAACCGAGCTGGATGCGCTGGTCACCAACCCGCATACCGCCAGCCACTCCGACCACCTCACAAAGCAAATATTACACTACAGCCAGATGCTGACCGATTTCCCGAATGTGCGTTCCATTCACGCCGGCGGGGTATTAATTTCGGAGGAACCCATTACGAACTATACCGCCCTGGATATGCCGCCCAAAGGTTTCCCCACGAGCCAATGGGACATGTATACCGCCGAAAATATTGGTTTCGAGAAGCTGGATATCCTGAGCCAGCGCGGCATTGGGCACATAAAAGAAACAGTGCACCTGGTATGGCATAGCCAGAAAATAAAAGTAGATGCCCACGAGGTAGAGCGGTTTAAAAAAGACGAAAAAGTAAAAGAACAACTCAAATCCGGCGACACCATTGGCTGTTTTTACATCGAGAGCCCGGCCATGCGGGGTTTGCTCAAAAAGTTGCATTGCGATAATTATTTGAGCCTGGTGGCAGCCAGTTCTATTATCCGGCCGGGGGTGGCGCAATCGGGTATGATGCGGGCGTACATTCAGCGGTTTCACCAGCCCGATAAAATAGAATACCTGCACCCGGTTATGGAAGAGCAGCTAAAAGAAACCTACGGCGTAATGGTGTACCAGGAAGACGTAATTAAAGTGTGCCACCACTTTGCCGGCCTGGATTTATCGGATGCCGACGTGCTGCGCCGGGCCATGAGCGGCAAGTACCGCTCGAAGAAAGAATTTCAGAAGCTGGTAGATAAATTTTTCGAGAATTGCCGGGCCAAAGGTTACCCCGAAACCCTCACGAAAGAAGTTTGGCGGCAGGTAGAATCATTTGGGGGTTACTCTTTCTCCAAAGCGCACTCGGCCTCTTTTGCCGTAGAAAGTTACCAAAGTTTGTACCTTAAAACGTACTATCCGCTGGAGTTTATGGTAGCCGTAATCAACAACTTTGGCGGCTTTTACAAAACCTGGATTTACGTGCAGCAGGCGCAAAAAGCGGGTGCCGCTATTCATTTGCCCTGCCTCAACCACAGCTATCTGACCACCACTATTTACGGCCAGGATATTTACCTGGGCTTTATTCACCTGCAAAACCTGGAGCAAAAGCTGGCCCATATTATTGTAACGGAGCGCGAACAAAACGGCCTGTACACCAGCCTCGAAAATTTTATCCAACGCACCCAGCTCACCTTAGAACCGCTCTTAATTTTAATAAGGGTACAGGCGCTGCGCTTTACCGGCCACGACAAAAAAACGCTGCTCTGGGAAGCGCATTTTTTGCTGGGCCACAAAGTAAATACCCACGGGGCACCGGCTTTGTTCCGGGAACCCGCCAAACAATTTACCCTGCCCACCCTGTGCCACACCGCCGTAGAAGATGCCTACGACGAAATGGAACTGCTGGGCTTCCCGGTTACAAGTTCTTACTTCGATTTACTCCTGACTAACGCCCGCGGCGATGTAAAAACAAAAGAAATGCTGCAGTACCTGGGCCAGAAAGTACGGATGATGGGCATACTGGTAACTACCAAATACGTGCGCACGGTTAAAGGCGAAATCATGCAGTTTGGTACTTTCCTGGATGTAGCCGGCGATTTTTTCGATACGGTGCATTTCCCGCAATCGTTAAAACACTGGCCCTTTAAAGGCAACGGGGTGTATTTGCTGTACGGCAAAATTGTAGAAGAATTCGGCTTTCCGAGCATGGAGGTAGAGAAACTCGCCAAGCTGCCTTTTCAGAAGGACCCGCGGTATTAGTGATTGCCACCAGCATTGTGCGGTCGTGGGCCAAACAACTGGCATCTGAAAGTATCCTAGTAAACGGTGTAGCGCCCCTTCTGGAACCCCTACAAGTAAGAAGCGCCACCATGAAAAATTGAAAAGCTTCTTCTGCGCCTTTTTAGTGATAACACCTATCGATATTACTCGTTTAATGGAGAGTTATTCATTGTTTGTTAGAGTTGCTTATATTAGTTGAACATACTCCAAACCATCCATAAATTTTGAAAGTTCATGGTCGTCTATATCAATTATTATCAAATTATTCATACACCTAGTAAAACCTGTATAAATTAATTCTTTGTATGTTGCTTCACGTGTGTCCTTATGAACGATTAAGAATAGAGTTTTAATTTCCCAACCTTTATAACTATGAACTGTTGAAAATTTGGTTAATCCAGAGTTCATCCAAAAATGAAGCTTTTTATTTTTCCTTATTTTTTCAATTTCTTTATTAAACTTAACAGTTAGACCGTTGGCCTCTTTCAAATGATCATAAAACTCTTTAGTTTCTGACATTATATATGTCTTTTCCTTTGTAATTTTTCTAAAACAATAATCTATCTCTCTAATAACTTCTATTGATAGTGAAAGAACACAAACATCATTTGGATGGCTCCCTAATTGTGTTGAAAATAATTTAATGAATTGAGTTATCTCTCCAAAATTTAAAGTACTAAAATATTTATAATAAACTTTATCAAATAAGGCAGATTGAAAGTCAACATTTTCAAATTCATCTGGTGAGTGTTTGTCAGCTAAGAATGTCTTTTGGAAAGAAGAAGCAAAAGCAGTTATCGTAGGTGTTAAGCGAAATGATTGGTTTAATTCAGACCATCTTCCTGGGCTTTCTGGTATGATTAATTCTTTTTTGTTGTTTACTAAAGATACCCGGTCATAAATATCTTGCTTACTATCTCCGAAAACAACAAATTCACCATTATCAATCAAGAAATATTTCTTTATAATCCTGAGCCATATAGTATTATAATCTTGTACTTCATCGATCAGAATTGCAGAATATTTTTCTATATTTTCTTGAAACTCCTTGAAAAGGTCAAAATTACCATAATATTTATTATGGAAGAACTGCTCTTTCTGCCATTTATCCCAATCATCAAAATCCTCTGGAATATCAAACTCAATTCCTAAGTTATTCATTACTGAATTAAAGAAATCATGATAATTTACAATATGAAAATTCTTCCAATAAAAGTCTTCTCTAACATTACTTACTTTGTCATGAATATAATTCTTTAAGGAAATGTTATAGGTAAGGATTAATACCTTTTCACTAGTTCTTAAATGAGCATTCACAGCCCTTTTTGCAAGGACTAAAGTTTTTCCAGAACCAACTATACCTTTTATTTTCTGTTCGCCTGGCTTACTAGTTGAAAGGTCTAATTGCTTTTTTGTGTATTTGAAATTTCTCCCATCATCAAGTGAATGAAATGATGGTTTTAAATACCTTTTAAAACTCTCGTAAAGATCATGAGTGAAATAGGAGGATTTCTTACTTATCCATCTTCTTTCCAAAAGTTCCTTTAAATCTTTAGAATTAAGATTATCCTTACCAATTAACTCAATATTTTTATTTAAGAAAGTTAAATAACCATCCTCTGACTTTCTTAATTGATCAAATGACTCCTTAGAAGCATTCTTACTAACCAAAGATTGTCTCTTCTCTTCAAAAGGCTTTAATAAAAATTCTTTTATGGTATTTTTATTTTCCTTATAAAAGAAAACAGAACAATTTACCACGTACCAATATCTATAATCTCTTAGTTTAAATTCTAACAAGTTTTGAATATGTAAGTCATACATATTCTCCTTGTATTTAAGAACTTGCGAAATTGGTGATTTGATAAGTACATTATTATGAGAAACAAACCATCTTTTTCTGTAATCAAGGTGATAACTGCCAAGCTTCCAATCCTTTACTTCAATAATCAATACTCCACCGCCCTCTTTCATTAGAATAATATCTGGGCAGTCACCATTTAAGAATGGCTGGAAATAAATTTCATATTCATCATCAAGGTTCTCGAGGAGAAAATCAATCATTTTAAGTTCTCCTTCAGTTGGAAGAACTTTCAAATTTCTTATAACATCATAATTGGGATAAATGACTGCCATCTTTCTCTTTTACCTTGCGGATTAACGTATTCTTTAAATTTCTATCCTCCTGGATTTAAAATTGGTTCAGGAACGTTTCAAAGATTTGAATATCTCAGTTAACTCTACCACCAATTAGCTTCTTCACCTGTAATCTGTTTATAATCCACTTCTGTTAAACTGAAGTGTTTGGTTGCACAATCAATTTTCCGTTTTTCATTGGGGAACTGTAATAAATTAGGGTTAACATTCCCTTTCGTTTCACGGACTAACTCAAGCTTAAACTTCTTGTTTTCATCCCACCTGATAATGCCCCAATCTGGATTGTAATTTCCAATTATTTTTGGAAGAGAAATTTTAAACTGATTTGGAAATTTGAAGAAGCAAACAATTTGATCATCATCATTGAGTTTGTATTCCACAAACCTGCGCTCAATATCTGAGTCAATTTGAACCTTGTCGTATAAGGACCAATCTGAACCTTCTATTAATTCTTTCTGAGGGTATTTCCTGCTTTCGGGAAAAAAATCTTCCGCAGAATAACTCATTAATCCTTCTTCTGTCAAAGTATATTCTATTTTGTCTGCAATATGATCGGCTAAGGTGTTCTTAATAGTTTCGATGAATACAGAGGTAAAACCTTCGGGGTTTTTAAAAATCCTACTTTTCACTTCTTCAGGAAGCCCTTTAAAGATTTCAACAAGTGTATTCTTCTTCAGATGCGTTGCTTCTTCTGCTCTTTTAATGAAATTAAAAACTGGATATGTCGATTGAGCCTCCTGCCGGTATTGTGGATCGCCCTTCTGGCCCTTTTCACTTGTAAACTTTATTGTCTCCCCAACTCTTAAGATACCTTTATCTGAAAAAGTAATTTCTGAATATTCCTCTTCTTCAGTTATGCCTACAACCTTGAAACCTTTTAATCTATCGTCTTTGGCAATCTTAGCGAGATCATCTCCTCTCCTGAAATTACGTTTAAACAAGTCTTCGTTGCCGTTAGAATCTGTTTTCCTGATTTCTAGCTTAACTGTTTCGTTAACTACCCCTATTAGTTTAATTTCAAACTGGGTCATCACGAATTTTCCTTTCACCACTACAATATTCGGCTCCGGAAACTTCTGAATACTCAGTTTTGCAATGCAGGTTTTAACCAACTCTTCAGAGTCAACATTAATTTCATAGGTTGTCTTCTTGCATAATTTCTTCCAAAAATCTTTGAATCCTTGTGAATTGTAGATTTTATCATTTCTTATAGCAGCAGCTTTTGATGCATTGGAGGGTCTTGGTGGTGGAGTATCACCGTTTTCGAGGTAATCGCTCTGAAGTTGTTCGCAATAGCTCTCATAACTTTCGTTAGCAATTACGGTCAACACGTTTACACCTTCATCTGTAACTCGTTTTCCATCCTGATCAACGGAAATACGCAACCCTCGCCCAATTTCCTGGCGTTTTCTCCGTTCCGAAGTCGCATTGTTGAGGGTGCAAATTTGAAAAACATTCGGATTGTCCCAACCTTCCTTCAGTGCAGAATGTGCGAAAATGAAGCAAGTCTTTTCATCAAAACTTAACAACTTCTCCTTATCCTTCATTATCAGGTTATAGGCAGCTTGCTCAAGTTCCTTATCCGCATTTGACTTATTTTCGATAGCGGTATCAACAAATTGATCAGGTTTACCCTTAGTTGTCTTTTTTGCAAAATAGCCTTCTCGTACGTCACTTGCCGAATATCCTGCATAAAATGGATAGCGGACCTTCAGCCTTTCAAAAGCCTCATCGAAAATTTTCCTGATGATGCCATCATTCTCAACGTAGTTTGCCACTTTATCGATGAAGAAGAGCGAGAGTACTTTTACCCCTTTGCCCAACACCTGCTTTTGTTTTTGCATGTGGGTTTTAATCGTTTCCTCGATCTGTACCCTGAATATTTCTTCTTTCGAAAGAGTTACGGCTCCGCCTTCAGCAAATTTGTGCTCTGTTCCGTTAGTGAAGACGACTACCCCGTCTTTCTTATTGATTTCTTCAATCTCAAGCCCCCGAAAATTCTCATTACCTGTTTTGTCAAAAAGATTGTCCCCTTTCTTCAAGTTAATGGTCTCAGTTCGCATTTCACCGTTCTTCACCACGTTCAATCTTGCTTCCACGCCTAAGCCATATCCGGCTCTTCCTTCTTTCAACATCAAGGAGATTTGATTGTTGTTGTAGTTATTCTGCTCAGTTACGCCCAAGACCTCAATCTTCTTCACCAGGTTCTGCTTAAAGGCATCTACTGGTGTTAGATTGTAGAATCGATTCATCAATTCACGGTTCTCTTCGGCTGTTCTTCCATTCTCTTTTGGTGTTGCTGAGTATTTAATAGCGAAGAGCGGATGCAAGGTCCTGAGTGCTTGCAGCGATTTTGGGCTCCCATAGTTCTGGGACTCATCGAGCAAGATGATTGGTCTCGTTTCCTGTATGTACTGATAGGGCAATTTTTCACCCTGTAATTTTTCGGTTGGTTTGTAAATGACGTTTGTTTCTTTATTGAAGGAGTCTATCGTCATCACCAGCACTTCAACGGCTGATGACGATGCGAAGCCTCTCAACTTGCTAATCTTCTGTCCAGAATATTGTGTAAGATTGATCGTTTCGTTGTCGTATAAAGATGCGAAATGGTCTTTGGTGATGCTGAAGGTTTTAACCACACCTTCATAAATGGCCACACTCGGAACGATAATGATGAATTTACCCCAGCCGTAATTCTTGCGCAATTCGTGGATAGTGCGCAGGTACACATAGGTTTTACCTGTACCCGTTTCCATTTCGCAGGTATAGTAGGGGTAACGCCACGAATCAACTCCCATCAATTCAAATCCATCATCGAAATTGAGGAACATATCCTGCACCAATCTATTCTCCTTTTGCACTTCCAACAGATTATCAAACAGCCATTCTTCATCCAACATTTCATATTGGTCTATATTGGCTATGGTGTCGTCACCGAGCTGAAATGGGATTATCCGCTTGGTATAGCCGTTGAAGAGCTTGATAGCACTATCGATGGCTCTTATTTGGTGCTCCTGATCACTCTCAAAGTGTATCTTCAGTTTGGTCATCTTCCTTCTTTCTTAGATTGTTTTGATGAGCCCTCTATCACTCAATCGCAATTTATTCTGGTTGCTGATGGCACTATCTAAACAGATGAAGGTAGTAGCGCGATCCAATTCTAATTCAGCTATTAAGCCCTCTTCAATTTTCTCATCCAAACAGATCAGCAAGGAATTGGGTACCATCTCACTCACCACTTTTACGATTTCATTTGAACCAATCTTTTTTATGGATTGAGCTGCATCTAGCGGAAAACCTTCTATCAACATCAATTCTGTCACTAATCTATTTTTGTTCCAATCATCTCTCAGCGGAGAATTATTAAATAAATTCAAGGTATTTTCGAGCTGCGAAATATTTTCACCTTTAAAATTATACCACTTTTTATAATTGGAACCTTTGTATTCAAATACTTTTACACCTGAATTAGATTTTATTTTGTTTATTACTTTACATATCCTGTCTCTTGTAATTTGAGATATTCGATCATAGTTTTTATTTTCAGCTATGCTAGATTTATCACACTTCTCATGCATTTGAACACATATAAAACTTCTCTGAACATTATTTCCTAAGTTTAATTCTAATACTGCTTGTGCCAAAGACCCAGATCCGGCGAAGAAGTCTAATACTATATCGTTCTCTCCACTCCCCACTTGTACGAACCTTTTTAAAAGTTCAATTGCTTTTGGAAAAGTAAAAACCTTTGAACCAAATATCTTTTCAAGATCACTTGTTCCTCTTCTACTTGAAATATCAGTATCTAATTGTAGAGATCTTATCACTTTGCCAGAGTGCCGATACTTTTGTACTATCCTATACTCACCTGAATTTGTAACATACCCGACGATTTCTTTATTTAAATTTTCTTTCGATTTTGGTTTTCCCCAGCGCCAAACTCGTGATATACCATCTTTTTCAGAGATAACTGGCCAAACTTCAATCCATTTATCATGTTTTTCAGTGTCAATTTCAAAAAATCCATTATCAAGTTCTTTACTTGGGTTCAAGTAGAATGGATAATGAAGATTGGGTCGCGTTTTTGGATTAAATACTACATTACCATTATAGAGTGGATATATATTAAAAGGACCAATTTCATCTGAATATTTGAATATTTTTTCTTCTTCCGGCAACTGGTAAGTCACTGTTTCCTCTGCATTTTTACCATAGAAAAGTGCATATTCATGCATTTTTCCCATATGACCATAGTCGATGGCACTTGGTGAAGAATTAATAACAAAAACCCCTAAAAAATTTTCTTCCCCAAAAACCTCATTCATTATAAGTTTCAGGTTTGCTAGCTCATTATCATCAATACTTACGAAAATTACCCCATCCTCTTTCAACAGATTTCTCGCTAATCGTATCCGTGGATACATCATGCTAAGCCACTTAGAGTGAAATCGCCCATCGGATTTTTTGTTTGTTGTAAGTGGCTTTCCTTCTTCGTCAATCTGACCTGTTCTTCTCAAATATTCTTGTAGAGGCTCAGTAAAATCATCATCATATACAAAGTCGTTACCAGTATTGTAAGGCGGATCGATATAGATCATCTTGATCTTATTGGCATAGCTTTTCTGAAGGATTTTGAGTACTTCTAGGTTTTCCCCTTCGATGAAGATATTTTTAGAATCATTAACTCCATCCATATCTGGTGTTCCATCTGCTTTAAGACCTTCACCATAAACAGGTTCCAAAGTTCCTTCGGGAGGCAGTGATGCTAATCTACGGGCATCTTTCTTACCTGGCCAAATGAGTCCGAAATGTTCTATATCACTAACTTCATCATCTAACCAGTCACCTAAATTCTGGCGTAAGGTTTCAAAATTGATTTTGCCATCTTCAAAGCACTCTGGTGCAATTTGCTTGAGCTGTTTGATCTTTTCTTCGTCAAAGAGGAATTCCGGTTTAATTCTTTCGTGAGCCATGTATTATAAATTTCTTTTTACTGTATTTCAGCGGGGTTAATATCATCAGGATTTTTTGCTGCTAAATTTGCATTTACCCATTCTTCTTTATCGGCATCAGAACCGAAGTCATCAAAGTACTTTCTGAAGCTTCCTCGTTCGCCTTTTCCTTTACTGGTGGCATAGTCACGGTAGGATGAACAGGAATATCGAACATCACAATTTCGGCAAACCCTTGTGCCGAACAATGCATTTGTTCCTTCCATGGTCGACCTGAGTACTTCTACAGGGGCCGGTTTAAACATCTTTTCCTCGATGCAATCTACAATTTCTGCAAAATGGTCCACCACCTCTTTTACTTTCTCTTGGTCGAAATCCAGCTCGATAAGTGGATTCCACTTCGAAAGCTCGTATTGAATCCGGAACTGATCGTTGAGTAGATGGGCTTGTTTTAAGCTTTCGGGGTAAGCTGTTGAAATGATGGCCGTTTTATCCAGGGCCTGTCCGCGCAGGTTTTGCCAGATATGCGCATAAACATTCAGTTGCCTTTCATACAATGCCTTGTTAGATTCGATGTAGGCAGTATCGTGTGTTTTTATATCGTACATCCACGTTTCATCATCATCCCGCACGATATCCACGACTCCCTCTATGGTGAAATTCCTTCCCTTTGGTGTTTTTTGGTCCGGAAGGGTGAGTTTTACTTCTGTATCTGTAACTTTTGTGGCAACATCTTTTAATTTTGTGAAGTAGTAGAGTACCTGCGTAAGGGCGAGTTGTTTAATATCTTCAGTGATAGCATGACCACCCTCTAAACGCATCAGCTCATAGTTGTCTTCGAAGTATTCCCGTATTTTTTCGATTATTTCGTAATCTTGCATCAGGCTTCTTGTTTTTTCTTCTTTTCCGAGATGAGTAAATGGTGCAGATCTTCAATGGTTTGGTGTACTAAACTTCCGAAGAACATGGTTTGCGAACGTGACGGGATGAACCCGTATTTATTGAAAGTCATGTACTTTCTCGGACATTGCTGATAACTTAAATAATCGGCAGTATAGGAGTAGCTTTTCCCCAAGTCATCATTGTCCAGCTTGGAGGGTGGCAATTCAGCAACATTTAGGGATTCTATGACGGGATACACATTTTGTGCGAACATATTTTTAAAAGCCTGACTTCTTTGTTGTCCCTTCCATTGTGGTAGAATTGTCATCTGCTGCGCCCTTGATAGTGCCACGTAGAACATCCGCATATTGTCGAAGTGAGAAATACGGTCGAGTGGCTCTCCTTCTTTTTGCAGCAATTCTCTGATAATGATTTCTTTTTTATCCGCAGGTCGATCGATTTTATTTAAATTCCCGAGCACTACATAAGGAAATTCAAGCCCTTTCGACTGGTGAATCGTTAAGAAAGGTACCCGCCCTTTTGGGAAAGGGTCATCGGCATCTTCGTATTCAGATTCTCCCAAACGGTAAATAGCATAGAGATAGGAGCCAACGAAGGTATTAGCAAATTTTTTATCTGAGAGGAAAGATGCCGTGATGATGGGCGTATATTCCTCCATGAAGCGAGCGAGGTATTGCGTAATTAAACCTAAATTACAAACTGGTCCTTCGTCAATTCCTTCCTCCGCCAGTTCATACATCTTTTGGAAGTGCTTAAATCCACACAATTGATAAAACAAATCCAAAATACTCCAGTCCACAGATGTTACTCTGTTTACAACATAATTCAGTGAAACTGGTTGTTTCGCCTGTTGCTTCTTTTTTAACAATTCTAAGAAAGCTCTTTTCTGAAGCGTTGCTTTTGCGGTTTGCGATAATCCACTGGCACTTGCTAAATCCCTAATCATATCAAGATTAAGGGCATTCTCAAGCTTCCATTTCTTTTTGTCAATTACTTTCATCAAAGCTTCATAATCCGCTTTAACCATTTTGATTTCCTCTTGTCTATCGCTTACATATTCCTTTAATAAACTATCATGTGCCATCAACTGCTCTGCCCTATACATAGCATTCAGTTGCCATTGGCGATAATCTTTTAAACCACCGCTAGCAGGCCCTTGGTGGCTTGGTCTTTCGAGAATATGAAATAAGAGGCCAAAAATTTCAATTGCTTCAGGTATTTCTAAAAACCGTCCTGCCCTAGGTGCAAATATTTGAATACCTTTATTATTTAAAGCCGTTTCGAATTCTGCCACCGCTCCATTTTTCAGGCCTCTATAACTAAGAGAAGGGAAGAGAAATGCGACCTGGTTATAATCCTCAATTTTGCCATTCGCTTTTAAGTCGAAGACGAATTGTGCTACTTTTTCAAAAACATTAATTTTTTCAATTTTTATGGTAGTTACAATGGCAGAAAAGTCCTCCTGATTAAAAGGTTGAATATCTTTGTCTGCTACTCTATAAGAACCTTTTCCGTCCCTTTTTGCCCAATTAGTTTGCTCAATAAAATCCGTATAAAAATTTACAATCTTCTTCTTAGACCGGTAATTAGTATCTAAATCAATTCTTGTAGGAATTTCATTCAGATACTTTTTGCTACGCTCCTCAAATTCTACCAAATTTTCTACTGTAGCACCACGAAAACGGTAAAGCGCTTGGTCGTCATCACCTACCACACAAATGTTCTTACACTTCCTAGCTATTTCAAAGTAGATTTGTTCTTGAATGGAGTTGGTATCCTGGTATTCATCAATAATAATGTAGTCATAGGCGTCTTTCGAGCCGTTGAAACTTTTAATTTTATTAAATGCCCTTTGTTGTAGCAAAGAAAAATCTACCGTGTCAATCTTTTCACCTATGTGGCTATTACAGTAGAAAGCATACATTTTTAAGATCCGTCTTAATATTTCATCATCTGGTTGGTGTGCACTTGGGTTTAAATTCTCCTCTGAAAAGCGATTAAAAATTGAAATGATGTTTGTTGCTGCCTCATGTCTGGAATAAAAATCACTCCCGCTGAAATACATATTAATTTCCCTTTGTGCAGCTTCTTCATCATCCTCTATATTATCAGAATAAAGATAACCGCCTGCATTCAAAAGCTCCCGCCAAAATGATCGTCTATAAATTTTGAAGTATTGACCTAAAGAATCTAATAAAACAGGTGCCTTACTTCGTACACCATCTGGAGAGAATACCCGATTTCTGTCAACCAAAATATCCTGACAAATGGAATGAACAGTACCGATTGCCATCCTTGAAATATCATAAGGTTGTCCCGTTTCATTTGTAATTAAGCCGAGCAAGCTCCTTAGGCCCTCTTTAAGCTGATGAGCAGCTTTATCGGTAAATGTTGCGAGAAAAATCTTTTTTGGATCTACTTGGTGGAAAACAATTAGATTAACGGTTCTCCATAGAATTACTCTTGTCTTTCCTGAACCTGGTCCTGCTGTAAGAAACAAGGGGCCCTTTACATGCAAAATAGCTTTTTCTTGTTTTGGATTTGGTTTAAACCCTTTCAGATTCCAGTAATATCTTATATCTTTTTCACTCATTCTAAAGCGTATTTACTAATATCCATTCTTTAAAACACATTGTAAATATTTGTAATTTACTTTACCAGTTCTACATCGACTTATTATTACGTTCCTCTATCTGTGAGGGCACATACAGAGCAATCTTAGCTAAAGCAAACCTTATTTGTACCGGAAATATTTCGATTTTTTAGGGAACAGACCGGGAGGATAAATGCTTAGTTCAGCAACAAGCACATAGAGGATTAGAGTGGCTAATCTTTTGGTGTTAATAATTGGCGGAGAAAACCAACACGGTTATTCTGAAACTCTTTATAATCAAGTCCGTGAAAAACATCACTTTTGTCGTTGTTGCAGAAGTAACAAGCAAGAACACAATTCTCAAGTGAATAATTTTCTTTTGGTAGAAGCCGATCAACTTCTAACCACATACCTCGGCTTCGGCCTCTACCTAGAACGCCATCTTTAGGAAATCTATTAGATGTTAGAATTCCCGTCATTATAATTTTCTGGCATTCTTCTTCTTTTAGTCCGCAATAATGGCAAACCTTCTCTTTAACCTTATACCAATTTTTGAATTCCTCTAAGTCTACAAAACTAGACAGACCTTTTTGCCTTCTTCTTAAAAAGTCTGCTTTTAATTTTTCTTCTGGTTTGGGTTTGTAAAGTATATCCATTCCTGTTTCAAGTTTACTTGCCCATTTCACTTAACCAGTTGCGGGTGAGGCTTATTATCTCGTTACAATATTCCTCCTGATTCATAATGGCGGCTGGGTGCTTGGCATCAAAAATTATCCTGTTATCTGTTTTAAAATAGGACCTCCCCATAAATGGCATAGCCAATGCGTCGTTTTGCTCTAATCCAAAATCTTTTAAAAACAAGTAAGCTACACTGCCACAAATAATTATATCAGGGTTACAATACTCAATTTGTTCCGCAAGCACATTTTGTGTTTTCTTATACGTCTCCTCCAAGTATTTCCAACGGTTAGGGCTGGTAGTATTGGCCGGATATTTACTTACATTTATGGAAGCGATTGATTTAAGAATCTGTGGTACATCAGGTTGATTTCTGACTTCGGCATAATCCATATTATTTAGAATGCCATAAGAGGTTATAGCCATTTTTCGCAAAGTTGGAATTGTGAAGTACCCTTCAAGATTCTGCAATATATCTGCGCAGCCATCCCAACCTCCTTTTCCTTCACCATAATGATCATAAGGCTCTTTCAATATCCATAATATTTTGTACTTACTTTTAGCGTATTCTTCCTCGCAAATTACACCATCAAATATTGGCTGTAACCCTTCCTGAAAGTTATAAGCACCGGCAACTAATGTGTTTAATTCTGCTCTAGTCATGGTTTATTTAGTTTTATAGTTTTGCCAATTGCAAATAACAGCTTATCCAGGTGGTAGGTATAGCCTTCTTCTTGCCGTAAACTCTCCTGCAAGCCTTTGCCTGCCTGTAACCAATCTTTATAAGCTTTAATAAGTTTGTTTTCTTTTTTTGTGAAAACAGAAAGCTTTCTAAGCCTTTTAATCTCTGATAAGTCATCTGTCTGAGAGATACCAAAGGCGCGCAATACATGCTGGTCTATGATAGGTTCACCAGGGGTTTTAGTTAAATAGCGGCCAAACTGGTAAAATACAATGCCTTCTTCCCGGTCGTGGGTATCTGCATCTTTGCAATTCAGAACTCCTGCTACAATATGTTTAACCTTTTGTAAATCGCCGTTCTTCCAGGCAATAGCATACAATAATTTAGCAACCGGGTCTAAGTCAGCAGCCGACAGATCAGTTGAAAAGGTGTTATTCTCTTCTAATAAGCCCGATCTTTTTAAATCCTGAATTTCTTCCAAAGTTAGGCTATATTTAATTTCGGGGTAGCTCTCTGTACTTAACTTGTTTTGAGGTAGTATTTTTAAGGTATCTGGTATTAATTCAACCTCTACAATGCTGGTGGCCTTGCTCAACTTTTGGAAGGCATTATCTACCCAACTTCTAATATCCGTATCAGATTTAACAGTTTTTTTATCCGGCGTAAGAAGCATAGTTTTATTTTAAGCCTGGTTTACAATTTGGTTTAAAATCTTTTTAGCACTCAGCGGCCGTTCAGGGTATTTTTTGCATTTCCACAATTTGTTTTTCATATCACCTTTTAAATGTGGAATGGAAACAATTTTATAGTTTTCTAACACGCCTACTTTTATAGTATATTTTGAATTGTCGATTGGGTATACCTGCGTATAGGTTACCCCAAGCTCATATTGAAAGAATTCGCGGGAAGCATTACCATGTAGAATCACCACCTTTGGATTAACTGCTTTTATTTCTTCCAACAGAAACCGTTTAGCCACCGCCGTCCTGAATTTATGCCACTCGCCTGGTTGAATTGAAAGCTTCTCACAAATAGTGTTTACCTGACCGCAGCCTTTGGGCACTACATGGCAGAGGTCGGTGATGTAGCACTTATTTAGAAATTCGGTGATACTATCGGGGGTAGGTTTATCTACAAATATGTTCGTTAGGTAATGCCATATATCATTTTTATCCGCATAATGTTCATTCGCCGATTCATGTAACGTTTTATCTTTAAGGTTGCCAAAATCGTAAACTAACTGGTAGTTTTTATAAATATGAGGCTCCACGCCAATAATAAAAAACTCCTTATTGTCGTAGTTACCTACCCAACTGGAGAAGTCAAAGCCCCATTCTACCGGTTGGCTCCAAAAATTATCTGGGACTAAATTATTACCATTTAAATCCTTAAGGCTTTTCAAAGTCTGAACTACATTTTTCTGTTCTTCAACTCCATCTTTATTCCAGTTCTCCTTTATAACCTCGTTTTTATCAGTTAAAAATTCGTTTGTAATAAATTGACCGTATTTCTGCTCTAGTAAAGTTTTAATCATGAAGGAATGTCTTTATGGTGGTATAAATTAAAAATAATATCAGGGTGGCCTTGCTTGCCATATTCGCTTTGCCCGTGGACCGCTTTACTTCAAACAAGACGTCCTCCGAGGTTTTGGCTTCTTTACCCGTGTGGATGACTAAATCGATTTTGCCCTTGGTAGCTACCAAGTAATCGGAGTGGTAAAAGGTATTTTGAGAAAATCCATGAGCTGAATTTTCATGTTCTCTTCGCTTTCCTTCTCGTCGATACCCGCGAGTAAATGGATTAGGTTATTTTTAAACGCCTCCATGCCGGTGCATGTGGGTATTATCAGGCGGTAAGCTTTGCTCATGCTTTGTTTAATGGAATGCGGTTGGGTAGGCGTCATCTAACATTTAAATATCCGAAGGTCTCAATATAGTAAAATTATATGTCAGGAAAAGGATAAATCCTAAAAATACCTAAAAGTAGGTACTAGTAGGAATATTTGAATACCGCTTGAGAGCGCAGTATGCTATATACAAACAAAAGCATAATTTTGAGCCAAGCTTTAGAAAGAAAGCTTTTGGTAGTTACTACCACTAATAAGTGTCCAAGGGTATTAGGTTCTTAAACCGGTTTTGCTAAGGCTACCCCAGTATAATCCGAGATAACTTCCAGCGAGGCTACTACTTCCGGATGCAACGGAATGCCTTGTTTCATCCGCTCTGCGTAAGCCTGGCGTTCGGGGTCGCCGGGGATGATAACGCCGGGGCTGTTGGGTAAGGGTTTGGTGCTGCGCATGGTGTGTATCCAATCGTCCAGGCTTTGCTTAAACTCGGTTTTATCGCGGAAGCCTTCAATATCGAGGGCGCCAAAAAAGTGGCCAATGCCTTTGCCCACCTGCTGGCCCGATGGCGCGACGTGGATAGCAAAAGGTACGGCAAAAGGCCCCCAGTTGGCCCCACTCAGCACCGCCGTTAAAATATCGACCATGGCCGCCAGGCAATAACCTTTGTGGCCGCTGCCGTTGACGTCGCTGCCCAGGGGCAACAGGGCGCCGCCTTCCATCATGTCGGCCGGCTCGTGGGTAGGGTAACCTTCTTTATCGAGGCACCAGCCCAGGGGTACTTTTTCGCCTTTGCGCCGGGCAATTTCTACTTTGCCGTAGGCCACCGCGCTGGAAGCAAAATCAATCACCACCGGTGGCTCGGTTAGGGCCGGGAAAGCAATGGCTAGGGGGGTGGTGCCCAGCATTTTTTCGGCCCCGTTAAAAGGCGCTACGCCTTTGGTGGTATTGGTCATGGAAAGGCCAATTAAATCTTTTTGCAGGGCCATAATGGGGTAGTAACCCGCCGCGCCGTAGTGGTTGGTATTTTGTACGCTCACCCAGCCCGAACCAAATTCCTGGGCTTTTTGCATCGCCAGTTCCATGCATTGGGGGCCCACCACCAGGCCCAGGCCGTTATCGCCGTCTACGGTGGCCACGCTGCCCTTGCCGCGGATTATTTTAATTTCCGGCTGCGGGTTTATCCGGCCGGCCTTTAACAAATCGGCGTAGGTTTTTAAACGGGCAATGCCGTGGGAGTCGATGCCGTGTTCGTCGCTGTAGGCCAGCACATCGGCAGCCAGGGCTGCCTCGGCTGGCGGTACTTTAAAATGCTCGAACACCCGGGTGGTAAACTGGCGCAGGTGCTCGGCCGGAAATATGATAGAATGCGGGTTGGGGTGGGGCATGGGATATTTTAGTACGGGTACTTTAATTTACAATAGCGGGTAACCGGGCAGGGCTGCTGGTTGTTAATTTAAAAATATTTCGGATTCCTGGTATTGGCGGGTGGGGTGAAATATCAGCTTTGACCTACTGTTCATTAATAATTTTAGCCGGCAACTTCTAAAACTTACCTCTTGCGGTGTCGGCCTGGTGCTTGTCGTGGGTTTGCCTATGCCCCTTGCGCCTAATCGCTGGCTGCTATAAATAAAACGTATGTTTTTTAATAATTACGGTCAGCGGCCGGGAGGAATTATTAGTATAAAGCAATACCATCCGCTTCGAAACCAGATTTCTTTGCCGGTTTACGCGCGTGCGTTTAACCTCCGGCTGCGTCCACTAGAAACTTAAGTTGCTACCTTATTAGGGTAACCAGGAAAGTCCCTCTTCGGAGGGGTAGGGGGCTTATTATGTTGATGGTTTTATATGGGTTCTTAAAGCGCTATTCTGTAAGTATTTCCCATAGCAAGCTGGTTATGCTACCCGTGTAATCCTCCCCCTGCCCCCTCCAAAGGGGGACTTCGCAGTAGCTGTTTCAATTTATATAAAAAATATGCTCAGCAACCATCTTCGTTTCTGGCGGAAAGGTAGTAGCTACAGGCACTTGACAGCAGTTTGGACAGCGAGGGCCTTCTAAGGTTGTGGTGCGCAGCATTCCGACGGAGGAGGAAAACAGGCTTAGACAGCCCGAGTGGCCAAACGGGGCCCACCGGCCGGGAGGCAACTTAGGCTTGTATATTTAGTTAGCACCGCCGCCTTGAAAGATGAAATCTTTCAAAAGATAGACGCTGTATTCACTTAAAGTGACAATAATTTCATCGAATTTATTAGGCAGACTTTGGCAGGGAAAGCAGCCACTCGCGGGCGGAAACCTCATTTTCAAACATCTTGATTTCCCATTTATCGCTGATGCGCTGGTGCAACTGGTGAAATGACATTTGGCCGTACACGCCGGGGGCCAGCACCTGGGCCATGTAGTGTAATCCCAGAGCTTGTACTTTGGGCGTCCATTCCTGCACAATCCAGTCGTTGGCAATATTCCAGGGACCAATTAATTCTTCGTGGCTGTTCAGGAGTTTGGCGCAAGGTTGCTTTTTCAGCATTTCGATGTAAAAAGTGCCGCCTTGCCTAACAGTTTCCAGGGTTTGCAGACCAACCCAGTGGGCCAGGATGTATGCGTTATCGGGCAGGCGTTCGGCTACCAGAAAAATATCGCCGTTAGCCTTTCTTAATTCTATTTTGTCCACAATTTTTCCCCTTTAAACTGGTAAGCCTACAATTTGTTTTGGTGTTGTTTTAACTAAGTACTTTAATAAAGGCTGGCCGGTGCCCCATTAAACCGGGAAGAAGCAGCTGCAGTTAAGGTAGGCGGGGCAATAAATGCTTTACCAGTGGCAAGCAGTAAATAAATCGGGAAAAATTGGCGGAAAGGCATTCGGCAATAATTAAGATACAATTGCCTATCTACTGCTTTTGTACCGGGTTGGTTGCCCTAAAACTTAAAAGCCTGACAAGTTTTTTATTACAAGCCTTTTAATTGGGTAGCTATAACAAGCTTCTCCGGATAATATTACCTGGGTTAGCGGTAAATAGCTACTATAAAGTACCGGATTCGCCCATAAATAACTGTATCGTTTATGCAGCAATACTTACCGAGTAAATTTCTGTTACCACCGGCAGGCCTATTTATTCAAAAAATATTTTTTAGGAGGCGTAAAATTTTTCGGTGAGGCTATTGTGGTATTGGTTGGCCTACTATATTTGCATGTTATTTAAAATTAGTCTAAATAAAAGAAGTTGCCTGGCAGCAGGCTCTTTGATATTACTACTAAATAGGAATTGCGCTAATGGTAAGTTTTGGTTCTATTGAACTGGTCGAAGAATCTATAACAGCATTGTAAAGTAATTACTATATGTTTCGACCAGTTGAATAGGACTACACAAGGGCAACAGGACTACAATAATGTAAGCGTAAGGGCACGAACCAATTAAAATTAGTATAAAATAATTAGCCAGGTGCCTTACCAAGGGTAATAACAACGGAAATTGAAAATAATAAACAGCAACTTATAATAGATATAACTACACGGTTATGAAAAAAATACTCTTAATACCCATGCTGCTGGCAGCTTTTATGGTGAAGGCGCAACAAAGCAATACGCTGTTAACGCCGGATTTCTGGAAAACCACGCCGGATGTAGCAACAGTTAAAACCGAAATAGCCAAAGGTAACAGCCCTACCCAGTTTAACCCCGCTACTTTTGACGCGGCCGTTTTGGCTATTAACAACGATGCGCCTAATGCCACAATTAAATATTTAATAGAGCAGCCGGGTAACAGCGTAAAAAAATTAACCCACGACGGGCGCATTTACCTGCATTGGGCCGCCAGCCGGGGCAACCTGGAATTGGTGCAATATTTATTGGCAAAAGGTTCGGATATAACCCTGGAAGATTCGCACGGCAGCACGCCGGTGGTGTTTGCCGCCAACGCCGGCCAGGCCAATACCGCCATTTACGATGCCTTTATTAAAGCGGGCCTGGATATTAAGAAAAAATATGCCGATGGCGCTAATCTGTTGCTGTTAGCCATTGCGAACGACAAAGACTTAAAGCTTACTAATTATTTTATTTCGAAAGGTTTATCCCTGAAAGATGTTGATAGCAAAGGCAACACGGCTTTTAATTATGCGGCTAAATCGGCTACAGTGGCGCAGCTAAAAGCGCTAATACAAAAAGGCGTAAAATATAACGATAATGCTTTGTTGTTTGCGGCCCAGGGCAGTCGCCGTGGCGCCAATACCCTCGATGTGTTTCAGTACTTGGCAGACGAGCTGAAGTTAAAACCAACGGTTGCCGACAAAAACGGGGAAAATGTCTTGCACGCGCTGGCCCGCCGGCCTAACCAATCCGAAACGGTAAAATATTTCCTGGCTAAAGGCGTAGATGTAAACAAAGCCAATACCGAAGGCAACAATGCTTTTATGTATGCCGCTGCGGGTAAAGATGCCGCTTTACTGGAGTTATTGTTGCCGAAAGTAAAAAATATTAACGCGGTAAACACCAAAGGCGAATCGGCGCTGACCGCTGCCGTAAAAACCAGCACGCCGGAAGTAGTTTCGTTATTGTTGAAAAACGGGGCCGATGTAAATATTAAAGACAAAGATGGCAACAACGTGGCTTATTATTTGGTGCAGGCTTACAACCCGCAAGCCGGCCGCGGTCCGGGCGGACCAACCGCTTCTATAGCCGGCGGGGCGGGCAATGCCCAACCCGATGAATTTGGCGCAAAAATAAAATTATTGCAGGAAAAAGGTTTAAACCTGGCCGCTCCGCAGAAAGATGGCAGCACCTTGTACCACGTGGCTGTTACCAAAAATAATGTAGGTTTATTAAAGCGTTTAGAGCCCCTGAATATTGACGTAAATGCTAAAAATAAAGAAGGTGTAACGGCCTTGCACAAGGCAGCTATGTTATCGAAAGACGATGCCGTTTTAAAATATTTATTATCGGTCGGGGCGAAAAAAGATCTGACAACCGGCTTCGACGAAACGGCTTACTCTTTGGCCAAAGAAAATGAGCTGCTAACCAAAAAGAATGTTTCCCTCGATTTTTTAAAGTAATAAAATGAAGTTTATTTATAAGTTGTGCTTAGTAGGTTTGGTTTTTAGTCTGTTTACGTTCAACGCTTCGGCCCAAACTACTAAGTACAAGTGCTTGCTGCAAATGTCTAATTACGTAGGCGAAGAAGCCTATATTGTGGTATCGCTGATAAATCCGAAAGGCGAATACGAGAAAACCCTTTACGTAATGGGGCCCGATAAAAAGTGGTACAAGACTATAAAAGAATGGCATAAGTTTTATTCAAAAAAGCCGGCTAATATTAGCGCCATTACCGGGGCCTCGGTGGCCGGCGGCGACCGCAGCGTTACCGTTTTTGAAATTGAAAACGCTAAAATTAACGCCAATTATAAATTACGTTTCGAAACGGCAGTAGAAGACAAAGAATATTACGTGAAAGACCTGGAAATTCCGCTTACTACCGCCAGCCTTTCGGCCAAAAACGATGGTACCGGCTTTATCCGTTACGTCCGTTTCAGCGCTAACTAGTTTAGTTTAATTTATGACGATTTCCATCTGGAGATACAGCCATTTAGCCCTGGCTGTATCTTCTTTTCTTTTATTGCTGTTAGCATCCGTTACCGGGGTTATCCTGGCCTTTGAACCGGTTGCGCAAAAAATACAACCTTACCATACCGCAGGGTTTGAGCAGGCTTCATTGGCGCAAACGCTGCCCCTGCTCCGCAGCAAATACCCCGGCATTAGCGAGCTCACGGTAAACCACCACCAGTTTGTTATTATAAAAGGCAGCGATAACAAAGGCGAAAACCTGGAAGCCTACATCGACCCCCAAACCGGTAAAATATTGGGCACACCCGAAAAGCAAAGCGAATTTTTTTTGTGGGTAACCGATTTGCACCGCTCGCTTTTTATTCACGAAACCGGCCGTTTTATTATTGGCCTCACCGCCTTTTTATTATTGCTGATTGCAGTTTCGGGCACCATGCTCATAATTCAGCGGCAACGCGGTATAAAGCGTTTTTTTACTCGCATTGTAAAAGAAAATGCTGCCCAATATTACCACGTAGTGTTAGGCCGATTATCGTTAATTCCCATTATCCTAATTGCCGGCACCGGCACCTATCTTTCCTTGGTTCGGTTTGAGATAATTCCCCCCGAAAAAGTAGCCACCGAAGTTGATTTTGATGCCATTAAAGAAGAACCCAGGCAAGAACCGGCTAGTTTTGCTATTTTTAAAAACACACTCCTCAGCGAAGTACAAAGCGTAGAATTCCCTTTTTCCGATGACCCCGAAGATTATTATACACTTAAACTAAAAGACCGCGAAGTAGCCGTAAACCAATTAACCGGCGAAATTTTAAGCGAAGCAAAATACCCTACCGCCCAACTGCTAACGGAATTAAGCCTTGATTTACACACCGGCCGAACCAATATTATTTGGGCGATTATTTTAGCCGTAGCGTCGGGCAATATTTTGTTTTTTATTTATTCCGGATTTAAAATATCCTTTAGACGTCGGGCAAAAAGTATAAAAAATAAATATACTTTAGACGAAAGCCGGTTTATTATTTTGGTTGGTTCCGAAAACGGCAATACGTTCCGTTTTGCGCGCGCCATTCAGCAGCAATTAATCAAGCACGGCCAGAAACCTTTTTTAACGGAATTAAATAATTATACCCTTTATCCGCAGGCCGAACATCTTATAATATTAACGGCTACTTACGGCCTCGGCGACCCGCCCACCAATGCCAAACGTTTTGTAAAACTCCTGCAAACTACGCCCCAGGCGCAACCAGTCCGGTATTCGGTCATTGGTTTTGGCTCGCATAAGTACGCCGATTTTTGCAAGTTTGCCTTTGAGGTAAACCAAATGCTTTCGCATCAGGCCTGGGCTACGCCGTTGCTGGATATGCATACCGTGAACGACCGGTCGCCGGAAGAATTTAGTTTATGGGCCGAAGCCTGGTCGCAGCAAGCTGGTATTGCGCTGGCCGTTTTACCCGAACTCAGGAAAACCCAAACCAAGCGCTTCGAAACGCTTACGGTGGCCGCTAATACCTGTTGCGAAAATACCGAAGGCACCTTTTTAATCCGTTTCCAGCCAAAAAGAAAAATTAAATTTACCTCCGGCGATTTATTGGCGATCTATCCGGCCAACGACCACCGGGAACGGCTTTATTCCATTGGCCTGGTGCAGCAGGAATTACAGGTAAGTGTCCGGCTTTTACCGGATGGCTTAGGCTCCGGCTTTCTGCACCGCTTAAAACCCGGCGATACCATTCCGGCCCGTATTATTAAAAACGACCACTTCCACTTCCCGAAGAAAGCAACTGGCGTACTTATGATTGCCAACGGCACCGGTATTGGGCCATTCCTGGGCATGATTTGTCAGAACAGCCAGCAAACCCCCATTCATTTATACGGCGGCTTCCGCGACAGGGAATCTTGTAATTTATATAAACCTTTTTTAGAGGAGAATAAAACGGCCCAAAGGCTAACCCAACTGCACCTTGCTTTATCAAGAGAAGGCGAGAAGCAATATGTGAGCGATTTAATTAGCCGGGATGCCGATCTGGTGGCAAATTTATTAGCTACCGGCGGTGTAATCATGATTTGTGGCTCCTTGGCTATGCAAAAAGATGTTACCGCCATCCTGGAAAATATCTGCCAGACTAAGCTAAACCAAAATATTAGTTACTACCAGTCGCGGAGCCAATTACTAACGGATTGTTATTAGGGAGAAACCAGACTTTAGTAGTTAGATATCAGACACTAGACATTCTTCTGGCCTGTGCCTCACAGGCCAGAAGAATAGCTTGAATATCGCTGGGTAAATTTTATTATTTATTTCTTGAAATTGGTCTGTCAGGGGACAGACCAAGGGTGGGGAAGAATTTCAATATTTTAATTTGCTATCCGGTTACTACTATTATTCAGGATGAAACTTGTTGGACTGTGATAAGAATATTTGTTATTATAATATTCTAAAATGCTATCGCGAGCGTCCACGCCCGTGATTTTTTTATGACTCAGGCCTCTGGCCTGTATAGTATCTCGTTGATAGAAGTTTAAATAACTGTTTACGGCGGCCAGAGGCCGGATAATAGTCGTCACGAGCGAGGACGCTCGCGATAGCAAATGAAGTTATTTCCCTGGCCTGTACCCCATGTTCTTGGCCTGTGAGGGCACAGGTCAGAAGAATAGGCTAAATATTGTTGGTCTGTCAGAGGACGGACCAAGGGTAGGTGCTATCTTCAGGATATTTTACTTCAGCTTATAATCCGCAATATTTAAATTAGGCGAAGAAAGAACTTCCCCATTGTCGGTAATTAGGATAGCGCTGTATTCGGGATATTTTTTCAATAATTTCAGCCCTTTCTTTTTGCCCAATACCATCATAGAAGTACTAAAGCCATTGGCGGTTTCGGCGCTAGGGCCAAATACGGTTACGCTGGTTAAGCCGGTAGCGGGGTAGCCGGTAGCCGGGTTTATAATATGGGCATAGCGCTTGCCGTTAAACTCCACATATTTTTCGTAACTGCCTGAGGTTACTACAGCGCCTTGCCGCAAGGGAATGACGGCAAATATTGTATCGCGTTGCATGGGGTTGGTGATGCCAATGGCCCAGTCGCTGCCGTTAGGTTGCTTGCCCCAGGTACTCATATCGCCGGAGCCGTTTACAATACCCGCTTTTATTCCTTTAGCCAGCATCATCTCGCGGCACCGGTCAGCCGCATACCCTTCGCCTAAGGCCCCAAAGCCAATCTTCATGCCTCTCTTTTTTAAGAAAATAGTAGAATGCTCCCGGTCTAATACAATATTTTTATAGCCTACTTTGGCAATCGATTGTTTAATAACTTCCGGACTGGGCATTTGGGTCATGGAACCATCAAACTTCCAGATGCGGTCCATGGCGGCAAAACTAATATCAAAAGCACCTTTGGTAATTTTAGAGAAACGAAGCGCCCGTTCGGTTAAAGCAAAAACTTCCGGGTCTACTTTAACCGGCGCAATACCGGCGTTTTTATTTACCTGCGAAATCTGGGTATAATCCCGCCAATCTGAGATTAAGTTTTCAATCCGGGTAACTTCGGCAATAACCGCATCAATATTTTTTTCTGCCGCTAAAGAATCTGCCGCCACAATGGTTATATCGAACCGGCTGCCCATCAACTTTACCGTCCGTTTCCGCAGTGCCTGGGCCTGGCTAACAAAACTGCCTAAAAGTAACAGCAGAACTAAAACCTGTTTCATGGTGTAAATTTCGGCAAAAATGACGGATTTACCCGAAGGGAAGGTGATTGGAAACTGTGTTTAATATTTATTGCCTTAATCTTAAAACTAGCAAAGCGTATTTCAAATATTCAGTACTTCTCTAATTTGTGTTCAGAAATTTTAATATTTTATAAATACCAGCATTTTGGATAATCCCTAAAACGAAAAAAGCCTTGCAAGTTTTCACTTACAAGGCTTTTATTTGGTAGCGGGAACAGGACTCGAACCTGTGACCTTTGGGTTATGAGCCCAACGAGCTACCAACTGCTCCATCCCGCACTGTTTGGTAATACAAAAGTAGGAAAGTATTCGGAATAAACAAAAACTGCCTGCGAAATATTCTGGGATAAAAGCTAAGTGCTTTAGGATTAGTGGATTTATTTTTGAATTAGCTTGGTTGCGGCTTACAGGTTGGTTAAAACCGGCTTACAATACCAAAATGAATTTTAGAAAAGTTCAGGCTGATGGGCTGCTTTAATTCCCGGGAACGGCCCACCGAGTAAACAAATTGAAAAATACCGGCACCCGTGCTAAAACTAATGCCACCGCCCAGACCAAAAGGATATTGCTGGGTTTTGTTTTGGGGTATATCGCGGCGGTAATAGCCTTGGTCGTAGAAAAGTAGTAAATACGAGTCGGGGGCAGTATAGAAGCGGTATTCCAGGGTGCCCACGGCGTAAGTAGAGGCGTAGAAAGAAAAATCGGTGAAGCCCCGGATAGAGGTGAGGCCACCCAGCCGGAATAAATCGTTTAAATAGAGGCGCTTGTTAAACAACGTTTCGCCCTGAAGCCGGGTTAGGATCACGCTGTTTTTGGTAAGTTGGTGGTAATATTCGCCGCGCCAGGCGCCGGTAAGTTGCGTAGTGCGGAGTGAAATGGTATCGTAATAACTTTGTTCGAAAGCATTGTTACGCAATATATTTTTATTACCCACGGCTAATTGCACATCGGTTTGGTAGCCCTGGCGCGGAAAATAAATATCGTCGAGGGTGTTGCGCTGGTAGCTGATGCCGTAGGCATTGTATTTTACATCGGCCAGTTGCAGGGTATCTTTTAAGTTGCGCACCCCGGCCGGCGAAAGCAACAACCTTGAACTACGCATTTGGGTAAAAAAACTAACCCGGCTGCCGTGCAGGGTATAATACGAAAGCTCTAGCCTGGGGCGCAAAGTAATAAAAGTGGAATCTTGTTTGTGCAGGTTAAAGCGGCCACTTAGTTCAAACGGCGAACCCAGAATATTCGGGTGCACGTAATTGGCGTCCAGCAACTGCGAGGCCCGCTCTACTTTGCGCCACTGCAAGCCTAATTGTTTGCCGCTGCCCCGCATATTCCGGATGTTAAGGGTAATCTCGCCGTTAATTAAAAATTTACGGCTTTGGCTATTCGGGTCGGGCAGAAAACCAACAATACCATCCAGTTGGTTTGCTTTTTTGTCGTTCAGGAACAGAACCAGGGTAGCCTTGTTTTCGGAGAAGTGCACCTGGGCCGGCCGGATTATTTCTATATAGGGTAATTGTCGTAACAACTGCTGCACGCGCGCTACTTTTTGCTGATTGTAAGCCTGCCCCGGGTACAATTGTAAATATTTAGACAGAAAGCGTTTGGTAGTGCGGGTGTTGCCTTCCAGTTGCAGCGTATCGAAAACCATTAACCGGCCTTTATCCAACACCACTGTGGCATCTATCTCGTTGTTTTGGATCTGCACCGAATCTAAATAAATGCGGGCAAACGGATAGCCGCTGGTTTCGGCCAGGGTGAGTACATCTTCCTGCAACCGGGCCCATTCTTTCGGCAGAAAAGGTACGTTTTGGTATAATTTTTCTTTGTAGCCGGCGCGCAGGAGCAAATCATCGCCGAGATTACCGTTGCGCAGCCGCGCCCATCGGTAGCGTTCGCCCACAAAATATTGCACATACAGGGTATCGTGCCGAAAATAAAAGCTGTCGGCCGAGGCAGTTAGGTAAGCATCGTTTTGAAGCTGTAAAGTTAAGGCTTTTAATTCCTGGAGGACTCCCAGCGAATCAGAGACAGATTTTTTGTAATTATATTTTTGTAGTACGTTTTGGTCGGTTGCGGTGGTTTTTAGTACCAGGTGTACTGGCCGGGCGGGTATTGGTTTGGAGGGCGCTTGGCCCGAGACCTGTATCGTTAGGCTCAGTAAAAGTAAGCACCCCCAAACAACTCTACCCCAAAGCATTTTATAAATATTCCTTACCTCTTGGTTTACTGCCCCTCCTAAAACAGGAGGGGAGTTTTTAATAAATTTGATAGTTCAATACAATTACTATAAGTAAGTGTGGTACAGTTAAGCTGTTTTTATACCTACAGCAATATTCTTTATCAGAATTAATATTTAAAAAGATGAACAGAATCCGGGTTAGTATTTGTTTCTAACTTTGTACCGTTTACCGGGTTATTGCCCGGAACGAAGTTACTACAAATATTACTAATCTTTTTCATAACAGCGCAGAAGCATAACGGTGGCCGGTATTTATATTCATATTCCTTTTTGTAAGCAGGCCTGTCATTACTGCGATTTTCACTTTAGTACTTCGCTGCGGCATAAAAGCAGTGTGGTAACGGCTATTTGCCAGGAAATTGCTTTGCAACAGCAATATTTAGGCAACCAAACCATTAATACAATTTACTTTGGCGGCGGCACACCTTCTTTGCTTAGCTCAGAAGAGTTACTACAAATATTTAGTACGCTGCACCGCTGCTTTAATATTGCTCCGGATGCCGAAATTACCCTGGAAGCCAATCCGGATGACTTGACGAAAGCTAAACTGCAGGAGCTGGCAGCTTCACCGGTAAACCGCCTCAGCATTGGTATTCAGTCGTTTCACGAGGAACATTTGCGACGCATGAACCGAGCCCACAACGCCCAGGAAGCATATTATTCGGTGCTTTATGCGCAGGACGCCGGCTTTACTAATATTACTACCGATTTAATTTATGGCATTCCGGCGCCTTCGCACGAGTTGTGGCTGGCAGATTTAACAAAATTATTCTCGCTGCAGGTGCAGCATGTATCGTGCTATGCCCTTACCATTGAGGAAAAAACCGCTTTGGGTCGCTGGACCAAAAAAGGCAGTTTTAAACCCAGCGAAGACGAATTTGTAGCTGAGCAATTCGAAATATTGGTAGCCCAGATGCAGGCGCATGGTTTTACGCAGTACGAAATATCTAATTTTTGCTTACCCGGCTTTGAGTCGAAACACAACAGTAACTATTGGCGGGGCGTGCATTATTTGGGCTTAGGACCCAGCGCACATTCTTTTAACAGCCATTCCCGGCAATACAATGTCGCCAATAATGCTAAATACCTGACGGCGCTAACGCAAAACCAACTGGCCTTTGAACGTGAAGAGCTAACCGTAGTGGATCAGGCCAACGAATATTTGCTCACCAGCCTGCGCACTATCTGGGGTTGCGACCTGAACCGCCTCCGCCAGTTTGGTGTGGATTTACGCGTGCAACAAAAAGAATATTTAGACGAGTTATTGCAGAAAGAATATATCCGGATTCAGGACGAAGTATTGTACCTGACCGATAAAGGCAAATTACTCGCTGACCAAATTACGCTAGATTTATTCCTGGAGCCGCAGGCACAAGCATAAATAATTTACTGGCTCCATTTTGCCCGCTTTAGCTCGCACCAATTTCTGACTAGTGTGTAAAAATGAAAAGAAGCCTTCGACGTACGGAAGTTGAAAACTTCCTTTCATCAATAGACACAAGTTACGCTTCGCTAAACTTGCGCCATATGAGGTAAGTAGTTAAAGGGCAGGTTTTAACCGGCTCCTCAATTAAACGCGCGTTTCAACTTCTCCCAAAAACCGTATTCGCAAGGTTTATTATCCGATACCACGTAATAAGATTTGTAGCCTTTTGCTTTCGGGTCGGTGCAGCCTTTCAGGTTGAGTATTTCAACATTCCGAAAATCAATCGGGTGGCTTTCGGCCTGCAGGGCAATGTAGCCTTCTTTTAAGGCCATGCCGTTTTTACTGAGCCATTCTTTGGTGTAAGCATCTTGTTTACCCTGGGCCCACGCTACTTCTCCAATTTGTGATTTTTGGTAAGTAAGCACCGTGTCGCCTTCTATAACATGCTTTATAATAGAGTCGCCTAAAACAATAATGGCACCCTTTACCCAGCGGTCGCCGTGGTAGGTTTTAGAGTTCGAGTCGGTGCAATGGCTGGGATTTAGTTTGCCGTTCATGTGCACGATGGTACCGGGCGTACACAAATTACCCGTATGACGCTCGCCACTGCCCAAGCCTCCTAAGAATTGTATTTCCAGCGATACCGGAAACTCCTGCTCAAAAGTCAGGCTCTGCGCTGATTGCGAATGAAACATTATGCCACTATTCCGGACGTTCCAGGAAGCACCGCCGGGTGTTTGGTTACCGGTAAAGCGGTATTCGAAGCGTAAAATGTAGTGGGAGTAGGGCTCTTTGTAATACATGTGCCCGTATTTATTATCGAAATTCTGGTATTCGTCGTAGCTTACCCGCACCATTCCATCCTCGTAGCGAAACGTGTTTTTATAGTTGTCGTTCAGCTTATGACCGGCAATTTTTATATCCCATCCCGATAAGTCTTTCCCGTTAAACAAAGGCTTCCAATCCTGCTTTTCGGCTTTGCCCTGGCTAAACGCGGGAGCAAGGAATATTAGGGTTAAAACTAACGTGGTGAATATTTTGGCTCTGTAGTCTTTTAGCATGGTGGTTGAAGTGGTGCTTAGATTGCAAGTATAGAGAAATATTTAGTTTTATCCCTTTTTGCAGCTAAACTTCTTCTCTGATTCAGGCTTTTCTATTCGCTGGTTTTTCCTCGCAGGCTGAATTTTATTTTCTTATTGGTGGAATTAACCCTTCCGCCCTCCGGGCACCTTCCCTAAATTAGGGCTACGATTAGGACACAAAATGGAGCGGGGAGCTGTTGGAGGTAAATGGCAGATGCAATATTTAGCAACATTCGGATAGAGCG
>NZ_VWSF01000017.1 GCF_008629685.1 Adhaeribacter rhizoryzae | reverse complement strand
TTACCCTTTTGCGCGGTTGGAATTACTTCCAGCATATCTTGCACGGGTGGACCCTGGCCCAAAAATTTGTGTCCTAATCGTAGCCCTAATTTAGGGAAGGTGCCCGGAGGGCGGAAGGGTTAATCTGCGCCAGAAGAAAAGCCGCACCAGCAAATGCTAAAAAGGTCGGAAAAGTACCATTCAATACTAAAGCGTCCTAAATAGACAACAAAGAACCTATACTTTAAAATAATACCTGTTCAGCCTTCCTATGAAATATTACTAATAGGAATTGGTATTACTTATTACCTCGGAAAATTATCCATTTAAGAACTGACCAAAAAAAGAAAGAGCAAGCTTCAATAAAGCCTGCTCCTTTTTAAGGCTAGCAAATAAATACGGCTGCCGACGCCCTAATATTCTTAATATTTCAAAAAGGCTTGCGATTCACTTTTAATTTGTTCGCGGGTAAAACCGTCTTTTACGCCTACCAAAATTTTTCGGACTAACACGCCCACAATAGCTTTCCGGAAGCCTAGTTTACTGGCCATCATCATACAAAATTCCATCTCATTATCGTCTACAATGCCATCGGCCAGCATCATTTCCACTAAATCGTAAATCTGATCAAACCGCTCAGAGTCGTTTTCCGGTAAGTGCACCTGCAATTTTTCGCCGTTGGCAATTAGCGCACGTACATCTTCGGGTTTAAGCCCGTTTTTTTGCCCTACCGCAATAATATAATTCAGCTCAGATGCGTCTAAGTGTCCGTCTATCCGGGCCAAGGCTCCTAAATTAGCAATGTGGTTTTTAACGCGTTTGGTTTGTTCGCTTTCAAAAAAGTTAAACATATACGATGTCTTTAAAATTAACGCCCTGGTTTAAGTACACATTACTCCCAGTAAAATCAGGATTAAAAAATAAATAGAAGTTCAGAAATGTAAAACGCATTTTACCATCTCCTATTCTTTAAATTTAACCTTTTTTAGATACGGTATATACTTTTTTTAGTATATGTTTTCTATTTTTTTTTAAGCAACCAACCCCTATTGCAAATTGAATAATTTAGCCAGAAAACGGCCTTTTATTTAGATAAATTAAAGTAAAGATGAAAAACCTATAAAAATTAGAATTTAAATAGCAGTTATTTACTTAAATTGCTGGCTTAATTAATATCAGATGAAACGAATTGCAGTTTTTACCTCCGGTGGTGATTCGCCTGGCATGAATGCCTGTATTCGGGCAGTGGTCAGAACGGCTATTTACCACGGAATTGAAGTATACGGTATAAGAAAAGGTTACAATGGTATGATTAGCGGAGATTTTTACAAAATGGAATCTTCCTCCGTTAGCAATACCATCCAAAAAGGCGGCACTATTTTAAAATCGGCCCGCAGCAAAGAATTTATGACCCGCGAAGGCCGGGAAAGAGCTTTTGAACAATTAAAGAAATATGAAATAGACGGGCTGGTGGCCATTGGGGGTAATGGTACCTTTACCGGTGCCTCCATGTTTTCGGAAGAATTTGGCATTCCGATAGTGGGTGCGCCCGGCACCATCGACAACGACTTGTACGGCACGGATTATACCATTGGGTACGATACGGCGGTAAATACCGCCTTGGATGCTATTGATAAAATACGGGATACGGCCGATAGCCACGAAAGGGTATTTTTTGTGGAAGTAATGGGCCGCGACTCCGGTTACATTGCGATGCCTTGTGCTATTGGCGGTGGCGCCGAAATTGTGATGATTCCCGAAACGATTACGTCGATAGAACAGGTAATTGATACGCTGCGCAACGGTTGGGAACGTTCTAAAACTTCTTTTATAATTGTAATTGCCGAAGGCGACGAAGAAGGCAACGCGACCCAGATTGCGGCCCAGGTAAAAGAAGCCTTACCCCAAATGGATGCCCGGGTTACCATTTTGGGCCACGTGCAACGCGGAGGCGCTCCTACCGCCGCCGACCGTTTATTAGCCAGCCAAATTGGTATTGCCACGGTAGAAGGCCTGATAAACGGCAAATCCGATGTAATGGCGGGTATTGTAAATTCCCGGTTGGTTTACACGCCTTTTAAAGATACCATCAACAAAAAGAAAATTATTAACCAGCGGTTTGTCCGGATGGTTGAAATATTAAGCATTTGATCCTGCGCACTTTAGAATTTAATATTTTTTTATAAGCTTTTCTAATACTTTTCACCCGGAGTTTTGGGCTATACAGGTTAAAATACCTTCCCAGTCTTCCGGGTGAAACCATTTAAATTCCGGATCGCGCCGGAACCAGGTAAGCTGCCGTTTGGCATACCGGCGGCTGTTGCGCTTCAGCAACCGCACCGTTTCGGGCCAGTCTTGTTTTTCTTCCATAAAGTCGAATATTTCTTTGTACCCCACTGTTTGCAGCGCGTTATGCGCCCGGTACGGGTAAAGCGATTTGGCTTCTTCCATTAGGCCCATAGCCAGCATTTCTTCCATTCGTTGATCGATGCGTTGGTACAACTCGGCGCGGTCGCGGGTAAGGCCAATTTTAACTATTTTAAACGGCCGTTGCTTGCGACTACCAGCCCGGTAAACCGAATAAGGCTGCCCGCTGCTGTAACAAACTTCTAAGGCCCTGATTACCCGTTGCGGATTAGCCCGATCGACCTGTTCGTAATAGGCCGGATCTAATGATTGTAGTTGAGTTAATAAATTTTCCAGGCCCTGTTGTTCCAGTTGTAGCATTAAATTTTCTCTTACCGCTGGCATAATATCCGGCATTTCGTCTAAGCCTTCGCAAACCGCCTGAATGTACAACCCGGAGCCACCGGTTAAGATTATTGTTTGTTTTTCCCGGAATAGCTTATCTAACAAAGCCAAAGTATCCGCTTCAAAGGCGCCGCAGCTATATTCCTCCGTAATACTATGGGAGTTGATAAAATAATGCTTTACAGCGCTTAATTCTGCTGCGTTGGGCTTGGCGGTTCCAATATTCATTTCGCGGTAAAACTGCCGCGAATCAGCCGAAATAATATTAGTATTTAGTTGGCGGGCCAGTTTCAGGCATAATTCGGTTTTACCTACGGCGGTGGGCCCGGCAATAACCACCAGAACCGGACCTGCGTAATTCTTATGATGCATCAGGATTTTAGTGTAAAATTAATATGTATCGCTAATTACAGACGTAGAACAAATTGGGCAATTTTTTAAAAATTAGGAGCTTACTATTTTATAAAAATATTATTCAACTGATAATACAATTACTACCAACGTACATACTGCAACAATCGAGCATAAATTTTAAAGCAAAATATTAAATTAAGAAGCTAATGGTTGTTTATTTGCTTATATTTTTTGAATTTTAGACTAAATTTGCCAAGGAGCTGTTTTACAAGGAACATATTGTAAAACTACAAATCGGGCTCTACAAACAAACTTACTATATGCGCGTAAATCCAGTATCGTATCCAGTATTTTCGGTTACCGAATTAGCTCAAAATTTATTGCAACTTACCTTGCAATTAACTGGCTCTCAACAAAAGTTATTGGTTTGCGCACCCGATGGCATTATTTTGGCCGCAACACCTTCGGCGCAGAAAATTATTACGCTCGATCAGGTTGCGGGCGTAAATATAAGCAATGCTTTTTCGGCGTTAGATAGAAAAAAATTAACGGATGCATTTCTGAAACTTCCGCAAAAAAAACACGCCCGGCTAAATGTTAACGCACCCAGCAATCATAAAGCAGAACTAAGCCTGCATTTCACGTACATTCAGGATTACGAAAGCCGGGCTTTTGTTTGCTGTACCTTATCGGATAAAAGCCCAGATGGTAAAGTATTAAATTCAGAAAAAATTACCGAAGACAACTATAAAGAAATATTTGAAAACAGCTTTGAAAGCGTTTGTATTTTAGACGCGCAAGGCCATATTTTAGAACTGAATAAAGCAGCCTTGCAGCTATCTTCGTACCGGAAAGAAGATTTGCTGCACAAACCCATTTCGGAAATTCTGGAATTTAACCATTTCGAAAGTTCTTTTTTCCAGAAACGGTTAAACCAAGCCTTAAATGGCAATATTCAAAAGTTCGATTCCTGGTTTAAAGGGAAAAACCAGGAACTGATTACCGTAGAAATAGTATTAACACCTGGTTATTTTCAGGGCCAGAAAGTTATTATTGCCAGTGCGGTCGATTCGCTTGATCGCTTAAGCACCGAACAAAATATCCGGCTGCGCAACGATCAGCTAGAATTTGTAAACTTTTTGTTTTCGCACCTGCCCCGCTTTAAAACTACCGAAGAAATTCTGCAGTTTACCCTGGAACAATTAATGGAAAAAACGGTCATTATTGGCGGGGGCATTTATTTATACCAGGAAGCTGATCATAAATTAAACTTATTATCGGCCACGGGCACTAACCATTTAATATTAAATAAAAATCCGGTGGTGGCACTTAACCCGGCGCTGCGCGGCAAATTAATACCCAAAGCAATCCGCGAATCGGCGAAGCTGCTTAACCAGAATTTTGAGCGCCTGCTGGACTTAAAAAACTTTGTACTAATGCCGGTTAGTTCCGATACGACCTGCATTGGGGCCCTGGTTTTATTTTTGCACAATCCTAAAAAAATTACCTTTTCGTTTACCTCGCTCATAGATACCATTGGTAACGAAATAGGGCAATATATTACCAAGCACGAACTAAACCAACAGTTAAGTTACTCCGAAAGCAAATACCAGGCGTTGTTCGATTCGTCGCCGGATGCCATTATTTTGAGCGATGGTTTACAAATAGCCGATTGTAACCGGGCAACCCAGTTTCTGACCGGTTTAACCCGGAATATATTAATAACCAAAACGTTGCCCGAAATACTGGGCAATAACAATCTGAAGGAAGAAGAAAAAATAAATAATTACCTGCAAGAAGTAATAAATAATGGCGGCGATGTAAAATTTGAGTGGAAAAGAAACCATCCGGAATTACCTCCGCTCGAAACCGAAATAAGTCTTAACCGGATATTAATCAGCGGTAAATTTTATATTCAAACCATCATCCGGGATGTAACCGAACTAAAACAAACCCAGTTAGCCAAGCGCAACGAAGAAATATTAACCGAATCGATAAACCAGTTCCGGGAATTTATCAGTAAAGTCGAGATGGCTTACATTAGCCTCGACTGCGAAGGCCGCATAAAATACCTGAACCATTATTTTGAGGAAATATTGGGCTACCGGGCCGAGGAACTGGTTGGGAAAGATTACTTTGAATTATTTATTTCGGATGCGGAGCGCCCCGAGCGGAAAGAGCAGTATCTGAAAATGATTTGGGAGCGGAAGCTGATTGACCATTTTGAACGGGATATTCAATCTAAGACCGGCGAAGTAAAGACCTTTTTGTGGCAGCGCATGTTTGAGTACGATGCCAACGGCAATATTTCGGGCATTATTAGCTTAGGAAAAGATATTACCGATAAAAAGCTGGCCATGGAGGCCCTGAAAGATAACAAGAGCCGCCTCCAGGATATATTCGACAACGCCCACGATTTAATCCAGAACGTATCTACCGATAACCGGTTTATATTTGTAAACAAAGCCTGGCAAGATAAACTGGGCTACGATGATTACGATATTGAAAAATTAAGCCTGAACGATATTGTACACCCGTACTACAAAGCCAAGCTTATTTACCAGTTGCGCAACCTGTACAAAGGCGAAAATGTAAATAAAATAGAAACGGTTTTCCTAACGAAACAAGGCAAACCGGTGCACTTAATTGGCAGTATAAACTGTACCTGGCAAAACGGCAAAGCGGTAGCCACCCGCGCTATTCTGCACGATATTACCGACCGGATTAAAGCCGAGCGGCTGCAAAAAGTATATTACAGCATTGCCAACTTAGCTATTAGCAGCAAAGACTTACAATCGTTGTACGGTGCCATACACCGGGAGCTTAGTAAAATTATAGAAACCAATAATATTTACATTGCCCTCTGCGACGATGAGCGCACCCAGCTAAACTTTGCGTATTACATCGATCAGCATAAGCCTATTACTAACTTCGAAATTGAACGGCCTTATGCCAATGGCATATCGGAGTATATTATAAACCTGGGTAAACCTTTGTACATGCTCCGCGAAGATTTGGTAGAGTTAGAAAACAAAGGGCTGCTGCAGGTAAAAGGAATAATGCCGGAAGTAATATTGTGTTCGCCGTTAATGGTAGGCGAGCGCACCATTGGGGTTATTGCCGTGCAGGATTACCGCAAGCAAGAAGCTTACGTAAGTTCTGATATTGAAATATTGCACTTTATTTCGAACCAGGTGGCATTGGCTATTGAACGCAAACGCAATGAAGTACAAATTAATAACCAAAATGCCCGGCTAAAAGCAATATTCGAAAGCGGCTCACATTTAATGTGGTCGCTTAACCGTAATTATTTATTTACTTCTTTTAACCAGAACTTTGCTAATTTCTTAAGCGACCACTGGGGCATTGAAGCACAATTAAATAGCCAATTCTTCGATAATTTAGCTATATCAACGAACAATCAGAGTTACAACCAGGCGAACGAGATACATATATGGGAAGAATTATTCGATAAAGTATTTTCAGGGCAACCCTGCCACTTTGAATTAAGAATTGCTATTCCGGATGGCCAAATAAAATGGCAGGAAATTTTCTTAAACCCGATTTACCTGGAAGACGGTTCTTTCGAAGAAATATCGGCTATGGCGCTGGATATTACCGAGAAAAAATTCTCGGAGCTAGCTTTACAGGAAAACGAAGAAAAATTCCGGAGCATATTTGAGTCTTTCCAGGACTTGTATTATCAGACCAACTTAGATGGCCTGGTTACTTTAATGAGCCCTTCGGTAACCGAGATGCTGGGCTACACGCCGGAAGAAGTAAAAGGCATGCCGGCGATAGACTTTTATGCCGACCTTACCGATCGCGAACGGCTCATGCAAAAACTAAAAGAAAACGGCCGGGTGCGTAACTTTGAAGCTACCTTAAAAGGCAAGGATAACTCTTTAAAAGATGTTTTATTAAACTCTACCCTGGTTTACGATAGCGAAGGCAATGTAACTGGTTATGAAGGCGTAGCCCGCGATATTTCGGATATTAAAAAAATTCAGCTGGAGTTAATTAAAGCCAAAGAATTAGCCGAAAGTTCTTTGCAGGCCAAAACCTTGTTCCTGGCAAACATGAGCCACGAACTACGCACGCCCATGAACGGTATTATTGGTATGATCGATTTGTTGTTCCATACCATAAAAACCGAAGAACAGCACGAATACGTAGATACCTTGCGTAAATCGTCGGAGGCGCTATTGGCTATCTTAAATGATATTCTCGATTTCTCTAAAATTCAGGCGGGTAAACTTACCCTGAACGAAACGGGCATTGATTTACATTATACCTTAAGTAAGGTACACAATTTATTTGTGAACCGGGCGCAGCAGAAAAATTTACGGTTTAATTATTACATTACACCGCACACGCCGCAATTTATTCAAACCGATGAAAACCGCCTGCTCCAGATATTATCGAACCTGACTTCCAACGCCATTAAGTTTACGAATAATGGCAGCGTGCACATAAACGTTTCGAGCATTAGCAACGATGGCGAGTTTAGCACCATTATGTTCCGGGTAAAAGACAGTGGCATTGGCATAACCGAAGAAAACAAAAAGCTGTTGTTTACCAATTTTACCCAGCTCGATAATACCTCCACCAAATCGTTTGGCGGTACGGGTTTAGGTTTGGCCATTTCTAAGCAATTAAGCGAGCTGCTGGGCGGCGAAATCAGCGTAGATTCGGTTTACGGCGAAGGCAGCACTTTCTGGTTTACCATTAAATGCAAGCTGGTAATAAACGAAGAAGAAATTAGAGAAATTATTGGCGGCCAACAACCAGGCGAAGGGACAGAAGAAGTAGAACAGTTTGCCACTACTCCGTATGTGCTGCTGGTAGATGATAATGCCATTAACCAAAAGGTAGCCGAGAAAATTTTAGTACGCCTGGGCTGCAAAGCCGATATTGCCTCGAACGGTTTCGAAGCCATTGAACAAGCCGCTACCAACGCCTACGACATGATTTTTATGGACATTCAGATGCCCGAAATGGATGGGGTAACGGCCACGGCCGAAATTAAAAAAGTGCTTGGCGCTTCGTGCCCACCCATTATTGCCATGACGGCTTACTCCATGAAAGACGATGCCGATAAATTCTTAGGGCAGGGCTTGGATGATTATGTATCTAAACCAATTAAAGAAAGTATTCTGCACAACGTAATTAAAAAATGGTTTATCGATAAAAAGAACGAAAACCCGTTTGCCGTTGAAGCCGAAGTAATACCAACCGATGAACCGGAAGCAGCAGAACCCATTTTGGATGATGCCATAATTGACCAAATGCGTTTACTGGGCGGCGATGATTTTGCTAAACAATTGTACGATGAATTTACCGAAGAAACTGATCCGTTGCTGCAAGAAGCCGGCGAAAAAGTGGCTGAACAACAGTATAACGATATTTTAGGTATATTACACCAGTTAAAAGGCACCAGCTCTACCTTAGGCATAAATTTATTTGCCGATATAGCAAAAAAATTAGAACATAACATTAAAAAGAAAGAATTATCTAACGTAAATGAAGATTTTGCATTACTTTTAGAGCATTATTCTAATTTCAAGAAAGTCTATCCGAAAAAATTTACTCACTATTAAAAATGGCTGATACGAAAACAATTCTCATTGCTGAAGATAGCTCTGTTATTCTTAACCTGACTAAGAAAATTCTGGAGCTGCAGAATTATAAAATAGTAACCGCCAAAAACGGAAAAGAAGTTATAAACCAGGTAGAAAAGCAAAAAATAGATGCAATTCTGATGGATTTAAATATTCCGATTAAAAACGGTATGGAGTGTACCCGCGAAATCCGCAATCACGAAAATAAAGAAATTTCTAGCGTGCCTATTATTGCGGTTACCGGAAACGCGAATAATTATACCATGGAAGAATTTAAAGAAGCCGGTATTAATGCGTATTTGCCTAAGCCTTTAGATTTCGACATGCTGGTGCAAACCGTAAAACAATATGTATCTTAATCCGCGAGGATGGAGTTAAAGTATACCCGTTCTTTTTTAGCCCGCCTTGAAGATATTTTTTCCGAATCAGACTATGTGCTGCGGTACGAAAAAGGCAACTTCAAGGCGGGTTATTGTTTAATCAAGGACATGAAAGTGGCCATTGTAAACAAATATTTCCCGTTAGAAGGCCGTATTAATTGTTTGTACGATATTTTGCGTAATATCCAGATTAATACCGACAAGTTAGGAGAGAAAAGCCTGGAACTGTATCAGGAAATATGTAAATCAGGAGAACTTAAGTGACCGTTACGTTTCTAGGGACCGGTACCTCCCAAGGTGTGCCCGTTATTGGTTGTGAATGCGACGTTTGCCGGTCTTTAGACTTCCGCGACAAACGTTTACGGGTATCGGTGCACCTGCAAATAAACGATAAAAGCATTATTTTTGATTCTGGTCCCGATTTCCGGCAGCAGGTTTTACGGGAACGCATTAAAAAATTAGACGCGCTTTTGTTCACCCACGAACATAAAGACCACACTTCCGGCCTCGACGATATCCGCGCCTATAACTTTATGCACAACTACGACATGCCCCTGTACGGGGAAGAGCGGGTGATTAATCAGTTAAAACAAGAATTTTCGTATATTTTCTCCGGCCATAATTACCCCGGCATTCCGCGAGTTAAACTTTTTCCTATTACCGAAGAACCTTTCGATTTATTTGGCACCACTGTAATTCCCATACGGGTAAAACACTACAAATTGCCGGTGCTGGGTTTCCGCATTAATAATTTCACTTACATTACCGATGTAAATTATATTGCAGATGCCGAATTAGCTAAAATTGCCGGTTCCGAAGTAATTGTGCTGGGTGCTTTACGCAAAGAACCACACATTTCCCATTTTTCGTTGGGCGAAGCCGTTGAACTGCTCAGCCAACTAAAACCCCGGCAAGCTTATTTAACGCATATTAGCCACTTAATGGGGCTGCACCACGAAGTAGAAGCCGAATTGCCTGATTTTATTAATTTGGCGTATGATGGTTTAAAAATAGCATTATAGCCTGTGCACAATAATTATTATTTTCTCCGGCAACTAACGCCTGCCCTGGAGCAAAAACTCCTGCATTTTAGGGTAGCCGCCTGTTTTAGCCAGGAGAAAGATGAACTGGTTATTGGTTTTACCAACGGCTCCGAAGATTTTTATATTAAAGCCCAATTATCACCTCAATTTTCCGCCTTATCGTTCCCAGCCACTTTTAACAGGGCCCGGGCCAACAGCGTCGATCTTTTTCCCCAAATTATTGACTTAAAGGTACTGACGGTGGTGCAACAACCCAACGAGCGCAGCTTTTACCTCCAACTCGAAAATAACCTAGCGCTGCTGTTCAAATTATTCGGCAACCGATCTAATATTATTTTATTTAGTGGCGATGAGGCTGTTACTATTTTCCAGAACAAGCTCCAAAAAGATTTAGATTTGCGCCTGAGCCAGTTGGGCCGGAATTTAGTTGTTACGAAAGAAATATTTCTGGAGAACCAACACCGCCTGACCAGCCTCTATCCTACCCTCGGCGATGTGCCCATTCTTTATTTAAACCAACTTGGTTACCAGCAGGCAGCACCTGAACAACAATGGCAACTACTGCAAAAAACCATGCAGACGCTGGAAAATCCAACGTATTATATAGCTAAAATAAACGGCCGCACCCGTTTGTCACTTTTGCCTTTGGGCGAAATCAGCGGAACTTTTACCGACCCTATTACGGCCTTGCAGGAATTTGTGCGGGTATATTTAACCGAAAATTATTTTGAACAACATTACACAACCCTGCACCAACAGCTTACCAAAAAGTTAGCTGGTTCGCAAAAATATGTTGAGGAGGTAGAATACAAAATGCTGGAGTTGGAGTATGATACTACCCTGAGCCAAACCGCCGACCTGATAATGGCCAATTTAACCAATATTACGCCGCAGGCCACCGAAGTTGAGGTATTTGACTTCTACAACAACACGCAAAAGAAAATCACCTTACCTAAAAAAGAAACGCCGCAGAAATACGCCGAGCGATTGTACAAAAAAAATAAAAACCGGCAAATAGAGTTACGCTACTTAGCAGATCGCGCAGAAGCAAAAAAAGCCGAAATAATTAAGCTGCAAACGCTACTCGAAAAATTAAACAACATCAGCACGAACCGCGATTTAAAGGCTTTTATAAAAGAAAACGATTTATCCCTGGCTGGTCCCCAAGAAGAAACCTTATCGCTTTTTAAAACTTTTGAAACAGGCGGATTTAAAATATTAGTGGGTAAAAACGCAAAAAATAACGATTTGCTTACCCAAAAACATAGTTACAAAGAAGACTTGTGGCTGCACGCCAGAGATGTAGCAGGCTCGCATGTAATAATAAAATACCAATCAGGTAAAACTTTTCCGGAACCCGTAATCGAAAAGGCGGCGCAGTTAGCCGCCTGGTATTCTAAACGCAAAAATGATTCGTTGTGCCCGGTACTGTACACGCCCAAAAAGTTTGTCCGGAAACCCAAAGGTGCCGAGCCCGGCGCAGTGTTTATAGAGCGGGAAAAAGTTATTTTGGTTAAGCCGCTAAATCCTTTCGAACAATATTAATTTATTTAAGCGCATTACTAGTTTACCGTTTATCAGGTAACTGCTTGCCTTTACCTGAACAGTTGCGCTACGGTAATATTGCCGAAGAAAACTTAATTGTTTATTCCTCGCTAAATTCGGCAAAATATAAATATTGCCAGTATTTAGATTTACCCGGCTAGAAAATAAAGTTTTATTATTTATTAATTAACCGGGCTTATACCCGGCTTAAAGAACGTATTGCCCAGGTTAAAGCCAGCTCTTTGTAAGCTTGCTTTTAAACTCGTCTTTACCGATGGCACTTCGGTATTGGTTTTAATAGGTTTTATAATTGCCATTTCGCTCTCGTAAGCAACAGCTAACTCAAACCCTGGTTTATTACGTTCAAAGTAACGCATAAAAGGGCCTACAGCCATTTGTGATAATTCAATGGTATATCCCTGGCTTAAGAAATTTAATCCGGCAGATGCTGTAGAAGGTCTTTTCATAGAGTGCTCGTTTTGTTTACGGGTGTAAATTAATAAATATTTCTTTACCGCAATACACTCAAAGCAATTTTTTATATTTTTTTAATCAAAAAGCACTTTCATTGAGCATTAAGTAGTTTTTAATTGCACTTAAATTATATTAAATTTATTTAATATACTATATAATGGACAACAGCAATCTTAGTAATATTAAATATTATTACTGATATTGCTTTAACCTGTTTCTTTTATTATTGTGCTAACCTATTTATAACAATATCAATCAGAAAACTTTTTAATTTAGAATACCAAAAACCAGAAGATTAGTTGAGAAAATAAGCATAGCAGCAAGCGCGAATAATAATATAATACTTGTACAACATAACTGCGAAAAGAAAGAAGGCTTAAGTAAATAGAAAAAAGCAGCAGTGTGTTAAAGAAAGATAGTCGTAAAAACGATACGTGATGTGCTAAATCAATATTCCTATTTAAGGTAAAGGTCTATTTGCAACAATTAATTTGGATGTATTCAAATTAAATTTACTTACTCCTTTGTTAGCTAATGTTAGTTTGTAATAAGGCTGTGGTTGAATAGAGCCTGTATTTATTTGTGAAAGAGAATTTTAAAAAGCATAACAAAACACTATTAAATATTGTATAATAAAAATATTTATTATAACTTATTATATTTAATCGTAACTAAGCCTTTAATCAATAGCCAGGTACTATCCGTTATAATTTATTAAAGCTGATTACCAGTAATATTTAGGTTATATGACACTTCACCGCGTTTTTCGGGAATTATGAGCTACTATCCGACGAATTTTATTTAAAAAAAGGACACCATGGGCTTTAAAGTAAATAAAGCTATCCTAACATTATTTTTATTGTTGGAATCAGCCATTGTTTTGGGCCAAGATTCTTTATCGAATGCTCCTTATACCGAAGGAGGGAGTTCTGCCAATGCCCCTTATCCTGAGCCTGCGGAAACCACCGAAGTGGTGGCGCTCCCCATAACGCGGCTTGAATTCCAATTATCTTTATACGTCCTGACTTTCGGAATTCTGGTAATTCTCCTGGAAATATACCTAATCCGAAATAAAAATATTAGCTCCGAAGACACAATAAAGTTTGTTATTATCACCATTATTATTGTTAGCACCTTATTTCTCATTACAGCTGGTTACAGCAACGACCAGATTGCCCCGGCTGTTGGTTTACTTGGCACCATTGCCGGGTATCTTCTCGGCAGAATAAATTCACCTAAAAAGGACGAACAATGAAACCAGTTAAGGCTATAGTTCTGGTAGCAGTTCTGTTGTTAATAACGCTTAACAGTTTCGGGCAAGCGGTAGGCCGACGTATAAGCGAAACCACTTTAGGCATATACAATAATTCGGACAGAACTTTAAACTTCGAATTAGGGCCTAATAAACGGGATGTTAAAGCTTATAGCATAAGTTCGCAGGAGAACTGGATTAGCCCCAATTACTCCGTAAAATCAAAACCGGTATTCCGGATTAAGACGGCAGAAAAGACAAAAAAATATTCGGTGAAGTTAAATAATAAGTATATGATTTTCTGGAACAACCCTAAAAAGGCCTGGGATTTAACTAAAGTTAAAACGGACAGCTAATTACCATAAAGCTTAAGTAAAAGGTTAATATTTGTGCAGTTAAAGCAGGTCAGAGGCTAATTAGAAGTTAAAACTGTGCTGCGAGTAGTAAAGCGAACTGTAAAACAAAAAGGCCTTGCATTTCAGGGCTGAACCCAGACTGCAAGGCCTTTTGCTATTATTTGGTGCGCGCGGGGAGATTCGAACTCCCACACCCGTAAGGCACCACCCCCTCAAGATGGCGTGTCTACCAGTTTCACCACGTGCGCCGGTAAATATTGCTTTTTTGCAATGCCCAAAGGTAATAAGCATTTGGTAAGTGTGCAAGTGCGCGCCTACCCACATTCGTACTTTTTCGTTTTGATTTTGAATTATCTTATCCCAAATTTGATTTTATAATTACACCAACCAGACCTGTATTCTAAATATTTTAGAAATAATAAAATATTGTGGGTTACAAAAGTATAGCCACGGGTATTAAAAGAAGAGCGTAAATGCCTAACGTAGTTTATTTTTCAGAGGAGGCTTTACTGGCGGGAATTCGCAGAGAAGACGAAACGGCAGTGGCTTATCTCTACAAGCAACATTACCCAATGGTTTTGCATTTTGTGCTGAGTAATAACGGTACCGAAGAAGAAGCCAAAGATATTTACCAGGAAGCGGTTATTCTTTTTATTGAAAAAATCAGGGAAGAAACCCTGGAACTGAATTGCCTGATAAAAACGTATTTGTATTCGGTTTGCCGGCGGCTTTGGCTTAAACGACTGGCCTTTAAAAGCCGGTTTGGCGGGGCGGTATCAGAATCTGACACGTTTGTAGATGTGGCCGATGATGTTGTGGAATACGAAGAGCGGGAAGCTTCTTTTACCAAAATGGCAGAAGCCTTGGTTTTGGTGGGCGAGCCTTGTAAAACCTTGTTAGAAGATTTTTACATGCAGGATTTATCGATGCAGGAAATAACTGAAAAATTTGGTTACACCAACGCCGATAACGCTAAGAACCAGAAATATAAATGCCTTTTACGTTTAAAAAAATTATTTTTTAATCTCTATAAATCAGAGGTTGAGCACGAATAAAAGGTTATACAGTATTAGCCTAACAAAAAAGATTTACTGCAGCACTTAAGTAAATCAATAATTATTATGAAAGAGTTAGAAGCTTTTAAGCAAATAGAACGTTTTTACAATAATCAACTAAACCCGGAAGAGCTGGCTCAGTTTAAGCTGCTTTTAAAATCTGATCCGGATTTTGCGGAATATTACCGCCAGTACCAGCAACTGGATGGCACGTTGCGTTTTTATTCGCGTCGCAAAGCTTTAAAAGAACAGCTTACATCTATTCACCACGAGCTGGAAACATCACCGGAAAGTGCACCCGCTACCGATAGAAAAGTAATTACGCCTTTTGGCGATAAACAAAAACGCAAAATATTCTGGAATCAGCATTATGCAACCATAGCCGTGGCAGCATCGGTGGCTATTTTAACCGTTTTTGGTACTCTCATGAGTATAGATGTGTGGCGTTCAATGGGTAAGCAGCAAAATGCCCGTTACACCGCACTCCGCCGCGAAGTAGAGAAAATTAAAAATAGTCAGCGGGCTATTGCCAAAGGCATTTCGGGGGTTGCTAACTCGGGCGCGGCCAGGCCCATACCGGCTAATTTTAGCGGTACCGGTTTTGCTATTAGTTCGGATGGGTATTTGGTAACAAGTTACCACGTAGTAAAAGATGCCGATTCGGTTTTTATTGAAAACCAAAACGGGCAGCGTTATAAGGTTAAAAATATTTACCGCGATCAGGCCCACGATTTAGCTATTTTAAAAATTGACGATGCCGGTTTTTCTTCTTTCGGTTCTTTGCCTTACTCGTTTAAATCTGATTTAAGTGATTTGGGCGAACGGGTTTATACGTTAGGTTTCCCGCGGGAAGACATGGTTTTCGGCGAAGGCTCGGTTAGTTCTAAAACTGGTTTCGAAGGCGATACTACTTCTTACCAGATTTCCATACCCCTTAACCCAGGTAATAGCGGCGGGCCTTTACTCGACAACCAAGGCAACCTGATTGGAGTAATCAGCGGACAACAATTAGATCAGCAGGGCGCTTCTTTTGCGGTAAAATCGGCTTACCTGAAACAACTGGTAGATCAGCTTTCCCAGGATTCACTCGATTCGCCGATAAAATTATCAAAGAGAAATTACCTGGCCGGGGCCAGCCGCCCGGAACAGTTGAAAAAAATAAAAGATTACGTTTTTATAATTAAGGTATACAATAATTAACTGAAACTACGTAGTAGGTCAGGAAAGATTAACTTTTGGTACCTCTAACCCATCTCTGTCATTTAGGAGGAAACTATTTAGCAGCCTGCCAAAGAGTTTCCTCCTGAATGACAGAGATGGATTGCTTAAACTTCTAATATTAAAACCATTGCCTAATATCAGTAAGTAAGAACTCCTTCATTATTTAATTCATCTTTACCACCGCCAGCGCTACATCGGTGCCAACTTCTACTCCTTCCAAAAATAAGCAACCGGCAATTTTATTTTCCACACGTTCTTGCTTTAGTTCGGTGCCGGTAACTGTATCCCAGAAATAAACTGCATAATGTCCCGCTTCCAAACCGGGAATGGTAACTTCAACTTTATCCGGGTGAGCGGGTTTTACCACCAGGCCATTTTTTAATTTATCTTTCCGGAGCAGCCACACTAATACCTGTTGCGCATCGCCACAACCAAAAACCGCAAAATTAAGAGAAGAAACTTGTATTTCGTGGTTCAGGTTGCGCCGCTTAAAATTTACCCAGTTAATATAGGGCAGAAACTTCGCCATGTTTTGCTGGGCCACGCGCATGCCGGGCGTTAATACATGCGGATGCCGGTTGGGCCAGCGCATACCGCCGCCTGCCCCGCCCGAAGCCAAGTGCGCCCATTGGATATGCCGAAAATATTCATCGTCGAAAGGTTCGGGCAAGGTCCGGTGCAAATCTTTAAAGGCATGAATGGGCCCGTGTTCGCTGTCGAAAAAAGGCTTGGGTTTCTGAATATGTTCGATGGCCTCCCGGACTAAGGTGCCGGTACAAATAGCCGATGCTACCGTATCTTTGGGGTGGTTAATGGTTTTGGCATCATAGAAATGGGTAGTAGCAAAATCGAGCTGCGGGTGACGGAATATGACATCGGCAACATTGGGGTGCTCCTGCAAAATTGGGCCGAATAAAGAAATGGTTTGCAAATGCGATCTGCCGTATAACCGGGTTTCAATTTCGCGCAAATGACTGCTTAATTCGTTTACAAATGCGTAGAAAGTATCGGTAGAGTTGCCCGCGTGGGCCGGATGAATCTCGTTCCAGATATCCCAGGCAAATAAAGCGCCACTGCCACCCCAGCGTTCGGCTGCAAAAGTTAGCCGCCCTTTTATAGCTTTTAAAGTGTCGGGGCAGAGCAGCCATTTCGAACGACTCTTACATGGTCCGCCTTGCGCACGGTTATACGGGTGGTGTTTCCACCGAATCCACATCCAGAAAGTATCGTAAGGCGTAAGCAAAATGCGCAAACCGTGCTTTTCGCATAAGGAGAATAAATCGTCCCAGAGTCGCACCATGTTGGGCTGAAATTTTCCGGCTGGCCGCTCAATATAACGGTTCTCGGTTTGGCAATATTCCAGCATAAACCGCAAACAGGTAACGCCGTGCGCCACCAGATAAGCCAAATGATCCTCTACGGCTCCCATATCTTTGCGCCGGAACAGCCCCGCAAATTCGGGCCAGGTAACGGCATCATTTTGCCCAATAGGCGTCCAGGGCTTACCTTCTTCCGTTATAAAATAAGGACTATCCGGGGCTACCTGAATCCAGGGTAAACTTACCTTTTCCCTACTTACTTCTTCTTTAACTTCTACCAGGCTGGTTTCTGAATTCCGAAAAAACATATAAATTTAAAATGCTGCTTGTCTAAAATTTAATTTATCAGCGGGTTAAAGTGCGGTTCTTGTTTTCTACTTTGGCCACTACTTCTTCGGTCCAGGTTTGGCCGGTAGCTGATAAATATTCGGATTTGTTCCAGGCTTGCACCGGATTTACAATACTGGGGTCGGGCTCGCAGAGATAAATTTCGTGGGCCGGATGCCCGGTAATTTTTAGGCCGCAAGACTGGAGCATGCCTACAATACAGGCGTGGTTGGGTGCCCACCAGTTGGTTACGTCGCCGGCCAGACGGTGCTGAATAAACGCCATGAGGGGCCAACCCGGCTCCAGCATTTTTTCCCGGTTATTAATATCTAAATCTTTCGGAACCTCCAGCATTTCTTCGCCCGGCATAGTCAGAGTCTGGAAAACCATTAGCCGCTTTAGCTTTTGGGTTAAAATATCTAAAGAAAGTAAGGGATAACGCAAATGATACAATACGCCCATGTACCAGATTAAATCAAACTCCTGGTCTAATTGGGCTACATCGTACACCTGCAATTGCCGCAACTCAATCTTATTTTCAAAACCAAACTGCCGGGCTACCCATTCGGCTTGTTTTAAATAATGGGGGTCTACGTCGATGCCTAGCACCTGGGCGCCTCTTTTGGCCAATTCGATGGTATAATAGCCGGCATTACAACCCACATCCAGCACCCGCCAGCCCGATAAATCAGCTGGAATATAAGGAGCAATATCTCTCCATTTAAAAGCAGGAAAATCTCCGAAGGCGTGATTTGGCGCTGTTTGGGTGCCATCGGGTAAATGAATATTATGGAACCACGGACCTAATTGTTCTATATCCTGCTGGATTGTGTTCATCATAAGTATTTAGTTGGTAAAAGATAAAAGGCAGAAGTTATACTGGCTCCAGATTAACCAGGTTTTATTGCTGCCCCTTTGGGTAATATTTAGCTTTTTATACTGAAAGCGTTTTGCAGTTCCCGTACGTAGTTCTCCACTTCCAGTGCCCGGTGGGCAGCCGTATGGTGCGCCAACACTTTTTGCCGGGCCTTTTCGCCCATTGCCTGGCGTTCTGTTTCCGGAATATCCTGTAAGTAACTTAAAGTTTCCTGTGCGCTCCGGGAGATTAATATTTCGGAACCGAAAGTAAACAGGGTATCCAGGCCATCCCAATAATCGCTGATAATAGGCGTACCACAGGCGGCCGCTTCGAATAAACGCACACTCGGCGAATAGCCCGCCTGAATCATATCCTGTCGGGTAATATTTTGGGTAAACCGTTGCTGGTTATAAAACTTGCGGTGCTCGGCGGGCGGCAAATGGTGAATATATTGCGTGTTAGCCGGCCATTGCACCGCAGCCGGGTACTGTGGACCAGCCACCACAAATTTACCGTCGGGCCACTGCCGGGCGGCATCCAGCATTAATTTTTCTAAGGGCGGCTGCCGATCATCGCTGTAGGTACCCAGGTAACCTAAATCCCATTGATTTTCCTGCGCTTCCGGGTAATAAAGTTCCGGGTCGAAAGAACAATAAAGCGGCCGGGCCATCGGCGAGCCAAATTCTTTTTCCAGAACATCCAACGTAGGACCGCCGGTAAAAGACAAATACAAATCGTACTGCGGAATTAAGCTGGGATGCAAATATTCAAAATCTTCGCGCCGGAGTTTGGCTAAAGTAACTGGGGTATCAATATCGTAAAAAGCTTTAATGCCTTGCGCGGTTTGGTTTACCCATTGCCCTACGGTTACGCCTTCCGGCACGTAAGAACCCACCATTACTAAATCGGCTTCACGCACGGGCTCGGTAAACCGGGCTTTTAAATCTTCCAGCGAAGCGTATAATTCGGTAGTGCAATATTCCGGGTTGGGCAAGTCGCGGTTTGAGGCGTACCAGGGAACATCGCGCTCCAGAAATAAAACCTCATGGCCGCGGGCAGCCAGCTCCCGAACTAATCCCCGAAAGGTAGTGGCGTGCCCGTTTCCCCACGACGAGGTAATAGATAAGCCCAGGATAACGATATTTAAAGGTTTGCCATGAGTCATATCAGTCATACCAGTTCCTCCGCGCGTTTGGCTATTTTGGTGTATAACAGCTTTTCCAGTTGGTCGGCGCGGTGGTCGTAGGTATGCGCGGCCAGTACTTTTTTGTAAGCTGCCTGGCCAATGGCTTTAGCTTTTTCTTCGGTGAGTTCGGCCATTAGCTGGGCTACTTCTTCCCCGTCGCGGGCAACTAATATTTCCATATCTGGCTGAAAGAAAAAGTCTATGCCTTCCCAGTAATCAGTAATAATACAGGCGGCGGCACCGGCGGCTTCAAACACCCGGGTCGCCGGCGAAAAACCGTAACGGGCCATGCTTTCGCGACTAATATTTAAAACAGCTTTGGGCGTACAGTTAAAAGCATTGTGGTCTTGCGTGTACACGTGCCCGATATAATTAATATTCGGGCTCATGGGTTTATCGCCCCAACCACTGCCGCCAATAATGAATTTATTTTGCGGTAATTGGGCGGCTACGTCCAGGAAGAATTGCTCTACGCGGGCCTCGCGATCGGGCAAACGATTACCCAGAAAGGCCAAATCGCAGGCAAAACGCGGGTTAGGTTCTACCGGGAAATGGGTAGCGGTATCTAGGGCATTGTAAATAGGTACACATTGCCGCGCACCTAAAGCCTTGTAAGCCTGCACCACCGGATCGCCGCCGCCGTAGGTTAATATTAAATCGTACTGCGGAATTAGGGGTAGAAAAGCGTCTTGCGGATTATGCTGTACCCGATCCAAAGTGGCCGGGGCGTCCACATCCCAGAACACGACCATGCGCTCCGGCGTTTGCAGTTTCAACACTTCGGCTTCCAGCAATTCATCAAACACGCCTACGCCGCTGGCTTTTACCACTAAATCGGCTTCGGTGGCTTGTTCTAATACTTTAAAAACCGCTTCTTCGGTGGCCGGGTAAACTACTACTTTGGCCCAATCTGGGTCGGGCATATCGCGGTGTTCCTGGCGCTGGTAAGCATCTGGTTCGTAAAAAGTAACCTGGTGCTCACGTGCATGCAAAGCCCGCACAATGCCCCGGTAATACGTAGCCGCGCCGTTCCAGTAAGCCGAAACCAGGCTGGAGCCGAAAAAAGCGATTTTTAGTTTTTTATTATTCATTAGTTATTTCTTCGTTCAGGAAAATTTTAGTTTTATCGATACCTAATTCAGCGCAAACTTGCTCCAGTTCGTTTACCCGATGCCGGCACGTATGGCGCTGGCGGATTACAGTTAAACCATTTTGCACTAATGTTTCGGCCTTTTCGGGCTGATTTAAAATAGTCAGGAGATGCTTTTTCATTTCTTCGCCGTTACCAGCTACTAAAAAATCCTGACCGGGGGTAAATAAATTTTCAGCATCTTCCCACGGAGCAGATATTAACGGAATGCCGCAACTAAGGGCCTCAAACGGGCGAATGGTAGGAATGCCGGGTAAAGCTTCTACGTAAGGCCGACGCGGTACATGCATCGTAACTTTGTATTTGGCAAAAACTTCTGGTGCTTTGTAATTGGGTAGCCAACCACCATATTCTATACCTGCCTCGGCCAACGATTTTAGCGCATGTTCCGGGTAGCGCACGCCGTATATTTTCGCTTTTAGGCCTAATTCTTTTACCGGATTTATTAAAAATTCGTGGAGTTCAGCGGTTCGTTCTTCATCGCCCCAGTTCCCAACCCAAACCAAATCACCTTCCACTTCACCTTTTTCGTGCGGATAAAAGACCGAATCATCGGCGGCCTCGTGCCAGGTCCAGGCTTTCTGGGTCCAGTTTTCTTTTAAATATATTTGCTGGATAACCTCACCAAAAGCCAACACGCCATCGTAGTGTTGCAGGTCGTACTGCGCCATGCTGGCTTTTTCGGTAACGGCCCGGTGGTGGGTGTCGTGGAATATTAACTTGTAATTATTAGTTACCCGGTGCTGGCCTATCTGCTTAACTAAGTCGTGGTCGTTCCATTCGTGTACCAATACCAAATCGGCATTATTTAAAACAGCATCCAGGTTCAGGCTTTCCAGGTTATAAAAATTGGTTTCCAGGCCGGGATAATATTCTTGCAATTCCTGGATTTTTTCTTTTCCGTAGTCGTTTACCAGGTTTTGTAAACTCCAGCCTTGCTCTGGTTCATACACCTGCACCTCGTGGCCCCGGTGCTTTAATTCCTGCACAATGCCCCGCAAAAAGTGCGCGTTGCCGTGGTTCCAGTCCGAAAGCAGGGAATGGTAAAACATTACTATTTTCATAGTTTTATCAGATTAATATTTTTTCTGGTGATTTTTTCTGGTTGGTTACGCCCAGCAACTGACCATAAGCCTGTCGGTAATAGTAAGCGGTTTGCTGAATATTATAGCCCAGCCCTTGTTGCATGGCCCGGAAACTCATAATATTCCGGATAAATTCGTCCTGAATTAATTTGGTAACAGCCGTAGCTAACTCGCCGGCATTATTTGGGTTAACGTAAGTAGCCGCTTTACCCCAGATTTCCCGCTGACTGGCAATATTGCCAACCACGAGGGCACAACCCGATAAAGCTGCTTCCAGAATAGCTAAACCAAAAGGCTCGTATTTAACCGGCAAACAAAATATAGCGGCCCGGCTTAGCCAATTAATTATTTCGGATTCGGAGAGTATTCCTAAAAAATGCACGTTGGGCAGTTCCAGGGTTTCGCCGGTTACCGGGTGGCGCGCCTCGCCGGCAATATATACCGGCCAATCCAATTCGGCCCCTACCTGGGCCAGCAAAGAGATATTTTTGGCTTCGTCCCAGACCCGGCCCATGCTAAATACAAATGGCTCTTTGTGCGCATATTTAAATTTAGCGGTATCCTGCCCATTATAAATTATCTGGCTTTGCTTAAAAGGGCCGTAAAGTACCTGAGCCTCCTGCAGCATAGCCGCCGTTGGTGCCACTACTAAATCGGCGGCTTGCAAACCTTGGGCTACGGCTTTTCGGTAATATTGCCATTCCGCCGGTACCGGTTCGTCGTTTACGGCTTGCCACCAGGAACTCACGCAGGAATGCGCCACCATTACCACCGGTTTGCCCCAGTTAAGGTTGCCATGGCAAAAATTGTTCAGGTGAATAATATCGGGCTTAAATTCCTGGTTTATTTGTAACAACCACTCGCCGGCGGCTTGCAAATCTTCCCAAGGGTTATCCATCCACTCCAGTTTAAAATTACTTTCATAAAGCGTAAGCTGGGGCAAAGCAGCAACCTGTTCGCGTTGCCGCAAACTTAGGTTATTGCCCATAGTAGCTAAGGCCACCTTGGTGTTAAAAGGCGCCAGCGCTTTTATTAATTCTAGCGTGTAAGTCCAAACCCCGCCCATCGTATCGGCAGTCATGAGAATACGGGTAGGTAACGAATTTCTATCTTCCATAAATCTTATCCAACACAGCCGCTACTTTCACAAATTCTTCCGCTTCGGGGCTATATTTTTCGCCGGCAGCTACCCGGTTTGCCCAAACCACACCGGCCCGACCCGACCAATCGTCGGGTGGTGCAGTTAGGGTTTCGGTGCGGGTACCGTAAAAGCGCTCGGCCACAAAATCGTAGAAAGAACCGTTAATATTTTTAAACGCTACGCCGCCTTGTGTACCGTAAAATATTGCACTAATAATAGCTTCTTGTCCGGCCGGTAAATTCCAGGAGCAACTTAAAGCTACGTGCGTGCCGCTGGCTAATGCTATGCTGGCATTGGCATAATCTTCTACCGTATCCTGGGTATTGGTTATTTTATGTCCTTTCGAAAACAAGCTGCTGGTTACCTTTTCTACTTCCGGAAAGTTTAAAGTCCACAAGGCTAAATCTACCAGGTGCACACCCAGATCGATAACGCAGCCGCCGCCCGATAATTTAGGATCGTAAAACCAGGGTTTATCGGGACCATACGCGTTATGAAAAGTAAGCTCCACCGCGTAAATATTGCCCAACTCGCCGGATTGCACCACCTGGTACACAGCTTGCATGGCTTTGGTAAACCGATAAGATAAATCTACGCCCAATAATTTATTAGCCTGGCGGGCAGCTTCCACTACCTGTTGCGTTTCTTCTAAATTCCGGCCCAAAGGCTTCTGGCAGAAAACGGCTTTACCGGCTTGCAGGACCTGAATGCTTTGCTCCGCATGAAAAGCACTGGGGGTAGCAATCACCACCCCGTCCGTGTCTTCGGTGAGCATGTCGGATAGGGCATTAACTGATTGCGCAGTTGGTACGGCTTGTAAGGCAGCTTCGGTATTCTGGGGTACGGTGTCTGAGATAAAGGTAATTTCTCCGGCCTGATGGTTGGCAATTACTTCCATGCGGTTGCGGCCAATCCAGCCCACGCCCAAAAAGCCCAAGCGAGGTTTAATATTTTTACTTTCTATTGATGAGGTGTTTGGTAGTACTAATTCTTCCGGCATATATCAAACATATGGTAAGGAATATTTATTTAAATTTGGCAGTATCACTTTGCCACTTAACTCTAAGTAATATTCCTTTATAAAAATTTATTAGATTAAGAAATCCACCCCTGTCATTCAGGAGGAAACTTTTTTGCAACCTGCTAAATAGGTTCCTCCTGAATGACAGAGATGAGTTATTTGAACCTCGCTTTTCAAAATATAATATTGTGCGAGCTCAGTTTGGTAAACTAATTAAAACTTTATCAAAGCTTTCATAAACCCATCCGGGCGATTATTTAGCAACTGGAAAGCTTCGGCGATATTTTCCAGAGAAAATTCGTGGGTATATAAAGGTTGCGGATTCAGGCGACCGGTTGTAACGGCTTTTACGGCTTCGGCAATACCACTCAGGTAAATTTTGGGGTCGCGCTCGTGGGCGTTAATTACATCCAGGCCGCGCCAGTTCCAAAGCTGCACATTCACCGAGCGCATGCCATCCTGGTGGAAGCCGGCAATAATTAATTTTCCCCGTTCGGCGGTTAATTCGCCGGACAAGTTTAGCGGCCATTCTTTTCCGGTACATTCAATTACGCGTTCGCAGAATTTGCCCCCAGTAAGCGCTTTCACTTTTTCGATAATCTGGTAATGGTCGTCGAGCTTTATTAATTCATCGGCACCGGTCTCGGCGGCTACGTTTAAGGAATATTCCCGTTGGGACAATGCAATAACGCGGGCTCCGGCTTCTTTAGCCAGTTGCACCAGCAAAGCGCCTAAAAACCCAATGCCCAAAATAGCTACCGTTTGCCCGGCCTGAATATCGGAACGTTTAAAAATATTTATGGCGCAGCCCAAAGGTTCGCCGGGAAAAGGCACACCGGCCAATATTTCGGGGATTTGTACTACGGCATCGGCTTCGGCCAAATCATACTCAGCGTAGGCATGATAAGAAAGCGCGGCTACACGGTCGCCAATTTTAATGGTTTTTACCTCTGCGCCAACAGCATCTACCACGCCCCAGCCTTCGTGGCCGGGATTGCCGGCCGGAATTGGATAACTAAACCATTCCCGTCCTTGCCACACCGGAATATTGGAGGCACATAAGCCGCAGCCTTCCATTTTTATCCGCACCTGCGTGGGTCCGGGTTTCGGCAAGGCGACTTCTTGTATTTCTACGGTTTGCGGAGCAGTTATAACGGCTGCTCGCATGAGTGTTACTTTTTTATCTTGTATTGTTTTTTCTGCTACTAAATCCGGATTCATTAGGCTAAGGCTACTTTGGTGTGTTCTTTTTCTTCTACCATCGAAAAGTCGGCGGGTAATTCCAAACCGCGGGCTTCGCAGAGCCAGCGGAATAATTTAGAAACGCCTTCCTGCACCGAGTGCTTCGGGTACCAGCCGGTCGCCTTCCTTAATTTGCGAATGTCCGACACGTAATAATGCTGGTCGCCGGGCCGCCAGTTATCAAAATTCAGCGGAATTTTATGGCCCTGAAACTCGCCGATGGTTTGGAGTAATTCTAATAAACTGGTGGTATTTTCCGGGCCACCGCCAATATTAAAGGCTTGCCCCGATATTTCGGGCATGTGTTTTTGCGCCAGCACGAAAGCATCTACCAAATCTTCAACAAACAAGACATCGCGTACTTGTTTGCCATCGCCGTAAATGCTAATGGCCTTGTTTTCGATGGCCCGAATAGCAAAATGTGCTACCCAGCCCTGGTCTTCGGTGCCGTACTGGTGCGGACCGTAAATGCAACTCATCCGGAATACCACCGCCTGGATGCCATACGTGCGGGCATAATCAATCACGTACTGGTCAGCGGCACCTTTGGAACAGCCGTATGGGCTATGAAAATCAAGGGGGCGTTCTTCCGAAATGCCGTTTTTTAGAATATTTTTATCGGAAGGATTATAGCGGGAACCATCCGCAATAAACTGCAAATCTTCGAGGCCGCCGTAAACTTTATTGGTAGAAGTAAATACCAGTGGCGGTGGATTATCCTGGGTCCGGATGGCTTCGAGCACGTTTACAATACCGCGGGCATTAATGTCAAAATCGTTGATTGGGAAATCCAGGGAAGTGGTAACGGCTACCTGCGCGGCAAAATGGTAAACCTCGCTGGCATTTCGCATGAGCATTTTTACCATTTGCAAATTTCGCATATCGCCCACATAAACTTCCAGCCGGTCGCCGTAATTATCTTCCAACCATTGCACATTTCGCTCTACGCCGGGGCGTGATAAATTATCCAGAATTAAAACGCGCTTGCCTTCTTCGAGTAAACGTTTGGCCAGGTTGGTGCCCACAAAACCGGCGCCGCCGGTAATTAAGGAATATTTTTCGGAAGGGTTAAAAGAGGTTTTACGCTTGATACAGGAAAATTTATAGACTCCAGCTAAGCCATGATCAGCCCATAACCGGTATAATAATTTAGGACTGCTATCAGCTCGTTTCAGACCGAAATAATATTCCCGCTCATCGGCGTACAAACTACTTTCCGAAAAAGAATCCGTATTAGTGTCCAGCACATTACTCCAGAAAACTTTCGTTACATCGGCTTTAAGTACCTGCCGGAACTCTTCTAGTTGCTTGTATTCATCGTGCTGCCACGTAGAAAAACCAGCCTCAGTAATCCAGATTTCGGCCGGAGAATTATTGGCCGCCAGAACTGATTTTACTTTGTTAATATTTTCATCCCAACCTTCCCATTGCTGGTCGTATACATCCGGAAAGCCATGTACCCCAACAGCATCGATATTTTGCATGGCGTTTTGCTCGAACATTAATTGCAGCCAATGCGGGTCGATGGGGCTCATGCCGCCTAGCACTGTTTTTTTGCCGTGTGCTTTGGCGAGTTTTGCGGCTGCGCTAATCATTGCGGCAAACGCCGACCAGGATTTATCAAGGGTGTAATCGTACGCTTCTTTTTTATTGGGTTCGTTCCAGAGTTCTACCCACTCGAAATGCTTGCCTAAATCGGTGAGGAAGATTTGCAGAAAATCGGCGAAAGCCTTTGGGTCTTTTGGCGGCGATGATGGACGGGGTGATAAAGCTAAATTAGTTGGTGTATCGCAAAAGCAAGGCAATATTTTAACTGCTTTGGCTAGGTGCGGAATTAACCAGTTATACCATTGTTTGCCGGCAGGCGTAACGTATTCGGCCCAGGAAATATTGGTCCGGAGTTCTTTTACGCCTAATGCTTTTACATCGGCCAGCACTTTTTCTACCAGCGCCTGGTCGCCGGGTTTAAAATTCTGAACTAACCCAACAGTTGGTTGCCGGTTGCTTGTTGTGTTGTTATGGATTAATGTCTCTGACATGGTAGTATCTTTTAATTTTAATAACAGTGAAGACGCATTAAACCGTCAGGCCGCGCGCCGCTAACTCGGCACTGGCCTCATTTACCCGGTCGTAAGCAATCTGGCCTTCCAGCCATTCTGCCATTTCGGATAAACCACTGTTAAAATCTACCTGCGGATAAAAACCAAGTATTTTCTGAGCCAAAGAAATATCGGCGTAGCAATGCCGGATATCGCCCACCCGGTACTTACCAGTAATCTGCGGTTTCAGATGTCCTTTGTTTATGACCTCTGCTAATCTTTCGGCTATTTCGGTAATGGTGTAATTATTGCCGCTGCCCACGTTAAATACCTGTCCATCGGCTTCGGGCGTTTCCAGCGCCAAACGGCAAGCCAAAGCCACATCGCGCACGTGAACAAAGTCACGCTGCTGGTTGCCATCTTCAAATATCATGGGCGGATTATCGTTCAGGAACCGGGAAGCAAATATGGCCAGTACGCCCGTATACGGGTTTGATAATGCCTGGCGCGTACCATACACATTAAAGAACCGCATCGCCACCGTCGGAATATTATAAGCCCGGCCTACAATTAAACTCATGCGTTCCTGGTCGTATTTAGATAAGGCGTAAACCGAAGATAAGCAAGGTGTTTTGGATTCCGGCGTTGGTAGTGGCTGCAACTCGTTGCCAGCTTCATCCATTACTTCCCACTGTCCGGCTTTTAGTTGCTCCAAGGGCCGCTCGGAACCAATAATAGATTTACCCGCAATATTCTGGTACAAACCTTCGCCGTAAATACTCATGCTGGAAGCTACTACCAGTTTCTGCACCGGATTCTTAGCTAAAGCTTCGAGTAAAACAGCGGTACCGGTATTATTTACATCGGTATATTCTTTTATTTCGTACATGCTCTGCCCCACGCCCACCATAGCAGCCAAATGAAATACCGCATCTACACCTTCCAACGCCTGCTCCACCATTTTTTTATCCCGCACATCGCCAACCATTAACTCTACTTCGGGATTCAGATATTCCGGGCGTTCACAATTTTTGCCATGCACTTGCTCCGATAAATTGTCCAAGGCCCGGACTTCGTAACCAAAATTAAGTAACTCATCGGCTAAGTGAGAGCCAATAAATCCCGCTCCGCCGGTAATTAACACTTTTTTCTTCATGGTTTTATGTCGATATTTTCTGATTAAAATGGTTCTGCGTTTAGTAATAATTATTTAAATAATAAGCTGCGTTATTCGCCTGAAAACCTGCGAATGGTACCACTTAGACCTTAGTAGCCGGATACTCTTTACGAAAAGCCGATATTTTTTATTAAAGACAGCATTATGGGTTGTTGCCTGGCTTTTTGGGGCCAAGAGCAAAATTTATTCTTAACCGCCGTAATACTGCTGGGAAAAGAAGAATTGCCAGATGCTGCACCAGCACCAGTAACCTTAGTGGCTAATCCGGGGAAAAACCAGGAATTAATATTTTTTTTAGTTACGATTAATCCGCTACCGGAATATTCTCCGGAAATAAAGGCTTTACGGCCCACTGTGGTATGTAAATTAGGCGTTTTCAATAAACAACTCCGATAGCCAAATAGCTATATTCCTGAATCATCCACCTAAACGTAAAACTGGTTGAGGGGTTATAGAAGAAGAAGCTGCCATATTTTGAGGATAAAATATAGCATTTTATACTTCTTTAATTTGTCACATAATATTTTCTTGATTATAAATTATTTACCTAAAATTTTATAAAATAATCCAATAACTAAAAAAAGGCGAAACAAAGAACAAGTACGTACTTATGACCTATAAATACGTATTTTTACCAAAGATTAAACACCCGGTTATTTCTAAGCGAAGGCCTTAAACAAGATAATTTTCTAACTTAATTACCTCTTCAAACGCTACCTCACCACTACCAATAATTCGAAATTTAATATAAGATTAAAATAAAAGGCTGCTTCTTTGTACCTCAAAGTAGCTTTATGTTTTTAGAAATTATAAGATTGCTGCTTACCCGGCGGTGGGTCGGGTATTTTATGGCGGATAATCGGAACATTTAGCGGATGCAAGGCCTGGAAAGCCATCCGGAAAGGCTAATTTTTCTATTACCTTTAAGTTGTTTGGCAGTGGATTTAAACAGCAGAAAATTACAGTTAAAGCTTAAAGCAAAAAATTTTCAGATAAGCTTTTGCTGCTCGTAGTGGGCGAATTCTTTACTGCTGATTATTTCGTAGGTAACTTCCGGTGCACCAGCCAAAGGATGGAAATGCTTCACTCTTTTTAAATATTCTCCTTCGGGGGTTCGGTAAATAATGTAAATTTTATCGTAAGCTTCTGTTTCGCTGCCCGTCGCCAAAATTTCACAAAGCCGAATATTATAGTCTTTGTCGTTAGTGGCCCTCACCAAATAATCTTTCTGATTCATCTGCCAATTTTTCCGGTTAGTAAAACAAATATAAAACCAGAAAAAAATACCAGACAAGCCTTACGTTCTAAATAAATTAAAGTTGCATAAAACTTAGTAAAAAAATTTCTGTAGACTTAAATATATTAAAAATACTATTTTAAGCTCGTTAACAATAATTTATTAATATTTATTTTACTAATAACTCGCTTATTCAAAGTAATTGACTATTAGTACACTGATACTTACGCTTGCTTGTTATTTTACAGGCAGGAGGGTAAATTGCTGATTCAATTCCCGTTAAGTACCAGCCTAAACTCAAAAAACCTATTCTGCTGATAGCAGTATAAAAATTGTTGCTGCATACGCTAACCTGATAGCGAATATTATTGTCAGTTGTGTAATTGCTGCGCAAAAAATATTTCCAGCTTTATGTATTTTATGGTTTTCCTGCTACTTTTATTTCGGTTGGTTAGTTTTCCGGCTCAGGATGCAGCTTACCTAATAAATTTATTCCTGCTATTTCAGAAAAGTAATAAAATGGAAAAAGCCTGACTACTTACGGGTAGAAAGGCTTTTGCCGGTTTTCACACTTTTATCTTAGAAGAATTGCGCAGGTATTGGTTAAATATTATTTAGTTTATGAAGGGAGGTAAGAAAAGTACAGCTAAGGTTCTGATTTAGAAGTTCGTTTGACAAACCAAAACCAGAATATCCACCCAATCCCCGCTGTACTTTATCTTAAACCCAAAATATTAAAGTTTAAAGGTTACGCCTAACCGCAGGGCCGACACGCCGTAGCCAACTTCGCCAAAACCACCAATTTTATCGGAGAAGTAGTAGCGGGTACCTACGTGGCCGCCTAAGAATACGCTGGCCGAAGAATAAGGGCTATCATAATTTTCGATACCCACATTATCTTTGTAAGAAGCCGTTCTGATGCCTAAAGATAAGCCGGCATACGGGTCGAACTTATCTTCGCTCATACCCAGTTCTTTTAGTAAATCGCCTAAATGGTAAGAGCCGCGGGCACCAAAATACAGGAAGTTATAACTCCAGCGGTAGCCACCCCAGTTACGGCCATAACGGGCATAATCTACAAAACCACCCACTGCAATATTATCTTTAATGCCTACTTCAACGGAAGCACCAATGGGCAAGCCACCTGCATTGTAAACACCCAGGCCAATACCGGCATTAACATTTATACTGCGGCCACCATCCTGGGCTTGGGCTGGCAATAAAGCAAAGGCAAAAAAGAAAGCAACAAGAAGTAAGGTAACTTTTTTCATAGTTTCGGTTTAGTTTTTTTATTAGTGTACAGTTCGTTTAGCAATTAAATAGCTAAAAATCAGCTACTCAAAATGAGGTATAGTAGAATTTAAGGTCGGCACCAGCAAAAGAAAAAGATTAACTTCTGCGGTTAAATCCTGCTGTTTTATTACAGGAATATTTATTAGTAACGGGCATCTTTTGTTATTTAACTATTAGTAAACTCCTTTCTGTTTTGGTTTATTTTGTTTTGATGTTGTAAATATAGTAGTTGCCTGAGGGGCTAGGCAAATGATTATGGCTGAATACCGGAAAACGCACTTTGAAGGCGACAAATTGTAACTTGAATAGCTTTGGTTTTAATAAATTGACTACCCTGAAATTTATATTGGGTTATTTCTCTATCACCATTAATTTTTTCTGGATAATATTATTTGCGGGCAACCCGGCTAAGCAAAATTTTCAAATAAGTGCCGCCCTTTGTCCGCCACTATCCTGTACTATCCTGCCAATAAAGCGCCGTAAAAATGCGCTTCCTTAAACAAAGCTTCTTTACGCCCTGCTTGGGAATACATTTATAGCCAGCTAAAAATATAGCGCCCAATCAATTTTCTTTTTACAGTTGTAACCTGATTTTTTCTGCTTTAAAACCGAATATTTAGAAAATTAATGAAAAAAGTTTCCCAAAAAGGATACAACAGGATACGCGATTTAGAATTCCTGTTTACATTAGGCCATAATTGTTCTTTATACACTAAAACCTTAAAACCAATTTTGGGCCACGAACGAAAACTTTCCGGTTCCAGAAATAATAAATGTTTAATCCGGCAAATTCTTAAACACTTCCATGCAAGTACTTTTTGGTCTGTTATATCATTTTATTGGGGGCTTTGCTTCCGGCAGTTTTTATATTCCTTTTAATAAAGTAAAGAAATGGGCCTGGGAAAGTTACTGGTTGGTGGGCGGTGTTTTTTCCTGGCTGATTGTACCGCCTTTGGGTGCAGCCCTTACCGCGCCGGGTTACCTCGAAACTTTACTGAATACCGATTCTACTACTTTATTTTACACCTACCTCATGGGCTTGTTGTGGGGAATTGGGGGTTTAACCTTTGGTTTAACCATGCGTTACCTGGGTCTATCGCTGGGCATGGCCATTGTGCTGGGCTTTTGTGCGGCTTTCGGCACGCTTATACCGCCTATGTTTTACGAGTTTTTCGGCCGCTCCGGCAATGCTAAAACCATTTCGGAATTATTAAGCACCACTTCGGGCCTGGTTACTTTTGGGGGCGTTATGCTTACGTTGCTGGGCATTGCCATTTGCGGCAAAGCCGGCACCATGAAAGAAAAAGAACTTTCCGCTGAACAGAAAACCGAAAATATTAAAGAATTCAACTTCCCGAAAGGTTTGCTGGTGGCAATATTTTCGGGTGTTTTAAGTGCTTTTATGTCGTTTGGTTACGAAACCGGCAAGCCCATTGCCGAAGCCACCGTGGCCAAAGGTATCGATCCGCTCTGGCAAAACAACCCGGTACTGGTGGTAATATTATTGGGTGGCTTAACCACCAATTTTATCTGGTGTATTTATTTGAATATTAAAAATAAAACCGGCGGCGATTACATCAATAAAGCCACGCCCCTGGGCCGCAACTATTTATTTTCGGCTATTGCCGGTACTACCTGGTATTTGCAGTTCTTCTTTTACGGCATGGGCGAAAGCCTTTTTTCGGCCAACGGCTTAGGTTTTTCTAGCTGGACCCTACACATGGCGTTTATTATTATTGTAAGTAATATCTGGGGTATTTATTTTAACGAATGGAAAGGTGCCAGCCCCAAAACCATGCGCATGATTATTCTGGGTATTGCCACGGTAATATTATCTACAATGGTGGTGGGTTACGGCAATTACCTGGCCTCTTAAAGCCAAAAGTTAAAACCAGTAGCACAAAAATTTAAAAATATTCCGTAGCCGGGCGCAAAAAGTATTATTTTTTAAGAAAAATATAACAGATCTCAGGATAGTACAGGATGGATTACCCTTTTTAGAATTTTAGATTTGTTAACCATCACTTACTTAAATATGGGTTTTAGGCGGCAGTTCGGTTTAGTTGATAACGTTTAAGCAAAACAATTATTCATAATTATCAAAATATCATGGAAAATACGGTAGATAAAATCTCTTATAAGTATGTAAGTTATCTTTGGGACGAAGAAGTAGCAAGCTCGTTGGGCAACGACGAAGTAGCCCTTTTAATCTATCGTTCTAACCTGTTAGGTGCCGACTTACGCTTAACCAACTATGCCGGCGGCAATACCAGTTGTAAAGTAATGGAAACCGATCCGCTTACCGGCCAGGAAGTAGAAGTAATGTGGGTAAAAGGTTCCGGCGGAGATTTGGGTACTTTAAAGAAAAGCGGATTGGCCGCGCTTTACGTAGATAAACTGCACAGCCTGAAAAAACGCTACCGGGGTTTAGAAAACGAAGACGAAATGGTGGGTTTGTTTAACCACTGCATTTACGACCTCGATTCCAAAGCGCCCTCCATTGATACCCCTTTACACGCTTTCCTGCCTTTTAAGCACATAGATCATTTGCACCCCGATGCGATTATTGCTATTGCGGCGGCCAAAAATGGTGAGCAGATAACTAAAGAATTATTTGGCGGCAAACTGGCCTGGGTGCCCTGGCAAAAACCCGGTTTCGATTTAGGTTTAATTCTGGAAAGAACCGTACAGGAAAACCCCGGTATAACCGGCTTAATTTTAGGGAGCCACGGTTTATTTACCTGGGGCGATACCGCTTACGAAAGCTATATAAATACCTTAGAAACCATCGAGCGGGCTTCGGAATATTTGAACGAAAATTACGGCAAAAACCGCCCGGTATTTGGTGGCGCTAAAATTCAGTCTTTGCCCAAAGAACAACGCCTGGAAAAAGCCAGCACTTTAATTCCTTTGCTGCGCGGCTTGTGCTCTAGCCAGAACCGCATGATTGGCCATTTCACCGATGATGAGCGGGTACTGGAATATATTAACAGCAACGACTTAGACAAACTGGCGCCTATGGGTACCAGTTGCCCCGACCACTTCTTACGGACTAAAATTCGTCCGCTGGTATTAAACTTAACACCGGAGGCCGATTTATCGGATGCGCAGCAATTAAAAGAACAACTGGTGCAGCAGTTCGAAGATTATCGGGCGGGTTATAATGCGTACTACGAGCGCTGCAAGCACACCAACAGCCCGGCCGTCCGCGACACGAACCCGGTAATTATTTTGTACCCCGGCGTAGGCATGTTCTCTTTTGCCAAAGACAAGCAAACCGCTCGCGTGTCGAGCGAATTTTACATTAACGCCATTAACGTAATGCGCGGAGCCGAAGCCATTTCGGAATACCAGGGTTTACCCGAGCAGGAAGCTTTTAACATTGAATATTGGTTACTGGAAGAAGCGAAATTACAGCGGATGCCAAAAGAAAAACCTTTATCGCGGAAAATTGCCTTGGTAACCGGTGGTTCGGGCGGTATTGGTAAAGCCATTGCCGAAAAACTTGCCCAGGAAGGTGCCTGCGTGGTTATTACCGACATGAACGATAACGCGCTCAATGAGGTAAACGACGAATTCAAAAAAGTTTTTGGCAAAGATACCGCCGTAACCGCCACTTTAAACGTGACCGATGGTAACGCCATTGTAAATGCTTTTAAAACCGCTAATTTAAGCTTTGGCGGGGTCGATATTATTGTAAACTGCGCCGGCTTATCTATCTCTAAATCTATTGCCGATACCACCGAAGCTGATTACGATATTCTGCAGGATGTTTTGGTAAAAGGCCAGTTTTTGGTATCGAAAGAAGGTTTGGGCATATTGCGCAAGCAGCAAATTGGGGGCGACATTGTAAATATTGTAAGTAAAAACGCCTTGGTTTCCGGTCCGAACAACGTAGCCTATGGTACCGCCAAAGCCGCGCAGTTGCACATGTCGCGCCTGATGGCAGCCGAACTGGGGCCCGAAAAAATTCGCGTAAACGTAGTAAATCCGGATGCCGTAATCCGGGGCAGCAAAATTTGGGAAAGCGGTTGGGCCGCCGGTCGGGCCAAAGCCTACGGTATTTCTATTGAAGAACTGCCGGCTTATTATGCCAAACGCACCGTGTTAAACGAAGAAATATTAGCCGAAGATATTGCCAACGCAGTATTCTTATGCGTAGGTGGCCTGTTGCACAAGAGCACCGGCAACGTAATTAATGTAGATGGTGGCGTACCAGCCGCTTTTGTTCGATAATTTGCAGAAATAGTCGGTCACCGTGGAATTGGTTTGTTTTGGTTAAAAATTTGGGTGGTTTATTAACTTTAACTCTTTCCGGGCAGAAGCCTGGGAAAGCCATCCACGGTACCGCTATCTCTTTTCAAAATTAAAATAAACCCCGCATATAATCACCAATTATTTAGTTCCAAATAATGATTTTAGATAAATCGCTTATCGACCAGCATAACAGCCAGGGAAATGCTTTGCACCAAAAGAAATATGGGCTGCTGGCTTCTTTATTGCAGGACGAAGGGCATCAGGTGAATACTATTCTGGAACGGTTAGCGGCTTTTCAGGTAGCTATTCCGAGTTGGGCTTTAGGCACCGGTGGTACGCGTTTCGGGCGGTTTGCCGGGGGCGGCGAGCCCCGCAGCCTCGAAGAAAAAATTGAAGACGTGGGTTTGCTCCACGCCCTGAACCAATCGAGTGGCGCTATTTCGCTGCACATTCCCTGGGATATTCCGCAAAATCCGAAAGCCATTCAGCAACTGGCCGCTTCTTTTGAGCTGAAGTTCGATGCGGTTAATTCTAATACCTTCCAGGACCAGGAAAACCAGGATTACTCGTATAAATTTGGGTCGCTGTCGCATACCGATAAAGCCGTGCGCGACCAGGCCATTGCCCATAACGTAGAAGTTATCCGGCATGGCGTAGAGCTAGGCTCTAAATCTTTAACTATCTGGCTTTCGGATGGTACCGATTTTCCGGGTCAGCAGAATTTCCGGCGTTCTTTTGCCCGTACCTTAGATTCTTTCGAGCAAATTTACGCCCAATTACCCGCTGATTGGAAAGTGTTTATCGAGTACAAACCTTACGAGCCGCACTTCTACTCTACTGTTGTAGCCGACTGGGGTTCTTCGCTCCTTTTCTGCCAGAAATTGGGCGAAAAAGCTTTAGGATTGGTCGATTTAGGTCATCATTTGCCTAATACCAACATCGAGCAGATTGTATCGCGGTTTTTAATGGAAGGTAAACTGGGCGGCTTCCACTTCAACGATTCTAAATACGGCGACGATGATTTAACCGTGGGCGCCATGCGACCTTACCAGTTGTTTTTAATATTTAACGAACTGGTAGACGGCATGACCAGCAGCGAAATTAAAAATCCGGAATTAAGCTGGATGATTGATGCCAGCCACAACATAAAAGATCCGCTCGAAGATTTAATGCAATCGGTAGAAGCCATTATGATGGCCTATGCCCAAGCTTTGATTATTGACCGGCCGGCGCTGGAAAAAGCCCAATTGCAAAATGATGCCACTTTGGCCCAGGAAATATTGCAAAATGCTTACCGCACCGATGTAAGGCCTTTGCTGGCCGAGGCCCGTTTACAAGCCGGCGCTGCTTTAAACCCGGTTGCCTTTTACCGCGAGCAAAAAATCCGGCAAGCGTTAATCAAGCAGCGGGGCGAAAAAACCTACTCTACTGGTTTGTAATTTTCCGGCAAAGTTCTATATTAAAGTTAAATTTAAACAGCAGCCCCAGACACCCAGGTGCCTGAGGCTGCTGCCATTAATATCCCGTTCTTAATTATCCACTATTTTTAAACACCCGATTGCGTATGGTATCTTGTGTGGCAGTTTTCGATATTGGCAAAACAAATAAAAAGTGTATTCTCTTTGACCACTATTTTAATATTATTCATGAAATTGAAGCACGGTTTCCCGAAATCCTGGATGATGACGGTTATCCCTGCGAAGATGTAGATAGGCTTACCGCCTGGCTGCTGGCTACCTGGAAAGAACTGGAAGCCGACGAACGGTTTGATGTAGTTGGGGTAAACTTTACCACTTACGGTGCCAGCATGGTGCATTTAAATGCGCAACTTAAACCCGCTACGCCCCTTTACTCCTACTTAAAACCGTACCCCGAAGATTTAGAAAAACAGTTTTACGACCGTTACGGCGATAAATTAACTTTTGCTACCGTTACGGCTTCGCCTAACTTGGGCATGCTCAATTCTGGGTTGCAATTGTACTGGCTGAAATACAAGAAGCCGGAACTTTTCGCCAAAATAACAACCTCGCTCCATTTGCCGCAGTATGTTTCCTTCCTGTTCTCGGGCAATATGGTATCGGAATACACCAGCATTGGCTGCCACACCGGCCTCTGGAATTTCGAAACCAAATGCTATCACAACTGGGTTTACGAGGAAAATATTATTAGCTTACTGCCCCGCATTACCGAACAAAGCAATACCTTCGGTACCACTTTCCGGAAGAAAAGAATACCGGCCGGCATTGGGTTACACGACAGTTCTTCGGCCCTGATTCCTTATTTGTATAAATATACCGATCCATTTTTATTGCTTTCTACGGGTACTTGGGGCATTACTTTAAATCCGTTTGCCAAAGAAAATTTAACCAAAGAAGAACTGCAGCAGGATTGTTTAAATTTTTTAACCTACAACGGTCAGCGGGTTAAAGCGTCCAGAATGTTTATTGGCAACGAGCACGAAGAGCAGGTAAAAAAATTGGCCAGCCACTACAACAAACCCGCCGATTATTTTAAAATAGTTACTTACAATCCGGCTTATAGCAAGCCCCAACCCGATGAACCTGTTACGCCGGACGATAGCACCTTAACGGCCACTAAAACCACCAAGCTTAACATTCAGTTAGATCTAACGCAGTTCGAAACGTACGAAGAAGCTTACCACGTGCTCATGCAAAAAATTACCGAACCCCAGGTAGAAGCTATTCGCCTGGCCGGTGAGTACAACCTAAGTAATTTCGAATATTTACTGGTTGATGGCGGCTTTAGTAAAAACAAAATATTCATGCACCTGCTGCAAGCTAATTTCCCCGATTTAAATATTGTAATTTCGGAGAACTCGCAAGGCACGGCGCTAGGCGCAGCAATGATTCTGAATATCTGGTAAATGCATATGTTCTAGCAGAAGATTTAAAATAAAACAGCAAAGCCTACCTCACCTGGTGGGCTTTGCTGTTCTGGGATATCAATCAAAATTTCAGTAAGGTAGTGAATCGGACTATAAATTAGTAGAAAATCAGCGGGGAGCTTACCCGCTTAAAGTTGATTTAATAAACGGCTACGTCTTGTTCACTTCATGTACTAACCTGTTAGGCCCAGGCTGAAGAAACCAAAACTTAAAAAAAACGATTATATTTATAAAAGTACTGGAATATGCGAACCGTAAACTTAAACTTACCAGAAAACCTGGATTTAAATGAATCAGAACTAAAAGTAATTTTAGCTGGTGAGTTATACGAAAGGGAAAAACTTTCTTTAGGACAGGCCGCTGATTTAGCTGGGCTTTCTAAAAGAGCTTTCATAGAAATAATGGGTGTGTACGGATTTTCTGTCTTCAGCAAATCAGAAGCTGATTTACTATCCGACATTGCCAATGCCTGAATTAATAATTTGTGATACTAGTTGTTTAATTTTGTTGGATAAGCTAAATAAACTAGATCTACTAAAGCTTTGCTACTCAAATATTTATATTACAACAGAAATTGCAGAAGGATTTGGCAAAACACTACCTGATTGGCTAATAATAAAAGAAGCAAGCAACCAAGCACTTCAACAAACACTAACACAGATTTTAGGTAGAGGAGAAGCTAGTGCCATTGCATTAACCTTTGATATACCTGATAATGTAGTTGTGCTGGACGATCTGAAAGCAAGAAAAATTGCTAAATCTTTAAACCTGAAAATTACTGGGAGTTTAGGAATTTTAGTTAAAGCAAAACAACAAGGATTTATAGAAAAGCTTTCGCCCATTCTTGAACAAGTGCAGCAAACCAACTTCAGAATAGCTGAAAACATCATCAGAAAAATTTTAGCTACAGTAGGCGAATAATATAGCATTAAAAGGCTTTGCAGCCACATTTGATAAGTAGGCTTTTAACTAATACGCATACAATATTAGCCTTAGCTGCCGCTGATGTGCAGTTTTTGGTACAGATCTTCTTTATAATTTGCGCCAATCGGAATTTCGGCATCCCCAATAAATACCATATTACCGTAAATAGAAGTTATTTTGGCCGCATTGATAATATAAGAGCGGTGTACCCGAAAAAACATTTCTGCAGGCAAAGCAGCTTCCAGCAATTTTAAATGCATACTCAGCAATAATTTTTTATCTGTCAGGTAAACAGTACTAAAATCTTTCTCCGCCCGGATGTATTGGATTTCATCGAAGTATATTTTTATTAAGCGGCCGTTGTGCTTTACAAAAATATAGACAGGCTTTTCCGGAGTAGATTGCAACGGATTTTGCTTTAAAGCTAGTAATTCCTGCACCCTTTCTACGGCCTGAAAAAACCGGCTTAGGGTAATGGGTTTTAACAAATAATCGGCGGCGTGTAAGGCAAAACCTTCTACGGCGTAATGGCTGTAAGCGGTGGTAAAAACCACCAGCGGCGGGTTTTTAAGGGAACGCAGAAAATCAATGCCCGAAATAACCGGCATCTGAATATCCAGAAACAAGACATCAACCCCGTTCTGCATTAAAGCCTCGTACGCTTCTTCGGCATTTATACAAGTTTTTACCACTTCCCAATTTGGAATATGCTTCAGATACGTCTGAATAATTTCCCGGGCCAAGGGCTCATCATCTACAATCAGGCAGCGAATAATTTTCATGCAAGATTTATGGTTAGCTGGGTTTCGTAGGCGGTTCCGTTAATTTGGGTATGGTACGTGTGCTTGCCCGGATAATAAATTGCCAGTCGCTTTTGCAGGTTTGCCAAGCCAATGCCGCCGGTTTGGTTTTTTGCCCGCTGCGGTTCAAAACTGTTTTGGCAACAAAAGTGCAATACATGGTCCTGAACCGTTAATTTAATGTGAATGGCCGGCGATTGCGGCGCATCCAGGTTGTACTTAAAAGCATTTTCGATGAGCGGCATAAACAATAAAGGCGGCACAATATACACCTGATTATCAATAACATATTCAAAACAAACCGGGGTATAATTTAGCCGCAGTTTTTCCAGTTCCAGGTAATTCTTAATTAAACTTACTTCTTTGTTTAGCGCAATTTTATCTTCCGCCGAATCGTACAAAGTATACCGCATAAAGTCCGAAAGCCGGGCCACAGTTTCGGCCGACTGTTCGTTGCGGCCATGAATAATTAAGCCGTACAAATTATTTAAGGTATTAAATAAAAAATGCGGATTTAGTTGGGCTTTTAAAAAGTTGAGTTCTAACTGAATATTGTCGCGGTTTAGCTTCAGGTTCTGAATATACTGCCGGTGGTATTCCAGGCCGGCTTTTATGGCGATGGCCGGCGTTATATACACAATAAGCCCGAATAAAACCCCTAAGCTTACTACCCGCGACGATACTACCGCCAACCAGCCACGTTGTAAATATCCGTAATATTTAGTTTGGGTTTGCACGGCCTCGCGGCAGGGCTGGCACAGGTTTAAGATTAACATTTCGGCAATGTAATCAATAAAGGTAAAGCTTATTAAAAGGGCCAGACTAGCCGCTATAACCGCCAACCACTTTTTTTTCGGAATAAGTTTTAACCCAACCCCATACACCAACGGGTAATAAATCAGGATAAGGGTAATGGTTCCGCGCAACGGACTCAGGTAAACCAGCGGCGAATTGCGGTAAGGATTAAACGATATAGAATTAAAATGCCAGATGCTGCCAAAAAATACCAGCCAGAAAAGTACATGCGACGCAATGCGCCAACTTGGTTTAATTTGTCTTTTCAGTAGTAAAGTGTCCAGGGGCAGGCGCATGAGCAGATTGGCCGTAAAATAATTTAAATTAGGTATTAACCAGTATAAATATCTGAATTGTCTAAATTTATAAATTCTGAAAAAGGCAAAACTTAAGATAATAGAAAAATTATTTAGTTGGTTGCATTAGCTTTTTTTGCCCTTGGTTAAAAACCTGGGCCATAACTTGATTCGATAATACCACCGCGGCACTATCGCCAACCTGGTGCTGCAAAACCGCAAACTGAATATTTTTGAGAAAGCCGATTGTACTGTTTTGTAGGTTTAAATTAAAGTTATCAGCAATATTTTGCCCATCGAAGCCAAATCGGCTCTGGCCGGTGGCCCTAATATTTAGCGCCGGAAATTGGCAGTTACTAAAAGTAGCCACCGCCTGGCCGCTTAAAGCCAAATCCAGATCAGTTTTCCTAAAATCTATAATCCGGACGAAAGTATTTTGGTTAGCTATTTTATTTACCGCATTGGTTTTAATAATTATACCGGCGGGGGTGGTATTTTTACTAGCTTCATCCAGCGGAATATTGGCACCCGAAAAAATTATTTCCAGCGTATCGGCCGTGTTTTTGGCCTTTAGAAAACTTTTTCTCCTTCGTAAAACCGTCAGGCTATTACCAGTATCGTACTGAATGTGGATGGGATAACCGTTGCTGCCGCTAATTTTTAAAACTTTGAAAGCCGCCGTTGGAGTAGTTTCATAATTCCGGAGCGGGTCGTTTAAATTTATTTTGGCGGCTTCTTTTTTCAGGATAAAACCGGTAGTGAGCATACCCGCGGTAAATATTAAGGCTAAACCCAGCAAAGCAATATTACTTTTTTTCATGTGGCAGATGTTTTAAACTTCTTTTTCCCGGAAGCGCAGCCAGGTAATGCTCCAAAAAATTAGCGGTAATACTGCCCGGGCAAAAATATTGCTTATGCTATCTATGTTTTCGGGAAGGTTCACGTAAATATTCTCGCCCTGGTGCTCGAACTGAAAACCACTGAGCGGCGTACTGGAATTAATATTCGGGATGCCTGAAATTATTCCCATCAGGAAATTATTAGCATAATTCAGGAAAACCAGCACCAGTAGTAAAACCAGCAGCGTTTTAACGAAACTTAGCTTGGTAAAATAAACGCTGCCCAGTAAAATAATGCCGTTAAACAAAAAGTACGCGCACACTAACCAGTAAAATCCATTCCGAAATAAATTCAGCGGCGTGGTTCCGTATTTTTGGTAAGTTAACAGCGTATACAATCCATCGGTCAGGTAATAAATACCTAAATACGCCACTAAAAAAGCAAAGCCCGATAACAAGATGGCCGCAGCTATTTTTTCGGCGGCGGTAGCCGGAATGCTTAAGAGCCAGATGCCTTTGGCGGATTCCGAAAATTCCTGGAACATGGTAGCGGTAAATATGCCGCCGCTCCCAAATAAACCAATCAGAAAAACGCCGTTTTGTACGGCTCCGCCAAAGCTGTCGCGCCAGTGGTGTACTATTAAAAACAGCGTTGCCAGCAAGCCAAATAATACCAGGCTGCCCAATAAATAAAGCTGAGATTGCTCCTTTAACTGGCGCTTCAGGAGCAAGGTTAAATTAACTAAGTTCATAAGCCGGTATTTTTGGGTTAGTGGTAAACATTGGTTGTAAAGCCGCATTATTTTCCAGCAAGGCATTAAAAAGCAGTTCCATGTCGAGGTAAGTCTTCTGGCCGGAAGTATTTTTAGCAATGTAAGGCCAGCCGGCGGGTGATTTTTCCTGGTAAAGCACCGCCGTTTCGGGTAATGAAGCCGGCGAAATGCCAAAAATTAACCGTTGCAGAATTTCATCTTTCGCGGCATGCAAAAGTACTTTGCCTTGGTCCAGAATAATGAGGCTGCTAATCAGTTCATCTAAATCACGCACCTGATGCGACGAAATAATTACCAGCCGGTCGGGTTTAAAGGCATCTTTTATCATGTTCCGGAAAATTCCTTTGGCCGGAATATCTAAGCCATTGGTGGGCTCGTCCAGAATAAGCACGCGGGTATTGGTAGCAAGGGCAAAGCCAATCAGGGTTTTCTTTTTCTGGCCGTAAGATAGAGACCGTAATTTCCGGCTGGGTGCAATGCCAAATAAATCTAAATAACTTTGGTACTGCGTTAAATCGAAGTTGGGGTAAAAGGGTGCGTAAACCTGAATAAATTCTTTTACCGTCAGGTTGGGCAAATAACATTCTTCCGGAATAAAAAATATATCCTTCAGAAAATTGACTTGCCTTAACCGGGACTCCTGACCAAAAACCTGAACCTGGCCGGTTGTCGGGAATAAAAGACCGCCAATATTTTTGATTAGCGTAGATTTACCTGCGCCGTTTTTGCCGAGCAAACCGTAAATCTGCCCCGACTGCAGCGTCAGGTTTAAGCCCCGAAACAGCTCCTGGTTACGGGAGTAGCGGTAACAAAAGTTGTTTAACTGAATCATCCGTAAAAGGGGTTTGGTTATACAAGGCTAACCTTATCCCGCTTTATTCAGAAAAAATATCGACCAATCCTGCTTATAAACCAACCAGACTGGCTCAAACCGCAACGAAAATATTTTACTTGAAGAAGAACGGTTTTTATATAAAGAAGGAATATTTATAGGAAAGGAAGAGTAGATTTTAAATACCTATGGTTATGCAAAAAGAAAATACGCAAAAGTAAAAGAATAAAAGTATAAGTAACCCACATTTGTCATTCAGGAGGAACCTATGTAGCTAGTTGCTAAATAGTTTCCTCCTGAATGACAGGTATGGATTTTAAAGACCTAAACCAATATTCTTAATACTAGGGTGGGCACATAAACCTAATCAATTTTTTTTAGTAGTTGGTTAATGGCAAATAAAACAAAAGCAGGCAAAGTATTCTGGCTATTAAAATAATCAGAATACTTTGCCTGCTTAAAAACAGAATAACTTTAGTCTTTTACAACGCTTCGGTTAAATCCTGGTAATATTCTAAACCCAGATGCGTAATAAGGTCCTCACCCATCATGTGGCGCAGGGTATTCTGCATTTTAATTAATTGCTTAAAAATATCGTGCTCAGGATTAAGGCCGGGGGCTGTTTGGGGCGATTTAAAGTAAAAAGATAACCACTCCTGAATGCCCGACATGCCGGCTCTTTTGGCCAAATCGCTGAACAAGGCTAAATCCAATACCAGCGGAGCGGCCAGAATAGAATCGCGGCACAAGAAGTTTACCTTTATTTGCATTTGGTAACCCATCCAGCCAAAAATATCAATATTATCCCAGCTTTCTTTGTTATCGCCGGCCGGCGGATAATAGTTAATTCTTACTTTATGGTAGATTTCGCCGTACAGTTCCGGGTTCATTTCGGGCTGAAAAATATCTTCCAGCACGCTTAGTTTAGATACTTCTTTGGTTTTAAAATTTTCCGGATGGTCCAGCACATAACCATCGCGGTTACCCAGAATATTAGAAGAAAACCAACCTCTTACACCCAAAGCCCTGGCCTGCAGGCCAGGAGCCAGAATGGTTTTCATGAGGGTTTGGCCAGTTTTAAAATCTTTACCACCAATTGGCGTACCGGTTTGTTTAGCCAGTTCAATCAGGGCCGGAATATCGCAGGTTAAATTAGGTGCGCCGTTCATAAACGGAACGCCCAGTTTAATGGCGGCATAGGCGTATATCATGGAAGGCGCAATGGCCGGATCATTATTCTGTAAACCTTCTTCAAAGCTTTCCAGGGTTTCGTGTACCGCCGATGGCTCTAAATATATTTCGGTAGAGCCGCACCAAACCACTACCATGCGCGCGCAATCGTTGGCTTCTTTAAAATTCTCGATGTCGTCCATTACCATTTTAGCCAGGTCGGCTTTGGTAGCGGCTTGCTTAATGTGGTCGCCATCGAGGTTAGATACATAAGAACGGTCAAAAACCGCTTTCATGGGCTTAATAGCTTCCAGCTCCGACTTAACGGCGTGCAACATCATGGGCTCAATTACCTTGGCCTTCAGGGCAGCTTCAAACACGTTGTCGTTATACACATCCCAGCCTCCAAAAACAATATCATTCAGGTCGGCCAGTGGCACAAAATCTTTAATTTTAGGAAAGCGGTTTTCGGTTCTTTTTCCTAACCGGATATTTCCCATTTGGGTTAAAGAACCAACGGGTTGCGCCAGATTCTTCTTAACGGCTTCTACACCGGCAATAAGCGTAGTAGCTACCGCACCTAAACCAGGAGTTAAGATACCAAGCTTTCCTGTTGCTTTTTCTATGGTATTATGCATGTGAATTGTTTTTAGAATAGTAAAAACTAATTATATCGGATGGCTGAAATCGTATTGAAATAGCCAAATTATTAATTGTTGTACTGGTTTTACCTGATTTATTTAATTCAAAGTAATAAAATCTGGTATGGGCAAAAATCTTTAAAGCAGGGCTTTAATTCTTACTTCGGTTAAAAGCAAAAATTAAATAACCAATCTTTTAAAGATTATAACGCTGGAATTCTTTTCAGAAAAATAAACCACTTTATATTAAGCCAATAGAGTTAACCTGGTATAATCTGGAAGATCGCCAACTAAAACTTACACCTGTGGCAATGCCTTTAACCGAAAATAATTAAAAAAGTTTTAAATAAACTTGGTTAAATTAAGGTATTAAATTCAACAGGTTCTTATTCAGTAAGTACAGGTTAAATATTTTGTTTAAGCCGCTAATAAAGCTTAAAAAGTAAGCCCGCCGGTATCGTTTACTAAAAGTATTTGGGCTGTTTCTGGGTAAAGCTGAATAATACTAATTGAAGCCGGGCTGATTTCGAGGCGTTGAAACATATCCAGGTGAATGCCGGCAAAATAAGCAATGGCAGCTTTTATTAAATCGGAGTGGCTTACCACAGCCACAGTTTCGTTGGGATGTTGCTGGGCTAATTTTATAAGTCCCGAAACAATCCGGGTTTGGGCTTCCAGCATCAGCTCGCCGCCCGGAATGCGCGCGCTGCTCCGGAAATAATTAAAATATTTAAATTGCTGGTCGTTGGCTAATTCCTTGAAATCGGCATTGGTCCATTCCCCAAAATTCATTTCGAGAAAACTTTCGTCTGTTTGGGGTTGCAAATTTAATATTGCGGCAATGGGCTGGGCCGTTTGTAAAGTCCGCTCCAAAGGGCTGCTGTAAATTGCGGCAATGGGCGCGCCGGCGAGCCGCTGGGCTAGTTTCTGTGCCTGTGCCTGCCCTTCTATATTTAAAGAAACACCCGGCATGCGGCCGCTCAATCGTTTGCCAACCGAATCGGTGGTGGCGTGCCGAATCAAAAGAAACTTGGTCATGGCGTAGTGCTTAGCTTGTTCTTATACCTGTTTTTCCAGCCAAGTTGATGCATATTCCTTTAAAAATAAATTTTTTATTCTTCTAAATTTAAGCGGAAAGAAGCAAGTGCCCTGTTCTCAGGCATTTATTTTTTACTGGCCTCCACCCTATTATTTTTAACAAAAATATTTATAACCAAAGGGCTGTTTCTTGCGTTGGCATTGACCAACGATTTGCCAGGGTAATTACCAATGCCCAACCAAAATATTCATGCGTTTTGGTTCACTTACAGCTAATAAATTTATTCCGAAATACATTGGAGCAAACAAGTAAAAATAATTCCTTAAAAATTGGGGTATTAACCTTTCATAGGTGCATTAATTATGGCAGTTACTGGCAGGCGCGTTGCCTGGCCGAAGGTTTACAGGCACGCGGGCACCAGGCCGAAATTCTTGACCACGACTCGGACCAGGTAAACCAGGCCGAATGGACCTGCGCCTTGCAACCCGTTTTACCTACCCGGGTTCCTAAATCAGATTATGCGCTTTACCGCGAAAAAACGCTTAAATTTTTCCGCCTTTTTCCTACCCTACCTCTATCTAACCGTTTTGCCTTAAACAATCCGGCAGCTATGGATAATTACGATTTGGTGGTAGTGGGCAGCGACGAAGTTTGGAATTTATCGCACCCGTGGTTTGGCGGCTGCTCGTTGTTTTACGGCGATGGCCTGAAAACCCAGAAGCTAATTTCTTACGCCGCCAGCTTTGGTAATTACGATGCTACCTGGGGCATGGAACCAACCTGGGCCGAAAAATTGCGGAAGTTTGATTTAATTTCTGTTCGGGACGAAAATTCCCAAAATATTATTAAAAATGCGCTTGGTTTTGAGCCCGAAATGGTGCTGGACCCTTGTTTGCAATTCCCGGTTTTACCGGATGCCAGAAATTTGGAAAACTTAACTAAACCGTACGTAGCGGTTTACGGACATAATTTTTCCGAATCTTTTGCCCGCGAAATCCGGAACTGGGCCGATAGCCGCCAATTGCCGCTCATTAGCATTGGTTACCGCAACGATTGGGCCGACGAACAATGGATTACCGCCGACCCGCACGATTTTGCTCATTTTATGGCGCAAGCCGAAGCCGTGGCTACTAACTTTTTTCACGGGTGCGTTTTTGCTTTGCGCAATGCCCGGCCTTTTGTGTGTGAATCTTCGCCTTACCGCCGGCACAAATTGCAAGGTTTAATGACTAAAATTGGCGGCGAAAAGCATTTGCTGCCGGAAGGTACCCCTTCGGACATTTACCGCGCCCGTTTAAACGAACCGCTGGACCAGGAAATTACCCAGAAAATAGAGCGCCTGCGCAAAACTTCTAACACCTACCTCGATCGGGCGCTGGGTACAAAACAACTGCAATTCGCATGACAGAGCCGCTAAGTCCGAAAGATATTGTTACTTCTGGTTTGTGCATTGGCTGTGGAAGTTGCGTGGCGCAGGCCAATTTACCCGATACCCACATGGCCTTTGATGCTTACGGCGAGTTAAAACCCAGTGGCGTACCAGCCTGGTACCGGCGGCCTTCCGATAGTTTTACCCGTACCTGCCCGTTTTCGCCGGCGGCTAAAAACGAAGATTATCTGGCTACTAATTTATACCCATTAGCGAAACACCAGGATGCCGCCATTGGGCGCTTCCAAACCGCTTACGTGGGTTATGTAGCCGAAGAAGAATATCGCTTGCAGGGCAGCTCCGGTGGCATGGTTACCTGGGTAGCTACCGAATTATTACGGCAGGGCTTAATTGATGGCGTAGCCCATGTAATTGCCACCAAAGAACCGCAAAAAGAAGGCCGGTATTTTCGTTACCGTATTTCGCGCACCGTAGCGCAAGTTCAGGAAGGCGCCAAATCCAGGTATTACCCAATTGAGTTATCCGAAATATTGCAAACTATCCGGGAAGTGCCGGGCCGGTATGCGGTGGTTGGGGTGCCTTGTTTTATTAAAGCCGTACAATTGCTCCGCAACGAAGATCCGCTGTTTCGCGAACGAATCCGGTTTACCTTGGGTTTGTTTTGCGGCCACATGAAAAGTGCCCGGTTTGTTGAGAGCTTTGCCTGGCAAATGAAGGTGCCGGTACACCAGATTGAGCAGGTTGAATTCCGGCACAAAGATCCAAACCGCCCGGCCAACTGGTATAATGCCCAGCTTACCTTGCGCGACGGCAGTACTATTAACCGCGACTGGTGGCATTTAAAAGATGGCGACTGGGGAGCAGGCTTTTACATGAATTCGGCTTGTAACTTCTGCGACGATGTAGTGGCCGAAACGGCCGATATTTCGTTTGGTGATGCCTGGGTAGAACCGTATTCCTCGGATGGCAAAGGCACCAACGTGGTTGTAGTTCGCTCAACCGTGGTGGAGGAATTAGTGGAGAACGCTATACAAGAAGGCCGTTTACAACTCGAAACCGTAGACCAGAAATTTGTGGAGCAAACGCAGGCGGCTGGTTTCCGGCAACGCCGCGAAGGCCTGGCATACCGCCTTACCTGGCCCCGCAAAGGTGTACAGCCCTGTAAGCGCGTAAAACCAGATGCGGAAACGGTGGCCAAACACCGGAAAACAATTTACCGGATGCGTAGTTTTATTTCGGCTGGCAGCCACCGCGTATTTTCGTTTGCCCGCCTCCTGCAGAAACCCGAATTATATTTTAAATGGGCCCGCATGGTAGCCGCCGTTTATCATGGTTTAGCTTATCACCAAGGCAAGTTCAGCGAAATGCGAAAGCGGTTTGGCGAATTAAAAGGATAAACAAAAGGCAGGAATAAATCCTGCCTTTTTAGTTTAAAGTTTAATTTAGGAAATATTACTTCGGCAATAACGCCAGGGTTTTGGTTTGAACCAAGTTCTCCAGCTCACCTGCTACCCGCAAAATCAGGCTTTCCCAATCGCCGGCTTGTGCTTGCCGGAAAAGCCGCATGGTTGGGTACCAGGGGCTGTCTTCTCTATCTTCCATCCACCGCCAATCAGCTTCGGCGTGCAGCAAAGTCCAAACGGGTACCCCTAGCGCGCCCGCCAGATGCACCGGCATTGAATCTACCGATATTAACAAATCTAAACCCTTTATTACTCGGGCAAACTCATACAAATTAAACGCGCCAGGGTTAATGCCAAAACCGTCCTGCCAACCGGCCTCTTGGGCATCGGCTTGGAGAATATAGAGATTGATGCCTTTAATATTGGCTAAGGGTGCCAGGTAATCGAACGGAATAGAGCGGTGCGGTGCCCAATCTCCCGGTTTCCAGACCAGCCCAACTGAGATTTGCTTGTTTGCAGGTGCAAGTGGCCGCGGTGCAACGTGCAAATACGGAATTTGCCGAGGAATAGTAGCCACGGTAGTCCGGAAGATGTGCGGCAACTCCATTATTTCTACATCTGCCTCGTAATCTGCTTCCGGTGTACCATCGTGCAGCGGCAATATTTCGTCAATTCCCGCAACAGTTTCCAGCAAAGGAATAAGTGGCTCCTGTGCCCAAACAATAACTTTAGCCGCCATTGCTTTTAGTAGTGGCGCGTAGCGGATAAACTGAATAGTATCGCCTAAACCATGGTAGCAGCGTACCAGCACGCGCTTTCCTTCCAGCGAACGGCCATCCCAAATATATTGAAAATGCCGCGGCCAATGCCAGCACGGTTTACCTGCCCTCGATGCCAGTACCTTATCGCTAAATTGCCATGCTTCTGCAAAAGCCCCTTGCCGCATCTTCCTTATCCAAAAATCTGACGAGTCTTCCTGATTATCCTGGCTCATTTAGTAATATTTGCCGTATTTTTAAATTGATTTTTTAGAATTGTAGCCATACCACCTTTAAGCATAACGGCGCATCATGGTTACGCAGAAATCGGCAAATTCCTCAATATTTTGGGGCGGCGAGGTATGGTGCGGCTGTATACCCCTGGATTCGGGCGTAAAGCAAAAAGTAACGGTTAAATCAAATTCTTCCAGCTTTTTCATTACGTGGTCAAACCATTTGTCGGCATCCGGTCGTAACCAATCGGCCCAGCTTAAGCCGGTGCGCAAACGTTTAACGCCTAATTTCCGGAGCCAGTCTATTGCATTGTCGAGGCGGTGATCTTCAAAATGAAACCACTGGCAAATACCAAACTCCGGGGTATAATCTGAGAAATGCTTTAACGCTAGTTTAGGGGTGCCATCTTCGCGCAGCAAGCCCATGTGAAAATGGCGGTAATAAGAAGAGCCCTCGGCTTCGCGGTGGCGGGTAGTTGCTTCCCAGTTCCGGGGTAAATCGTACAAGCTGTACCAAAGCGCCCGGTCCACACGGCCCAATAATAATTCGGCTGTCCGGCGCAAGCCAAACTCCTGCACTTCTTCGGCCCCAAAGCTCGAAATACCTACTTCGGTAACCCACACCGGCAAATTGGTTACTGCTTCAATTTCGGCAATTTTATCGGGCCACTCGTGTATTTGCCACAGGTTCCAATCTAACGGAAAGCCATGTACAGCCACGGCATCTAAATTTTCGAGGGCGCCGTGATTTTCTAGTTTCTTAATAAAATGCGGGTCTATGGGCGATATGCCACCCAGTACCCTTAAAATACCTGGATTTTCGGCTTTAACGGCGGCGGCCGCTAATTTTACCATGTTCCCAAATATTTGCCATTCCGGGTCAATTTCAAAAGCCCAATGCGATTTATTATTAGGTTCATTCCAAAACTTAACTGCTTCGATCATATTTTAATTTGTGTCGGTTTGTTTGCCGGATCACCTTACGGAGATTAGCCCCGGCAGTTTGGTGCGGCGGCAAATATATGCTTCTTTTTTAGGACACAATTTAATCGCAGGCCTTGAGCAGCCTAATACGTATCCGCACCTTCTGTTAAAAAGGCTTGTATTTTGCGGCTTTAGTAAACCCGTTAAAAATATCTCTAGTCTGGCAAAACCCGAATTAATTTAACATCAACTAAGGCTCCACTTTAAATTTAATATAGGTTGGTTTACACGGCATCATTAGTTAGACTAGCACATATCCCATGAGAATTAGCTTGATTAATCGTCTACAAAAATGCTTCATCAGTTTACGATATCAACTAGTTTATAGGCAAAAATTTGATTTTCTATTTAACATATTATTCACAATAAAAGCAATTTATAAGAATAATAAGAGCTTTACTAATAATAGAAAAAATCCACTCCTTGCAGCTGAGATATTAAAGAGATTAAGATTTATAGATAAAACTTGTTACAATTAGACTTTCGATTTTTAAGTGGTAAAATTTTTTTTTATTAAAATATTATTAATTATTCTAATTTTAACTATATTAAATACACTTTATTCCTGCACTAAATAGTTAGCTTGTATGAAAATATTATTTTCTAAATGGACCCAAATTGCAGCTTTGTTATTAATGGCCGGCGCACTGGCATGGGCTCTGAAACTAGGCGTTATTATTTCTACGAATGGCCGCATTATAAACACCGGGGCCGCCGCATTCTTCATGAGAGCCGGTCTGCTCCTGCTGGCAATTGGTTCAACGGGAATTGGTTACCGATTTAGTTTTAAAGGCCCACTACTACTTCGCATAATAGCCATCTTGCTTTCGCCGGTTGTAGTTTTTGGTTCGATTATGCTGTTGGGTATGCTAACCAACCCTTTATTTAAGGATACTGGCGTTTGGTATGCCCAGGAGGAAGGGCCCATTGGTGTAGCCGTAGTTGTTTATTTAATTATTGGGTATGTTCTTTATCGCAGCTATAAACCATTAACCGCACAATAATAAATTACTAGCTTAATAGCAGATTGCTTAAGTTTCTTTATTCAAACCAAGCCCACGGGTAAATATTCTTAACCGTTTCAGTGTAAATTTTATAAATCATTTAGGTTAACGCGCTGTATGCAAGCGCAAAGCGACCTACTAACTTTACATTGCCTGCACCTGTTGCCAAATCTGAGGATCAACAGGAATGCCTAACCTGATATTTTCCTGGCGGGTGCGCCACGTATTCTCGCCAGGATACAGAATCGACTCGTCCGGCGAAACGGGTGTACTGCTTTTAATAAAACTGAGCGTTTTTTGAATAATTTCGTCGGTAAAAGCGGCATCCTGAAACTGAGTTACATCGAGGCAAATAAAAGTCTGGGAAACCCCGTACTCATCGCCTAATTCTTTTAGATCGGCGGTGGTGCGGCCACCAGCTAAAACGCCCAAAGCCAAATCCAACAAAATACTTAAGCCCGAACCTTTCCAGAAACCTACCGGCAACGCACGTTCGGTTTGTTCAATGGCAGCCGGGTCTTGGGTTAAATTACCGGCCGCATCGTAACCGCCCGGCACCGGCAATTTTTTACTGGCCTGGGAATATTTGTACAGTTTGCCGTAAGAATACTGACTCATGGCCATATCCAGCACCACGTGTTGCCCATTAGTACGCGGCACCGCCATTACAAACGGGTTATTACCAATAGCTGGCGTTTTGCCGCCCCAAGGGGGCATGTTCGGGATGGTATTGGTAAAACAGAAAGCCACGCAACCCGCATCGGCGGCCAGCCAGCCGTAAGTGCCGCCCCGCATCCAGTGGTTGGTGTTGCGCAGGGCAACACCACCTATGCCACCTGCTTTGGCCAAAGCTACCGCGTGATTCATAGCGGCGTACGCATTTAAATTACCCGGCCCCTGGTTACCATTCCACCGTTCAAAGCTGCCGTGCTTGTTCTCGGACTGGGGTTCGGCCGCGGGCACCACATACCCTTTCTGAATATACTGCATAAACCTTGGAAAACGATTTAGGCCGTGGGAATAAACGCCGTCTTGGTCTGTTTCCGAGAATAATTGGGCACAAAGCGCAGCTCTTTCGGGCGTAAAACCTTTTTTATCGAGTACCCGCTGTAATTCGGCTTGTAAGGTGGTGAGTGGAATCCGCATCTTTTAAATATTAATATAATAATATAGGCGTGGCTAGTAAAAGAAGTTTGGTTATAAGGCCGGAAATTAAATAAGATCCCTAAGCAGCCAAAGGCAATATTTCAGAACCAAGCAAATGCCTCCGGGTTTAAAAAAACAAAACGGCCTAACTTTCATTGTCAGGCCGTGGCTGCTTAGTCTATCCGGTTATTTTTACGCTAATATTTTGGTTAGGTTTTTATAACTGGCCGTGATGCTATCGAGCGGGTTGCCGGGGGTTTGGTCTTGCTCTACGTAATAATATTTTAAGCCGGCTGTTTTAGCTGCCGCAAATATTGGTTTAAAGTTAATAACGCCATTGCCCACTTCGGTAAAGAATTTCTTTTCAGTTTTATCCATGTCTTTTACGTGCCACATCTCAAACCGGCCCGGATGCTTTTTAAACAAGCCTACCGGATCGTTGCCCGATTTTACGGCCCAGTATAAATCCAGCTCCATTTTGGCTTTGGTTTGCGTTAGCAGCATGTTGTAAGGCACCTGGCCTTCTAAGGTTTCGAATTCAAAATCGTGGTTGTGGTAAGCAAACTTAACTCCGGCTTTTTTACAGGCCTCGTCGGTTTTGTTAAACAGCTCAATGTGCTTTTTGTATTGGTCCAGGGTTTTCCGCTCATCCGGCATTAAATACGCGCAGGTCAAATATTCCTGGCCCGATTCGGCGGCCATATCTACCAGTTTCTGCATGTCGTTTTGCAGGGTTTCGAAAGGCATTTTGGGTCCGGACGAGCCTACCATTACGTGCGAACTGCGCAGCTTCATGCCCATATCCGCGAGCATTTGGGTAAATTCTTTGGGTTTCAGGCCATAATAATGCCCTTTAGCACCAGCCGCCGATTCCATATTTTTATAACCAATGCCGGCAACTTTCTGCAAGGTGCCTTTCAGGTCTTTATCCAGCAGGGTCCGGACGGTGTACAATTGCAGGCCCGGCGCGGGCAGTTTTTGGGGAGCTTGCGCGGCTTTTAATAAATTAGGCACCACCAGAGCGCCCGCCGATAACAGACCGGCCTGCTTTAAAAAATCTCTACGATTCAAATTCATGTAAGTACTGGCTTAAAAATTGTGGGTGGAAAAGTAATATTTTAAATAATAAAGGCTTACAAAACAACTTGCATACCAAGTTTAAAAGAATATTAAATTAATTGGGTTGAAATATATCACTTATTTATTTCTGTTAAAATATTCCTAGTTCTATTTCCGCTAAAGCAGGTAAATATTTAACAATATTAAATATCAAAAAAATTCATATTTTAATGATTTTTAGTAATTTACACCAACCAATCTATTTTTAAATATTACCCGGATTAATGCTGTTTTAAATTTAAAATAAAGGCTTAGTTAAATTTAAGCGGCTTTCCGCCAATCATATTTTTTTCCGTCGGATAAGCGTTTTATTTTTACCCCTGTTCCGCTAAGTTTAGGCCGGCAATAAACCTACTTTTCCGGAACAGCTTTTTAAAATTTGCAACTACCTACCCCATGACCGACGAACTGGCTCTCCTGAAAAATAACCTGGCAGGCGATTTTTATTTCCGCAATACCGGCATCGACAATGCCATGCGGATGATTTACGCCACCGATGCCTCTATTTACCAGGAAAAGCCGCTAGCCGTAGCCTTGCCCAAAACCACCGACGATATTAAAACTTTAATTAATTTTGCCCGGCAGCACCAGGTAACGCTTATACCCCGGGCTGCCGGCACTTCGCTGGCCGGGCAGGTGGTAGGCCAGGGCATTGTGGTCGATATTTCTACGCACTTTGGCCAGATTTTAGAAATAAATGCCCAAGAAAAATGGGCGCGGGTACAACCCGGCGTAATTCGCGACGACTTAAATAAACACCTGCTTCCTTACGGTTTAATGTTCGGGCCCGAAACCTCCACAGCCAGTCGGGCAATGATTGGGGGAATGGTGGGCAATAATTCCTGCGGGTTGCACAGCATTAAATGGGGCAGCACCCGCGATCACCTGCTCGAAGCCAAGGTTTTATTAAGCGATGGTTCCGAAGCTACTTTTAAAGCCTTAACCCCTACTGAAATAAAAGCGAAAACCCACGGCCCTGATTCGCTGGAGAAAAATATTTACCAGGAGGTGCTGCATTTACTGGAGCAACCCCAAAATCAACAACTAATCCAGGAAAAATTTCCTAAAAAATCGATAACCCGCCGCAACACCGGTTATGCCCTGGATGCTTTGCTCGCGACAGCGCCTTTCCAAAACCCCGATGTGCCTTTTAACTTGTGCCGCTTGGTGGCGGGCTCCGAAGGTACGCTTTGTTTTTTAACGGAGCTGAAAATAAACCTGCTGAATTTACCGCCCAAGGAAAACGCACTGGTTTGTATTCACTGCGCAACGCTCCAGGAATCTTTGGCGGCCAACTTAGTAGCACTGCAGCACGACCCTACCGCCTCGGAATTGGTGGATAAGCGGATAATGGATTTTACCAAACACAACCCGGGCCATCTGCCCAACCGCTTTTTTATTCAAGGCGATCCGGAAGCCATTTTAATGGTAGAATTTTTTTCTGATACCAAGGCAACTGTACAGGAATTAGCCCAAAACCTGGTGCGGGATTTACAAGCAAAAAATATTGGCTACGCCTATCCCATTCTGGTAGGTCCGGATGCTAACCGGGCTTGGGACGTCCGGAAAGGCGGATTAGGTTTATTACGCAACATGCCCGGCGATACCCAACCGGTAAATTTAATAGAAGATTGTGCCGTTGATGCCGCCGATTTACCAGCCTATGTGGCCGACATAGATGCCATGCTCCGGCAGCACAATTTGGTAGCTTCTTATTATGCCCACGCCGGCGCCGGCGAGCTGCACATCGAGCCCATGCTTAACCTGAAAACTTCGGAGGGTAAAAAATTATTCCGGCAGGTTTTGGCCGATACCGTTGAAATCCTGAAAAAATACGATGGTGCCCTCAGTGGCGAGCACGGCGATGGCCGGCTGCGCGGAGAATTTATTCCCGAAATAATGGGGCCGGCCGTTTACGAACTTTTCCGGCAGATAAAGCAGGTTTTCGACCCGCAGCATATTTTTAATGCCGGCAAAATAGTAGATACGCCGCCCATGGATGAATATTTGCGCTATACACCCGAACAGGAAACCCCGAAACACAGAACCGTTTTCAACTTTAATAAAGAAGGCAGCATTCTGCGGTTAGCCGAAAAATGTTCCGGCTCCGGCGACTGTCGCAAAACCAACTTAACGGGCGGTACCATGTGCCCCAGTTTTATGGCTACCCGCCAGGAACACGACACCACCCGCGCCCGCGCCAATATTCTGCGCCAGTTCCTCACCCACTCTGATAAGATCAACAACTTCGATCACGAAGAAATCCGGAGTGTAATGGATTTGTGCATTAGCTGTAAAGGTTGTAAAACCGAATGCCCGTCGGGGGTAGATGTGGCCAAAATGAAAGCCGAATTTCTGCAGCATTATTACGATGCTAACGGCATACCACTGCGTACCCGGCTGGTGGGTAATTTTACCAAGCTTAACGCGCTGGCTTCGGTGCTGCCCGGTGCTTATAATTTAATGATGAGCGATAATGCCGCCGGCAAACTGGCCAAGAAATTGATGGGTTTTGCGCCGGAACGTTCTTTACCGCGTTTGCACAAAACAACTTTTATTGCTTGGTTCCGCAAGTGGCAGGCTGGTAACCCGGCTGCGGCGGGTGCACCCAAAGTATATTTATTCGCCGATGAATTTACCAATTATAACGACGTAGCCGTAGGCCAGCGAGCGGTGCAATTACTGCATGCACTGGGTTACGAGGTGCAGGTGCCCAAACACGAAGAAAGTGGCCGCACTTATTTATCGAAAGGTTTACTGCGCGATGCGCAAAAACTGGCTATCAAAAACACAGAACTTTTAGGCCAGGTGCTGGCAGATGGTGCGCCAATTGTAGGCCTGGAACCTTCGGCGATACTTACTTTGCGCGATGAATATTTAGATTTGGTACCGGATAATTTATTGCCTCAAGCCCAGGCTATAGCCAAACAGGCATTTTTAATTGATGAGTTTCTGGCTACCGAAATAAGCCGGGGTTTTATTAAAGCCGATAGATTTACCACTGCCGAAAAAAAGATTAAAATTCATGGCCATTGCCATCAAAAAGCGTTGTCGTCGGTAAATGCTACGGTTAAAATATTATCGCTACCGGTAAATTACCACGTCGATGTTATTCCTTCGGGTTGCTGTGGCATGGCGGGCTCTTTTGGCTACGAAGCCGAACACTACGAGGTATCGATGAAAATTGGGGAGTTGGTGCTTTTCCCGGCTGTGCGGGCTTTAGCTGCCGAAGTTATGGTAGCCGCACCAGGCACCAGTTGCCGGCACCAGATAAAAGACGGTACTGGCCGATTGGCCCAGCACCCGGTAGAAATTCTGTGGGAAGCTTTAATTAAATAAAAACACGCTGAGCAAACAGGCTGCAATCGTAAAAGATAGCTGCAAAAAATCTGCGAACCCCGGCCTAAGGTTTATAGTAAAAGCCCCATACCTTTATTATTTAGAACATGCTGCACCTCGTTCTGCATTTATTAATACCAATTCTTGTTACACTAATTTTTTACCCTCGCTACGGCCGGGCAGCCTTTATTCGGTTAATGGCCGGCATGATTATCGACGTAGATCATATTATGGCCAATCCTTTTTACGATTCGGAACGATGCAGCATCAACTACCATTTATTTCATACGCCCATCCCCATTATTATTTACTGTGCGCTGTACTTTGTGCCCCGGCTCCGGATTTTTTCAGTAGGCCTAATTATTCATATTATCCTGGATTATCTTAACTGCCTGGGCTTTCCGGATAAGTTTGTGCATAATCTTTTTGCTTAACGCTCTCCAATTTGCCAACCAACACGTATTCCGTTTAGCCTTGTTCTAAATTAAACCAAAACTAATAGCTTGTCCTGTTCGCCTGATGCGGTGAATAAAAACAAACCGATAAGAAAGCCATTAATGAAATAAGCTATAAAATAAAAAAAGCACATGGATAAAGTGCTTTCAAGTTGGCCGTTTAGATTATACCATCGGGGTACCAATTCTCTAAATATTCAATCATTTCTTTTTCGGCCGGAATCAGGTGACGGTTGGCTTCGGTAACCGGGTAAGCATATTTTTCGGCGTTGTATTTTTTTATAGGAGTGGCATAAGTAGAATAAGTTTTCTGCACCGCCTGCTGGTAAACACCTGCTCCTGCTCCTAAAGTATACGTTTTAGGATAACCTAAAGCCGCATCGACCATGGTACAGAAAGCCTCCGCTTCTTCTTTTAAGTTAAAAACTATGTATTTCATGGTAAAATAAAGTAATTAGAATAGCCTTCTACGGTCCAAATTCCTTTAGGTATTAATAATTTAGATATAAATTAGATATACACCAATTTATATTTAAATATTTTTAAAATAACCTGAAATTTCTATTTAAATCTTATTTGTAAAGCTTAAAATAAGGTTCAAAACACATTTTTAAGGCTACTTCTTACCGTAATTGTTATAGAACAGATTTTGTGCCACAAGTTTATTAAACCAGTTGCCAAACAGAATTAATTAAAATTAGTATAAAGTAAAATTATGAAAAAATACAAGGTATTAACCACCGACTCGGCCGAAGCTTTTGAGATAGATTTAAACCAATTAGCCAAACAAGGCTGGAAAGTGGTATCAGCTAACTTAGCGCAAAATGGCTCAGATACGCTGCCCGTTTATTTTGCTTTACTGGTTTCTAATGGCACCGATCTGGTTCTGAAAGAACTGATGGAAGAAAATACCGATGAGCTGAACAACCCCGAAAATATTGGTTTAAGCCCTTCGGTTAATTAACATTTTAATAAATAAGGTTGCAAAATAACTGTACAAAGCTGGTGTGGAAATGTGCCAGCTTTGTACTTAAATTAAAAAGATGGGCTAATAATTATTGTAAGCGCAAAAATTTATTTAGCATAGTAGCAAAACTGCAATTGTAAAAACATTACGTTCCTTAACTTGTAAAACTGCTGGTTAAAGAACTTTATCCGGAGTAACTAGTAATATTTGCGCTTATATAAATTCTTAATACCATTACTAACAAGAGGTAAGTTGGTGTGCCAACTACTGGTGGTTAATATTAACAATTATAAAAAATCACCAACTTATACTTCTCACCCTGCTTACATAAAATATTTTTAAGTAAAATTTTATTGTATAAAGTTTATAGACTAAGTTTAAACGATTTTTTTTTTGATTAAACAACCTTGTAAATAAATTTATAAAAAAAGCATTAACTTAATAGTAACAAAAAGTTGGCTATTAACGTGTTGTTAAACTTATCATTGTCAAGTATAAAATTTTAGTTTTATGTATGATATTGAAAAAGATTTCGTATTCTTCCTGGAGAATGAAAATAATCTGAAGCGGGAGTACAAAGACCAGTACATTCTTATAAGGGAGCAAAAAGTAATAGAAGGATTTGATTCATTTTTTGCTGCTTACAAAAAAGGTTTAGAATTATTTGCCCAGGATAAACTTTGTATTCAGCATTGCGACCCTCGTAAAAAACTAAGCTGGATTAATCGTTAAATTAAACAAGTTATTTACCAGAACTATTATTTTTTTTAACGGGCCAAATACCGGGTTGCCTCTCTAATTTTTTAACGGCTTAATGCCTTTCAGTACCAATTCTCAACGCTCTTTTTAGTTTTACTTGCCCACCTTTTATAAATATTCCTCAGCCACTTTCCTACTGCTCTAAAATAATTTTATGCTGGCTGCATCAGATAAAATATTATACCTTATATTAATACTTTGGGACTATAACTAGTTTTTTAAATTGGGTACAAGCCTGCTATAAATTCTTATTTTCATTCTTAACTTAACAAATATAAACATGGGCTTACTCGATGGCTTAATGGGCAACGCTTCTGAAGTTTCGCTGGATAAGTTGCAAAAGGAATTTTCGATGGTATTGGTAGAAGGCGAACGCCTGGAAATAGCTTTTAAGGTAATCCGGGATATGTTTGTGTTTACGAATAAGCGCCTGATTTTGGTGGAGAAACAAGGTTTAACCGGTTCTAAAGCCGAATATTTATCGGTGCCTTATCGTTCTATAACTAAATTTTCGAAAGAAAGTGCGGGTCTCCTGGATTTAGATGCGGAATTAAAAATCTGGATTACTGGTCAGCCGGAGCCCATCCGAAAAGAGTTTAAAAAAGATAATAATATAAATGTGGTGTACCAACTGCTTAGTACGCATATTCTGAAATAATATTAGAGCAGGTTTGCCGGAAAAATTTACAGCGTTATGTGGGTATTGTAATCGTAATAGAGGGTTATTACTTCTTTGTTGCAATAAGTTTCTTTTTCAGTAGCAGTTGCTTCCCGTATTTCGTGGCGGTTCAACTTCCCGACAAATGTATACAAATCGGTATAATCAAAATATAAATCGGCGGGGATAATGTGGGGCATAAATAGTTCTACGTAGTGGCGGAGCAGCTTTATAATATTTTCGTTCAGAATTGCTTCTACTTCCTGCGCCGGCATACCGGTACTGGATTCGAACTGGTAACTGTTGTTTATTTTGGCTTGCACCGTATAATCTTTAGGAACTACCAGATAGGCAATGCCATCTATTTTAAACATTTCGAAACCCATAACTCGCAGCATTCAAAAAAAAAAATATGACCACTGTTACTCTTTTATAAGCTTTCACCTTAACGCATCAGTTAAGGCTAAAACCTGCCCGCTCTTTATCATTTACCCTGACTTCATTTTAAAAATAGTTTTAAAATTAAAAACACTCCCACCTAAATTAGATGTATTTTAGACACGTACACCCTTACTCAAACCAATAAATACAGGGTATTGGCTCCAAGAAATTTCATTATTAATTTCAGAACTGCTGCTTTTTGGCGTTTAGCTCAATATTTTTTGTAGTAAGCCCAAACAAGCTGCGAACTCTAATAAAATTTAAAAAATACAAGGCTGGTAGTAAATATAACAACAATATTAGTATAAAACAAATAATTAATATAAATTTTTTAACCTAAATATATCTATTGTTAAATTATTGAATTCTAAAGCCGGAATATAGTGCCAACTTTTTTAAGTTTACGGTCCTACCTTGATCCTCAATATTTTTTATAGTTAAATTTATTACTACATATATTATTAATGCATAGTAATTATTTCTATGGGTTTAGCAGCCTGAACTTGGCAGGTTATTGTTAATTTTGAAGCATGTACACAAGAGAACAAGCTTCGCAATTACGCCAGGCTTTCTGGACTACCTTTGGGCAATACATGGCACCCGTGCTGTCGGCGGAAGGATTAAAACCCAACTGGCTGAATTATAATACCGGCCAGAAACACGTTTATTTCCGGATGAAAGCTGATAAAAATATTGCTTCCATTGGCATAGAACTAACGCACCCGGACCCTGAAATTCAGGAAATATTTTTTGACCAGTTTACTACTTTAAAAACCTACCTGCACGAACAAGTTGGCGAAACCTGGGAATGGGCCTTGCATACGCAGGATGAAAACGGTAAAATTATTAGCCGGATATATAAAGAAATTAGTTCTGTAAATTTGTTTAACCGCGACGATTGGCCTACGCTCATTTCTTTTTTTAAGCCGCGAATTATTGCCCTGGATCAATTTTGGGGCGATGCACAGTACAGTTTTGAAGAATTACGCTAATATTTACCCCTGAGCACTGCTACCGCATACGCTGAACAATAAATATTTGCTGGCTAAGAATGCAGTAAAAAATGGGTTTATGATTAAAAAAGCCTTGTTTTTAACCTTACCAGATTACCCCAGAGCAAGGTACTTGCGGTATTCCGAACAAAAAATAATAGGAAATACCCAGATAATATAGCTATTTTGTTGCCGTTAATTTTAATTTAATTTATATACCACCAATTATGAAGAGGCCCTTTTTAGTTTTAGCCTTAAGTTTATCTGTAGCCGGAACTACTTTATTTACCGGGTGCCAGCAAAAAGGAGGCGATGCCGGAAAAACCACCACTCCCAACACGGCTGTTACCGCCGATTCCGGTGCCGTTGCCACTACCGAAACTTCGGCCACCAGCACCCCTGCCGCCACTGCTACCCCAACCACGGCAACTGCTCCCAACCAGAAGTTTGGTTACATTAACTCCGCAGAACTGCTTAAAGTAATGCCCGAAACCAAAAGAGCCGAAGCAAACCTGGAAGCTTTTGTAAAAAACCTGGAAAAACAATTTGGCGGTTTGCAGTCTGAATATCAAACCAAAATTACCGAATTCCAGTCTCAGGAGAAAACCATGGTAGATGCGGTAAAAGAAACCCGCATCCGGGCCCTGCAAGATTTAGAACAGCGTTTACAACAATCGCAGGTATCGGGGCAGCAGCAGGTAGCCAAAAAGCGGGAAGACTTGTTTAAGCCTATTCTGGACAAAGCCGAAAAAGCTGTGAAAGATGTAGGCAAAGAAAATGGCTACGATTATATTTTTGATACCAACACCGGCTCGTTTATTTACGCGAAAGAAAGCCACAACATAATGCCGCTGGTAAAAGCTAAATTAGGCATTAAATAAAATAATCCCATCATTTAGCAACAAGAGCACAACTGGTTAACAGTTGTGCTTTTTTGTTTTTGGCCAATTATATTCCTACTTGTTAATCTGTTAAAAACAAGTGCCCGGTCTTAGTTAAAACGCCAAAACAATTATTTAAATTAAAGACGAAATAATCCACCCAAACCTCTAAAATCGTTTGTTCAAACTTTTCTGTTATGAAACATAAATTATTCTTTTTTCAACTATTTGCGCTGGCCTTGCTGGCTTTAGCAGGTGCGCCTTACGCTTCTTGGGCCCAACAAAATAAGCTAGGTGTTTTCGAAGGACAATCCGATGTGGGACCGGTTTTACACAAAGGTTCGGCCACGTACAACGCCAAAACCCAGGAATATACGCTTACGGGCTCCGGCACCAATATTTGGGCCGAAAAAGATGAATTCCATTTTGTCTGGAAAAAGCTTAAAGGAGATTTTATTTTGTATACGCGGGGCAAACTAATGGGTAAAGGCGTAGATCCGCACCGTAAAATTGGCTGGATGGCCCGCACCAGTTTAGAACCTAACGCACCGCACGTAAACGCCGTGGTACACGGCGATGGCCTCACCGCCCTGCAATACCGGAAAGCAACCGCCGCTGTTACCGAAGAAGTTCGTTCTAAAGTTACAGCTCCCGATGTAATACAACTGGAACGGCGCGGCAATACTTACACCATGCGGGTAGCTAAGTTTGGCGAGCCTTTTGTAACCGAGCAGGTAGCTAACTTAAATATTGGCGATGAAATTTATGTAGGTTTATTTGTGTGCGCCCATAACAAAGATATAGTAGAAAAAGGCCTTTTCCGGGATGTGCGCCTAACCGTACCAGCCAAAGAAAACTTTGTGCCTTACCGCGAATACATTGGCAGCCAGATTGAGTTGCTGGAAATAGCTACCGGCAACCGCGACATTATTTATACCGCCCCCAAATCGTTGCAGGCGCCCAACTGGACTCCCGATAACAAAACGTTAATTTACAACAGCGAAGGCCTGATGTACCGATTCGATTTAGACCAGCGCACCCCCGAGGTAATAAATACCGGCAACGTTAAAAGCAACAACAACGACCATGTACTTTCTTTCGATGGCAAAATGCTGGGCTTAAGCAGTTCTTTGCCCAACCAGGGTTCTATTATCTGGACGGTACCGGTTACGGGCGGCACACCCAAACAAATTACGCCCACCGGCCCCTCTTATTTGCACGGCTGGTCGCCGGATGGCAAAACGCTTACCTTTACCGGCCAGCGCAACAATGAATTCGATATTTATACCGTACCCGCGGCGGGCGGCCCCGAAAAGCGTTTAACGAATCATCCGGCCCTCGACGATGGCTCCGAATATACCCCCGATGGCAAATGGATATATTTTAATTCCAATCGTACCGGCACCATGCAAATCTGGCGCATGAAACCCGACGGTAGCAACCAGGAAGCCGTAACTACCACTAACGAATTCCACGACTGGTTTCCGCATATATCGCCGGACGGTAAATGGATTGTGTTTTTATCTTTTTTGAAAGAAGAAGTAAAACCCGACGACCACCCATTTTACAAACACGTGTATTTGCGTTTGCTACCCATCAGCGGCGGTCAACCCAAAGTAATTGCTTATTTCTACGGCGGGCAAGGCAGCATCAACACACCTTCCTGGTCGCCGGACAGCAAGCGCGTAGCTTTTATTAGTAACACTGATGTTAATGTTATTAAATAATTAGCGGCCAACAGATAAGTAATCAGCCTTAATAAAAGCCAAAGATTTTGGCTTGCCTAAGTATAAACGGCTACTAAACCCGTCTTAAATTTACTTTTTTACCACCCCAATAAAAGGTTCTGCGTAAGTATACAAACAAAAGCAAAAAGCTTTTAATGTTTAACTTAACCTTAAATATTATGAAGGATAACAAAAATAAAGATCAGGATGCTGGCAAAGATATTTTAAAAGATATTAATTCGGTGCCTAAAATGGCCGGAAATAAAGACAATGTAGGCGATCCGAAAAGGCCAGCCAAAGGCGGCAGCCGGGGTACCAGCTCCGATCAGGATGGCGGACAAGATGCAGGTTCATCGGCCGGAAGCCATTAACAATATTTTCTTAAACAAACAGAAATAGCGCTGTGGCTAATGGGCACAGCGCTATTTTTTTGCATAAATATTTCCGGCAATATTTTAGGCTAAACTAAGTATATGCCCTTACTAATTTTATCTGGTTAAGCCAGCCGATTACGTATTTATGCCTAATAGCCGCGCTGATATTTTTAATATTTTTACCCGTAATTAAAAATATTCAATTAATTACTAGTTTATCCACCAAATGAAAACAAACAAAAGTGTATTGGGCCTGCTTTGGGCCGTGTTGTTCCTTAATTTTGTAGGGCTGGCTTTGCCTGCCTACAGTGCGCCCGCCCGCGAATTTTACGAGTTAAAAGTGTATTCGCTTAAAACCAAAGAACAGGAAGAACGGGTAGAAAATTATTTAAAAAACGCTTACCAGCCGGCCATGCACCGCGCGGGCATCAGTAAAGTGGGCGTATTTAAACCCATTAGCAACGATACCGCCCGCACCAAAAAAATATTTGTATTAGTGCCCATGAAGTCGCTGGACCAGTTAGTTAAACTGCCGCAAGCGTTGCAGAAAGACAAACAATATGCCCAGGCCGGTGCCGATTATATTAATGCGCCCTTCAACAATCCGCCTTATACCCGCATGGAAAGCATCGTTATTCAGGCGTTTGAGTTAATGCCCCAAATGGCTTTGCCTAAACTAAAAGGGCCAAAATCCGAACGCGTGTATGAACTACGCAGCTACGAAGGCCACACCGAAAAAATTTACCAGAACAAGGTACAAATGTTTAACCAGGGTGGCGAGATCGATATTTTTAACCGATTAGGCTTTAATGCGGTATTTTACGGCGAAGTAGTAGCCGGCAGCACCATGCCTAACCTGATGTACCTAACTACTTTCGAAGACCGCCCTACCCGCGACGAAAAATGGAAATCGTTCAGCGCCGATCCGGCCTGGAAAACTTTATCAGCCAAGCCCGAATACAAAAACAACGTATCTAAAAACGTAACTTTGTTTTTACGGCCCGCCGAATATTCCGATATTTAAGCAACTGGTTTAGATAAAACAAAAGCGGCCTGTTTTAAAAAGCAAGCCGCTTTTATTTTATCTATTGTTCACATTTCGTTAAAACTTGTTATTAAATACAAACCGTACTACCTGCCGGTAATCACTAAATATTTCTGGTTGGCAATTGTGCTGCTACCTGTATCTTTGCCCTCCCAAACTTTACCTAATTTTATTCATGCTGGTAACTTCCGAAGTAAAACTAGAAAATATTATTCTGCACAAAGTAGGCAATAAAAGTCGCGATGAAGATATCCGGTTTTCGAAAGAACCCTTAAAGCTGGATAACTTTGTAAAAGAACTCCTTTTAAAATATTTCTTGTCGCCGTTTAAATCCGAAGAATATTTTAACCTGCACCACGAATCGGATATAAACCTGAATGAGGTATTTAGTTTTGTCTCTAAGATTTTTGCGGAGCCCGAAACGCTGCACGAACAATCCATAAACCTGGCCCGGCACCTGTACGAGCAAAGCACCCACGCCAAAATTAAAGAAGGTGAGTTTTATGTAACTTACCTTTCAGATTGTGTGGTAGATGGCGAAGCCGTAGATGCCGTGGGTTTGTTTAAATCCGAGTCGCGGGAAACGTACCTGAAAGTTTTTCCGAACGGCGATAGCTTTGACATTGATAGCGAAGATGGCGTAAATATTAATAAACTGGATAAAGGCTGTTTAATATTTAACACCGACCAGGAACACGGTTATCTGGTAGCTACCGTCGATAATTTAAGCAAAAGCAACGAAGCCCTTTACTGGAAAGACGATTTTCTGAAGTTGAAATTCAGGCAGGATAGTTATTTTCATACCCAGAAAATAATGAACCTCTGCAAAAGTTTTGTGGAAGAGCGCCTACCCGAAGAATTTGAAGTAAGCCGTGCCGAACAAGCCAACCTGCTGCACAAATCGATGGACTTCATGAAAGAAAAAGAAGTCTTCGATTTAAATGAATTCCAGAACGAAGTTATTGGCCAGCCTGACCTTATTGAAAGCTTCCAGAACTACAAAACCACTTACGAAACCGAACGGAATTTTGAAATAAAACCCGAATTCGATATTCACGATTCGGCGGTAAAAAAGCAAACCCGCTACATGAAAAGCATTATCAAGCTCGACAAAAGCTTCCATATTTACGTACACGGGAATAGCCAGAACATAGAAAAAGGCTACGACGAAGAGCGCGGCATGCATTATTACCAGCTCTTTTTTAAAGAAGAAGCTTAGACAGTAAACAGTTATCAGTAAACAGTTAGCAGTTAGCAGTAAATGGTGAACTATAAAAATTGGTAGAATACTTCAGGCTTAATTATTTAGTTAATAAAATATTAAGGCTGAACAATCCACATCTTTCATTCAGGAGGAACCTATTGTGTTACCTGCTAAATAGTTTCCTCCTGAATGAAAGATATGGGTTTCAATAATTTAACTATTCATTATTAATTCTTGTTAACTGTTTACTGCTAACTGCTAACTGTTTACTGCTAACTGCTAACTGATAACCGTAAAACTATGGACGATACTGTTTATAAACCCATCGCCGAAACATTTTACGCCACGTTGGAAGACCTGGCGGCCCGCCGGAAATATTGCAAGGTGCAATATTTTACGCCTATACATGAATTTATAACTGCCCGCGCCGTTGTTACCGGTATTGTGCAGGAAGCCGGCGAAGAATATTTAACTTTGGCTACCGGCGAGCAAATACGGTTAGATCGCCTTTACAACGTAGACGACAACTTTGCGCCGGGCTTCGAAAATTACCACGAGTTTTCCTGCGACTGCTAATTAATATTACATAGTACGTACCTGCTTATCCGCTTGCCCGATAGTTCCCTCATCGGCTTTGATCCGCTTTGTAAAAAATAAAAAATAATCTCCTAAAATAATTTGGGCCTGGTTCCTTTCAGGCATAAATCTGGCAGCGCCATTTAGCTTTTGCCAAATAAAATATTTTAATTCCTATGTAGATAACCCATTTTTTATATTTTTACGCGGACTTAATTATTCACCAACTTAAACTCAGTATTATTCATCATGAAAGTAACCGTAGTTGGAGCAGGTAATGTGGGCGCCACGTGTGCCGACGTATTAGCTTATCGCGAAATAGCAAACGAAGTAGTATTATTAGATATTAAAGAAGGTGTTGCCGAAGGTAAAGCCTTGGATATTTGGCAGAAATCGCCCATTAATTTATACGATACCCGTACCGTGGGCGTAACCAACGACTATGCCCGTACTGCTAATTCGGATGTTGTAGTTATTACCTCGGGGTTACCCCGCAAACCCGGCATGACCCGCGATGACCTTATTTCTACGAATGCAGGCATTGTGCAGTCGGTTACCCAAAATATTGTTCAGCATTCGCCTAATGCCATTATTATAGTGGTATCCAATCCGCTGGATGTAATGACTTACGCAGCGCATATTACCTCTAAACTGCCGCGCAGCAAAGTTATTGGTATGGCCGGCATCCTGGATACCGCTCGTTACCGGGCTTTCCTGGCCGAAGCTTTAGATGTATCGCCTAAGGATATTCAGGCAGTGTTACTGGGTGGTCACGGCGATACCATGGTGCCGCTGCCCCGCTATACTACTGTAGGTGGCATACCGGTTACCGAATTAATTGAGGAAGAAGCGTTAAACGCCATTATTGAGCGCACGAAAAACGGTGGCGGCGAACTGGTGAAACTGATGGGAACTTCGGCCTGGTACGCACCGGGTTCGGCAGCAGCTCAAATGGTAGAAGCCATTGTGCGTGACCAAAAACGTGTTTTCCCGGTTTGTATTAAACTGGAAGGTGAATACGGCATTGATGGCACTTACCTGGGCGTGCCCGTAGTATTAGGCAAAAACGGCGTAGAAAAAGTAATTGAACTAAAGCTAAACGACCAGGAAATGGAATTACTGCACTTATCAGACAAGCACGTAAAAGAAGTAATGGCCGTGTTAGATAACATGCAATCGGGTAGCTAGTAATTAGTTGTTAGTAATTAGTTGTTAGTTAAAAATCATTAATAGGTTAAAACAAGAAAGCACTGCTTTAGCAGTGCTTTCTTGTTTATAACAGAATATTTAATTTCACTTATTACTAACAACTAACAACTAACAACTTGCAACCCTACTCCTTCTGGCTGGCGCGGAAAAGTTTTTGCTTTTCTTCTTTGCTGAGGCTTTCGTAACCGGATTTAGATATTTTATCCAGAATAAAATCAATCTCATTTTGACTGGGTTTGCCCGAATGAGATGAAAAAGTAGTGGCTGTAGCCGGGCTTTTATAACTTACTTTCATGCGCGGCCGACGGTTAAACAAACCGGTAATAAAATCCCAGGTACTATGAATTGGTCGGCCTAAATCGCTGCCATTTTTTAACTGCCGAATAAAAATATAGCCTAGCAAAGCGCCGCCTAAGTGCGCCACGTTACCACCGGCATTATCGCCCACTGCGCCCGAAACGGAAAGCAGTACCAGAAACCAGGCAATCCATTTAATTTTAACCGGCCCTAAAAGCAGCAAATTAAACGTATAATCGGGCAGCAAAGTGGCAGCGGCTACAATAATGGCCAACACACTCGCCGAGGCGCCAATCATTTCGGCACTGCCTCTTTGAATAAAAAAGGGCACAAAGTTATAGAACAGCAAGTACAGCAAGGCGCCGCACAAACCACCCAGAATATACAAACTCACGACTTTTTTGCTGCCCAAATATTCCTGCACCAGCATCCCGAACCAATACAGGTTAAGCATATTAAAAATAATGTGCAGCCAATCGCGGTGCGTAAAAAAGTACGTAAATATAGTCCAGGGGTGCCAAAGCAGTTCTCTGGGGTTAGACGGCAACGACAACCAGGTCATGATAGTCCCAAAATAATCGGTTTGGGCTAACCACAAAATGGTACGGAGTAAAATAAGGGCAACAAAAACCAGAATATTAATTAATATTAATTGGTTTAAGGCATTATCGCGCCGGTTAAAGGCATTTTTTATATCGTTAAAAATACTGTTCATCTTTAGTAAAAATGATTTTTATCTTTTTCCCAAACCTTTAACAGAATGAAAGCAAATAACATCCCGCCCAGGTGGGCATAGTGCGCTACGTTATCGCCCGGATTTCGTTGGATACCCGCGTATAACTCGTACGCACCGTAAAGCATTACAAAATACTTGGCTTTAATTGGAAACGGAAAGAACAACAACATGAGTTCGGTGTTCGGAAACAACATGCCAAAAGCCATGAGAATGCCAAAAACCGCGCCCGAAGCACCCAGCATGGGCACATTTATTAAATCGTTGTAGAGGTTACGCACCGATTGCACCGTAGCCTTTACCATAGACTGATCGGAAGCATTTTTGCGAAACTGTTCTACCGCCTGCTCGTTGTACCGCCCGGTTAGGTGTTCTTCCAAGTAATTCCGGAAATTAATGGGCGTAGGATCGGCAATATATTGAACCGTGTCTTGCTCCAGTTGGTGAAATTCGTAAGACCGTACTGCCGTAAATAATACGCTGGCGCCAAAGCCGGTTATCAGGTAAAACAACAAAAAACGCTGCGGGCCCCAGCGGTATTCCAGCATTGGCCCGAAAATAAATAAGCTGAACATGTTACTGAACAAGTGGCCCCAACCACCGTGCATAAACATGTGCGTCAAAAACTGGTAAGGCCGGAAATTAGCCGACCGGAAATCGTACAGCGCAAACATGTTGCCGCTCCCGAAATAACTAAAAGCTATAAAGGCAACCAGATTAATGATTAGGAGGTTCCTAACCATTGGTGTTATATTCATCATAAGTTATGCAGCAATTAAATCAGCTTTTCCCGAACAAATGCTGTAGTTGGTTCAGGTCCATCATGACCAAGGTTTTCTGGCCCGATGGGGTATAATTAGGAACCTGGGTGGCAAACAATTTATCAACCAGGGCATTAATTTCGGATTCGGTAATCCGGTTTACCAATCGGGCCGCCACCCGTTTGGCCATAGCCCGCGCCATGGCTTCTTTTTTATCCAACGCCAACTCGTCGCGGTTGTTTTGGTACTGCTCTATTAAACCTTCAAAAAGTTCTTTCTCGCGGTTAGGCGGTACATCGGCCGGAATGGCATTAATCACAATCGTGTTTTTGCCAAAATCGTTGTAAACAAACCCCAGGGCTTTTAACTCCTCTCCCATTTCCTGCACAATGGAAAAATCGGTAGGCGAAAACGACAATACTTCCGGGAATAACAAAGTTTGCGAAATGCCTTTGTTTTTTTGCAGCGCGGTGTAAAACTTCTCGTACAAAATTCGTTCCTGGGCCGCTTGCTGATCGACCATCATTACCCCTGATTTAACTTGTACCAGCAAATATTTATTGTGTATTTGCATGGCTTTGCTGCCCGCTGCGGGTACCGGCTCCGGCGCTTCAGTAAAAATATCGGCAAAAATATCTTCATTCTGGCTGTTAAACTTCTCTGGTTCGGGCCAGGTAATAGTAGCCCGGGGCATAGAAAAAGAAGAAGTCCGGATTTCGGTTGTTCCGTTACGGGAAGAAGCATTATTAGCCGGGTTAAACGCATGTATGGGAATTACCGGAGCTTCTGGTGCAGGCGGAAAATCAAAATCGGTATGCACTGGCCGAAGCGGCGCAAAATTCACATCGCCCTCAAAATCGAGCGAAGGGGCAATATTATTAAGGCCCAATGATTGTTTAGCCGCTGCCCGCACAATGGCGTAAACCGTTTTTTCGTCGTCGAATTTAATTTCGGTTTTAGTGGGATGTACGTTAATATCAATGCTCTCGGGGTCAATTTCCAGAAACAACACGTAAAACGGAAAACTGTCTTTCGGCAATAAACCTTCGTAGGCGGTTAATACAGCGTGGTTCAGGTAAGCATTCCGGATGTAGCGGTTATTTACAAAAAAGAATTGCTCACCCCGTGATTTTTTAGCAAACTCGGGCTTGCCCACGTAGCCGCTTATTTTAATAAAAGGGGTATTTTCTTCGCAGGCAGCTAATTGCTCTTTATAGCTTTTCCCAAATATGGCCACAATGCGCTGGCTCAGCTTGGCCGCCGGCAACTGAAAAACTTCCAGATCGTTTTGGTACAGCGAAAAAGCAATATTGGGATGCGCCAGGGCAATTCGGGTAAACTCGTCCAGAATGTGCCGCATTTCTACAGCGTTGGATTTTAAAAAATTACGGCGGGCCGGCACGTTAAAAAATAAATTTTTCACGCACAAATTAGTACCATCCGGCATGGCTACCGGCTCCTGATTTATTACTTCAGACCCTTCAATCACGAGCCGCGTACCCGTATCGGCGTCACGCTTTTTAGTTTTGAGTTCTACCTGGGCTACGGCCGCAATAGAAGCCAGCGCTTCGCCCCGGAACCCCATGGTCCGGATGCGGAATAAATCTTCCGTAGACTTTATTTTGGAGGTAGCGTGCCGTTCAAAACTCATGCGGGCATCGGTCGGCGACATGCCCATGCCGTTATCTACCACCTGAATAAGGGTTTTACCGGCTTCCTTTACAATTAACTGAATATTGGTACCACCGGCATCCACCGCATTTTCCATGAGTTCTTTCACCACCGAGGCTGGTCGTTGAACCACCTCACCGGCCGCTATCTGGTTCGCCAGATACTCAGGCAATAAATTTATTATATCGGCCATGCAGGTTTAATAGCTACTAGAAAAATAAATTATACAGCACAAAAAACGTTTTTACTAAACAAAAGCTTACCATCTATAGCCGTTTTACTGGCAACGCCGGTAAATAAAAACAAGCTCGTAGTTACCCAATCGTAAAAAGAGCAAGCATTTTGTTTAAATATTAAGCAACAATAAGGCCGCCGGGTTTAAACCCCAAAGCACTATATTTTGTTGTAGCCTTAAATCAGGATTAAAATTCATTTGCCGGATTAAACAAAAATTGTTTAATTTTCGAGTACGGTTCAGAACCGTATCGGGCGGACCAGCTGAATTTCTCTTCTGAAATTCCGGCTGCACCTAAAATCTGCTTCTTGCAAAATTAGATTTTATTCTGAGCTATTCAAATTACTAGGGTTAAGTGCGCATGCTGAAAGGCTTTAATATTTTATTAGTTTTATTATTGTTTGTAGGGGCTGGAATAATCAGTTCCTCGTCTCCGTCTGCCGAAAGAGTTGTTTCGGAAGCGGAACAGCATTGGGTAGATAGTGTTTTTACTTCTCTAACCCCGGATCAGCGTTTGGGCCAGCTTTTTATGGTTACGGCTTACTCCAACAAAGATGCGGCCCACGTGCGCCAGATCGAGCGTTTGGTTTCCCAATATAATGTGGGCGGCCTTATGTTTTTGCAGGGCGGCCCCAAGCGCCAGGTAAACCTGACGAACAAATACCAAAGTAAAGCCAAAGTGCCTTTGTTTATTGCCATGGATGCCGAGTGGGGCCTAAGTATGCGCCTGGATAGCAGCATGTACTTTGCGAAACAAATGACGCTGGGGGCAATTAACGAAGATAAATACGTGTACCTGATGGGTCGCGAAATTGCCTTAAAATTAAAGCGGATGGGCGTGCACGTGAGTTTTTCGCCGGTGCTGGATGTAAACAGCAACCCGCGTAATCCGGTAATTGGCAACCGTTCTTTCGGCGAATCTATCGAAAAAGTTTCCAGCCGAGGTATTGCGTATATTAAAGGTTTGCAAGACCACGGTATTCTGGCAGTAGCCAAACACTTTCCGGGCCACGGCGATACGGATAAAGATTCGCATAAAACCCTGCCGGTGATTAGAAGTGATATGCGGCGGTTGCAGTCCGTGGATTTATACCCGTTTAAAAAATCGTTTGATGCCGGCGTAATGGGCGTAATGGTGGCGCACATTCATTTACCGGTACTGGATACCACCGAAAATATTGCGGCCACGCTTTCGCATAACCTGGTTACGGGTTTACTGAAGCAAAAAATGAATTACAAAGGCCTGGTATTTACCGATGCCCTGAACATGCGCAGCGTTACCAAATTTCATAAGCCCGGCGAAGTAGATGCACTGGCCTTAATTGCCGGTAACGATATTTTACTGTATTCAGAAGATGTGCCCGTGGCCATGGCTAAAATAAAGGAAGCCGTTACCCAAGGTAAAATAAGCCAGGAAGAAGTAGATTACCGGATTAGAAAAGTGCTGCACGCTAAATATTGGGCTGGTCTGAATAATTATCAACCCGTAGAAACCAAAAACTTAACCGAGGATTTAAGCCGGCCGGTAAGTAAAATTATTCAGCAACAGTTGTACGAGCATTCGGTTACCGTGGTAACCAACAAAGATAGCTTTTTACCTTTCCGGACCCTCGATACCATTAATTTTGCTTCGGTAGCTTTTGGCGGCCGTACCGATAATACTTTTACCCGCACCCTGCAAAAGTACGCCCCGGTTACCGCTTACGAAGCCCCTATTCGCCCCACCGACGACTCGGCTTATGCCCAATTGTACCGGAAATTACAGGCGCATAACGTAGTAGTAATTAGCTTACAACGCATTAATAATACCCCGGTAAATAATTTTGGCATACCCGAAGCTACCCGCAATTTTATCCGGAAACTGCAAGCTAACCCGAAACAAAAAGTGGTGGTGGTAGCCATGGGAAACCCGTACAGTCTGCAATATTTCGAGCACAGCAACTGGCTGGTTTGTGGTTACGAAAACAATGAAGTTTCGCAACTGGTGGTACCTCAAATATTATTTGGCGCCTTGCCGGCTCAGGGCACTTTACCGGTTTCCCCTTCTACAATTTTATCGGTGGGCCGGGGCTTTGCGACCAACTCTTTAAACCGGCTGCGCTTTACCTTACCCGAAGCCGTGGGTTTAGATTCTAAAGTATTAACCCAGATTGATAATATTGCCCGTGAGGCCATTGCCTATGCCGCTACGCCGGGTTGCCAGGTGTTGGTAGCTAAAGATGGCGCGGTGGTATTCGAAAAAGCCTACGGCCACTATACTTACGATAAAACCTTACCGGTTACCACCAATACCATCTACGATATTGCATCTATTACCAAAGTATCGGCTACGCTGCAGGCTATTATGTATCTGAAAGACCGGGGCAAGCTGAACCTGGATGCCAAATTGGTGCAACATTTACCCGAACTGAAAGGTACTAACAAGCAAAATATTGTGATGCGGGATTTACTGGCGCACCAGGCCGGTTTACAACCAGGTTTGCCTTTTTACCAGCGTACCATCGACCCCAAAGTAAAACAAAAATATTACGCCGAAACGCAGAGCCTGGACTTTCCACACGAAGTAGTACCAGGCATGTATGCCGCCAAAGACATAGAAGAAACCATGTGGAAATGGCTGGTTGCTTCGCCGTTGCTAACTAAACCTAAAAACAGCAGCTACGAGTTTAAGTATTCGGACCTGACGTTCTATATATTGCGCCGGGTAGCCGAAAAACTCCTGAACCAGAACCTGAGCGACTTTATGGATCAGAATTTTTACGGACCAATGGGTTTAACCACGCTGGGTTATACCCCTTTAACCCGGTTTACCAAAGAACAAATTGCTCCAACCGAAAACGATACTTATTTCCGGAAGAGCTTAATCTGGGGCACCGTACACGATCAGGGAGCAGCCATGCTGGGCGGTATTGCCGGCCACGCCGGTTTATTCTCGAATGCTTTTGATTTAGCTGCCCTGATGCAGATGAATTTACAAGGCGGTTCTTATGGCGGTTATAAGTACTTTAACGCTGATGTGGTAAGTGAGTTTGCCCAGCGGCCTTTTAAAGGTAACCGCCGCGGTTTAGGCTGGGATATGGCCGCTCCGGATGGTGTTGGTGCTACCTCTAACCTGGCTTCTTTAAGTACCTACGGCCATACCGGCTTTACCGGCACCTGCGCCTGGGTAGATCCTGAAACCAATTTGGTATATATATTCCTGTCGAACCGGGTAAATCCGGATGCCGTGAATAATAAGTTAACGAGTTATAATATTCGTACGCGCATTCACGATGTAGTCTATAAAGCTATTATTCCCAAAACTTAATTATTGAATAAGTAAGCATTTAGTTCAACCCTAGCGCGAACTAACAGCTTAGTTAATTTTGATAATTGATGTTATGCAAAGCTTAATATTAGAAGTTTAAGTAATCCATCCCTGTCATTCAGGAGTAAACTATTTGGTTATCTGCAAAATAGGTTCCTCCTGAATGACAACAGGGGGCTCTTTTGACTAATAAACTGTTTGGAATAAAATTGGGCGTAGCTAAATCAAAAGTTATTTTATACCAGTATAAAACCAAGCTTGCGCTTAAGTGTTTACTACTGGGTCATCCTGAGCTTGCCGAAGGATCTAAATCAACTTTACAATGCTGTTATAGATCCTTCGGCAAGCTCAGGATGACTACAATAATGCAAGCGCACCTAATTAATATTCGTATTAGCTTAACCGCTCATCTACTTTATTGAATATTAGCTCAGCTTTAAATCAATTTCTATAATGGTGCCTTTACCGGCTTGAGAATTAATATTCAGGGTGCCGTTGAACAACTTTACCCGGTTGTGGATGCTGCTTAAACCAATGCCGTTAACCCAAGAATCCGGATCTTTGTGGTTAAAACCGCGGCCGTTATCTTCTACTGTTATCATTATTTTACGACCGGTTTTGGTTAGATGCACGTGCACTTCGGTAGCTTCGGCGTGTTTAATTACATTATTGAGTAACTCCTGAATAATGCGGTAAATAGCCGTTTCGTATTCTTTTTTCAAAGGCTTTTCTAAACCTTCAAAATGGAAATATAAATCGAAAGGTGCTTTAAAGAATTTTTGTTTTAAAGCCAACAGAGCGCGCTGCAAACCAAAATCCCGGAGAATAACCGGCACCAGTTCAAACGAAACGGCCCGTGTATCTTTAATGGCTTCGTTCAACAAACCCGAAATTTGTCCGCTTAATGTTATAAGTTCGTTATTTCGGGGATCTATCTGGCCTTGGAGTAATTCTAAATTAAGTTTAGTCGCATATAAAATTTGCCCAACCCCGTTGTGCAACGATTCGGCAATGCGCCGGCGCTCTTCTTCCTGGGTTTCCAAAATAGCATTTAATATTTCTTTCTGACGGCGCAATTTAAGGCGCGTACGTTCCTGCTCCAGTTTTACGCGCTCGGTAACATCGTGCAAAAACGCAATTCCACCGGCTACTTGTTTATCAGCATCAAAGAGGGGTACCACCACGGCATCTAAATATCCGTTCCAGTAAAAGCAGTATTTATTCTGGTGCCGGATTGTTTTGCCATTTAATACCTGTAAATAAGAATCGGCTTCTTCGTACAAATTCAGGGCTGTTGTTACCTCAGACAAGTGCTTGCCAATTGCATGTTCTTTTTTTAACGGATAGCGGGCTTCCATTACCCGGTTCCAGGCGTTAATTTGGCCGTTCTGGTCGAAAGCAAAAATACCATCTATGCTATTATCAATCAGGTTTTGGGTGAAATCGGCTTGCGCTTTAAGTTGTTCCTGGGTTTGCTTCAACTCGGTTACATCTAGGCAAAAACCTACGGCTTGCTGGCTTTCTAAATCGTAATAAAAATAATTCTGCTTGTATTTTCTTTCCCCGTTTTTATCTGATTGCTTTAAAAATGAGCGGGTATTTCCGGCCAACACCTGGCTGAGTACTTCTTTCAGTTCCGGGAATAATTCAAAATAATTTTCTCCTTTCAGTCCCTCTAAATTATTCATTTGCAAACCCGCCCCCATTGCTTCCCGGATAAGCCCCTGCTGGTCAATTCGCCAAACGGCTATGGGTAAATGGCTTAATATGCCGTTCAATAGCCTGGTTTTAGAACGGAGTTCGTGTAAAGCGGCTTTTTCATCCGAAATATCTTTGGCTAACCCAATTACCTGCAGCGGTTTTCCGGTGGCTTCGCGTTTAAACACGCGTTCGCGGGTATTTATCCAGCGCCAGTCGCCGTTTTTATGCTGAATGCGGTACTCGGTTTGGATAACTTCGTTTTCTTTGGCCCGCATCAATCGTTCTTCCCACTCCGCTATTTTTTTCTGGTCCTCGGCATGTAGAATTAAATTTACCAGCGATAGGCCCATTTGGTTTAGTTCCTGCGGGGTATAGCCCAAGGTACCGGCTATGCTGCGGTTGGTGTACAGGGTCTTTTTTTCTTTTAAATCCAGCAAATAAAGCGTGTCCGGCATGGCATCAGTTACCTGCTGTAGTAAAAACTGTGTTTCGGCTAATTGGGTATCGGCTTCAGCTTTAGAAGTGAAATCTTTGGAAATGCCCGATATTTTAGTCGGTTGCCCGGCTTCGTTGTAATAAGTTATGCCCCGGCTGTTAATATAACGCACCGAAGCGTCTTCGAGCACAATCCGGAAATTTACCGTTAACGCTGTTTTTTGCCGAATAGCAGCCTTAATTGCTTTTTTAACCAGCGGAAAGTCTTCCGGATGAATAAGATTTACAACGTCGTGGTAAGTACCAAAAAATGTACGCGGTGTCAGCTCGGTTTGTTCGTACTTAAAATCGTTCCAGTAAACATGCTGGTCTTTAAGATCCCACTCCCATATACCAATGCGGGCAGCTTGCGAGGCGAGTTTGAGCCGGTTTTCGTACTCCAATAATTGTTTCTGGGCAGCCTGTAACGCCGCATGTTCCAGGAGCGGCTGCTTACCGTCTTTTCCGGGCTGCCTATTGCCAGATAAATAAGTTTCGGCCGCTAAGTAACTTTCCTCCGGCCAATAATTTGCCCCAACAGGATTATTATTGGAAACCGACGAAGCTATTATTACTTCGGGGGGAATGTTGTTTAAGGTTAAAGTGCCTCCCGTAAACGCTTGGTTGGGGCCATAAAGAAAAGAAAACTCCAGCATAAAACGGCTGGCGGGGAACACAAAATAATCTGATTGCTGCGCTTCCTGGTAAAGATCTACTTCCTGTAACCCCGGAAAAAGTGTTTCCAGTAGCTGACCAATTGGCTCCTGGTTAAAACGGCCGAATTGCGCCCGGAATATTGCATTACAAGCGTAAACCCGAAAATATTGATCGAAAACGGCGGTACCGGCTTCTGCTTTTGCATAAGCGGGCGCCGTTTGGGAAAGCGATTGACTTGTATGAATACCTGACATAGCAAAAATATATACTTAAAATAAAAGCCAGGATACTTTGGTATTTAATAAAGTAAAGCCAGAAGAATTCCTCTTTGTATGAAATTAACTATTTAAAACCAGAAATTACCTTTTCGTGAGCGCGTTCTGTTAAAAATGGTTAGTAATCAGGTACTTCATCGGTAAAAACACTTAGGCTGCTACTGATAAATAACCACCTAAAATAACCCCAATAGTTGGTGTAAAAACCAGTACTATTTTTTTTCAGACGTTCGCTTTTTTTGTAATTGCTGCCAGAAATATTGCAGCGAATCGGAAGGTGGCGGGAAAGCGTTGTTTTGCTTTATTCTTTTCTGAATATTGCGGATGCGAGAACTTAAAGCCGGGTGCGTGCTAATAAACTCTAAATCCTGACTCCGGCCCTGGTTGTGCGCTTGCAACTGCTCGAAAAGTTGTACCATGCCCTTTGGGTTAAGCTGGTGCTGTTGCATTATTTGTAAGCCCAGCAAATCGGCTTCGGTTTCAAAGCTGCGGCTATATTCCAACGATTTCAGGGCATTGGCATTTTCGATTATTATAGCCGTAATGGCGCTTACATCGCCAATTATTGCCGATATAAAAATATACCCACTTAAACTCCGGAACAAAGCACGCAATGAGTGACGCAGTTTCAGATGGCCGTATTCATGGCCCAGCAAGGCCGCTAAGGCTTCGGGGCTTTTAATAATATGAAACATGCCCTGGTGCACCACAATGTGTCCGCCGGGTACGGCAAAAGCGTTTGGCTCTGCGTTACGAATAACCGTAAAAGTAATAGGATAAGGGGCAGGTAAATTAAGTTGCCGGGCAAAACCACGCAAATTAGCCGTTTGCAGGCTGTCTTCACTTTCCGAAATAATTTGAGTAGCCAACGTTTGGCCAAGTTTCTGCTCGTAGGCGGGTGGTATTTGGCGGGCGGCAAAATCGGCTACGGCGGGCAGCACCCAGAAGTACGTTACGGGTATTAACGCCAAGAAAAACAAAATAATCAGCCACCACCAACTGGTGCCCCGGTTAGCTTGTAAAGAAATTTGTTGCGTAACCAATGGCGCAGCGGCATAATAACTATCCAGGGCAGGCAAAAAATCGGGCACTGTTACTTCCAGCGATTGGGCCGGGTAATTGCCGTAGCGTAAAATTGTTTTGCCCGCCTCGGCGTATGCTTCTTTTTCGATGCGGTGGCTTTGCCAGTGAACGGTTACGGGCAGGGTACCATCCTGCGCTTTATAGGTAATTTGCAGCGCACCGGGCTCTAAACTTACTTGAGCCCGGTGCGGCTGCGACGATTTTCCATCAAAATAAATTACTTCGTAAACCGTCATTAGATTTATTTAAACAATACTAATATCCAACATATCGGATACGTCTTCGTAGGTAGCGTTTTTGTAAATAGCTTCGGTCTGCAGCAAGCTATCGGCATCAAAATCGCCTACTAGCTCTGCATTTTGCAACACAAACCGCATGGTCCGGATGGTGGCAAATGGTGCCGCAATTCCCAACGAAAATACTACAATAAATAAATTAACGGCAATTAACTTAAAATAACCCCAACCCGTTACCGACGAACTCAGGCGGGCAAAGCGCCTATCTTGCTCCAGATAAACATTGTTCAGGTAAAAATTGTGTAAATCGCGGGTGTACGCAAATAAATAAGCGCCCAACGTTACAACCGAAAGCAATATTCCCTTTAGATTAATCAGGAATAATTCGGTGCCGGTACCTTCGTAAGAAAACTGCACGTTACCCATCCGGATGTTGCCGATAATTTCTTTGCGTAAGTTTACGGTATACCACGAGCCATAAATACCCAGCGTAATAATAGTTAGCAGCAAATTAGAAATAAACAACCCGTAAAGCCGCATTAATTCGCCGCGGTAGCCAAAATGAATGCCCCGCCACGAGGTACGCGACATGCGGTAGCGCATGCGGCCGTGAATGGCCAGCGGTATAAGCGCCAGAAAACCAATGTAAAATATACCAAAACCAATGTACAAGCCCGTTTTTGAACCGGATATGACGCCGGCCATTAAAATGCCGTACAGCAAAATAAAAATACCAATGGCTTTAATAAAGCCCAGAAACATTTCTTTACCGGTGCCATGAAAAGTAAAGCGGCTGCCCGCAAATTCGGTTTTGCCGTAGAGGAAGCGTAAGGAGTTAGCTTTGGCCCACGGATAATAAAACCCCAGCGAAATAAAAGTAAGTACCCAGTTGGCTAACTGAATCTCGAAATAGGCTGTACCTTTACCGCGGAATACAAGCTGATGTGATGTTGTAGAATTTTCTTCCATATATTAATATTTAAAGTGAAATAAATGCGCAGCGTAAAATAGAAGCACTTAAATATAAATATTATTTTATATATAGAAAAAATCCATTTAATATTTTCTGAATTTATTTTTAATTTATTTTCGCTGGTTTGTTCCGATCATAATTATTTACGCAGCTTGTTTTCCGTTTTGTTAAATCAGCCTTTTCTTTGCTAAAATATTTTTAACCAAAATGGAATTAAGTTACACTTTATTCGCTTAAGAGAGAATAAAACTTCAAGCTAATTCTATATATTTAATTCGGATTATTAATCTAAATAAAATATGCATCCAACCCTGGACCTAATATTGCTGGTAGACGACGACGAAACAACAAACTATGTAAACAAGCGCCTGCTTACCCAATTAAATGTGGCTAAGGAAATAAAAATAATGACCAACGGTCAGGAAGCGCTCACTTATTTACAGAATGTAGCGGCTGGTAAAGGGGATATTAATCCGGATTTAATATTTTTAGATATTAAAATGCCTATTATGGATGGCTTTTCGTTTCTGGATGCTTTTGAAAAACACGATATGGGCAACAATAAACCCATTATTGTTATGATGCTTACTTCCTCGGCTAGCTTCTATGATTTGGAACGGCTTAAAAATTACAATAAAGTTAAAAAGCACATTTCCAAAGCCCTCACTAATGCCGATGTGCGGGAAATTTTACAGGAATATTTTCAAGGATAGTATTAATATTAATAAGCTGCAGCCATCAGGCTACTACGCTGTTTACTAATTCGTTGGCGGGCCAGGTAAATTTAAAAACGGCTCCCGCCGAGCCTTTAGATTCTACCCAAACCGCCGTACCTTTTACTTTTATTATTTTATCTACAATTGAAAGCCCGATGCCGCTGCTGGTATTGCGGTGCAAACTGCTGTTTTCAAATATCCGGAATATTCTTTCCTGATCAGCCAGCGGAATACCCGGTCCATTATCCGCAATGGCAAATTCCAGATACTTCTTTTCCTGGCGGTAATTAATCGAAATGGTGCCGTTTTCCTGGTTGGTATATTTACAGGCATTGCTGATGAGGTTGCCAAATACCTGTTGCAAATAAATTTCTTCGGAGAAAAGTGTGGGTAAATCTGGCTGTAAATAAACTTTTGTAGTGGCTTTAACCGGGTGAGCTGCCAGAATATTCCGGATTAATGTATTTAAATTTATTTCTTTGCGGGGCAAGTTGTGCCTGCCGGCGGTAGAATAAAGTAAAATATCGGTTATTAATTTATTCAGGTGGTTGGCTTGCTCGTTCAACATACCAATTGAGGAAACCGCTTCGGATAAGTTTTGCATTTGCAGGCATTCTTCTATTATACCCGAAAGCGCAATAATATTATACAGCGGTGCCTTTAAATCGTGCGATACCACGTGGGCAAACTGGTCGAGCTCTTTGTTAATTTTTTGCAGGTCTTGGTTGGCCACACTTCTTTCCTGCAACAGTTTACCTATTTCCTGGTTCGAGGTCTGTAATTCTTCGTTCAGGCGGGTAATTTCGGATAGCTGGGTTTCGGTCTGAATATTTTTCAGGCGCAGCTCTTCCAGCAACTCAATTAGCTGCATGTTCTGGTTTTTTATTTCGGCGTAAGGCGATAATTCTTTTTCCGAATCAAAATATTCTACCCAACCTTTAATAATACTGTTGTTAATGGGCGGATGATTAGCCGGTATGAGTTTGCGCAGTTGCACCCGGGTCCCTTTTTCGCTGTCGCTCTGAATAACAAACGATTCTACCAGCTTTTTAGAGTTAATCAGGCCCGAACCTTTGTGGCCTTCCTGCGGTGCCCGGTCCAGGATCTGCGGAAAATCCGGAATGCCACGCCCGCGGTCCGATACAAACCCTTCTAAAAATAAGCGGCCTTTATCTTCTGCCAAACTAAATTTTATTAGCCCCTGCCCTACGTGTTCCAGCACATTACGGCAAATTTCGGATACGGCCGTGGCAAATTTAGTTTGGTTAGCCGATGCCATACCGCACAAACCCGATAGCTGCATGGCCCGCTTATACGCCAGCACCACATCCAGTTCGTTCTGTATTTCTATTCTGATAATATCTTTGTCCATTTTTTTCCTGTTCTTCTGTTATCAGCTTCGGGTTCTGGCTACCAGCACCAGCGTATCGTCGGTGCCGCGGTTAAAATCTTTGTATAATACGGCTGCAATAATACTGGTATCGTGGCGCAGCAAATCTTTGTACCGGCTAAAATCCCACTTACTTTTCAGACCATCGGAATGCAAAACCAATAAATTATTGCCTACCCACGGAATAACATGATTATTAAGGGTATTGGGTATGTTGTGCCCCAAAATACCATTATACGAAATAATACTTTTAGGACCTTCGGGACCCGCAAGAACCCGGCCCGCAATATTCCCAACACCGCAATAAGTAAGCTCCTGATTTTTAACGTTAATGCTGGTAATATTAGCTACGGCTCCCCGCGTTTTTTTTATGGCCGCATGCACATTCCGGATCATGTCGGCGGGCGGCAGGTTGGTATTTTGCAGAAACGTTTGTACCGCGCCCTGGCTGGCAACTTCGGCATGTTCGCCGTGGCCCAAACCATCGGCCACCAGCAAAGAAAAATAATCAACGGCCTCGTAAATAGCCCAGCCATCGCCGCAATGTTTTTCACCGGCTTTTGGTACCATTACTACGCTTACATCAAATTTCTTCGGGGCCCTGGCTTTGGGTTTATGGCCTTTTTTATAAACCCGCGATAAAATAACGGTACCCACGCCTTTGGCCGAGTAAAGGTCAAATTCATCGGACTGTCGTTTAATAGCGCCCAAGCCTTCGCCGGCGGTGCCGGCCGTAGAAACCCCGTCTTCCTGCATCCGCAATGGCTCGCTCATGCCGGGGCCCTGGTCTAAGCAAATAATTTCGAAACCAATATTATGACGGCCAAAAGGTTTTACCAGCAATTCGCCGGCTATGGTGCCGTGTTTTAATAGGTTAGAGACCATTTCGGATATTATAATATTTATCCGGCCTACTTCGGTTTCGCTAAAGCCGGCGTTTTCGGCTACTTTGGCAATATCCCGTTTTATTAAATTCTGAAAAGTGCGATCGGTTAACGAAAACCGGGTGTGGGCTTTAAAGTCCATTTTTCCAGCGAATAATGGTTACGGTAGTTCCTTTTCCTACCTCCGATTTAATATCGAACTCGTTGGATAAACGTTTGGCACCGGGTAAACCCAAGCCTAAACTCCGGCCCGTAGAGAAACCGTCTTGCATGGCTTGTTTCACGTCTTTTATACCAGGGCCTTTGTCGGCGAAAGTTAAGCGTACGCCTTTTATGTTGTTCCGGATTACAATTTCCAGTACGGCTTCGCCGCCATTGGCGTAGCGTAGCATGTTCCGGACCAGCTCGCTGGCCGCGGTAATCAGTTTGGTTTGGCCCACCATGCTCATGCCTATTTTTACGGCATATTCTTTGGCTTTATTTCTAAAGTAAATTACATCTGGCTCGCGCTGTATGGTTAAAGTTTCCTTAGATAATGTCATCATACAGATCTTCCTCTTCTTTGGGCAGGTAACCAATTTTGTTCCGAAGAAGCTCCATACCTTTTTCTACGTCCAGCGCGGTGTGTACACCGGTTAGGGTTAAACCAAGTTCTACCAGGGTTATGGCCACGGCAGGCTGCATGCCTACCACCACGGTTTCGGCATCCATTATTTTAGACATAGATGCAATATTGCCCAGGATGCGGCCCATAAAAGAATCTACAATACTCACCGCCGAAATATCGATTAACACGCCCCGGGCCTCGGTTTTGCTAACCATGTTTATTAAATCGTTTTCCAGGGCCAAAGCCAGCCGGTCGTATAAATCTACCTGAATGGTCACGAGTAAAAACTCGCCCATTTTTAGGATCGGAATTTTATCCATTTACTCTAAATCTGCTTTCTAAAAAATTGTTTTCCGCTCGGCTCTTCTAACCTCAATGCCCAACATGCTGTAAGCCAATTTAAGCGCACTGGCCAAAGAGGCTTTGGTATTAATACCCGATAAATCAATACCTAAATGCACAATGGTTTGGGCAATTTCGGCGCGAATACCGCTAATAATACACTCGGCGCCCATTAAACGGGTAGCGCTTACGGTTTTAATTAAGTGCTGCGCCACCAAAGAATCTACGGTGGGCACGCCCGAAATATCCAGAATGGCAATGCGGCTGCCGGTTTCTACAATTTGCTGCAATAAATTTTCCATTACCACCTGCGTGCGGGCGCTATCGAGGGTACCAATAATGGGCAGGGCCAGAATACCTTCCCAAACCCGGATTACCGGCGTCGAGATTTCGCTTATTTCATCGGTCTGACGCAAAATAACCTCTTCCCGCCCTTGTATAAAGGTTTCCATGGTTACAATGCTCATGCTATCGAGCAGGTTGTTCAGTTCTACCGTTTCCTGGTACAACGTGGCCGGATCATTTTTATATTGATCTTCCAGCATGGCGTAAAAAGCTTTTTTCAGGCTCATTACAAACATACTGGTTTCGCGGGGCGAAAAGCCCTGACGCGCGCGGGTAACAGAAAGCTCGCTCAGAATATCTGATACAGGCTGAAATTTATCAGAATCAACATTCAGTTTTCCGGAACCCAACGCTACTAATAAGGCATCCAACAAATCATCCGACTGCTTGCTTAATTCTTCATTCGAAATTAAATCATCCCGCAGGGTACTATCGCTCATCTGGTTTTGTACCCAGGCTTCTAAAAGTCGCTTTTTGTTCTTTTTAAGGAAGGCAGCCGTTTCAGATTTCATATCAATAATCAAAATTTATCGGGTTTAGAAAGTATAGAGCAAAATTGCCCAAACAACAGAAATCAAAAGTAGAGATAATAATTTTAACTTTTCAGAAGATTACTACAACCGAAGCGGATAATTTTGCTATTTGCCTGAACTTAATGTTTTTGGTAAAAAGCAATAGTTACTAAATCCAGAATAATAATTTTTTTGGTTTTAAACAAGTAAACGTTTAGCCGGTATATTTTAAAAGCTGAGGAATAATGGCTGATAACCGCCTTAAACCTGCTCCGGCACAGCAACGTATGTGAGTGGCCTATCGGTTATTTTAGATTACTTAAATATTACCTAACTTTAAGTAAACAACGCTTAAACTATTATGTTTTAACCCCAAGCCCATGAACCTAAGCGAAAACCAGGAAAGCCTGCAGATTCTGGAACAAATTGCCGAACAGACCGACCAGGTTTTTTTTATTTATGATATTCAGCGCAACAATATTAGGTACCTGAACCCGAGTTTCGACGAAATTTGGGGCCGCAGCCGCCAGCATATTATGGATAACCCGGCACTTTTGCTGGAAACAGTTCATCCGGAAGATCAGGAATATGTGCGCAACAGCTTAACCCGAATAAGTAAGCGGGAGCAGCAAGTAAGTGAATTCCGGATAGTATCTAACGCCCAGCAGGAAAAATGGATTTCGGTTAGAACCTATGCTATTTATAATCCGGACAAAAGCTGGAGCATAGCCGGTTTTGCCGAAGATGTAACCGATAAAAAAGCCAAACACCATACCTTACTAAAATTTAGCGAACGGAAAAACAGCATCCTGCACAGTTTTTCGCACGAACTAGCCGGGCCCTTAGCTTTAATTCAGAGTTTATCGTCTTCGCTGGAAGGCGAAAAAGCAGATTCTGAAGTGGTGCACGAAACCTTGGGTTACATTCAGGAAACTTGTAAAAAAAGTATTTCGCTGATTAAAGAATTATTAAATAATGAATTTTTAGAATCGTCGGGGGTTACCGTCCGAAAAACCAGGTTTAACCTGTTGGCTAAAACCCACAATTCCGTAACCATGTTCCGGCAAGCCGATTTTAATGCCCGCAAAAATATTAAATTGATTTCGTCGCACGACCCGCTTTTTATTGTAGCCGATGAAGTTACGATGATGCAGGTAATTCATAATTTAATTGCCAACGCGTTAAAATTTACCCACGAGGGCGGCAATATTACCGTTACCTTGCTCGAACGGGAAAATACGGTTTTGCTTTCGGTGCACGACGATGGCATAGGTATACCCAAAGACTTACAGCCCTATGTTTTCGATAAATTTACCAAAGCGCGCCGGCCGGGTTTGCGCGGCGAAGAAACCGTAGGCCTGGGATTAAGTATTGTTAAAAATATTGTAGAACTACACCAGGGCCGCATCTGGGTTACCAGCGAAGAAAACCAGGGCTCAACTTTTTTTATAGAACTGCCGAAGGAATAATATTTTTCTTGCGCAGCCATGGCGACTATCGCCGCGCAAGAAAAATATTACTCTTTAAATTATTCGTACTTCCAAACCCGGTGGAAAGCTTGTTTACATTCCTCGCGAATATTTTCGGGTAAACCGGAGCCCTGGTTAAAAGTAAAGGAAACCTGGCCGCTGGCAGTGCGCAAAGCATAATGGTTGTGTAAGCGGTCGTGTTCCTCGGTTTCATTTGCGGGTGGGCGATTTTTAAAATAATCGGCGTGCCGTTCTTCTATCCTAAACATTTCTTCTTCAAAAGCTTTATTTCTTTCGGCGTAATCCTCGCCATAAATATATTCCGAGATATCGTGCATAGGTTAAGCTGTTAGTGCTGGCTTTGTTTACGGCTTTTTACCTAAATAATTTTCAGGAATTTTAAATTATTCTTCGGCTTAGTTGCGGCCAACCATTAAATATTAAAATATTAACCGCAATCCTGTTTCTTTATTTTTCCGGAAAACATACTACCTTTCTCGATTACTACCGAAGGCGATAAAATATTTAAATTAATTTACTTTATGAGATTAAAACCTTTACTAATTGGGTTGCTTTTGTTTCAGCTTTGCTTACCGGCTTTTCTGGTTAAAGCTCAGAACAGCGGCGCTTTGTACTGGCTAAAAACCGGTAATGCTTTTGCCCAGCACGAAGCCGGCAATATTGTAAAATTCACCTTACCCTCGCGCGAAAAACAGTTATTGGTAGCCAAAGAAAAATTAGTTCCCGCCGGCCAAAAGCAACCGTTGCGTATCCGCAGTTTTTCGTTATCCGGCGATGAGCAAAAAATATTAATTTATACCAATACCCAAAAAGTATGGCGGCTCGATACGCGCGGCGATTACTGGGTTTATAACCTGGCAACGAAAACCCTGCAACAGATTGGCCCAAAACAGCCGGCCGCTTCGCTGATGTTTGCCCAATTTTCGCCGGATGGCAACCAGGTTGCTTACGTGAGCCAGCACAATATTTTTGTAGATGATTTAACCAGTAAAACTACCAAACAACTTACCACCGATGGCACCCGCAAACTAATTAACGGCACCTTCGACTGGGCTTACGAAGAAGAATTTTTCTGTCGCAACGGTATTCGGTGGAGCCCCGATAGTAAAAAAATAGCTTTCTGGCAGCTAGATGCCACGCAGGTAAAAGATTACCTGATGATTAACCACACTGATTCTATTTACCCCGTAGTGCAACCCGTAGAATACCCGGTAGCTGGCGAAGCGCCTTCGCCTTACAAAATTGGGATAATAGAAGTAGCCGCAACCAAAACTACCTGGCTGCAAATTCCCGGTGATCCCCGGCAACATTATGTGCCGCGGATGGAATGGGCCGCTAACGCCGACGAAATTATTTTGCAGCAATTAAACCGCAAACAAAACGAGAGCCGGTTGTTTATTGGCCAGGCCGGCAGCGGTCGCGTTAACCAAATTTATCAGGAAAAAGATGCAGCCTGGATAGATATTTTACCTTCCTGGGACCAGAAATACACCAATGGCGGCTGGGACTGGCTGAACAACGGTCGCGATTTTTTGTGGGCGAGTGAAAAAGATGGCTGGCGTCATTTGTACCGCGTAAGCCGCAACGGCAAAAAAGAAACCTTAATTACCCGTGGCAACTACGATGTAATGGAAATTGTAAAAATAGACGAGCCGGGCAATTTTGTTTATTTTACGGCCTCGCCCGAAAATGCCACGCAAGCTTACCTCTACCGCACCCGCCTCGATGGCAAAGGCAAATTAGAGCGCGTATCACCAGCTTCGCAACCCGGCACCCACGCATACGAATTTTCGCCGGATGCTAAATTTGCCCGGCATAAATTCTCGAACTACTACACCCGGCCCACTACCGAATGGGTATCGGTGCCCGACCATAAACCCCTGGATAAAACCAGTGCCGTGGCGCAAGCAATTACAGAAGGAAGTAAAGCCAAGCCTAACCTGGAGTTTTTTAAAGTTAAAACCAGCGAAGGCGTAGAAATGGATGCCTGGATGGCAAAACCCGAAAACTTTGATCAGGCCAAAAAATATCCGGTGGTGTTTTATGTGTATACCGAGCCTTGGGGCCAAACCGTGAAAGACAGCTACGGCACCGGCAATAATCATTTGTACCAGGGCAATATGGCCCAGGATGGTTACCTATATGTATCCGTCGATAACCGGGGTACGCCCGTACCCAAAGGCCGCGCCTGGCGGAAAAGTGTTTACCGCAAAATTGGGGTTGTAAATATTAAAGATCAGGCGCTGGCGGCCCGCGAAATATTAAAACTGCCTTACGCCGATTCGTCGCGCGTAGCGGTTTGGGGCTGGAGCGGCGGCGGCTCAGCTACACTTAACCTACTTTTTCAGTACCCGCAAATTTACAAAACCGGTATTTCTATAGCCGCCGTGGGCAGCCAACTCACCTACGATAATATTTATCAGGAACGCTACATGGGTTTGCCCCAGGAAAATTTAGAAGATTTTGTAAAAGGTTCGCCTATCACTTACGCCAAAAACCTGCGCGGCAACTTGCTCTACATACATGGCACCGGCGACGACAACGTGCATTATAACAACGCCGAACTGTTGATTGATGAGCTGATAAAATATAACAAGCAATTTCAGGTAATGCCCTACCCCAACCGGACCCACAGCATATCAGAAGGCGAAGGCACCACCAAGCATTTAGGCACCTTGTTTACAAATTATTTAAAACAATATTGCCCGCCGGGCGGCAGATAACCCGAAGTTGATTAAGACAACCCTTAATTTAAGCGCATAAAAAAAGCCAGACGTTTCAAGTCTGGCTTCTTTTTGTTTACTAAAACTAATGTCTCAGCTTACATTTATCTTTAACGGCAAACTTGTTCTAGGGTTACAGTATTTTAAGCTTTTTTTATTTTTTGCTAGCTAATTTCCTGCGCTACTTACAACTGCTACTGTTAATTATGGTTTAATCTCTCGTTCAAACAGAATAAATGCTACTTAACTTTTGTAAAAAGAAAACCTCATAGCCTCTAACTTTATTTAATTATATTAGTTATTTAGGTAAGTGCGTTTAAACAGCGGTACTCCTTACCCCATGCATCTTTCTAAATTTTTTAAAAGAATATTAATTGGCATTCTGTTGCTGCTGGGCCTGGGCCTGGCGGGGCTGGAAGTCATGTCGCGGGTATACCAGCAAAACGCCGCTGATTATTTCCGGCAGAAGTTTACAGAGCAATCCGATTTAGTTTTGCAGCCTTTCGAAACCAGTATTTCGGTGTGGCGGCATTTCCCGAATGTTACGTTCTCGTTTAAGAATATTTCGTTGCTCGATACCAGCCATACAAATCCGGTACAGGTATTTTGGGTAAAGCGGGCTTCGGTAGCTGTACCATTGGGTCAGTTGCGGTTGCACCGGATAAAAATTAACCAGGTAGAGTTAGATGAGGTACTTTTTTACCAGCGGGTAGATAGCAGCGGCCAAAAAGTTGGTTTGCGGTTTAAGCCACGGGCCAACTCAGATACAACCGGCAGTAAATTTCCTTTTATTATTCCGCGGGTAACTATCCGGCAGGGCCGCATCATCACCCAGAATAAATATAAAAACAGCTCCTTTGCCTTAGATATAGCCCAAGCCAACCTCTCGGCCCGGTTAAGAAACCAGAAATTAAGCTTAGAAGGCAACTTAAACGGAAAAATAAAAGAAATAAAAAATAACAAACTAAGCCTTTTCCGAAACCAGACTTTTACTGCCAACGTGCATTACGTTTATGCTTTAAATCAGAAAACCGGGACTTTTTACAACACCCACGCCCTCGTAAACAATAATAAAATTTCTATTGCGGGTACGCACACCAAACTTACCTCCGGTCCGGGGGCTAAGTTAAACTTAAAGGTGGCGGGTTATCAGCCCCTGGTATATTTATTCCGGCAATTATTACCTCCGCAGGCGCAACCGTTTTTAAACCACTTTAGCACTAAGAGCAAATTACATTTTGTACTGCAACTAACCGGCGACAGCGGCCCCATGCAACGCCCCCACAACAGCATTGCTTTTAAGTTAAAGAACGGAGAATTTTATTTGCCGGCTAGTAAAAAAAATATTCGGGCGGTGCAAATAACCGGCGAAATGAACAACGGCCAGGCGCATTCGTTACAAACCAGCCAATTTACCATCTCCCATTTTTCGGCTAATACTGACGAAGGAAATATTAAATTAGGCTTACAAGTATCGGATTTTACCAAACCCACTTTTAAAGTAGAAGGTGAAGGGAAAATAGCTTTAACCGATATGGCCGGCTTTATAAATTTGCCTTTTACCCATATATCGGGCGGGGTTGTTTCGGGTAAATTAAGTTTCAGCGGCAATATTCCGGACACTTTACAAAATACCAGCTCCGACTGGCTGGGCAACGGTATTTTGCAATTACAGAATGCCGGTTTTCGGCCATTTGGTTTAAAAGTAAATTGCCGCCAGGTAAACAGCCGCTTAGCATTTACGGGCAAACTGCTGCAACTGCAAAATTTAAGCGGTACCCTCGGTGGCCGACCCTTTAAAATGCAGGCCTCTATTCAAAATTATTTTTCTTATTTGTTTAACGAACCAGGCTTTATTAAAGCTAGTGCGGATATTTACGCCGAGCACCTGGATACCGAGTGGCTGCCCGATAATTTACTGGCTTACCAGGAACCCGGAAATTCAGGCAATATTTTACTAACTAAACCAGCCCACTTACAAATTTCAACTGGTACAGCAACAGCAACGCAGCTAAACCAAAATATTAGTACTCCTGAAGTAACAAATAATGAATCGGCATTACCCACAATTCATCTGGTGCAAAAAAAACAACTAGATAAATATATGGGCCGGTACCGCAAAAACCCCTGGGAAAACACCCAAACGCAGGTAAACTTGCGGGTAGCCAATGTTAATTTGCCTGGTGGCGAAAAAATTAAAAATTTAACGGTTCAGGTAAACCAACTAAACCACCAGGTAAAATTAACACAGATGCACTTTATTACCACCGGGGGCGGCAAAGCTTCGGCAAATGGCGGTTTTAATTTAATTACTGCCGGCATTAGCCGGCCTTACTTAAACGTAAAATTGCAGTACAATAAGCTTAATTTACAGGAATTTATGCTCGATTTAGCTTCTTTAAACGAGCAAGACCAACCCCAAAATGCAGTATCGGCCAAAGCCCAAACCAAACGTAACCAGGAAAACCTGAATACCCTGCGGGAAAAAAATTATTGGTTAAACTTGCAGGTGCGCGCCAAACAAGTAGAATATTTATATTTAAAAGGCACCAACCTGCTGCTGGAGGCTAACCTGAATAAGAACCGGGCCCGGCTAACGCGGTTAAACTTACAAGCTTTCAACGGAAAAATAAGTGCGCGCGGCGAGATGCGCCTGGATGGTGCCGGAGGCAGTTTTCCGGTGCGGCTACGGTCGCAGGTAAATAATATTAACCTGCAACAGGTTTTCGCTTTTGCCGAATCGATGAAGCTGGACGTACTAAGCAGCCAAAGCATAAAAGGCACCGCCGATTGTAACTTAATGGTGTATACCCAACTGGATAAAACGTTTTCGCCTAGCTTTGCAGGAACAATAGCTTACGCCAAAGCCTCTTTTCGGAAAATGGAGCTAATACAGGTGGCTCCTATTCAAAATGCCCTGCGTTTTTTACGGAAAGAACGCACCAACCATTTATACTTCGAGGATGCCACCACCAATTTTGTAATGCAGGATTACGAGTTTATTACGCCCGGTTTAAAACTAAACAGCAACTTAACAGCTTTTGAACTGAGCGGTTCTTATACCATGGGCGGCCCCGCCCAATTAAACATGGATGTAAACGTGCTCAGTGTTTTATTCGGCAACAATAAGCGGCGCATCGAAAGAATAAAATCAGATTCGGCTACCACCCAACGCTTCCAACGAAAACAACATTTGCAGCTTTTACGCAATAATAATAAATATAAAGTGCGGCTAAGCGACCGGAAAGAACAAGAACAAACCCGCAAAGCCCTGCAACAACAATTTTTAACTTTTCTGCACCAGCACCAGATAGATACTGTTTTTTCGATGAACCGGTAGAAACCAGTTTCTTGAATATTTTTAAGGCTGCTTATTTTAGGTGCTTATCGGTTTAGCACTTCAACAATTTTACCGGAATTAAAACAAAGTTGCCGCAAAGCGGGTATTTAGCTGAATGTCCTGTTTATAAAATTAGCCTATATAAATATCTGCCGCATGCAACCTTCTTTTAGAATTGAACACGATTTTCTGGGCACCAAAGAAATTCCGAATAATGCCTACTATGGCGTGCAAACCATGCGGGCGCTGGAAAATTTTAATATTACCGGCATAACCAATGCCACCGAACCCTTGTTTATTAAAGCCTTGGGCTACGTGAAAAAAGCCGCTGCCCTGGCCAACCGCGATTGCGGTGTAATAGATCCCAAAATAGTTGAAGCCATTGTGTATGCCTGCGACAAATTAATTGCCGGCGAATACCAGGACCAGTTTTTAACCGATTTAATTCAGGGCGGCGCGGGTACTTCGGTAAACATGAATGCCAACGAAGTAATTGCCAATATTGGCCTCGAATATTTAGGCCACCAGAAAGGGCAATACGAATATTTGCACCCCAACAACCACGTTAACTTTTCGCAATCTACCAACGACGTATACCCCACCGCCCTGATGCTGGCGCTGTACCGGAAACTGGATTTTTACCAGGAAGCGCTCCTGGCCCTGCAAGCTTCGTTCGCCAACAAAGGCGTAGAATTTAAAGAAGTAATAAAAATGGGCCGCACCCAGTTGCAAGACGCCGTTCCTATGACTTTGGGTCAGGAATTTCAGGGTTTTGCTACTACGCTCGGCGACGAACTCAGGCAACTAAAACAAGCCCAAACCATGCTGCTGGAATGCAACATGGGCGGCACGGCCATTGGTACCCGTATTAATGCGCCCGAAGGTTATCCGGAGCTTTGCACCAAATATTTGGCCGAACTTACTGGCTTACCTTTTATCCTCGCCGCCGATTTAATTGAGGCTACTTCCGATACCGGTATATTTGTTCAGGTTTCGGCTGCTTTAAAACGCAGTGCGGTTAAACTTTCTAAAATTTGCAACGACTTGCGTTTGCTCTCGTCGGGCCCGCGCACCGGATTTAACGAAATATTTTTGCCGCCCATGCAGCCGGGCTCTTCTATTATGCCGGGCAAAGTAAACCCGGTAATTCCGGAAGTGGTAAACCAAACCGCTTTTTACGTAATTGGCGCCGATGCTACCGTAACCATGGCTGCCGAAGCCGGGCAATTGCAGTTAAATGTAATGGAACCGGTTATTGCTTTTAGCTTATTTACCTCCATTAATTACCTGACCAATGCCGCTACTACCTTGCGCACCCGTTGCGTAGATGGCATTAAAGCCAACGTAGAAGGCTGCCGCGAAATGGTAATGCGCAGTATTGGTATTGTTACGGCCCTAAACCCCATTGTGGGTTACGAAACCTCTGCTGCTATAGCCAAAGAAGCCCTAGCTACCGGCAAATCTATTCATCAGATAGTGGTGCTGGAACAACAACTGCTAACGCAAGCCAAATGGGACGAAGTGTATTCTTTCCAAAACATGATTCACCCGGTATTTATCAACGACAAACGCGTGGGTGTCGAGCGGAAATAATTTTCTTGGCTGAATATTAAGTAGCCAGATAAATTAAAGTAAGTATTAAGAACGAAATTAGTTTAAACTATAATTTATATTAAAATATTAATTATCAATATTTTAATATAAATTTTTAAGTTAAAATAATTTCTTCCTTACACTTCTACAAATAATAATGCCGGAAGCTCCCCTCCTGTTTTAGGAGGGGCAGAGGTGGCAAATATTTACCTGTTATTTTTTGCCTAATTTTTTATTCTTGTAATTATAATTAACCATAGTTTCTTTAATTAATATTCCCGAACCTTTAACCCTAACATGCATAAAACAAACGTTGCTATTGCTACTATTTCGTGGGTGCGCGATGCGCAGGAAGAAAAATTATTACGAGCATCTTTCTCCCAACTGGCTACTTTTGGAATTCCGGTTTTTATTACCGATGGTGGTTCTAATAGCAGTTTCCTGGATTTTCTGAGAACTTTTCCTCAGTTTAAAATATTAACCCCCACCGGTAAAGGAGTATGGGCGCAGGCGCGTACCAGTGTATTAGCCGCCACCGAAACCAAAGCGCCTTTTATTCTTTACACCGAACCGGATAAGCTTATTTTCTTCCGGGATTTTTTACCGGATTTTCTTTCCCAAGCCCCAACCGCTGAATCAACTGGCGTTGTACTGGCCTCCCGTTCGGCTACCGGATTTGCCACTTTCCCGGCTTTCCAAAGAACCACCGAAACTACCATAAACGCGTGCTGCACCGAAATAATTGGTCCTGCCGTTGATTACACGTACGGTCCTTTCCTGATGCGCCGCGAGCTGGCTCCTTACTTAAACCTGGTGCAGGAAGATATTGGCTGGGGCTGGCGGCCTTATGTGTTTGGCCTGGCACACCACTTAGGCTTCGAAGTTATTTCTTATGAAGCCGATCTTGCCTGCCCACCCGATCAACGCGAAGACAGCCGCGCCGAACGCATTTACCGGATGAAGCAGTTAACCCAGAATATTCAGGGCCTGGTTCTATCCACCACAGTGGCCTTAAAGTAAGCCGTAAATGCACTAACGCTAGTGGATAGAGACTAAAAAATATTATTTTGCCCATTCAGGGCTATGTTCTGGATGCGTATATAATCCGATGGGCTCTACCCATCGCTGATTTATTTCGCCCTTTCAGGGCTGTTCGAAGATTTTGGCATTTGCTTATCTGAACCGGGTTTGCCATTAGGCCTAGCAGTTCCACTACTTACAGGCGCTCCGGCACTAGTAAATTAAAACAAACAAGCCTTTTAGGTACTTTTATAATCTCATACCAACTTACGGTTTGTTTTCCTGTTTCATCCAGGGATAATTTTGTCCTCTTTTCAATATTTTAACTCTATGGACAAGAAAGTAATAGGCAATACCAAATAGAATAAAAAGCCTCCCATAGCGAGAACTTACCTCATTGTAGCCATTCCTGTCATTCCGCAGGAACCTTCTGCTTAGATGGCGTTACAGGTAAATTCCAGACGAGGTTTATTACCTGTTTATCCAACTCATGCACAAGATTCTTAACAGAATGACTGGGTGTGGAGGAAAGCCATTTGCTAGGCAGCTATGGAACAACATATTTACTATTTGGTATAAGTTGGTATCACTTCTGAGTTATTACACGCTAATTCCTAATAAAAAGAGGTCTGAATAATTAATTCAGACCTCTTTTTGTTTCTATTAAGTAGCTATTAAAAAGATTAGCGCTCTAAGGATTAATTCAAGGCCCGATCGAGGTGGACGTAACCGCCATCTACGTGAATAAGCTGGCCGGTAGTATGGCTGGATTTTGGTGACAGTAAAAAGGCGACCATATTGGCAATTTCTTCGGTAGTGGTCATGCGTTTTTCCAGCGGAATTTTTTCGGTAATGCATTTTAGCTTGGTTTCTGGATCGTCGAAAGTTTTAATCCAGTTTGCGTACAACGGCGTCCAGGCTTCGGCTACTATAATGGCATTTACCCGAATGTTGTAAGGCAATAATTCAACGGCCCATTCGCGCGTGAGGGCATTGCGCCCACCATTGGCGGCGGCGTAGGCCGAAGTGCCGCCCTGGCCGGTTTCGGCGGTTTTGGAGCCAATATTTACAATGCTGCCTTTGCTTTCTTTTAAGGATGGGAGTGCGTAATGCGCCATCAGGTAATAATGTACCAGATTTTTGTGCAGCGAAGCCATAAATCCTTCGTAACTACCTTTTTCCAGTCCCACCCCATCGTTTACCCCGGCATTATTTACCAGTCCGTCAATCCGGCCAAATTGATTTAAAACTACAGCAACGGCTGCCTGGTTGGCCGTTGGGTCGGTGAGTTCGGCTACAACCTGGGCGGCTTGCCCGCCAGCCTCATTTACCGCGGCTACAGTAGCTAAATTATCTTCTTCATTCCGGCCAATTATTACCGGAATTGCGCCTTCGGCGGCCAGTACTTTTACAATACCTTCGCCAATACCCTTGGCACCACCCGTTACAATAATTACTTTGTCTTTTAATCCCAGATCCATAAATTAAGTTATTACAAAGAAGGCTCAGATTTAAATAAAAATCTGAGCCTTCCAATTATAAAAGTATATTCCTTACATTCTGTTGAGTTCGGCCTCGGTAAAGGCTTTCTGGCGGCCTTTTAATTGCGTGCGAACTTTGGTTACATCCTCGGCGCTTACCTTATCGGCATTATTTTGCCACGATTTACGAATAAAGCTCAGCAACTCCGCAATATCTTCGTTGGGTAAATCTTTGTTGTAGCCAATGCCGGGCATATCGCCGTTAATCTCCGGGGCTTTGTAAACGTGGCCTTTTACGGTAACCGGACCAGTTAAACCAAATAATACCACCGAAATTAACCTGTCCTTTCTGCCGGTTACATATTCCGAGCCATTTAATGGCGGCCCTAAGGCATTAACACCATTACCGTCTGGTCCGTGGCAAGTCTGGCAGGTAGCATTAAACATAGCTGCGCCTTTCGGAAATTCTTTCCGCAGCATATCCGGATTGCGGTTAGCACGGGTATTCCGAATACTGGTAACAATGCGGCCCATTTGTTTATTAATAGCCAGGTCGGGTCCGGATGCCAGTGAAGCCAGTTCTTTGCCAAGAGTTTCTTCCTGGTCCTGCAAATTGCTGATTACAGCATCGGCTACGTACGGGTTATTGGGGTATTTTTTTACCACCTGGCGTAACAAATTATTAGCGGCCGTTTTATCGAGAGGCTGAATATTATTGGTAATAAAGGCAATATAAGGTGCCGCCAGCGTATCGGTTTCCAGCATTTGGGTTAGCACCGAAGTTACTTGCGCGTAATTGCTTTTATTTAGCACAGATGGTAAGGCGCTTAGTGCCTGCATCCGCAACGGCCAGGCCGGGTTATTTAATAAAGCTAATACTTCATCGGTTTGCAGCGCACCTAAACCTTCTAAGGTCCAGAGGGCGTGTATCGCCTGCAACTGGTTCTTCTTGTCTTTTACAATCTGCCGCAGGGCCGGAATAGCCTGAGTAAATTTGCCATCTATAAGCGTTTGCTGGGCATTATCGCGTACCCAACCGTTGGCATGACCCAATAATTTTACCAGTTGCTCCGGGTTCTGCGGCACGGTAACAGCGGCTGTTTTCTTGTTTTTGGGTACTACTTTGTAAATACGGCCGGCGCTTAAAGGCTGGGTTAACTGGCGCTTTCCAATTTCTTTTTTCAAGTAAGTGGTTAAGTAAGTTTCGTGCTGAATAATACCCCGGTACATATCTACCACGTACAACGCACCTTCGGGCGAATTATACAAACTTACCGGCCGGAAACGTTCATCCAGGCTGGAGATAAATTCGCGGTTCTGGTAAGCTTGCTGACCGTTTATGACGTAACCGGCTTCCGAAACAATATTCCGTTTAATTAAATTGGCCGAAGGTTCGGCTACAAAAATATTGCCGGCGTAGGCCGAACCAAATAAATCGCCGCGGTAAACCAAGGGTCCGCAGGCGGCGGTAAAGTTAGTCAGGCGCAGGCTTTCGTCTAAAACACCGGCCATATACCCGCGGTTTACACCCGGCGTTGGGCGAAGCGGATAAACTTTATTATCAGCTACAATTTTCCGGTTAAAGCCGGCTACACCGCGTTGGTTTTTGTTATTGGCACCTAAACCTGGCGCGAAATAATCGCCTAATAAATTTTCGGAGTTGGTGTTGTAAAACAAACGGCCGTAATTATCCTGGCTAATACCCCACTGCCCTCTGAAGTGCGTGCGTTCAATTTCCCATTTATCACCCCGCTTGCGGTAACGCTTACTCGATTTGGCATTGTAAATCCAGTTATCCATGGCGCGCAGCAAACCATTGGGCTGGTGCTCTACGTTACCGCCTTCGGTATATTTTTCGTCTACCAATATTTTTTGTACCGGCTTGTCGTTTTTAATTTTGTAATACCACAGGCGCGGCGGTTCAGCCACTAAAATACCATCTTCTATCAGGCAAATGGCCCGGGGCAACACCAGCGAATCCAGGAAAACTTTACGTTCATCGGCTACACCGTCTTTATTTTTGTCTTCCAGAATTACAATTTTACCATTGGGAATATCTTCGCCGGTACCCACGGTATCGGGCATGTAGCCAATCATTTCCACGGCCCAAATCCGGTTATTATTGTCGAAGGTTATGGCTACCGGCGTACTGATTAAGGGCTCGGAAGCTACCAATTTTACTTCAAACCCATCTTCTACCTGCATCATTTTTATGGCGTCGGATGCCGACACAAACGGCGAGGCGTTTAAATCTACCTGCGCATTGGTCAGTTTATCGTTCGCAGTTGGCGTGGTATCAGCGGCTTGCCCGCTCAGCGTTTTGTTAGACTTACAATAAAATAAAATACCTGTAAGCAGCAGTAACAGAAAGGGATAATATATTTTTTTCATCTAAATTTTAACAGCAGAAATATTAAATTAATTCAGCTCCTTTATTTTTAAGCTCCGGAAAGAAACCAGATCGCCGTGGTCCTGCAGCAAAATTCTGCCTTTAGGCGCCATGCCAAAATTAGGGTAGTCTTTGTATTTGCTGCGGGCTACCAGCGCTTGGTAAATGGGGGTACCGCGGGTATATTCAGTTACTTTCTGGCCGTTTAACCAATGCTCTACTTTGCCGTCCGGAAACACTTTTAAAATAGCGGTGTTCCACTGGCCAATGGGCCGGCGGGCCTGCGGGGTTTTAAGCGACGGAATTAAATCGTACAAAGAACCCAAGGTACGGTTGCCGGCAGCACCCATTTTGGCATCCGGGTGTTTTTCGTCGTCGAGGAGCTGGAATTCCAGACCAATAGCCGAGCCTTTGCTTTTTTCGGATTCGGTTACAAAATATTTGAGGCCGCTGTTGGCACCGGGCGTTAGTTTAAAATCAAATTTTAACTCAAAAGCGCCGTATTCTTTTTCAGTTACAATATCGCCACCGTTCGTCGATTCGCCGCCATCCGATTTTAGCACACTCAGTACGCCGTCTTTAATTTCCCAGCCTTGTTTCGGAAATTCGGTTTTGTGCGCCCCGCGCCAGCCATTAGTGGTTTTGCCATCCCATAACAAAGTATAGCCGTCTTTCTTTTCCTGCTCGGTTAATACGTTAGGCAAATTATTTACCACCGGAATATCTGCCGGCGGGCTGGCTTTCAGGTTGGTAGTTTGAATACGAATATTGCGCCACCGGATAGATTGGCCGTCGGTTTTTTGTTCTCTGCCAATAGAGTGTACCTGTAAAGCAATAAAGCCTTTGGCGGTTTCGGCATCGAGTAAATGGGCTACGGGCTGGCCATTTACCCAGGTCCGGATAGTATTACCAATACATTCCAGGCGATATTTGTTCCAGTCGGTTTTGTTAAAAGCTGTTTTGGCCGCCGGATTGGTTTCGAGTGTGTATAACCAGCCCCGGCGAGCTTCGTCGTAAATACCGCCGCTCCAGGCGCGGTCGCTGGGGTCAACTTCCATCTGGTAACCGTGTACGCGGCCATTCATGTAAGCCGGGTTGCTTAAACTCCGGAACTGAATGCCCGAATTCATGGGCTGGTCCAGTTTCAGTTCCAGTTCCAGAATAAAATCGCCGTATTCTTTTTCGGTAACTAAAAAAGAATTGGGTTCACCTTTAACAGTTGTGCCAATAATTTCGCCGTTTTTCACTTCGTAACGGGCTTTGCCGTTGAGCTGTTTCCAGCCTTTTAAATCTTTGCCGTTAAATAAACTTTGCCATTTGCCGGCACTTTTCCTTTGAGCCGATACCGAAAAACTAAAAAGCAACAACCCGGCAAAAAGTAATAATCTTAAATTCATGATAACAATTAAGTTTGGTATTAATGGTGGATAATTTAGAGTTCAACCGGTTTCATGCGGGCTGTCAGGAGCTGAATAATAATCCAGGCTAGGAAATACGCACAACCGCAAATAATAAACAGAATATTGTAACCAGCGCCAATATTGCCGGCGCTTTTGTAATATTCGAGTAAAGAGCCCACCAGCAACGGGAACAACGTAGACCCAATAGAACCGGCCATCCCGCCAATACCTACCACCGAACTAACCGCGCGTTTGGGAATAATATCCGAAACAATGGTAAAAATATTGGCACTCCAGGCCTGGTGCGCCGCAGCCGCTAAACTAATAATACCTACTGCTACCCAAATATTAGGGGCTTGCTGCGCCAACATAATGGGTAACACCGCAAAAGCCACAATTAGTAACGTGGTTTTACGGGCTTTTAAAATAGGCCAGCCTTTTTTAATTAAATAAGAAGATAAATACCCGCCGCCAATGCTGCCCAGGGTAGTAGCCGAATACACAATAGCCAAATGGATGCTTGGTTTTGTCAGGTCGAGGCTAAAGGTAGTGGCAAAGTAAGAAGGCAGCCAGAAAAGGAAAAACCACCAAATAGGGTCGGTGAGCAATTTACCAACTATAAAAACCCAGGTTTGTTTAATACCCAGCAGGCGGCTCCATTTAACTTTAGCCGCACCTTCGGCATCGGCCGGTTCGTTATCGCTGTGAATGTGGGCATACTCCTGCGGACTGATTTTTTTGTGGCGCGATGGAATTTCGTATAATAACCACCAGAAAATTAACCAGATAAAACCTATGGCACCCGTAATAATAAAAGCTTCTTGCCAGCCGTAAGCGCTTAACAACCAAGGCACTAACAGCGGCGCCGCCACTGCCCCAATACTGGTACCGGAGTTAAAAATACCGGTGGCCAATGCCCGTTCTTTTTTCGGGAACCACTCAGCTACTGCTTTTACGGCCGCCGGAAAGTTACCGGCTTCGGCCAAGCCTAATAAACCGCGTACTACACCAAAACCAAAAGTGCTTTTAACGGCGGCGTGCAACATGGCAGCAATACTCCAAACCACAACCGAAATGCCGTAGCCCATTTTGGTGCCAATTTTATCGATAAAGTTGCCGAAAATAACGTAGCCCAAAGCATAACAACCAGCAAAAATCATTACAATATTGCCGTAGTCTACTTCGGTCCAGTTAAACTGCTTTTCCAGCGTTGGTTTCAGTAAACCAATAACTTGCCGGTCGATGTAGTTGATGGTGGTAGCAAAAAACAAAAGGGCGCAAATGACCCAGCGATAATTAGTTATTTTGGATTTGTCTTCGGTTAAATCGGTTTCTGATGGCAATTTAGTGGAGTTAGGGGAGTCGGTTTTAAGCATGTGTGGTGGTAAATAATTATAATAGAAACTAAATCTGAAAACACTTTAAATTGCAATTAACTAAACCATGGGCAACTTAACAACCCTTTCTTTAAATATTGAGTTACATTATAGGAATAATTAAATAATATGTTTAAAGAAATTAATTATAGCTATGAGTTAATATCCTAAAACTGTTGCGGTATTTCGTTACAGGCGTTTAAGGGGGTTAAAAAAAGCTCCTGGCAAAAATATATTTGACAGGAGCTTTTTTTTAAATATTAAATATTAAAGATTTGTTATTTTATCTTAAAGTTACGAACAAGAGCGCTCTACGCCATATTATTGCATACTACTCTTTTAAACTTTTGAGGTAAGCCATGGTTTGCGGTACCTGCTGCCGGAACTTCGGGCTTTCGTCTTCGATAAAGTAATATTTTACACCCACTTTTTTAGCTGCTTTTAAAATGGCCGGTAAATCCAGTTGGCCGGTTCCCAAAGCAACATCGTTATCGGTAGAAGTGCCACCGGTATGGTCGCCTTTAACCCCTTTGCGCAAATCTTTCAGGTGCATCAGTTTCCAACGGTTCGGATATTTTAACAGCAACTTAGCCGGGTCGCCGCCCCCGTGAAACACCCATAAAATATCCATCTCGAACGAAACGTATTCCGGGTTGGTGTTTTTAACCATGTAATCGAAGAGGGTACCGTTTTGGTACGGAATAAATTCGTAACCGTGGGTATGGTAGCAAAAGGTTATACCATTCTCCTTTAATATTTTACCAGCCCGGTTAAAATCAGCTACGGCTTTCTGCGCATCGGCCAGCGTAAACTCTTTTTGATGCGGTATCCAGGCCGTCATAACGTAAGAAGCACCAATAATTTTTGCTTTACGCGCTACTTCTGCCGGGTCTTTTACCAACTCTTCGTAGCCAGCTCCTACCGACGGACTAGTCATACCGCGCGCATCGAGTAACTTCCGGAAGGCTTCCGGGGTAAGGCCATTAGGGTTAGTGCTGCTTTCGAGTACAGTTATTCCCAGGCTTTTAATAGAATCGAGGGTGGCCGCTACATCTACCTTCATACTGTTCCGGAAGGTATAAGTTTGCATCCCTGGCGCTTGCGGAAACAACGGCTTTCCTTTTTGGGCAAAAGTGGCGGTTACCCCAAACGTTACTATTAAGGCTAAACACAACAAGGCAATAATTTTCTTCATAATAACTTTGTGTAGTTTTTAATATTTACAACAGCTTTAATTAAATATTACTTTCTAATTTTAAATAAATCACTTTTCTGAAATAAGATTATTCTTGGTTAACAGACCAAAACTAGATTTCTGGTAAAATAATTATGGGCGTAAAAACCATTTTAAATATATAGAAAAGAATCAGAAACTATTGCCTGCCTTCCATATAAAGGACAACAGCCCAATATTTTTAAACCGGTAATTAATCATTGTTTCGCCAATAATCGTACTTTTCTCCGGGTTAATATTCTTTATTAAACAGATAAAAATTAATCCGGGACAGTAGCAGCGCTTATTAAAGCTGGTAATTACAATATTATTTATTAATAAAATAGCTATACTTTTTGTGATAAACCGGCCCAAGTTTAAGTTAAAATCAAAAATAATATGAAAGCAAAATTGCTTATACTTAAGCTTTTAGTTGCCTTCCTGCTCTGCTTAACAATTATTCCGGGGTTTTCTCAGCCTCCTAATAAAATGAAAGTTTTGGCTTATTATGCAGGAGGAGTTGAAGGATTAGATATTTATGATGTTAACCAGGTAACGCATCTGATTTTCTGTTTAGGCCGGCTGGACGGCAATAAATTTAAAGTACGCACTGCCCGCGACACGGCTATTATTCAGAAAATGGTTTTGCTAAAAAAGAAGAATCCGCAACTTAAAATAATATTATCGTTAGGTGGCTGGGGAGGCTGCGAAACCTGCTCCATTGTTTTTGCAACCAAAAAAGGCCGGCAGGAATTTGCCCAATCTATAAAAGCCCACCACCAATATTTTGGCACCGATGGTCTGGATTTGGATTGGGAATATCCTACTATACCGGGTTTTACAGGGCATAAATATGGGCCGCACGATAAAAAGAATTTTACCCGCCTGGTGCAGGAATTACGGAAAATAGGCACCCAATACGAGTTAAGTTTTGCGGCGGGCGGCTTCCGGCAATTTTTAGAAGAAGCTGTGGACTGGAAGAAAGTGATGCAACAGGTAGATTATGTAAACCTGATGACCTACGATTTAATCAGCGGCTATTCCAAAACCACCGGTCACCATACACCTTTATATTCAACGCCACAACAAGAAAACTCAACAGATTTTGCGGTTAAATATTTATTAAAAGCGGGAGTTCCGGCCGAAAAACTAATTGTGGGCGCTGCTTTTTACGGCCGGGTTTTCGAAAACGTACCCAACGTAAATAATGGCTTGTACCAACCGGGCCAATTTAAAACTACCATAAACTTTAAAAATATACCTACCCAATTGGCGCCCGACAGCGGTTTTGTTTACCACTGGGATAATATCGCCCAGGCACCTTATCTTTACCATCCGGAAAAGAAATTATTTTTTACTTACGACGATAAGCGCTCTCTGGAATTAAAAACCAAATACGTAATGGATAATCGTTTGGGCGGCATCATGTTCTGGCAACTGGCCCACGACCCTTACTACAACGGTTTGCTAAACACCATAGATTTGGTAAAAAAGAACTACACACCGGCATTACAGTCAGCAGAATAAATGGCAGTTTTAATTATAAGTGTAATTTTTAATATACTTAAAACTTTCTGTAAATATTTAAGGCTATTTAATTAATTTGCAAGCTAGTAGAGAAATAATACTTTTTAATATATAATACATAATGTTAAAGATTTCTTTGAGTTTGTTTTACGTTTTTTTCATTCTGTTTGGCTTAGGCAAAAAAACCGAACTGACGGAAGCAGCTAACCCGAAAGCGCCAGTCAAAAACGCAAAAATTATTGCTCCGGCTTTAACTGCCGATGGTTCCACTGAATTAGATATTACCAATTTTGCTGGTCCGGACCTGACGCCAAGCCCTGCCTGTTTGGCCGTGGCCCCTACCGGCGAAGTTTATGTGGGGGTTGACATGATGGGCTCTTTAGGTAAAAAACCCGGCAAAGGCAGCATTGTAAAACTGATTGATAAAAATAACGATGGAAAAGTAGATGCGCATACTACTTTTGCCCAGGTAGATAACCCGCGGGGTATTATTTCGCTCGGCGACCAGCTATTTGTATTACACACTACCTTCTCTAAAGAAACCGGCATTGCATCGGGCATGGATTTGGTAGTTTTTGAAGATAAAAACCAGGACGGCGTAGCCGATGGCCCTTCTAAACCGCTTATTCAAAATATCAGCTCGCCTAAATTTCTGCAAAGCCGCGGTACCGACCATGCTACCAATGGCATCCGGATGGGAATTGACGGCTGGATTTACATTGCCGTTGGCGACTTTGGTTTTCATGATGCGGTAGATCGTAGCGGTAAAAAAATGACCATGCTGGGCGGCGGCATTGTACGCGTTCGGCCCGATGGCACCGAAATGGAAGTTTATACCCATGGCATGCGTAATATTTACGATGTGGCCATAGACCCTTACATGAATATTTTTACCCGGGGCAATACCAATGACGGTGGCGGCTGGAACATTCGTTTTAGCCACCAGGTGCAATCCGGCGAATACGGCTACCCGGTATTATTTAAAAACTTTACCGACGAAATTATTCCGGCCCTGATAGATTTGGGTGGTGGTTCCGGCACCGGCTCACTTTTTATGGATGAGCCTACCTGGCCCGAAAAATACAACAAAGTGCCTATGATGGCCGACTGGGGCCGTAGCCAGCTATATATTCACCGGGTAACGCCTACGGGCGCCGGCTTCACCCAAAAAGAAGAAGAATTTATTAAATTGCCCCAGATTACCGATTTAGACGTGGATGGTTCCGGCCGGATGTATATGGCTGCCTGGGATGGTGCGGGCTACTCTGGTAACCCCGGCAAAGGCTTTGTAGTGCGGGCCGTGCCTAAAAACTGGCAGTATAAAGCTTTCCCTAACCTGAAAAAAGCTTCTGATAAAGAATTAATTTCTTTGTTAAAATCGCCAAGCGCCGTAGCTCGTTTACACGCGCAGCAGGAATTTATTTCCCGCTCCTCTAAAAAAGCTGCGAAAGCCGCCTGGCAAATTGCCGCTGATAAAAAGCAACCGTTAGAAGTTCGGGTAGCGGGCATATTTACCTACGCCCAGGCTGCCGGCGAAAGTGGTGTTAAAAACCTAACCAAACTTACCGCCGAAGCAGATGTGCGGGAATTTGCTTTACGTGCCCTCACCGACCGCAAAACCAACCTGAAGAATGTACCCACCGAGCCCTTTATGCTGGGCTTGAAAGATGCCTCCCCCAGAGTACAGGTAGCCGCCATAGTTGGTTTAGGCCGCTTGGGTCGCCCGGAAGTAGCCCCGGCTTTACTGCAAACAACTGTACCCGCCAACCATAAAGCTCCGGCAAAAGGTACCGAAGGTCCGCACGCAACGCCCAATGCGGCTATTATTCCGGCGCACGTTGCCGTACGGGCCTTAGTAGACCTGAATGCTGTAGATGCCAGCGTTAAAGCCATTGGCACCGAAAATTCTAAATTAGCCTTGTGGGCTTTGCGCTACATGCACGACACCAAAGCAGTAGATGGTTTAATTGCCGCGTACCAGCAAGCCCAGGACGAAAACCTGAAAAAAGAAATTCTGACTACGTTATCGCGGTTGTACCAGAAAGAAGCGCCTTACGATGGTTCGTGGTGGTGGAGTACCCGGCCCGATACCCGCGGCCCTTACTACAAACCTATTGCCTGGGAAGCTTCGCCGAAAATTCAAAAATTACTGAAAGACGAATGGCAGAAAGCTGATGCCAGTGGTAAAGAGTTTTTTGCCGAACTGAATGGCCGTAATCGCATGGGCATAGTTGAATTTGGCGGCGAAGAAACCGTGGCTACCACCGAAGAAGTAAAAGTGGATCTGGAAAAAATCCGGAATCAGAAAGGCCAGATTGGAAAATCTTCGATTGAAGACGTAATGCTGGCGATGGCTAAAATAAAAGGCGATCCAATAAAAGGCAAAGCCCTTTTTGCCCAGCAAGGCTGTATTGCCTGCCATAGCTTAAGCCGCAGCGAAACCCAGAAAGGTCCGTTTATGGGCCAGATTGGCTCTATCATGAACCGCGAACAAATTGCCGAATCTATCCTGAAACCCAATGCTTCTATTTCGCAGGGCTTTGCCTCGGTACTGGTAAACACCAAAAAGGGCCAGAGCATTATGGGGTTTGTGTCGGAAGAAACCGCCGATAAAATTGTAATGCGGAATATTGCCGGTCAGGTATTTACAGTAAAAACCAACGAAATTGCTTCCCGCAAAGAATTGGAAACATCTATGATGCCGGCCGGTTTGGCAAACTCCTTGTCTTACGAAGAATTTGCCTCTTTAATCACATTCCTGTCGCAGCAGAAAAAATAAGAATATTATAGAAATACCTTTTTCTAAGTGCAATAAAAAAACCTGGTTTATAAAGCTATAAACCAGGTTTTTTTATTTTATATAACTCCAATAAATATTCCCGTTGGTTTTCCTAACCATTATTGCACGCCCAACCTTTTCAAAAGCAACTCCCCTTACTTAGATAATTTCGTTTTTTAGTATACAAGTATTTATACTTATTTAAATAATACTAATTACTGATAAACAGATATTTGCTGGTTAAGCTGTTTTAATCGCGCAACTTATCCTGATAGAATGCGTCCTGATTCTTGGTAAAAGCACTTAAAATCCAAATTACTTTCTTTTCCATTTTGAATTTAATCAAGTCATTAGTATTTGTAATTCGGCTTTGTATTATTAGGAACTAGTATTGCCTTTATTTTATAAAACAGTAGTTGCGCAAACAATAAAAAAATTTTAACGAATTATATATATAAATAATAAAATATTCTATATTTACAATGTAATCACCCACTGGCCTTCAGGTATTTGTAGTTCTAGTTACCTAAATAGTAACGAATAAATTATTCGGAGTAAGCCAGGTATTACAGCGTTTATAACAATTTCAGTTCTATTTCTATGAGTAATAATAGCCGAGCCCTTTTTTCTGAATCACCACTAATAAATTTTAGTTTACTTTTTACTTTCTGCTGCTTTTTGTTCATGCTGGTCATGCGCATTTTGCTAATATTTAGCCCGGCCGCCGATTTGGGTGGCGGCGTAGAACAGAATGTTATTTACAGCATCCAAATGTTTCTGGATAATCAGCCTTTATATACCAATCCGCATTATTTACCTTTTTCTATTACCCAATATACACCGCTCTATTATTATGTATGCGGCTTAACGGCCAAAATATTGGGGTTGGACCCACTGCAGCATATTCGGGAATTATATATTATTGGGCGGTCGTGGAGCATTGTTTTCAATTTATTTTCGGCCGCGGCTATTTATTTTATCAGCCGCCGAATATTTAGTATTACCCAACCGGTAGCCTATATTCTTAGTTTTGCTTCGTTTGTGCTTGTATTACTCTGGGATATTGCGGCCCGGCCCGATTCGCTGCACGATGCTTTTGCCTTATGGTCGGTTTACCTGGTTATGCTTTATCTTAATACCAGCGAGGGGGCAAAACAAAACGCAAAGTTGTTAATTGGCGCAGCATTGCTCGCGGTAGCGGCCATTTATACCAAACAAAGCGGTATACAACTGCCGGTGCTTTTTATTAGTTTCTTTCTTTTTATTAAAGATTGGCGTTCGGCCTTTCTTACCGCTGTAGTTATGGGGTTGGCCTTTGCAGCTTTATTGGTGGTTTTTACCGGCCTTTACCACGAAGCCTTTTTAATGAATGTAATTGGCGGTGTAGATAACGGCATTAGTTTACCTTATTTTAAAAAGTTTGTAATGGGTAAATTTTTGTATAAATCCGAATTATTGCCGCTGGCTTTACTGGTAGTTTATATCAGTTTGGGCAAAATGGTGGTTTTTAAGGGCCGCTTGCCTTTGCGTTTTCTTTGCTGCTGCTGCGTGGGCATGTTTGTTTTTGCTACCGGTACGGCTCTTAAACAAGGTTCCAGCATTCACTACTACTTTTTATTTCTGAATTTAGCCCTAGTACTGCTATTTTATTATTTTGTAAACCAAGCCATTTCAGTTCATGCGCAGGCCAGTTCTACAAAAAAAGGCGCTTTCGCCAGCTTTGCCACTTATGGCTATGTAGTGTATTTTCTTGCCTTACTGGCCCTGAATATGCTGGTACAATTCCGTAATGTAGCCGATTTCCGATACGGCAATGCTGCGCAAATTCGGCAAGAAAGAGATTTAGCTGCCGCCCAGGTGGCTACTTTCTTAAAAAATAACCTTTCGAATAATTCAGATGAATACGTGTTTGCTAATTTACCCATTCAGGAAACAACAGCAAACCGCAGCTTAATTGATAATGTGCTTTTCCGGAACTGCGTTATTCCGCAATTAGATATTTTTGAATCGTCTACCCGCCCGTCTAAAGTGCTGGGTTACGATAACATAGAAAAATGCCTGCGCAACGGTACCATTAAATTTATTGTGGAGCCCAACACACCTTATCATTTTTCTATTCTGCAAAACTTTAAAGAATTAAAAAAACATAATTACCGGCTGGATAAAGTTATAGGTCCTTACCGCATTTTTAAATACGATCACCACTCGCTTCAGCCAACTCAGATTACGGGAGCCGCCATATAAATTTATTTTATTGTACCAATGGAAAATAATATAGCCATTATAACGCCCTGCTTTAACGAAAACGTTACGGTAATTGCTTTCTTAAAAGAATTAACCCAAATAATTAAAAACCTGCCATTTCAGTTTACGGTAATAGTTGTTGATGATGCCTCTACCGATAATACCTTAAAATTACTCCGGGCTTTTCGCCCCGAAGCCGCAAATATTGATTTGCAAATATTAACGCTTAAATACAATTCCGGTCACCAGGGCGCTATTTACCAGGGTTTGTTGTTTGCCCGTAACCTCGACTGCAGCAAATTTATTATTATGGATTCGGACGGCGAAGACGACCCGGCGGCCATAAAAGAATTGGTGCAAATTGATGACTTTAGAGTGGTAAATGTGGTGCGGGGCAAACGCCAGGAAAGCCTGTCGTTCCGGCTTTCTTATGTTATTTATAAAGTTATTTTTAAAGCCATAACGGGCCGCACCATGAACTTTGGCAATTATTGCATGATCGATAACAGCATTTTACAAAGTGCTTCTTATACCTCGTTTGTGCATCTGGCGGCTTATTTATCGAAACAACGGGTAGAAACCAAAAAGCTGGTATACAACCGGCGTAAGCGGCTCGATGGTTCGTCTAAAATGAACCTGACCAGTTTGGTACACCATGCTTTTAAATCTTTTGTAGAATATGCCGAAGATTTTCTGATGTTGTTTTTAAAACTTTTTATGGTAATTGCTATTGCCATTGGCGGTTTATTAGGGGTGGTACTGTATAAAAAATTTATTTCGCACCAGGCTGTATTAGGTTGGGCCAGTACCTTATCGGTTAATTTATTTAATACCGCGCTTATTTGTCTCGGCTTTTTTATTATTGGTATTTTACTTTTAAATATTGCGGCCAAAAACAAAGCTTCTAATGCCGAAATCTACATAAATATTTCGGAGCATAATCCGGCTTATCTCGAATCTGTGGGCCGGTAAATAGCCGGAAAATCTTTACTTTCAACCTAATTTGGCATGAGCAGCTGTTAGCTTAATTAAACCTGCCCGATATTTAGCCTATGCTGGGTAAAGAAAATCTATATCTGAAATATTGGTTAATTGCTTTACTCGGGCTATTGCGTTTACCAGTACAGGCCCAGGCTTACCAAAAAATTCACCAGGAGGCTTTGGTAATAGATTTGCACAACGATGTGCTGATTGCCGTGATGCGTGGTGCCATTATCAGCCAAAACCTTAGTCAGAAAACCCACTCCGATTTAAGCAGATTTAGCCAGGGCGGCGTAGATGCCCAGTTTTTTTCAATTTGGTGTAGTCAGCAATACGGTGCGGGTAAAGCTTTCCGGTATGCCAACCGCCAGATAGATTCGCTGGAAAAGATTATTAACCGGCATCCAGATAAAATAATGCTGGTGCGCACGCCCGCCCAATTAAACCAGGCTTTAAAACTTAATAAATTGGCGGCCCTGATGGGGGTAGAAGGCGGCCACATGCTGGAAAATAACCTGGCTAACCTAAATAAGTTTTATGCGCGCGGCGTTCGTTACCTTACCTTAACCTGGAATAATTCTACTACTTGGGCCAGCTCGGCCAAAGACGAAAGCCGGCGTAATTTTCCGGCTCAACGCAAAGGCTTAACGCTGTTTGGCCAGCAAGTTATCCGGCAAATGAACCAGTTAGGCATGTTAGTAGATTTAAGCCATGTGGGCGAAAAAACGTTTTGGGACGCGCTTAATACCACCACTAAACCCGTAATTATTTCGCACAGCAATGTTTACCGGCTGGCCCCCCATTTCCGGAATTTAAAAGATGCCCAAATAAAAGCCATTGCCCAAAACGGCGGCATTATTGGCTTAAATTTTAATGCTGAATTCATCGACCCCGCCTATTTGGCCCGCGAGAAAAGTTTTTTTAACAAACACCAAACCGAGGTGGCAGCGCTCCGGAAATTAAAGAAAAGTAAAGCTTATATCCTGAAAACCCTTGCCCGAAAATACCCGCAGGAAGCAATATTAATGCGCCCTCCTCTTTCTAAATTGCTCGACCACCTGGATTATATTGTTAAGTTGGTAGGCGTTGATTACGTAGGGCTGGGCTCCGATTTTGATGGCATTACTGCTACGCCCCGCGAACTAAACAGTGTTGCCGATTTTCCGCAGGTAACCAAAGCATTATTGGCCCGCGGCTATTCCCAAGCAGCTATTAACAAAATACTAGGTGGTAATTTTATGCGGGTTTGGTTGGCAAACACCACAGAATAAATCTCAATAACAGTAGTACTACCACAACTAAGAAGGCATTGCTAAAATATCCTGCAATTATTAATCAACAATTATTTAACATAATAATTAAAATATTAACCCCAATATTCTTCGTTACAGATTTGCTTCATAACTTTACCGTTACTTGCTGAATAGTTGATTTATTAGTTCCACCTCAATCCTAAGCTAAATAATAACGTTTAACTCTTTTAATTGCCTATTATTCTCTAAACAAACACCAAGCATGTCTTTCTGGACACGATTACTTACCCTTACCAAACCTAAATCTGCCGCCGGCAAACCACATCTATCGGTAAAAGAACGGTTTACCGCTTTAAAAAATATTCCGGCTTTTCTGAAATTAATCTGGGAAACCCACCGGGGTATGGCTTTGGGCAGCATATTAGTGCGGGTAGTGCGGGCGGCTATTCCGCTGGCCATGTTACAGGTAGCCCGCCTAATAATTGACGAAGTTATTTTCCTGACGCAGCATACCGGCCAGTACAGCCATTCGCATTTATTTAATTTGGTGCTGATTGAGTTTGCCTTAGCAATATTCTCGGATGTGCTGAACCGGGGCGCGGCTTTACTCGATAGTTTGCTCGGTGATTTACTTTCCAACAGCACCTCGGTAAAATTAATGGAACACGCCGCTTCCCTGGACCTGGACCAATTTGAAGATGCAAATTTTTACGATAAACTCGAAAGGGCCCGCCGCCAAACCCTAAGCCGCACGGTTTTAATGTCGCAGGTGCTGGGGCAAATGCAGGATGCCATTACCATGGCTTTCCTGGCGGTGGGTTTACTTACTTTCAACCCGTGGCTGATTGTGCTATTGGTAATTGCGGTTATTCCGGCCTTTTTAGGCGAATCGCATTTTAACGAGCGGAGCTACTCTTTGGTACACGGCTGGACACCCGAACGCCGCGAACTGGATTATTTACGCCTGACCGGGGCCAGCGACGAAACCGCCAAAGAAATTAAAATATTCGGTTTATCAGGTTTTCTCATCGACCGCTTTCGCGAACTTTCGGACCAATTTTACAACGATAACCGCAAACTGGCCATCCGGCGGGCGAGTTGGGGTAGTTTGTTTGCCGCGCTGGGCAGCGCCGGTTATTACGGCGCTTACCTGTTTATTATTATTCGTACCGTAAACGGGCATATTTCTATCGGAGACCTTACTTTTTATGCTGGCTCTTTTGCGCGCATGCGCGGCTTACTCGAAAGTATTCTCAACCGTTTTTCTAGTATTGCCGAAGGTGCCCTGTACCTACAGGATTTCTTTGATTTTTTTGCCATTCAACCCAATATTTTACCTAAACCCAATGCCCGAGCTTTCCCTAATCCCATTCAGGAAGGTTTTCGGTTCAATAACGTAGGCTTTAAATATGGCAACTCCGATAAATGGGCCATTCGCAACCTGAACTTTACCTTACAAGCCGGCGAAAAACTGGCGTTGGTTGGGGAGAACGGCGCTGGCAAAACCACTTTGGTTAAATTATTGGCCCGGCTTTACGACCCTACCGAAGGCCGCATTTTGCTCGATGGCTACGATTTAAAAGAATATAACCCGGTAGATTTGCGCAAAAATATTGGGGTAATATTTCAGGACTTTGTAAAATTCCAGATGACGGCTTCGCATAATATTGCCGTAGGCCGCATCGAAGAAAAAGATAACCAACCGCGCATTCAAACTTCGGCGGCACAGAGTTTAGCTGATACCGTAATCAGTAAATTGCCCGAAGGCTATAACCAGATGATTGGCCGCCGCTTTGCTAAAGGTGTTGATTTATCGGGCGGCGAATGGCAGAAAATAGCCTTGGGCCGCGCTTACATGCGCGATGCCCAGTTATTAATTCTGGACGAACCCACGGCGGCGCTGGACGCCCGCGCCGAGCACGAAGTTTTCCAACGTTTCGCCGAACTAACCCACGGCAAAACCGCCGTATTAATTTCGCACCGCTTTTCAACCGTTAGAATGGCCGATAGGATTCTGGTAATTGAACGGGGGCAACTGCTGGAAATTGGTTCGCATCAGGAATTATTAAGCCTTAATGGCCGCTACGCCGAGTTGTTTAACCTGCAAGCCAAGGGTTACCAATAATTTGCAAGGGCTTTTAACTAAATAATGTCCCGCAATATTTCTTTAAAAACAATTTTAATCAATTACTCTAAGCAACCCACTCGTGTCATTCAGGAGGAACCTATTTAGCAGGTAGCCAAATAGTTTCCTCCTGAATGACAGAATTGGGATCTAAAGCCTCATATTTTTTAAATAGTGCGCGACTTCAGTTAACCAATTAAATATATTACCGGGTGTAAAATATACCCTACATAAACAATTTACCTTATTACAACCTTAGTCTAAAGTGTACCGGCATTGTTCAGAAACTATCCCGGCAATATTTAGCTCCTATTCACCCAAAGTTTATACAAGCGAAATTTTATAGCTGCATTATTACAATATTCGTTTAATTAATTTAAAGCCTTGCTTATTGGTTTTGTTTTGGCACATTGGAATAGCGTATATTTCGTAAAACAAACAAGATGAAAATTAAGCTTTACCTGATTCTGCTCCTATTTATAATGGCTTGCCAGCGGCCGGTACAAATTGGTCGGGTAAAGCAGGAAAAGCAGTCGCTGCCGGTAAATAAATTTTCGGATGCGACCCTCCGGAAAATTTATACCTTACAAGATGAACGGAAAGCCGACGAAATAATATCTTTTCTAAAACACGAATTGCCGGTATACCGGCAGCATGCCGCACTGGCCTTAGCCTCCGTGCAGGCAAAAGAAACCATACCGGCTTTAATGCCCCTGCTGGCCGATAAAGAACCAGCTGTTCGTCGGGCGGCGGCTTATGCTCTGGGCCAGATTGGCGATGTTGCCGCCGAAGATGGTTTAATAAAATATTCTACTTTGGAAAAAACCGCCTATGTGCACGCCGAAATAACCGAAGCCTTAGGCAAATGCGCTACCCAGAAAGGTTTAAATTATTTAACCAGTTTTACCCCCACCAACGATACCGAAAAAGCTGGTCAGATTTGGGGATTGTACCGGACCAATGCTAAAAATTTAAACTACGATGCAGTAGCCCGCAAAGCCATTAGTTACCTGGCAATAAGTAATATTCAGTTGGTTAGGTTAGGAGCTGCGCATTTCCTGGCCCGCACGCCCAAACTAAACTTAAATTCGCGAAGTAAATATTTAATTCAGGCCGTTACTACGGAGCCCAGCCCCGAAGTGCGCATGGCACTTGCTACCGCGCTAGGCAAAGTAAAACCGGCCGATGCTACAACAATATTATTGCAATTAATTCAAAAAGATCCGGATTACCGGGTACGCCTTAATGCTATTCGGGCTTTAAACAACGCTAATTTTTCGGAAGTTAAAGAAATTGTTTACACTGCCTTAGGGGATAAAAACGCGCATACGGCCTTAACCGCAGCCGAATATTTAGCTACCAAAGCGCCACCGCAGGAAGCCGCTATAATATTAAAGCAAGCAGATAAACAAACCCATTGGCGAGTACGGGCCGCTTTGCTGGCTGCTGCCCTTAAAGAACATCCGGAGAAAGAATTAGTGCTGAGAAAGATTAAACAGCGCTACGCCCAAAGCAATAATATTTATGAAAAAGGCGCTTTATTGAGCGCGTTAGCGGCAGATGTAAATGCCTATAATTTTATTCAGCAGGAAACATTTAGCGGCGCTTCTACTGTGCTGGCAACTTACGGTATTCAGGCCCTGGCCGATATGCGCCAGCAAAAAGCATTTCCGGAAAACTTAAAAGCGCCGTTCGCAGCTATATTCCAAAAAGCCATTGAATCGGGCGATGTGGCGTTAATTGGCATTACGGCCGGGGTTTTACAAGCCCCAACTTTAAATATGAAAGAAGCTTACCCCGATTGGAGCTTTCTGAAAATAGCCCAGGATAAACTGGTACTGCCCCGCGACATGGAAACCTACCAGGAACTAACCAAAACTATCCGGTTCTTCGAAGGTTTACCGCCCGCCACACCACCTAAAAATCCGTTTACCCACCCCATTGATTGGGACTTCGCCAAAAAAATACACCCGGCGCAAAACGTAATTTTAACTACAGCCAAAGGCACCATTACCCTGCAATTATTTACCGAAGAAGCTCCCGGCACGGTAACTAATTTTGTACAACTGGCCCAGGCAGGTTTTTTTAACGGCAAAAATTTTCATAGGGTAGTGCCTAACTTTGTGGCGCAGGCCGGCGACCCGCGTGGCGACGGCTGGGGCAGCACCGATTATGCGATTCGGTCGGAGTTGGCCAATTTGCGGTACGGCGAAGGATTTGTGGGCATGGCCTCGGCCGGCAAAGACACCGAAAGCTGCCAATGGTTTATAACGCACTCCCCTACGCCGCACCTCGATGGCCGTTATACTATTTTTGCCCGGGTGATTTCGGGCATGCCCGTGGTGCACCTCTTAGAAATCGGTGATAAAATCGAAGCGGTTACTATTCCGGAATAAGCTTTTACTTAGAACCAAACCGCTAAAGCAGGTAAATATTTTAAGCATTTAAACCGATTACTATATTGCTTTCCGGACACCTTGTAAGGTAATATTTTCGCGGTCGAAGGCGGCGCGGCTGCGGTCGTGTAAATCGTTGGTAAGGCCACCAATATTTTCGCGGGTAGCCCAGGCCCTGATAATAATTGCAATGCCCAAGTCCGTATTTTCGGTTACAACCTGCGGCGCCGGTTCCGGCAATATACGGTGGTCGGTTTTTATGATATCCTGAACTAAGTTTTTGGCGAGCTCTATATCATTACCGTGTTGCACCAACAAGCGAATTTCGGTGCGGCGGTTGGGTTCTACATCGTAATTGGTAATGGTACTATTAGCCAGCGGGCCGTTGGGAATATAAATGGTTTTGTTGTCGTTGGTTTTAATAACGGTATTCAAAATATTAATAATAGAAACCCGGCCGCCCACGCCCTGCGCTTCTATGTAATCGCCGACCCGGAATGGTTTAACCGCCAGAATAAGTACCCCGCCCGCAAAATTAGACAGGCTGCCCTGCAAGGCCAAACCTACGGCTAACCCCGCCGAAGCCAAAACCGCAAAGATTGATGTCATCTCTACTCCTAACTGACCGATTACCGCAATTATGAGCAAAACCCGGAGCGTAACACTTAAAATATTGCTCATGAAGGGCCGCAACGTCGGGTCAACGTGGTACGATGTCATGATGTTGTTGACAATTCTTATCAGTCTTTTAATAACCCACAAGCCTATCAGGAAAATAATAAGGGCTGCCAACAGGCGGGTACCGTAGGTAATCAGGTAAGTGGTTATGAGTTGCGGGTAGCGGCTTAAATCAAACATGGGAAACAGCTTCGGGTAAAATAAATATTTTAGGCTTTGGTTTTGGTAAACAGAATAGCGGCGTTCGGATAAAAAAATTAATCTAAATACTTACACTGCAGCATAAGGTTGGGATTGGGGCAGATTTGCCGGAATTGCGCCAGTTGGCTCGGAGCGCATACCCCCGGAAAATCGCCGGCTAAGCTCAGCATATCCGTCATTACCTGGAAATGCAAATGCGGCGGCCAATCGCCGTTCTCGGGAAAAGGACCAACTTGGGAAAAAATATTGCCTTTATTTACTCTTTGCCCTACTGCTAAATTCAGCAACGACAAGCGGGTTAAGTGGCCGTACAAGGTGTAAAAAATTTGGTTTTCCAGTTCGTGTTCCAGAATAATACAGGGGCCGTAATCGCCAAAATTACTGTTATCGCGGAAGCTGTGTACCCGACCATTGAGCGGCGCCAGCACTGGGGTAAAAGCCGGCAGCCAAACATCTACTCCCAGGTGAATGGTACGCTTTTCGGAAGCGGTAGTAAAATGTTCGCTACGCCGGTAAATCACCCTATCTTCTAAATAGCCGCCTACGCCAATTGCAGCATTTTTTGCCCGCAACAACGCCTGAACCATTGCCTCAAAATCAGCAGTATCTTCTAAAGACGCATCTTGCCAAAAAGGATTTTCTGCCGAAAAGTCGAGGCGGCATACCGCTGGCCCATTTAAATCCAGAGGTAAAACCGGACCAATTTCTGCCGAATATTTTCGTAAAATATCGGGTAAAACTTCTGCTGCCATAAATAAGTTAATATTGCCCGTAAAAGTAAGAATGTTCCGAAAACCTCGCCTAGAAAAATTAAGTCGTAACTTTGCCCGTATATATATGTTTAAGGAATATTCGTTTTTAAGCCGAAAGAATATTAATGAGTAGTGCTTACCACCAGTTAAAAGTAGTTCAGGTTATCCGCGAAACCCCGGATGCCGTTACCATTTATTTTGAACACCCGGAAAGAAAAGTTATTCCAAGTAAAGCCGGTCAGTTTTTGACCTTAATACTGCCGTTTAAAGGCAAAAAAGAAAGACGTTCTTACTCTTTAAGCAGTGCCCCGCACGAAGCTCCGCGCCTGGCAGTAACAGTAAAGCGGGTTGATAATGGCTTGGTTTCTAATTATTTAGTAGATAAATGTACCGAAGGCACCCTGATAGAAGTGATGGAGCCTTTAGGCAATTTTAATATTGTACCCGACCCAACGCTAGCGCGCAATCTGGTACTGATTGGCGCCGGCAGCGGCATTACACCCCTTATTTCTATTGCCAAAGCGGTGCTGCACGACGAACCTAAAAGCCACGTAACACTCATTTACGGCAACCGCCACGAAGGCACCATTATTTTCCGGGAAAAGCTGACGCAAATGGGGGCAGAATACCCGGGGCGGCTAGTGGTGGAACATGTGCTGAGCCAACCAAAATATTCTCCGGATAGCGCCGCTATTGCAAGCTCACCCGCTCAGCCAGCTAAACTTTCTTTCAAAGACCGACTGAAATCATTATTCGGGCAACCGGCAACTGCGCCGGAACAAAACCGGAATATTTCGCCGCTGGAAAATCTAAAATATACCGGCCGCTTAAACCGGAAAATGCTGCTGGATATTCTGCGGTACCACAACCTGACCGATTACCTGGACACGGAATTTTACCTTTGCGGCCCCGAAGGTTTAATGGACGAAGCCCGCGAAGCTTTAAAAATATTAAAAGTAGGTCCGGAACGAATTCACAAAGAAAATTTTGTAATTACCCATACCGATCCGCTTCCGGATTCCGGCAAGGTGAGCACAGCAGCCGATACAACAACAACTTCTGACTGCCCGGTGGTAACCTTAATTTACGAAGGAACTGAGTATAAAGTACCCGTGCCGAAAGACCAAACTATTCTGGAAGCTGGTTTGGCTCAGGACATTGATTTGCCTTATTCGTGCCAGGCCGGTTTGTGTACCGCTTGCCGGGGCAAATGCTTATCGGGCAAAGTACACCTGGATGAGCGCGAAGGGCTCTCGGATGCTGAAATGGAAGAAGGTTACGTTTTAAACTGCGTAGGCCACCCCTTAACCGATGATGTGGTAATTGAAATTGGTTAGTTGGATGTTGGACGTTGGTAGTTGGATGTTGGTAATTGGAAAATATTTCTAAAGCATCCAATATTTTAAAGGCTGGCGCAAGTTTAGCGAAGCGTAACTTGTGCTTGATGATTAAAGATGATGAAAGGAAATCTGTGGCTTCCGGAAGCTGGAAACTTCTCTAACCAGGCCACTAACATTTTTTAGAAAATCCATATAGGAAAAGATAAAATCAAAAAACTTAAAAATATGGCAGAAAATACAGCCGTTTTAACACCCAGAACCCGCACCTTGTTACCCACCAATTTCACCGTAACCGATTGGGCAGCGTTAGAACCTTACCTCGAAAATTTAAAAACCCGGGAAATAAATTCGGCGGACGATTTAGAACAATGGTTACTGGACCGGAGCGAACTGGAAAGCGTAATAGCCGAAGACATGGGCTGGCGTTATATCCGGATGACCATAGATACCCAGGACGAAGCCGCTACCGAAGCTTTTCAATATTTTGTAAACGAGATTGAGCCCAATATTGCGCCCTACGACCATGCTTTTAACCAGAAGCTGGTAGATTCGCCGTATTTGCCGGAATTAGACGAAGAAAAATACCGGATTTATTTGCGTTCAGTGAAAAAAGCCATTGAAATATTCCGGGAAGAAAATATTCCGCTTAATACCGAAATAACTACCAAACAACAGCAATATGCCGCTATTACCGGTGCCATGACTGTAACGTTAGATGGCGAAGAAATGACCTTACCACGCGCCGCCGACCGGCTGAAGAACCTGAACCGGGACGTACGCCACGAAGCTTACCTGGCCATTCAGGAACGGCGGATGCAGAACAAAGACGAGCTGAATAATTTATTTACCGAACTCATCCGGTTACGCCACCAGGTTGCTCAAAATGCGGGTTTTGCCAACTTCCGCGATTATATGTTTGCCGCCCTGGGCCGCTTTGATTATACCGTACAAGATTGCTTTAACTTCCACGAAGCCATTGCCACCAACGTAGTACCGTTGAATAGTGCTATAGACCGCGAGCGCAAGCAAAACCTGGGTTTACCCGAACTAAAGCCCTGGGATTTAGATGTGGATGATACCGGCAAGCCGCCGCTAGAACCATTTAAAACCGGCGAAGAGTTACTGCAAAAGACCACCAAAATATTCTATCGCTTAGATCCGTTGTTGGGCGATTGCCTCGTAACCATGAAAAATATGGGCCGTTTGGATCTGGAATCGCGGAAAGGAAAAGCACCCGGTGGCTATAATTACCCGCTCGATGAAACCGGCGTGCCCTTTATTTTTATGAACGCTACTTCTTCGTTGCGCGATGTGGTAACCATGTTGCACGAAGGCGGCCACGCGGTGCATAATTTCTTAACCCACGAATTGCCGCTGGGTGCTTTTAAACACACGCCTTCCGAAGTTGCAGAACTTGCTTCTATGTCGATGGAACTCATTAGCATGGACCACTGGGATTTATTTTTTGAAGACGAAGCAGAATTGCGCCGGGCGAAGAAAACACACCTCGAAAGTGTGCTGGAAACTTTCCCGTGGGTGGCCACCATCGACCGTTTTCAGCACTGGATTTACGAAAACCCGGATCATACCCTCGCGGAACGGGAAAAAGCCTGGCTCCAAATATTCGACCAATTTAACCAGCACGAAGTAAACTGGGCCGGACTGGAAAATTATAAATCTTATATCTGGCAAAAACAACTTCATTTGTACGAAGTGCCTTTTTACTACATAGAATACGCCATGGCCCAACTGGGTGCCATGGCCGTCTGGAAAAATTATAAGCAAGACCCGCAAGCAGCATTAACTGGCTACAAGAATGCGTTAAGCCTGGGCTATACCAAGTCTATTGCGGAAGTCTACGCGGCTGCAAATATTAAATTCGATTTTTCGGCCGAGTATATTAAAACCCTCACCGATTTTGTGCAAGCCGAAATGGAGAAGCTTTAATCGTTAATCGTTAGTCGTTGTTCGTTAATCGTTGTTCGGAGTGGGGAGATTAACTAACTGCTAACAAACCTCACAGGTCTTTAAGACCTGTGAGGTTTATTTTTACCTTTAAACCATAGAGCAGCTATGAAAGCAACTTCAAACAATTCGGTATATGCAAATAAATAAATCCAGAATTTCAAATTGCGTGTAGCTGCTTTCGTTCATTTGGCAACCGAACAACGATTAACGAATAACGAACAACGCCTACAGCGGCTTAAACTGCTCGAACATTTGGCGGCAGTTGTTACAGTAATGCATGGCCCGGCATAAGGTAGGGCCGAAAGGCGTTCGTAAAATAGTATTGGTGCTGTTGCAATATGGGCAGGCAATGTGCTCCAAAATATCTAAATCCGGTACAACCTGGTAAACCGGTGGCGGAGCTAAACCAAATGCTTGCAGCGCCTTGCGACCATTAGCGGTAATTTTATTTGTATTCCAGGGCTTATCAAAACTCATTTGTACTTTAAAATCCTGAACGCCCGCTTCGGTTAAAGTTTCCTCTACGCTTCTGCGCATATATTCCATGGCCGGGCAACCCGAAAAAGTAGGCGTCATTCTCACCATAACCTGATTTTCCTGAGTAATATTAATGTCAGTAATAACTCCCAAATCCAGGAGCGAAAGCACCGGTATTTCGGGGTCCATTACTTTTGCCAGCAAAGCCAATATTTCTTCCTTTGTCCACATCAGGTATTTACCATTCGGTGCTGGGATCTATATTAATTACTTCGGCCATTTCATCGAGTAAAGGTTGCAAATATTCAGAATGCTGCCCCAGCCTACCACCCAAAACCGGCGAAATGGTATGAACAGCGGTCTGTTGCAACTGGGTTTGCGCTAATATTTTTTGTATACTTTCCAGCCATTGCGCTTGAATATTACTTTCCCGCGGGAATATATTGCTGCTTGCCAGATCTGCCTCGTACGGCGATGGCTGGAACATACCCAGCGCATAGGGGAACGCATAATTTAAAGATTGCTGCAACCGGCTGATGCTCTCAGCGGTTGCATTGCCCAATTGCTTTACCATAGTATTGGCATGCAACAAATGGTATTTTAACTCTCCTCTTAACTTGGCCGCTACTTTGGCAGCGGGTTCATAACTACTTTGAGCTAAATATTCGAACCGGATAGCTTCGGCGTGATCATATAAAAAGTGCCGGATTAAGCTAAAGTCGTACTCACCAATAGGCAACTCAACCAAGTGGCAACAATGAAACTGCGCAGCGTTTCGCATAAAAGCTAGGGTATCCGGGTCCGATTCGCCGAGTTCGTGCAACAACGTATAAAAAGCCAGGCTATGCCCCAGCTTGTCCTGCGCCATCGAAGAAAAAGCAATATCTTCTTCCAGAATCGGACCAATGCCTGTCCACTCAGAATTGCGGTGTCCCAGAATTAATTGGTTATCGGCCAACGTATAGAGTAATTCTTTTATAGCAAGCTCGTTCATGGGGTGTTAGTCGTTCGGTTTTTGAAAGCATTAATTTTATCGAGCACTTTATACGCCACTGGCTCGCGATATTTTTTCTCGTTCAGCGTTAACCACCAATCCTTATCTTCTTCCGAAGATTTTAATATTTTTGCTGCCGGTGCTACCCAAATATTTACACACGGTATTTGTTCACCAAACTGCTGTTTGGCCTGAGCTAAAGCATTCTGATAACCCGAAGCTAAAACGGTGCCCGCATGCGTATGCGCTTTGCCCCTTTTTTTCAGCATAAATATTTCGAATGCCTCGCTTTGCTCAGAAGCCGTAGCTGGAGCGGGAATATTTAGTAAGTTAAAAACAGATTCGTTGTCGTCGACATAAGGCGTATGTTGAATATCCTGGGTTTTAACCACCCAGAGTCCGAAGCAAGCAGCCCGCCGGCTGTATTGTTCTTTCGCAAATACAAAGGCCACTTCTAAATCCGGAGCGTGTACCGGCCCCACGTAAGCATAAGGTGTATTTTCCCGCTTCTGTGTAAATACCTCGTAAGTGGCCCATTGGTCCAGTTGCTTTTTAACTGCTGAATTAGGCCAATCTGCCGGAACTTGCAACCGGTTTATGCGGGGATCGAGCGAGGTAAGCAGCATATATTAAATAATTAGAAAATAGAAATTAGAAATTATGAATTCCTTCATGTCAGATCTTATGCGTTTGGAAATTTTAATTTCCGGAAATCAAAGACTTCCCTCTTTCAAAAGGTACAAGTGACGCTTCGCTTAACACTTGCGCCAGTCTAAATTATAAGCCCACTTCAACTAATCAACAATCCGGAATAAATTAGCTCTAAACAACAACTAACAACCAGCAACCACTAATCAAGCCAGTGGTTTTACGTAAGTTGCTTCGGGTTTTAAAAGGGCTTCTCTTACCCAGGCACCTTTTTCCTCAGCCATGCGCCGTACGGCTAGCCTTTCTTTGTTGCAAGTCCCTTTACCGTTAATTACCTGTTTAAATTCTTCCCAGTCTGGTTCGGTATATTCCCAAGTGCCGGCTTCATTTTTGCGAAGGAGCGGGTCGGGTAAAGTCAGGGTTAGTTCCCATACTTTAGGCACGTACATATCCAGAAATTGCTGGCGGCACTCGTCGTTGGTAGCCATCTTCACTTTCCACCGCATCAATATTTCGGTGTGGGCCGATATTTTGTCGGCTGGGCCGAAGAAAGTCATAATGGGTGGCCACCAGCGGTTTAGGGCTTCCTGAATCATTTGCCGTTGTTTAGATGAACCCGTAGCTAAGTAAACCACCGCATCGTGGCCGTATTTCAGGTGAAAAGATTCTTCGGCGCAAATCCGCTCCAAAGCCCGGCAATACGGACCATAACTACCACGGGCATTAGCCATCTGGTTTACAATGGCACCGGCATCAATCAGCCACGAAATAACCGTAGAATCGGCCCAGGTAAACGTGGGGTAATTAAAAACGTTGGAATATTTAGATTTGCCCGAAATTAAATCCAGCGTCATTTGCTCCCGGGTTTTACCCAAGGTTTCGGCGGCGCTGTAAAGCAACTGCGCGTGGCCCACCTCGTCCTGTACTTTCGCCAGTAAAGCCATTTTCCGCCGGAAACCGGGTGCCCGGGTAATCCAGGTACCTTCGGGTAAGGCGCCAATAATTTCGGAATGGGCATGTTGCTCTATCATCCGGATTACTTGTTTCCGGTACAAAGCCGGCATCCAATCGTCGGGTTCAATTTTTTCGCCCCGCTGAATTCTTGCTTCAAATTCGGCCAGTTTTACCGGATCTTCGTGCGCCAATTCATCCAGTTTAACCGGCTCAAATATGCTTCCTCCTCCGTACATCTTTTTTAGTTATGAATTAGAAATAATGAATTGCTGCAATTAGCAGTTTTATGTAAATTCTATATTATTAGCATATCAGACAACGGATAACGAACAACGATTAACGACTAACGAGCTAATGATACTTTGGCCGGTCATCTTTGTGGGTGTTTAGGCCGTTTAAAAATAAATCGGCCAGATTGCCAGCAATTGCTTCGGGACTTAATTCGCCATCTAGTTTGTACCATTGCGTAATACCATTGAGGCTCGAAAGCAAGGTGCGTGTAACAAAGCGGGTATCCGACGAAATAAATTCTCCTGTTTCAATTCCCTGTTGGATTAATTCGCGGATGCGGTGCTCGTATTTTTCGCGTAGGCTTAAAAAATCTGTTAAAAATGGCTCGCTCAGGTGCCGCCACTCCTGCTGAAAAACAGTTGAAGCTGCTATGTTGTGGGTTATTATTTTTATGTGAGCGGTTATTACCTGCCGTAGCTTCTGGGTATAGGTTATAGATTGTGATTCAATTTCGGCTAGTTCCGCAAAAAACTCGTTCGCCATTTTAAAACATATACTTTGCAGAATTTCTTCTTTGGAGCGTACGTGGGCATAAATACTGGCAGCCTCAATCCCGACTGCACTGGCTAAATCGCGCATAGAAGTAGCCGCAAAACCGCGCTGCTTAAACAAAGCCGTGGCAATGCTTTCTATCTGCTCTTTGCGGGTAAGTTTAGCCTTATTCTGGCTTTCGGTTGCTGCCATTCCTATTTTAACCAAAATCTACAATTATCATATTTAGGTTAGGCGTTGGAGCCTATTTCTGTCATTCAGGAGGAACCTATTTGGCTAACTGCTAAATAGGTTCCTCCTGAATGACAACTGTGGGTTTCTTAAAACTATTTTCATTTTAACTTATTTGAAAAACCACCTATTAATTTTATAAGAAAGCACTTATTAATATTTATACCCTTACACAATAAAAAAACACATATAAAACTGATAACTGATTACTAACAACTAACTTCTAAAATTTATACGCAAACTAACGTTCGTTAGGTATGTGGTTTAATAAAAATTTACAGAATATATCTATTTACCAAAGTGCCCAGATTTAATAATAACTTTGCCGTATTAAAACTTGCCTGCAGCTTTTGAAATTTTTGAAATAAAATAACTATGAGTGAATTTACTTCTTTAGATAAACTAGGTGAATTTGGCCTGATCCGGAAAATAAAAGAAACGGTTAAACTCGAAAATGCTTCTACGCTGGTGGGCATTGGCGATGATGCCGCGGTGCTGGAACCCGGCGAGAAAAATATTGTGGTCTCAACGGATATGCTGGTAGAAGGCGTGCATTTCGATTTAACTTTTTGTCCTTTGCGGCACCTGGGCTACAAAGCTGTGGCGGTAAATGTATCGGATATTGCGGCTATGAATGCCATACCTACCCAAATTACAGTAAGCCTGGGCATCAGCGCCCGTTACACCGTAGAAGCTATTGATGATTTATACGAAGGCATCCGGTTTGCCTGCGAAAATTACAAAGTAGACTTAGTGGGCGGCGATACTACTTCTTCTAAATCGGGTTTAATTATAAGCATTACGGCTATTGGCGAGGTGGCCAAAGGCGAAGCAGTATTGCGCAGCACGGCTAAACCCAACGATTTAATTTGTGTAACCGGCGATTTAGGGGCGGCCTATTTAGGTTTACAGGTACTGGAACGGGAAAAACAGGTTTACCTGGATAACCCTGAAATGCAGCCCGATTTGCAGGAAAAAGAATATTTGGTACAGCGCCAGCTTAAACCCGAAGCCCGGATGGATTTTATTCATGAACTGAAAGAACTGGCCGTAAAACCAACTGCTATGATCGATATTTCGGACGGACTGGCTTCGGAGTTGCTGCACATTTGTACCCAATCTAACACCGGCGCTGCCATTTACCAGGATAAACTGCCCGCCGACCAGCAGGTATTAAACACGGCCGAAGAATTTCAACTGGACCCGGTAATGTGTATCCTGAACGGTGGCGAAGATTACGAGCTACTTTTTACGGTTAATTTGGCCGATTACGATAAAATCCGGAACCATCCGGATATTACCATTATTGGTAAAATGACCGAGGCCTCAGAAGGCGTACGGTTAGTTACGCCCAGCGGCAATGCTTTTCCAATTCAGGCCCAAGGCTGGACACATTTTTAAGCAATATTGCTGCCTGCGTAATTGTATTCAGAAGCATTTTTAAACAACCCTAATATTTGTAGTAAACAATTTATAATAAACAAAAAGAGCGGTTACTGGTAACCGCTCTTTTTGTTTATTATAAATTGTTTACTAATATTTAAGTATTTATTGCCTCGTAGCGGGCTCTAACAAACATAAAAACGCCGTAGCAAACCAAACCTAAGGCAATAGCCCCCAGCAAAATAGAACCATAAGATTGCTCCAGAAACTGAAAAGCACTGGTGGTTCCACCGGCTTCCTGGGCGTTTGAGTTCATAGCTGCTTTCAAAAACAAAAAGCCAATAATGCCCCAAACAATACCCCGTGCAATGTAACCTACTTTACCCGCTTTCATCAGCATATCTTTAATATCGGATTTTATTTGGGCGGTCTGTATATTTTTCAGGTATTTACCCGTAATGGCTTTATAAATCTGGTATAAGCCCATGGCCATAGTACCCACGGCTACAATACCTACCAGCCATTGCCCAAAAGGCTGTTCCAGCAATTTACCGGCCAGGGTTTGCCGCGAATCGCCACCGCCGCTGCCACCGCCGCTACCCAGCACCAGTTTCGCTGCATAAAAGGCTAAACTACCATAAATTAAACCGCTAAACGCGTAGCCAAGCCTTTTGCCAATTCCTTTGGCATCGCCACCTTTTCGCTCCGAATCCATAAAGGCCTGAATAAAGCGCCAGATGGTGTAACAAACAAGGCCTAATGCTACAATACCCAATAATATTTTACCAAAAGGCTGCTCCAAAATAAATTGAAAAACACCTTGTTTACCGGCTCCTTGTTCTGAGTTGCCATTTATTTCGAAGGCTGCCATAAAAGCAAGCGCTCCTACCAGGGTATAAACAACGCCTTTTGCGGCCATACCAAAACGGGCAAAACTTTCGGTCCATTGTGGCCTGGGGTGAGGTATGCGTGTATTATGAATTGAAATTTCCATAGTTTTATTTTATGTATAGTTCTATAAGCCTATACACGTAAAAATTAAACCAGGGTTAATCTTTTATACAGAATAAATATTTAGCAAATAACCTTAACCATTGATTTACAAAATATTGCGGATTAAGTGCAGGAATATATTTAATTAAAATTTATTATAAACCATTAATTAACAAAGGCAACCATGCATAAGGGCACTTAAATACAAATTGTATTTAAACAACAATTTTTAATCTTCCGGAAAAGGAATAAAAACAAAATTGGTAAATCCTTCGTCGATTACAAACAAGCAACAGAATTCATCCGGATCTTTATAGGCCAGTTCAAACTCTTCTACCTTTTCTACACTAATTACATTGCGTTGCACAAAATCGAAGAGATACGAGGCGTATACGTGCCACTCCAAATCCATTTCATCGGCATTAATTAGTAAGGAGCCCAAAGGCGTAGCTTGTTTGGTAAAAATAAAAATAGGATACTTTGATATTTCTCTTTTGCGAATCTGGTAAGAGGCCTCTTTCAGGGTATCGGAAACTAAAGCAAAATCTTTGGTTATGGTGCCTAAATATTTACCGTTTAGTTCAGGATCGTTATTCATACAACAAAGCAGGTTTAAGAGAATAAATTATCTTTTACGAAAATTAGAACAGAAAAACTATAGGTGTTTAGGTCTTAACTTTTAAGATTTTAATTCCAGGGTTACAATATTCTCGACGTGGTGGGTTTGCGGAAACATATCTACCGGCTGAATTTGGGTAACTTCGTAATTCGCCGAAAGTCCTTCTAAATCGCGGGCCTGCGTAGCCGGGTTACAGCTTACGTACACAATTCTTTTGGCCTTTAGCTGGTTTAGTTTTTCTACCACGTCGGGGTGCATCCCAGCCCGGGGCGGGTCGGTAATAATTACGTCCGGCTGTCCGTGTTCGGCAATAAAAGCATCGTTCAGTACATCTTTCATATCGCCGGCGTAAAACTTGGTGTTGGTAATGTTATTTATTTGGGAGTTAATGCGGGCATCCACAATAGCACTTTCTACATACTCCACCCCTATTACTGCTTTGCATTGGCGCGCTACAAAGTTGGCAATGGTGCCAGCTCCGGTGTATAAATCATAAACCAATTCTGAACCCGTTAAGCCAGCCATTTCGCGGGTGAGGCGGTACAGTTCGTAAGCCTGGTCGGAGTTGGTCTGGTAAAAAGATTTTGGCCCCACCCGGAAACGCAAATCTTCCATTTGCTCATGAATATAAGGTTCACCGTGGTAACAAATTACCTCTAAATCGTGAAAGGTTTCGTTGCCTTTGGGGTTTACGACGTATTGCAGCGAGGTAATCTCGGGAAAAGAATTTTTCAGCTGTTCGAGCAGCCCGAATACCGCTTCGTTGTCTTCGTAATACACCTGTAAAATTACCATTACATCGCCGGTGTTGGCTGTCCGGATAATCAGGTTGCGCAAGAAACCTTGCATCTTCACCATATCGAAAAATACCAACCCGTGCATTTTGGCGTATTGCCGCACCGCCAACCGAATATTATTAGAAGGCTCTGGTTGCAGGTAACAATGCTTAATATCTAATATTTTATCGAACCGGCCCGGAATATGAAAGCCCAACGCGTTGCGGTCGTATTCCTGCCCTGATTTTATTTGTTCCGAGGTAAGCCAACTGTTGTTAGAGAAGGTATATTCTAATTTATTGCGGTAATACGTGGTTTTTTCGGAGCCAATAATAGCGTTTACGGGTTTGTGCCCAATTTTGCCAATTCGCTCCAGGTTGTCTTTTACTTGTTTTTGCTTATAAAATAATTGGGTATCGTAGCCAATGTGCTGCCACTTGCAACCGCCGCAAACGCCAAAATGCTCGCAAAACGGTTCAATACGCAACTCCGAATATTCATGGAAGTGTACTGGCGCAGCTTCCAGAAAATTTTTCTTCTGTTTCGTTACCTGCAGGTCCACCACATCGCCGGGGGCCACATCTTTTACAAAAATTACCAGGTTCTCGTGCCGGGCCAGACACTTGCCTTCGGCGGCCATTTCTTCTATCCGAATATTCCGGATAATTTCAAATTGCTTTTTCTTTTTTTGCTTTCTCACAGTTCCGCAAAATTACGCCAAATATTATTGGTTTTAAACCCGAATTTTTAAGTACTTATTCTAATTGACTTCTTAGAATTTCCGGTTAGCTACACCTGTAGCTGTTAGGTTTGGATAGCCCATGAGTTGCTCTTCTTATTAAACCAACGTAAAATATTACCTTTGTGCGGTTTGTGGTAAGCTTATATTCACCGCAAATATTAAACAGCAGATTAGAATAAATATGAAAAATAAAGTGGTGCTGATTACCGGCGCAACCTCCGGCATTGGGAAAGCTTTGGCGCTTGCTTTTGGCAATGCTGGTGCCGTTGTGGTAATTACCGGACGAAACGAGCTGAATTTAAAACAAACAGCCCAGGAATTAAACCAGCAAAATATCCGGCATTTAGCTTTGCAAGCCGATGTAAGCCAGGAGCAAGATTGTGAACGCATGGTAACCGAAACAATTGCGCAATTTGGCAAATTGGATGTTCTTATTAACAATGCGGGTATTTCTATGCGGGCCATGTTCGAACAATTAGACTTGGATGTTATCCGGAAGGTAATGGATATTAATTTTTATGGTACTGTTTACGCTACCAAGTATGCATTGCCTCATATATTAAATACCAAAGGCTCTGTTATTGGTATTTCGTCTATTGCGGGTTACCGGGGTTTGCCCGGCCGCACCGGCTATTCTGCTTCGAAATTTGCCATGCACGGATTTTTAGAAACCTTACGTACCGAGTTGCTGGACCGCGGTGTACACGTAATGATTGCCTGCCCCGGTTTTACGGCTTCTAACATCCGCAATGCTGCTTTAGCTGCCAACGGTCAGGCCCAGGGCGAATCGCCGCGTGAGGAAGATAAAATGATGTCTGCTGAAGAAGTAGCGGCCCGCATCTTAAAAGCCACTTACCAGCGCAAGCGCGATTTAGTAATGACTGCACAAGGCAAATTAACGGTTTTCCTGAATAAATGGCTACCTAGCCTAACCGACCGCCTCGTGCTCAACCATTTCAAAAAAGAAAAAGACTCACCGGTTTAAACAGTTATCAGTTAGCAATTATCAGTAAACAGTTATCAGTTATCTAAATTATTTAACAGGAAAAAGTAGTAGTACGCGTTATTTCTTTAAATACAGCAAAAATAAAGAGAAAGGAAGTAAGCTTTACTTTGATACTTCTATTTAGGTTAACTGATACATCGTTAACTATTTACTGATAACTGTTTACTGCTAACTGTCACGGCAGTTCCAATACGTTCTTTTTCCGGATAAAGGCCCGCTGGCCGTTCCATTCGGTTTCGTACCAGATATCCCTTTCACCTTTTAAATTAATGCGGTGCCCTTGGTTAGTGGTTGCCAGCCAACGTGCGCCTGCTGCAGGCGCGGCCATAATGGCAATACCGTTCTGCCTGATTATTCCCTTTCGGCCAAAACTAAGAAAGTTGATATAAAAACCAATGAATAATAAATAGCCTAGGAACAACACCTGTTCTGTGCGACCGGGTAATATTTTTTTCTGACGGTAAATAAAAATCATGATAGTCAGGATTGCCACAGCCAACATTAGCATTCCTTGCAAAATCGGGTAATAATATTTCTGAAGTTGCGTTTGAAAAAATTCAAAATCGCTGTATTCGTACCCTAAATATTGCTGCCGTTGCGCTAAATCTTCCATTTTCTTCAAGACTGCCCGGCTGGGCCGTTTGTTGTAATACAGGTGCAGGTAATAAATAGTAGCCGTATAATTTTGCTGAGCTTCCTGCGTATAAGCCATTTTCAGGAGCATCTGCGCTGAATATTTTTCTTCCTTATCGAGGATTTTTTTATAAGTAGCAAAGCTTTGGGCGTATTGGTGCTCTTGGAACAAACTATCGGCCCTTTTTAATTCAATGCTATTCTCCTGAGCGTAAACAGGTTGGGTTAAAATGAAAAAAAAATTAAAAAATATTAAAGAAAAACTACTCAATTTATTTGCCATTTATAAAATAGTGTCTTAGTTTTGCATCGCAATTCAGGGAAACGCCCGGCGGTTGTAAAGATAATAAAAAGATTCTGTAGCTCAGCTGGTAGAGCAATACACTTTTAATGTATGGGTCCTGGGTTCGAATCCCAGCGGGATCACTTTTCATTTAGATAAAGCCTTATAAGTCAATAGCTTATAAGGCTTTTTTGTTTGCAGGTTACATTATAGGTTCCATTTACTTTTGTCCTAAACATTTGATGTACCTTTTTAATGTAACTCTTAAACATTTAATGCTTTAAAAGGCATACTTCCGCATGAATAAATAATTTATATAACTTTAATAGCCTGTTTTTATTTTTTACTTTAAAAGCTAATATAGGAATCGATTTATAAATTAAAATCATGGTAAATAAAGTTATTAGTTATAAAGGAGCATGGGATATTGTTAAAGAGGAAAATAGGTTAGAATTAGACGAGATAATCGAAATATTGCCAGAATTCATCGAAGAATTCCATAAACGAATAAAAGAAGGAAAGAGTATTTCCCAATCAGAAATAATGAGTGAACTTTTATTGCAAATGGATTGGATAACTAATATTCGAGGGTTAGGAGTAGAACATAATATGAAATTAAGAGGAGTTGGGAATTTAAAAAATGGAATTTCTATTATGGCTTATCACGGATCAATTAATAATATACATAGTTGGATTTTTAATACCTCTACTTTTGCAGTGAAATACAATTATGTTAAAGTCCCTATAATGTTGCTCCCATCTAAAAACTTTGCGCAAAGTATTAATATAAATAGATTAGGCGTAGCAACTATTGAAAGATGTGAAGAACAGCTTTTGCCGCTTACACCTTTTAGCCACCCATATCCATTCCTAATCCTTGGTTTTACATTTCCATCATATTCTGACTCGTTTTCTTTAGATGATTTTAGAAATGTAGTGGAATTGAAAACCACTAACTTAAATGAAAAAAGTAATGAAATAATAAATAAAAGTATAGAGTTTCCAGAGGAATACCATGAAGCCGGCTTAGGGATTTTGAACTTTTTTGGAACTTATATTCGGGAGCAGTATCCGAATGAGAAAGCAAAAGTAAAGATTGAACAAGAAGGCAAGCTTGTTAGATTAATTGTAGAAACTAAGGATGGTAAGTCCGAAATAATCGAAAAAGCACTTGAAGAATACCAACTTATAGTTTCTAGGAAAGCCCAACCAGAAGAATTTATCAAAAATGATATATTACTTCTAAAAATGGAAAATCAATTACAATTGGCTGAAGTTCAAATAAAAAATCAAGATCGTATTATAGGAATTCAGAGGAAAGATAACGAAACATTAACGAAGCTTCTTAGTGATGCTTTATCCAGTAATCATAATATTTCTATTGTTGTAAACTCAAGTAACTCAAATTCTATTGATAATAATATAACCTTTACTCAAAGTATTTCTTCTGCTTTTGGAAACATCAGCGAGTTAAAAGAATTATTAACAGATGACATTGAAATTCAGAAGAAGTTCCAAGCGTTAGAAACTGCTCTTGAGAAAATAGAAAAAGAAACCAACCCGGAGGAAGTTAAGAAATCGCCAGCCATGAGCAAATTTAAGCGCATAGTTGAAACAATGACCGATGGCAACGAGCAATTAGGAAAAGCCATAAAAGCCTTAGAAGGCGGCATAGACATAGCCCGGGATTTAGCAGGAAAATACAATAATATTGCACAATGGTGTGGTTTACCCCAAGTTCCTACAATTTTTACCAAATGAATTCTATAATTTAATAAAAAAGCTGTTTTACCCTACTTACTATTTATAAACTGGTTATTAGCATTATTTACCTGCACCACTAAATTCATTTTCCGCATCTTAGAAAGCAACTCCAGGGCCCTAGTATAACGCCGGCTGGCAAAGGCTAATCGCTTTTCCCAATAAATACCTAATTCAATACTAGGAGATTGAGAAAGGATATTGGCGTGTTCTATTTCGGTTTGGTGGTGGTTAAACCAGCAAAGGACTATTTGCTCAATTGCCAGCTTCTCTAATCGGTTTGAAGTTGAATAACCCAATTCTTGGCGTAGTTCCTCACATTTAACATACATGACCTCCCTAAAAGAATCTGAGCAACTCATATTCTCAATCCGGGTACTTAGTGCAACAGGATACATATCTTCCTGTGCTTGAACATACTCTTTACATTCCGGACTGTTTTGGATAAGCTGTTTTATTTCTTTTCTAACATTAGCATTAATTTTATCCGAATCGTTACAGATTTTCATGAGGTCACGAAAGCGGTTTAACTCTGTTCCTTTTAGCGTTTCTTTCTCCATTGCCTTTTAGGTTTATGGTAGCCATTTGCTACGGCTATCCAGGTAAACAATTCTTTTAATTTTTCTTCCAGGTATTTTAACTCGTTATCCGCTTGGAGGTGTAAAGCCTGTTCTTTCCGTTCTAAATTCTTTTCTTGTGTATTATTATATCGTTCGTAAAAATCTAGGTCGGCTGAAACCAAAGCAAATTCACCACTGCCAACATAAATAGAAATTACTTTATTGCCTTTTCTTTTCTTACGATAGTAATATGGTCTTCCATTTCTAATTTCTAATGCCATTGTGCTACAGTATTTTAAATGCCCCACTTACCTACCTTTGCTTTACCCTTTTATTTTAAGTAAGCTTCACATCTTTAACTACTAATCCAAGCTTTTCGGTTAGGCTCCACAGTATTGGGTTATTATGGAATAGGACCTCTAACATTACTTTTTTATTCTCAGGTAAGGTATTAACCACGGGTATTTGCCGGCTTATTACTTCTGTTTTATTTGTATGATGAAGCGAAATAATATAATCAGCTAAGTCTGTTTTATCATTTCTTTCCGGAAATAGGTCCAGAATTTTGTTGGATATACTCAGCTTGGTTAAAATTTGAGAAGTACTTTCTGAACCTTTACGTCCTGGCTCATCTGCATCTGGCAAAATTATGACTTGACGGCCTTTTAAAGCATTAGCCCGTTCCAGGTTTACCTTATCTCCGCCTATTGCTACCCAGATGTATTGGGGCATAGCTAAATAACCAATACAAGCTGTTTTCTCGCTTTCAACCATAAATACAGGGGTATCTACCGGAAAGTAATTTTTTTGTAGCTGGTGTTCTCCAAACAAGCAGAGCCTATAACCTTTATCATTGGTATAACCCCCAAAATTAGGCTTCTTACCTTTAATTCTTTTACCATCTAAATTATAATATACAACCTTTGGTTTTCGGACATTGCGGGCTTTATCAACGTACCAAAAAACTGTTCCTCCATTTTTAGCTGTTCCAATCCTAAATTGACTCAGTACTTTTTGAGTGCCATCCTTCCCGAATTGGCTTTCCAGAAATAGAACGAACGGGTTTAAATCATAGCACTTCAAACTTTTTTGAACTATCTCTTCACTTATATATTTATCCGGTAATAGTGGTTTCTCTTTTAAGGCATAAGATTGAGTTGGGATATTCAAATTTTTTCCCGGGAAATTTTTTTTACCACAAGAGAAACATTGGCCAAACTCTTTGCCATGATTTCGCAAATAAGACCAACCTGTTCCGGAAGAACAATAAGGGCATTTATAGCCGCCTCCGCTAAACCTGAATTTAGTAGTTTCTCTAGGTTCCATTGTTGTACACTTTAGTGTTTCCATGTTTCCATTTCCTATGGGTTTGGAAACATGGAAACTGGAAACTTCTTTAGCCATTTAGATATAGTTCCTTTAGCGATACCTACTTCCAAAGCAATTTCATCATATTTTTTACCTTGATTTAGTAGGGTTATTACCTGAAGCATTTTATCTGTTCGCGCACTTTCTTTTGGATTTTCTTCTACTCTTTTTAATGCTTCAAAACCCGTACGTTCGCCGGTATTGGTGAAAATCATGTTTGCATCAAAGTGGAGTTCGTATGATTGATTTTTATATGCCTGTGGAAGGTAGTTTCCTTTAACCAGGCAAAAGTGCCGGATTTCTTCTCTTTCGGGGTCAGTTCTAAGCTCTACAACCAAGCGCATCTTCGCTTCAAATCCCTGACTACCTAATAAATTATGTTTAGAAGGAGTGCCGGTATCTGTACGTTTTCCGGTATGATGCAGGAATACTATTAAACAGTCGTATTTATCCGAAAGTAGTTTGTACCGGTTCAGAAAAGACCTTACTTCATTTGTCTGGTTTAAGCTCCCGACAAATAAATCTGAAAAGGCATCTATAATAACTAAATCAGCGGGATTAGCTGCTAGTTCTTTTCCTAGCTTATCCAATATATCTTCCGTATCGAAAATAAACCTTAAACCTTGGTATTGCTCCGGACTATACCCCTTACCTTGATTCTGTTTACGCAACAGGAAATTAATGGCTAGTTCGTCATCTTCGGTAGATACATAAATAGCACTTGAATAACGGGCCTGAATTGGGAAATTTAGAAAGTGCGTTTCCTTACAGCTTACTGCTATAGCTAACTGCCTTAATAAGGTACTCTTTCCGGTGTCACTACTTCCAGCCAGTGCAATTAATCCCCGTTGTGGAAAAATGGGTTTAATAAGGGTTGGAATCTCTTGGACGGCATGGGCTAGTAATTCTTTACCAGTATAAACAAATGGGTGTTTACTTTGCTGATGGCCCGAGTCCGGTTCTGAAACTTTAAAATTTGTTGCCTCATTAGCTAGTTTACTCAGTACGGGATCTGAATTTACATTCAAATGCTCTAGGTTAAGTTTACCCGAACCATTTACGGCGGAAGTGTAGAGCCCACTCATTTCCGGCCTGAATTGATGTAAGCTAGTAAATCTTGTTTCTGAAACCGAAGCCGGTTTATTCCCAGGTAAGTTGACTTCAACTTACCCTCTTTCATAAGGGAATAAATAGTAGGTTTGGATAAGCCTAAGTATTTACAGGCTTCTCTGATGGTATATAACTTCTCAGTTTCAGGTTCCGTGTGGTAGTTATGATTTTTGTTAATTTCTTCGCTTACTACCTCCGCTAATATTTTACGAAATTGAGGTAGTGTAATAATAGGGATTAATAATTCTAAATGTTCCTGCATCGCTTTATTTGTTAAAAGTACAATGCAAGTCTAGTTAAGCAGAGAAAAATAGTTCTTTTACTAAAAGCTTACTAAAAGCAAATTTTTTTTACTCATCTTTATTCAAATAGTTTATAAAGCCATCTTTGAGTTTATCAAGTAAAATAGTTGGGTTATCACTATTTCTCCTTTTTATTGCATTAAGAGTTTGGTTTGGATTGGGAATTTTAAAATTAAAAAATTCCGAAAAGGCATTAACTACATCTTTCTTCTTATTGTACTTGATAACACCACTTTCTATTAAAGCATATACTAATTCAATTAAATTAGTCTGATCATCCTGCCATTTTATATTGTATTTGTTACCTATATTAAACTCCTTATTCAAGGTAACACCAATATCCTCTTTCCTTTTAGAAACCCAACCTATGATAAGTTTCTTAAAGTTCTCAGTTTCCTTTTTATCAAAAACCTTATTGGTTATAATTTCATATTCTAAATGTTTTAACCATAACTCAGGTTTGAAATCAGTTTTACTAAAATGATATTCTAAAAATTCTTCTACTTCGTACGCTGGGTAAAAATTAACTAGGCGGCCTATAAATTCATTGTCATAATCCTGAATAGTTGTTGGTCTGGTTCTATTTTCCCTAGAGGCCTCTCCCGTTCTCCTAACCCTAGTTCCTCCTATCCCGGTTCTTTCTCCTAAATTCCTGAGGTTATATGGGTGGTCAGAACTTATACCTTGAACCTGATAAAGCGTTTGCATATTATAGAAAGATTAAGCTTTAATTTTGATAGTCTTTCCCGGCTTCTCCTTCACAAATAAACCAGCGGTATATTTCTCGTACAGCTCAAACAAAAACTCCATGCGTTTGGCTTCGGAGGCGAAGGGTTGCGGACGGTAGCAAAGGTCTACGGCTTTATCGAGGTCTTGGTGGGCTTTTACGAGGGCGGGCGGCATGGTGAGCGGGTCGTAGAGGTCGGCGAGGGAGCTGGTGGGGAAGCCTGCGCGGGCATCCAGCACTTTTTGCGCGGCCACTTCTACGGCTTTTATTTGCTTTTCGTTCGGGTTCTCCGGCCACGGAAAGTTGTTATAGACAATATCTTTAGAATATCGAAAATCACTCTTTAATCTGCCACAAATATATTTTACCCAAGCCATGTGCATTTCAGATGTTAATATACCAAAATGATATAATGTTCCATTAGGCACTGTATGACAGCTATTATTAGCAATATATTCTTTAGTAAAGAAGCCAAGAGGTATATATCTTCGATTTTCTGAAGTCGTGCTTGGAATTAATATATAAGTATCTGGTTGATTTCTATCTCTGAATAAAGTAGGAGTTGCTGCAAATTTTTGAGTTGATGGTGCCACACTAGCTAAACGGAATTTCTTTACTAAATCAACTCTTTTTAAAATTTCCGGCATTTGTTTTAACTCACTTGGATTTGCATCTACTAACCAAATACACCAGCGGCTTTTTCCATTTAAAAATTCATAAGCCGAAATTAATGGCTTAATATATTTTGCCGAGCTAGGTTCTTTAATTAATAGTTCATTTTTCTCCTCGTCCGATAACAATAAGTTTCCACCGTCTAAAGGCATATTCCCAAAACTCATTTTTGGCACATTACTTATCGGATTAGATTTACTATTAATTAATAAATCTGTGGCATCAACCAAATAAGGATTGATATTCTTTGCTTTTACTTCGTGGGGCTCACCTTTAATATTTTCGTACTCATAAATATATTTATTAGCTACATCAAAATTAGCAAAGCCAATAATTACGCAATAAACGGCTGCATTACCTTTTGCCTCATTGCTCCATTTAAAAGTCCGGTGCGCAAAATGAATTTTAATATTATATTTATTCAGTAGCAGCCCCCATAAAATACTGGTTTGTTCACCTTGCACAATGGAATTAGTCGAAACAAAACCGACTTTTATTTGTGTATTCTGAATATATTTAGCCGCTTTTACATACCAACCGGTTACATAATCCAAAACACCAGCATTATCTGAATTTCCAAATAATCTTATTACATCATCCCGCTGGTTTTGCTTCATTATTTTGGAACCTATAAAAGGCGGATTTCCTAAGATATAGGAAAGCTGGTTAATAGAAATTATTGATTCCCAATCAATAGCTAAAGCATCTCCGTGGGTAATATTCGCGGATTTTTTCAGGGGCAAACGCGCAAAATATTGCCCAAACTCTTGGCTGATGCGCATGTTCATCTGGTGGTCGATGAGCCACATGGCTACTTCGGCAATACGGGCCGGAAATTCTTCGTACTCAATGCCGTACACCATATCCACATCGAGCCAGATAATATCGCTTACATTTAGCCAGCCCTGGCCGCTTTTGTTCAGGGCACGCAAGACTTCTATTTCGAGCAGGCGCAACTCGCGGTAGGTAATAATTAAAAAGTTGCCGCAGCCGCAGGCCGGGTCCAGGAATTTTAAGGTGCTTAGTTTTTTATGAAACTCCGGCAGTTTGTTTTTATTCGTTTTTATGCTTTCAAACTCCTGCCAGAGCGCATCTAAAAACAGCGGCTTTATGAGTTTTAAAATATTCTTTTCGGAGGTATAGTGCGCGCCCAGGTTGCGGCGTTCCTGCGGGTTCATTACGCTCTGGAACAACGACCCAAATATAGCCGGCGATATTTTGCTCCAGTCCAGGGCACAGCAGTTGAGCAGAACCTCCCGCATTTTGCTGTCAAAACTGGCCGGTGACAAATATTCGGCAAACAGCTTGCCGTTCACGTATGGGAACCCGTTCAGGTGCTCATCAATATTCCGAAGGCGCTTCTCAGGGGGTGTATTCAGGATATGAAACAACTGAGCCAAGTGCGCCGCTAAATCGTGGCCGTCTTCGGCGGTTTTCTGCTCAATATAATCCTGGAAATACCGCTTCTCAAAAATGCTGGTGTCTTCTGCAAACAAGCAAAACAGGATGCGTACCAGGTATACTTCCAGTTCGTGGCCTTCGTAGCCAATGGCTTTTAGCTGGTCGTGCAGTTTGCCCATGCGCCCGGCGGCCTCAATATTTACGGGGTCTTCGCTCTTGTAGCTCTTAGTTTGGTAGCCCAGTATAAACCCAAACAGCTTTACGTTTTGGTAAAAGTCTTTTAATAAAAATTCGTGCTGCGTGTTTTCTTCCAGGTCGTAGAGCCGGAACTTCTCAAAATCCGAAACCAGAATATATTTGGGCAAATCGTAATCTTTCAGGCCCGGAAAATAATCAATGGCTTGTTTATAGGCTTTGGTTAAATCTTTGCCCCGGCTTTTCATTTCCACCAGAATTACGCCTTTCCAGAGCAAATCAATAAACCCATCCCGGTCGCCGGCTTTTTTTACGCGCTGTTCAAAGGCGGCCATGCGCCGGCGGGTAATGCCAAACACGTTAAAAAAGCCATCCAGAAAAGATTTGGCTTCCGCGTCTTCGCTGGTTTCGTTTTCCCATTCTTTGCTAAACCGCACAGCGCGGTCTTTTACTTCGTTCCAGCTTAAAGCTGCCATAAGAGGTGTTTAAAATAAAAAGCGATTGTTGCTATACCTGCTGCGTTAAGTGCTAAGCATGCTTCGAAAGCTTAAAATAAGCAAAATACAGGAAAGTAAAATAAAGAACGGAAAATATATAAAATTTTGCTTTATTGATAAAGGGATTATTGTTTAAAGACCTTATCTAAAGGAAACTTCTATTTTGAATGAATTGGCAGTTGAAGAATCGGTTCCTAATGATAAAATTATTGAGGATGCAATTTTAGTTAAATAGCCTTTTTAAAAGCAAACTATCTTACCAAGCCCCTTTATATTTTTAACATCTTAATATAAAGAGTACTTAAATCTATGAAAAAGAACTTAAAAAATGCTGACTTTCTTCTGTTTACCATAGATGCAATTTTACCTTTTGGAAAATATTGTGGCAAAATAGTTGAGGAGGTATGTATTGAAAATGTTAATTATTTAAGTTGGTGTATTATTAACATTCATAATTTTACACTTACTCAAAAATGTTTTGATGGAGTTCAGTTTCTTTCTAATTCTGGTTTATCCCCAAACGCTGTAGGTAAGAACTATACCAAGTTAGCTAATATCTCAAATATCTTAAAAATTAAAAGTTGCTATATGGTTAGAGATAATGTTGCCGAAAAAGGGGAAGACTTTTATTCTTATAACAGTAATATTTTCATTTGTTACAATAGAAATAAATTTACGAGAATAAAGAGCTCTTATTTAAGGAATTCAGAAAATCTATCCTTTAAAGGCCAACACAATGGCTTTTATTATGCTAGGTATTTTTCTAAGAGAGTTCATAGCTTTTTGAATAAGAATTATTTAGTGAAACCCTCTGACAAGAAAGTTAAAATTAAAATAAAATTAGTTGACTTTAATGATTTTAAGGTATTTAGTAAATATCAGGAGGACTATTTTTTTAAAAAACACCATATTTTTAAAATGGTTGGAGATGCTATCGTAGTTCTTTATGTAGATATAGATTATTCAAACTTTGAATATGAAGATTACTTTTTTGAAAATGGCTATGGTATTAATGCTTTTATGACCCCATTCTGTTCGGATAATGTTGAATCTATTCTGTTCAGTGAAATAACAAATTTGGACCAAGCTTTGAAAGACTATGTTAAATACAGGGAGAAATTTCCTTCTTTAAATCTAAATAATTTAATAATTCAAAATTGGGAAAATAAAAAATCTTTAGAGTCTTTCTGCCAAAAGGATTTTCAAATTGAATTAGGATTAGAAGAATTAACTAAATATGTTTATGATTGGTGTGTAAAGTTTAAATTGACCGATAAGTATTTGAGTTTACAATTGACATTAGTAACCAGGTATTTAAAAAATTTTGATGGTGATAGCTCTCTTAGTTATGCAGAAAGTGAAAAGGATGCTTTTGATGCGTTAACAGATGGGCAATATGGCACCTGGGAAGACTATAATGGTGATTTAGATTTTGTGAACGACTAAATTGGTAATTTATATCTTTTATAATTTTAAATTATTGTTGCCCGGTTAAAATATTGGCTAAGCAGTGTTGAAATTGTCCCAAGCCTTTAACATTTCTACTTCTTTAACTTTATCTGTTATTTTTACATAGCGCATAAGAGTTTTAGTATCCTTATGACCACTTATTTTCATAACAGTTTCGGCTCTCATTCCTTTTTCTAATGAAAGAGTGATAAAGGTTCGCCGGCCAGTATGGCTGGTAAGCAATTCGTACTTAGGAGAGGTATTTTTAATTCTGGTACTTCCGTTATACTTTATTACTTCAGTAGGTTCATCTATTCCACATAATTGACCTAACTCTTTGATATAATTATTAAACTTTTGCTGTGATAATTTTGGCGGGCTATTGTCATACTTAGCTAATATAGCTTTAGAATAATAATTAAGGGGTATCTTTAGCGGGTCCTTTGTTTTTTGAGTAGAAAGGGTAATATAATTTTCTTTAATGTTTTCCGGCTTCAAAGCGGTAAAGTCAGAATGACGGAGACCGGTGGTACAGGCTAATACAAATAAATCCCGTACTTTTTCAAGCCTTTTATTTCCTTCCAAATTATAAGTATATAAAGTATTTAATTCATATTGAGTTAAGTATACAATATCACATTCATTTTGCTTAACTCTTTGAAATTTTTTAAAGGATAAATCGGTATGTATACCTCTTTCATATAAATAACCGAGAAAGACCTTCAACCTTTTTATCTGATTATTAACTGAACCACCACTCATTTTTTTATTAGTTGTAAGAAACTGAATAAATTTATCGTAGAACTCCAGGTTCATTTTTTCTAATGAGATTTTAATTTTTTTGGAAATAGAGAATTCCCTTAAATGGTTGAGGGAGGACTTATAATGCTTATTCGTTCCGTAGGCTTTAGAAGAGGCAGTTTCCAGTATATACTTTTCAAATAAGGAGAAGAAATCTTTGTTTACTTCCGGAAAATTTGGCTTTTTAGAATTCCAAACTGATTTAACGTGCTCTAAAGTTGGGTCTAGTTTATTCTGCTTCGCAATACGGGAAATTTCCTTAATTTCCTCAGCCTTAACCTGGATGGTTTCATTTAAGGCATTAAATCCCCGTAAAGACTTTCTTGCCTTTTGATTTCGAGCATCCCAGTATTCCGGCGCAACTTTCTCACCGGTGCTAAATAAGGTATAGTTTTGATTATGGGTGTACTTAACGTAGATGACACATAATCCTTCTGAATTTATTTTATTTTCCCGGATAATCAGCTTTACTGTGGCCATACTTTCATAATTTAGGTTCCGTTATAGGTTCCATTAAGTATAGTAAAGATAAGAAAAAAAGGGTAAAATATTTATAGAAAATAGCTTTATTTGATAATTAAAGGCATTTTAAGTAAATGTTAGTTAAAAGGTATGTGATCCCAGCGGGATCACAAAAGTAAAATAAAAAAGCCTCTTAGATAATATCTGGGAGGCTTTTTTATTTTAACAATATAAACTTTCTGAATAAAGCTTATACGAATAGCGTTAAGCAGATGTAAAGTTTTAGGGCGCAGAGAAGTGGCTTAAAAGAATTAGCGTAAACATCAAGCCGTTGGTAGAAGATGAAGTAGATAAAGGCATATTGGCCTTTAAACACCCTCTCGCGGCTCTGTTATAGTTGAGAATGCACGGATGTTTAAAATAGCAAACTGAAGCCATCTAGAGCAAGAGGAATAACCGCTGCATCAATGTAACTGACGAGCAGTTCAGAACTGGTATTCAAAAAAAAATACTTACATCTTTTATCGATGAAAATTTAAATAAAGTCAGGACAGAGTAGAAAGGCGTAATATTCAAATATGTAGTAGATATATTGATAGAATCGATATAATCGTGTCAGTACACTTAAAAGTGTGCTGTATAACAATAGCCATACAAGAACGCTAAGTCAAACACTTACTTTACCGACAAAAACGCTTCTGCCATGTTAAAGCGACAGTTGTAAGTGAGTTTTCTATAGTGTTCTTGTGTAGAATAACAGAAACGGGGCGAAAAGTTTACTATTATTACTAACGTGAATTGGCTACCATGTTGTAGCGTTAAAGCAAGAGCAATTAGGGAAAATATGCTGACACCACAAACGGCATTATGGCTGTAGCCAACTGTTGGCTGATTTTCGGCAGCAGTTATAACCTTGGTCACCGGCCAGGAAAATTCATGCGCAACCACGATGCCCAAAATTATCCCAATCATTCCGAAATAATCAATGTTTAGATCCAGTTTTATTTCCGCAATAAGATAGCAAGCATAATAAGCATCTATGCAAATCTCTTATTCGGACCCTCATTGTCTAGTGCAACCAATCAGCTATAGGTACGTGATATTACTTACGAGCCTATCTAGGCCCCTTACCTCAACTATCCTTAACTAGCGGAGAATTATAAGTAGACAGAGCAAAACTCAATAAATTTTGCTCTATTCGTATGCGTGAAAAATATTTAATTCCATCTGCAAAAAGGATACAGCACTTTTCATATACTAAAGTTTTATTAAAAAAGAGAAGCAGAGCAGTCGGATTTACAAAGACTATATTAAGACAAGTGGAAGAAAGCTTTTTCAAGACTATGAAAACTTAAAAATGTATCATCAGAAACGTACCACCAATAAAAAACGGGTTAGCAGTGTCTATTATGAATCATAATTTAAGGTCTTTTAAACTACAAGAGCCCCAAGTTCATAATTGTAGTAGACTTCGTTATAGTCTTCTTCAGGATATTAAAGAGCGGTTAATAACTTCCCCCCCCTCTTAACCTTCCCAATCTCCCTATAAAGCAAAAAGCCCCGTTACATTGCTGTACCGGGGCTTGAGGTTCTTACTTCTTACAACTACTACTTATTACTAATCAGTAGTCAAGCAGCAAAGAGGAAATAAATAAGGTTGGCGGCTA
>NZ_VWSF01000016.1 GCF_008629685.1 Adhaeribacter rhizoryzae | reverse complement strand
ATCTGGCGCCATTGCTTCTCTACTCCAGACCTGCACATGGCTGTAGCCCAGGCAGCGGCCAGTATCCGCTTGCACCACCAGCGAAGGATGCAGGAAAAAGCCTAAGGACTGCTTATCTCCAATCACCCCGAGCTGCTGCTGGTCGGAAATGTTGCGCCGGTTGCGTTCAAAGTTAGGCTGCGTCGTATCCTGAAATACTAAATAATGGGCGCCCACCTCCACTTGCCGCGCACAGTCCGCTTGCAAGTACGAAATGATTTGACTGGTCTGCAAACGGGGGTTATGCAGCAGACGGTAGTAACTCCGCTGCTCGGCTTCGCTCGCACTTAGCTGATGTATCACCACACTTTGCTTTTCTATTATCTTTTCTACTACTTGCTTGACCCGTCGCTCTATCCGAATATTGCTAAATATTGCATCTGCCATTTACCCCCAACAGCTCCCCGCTCCATTTTGTGTCCTAATCGTAGCCCTAAATTAGGGAAGGAGTTCGGCCGAACCGGAACGTTGCACATAAGCTTGGATTGGACGCTTAACCAACAATTTAAATTTATTAAGACCGTAGCTACTGGAAAACTACAGCAGTTTGGGCGATGAGGGCCTTCTAAGGTTGTGGTGCGTAGCATTCCGAGGTACGAGGAAAACAAGCTTAGACAGCCCGAGTGACCAAACGGGGCCCGCGGCCGGGAGCAAACTTAGGCTTTAGAAGATAGTTAGCACCTGAGCCTTGAAAGATATAATCTTTCAAAAGATAAACAGATAATTCAAGTTATTTATGGAATATCGACATGAAGCATTGGCATTATTCAATAACCAACTGAGCAAAAAAGAAAAAGCATAAACCGGAATATTTTACCAGTTTATGCTTTTTGTATAAAGAAATTGCTTCTCTTAAACTATCTTTTAATGCAGAACCTTTACCTTCCTATTACTTTCATAGTGCCTTGCATCACGTAAAAATGGCCAGGTACGGTACACACGTAAGTGTAGTTGCCGGGCTTATCCGGGGCTGTAAAATAAATAGTTTCGGTAGTGTTTGGTTGCAGCAAAATAGTATGGTACAACACTTTATCGGTGTTGGGTATATAATTTTTCTGCTGACCTTCCAAACCTAATTTCATGGCCTGCTCACCTACCGGAATAGCGGTGCCGGGCAGTACCACCACAAAATTGTGCAGCATATCGTCGTCGTTTATAAATACTACTTTTACCTTGCTGCCGGCTTTCACCTGAAACTGCGACGGCTCGAATTTGAGGCCCGGTTTAGTACCAATATTAATGGTATAATCAGCCTCGCCGTTCCAGGAAGCAGGTTGTTCAGTTACCCGCTTGGCCGTATTGCGGGTAGCAGTGCTGGCGTTGGTAGCCGGTTTGGCCTTAGCTGCAGTTGCGGTTTTAGCAGGAGTTGTTTTTCTGGCCGCCGCCATCATGGCTGCATGGTCGTGGCCGGCGGTAGAGGCGGCAAGGGTTAGTTTTTCCCCGTCGGGCAAATTATTCAGGGTATAGTAGCCCACGTTGTGCAGCAAAGGCCGCCCGTTAACCGACTTTACACCTTCGGCAGTAATTTCGTGAATATAACCCAAGCGCAAAGCATCTACGGCCAAACGGGCTTTGCGGCCGTCTTCCGAAACTACAATGCCCCGAATAGGACAAGCAGCATTATTGATTACGGGGCTGCCGTAAGTAGCGTGGTATTTATAATTAAAGCCCGTAACCTTATACGAAGCCGGATTGCCGGCTGTCGCTTTATCAACCGGTTCGGTAAATTCTATTTCGAAGCCATCGGGCATGGCGCGTACGGTTTTCATCTCAAAAGCTGTTTTACCGGTCCAGACCAGGCGCTGTAAACTAAATAATTCTTTACCAGTAGAAGACCAGCCCCGGCTCGTCATGCCCACAAACATAGAGCCATCGTTGCCCCACACCTGCCGCAGAATACCCGACGAAAAACCTTCGCGGAACGGAAACACCACACCCTGGTACGCGCCTTTTACTTTCTCTAGGTCTACGCGCATTATTTTACTCTGGCCCTGGTCGCCGACGAATAATTGGTTTTGGAACGGACCGAATTTACCGTTGGTATTATCGGTGAGTAAGCCGGAAGTAGAAATACCCAGAATGCCGTGGGGCAGCCACACCGCCGGAGCTTTTAATTCCGGCACCCGCTTGGCTACATCGTACAGGGGCTCGCCGGTGTTGGGCACGCCTTCAGGCTTTAATTTTAAAGGAGAATCGGGCAAACCAGTCCAGCGCAAACTTTCGGCGTTGCCCACAAAGTCGCCTTTTTCTACGTGCGTAATCCGGCCAGAACCTACCCAGTCGCCTTGATTTTCGGTGTAGAAGAAATCACCGGCCGCATTGAAGCCATAACCAGCCGGCGACCGCATACCCGCCGCAAACGGCATCATCTGACCATCAGGGGTAATCTCTAAAGCCCAGCCGCGCCAGGGCACCAAACTTACGCCGTGACCCAAACTATTGCTCCAGCCCACATTTAGTGTAACCAGCATATTGCCGTTCGGCAGAAAAGTTGGTCCGTAGGAATATTCGTGGTAATTGCCCGACAAAGGCCAGGAATATATTTTATCGTAAGAGTCAGCCTGACCATCGCCGTCCGAATCGCGGAGGCGCGTTATTTCGCTACGTTGCGTTACGTAAATATCACCGTCTTTGTAAGCTAAACCTAGTGGCTCGTGCAAGCCGTAGGCAAAACGTTTAAAACTGGGCTTTTCTTTACCCGAAATAGTTGGGTTTGTAACTAACCATACTTCGCCGCGACGGGTACAAACGGCCAGGCTGCCATCCGGCAAAGTAGCCATACCGCCCACTTCTAATATAATATCTTCGGGTACCGGTAAGGTAATCAGCTTGTAAAAATCATCTTCTTTGGCGGGAGCGGGTTCTATTTTGGCTAAACCTTTAGGCGCCGGTGCCGGTTGCTTGCTGCCGGTTTCGGGGTTTACTTTTTTAACCTGGGCCAGCACCGGCGCATTATTTAAGAACAGGAGTCCGGCCGCTATTAAGGTTGCCCTGGTTATATAGTTTAATTTACTTTTTATGTTCATGTTACTGTATTCCAAAATTTAAAACCCTTACCACACAATTGAATATTTTACCACCCCCGCATTACTTTTTGCCTTAATTGGCAGCAGCATTTCTTTCGTGTTTTGGGAAGTACTCCGGATAATTGGTTTTACTTTGCCGGGAAGTTCTATGTAATATTGTTTGCCATTAATGGCGTACAAGCCATTCGGGAGTTTAGTAATATCGTTGCCTTCGGCTACGCGGCACCAGATTTCTTTTGTTTCCTGACCTGCATTTACGGTAAAAGTATGCGCCAATTTCCGGCCATTGTCTTCGGGCTCTAAAGCTTCCCGAACGGTGGCACCACCCAGGGCGTATTTAAATATTGGCCGTCCGGCTTTGCTAACATCGTAACCCTGATAGGTATAATTTGCATTAGAATCGGGCCAGGCGGCGTTGGCATCGGCTAAAAAGGTAAGCGATGGTTTACCGGAAAACTGGATTACACTCCCCATTGGTACCGACAACTGGGTTTCGCCGCGGCCGTGCCACATAGGGGTTGCTTCCATAAAGTTACCCCGCCAGATTTGCAGAAAATCGCCCCGGCGCAGGTCTACAGAATAATTGGTTCCCACAGGTTCTCCTACCGAAATCACATGGGTTCGTTTCCGGCCCTGATGGTCTACAAAGCCTCTTAACATAACTGGTTCGTTCGGCGCTTTTACCAGAATTGGGCTTACCGGCTCTTCGGCTCGCAAGGGCGTACGCAAGGCCGTATAAGCTACGCCGGGGCCACCCACCGACAAGGTAATATCGTTGCTGCGGGCATACCAGTAAGCCGAACTTTTAAAATAAGTAAGCGTTAGGGGGTGCGTGCCTTTTTCGAGCTTAATCCGGCCCGAAGCTACGCCCGTGCGGCCGTTAACGGTAAGTACTTTGTCTTTGCCAATGGTTAATTCCCCGGCCCCGTTAATATAATTGGGGTTAGTATCCATCGGAATCCAGGCCAGGTTCAGGTTAAAGAAATATTCGCCGGAAACCGGAATATTTATGGTACCCGTTACTTTGCCGGCAAATTTATCGCGGCTGGCGGGGGCCAGATGCGCCAGCACATCAATATCCATTTCGGCCGTTGGCGATAGCTTATTAAAATCTTCCAGGGTTTTAATATTGCCTTCGTAAGATTGCAGTTTCAGGTCCGATAAAGTTACCAGTTCGGTACCGTAATTAATGTATTTAATATTCCGGATAGCTACGGCGCCGTGATCGCCTTGAATCATAAGCGGGCCTAAGGGCTTTTCGTCGTCGAAAGCAGACGAACGGGTAGGACCGCTTACCTCTACGTTTTTGTGTAGGGTAACACCATTTAGGATTATTTCTATAAACCGGGCGTTTTCGGTTTTTTGGCCTTGGGCGTTAAAGCGGGGGGCCCGGAACACAATGCGGTAATGCTGCCACAAACCCGGTGCTTTGCCTACATTCTGGGCCGGCGCGTGCCCTTCAAATCCTTTACGTCCGGAAGGCCGGCTTTCGTCCCAACGCTCGTAAATGGCACCCATATCGGTTACCTTAGGGTTTTGTTCGCCCCACGAATCGAACATTTGTACTTCGTAACGGCCTTGTAAATATACCCCGGCATTAGAATTTTTCGCCATCATAAAATCAAGCTCCAGTTCAATATCGCCGTGCTCCAGATTGGTAAATAAATGGCCCTTATCGGTTTTGGTAGGATTATTTACCAACACGCCGGTGCCCGGTGTGGTTTTGGTTTTGCCGGCTTTTAAAGCATCGAAATAAACATCGCTTACCAGTTTCCAGTTGTTCGTAACCGGCTTAAAAGCACTTAAATCGGTAAGCGGAATATTAGTAGCAGGAAAGGTATTTTCCTGGCCCTGCACCGAAAGTACCTGGCCGGCACCCAGCAGAAAAGCAAATAATAAAACTGTTAATTTTTTCAAAGTATTAAACTTTAACTAATAAATTATTCAAAATTATACTATTCAGCGGCACTAAAAAAGCATTCTGTAAATAATAAAAGAAAGCCATAACCCGGCAGATTATGGCTTTCTGAATATAGATTAAACTTGCACCTTATTTGTTAAACTGAATGGAGCCGACGTTAACCAGGTTATCATTAGGGCCGTCTTTTTTGGTTACCACAAAATACAAATCGTGTTTACCAGTAGTGGGCGTAACCGTTCCGGTAACTTCCAGGCGTTTATTTTTGGCTTCGGCGGCTGTAAAAGCGGTAGTGCTTACCACCGGGCCTCTTGGCGAACCCCGGTGTACCTCAATCTGCCCGTCGCGGTCGTTGGCACCCAAACGGTAAGTTAAACTACTAATTCCCGTCAGGTCTACGTTTTTAAACACCAGGAAAGATCCGTTATGCGCATTACCCAGGCTGTTGCCCCACCGGTCAATATTGTTCATCCAATCGGCTTCATAGCCATTCAGGCGGGCCGGGCGCAAGGCTACTACCTGGCTATTGGTTAAAGGGCCAACCGTTTTACCACCTTTATCGGTATAAGCAGCTAATAAAATATATTGCCCCCGCTGACGCTTGCCTACGTGTTCGGTAAAGTTTACGGTACCCTGCGTGGCCAAATTGGCGCGCTGCTTTTTAGCTTGGGCCAACGACAAAATATATTTTACCATTTCGGAAGCATCCTGGTTAGAAACCTGCGGGTGCGCGCTCATGGCGTGTTCGCCCCAAACACCGCCGCCACCTTGAATAATTTTCTTGGCCAGCCGTTCTACTGCACCGCCGTCGCCTTTGTACCGTTGTGCAACCGCCGTAAACGAGGGGCCAACCGAAACTTTATCCAGGGTATGGCAGGCTTTGCAGTCGCTGCCGGCAATCAGGGTTTTGCCCAAGGTATTTGTTTCCTGGGTGCTCAATATTTGGTGGCCTACCAAGGCTTCGTTTTTCGTGGGCTGCTCGTTGTAATCAAAATATACCTGTACTTTTTTCGGGTCGATTTTTACGTCTTCCTTGTCGGTAATTTTAACGGAATATTTCAGGGGGGTATTGTCCCAGTAAAAGGTCTGGTTGCCGCTAGTATTTATAACTACCTGCGGCAAGGAGTTACCTACTTTTACTTCAATGGTATCGGCACCAACCGCGCCGGTTTTATCGGTTACTTTCAGAATGGCCTGGTAAATGCCATTATTCTCGTAGGTAAATGTTGGGTTAGCCTGGGTAGATCCTACGGTTTTGCCGTCGAACAGCCACTGGTAAGTTACTTTGTCTTCTTCGTCGAAATCATAAGTCTTTTTGCTGGAGAAAGTTACTTTAAACGGAGCCACGCCAATCGAATCGGAAGCGGTTGCTTTGGCTACCGGGGCACGGTTGCCCGGATTAAACTCAAACTTAACCAGACGCGCATCTTCGTTATCAATCCCGTACACCGAACCGTATTCCAGCATGTATAGCACCCCATCCTGGCCAAATGCTAAATCTATGGGCCGTTTAAAATTACCGGTGAAGGCCAGAAAATCTTCGGTACGCTGGTAGTTCTCGTTTTCGTCCAAGCGAATTACTTTTACCCAGTTGCGCATCCAGTCGAAAATAAATAAGCCTTTGTCGTAATATTCCGGGAATTTAACCGCCGAGGCAGCGTTTTTATTAAATTGATAAAACTCACCAGCCATGGCGCTGCGTCCACCATTACCCAGTTCCGGAAACTCCGGCGATACATCGTACGGGTACCAGATCATGGCTTTTTGGGCCGGTGGCAAGTTTTTTAAACCGGTGTTATTAGGCGAATTATTTACCGGGGCAGTTGCATTAAAAGGACCAGCAGCGGTTTTAGTCGCAAAGTCGTAATCGTTATAAGGTTTGGTGTCGCCGATAAAATAAGGCCAGCCGAAGTTACCGGCTTTTTTGGCCTGGTTAAACTCGTCGTAACCTTTAGGGCCTTGTAACTCGCTGTCTTTACCAGAATCCGGGCCAATTTCGCCCCAATAAATACTACCCGATGGGTGTACGGCCAGGCGGTACGGGTTGCGCAAGCCCATGGTATAAATTTCTGGGCGTGTGTTGGCCGTACCTTTCGGGAATAAATTACCGGCCGGAATGGTGTAAGAGCCGTCGGCTTCCGGGTGAATGCGTAATATTTTACCGCGTAAATCATTGGTGTTACCCGCCGAACGCTGGGCATCGTAAATAATCCGACCCGGAATTTCGTCAATCGGGGCGTGGCCATTCGATTGGAAAGGAACGGTATTGTCGCCGGTGGCAATAATCAGGTTTTTATCTTTATCGAAAGCCAAAGAGCCGCCGTGGTGAGCGCTGGCTTCCATTTCAACCGGAACCTGAATCAAAACTTTTTCGGAAGCAACATCCAAAGTATTATCGGCTTTCACCACAAACCGGGAAATGTAGTGCTTGTACTTTTCTTTATTGGGCGAATAGAAAACGTAAATAAAATTATTCTGCTTAAAATCCGGATCTAAGGTTAAGCCCAGCAAGCCAAAGCCTTCTTTTGTTTCCACGGGAAACTGATGCACCAACCCGGCCTGACGGTTAGTTGGGTTGTAAACCGATAATTTTCCGTTGCGTTCGCCGTAAAATACCCGGCCATCGGCGGCTACTGCCAATTCCATCGGCTCGTTCAGGTCGTTAACCAATGTAGTACGTACAAAGCGGTTTTCTTCCGGCACCAACACTGCGTAAGATTTGCGGTAATCCAGCGGCTTGCCGTCGCCCATCGCGTACTTCAGGCCGCCCAGCAAATGGCCCAGGAATACCGGGTCGACGTAGCTTTCTTCGGTATGGCCTAAGCCGGTGTAAAAAGAGCGGCCGCCGTCGTAATCGTGGTACCAAATAATCGGGTGCTTTTCGCCGTTAATGCCGCCCTGGTAAGTAGATTCGTCGAGGTTGGCCAGCACTTTTATGTTGGGGTTGATGGATTTGTAGTTGTACCACTCGTCCAGGCGCTGCCATTTATCGGGTAAACCGGCAGTAGCCGGATGGCTTTTATCCAGCACATTTACCGTGGCCGTTTGGTTATGCGGGTGGCTCACGAAATAAGCGCCTACCAGTTTATTGTACCAGGGCCACTCGTACTCGGTATCGGCAGCGGCATGAACACCCACAAAGCCACCGCCCGCCTGAATGTAACGCTCAAAGGCTACCTGCTGCTGGGCATTCAGTACGTTCATGGTGGTACTTAAAAATATTACCGCCTGGTAATTCTGTAAACTATCCTGCGTAAAATAGCGGGCATTTTTGGTGGTATCTACCCGAATATTGTTTTCCTGACCAAGCTTTTGCAAGGCCGCAACACCATTAGGGATAGAACTGTGTTTCCAGCCGGCAGTTTTAGAAAAAACTAAGATGCGGGGTGTTTTAGTACTGGCACTGGTACCTTTGGAGCTTAAGCAGGAATATAAGCCCACAGAAACCCCGATCAGGCACAGCAAATAAAGCCATACCCGCGAGGTAATTTTAGAAGTTGACATGGGTGAATTGAGTGGATAATGTTTGTAAAAAGACGATCGTCTTATTGTTAGTTATACAATTTCCAAAAATACTATATTTTCTTAATTATAAACAATGAATATTACTAAAAATACACCTAACAAATAAATATTATTCGCAATCGCTAATACAGCCTAAGCACCTGGATATTTGCTGCTTAACAGCTTTAATAAACTTAGTTAAACAACTATTTACATGTCAACAATCTAAGATTATCAGAAATCAGGTTAAAATTTAATGACAACCCATAAGTACTTCATGGTTGTCAGGAATATTTGCTCATAACCCCAACGACGTGCTATCTTAACTTCAACCAAGCAAAACTTTCCAGTTGAATTTAATGCTAATTATTTTTCTGCTGGATTATTAGTGGCGTTAATGTTAAAGCAATTAGCACAGCCGAAATACCTGTAACAATTAGGTGACCGTACATCTTAAAGTTAAGACCACTTAAAAGTTTAGAACCAATAATTGTTAAGGTAAAAGCCGCAAAGAGGCCCCAATACTTGAAATTAAATTGCCCAACTACATATTTATTAGCCTGTAGATGAATTAGGGAGGCAATAATTATCAACCCACCAATCAAAGTGCTTGTATGCTGTAATATTTTGAAAATTGGAATGTAGTTTCCGGAAATCTCAATAGTTTCAGTTAAGCTAGGAATTACCCTAGCAAAATAGCCATGCTCATGCGTGAAACTGTCCCAGAATAAATGGGTAGCAGCGCCTATTAAAATTGAAATCGCCACTACAAACCATTTAGCTCTAAAATATTTGTTCCAGTCAAACTGTTTAAACAATATCAACCTTGATTTTAAGATTGTCGGCAAATTTTCAAATAAGGCGTTCCTAACAATATTGTGAAAGATGAAAGCAAGAAAGAGTCCTAGGGGTAAATCAAAATAAAAAAGTCCACTAACGGTATGACTGTAATCACTTTTAACTTGCATTCTCAGAAAATATTCAAAGTCAGGAGCCAGGCTGCCAATTACTAGTCCGGTTAACGAGAACCATTGCCGGGGCAAGCATGTAAATGGTAATACTATTGCCGGATGTGAAAAGGTAAATGGCATTCCTTTGTGTTATATCCTACTTTAAAGTTTAATGTAGCTTATGTTTAGCTGAGCTACTTAGACCTATTCCAGTAAATTTTTAAGTTTTTAGTTGCCCGGCCGGCCGCTATAATATCGGGTTTACCGTCGCCGTTTAAGTCCTGCACCCGTAGGTCTTCGGTGGCCATGCCGTTATCGTCTATCCAATGCGCTTGCCATTGCGTACCGGTTTTATCGGTAGGAACGTAAAGCTTAACACCTACTTTATTTTCAGCGTTGGGAACACGCCAGCCGGCTACTACCTGGTCGCGGCCTAAGCCCAATAAATCGGCGGTAGCTAGTCCGTGGCCGTCTTTCAGGTTTTCGTCGAGCACCTTACGGGTAGTATTTTTTCCGAGCACCGAAACCGCCAAAGTGGTACCGTGCATAGGCTCAATGGTAGCTAAAAACTTTTGGTTGTTGCCCAGGTTACCTACCCGCACCTCGCCGGCGCCCTGCTCTACCCCGGTAATTTGAGCCGCTTTACCAGTAATTTTTTTATCATTAAAATTCGAAATTAATCTTACCCCCTCCTTGTTCGCAATATACAGGTCGGTGCGTTGCGGCGATTTTGTTTCTACCACGTCCAGGTTATGCGTCATGTGCAAAGCATCATCCAGCGTAACGGTAGCCCAGGAACTGCGGGGGTTCTGCGGTATTTTATAGGCCAATACTTTTACCCCTGCACCTTCGCCACCCTTATTGCCGCGGCCGTGCAGCGGCAACACTACCAAATAATTAGTTCCTTCCGCCGATTTAACCCAGCGCATCCGGTGTACCGTAGGTTCGTGGGGCAATGCTACAGCTTCCCATTTCTGGGTTGGGTCTTGCGGGCGAATTAAATAATGTACCGATCCGGATTTAGCTAAGTCGCTGGTTTCACCGGGGTTCCACTGGGCACCTACTGCTACTTCTACTTTGCCATCACCATCCAAATCGCGGGCCGCCAGGCACACATTATCGCTTTCGGTTAAGTTTTCTACCATTACAAACCGCTTCCAGTCGCCGTTGCGGTACCACACAAATTGCTTTTTATCGGCCAGCAAAATATCGGTTTTACCATCGCCGTCCACATCTTCCAGCGCCAGGCCGTAGCCAATGGCAATATTGGCATCAATGGTTTGGGCTTCGAAGCGGGGCGTTGGTTCGGCCAAAAATATCCACTTTAACAACAATTGGCATAAAACGAAAAGGTGCAGCATAACAATCTTTTTTGTAAGTTAATATTCGGATATTTTAAACGAAAGCAGCAAATATTGCCGAGCGCTTAAATTATATATTTATTATTGGTTTATATTAATACCAGCAAACCCGGTTATTTTTAGCAAAAGCTTTCTAAATTTATTTAGGCTAGTAAATTAGACGGAAGCATAAACCATAATGCCAACTAATACCCTAACCAAACTTAATCAGAACTATGCAAAAACAAAAACAAATATTAGCTTGCTGGTTACTAATATTTTTTTGCCTGCCGGTAACCCAAACGCTAGCTCAGTCCGCTAAAGCAAAATGGTACAAAGGCAATACGCATAGTCACTCTTACTGGAGCGATGGCGATGATTTTCCGGAAATGATCATGGATTGGTACAAAACCAATGGCTATGATTTTATTGCGCTTTCGGACCATAATATTCTGGCGCAGGGCGAGTTCTGGAAACAAATTCCGGCGCATCCTTTCCGGCAAAAACGATTTCAGGAATATTTAGCTAAGTACGGCGAAAAATGGGTTACCTACAAAACCGATTCGGCGGGTAAAATTAGTGTTAAGCTGAAAACCCTGGACGAATACCGGCCTTTATTCGAAGAGAAAAACAAATTTTTAATTATTCAGGCCGAAGAAATTACCGATGGTTACAAAGGCAAACCCATTCACATAAACGCTATAAATGTAAAAGAATTAATTAAAGGGCAAGGCGGTAACAGTGTGGCGGAAGTAATGCAGAATAATTTAAACCAGGTGTATGAGCAACGCCAACGAACCGGCCAGCCCATGTTCCCGCATATTAATCATCCTAATTTTGGCTGGGCCATTAAAGCCGAAGATATGTTAGAGTTGAAAGGTGAGCGCTTTTTTGAGGTGTACAACGGGCATCCGCACGTGCATAATTACGGCGATTCGGTAACCATAGGCATGGAAGAACTCTGGGACCGGCTGCTGACCCATTATATTAAACAAGGCAAACCGCTGCTTTACGGCTTAGCTACCGACGACTCGCATAACTACCTGGAGCACAAAGTTGGCCTGAGTAATACGGGCCGGGGCTGGATAATGGTAAAGGCCAAAGAACTAACGCCCGCTGCCTTAATAGCAGCCATGGAAGCCGGCGATTTTTACGCTAGTACCGGTGTAGAACTGAAAGATGTAACTTACAAAAAAGGAAAATTAGAAGTACAGGTAAAACCAAAAGCCGGCGTTGATTATACCATTCAGTTCTGGGGGCCTAACGAGGCTGGTGAAGGCACTGGCAAAGCGGGCCGCATCTTAAAAGAAGTAAAAGGCACCAAAGCTAGCTACCAACTACAAACAAAAGACCTTTACGTACGCGCCAAAATTATTTCTTCCCAACTCCAGCGTAACCCTTTCCAGGATGGTGACCTGGAAACCGCCTGGACGCAACCGGTTACTAAATAAAGGTTCTAAGCTAGAACGCGTAAGCAGCAATCCGCAATAAATCTACCTGCTTACCAGGTTCTTTTGCTCATTACTTTATCCAGTTCGGCTTTGGTCATGGTGCCCATTTCGGGATGGCTGCCTAACCATTTCAGGAAATCGTTTTTTAGCTGGTCGTTCCATTGGCTGTCTATCTGGCCGGCCGTGTAACGCCCGGTTTTAACCATTTCGAAGCCAAATTTATCTTTACGCGTCACAAATTCGGCGGTACTAATTACCTGGTCGGCTAAATGCGCCGGAATAAAAAGCACGCCTTCGCGCTTGGCTATTACCAAATCGCCGGGCATTACCATTACCATTCCAATTCTTATAGGCGTATTTAAGCCCATTAGTACACTTTCTTCTAAAAACGAAGGATGCCAATCGCGCACAAAAGCGTTAAAGCCTTTTATGGTTTGAATTTCTTCTAAATCGCGGGCTGATGCATTAAATACCACGCCATTGCCAGATTTAGTAAAAATAGAATTAGCCAAAGTTGCGCCCATGAGGGTTCCGCCGCCAATTTTGCCAAATCCATCGGCCACGTACACATCGCCTTTTGTTAGAACATCTATGGGCCATGAATTGGTAGCGCCTTTGCGGCCTTGTTTGGTAGTACCCCGCTCTTTAATATTTTTTTCTACATCGGGTCGGCTGGGCATAAACATGGCCGTTACGGCCCGGCCAACTACCGGTACTTCGTCGTTTACAGTTTTCCAGTTGCCTTCGTACTGGTTGGTATAGCCTTCGTTTTTGAGTACCGTCCAGGCATCGGCAATTCCTACTTTTTTCGCTCTCTCCAATAAATCGTCCGCAATTTTAGGTCGCCCGTCCGCGAAGCGTTCACCTTTCCACGCCGAGGTCAGAAATATTAATTCGTCTTTAGGTATGGTTTGGGCAAACAGCAAGCTGGGGAAGCAAATTATAGCGAGTAGCATTAATAAGCCGGAAGTTTTAAATTTCATTATATAAGCTAAATTGAATTAAAGTAAATAGATTTACAAAATGGTTTAAGCTGAATCAGGTCGTAATTATAATAATGCTGCTTAGAATCTTAGTAAGTTACTGTTCAAGCATTTATAGCTTTAAAATATTATCTGCAGGTGTAAATCCTCCCCCTGCCCCCTCCAAAGGGGGACATTCGTAGTTACTAACTTATGGGAGCAACATTGCTCTTAATCTTCTGATAGCATTGATAAAATAGGTATAGCTGAATTTTTTTAGGAATTGGTTTAATGGCCTTTGGCTAAATAAGCTTCTATGTCTTTTTGGGTGATGGCTAATTTTTTGGGGTATTTGGCTACCCATTTCCGGAAATCTTCTTTAATTTTATCCGACCAATCGCCGTGGATTTCCCCGGAAGGATATTTACCTTGTTGCAGCAGTACCCGCTCAAATTCGTCGCGCAGGGCGGTCATTTCGGAGGCCGACACCAGCCCTTCTACCAAATGCGCCGGAATAAAAACTACGCCGTACTCGTTCGCAAACACCACATCGCCCGGAAATACGGTTACTTCGCCAACCCGGATGGGCGCGTTAATAGAAGTGGGCGTCATGTCTTTAATGTAAGACGGGTCGTGGCCTTTTACCCAGGCATTAAAGCCTTTGGTATCTTTTAGTTCCTGCATATCCCGGACGGAGCCGTAAAATATTACACCTTTGCCGGTTTTGCCGTAAATGGCGTTACCCAAACTGGAACCAATTAAGGTACCGTCTTTTATTTTGCCGTAACCATCGGCCACGTACACATCGCCTTTGGTTAAAATATCTATCGGCCAAATATTGATACCGCCTTTTTGCGAACGGCCTTCGGCTTTGCCTTGTGCTCTTACCAAACTATCCAAATCAGGGCGGGTTGGCATAAACTGGGCGGTTACTACCCGGCCGGTCATGGTTTCGCCCGGCTTCAGAATTACCCAGTTTTTCTCGACCTGGTTCCGGTAGCCTTTGTTGCCTAAGTACCCCCAAATTTGTTCAAGCGTACAATTCTGTAAGCGGTCCAGAACCAAATCGGGTACTTTCGGGCGGCCATCCGGGGTGCGTTCGCCTTTCCAATTGGCGGTTAAGGTTTTAACGTATTCCGGCGAAGAACCTACCCGTTGGGCCTTCGCAAAAAATCCGGCTAAAACAAAAACGGGAATCAGTAATAGTTTTTTATTCATTATTATTTTTTGATATTATTTTACTCTCTAAGAACTTCTTTCGCTGTTTAATTATCTAAAATATAAATTCTAATTCGCCTTTCAGCAGAACAGGAACGTTACACCGGAAAAATTTAATCCTGAATATTAATTCCTAATTGCACCTTTATTGTATATAGAAAGGTAAAAAAGAGCACCTAAATTTAGATGCCAGCAACAGATAAATATTAATAGACATGCGCTGCCTGCGCTTTTCCTAGCTAAAAATCCGGTCCACCGAACGTCTTTCGTCCCATTCTTTGGTGGGGGCAAAAAAGCTTTTATCGCGGGGGTGCAGGTGTTGCCGTATTACATCTTCGTTTAGTTCAATGCCCAAACCGGGGGCCGAAAGCGGCACATTGGCGTAACCTTTGGTTATTAATTGCCGGCCATCGGTGGTTTTTACCAAACTTTCCCACCACGGAATATCCACGGAGTGGTGTTCCAGCGACAAAAAGTTTTGGGTAGCGGCGGCACAGTGTACGCAAGCCATAAAAGATACCGGGGTGCCGGCCTGGTGCATGGCCATGGCAATGCCGTTTTCTTCGGCGTAATCAGCAATACGCTTGGTTTCCAGCAAACCGCCCGAACTGGCTAAATCCGGGTGAATAATATCTACGGCGTGAATATCGATGAGGGGTTTAAAATATTTGAGCAAATAAATATCTTCGCCAGTAGTAGTGGGGGTTTCTAAAGCATCGGTTATGGTTTTCCATTGGTTGGTATATTCCCAAGAAACCACATCTTCGAACCAGGCCAGGCGATATTTATCCAAGGCTTTGCCTAACCTAATACCGTTATTTAAGTCGAAATGGCCGTAGTGGTCGGTGGAGAGCGGAATATCGTAGCCGATTAATTTGCGGGTATGATCGACAATATTCGATAGTTCTTCCAGGCCTTTTTCGGTTATTTGAATCTGCGTAAATGGATGCACCGCGTTGGCGTATGACATGGGATTAGCCTGGTCGCCCCATTGCGCCAGATTGCCCCTGGAATCTTCCCAAAATTTAGAGTTTACCAGTGTGCCGGGCTTACCTTTCAGTTCCCCAATCGAAACGTCCATCTTAAGCCAGGTATAACCTTGGTCGTTTACCCGGTAGTTTATTAATTTGGTTTGTTCTTCCACGGAGCCCGCTTCGGGCGTATCGGCGTATAATCTTATTTTATCGCGGTAGCGGCCACCTAATAATTGCCAGGCTGGTACGTTGTAAGCTTTGCCGCATAAATCCCAAAGCGCCATTTCAACGGCACACACGCCACCCGCAGCGCGGCTTTGCCCACCAAACTGCCTGATTTTCTTAAAAATCATTTCTACGTTGCACGGATTATCGCCTAATATGCGGCTTTTCAGGAAAAGCGCGTACCGCACATCTGCCGCGTCTCTTACCTCGCCCAAACCATAAATACCCTGGTTGGTATCTATCCGGATAATGGCCGTACCGCCCATAACATTGGTGAGCGCATAGCGCATATCGGTAATTTTTAGCTGCGACGGGTTAGAAGCCCGCTTAACCTTAGAAGTAGTTTGGGCAAGGGTATCTTCAATAGAAGCCGACATAAAACCACCCAGCGCAATACCGCCCAAAGCGGTTTTTTTCAGAAAATCCCGGCGGCTATCCTGCGTTTGCGGATTATTTATTTCCTGTTGCTGGGCGGCGGCCTCTGCTTTTTCTTGTTTCTTGGTTTGGGCAATAATTTGTTGTAAAATGCTTTTCATGATTAAGAATTATTTGTGGTGCGTAATTGAGCTTTTATTCTTTTGCGGCGGATACCCAGCAGACTTATAAAACCCGAAAACCTGATACTTGCCCCGCCAATATTATTTAACCTAAATAATATTGTTTTAAAAAGAAAAATACAAAACCTGCCCGGTATTAATTTGCCGGGCAGGTAAATTCTTTAATTATTCATCCCAGAATAAGCGGGTTCCTAAAGCATTTGGGCCCATGCGGCTTATGGCTTCGTTCACGTTGGCCTGGTTCACCGATACTTCGCGGTTGGGATATACTAAACGGCGAATAAAGTTGCCCTTAACCGAAGGATCTTCGCCGGGATAATTAATGGGTTGCAAACGTGGCAATTCGGTACGGCGGAAGTTAGCCCAGGCTTCGGACCAACTCCGGAAAGAGGCGACCCAATATTGCGTATTAATTTGTTCTAAAGCATTGGCCGGATTAAACAGAATGCCTGGTTGTTGTAAATAAGCATTTTTCTCGGCGTCGGAAATATTTATGTTGGCATCGTAACCCTTTATCTGATCCATGTGGGCTTTAACACCGGTTTCGTAGTAAGTTTTGGCATCGCCCGAAATAAAGCCGCGGTGCGCCGCTTCAGCTAATAATAATTGGGTTTGGGCGTGGGTTACCAAAAACTCCGGCGAACTTTGGTTTAGAACGGTATTTCTCCGGAATTGGGAATATTCTGTAAAAGCGCCGCGCCAGCCAGGTGCGTTTTTTATGGTTACATCTGAATAACCGAAAGGCAAACCAAACTGATCGGCCAGGTTGGTATTCATGATTCCGCCGTTATCGGTGCCCGGGGCAGAATATCGCACAAATAGGTACGGCGCCCGCGGATCGTTATTCGTTTTCATGAAATTCACGAAAGGCTCCCCGGCAAAATAATTAGATTTTTCGGTACTGGTAAGCTGCGCGGGCGTAGGATGCACGTAAGCCGGCGCATTAAACCGAACCACCGCATTATCGTCGTTAGAAGTCATTAATTCTCGGGCAAAAGCTTTATCTACCCACTGGTCGGCTTTGGATAGCTCCGATTCGGTGTAGCGCATGGCTACGCGCAGTAAAAGCGAATTAGCCAGTTTTTTCCATCTGCCAATATTGCCATTGTAGAAAATATCGCCGCCGGTTACACTGGGTTTGGCCGCATCCAGGGCTACCGCCGCTTCGTCTAACTCTTTCAGCAAATCATCATAAATAAGCTTCTGGTCGTCGTACTTAGGCAAATAAGTGCTGGATATAAACCCTTTGCCGGCTTCGAAATAAGGAATATCGCCGTAGGTATCTACCAGTACTAAAAAATTATAGGCTTTCACAATGCGGGCCATGTTATACAAGTTACTCATGGCCGGATGATCCTTGGTTTTTTCAATAATCGCCACGGTATTCCGGATGGGTCCTTCGTACAGGCCGTTCCACAAGGTGCGGGTGTTGGCATCGTTCAGCACGTTGTGGTTACCAGCCTCTAAGGTGCCGGTATAAGGCGTATTTAGTTGCTGCACAATCTGGCCTTCGTAATGGTGGGTGGCAAAATTGGCCGAACTAAACTGGGCATTATTTAACAAATAAACCGGGTCCAGGTCGGTAGCCAGGTTGGGGTTGGTATTTATTTCTTCAAAATCTTTATCGCAGCTACTTACGCTTAAAAGCAACGCAACCAGTGCTAAGGCTATATTTTTCTTCATAAAATTAAAGCTTAATATTTAAGTTTAAACCATAGCTGCGGGTAGTAGGCAGCGCGTGCGCCTCCAGCCCCGTATTCAGGTCAGAAGCCGAAAACTGGGTTTCGGGATCCAGGTTATCGACGTGTTTTTTAATAATTAAAACGTTATTAATAAAAGCATTCACCGCCAAACCTTTTACAAAAGACTTGCTCACAAACCGCGAGAAATCGTAGCCCAGCGAAACGGTGCGCCAACGCACAAAGCTGGCATCATACACAAATGGCGTGGTAACATTTACGCTCCGATAATTATTATAAAATTCCTGCGCCGGTACTGCTACGGTATTAGGTGAGCCATCGGCATTTACCGCACCGGCCATTACCACCCCTCCTTCGCGACCCACCAACGAAGCCTTGTGCAAGCCATGCCGCATCCAGTTAAAGTTGGAGTTAGAAATTAATTTATGACCGGCTTTAAAATCTATTTGGGTAAATAACCGAATGCCTTTAAAAGTGACGGTATTTAACCAGCCGCCGGTATGGGTAGGAATAGCACTGCCGTAGGTTATTAGGTTACCCTGAGCAAACCGCCCGTTAGAAGTTAAAATTCGGCCCTGATCATCGCGACGGTAATCAAACCCGCGTAAGGAAGCCAAGGGTTTACCTACTTCATGCGACACGTAACCAATAAAGGCACCTAAATCTTGGGCATTAGCCACGTCGAAACGGGTTTGGTTATTAGCCAATTCCAGTACTTCGCTTTTGTTAATGGTGAAGTTGAAAGTACTTGTCCAGGTAATGGGTTCTGTACGCACCGGTTCTAAGGTTAACATGGCTTCTATACCCTGATTCCGGAGCTGACCAACGTTTACTTTGGTTTGGTTAAAACCCGATGTATTCGAAATATCCACGTTCAAGATTTCATCGACGGTGTTTTTGCGGTAAAAGCTAATATCCAGGTTAACGCGGCTGTCTAAAGTTCTTAGTTCTAAACCGGCCTCGGCTTCTTTTACACTCAACGGCCTTAAATTTTGGTTAGGACTTACTAAGCCCGAAATATTACCTAAAGCGTAATTAGTACCGTTTACCGATAAAGGATTGGCGTTAATGTTATAAAACAGCGCGTTTTGGTAAGGGTCGGTGGCACCACCCACCTCGGCGTAAGCCGCTCGTATTTTACCGTAACTTAACCAGGCCGGCAGGGTAGTAAAAGCCTGGCTAAACACAAAACTGGTACTAATAGAGGGGTACAAATAGCTGTTAGATTCCGGATTAAGCGTAGAGAACCAATCGTTGCGGCCCGTTAAGTTTAAAAACAAATAATTATTAAACGAGAAATCGACGGTACCAAATAAGGAATTAACCCGGTTTTGCGAGTAAGAAGCCTGCGGTTCTTTTACCTGGCCATTGCCAATGGTGTATAAATCGCGCACGTAGAAGTTTGTTACCGAAGTACCCAGGCTGGTGGTTTTAATATCCATGGAGTTGCCGCCCACGGTTAAATCAATGCCAAACTTGCCAAATTCGCGGTTAGCGCCTACCAAAAAATCTAAGTTGCGTTCCCGGAAAGTATTTTCGCGCTGGTAAAAGTTGCCGTTAAACCCAACGGGTGCTGCCGTTAAAAAAGCAGTACCGGTTGGCCGGTTGGCATTATACGGGTTGGTAAAATAATCCTGCCCTACCCGGCCTTGGGCGTACAACCAAGGCGTAAACTGGTACCGAATAGAAGCATTGCCAAAAATACGATCGCGCCGGTTTTCTTCTAAACGTTTGTTAATGGTCCAGTATGGGTTAGTCCGGTTGGTAAACCGTGAAGGGAATATTTCGTTGCCATTTTCATCCTGGTAAGCGGCCTCCAGCCAGGCTACATCTAAGCTATTGGCAATGGTATAAAGCGTTTGGTTAATATTGTAATCTTGCTGGGCTACTACCGGCGGATTGCGGTTGTACTCGTTAGAGTAGTTGGCGTTTAACTGGGTAGAAAGCTTATCGGTGAGGCTGTAGGTTAAGCCAAAATTCATTATTTTTTTATGAAACTCAGAATTTGGTATAATGCTGTTGGCATCGGTATTGGCGAAAGACAACCGGAAATTTCCTTTTTCATTACCACCCGATAAAGCCACCGAATTAGTCCAGGTGGTGCCGGTGCGGTAAAAATCTTTTACCCGGTCGCGGTAAGGGCTGTACGGGTGCGTCTGGCCGTCGAACGAAATAGTGGGCTTCCCATCGAACCGTTCGCCAAAACTCCAGGTGCCGGTACCGGTAGATGCGCCTCGGGCCGCATTGGGCCCGCCCTGCAGCACCTGGGGCCTAATGCCATTTTCTCCCTGGCCGTATTCGTACTGAAAATCGGTATAATCTAAAGCTTCATCGGCCTGAAAGTTAGAGTTAAGTTCTACCCCGATACCGGTTTGGCCTTTACCCGATTTGGTAGTAATAATAATAGCCCCATTGGCCGCCCGAAAACCATAAAGCGCCGCGGCTGCCGCTCCTTTCAGCACCGTCATCGATTCAATATCGTCGGGGTTAATGCTTTGCAGGCCGTCGCCGGTATCGGTACGGGCTTCGCCGTTAAAACCGGTCCCACCGCTGTTTGCCGAGCCACCGGTTGAGTTATTAATGGGTACGCCGTTTACAATAATTAATGGCGAATTATTAGCCCCAAACGAAGATTGACCCCGGATTCGGATTTTTGAGGAACCACCCGGGCCGCTGGGCGGGGCCTGCACGTTTAAGCCCGCCACTTTGCCTACCAGGCTGTTGCCCACATTGGTGGTGCGGGTAGTAGTTATTTGGTCGGTGTTAACGGTAGAAGTGGCATAGCCCAGTTTCTTTGCTTCGCGCTTTATTCCCAAAGCCGTTACGATTACTTCGTCGAGGGCTTTGGCATCTGTGGCCAGCGTTACGTCTAAGGTGCCGGGTTGAGCGAAATTTCTTTCTAAGGTAGTATACCCAATAAAAGAAAATACCAGGGTGCCGCTGGTTACCGGTACGCTTAAGTTATACGTGCCATTCGCATCGGTAGTAGTACCCGTAGTGGTGCCTTTTAATAACACGGTAACGCCCGGCAGGTTTTCACCAGCGGCTGACTTTACCCTGCCGGTTATTTGACTTTGTGCCTGGGCATCTATTACTTGCAGCAAACCAAGCCAGGTGAAAAGCAGACAAAAAATGAGTTTGAAATTTCTCATAAGCTTAAATGATTAAAATTGTTTGGTGGATAAAGAATGGTAAGCGACTTGTTGTATATATTTTAAAATTATCTTGCTATAAGATAATCCTGATACACCCTGAAAGCTTTGTACTTGTTCCTTATTACAGCCGTTAAAAGCTACTGCTTTGGTAATAAGGCACTAAAGAGAATTTGAAAAAATATCTTTCTGCTACAGATAAACAGCCTGTATTTATCTGTAGCAGAAATAACCTGGAGTTAAGCTATTGTTACAACACTATTTTAGGGCCGGCACAAGCCCCTAATATTCTGATAATCGTGTTATTACATCAATCCTCACCAAATATATAATTTTATCTAATTTACACAACATATTGCGCATGTTTTTAGATAGATCTTACATTTACTTTTAAGCTGCTGTACCCTTAAGCAGCAAGCTAATATTTGATTTAAGCGGTAAGCTGAATAGGAATTAAAAACCGGAATTTATCTGGCGCTTGATGTTTCCTGAACCAGCCAAAGATACTGTTACCATATTCAGTATCGTTGTAAAAATCCGTTAATATTTAGTATATTTAGATTATCTGGTTTTATTACCGGCCTTAATAATTCAATATTATAGCTAACCTTGCTATAGCGTTTAATTTGCTGCTACTAACCCGGCTTGCCTGGCTAAACCCAAAAGTAACTGCCGCTATTAATATTATTTTTGTTTGCCTTTATTGCCGCCGCCATCGTACAAGGTAAAGCAGCACAGATAACTATCTTAATATTATAGTATATGAACCTCTCTGCTAACACAGTTTTAATTACCGGTGGTGCTTCCGGCATAGGCTTAGCTTTAGCCGAACGTTTTTTGCAGGCCGGTAGCAAAGTAATTATTTGCGATCTGAGTCAGGAAGCCTTGACAGAGGCCCAGCAGGCGCATCCGCAACTGCAAACCTTACAGTGCGATGTTGGGCAGGAAGCAGATAGAATAGCCTTGTTCCATAAAATTAAAACGCAGTTTCCGGAAGTAAATATATTGGTTAATAATGCCGGTATTCAGCGCCGCCTGCGTTTTGCCGAGTACGAAGAAGATTGGAGCGAAACCCACCAGGAAATTATGGTAAACCTCGAAGCGCCTATCCATTTATCGGTCTTGTTTATTCCGTTGCTGCGCAACCAGTACCACCCGGCCATTATCAATATTTCGTCTATTGTGGCTTTTGTGCCGGCTACCTGGATACCGGTTTACAGCGCTACCAAAGCCGCCATTCATTCTTTTACCTTATCGTTAAGGCATCAGTTAAGCAAACCCCGCATTCAGGTATTTGAAATAGTACCGCCGGGCGTACAAACCGATTTGGGCGGCCCCGGTTTGCACGATTTTGGTGTGCCACTGCCCGAGTTTGCCGATGCTGTTATGCAAGGTTTAGAGCGCGAAGAACTGGAACTGGGCTACGGCACCGCCGAACAAGTACGGGCTGCTTCGCGCGAAGAAATAGACCGGATGTTTAAACAAGTAAATCCTTCTTAAATTAATATTAGCCGCTGCCACTATATCAGGCCATCAACTACTTTTTCTGTTGAGTTGGTAAAATATTATTGCTTTCGCAAGAAAACAGATTTTCTCTTATCTTTCCGGTCTTAATATTTAACCGTGCCGATTACGTTTTTAAAATATTGCTAACCTTAACGTTCACCTCAAAAAATTAATGAAGAACAGAAGAAACTTTTTGAAACATGCCGGCGCTTTTGCCCTTGGCACCTTGTTATTGCCCGCCTGTAATTCGCCGAAAACCAACACCGAAGCTGGTGCTGAAAACGAAACCGCCGCTGCCGATTCTGCTGACGCCGGAGCCAACAATGCCGCTAAAGGCAACCTGGGCGCTATTGGTCTGCAGTTGTATTCGGTAAAAGATGTACTGGAAAAAGATTTGAAAGGCACCTTGCAGCAACTGGCCAGTATTGGTTACACCGAAGCCGAATCGTATCCGGGCCAGCAAGGCCATTATTATGGCATGGAAGCCAAAGCTTTTGGTGATATGCTGCGCGATATGGGCATTACCCTGGTTAGCAGCCACGTAGGTTCCGGTAACAAAGACAGCAAACCGGGTGCCTGGCAGCAGGCCAACCTGATGCAGAATTTCCCGGAATTAGCAGCCAAAGCAGCCGAAACCGGACAGAAATATATTACTTGTTCTTCGCTGGACGGCAGCCTGCGCAAAACCACCGACGACCTAAAACGCACCGCCGAATTGTTTAATAAATCGGGCGAAACTGCCAAAAACGCCGGCTTACAGTTTGCCTACCACAACCACGCTTTTGAGTTCGAAAAAATTGGCGATGTAATGGTATATGATTATTTGCTGGAGAACACCGATCCGGAGCTGGTAAAATACGAACTGGATCTTTTCTGGGTAGTAAACGGCGGACAAGATCCGTTGGCTTACTTCAGCAAATATCCTAACCGGTTCCCGTTGTGCCACGTGAAAGACATGGACAAGCAAGACAAATCTAAAAATACCGAAATTGGTAGCGGCGCTATTAATTACCAGCAAATATTAAAAGCTGCCAAAGAAGCCGGCATGAAACATTACTTAGTAGAGCAGGAAAGCTTTACCCGTCCTTCTATCGAGAGTATGCGCATGAACTATAATTATTTGGCCGGCTTAACCGTATAGCCTGGTGCTCCGCCAAATTATGCATTAAAAATTACCATTAACTCGGTCAGTAATGTCTTATTTGATGGATAAGTTTGCTGAATATTAACTTGGACAAGCACTAGTCAGTATTTTACTTACTTAAAAACCAGATTTAGCCTAGCCTGAATCTGGTTTTTAAGTTTAGCACCTATAATCAATTCATAACACCATCATCAAATAATACTTCGCTTTTAATTGCATAAAAGGATAGCCTTAAAGCGCGGTCGTTTTTTAGAAAATATTAACATGAGAGTTAATGCGCATTTTCTATTTGATAGTAGTATTCAATAAATATTCCGGCAAAACAAAGCCTCCGATATAAAATACCGGAGGCTTTATTTGTAAAAATGCAAAGTCAGGTTTTGTAGAAATAAATAAGCTTACGGCTAAATTTCTATTTTAGAAATCGCTGGCTTTGCGGGCAGCTTTATCGGCTTTTTTACGGGCACGTTGGGCACGCGCTTCGGTTTTAGCAGCTTTCTGGGTTTGCTTAGCCATTTTATCGGCGGCATCGTCTAGTTCTTCGGTTCTCCGGGCTTCTTTTTTGGCTTCCCGCGCTTGTCTTTTGGCATCGTCTAAGCGTTGTTTATCCTGTTGCGGGTCAGATGTTTGCACGGGGGCAGTCTGGGCCGGCGTTGTTTCGGTGGTTTGGGCAGCTACCTGGTTACTTAGCAGTGTAAATAAGCCCGCTATTAAGGTTAAAATAAAAGTCCTCATTATCAATATTTTAAAGTTTATATCTTATACGCTTAATCTATATTTATGGCTCATCATTACCAGTATTAATACAATATAAATTATTATTCTTACCCGTATAAATACAAAGAGTTATAGTTAAATATTGTATCTTACGGCAAGCTTACTTAGTTCTGCATCAATAATAAAATAAAGTAGGAGCCGCTATTATTACTTCAGCATGAAAATAAGTCCCCCACAGCCAGAGGATGCCATAGAATTATGGGTTCGGTTTCAGAATGGAGATGAATTGGCTTTTGCCCGGCTTTACGAAACACACATCCAGGTTATTTATAGTTATGCCAAAAAATATACTAAGGATGAAGTGCTAATAGAAGATACCATTCATAACCTTTTTATTTATTTGTGGCAGCATAAAAGTAAACTGGCGGTGCCGCTATCGGTTAAGTTTTATTTGTTTTCGGCAGTTAAGCGGCGCATATTCCGGGAACTGCTAAAAAGACGCGAAATATTTGTTCCGCAGGAATTAACTACCGAAACTAATAACCACGCTGCCGAAAATTCTGCCGAAACCAATTACATAAACTGGCAGGAAGAAGAGGAACGTAAAGCGTATATTGATAATGCTTTTGGCCTGCTTACCGGCAACCAGCGCCAGGCCATTGAACTAAAGTACTACAATAATTTATCGTGTCAGGAGATTTCCGGGATAATGGGCCTGAAACCCGATAACGTATATAAATTAATTAGCCGGGGCTTAGATATTCTTAAGAAGAATGCGAAGAGTAACTTTTTAAATTTGTTTACCCTGATTTTCCTGTCCTTCCCTCCTATTTAGTTTTTCTTCCTACATACCCCGCATTAATTGTAAACATGCGCAATTGGCGTTTAACGTAATTTTGAAGAATGAGCTTGACCGTTCCTAGTACAACTTTAACAGTAGCGCTTATAAAAGTTTAATATTTCAATAATTTCGTGCTTACTTCCCGCAAATTTATTCTTGGCCTAAACGTCTGCCACAATTTTTAACCTCACCCTATTAAATCTAATCTTACTCATTAAAATAAGAACACCTCTCGTAAGTTTCGCGCATGCTTAACTAATGAATATACTTGCAGCTTATTTCTTTATATTTTATTCATAAAAAAGGGCATATCTTTTCTATTATCGCAATTCTTTAAAATATTACTTAGTAAATTCATATATTTTAAAAATATATTTAAATACTTGTCCAAAAAAGAAGTAGCAGTGTGTCTGTTCTAATAAAAGCACCACGCCACGTTACTACCACATGGAGCCAACTGATAAGTACAAATATTATGCTGCCGACGACTTTGCCAACGACGAAAAATTTTGGCTCTGGGTAGTTGAAAATGATTCGGCCCAAACCACTTTCTGGACGAACTTTCTCCGGGAAAATCCAGGTAAGCAGGTTGAAATAGAAAAGGCACGGGAACTTGTTTTAAGCCTGAATCAACCCCAAAATAACTTTTCGGAAGCAAGAGTAAAGCAGCTCTGGCAAAGAATAGAAACTACCCGTGCCAGCTTACCTAACCCCGAACCAGCCCGGGTTTATAGCCTGAATAATTACCGGCGGCCATGGTTTGCGGCAGCGGCCATGATTACCCTATTATTAGTTTCAGGCGCTTTGTATTGGTTCTGGCTGAAAAACCCAACGCCGGTTACCCTAGCTACCACCTTTGGTGAACGGAAAGAATTCCGGCTGCCGGACGGCTCTAAAATTTTATTAAATGCCAATAGCAACATTAGGTATTATGATAATTGGGGCTCTGATCAGGATCGGGAGGTTTGGCTTACCGGGGAAGGATTCTTTAGTATTCAACCTAAGCAAAACAAACAGAAATTTATTGTGCATGCCGGCAAGGTAAATATTAAAGTGCTGGGCACCACCTTTAACGTAAACCACCGCCGCCAGGCCGTAAAGGTGTTGTTGCAGACCGGTAAAATTAGCCTGGGCCTTAAAAATGCCGAAAAACCCTTGCTGCTAAAACCCGGCGACTTTGTTACCTACCACCAAGGCACCACCTTTACCAGAGAAACCGTTGACCCTGAACACTATCTGGCCTGGAAAAATAATTTACTCAGCTTTAAAGCCGAAAGCCTGGAAAATATATTTCAGCTACTCCGGGATAATTACAACCTGCAGATCACGACCGAAGACCTGGGCATCCTGCAGCGAAAGTTTACCGGCACTGTTCCGGCCGATGACTTATCGGTTTTGTTTTTAGGGCTCCAGGATGGTTACAACCTTAATATTAAGCAAGAAGGAAATAATATTTTAATTAAAAGTAAAACACCGGCGCCGGATTTACCCGCCACCAAATAGCATTACCCACGATGGCTATGTATGGTGGCCATCCTGATTTTATATTCACCACAAACAAGTTTTATGAAACAAACATTACGCAAGAAAAAATGGCTTACCACGGCCATTGGGCTGGCTTTTAGTCTGCCCTGGGTACAGGCCCAGCAGGTTTCTTTTAGCAGTGTGGCTGCCAATACCCGGCAAACCCACACGGTTCAGGCCAACAAAGCATCTTATACATTGCAGGAGGTGCTAAACCGGCTGGAAACTACGCAGAAAGTCAGGTTTATGTACGACCCGGAACTTATTCAGCACAAGTACATCGCGAAATCTGGCTCAGATATTAAAAAAGGCCGGTTAGAAGCAGAGTTAAAGGTATTATTAGCGCCTTTAAACCTTGGTGTAAAAAAAGCCGCTGAGAACTACTTTGTCATTCAACAACTGGCCACGCCCGTAACTACTGCCGCACCAGCCAGCACCACCGATGCAAAACAAATTACCGTAAAGGGCAAGGTAACGGCCAAAGAAGATAATTCGCCTTTGCCTGGTGTTACCGTTTTGGTAAAGGGCACCACCAATGGTACTGCCACCACTACCGATGGTAATTATTCGCTGGTAGTAGCTGAAAATAACGCCACGCTGGTGTTTTCTTTTGTAGGTTATAAAACACAGGAAGTAGCTATTAACAACCGCACCCAGGTAAATGTGGCCCTGGAGGTAGATGCCAGTTCTTTAGAAGAAGTGCAGATAGTTGCTTACGGTGAGCAGAAAAAAGAAAGCGTAGTGGGTGCCATTTCTACGGTGAAAGTTAAAGAAATAACTACCCCTACCCGTAACCTGCAAAATGCGCTGGCCGGTAAAGTAGCGGGCGTTATTGCCGTACAACGGAGCGGCGAACCCGGTTACGACGATGCACAGTTCTGGATTAGGGGAGTAAGTACTTTTGGCGGCGGCGCCAATCCCTTAATTCTGGTAGACGGGGTAGAACGCCCCATTAGCAACATAGAACCGGAAGAAATAGAAACTTTCTCTATTTTAAAAGATGCCGCCGCTACGGCGGTGTATGGTATACGGGGAGCCAACGGGGTAATTCTGGTTACTACCCGCCGGGGCACCAAAGAAAAGCCCAGCATTAGCCTGAAAGTAGAAAGAGGCATTGTGGGGGCTACCATGCTACCCGATTTGGTAGACGGTCCTACTTACCTGGAACTGTACAACGAGGCGCAGCTAGCCACAAACCCCAATTTTGTAACGCCTTATACGCCGGAATACATCGAAAAAACCCGCTCTGGCGAAGATCCTTATTTATATCCTAATGTAAACTGGATGGATATGATGATGAAAGATTGGTCTAATAACCAGCGGGCCAACTTAAATATTACCGGTGGCGGCGATGTGGCTAAATATTTTGTTTCGGCTACTTACTACGACGAAGACGGCATCTGGAAAGGCGATAACCTGAATACTTATAATACCAATATTAAGCTGAAGCGCTATAACTTCCGGGCCAACACCGATATTAACCTGAACAAAGACACGGAGCTGAGTTTAGGCATTGGCGGTATTTTGGTTACCTCTAACTACCCGGGCCGGAGCGCCGCCGATATTTGGGGCAACAACGGTGGTATTATGATGAACACGCCTATTGGCTACGCACCATTTTACCCAGATCCTACTAACCCGAACAAAATAATATATGGTGGCGTGAACGGTATTGGTAACCCTTACCAACACCTGACCGGCGCCGGTTTTACCACCGAATGGCGGAACAATATTCAATCGGATTTGACTTTGCGCCACGATTTAAGCCGGTTTGTAAAAGGCTTAAAGCTGATGGGCAAGTTTGCGTTTGATGGTTATAATTACCACAACATACAACGCGTAAGAGGCAGCAACGATGACTCCGGCGACCGCTGGGCCCTGAATGGCCGGGATGCCAACGGCAACCTGATCTTAACCAAATTTTACGATGGCGTAGACGACTTACCTTATAACCGGAATTCGGGCGGTAACCGACGGATTTACACCCAGGCCAATATTAACTACGACCGCACCTTTGGTAACCACACCATAGCGGGTTTAGTATTGTATAATCAGCAAGATTACCAGGTAGGCGATGCCGCCAATGCTATTAACGCGCTGCCTTTCCGGTTGCAGGGTTTGGTAAGCCGGGTATCGTATGGTTTTAAAGAGCGGTATTTCGCCGAATTTAACGCCGGCTACAATGGCTCCGAAAACTTTGCCAAAGGTCACCGTTATGGCTTCTTCCCGGCTTATGCCCTGGGCTGGATTGTTTCGGAAGAACCTTTCTTTAAAAACAACATTAATCTGGTAGATTTCTTAAAGTTCCGGGGTTCGTTCGGTTACAAAGGCAACGACCAGCTGGGCCAGTCTAATGGTTCGGTCCGGAGATTTGCCTATATTACTACGGTAGGTACCGGCAATGGTGGCTATACCTTCGGCGATGCCAACCAAAATGGCTTTAACGGCCGCGGCGAAGACCAGTGGGGCGCTAACCTGACCTGGGAAAGAGAGCGGGAAATAAACGTGGGCATCGAGGCCCGCTTCCTGCGCGGGTTCTACTTGCAGGCTGATGTATTTAAACGGCACCGGACCGGTATTTTCCTGCAGCGCAATGCCTTGCCGGCCATAATGGGTTTACAAAACAATCCTTGGGGTAACCTGGGCGAATTCGAAAACCAGGGCATTGATGCCACACTGGAATACCGGAAAAAAATTGGACAGGTAGATGTTACCCTGCGCGGAAACTACACCTTTGCCCGCAATAACCTCTTGAACAACGACGAACCAGATTGGGCTTATACTTACCAGAACCGGAAAGGTAAAAGGTTAAATCAGCCTTTTGGTTTAATTGCCGATGGTTTGTTCCAAGACCAGGAAGATATTAATGCTTCGCCCACGCACACTTTTGGCCCGGTACGTCCCGGCGATCTGAAGTACAAAGATATAAACGGCGATGGCGTTGTTAATGCTTTCGACGAAGTAGCTATTGGTAACCCATCTACCCCGGAAATTGTGTATGGTTTCGGTACCACATTAAACTACAAAGGCTTCGACTTATCGGCTTTCTTCCAGGGCACCGGTAATATGGATTTTATGCTGAGTGGTAACGGCTGGTTTCCGTTTGTACAAGGCGGGCTGCGCGGCAACTTAAACGAGAATGCTTTAGACCGCTGGACCCCGGAAAACCCCAGCCAGGATGTGTTGTTTCCGCGGCTTTCGTTTGGCCCCAACACCAATAATTACCGCAGTTCTACCTGGTGGCAGCGCGATGCCAGTTACCTGCGCCTGAAAACAACCGAATTGGGCTACACCATTCCAAAAGTAATAACGCAACGGTTAAAAATTAATACCCTTCGCATTTATGTATCGGGCTTTAATTTATTCACCTGGAGCAAGTTCGATTACTGGGACCCCGAATTGGGTAACGGCAACGGCTCGGCTTATCCTATTCAGCGCAACTTTAACGCCGGTATTAACCTGAATTTATAAGCAGAACATTGTTTTTTGAGCAAAACGGCTGGCCCTTAGACATAGCTTCGGCGCCGGCTAGAAACTCCTAATAGTAACTTAAATTTAAAATAGACATGTTTAAATATAAATCATACCTGAATATGCTGCTCCTGGCGGGCAGTGTATCCTTCTTTTCCTGCGGCGATTTCCTCGACAAGCAGCCGGACGATATGCTTACCATGGACCAGGTATTTACCAACGAAGCAGAAGCTAAAAGCTACCTGGCTAATGTGTACAGCTACGTAATGGACGAAGCCAACCCTTACGAAAATTTATCGCCGGTTTCAGACGAAGCTGATTTTGTCTGGACCGGTGTGGGCGCCAATAATATTAACAACGGTAGCTGGAACTCTACCAACGTTCCTTATAATACCTTCTCGCGGTATTACCGCGGCATCCGGTCGGCTACAGTATTTATGAACCGGATAAACGAGTGCAAAGAATGCGATAAAAATAACCCCGGTATAACCACGCAGTTTAAGGCCGAAGCGCGCGCCATACGCGCTTTTTATTATTATAATTTAATGCGCCAGTTTGGTCCGGTGCCTATTTTACAGGAAGAAATTCCGGTAGATGTACAGGTTTCTGAAACCCAGGTGCCCCGCAATTCTTACGATGAGGGGGTAGATTATATTATCAGCGAACTGGATGCCGCTATTAAAGACTTGCCCATTAAGCAATCAGTTAATACGGAATACGGCCGGGCCGATCAGCGGTTTGCGCAAGCCTTAAAATCGCGGGTACTGCTTTATGCAGCCAGCCCTTTATGGAACGGTAACCAGGAGTACGCCAACTTTAAGAATCCGGATGGCAAGCAACTGGTAAGTACTACTTACGATGCTAACAAATGGAAAAAGGCGGCTGATGCGGCTAAAGTAGTAATAGACATGATGCCCGAAGGCTTGTTTAAAAAGAATAATGCAGCCGGCGTTTTTGACCCGTACTTGTCTTATCAGGATTTATTTTTTGACCGGTGGAACAAAGAAGTAATCTGGGCCCGGCCAGCTAACGACGGCAACGGCTGGCAGAAACATGCTGCGCCACGCCAGGCAACCGGCTGGAATGGCTCCAGCCCCACCCAGCAATTAGTAGATGCCTACCACATGGCCAATGGCAAGCTTATACACGAAGAAGGCTCTGGTTATGTAGAAGAAGGTTTTTCTACTGGCACCACTGAATTTACCAAACCCGGCACCTGGAACATGTACGTAGGCCGGGAACCCCGCTTTTATGTTTCGATATTGTATAATGGTGCCGAATGGAAATACAAAGGCGCTTCCGGCACCAATATTATTAAAGTTGAACTGTACGCCACCGGCCGCTCCGGTAAAAATGGCTCTCACGACCATACCGAAACCGGCTACCTGGTAACCAAATTTGTGAGCCCCAACAGCGATATACAAAACGGCCGGTTCACGCCACAAGCCTGGATTTTCTTCCGGTTAGGTGAGATGTACCTGAATTATGCCGAAGCCCTGAACGAAGTTGAGCCCGGCCACGCCGATATTGCCAAGTACGTAAACCTGGTACGGGAACGGGCGGGTTTACCTGCTTTACCCAGCGGCTTATCGCAAGAGCAAATGCGCGAAAGAATCCGCCTCGAACGCCAGGTGGAACTAGCTTTTGAAGGACACCGCTTGTTTGATACCCGCCGCTGGAAAATTGCCGAACAAACCGATGGTGGCCCAATGTACGGTATGAATGTAAGCGCCGGCAACAGCTTTACCGACGCCTCATTCTACAAAAGAAGTGTATTTGAGAACCGGGTATTCGACGACAGACATTACTTATGGCCCATTCCGCAATCCGAAATTGACCGCAATAAACAAATGGTACAAAATCCGGGCTGGTAATATTATTGGATGCTACTGGCTATCACCAAGCCGGTAGCATCCTTCTGGAAATAGATATAAATACATAAAAGAATTCATGATGAAATATTTATTCAAAAAAATAACCTTAGGCGTTTTCGCCTGTAACCTGCTCTTTCTGAGCTCCTGCGAGAAAGACGAATTAAAAAGCCTGGAGAGCATACCCCCTAAAGTGTACATAACCCAGGTAAACGGTGGTACCATAAACCTAACGCCGGGCAATGTTATTATTGATAAAGAGCGCAAAGTAATTAAAGCATTGCTGGGCATTAGCCGTTCCGGCAACCAGGCCCGGGAAGCTTATTCAGTAGAAATAATTTCGGAAAACAGTAATTTACCGGCGGGTACCATTCCCTTAGCCAGCGATTTGCTGTCGGGCACGCACATAGAGGTTCCGGCGGGTAAAGCTGCCGGTAGCTTTTATTTAACCATACCCAAAGCGGTGCTGGATGAAAACAAAGGTAAAAAACTAGGCCTGCGTATCAGAATTGCCAACCCAAGCCAATATGAGTTAAATGAGCAACTCGCCACGGCCAATATTTTACTGGACGTTAATAATTTTGCTGACCGGAGTGTTGATGTTACCGCAAAGTATGTAAAAAATGCCGGTAATCCTTTTAAGCGCTCCGATGTGGGTGCCAGTTCGCGCTTTGGCTTATTGGCCGATTGGATGGTAAATGACGCGGTAAAAAACATGGAAAACGGCACCAAGGGCGGTTTCGATAGCTTTAACAACGGCGGCTGGATGTCTTTAGAGCGCTGGGGTACCCCGGCCATACCAAACGGTAAAATTTACCAAACAGCAGAGCTGCCGGCCGGTAAATACTTGTTCGAAATTGTTTCGTTTGATGGTAGCCCCGGCTATACCGTAAGAGACCAGGCCTTTGTAGCCGTAGCCGAAGGCAATACGCTGCCCGATGCTACCGATGTAACAACTGCCTTGGCAGCAGCTCCTTTTGATGCGCCCAAAGCAACATTTACCCTTGATACCAAGAAAACAGTTTCCTTTGGTATTTCCGCTAATTTTGTCCAGGAATCGCAATATTTCCGGATAAAGCAAGTAAAGCTAACGCAGTTTCTTAATATTTTCGAGTAAGAACTAAACCCATTAAGGCACACCTGCTGCAAGTTTAATATTAATACAACTAACGGCAGCAGAAGTGTTTTGCTAATAAGTTATTCTGGATATGGTACTAACCTCTAACAGAATAGGACTCAAACAAAAAGCCAGATTCAACCCGCTGAATCTGGCTTTTTTGTTTAGGTAGGTTTACAATTTACACGGATAAATTGGCCAGGATAAATATTAAAATCTATATCTATGTGCTAATTCTGTTTACGCGTAAATCCGTAATACATGCAATATAAAACATCTTAATACCAGAAGAATAATTCAGCTTTAACAGCTTTGGCAGCAAATACGCTGATTGTTTAATATATTAAATTCTGTAAATAAACCTACAGGTGCAGCCCCCATTCGGGTAAAAAACAAAAGCGGGCTGTTAACCCGCTTCTGAATTCTTTTTTATTATTAAATTATTTATTAGATGCGGTTGATTGCCCGCTTTCAAAATTAACCCAGTCAAGCTGCAGTAAATTATTTTTCACGTTATCGTTCCGGAACACCAGGTATAAATCCTGCGGTTCGCCGGGGTTGGCAATATTCGCGCTAAAGGTTTGCATATCTTCTTCCTTTGGCGTAACGGGTACCGCGGCCGTAGCCAGCAGTTTGCCATCCGGTGAGCCCTGCCGGATTTCGATGCGGCTACCGGCCTGCCGGGCACCGCCCCGGAACGTCAGCTTGCTAATGGCGGTTAAGTCTATTTTATTCAGCCCCAGGTAAGAGCCGTTTTGCACATCGGTTACAAAAGTAAAGTCGCTGCCATCAATGTGCCGGCGGCCAATATTTTTGGTTAAGTCAAATTCTTCGGCCTGAATTTTAGGGCTACGCAATAAGAGTACCGTAGAACCGGTTAAGCTGCCAATGGGCTGGTTGCCTTTATCGGCGTAACTTGCCCGGATTACGTAAGCCCCGGGACGCGGTGCGCCCACGTGCTCCGAAGTAGTAACCGTACCCTGCAGCGGCATACCAATATTTTGCTTGTTACTCAACGACAAAATATATTGGGCCATTTCGGTGGTTTCTTCTTTGGTGTGCTGCGGGTGCGGGGCCATCATATTTTTGCCCCAGGTGCCGTTTCCGCCTTTAATAATTTTGGTTGCCAGCATATCTTCGGAACCAGTTTTACCGCGGTAACGCTCCGCCACCGCTATGTAGCTTGGGCCAATCGAATTCTTGCTTACATCGTGGCAGGACTTACAATCGCTGTTGGCTACCAAAGTTTTGCCGCGCAAATATTTAAAACCGCCGGTCATTTGAGTATTCGAAGCCAGCAAAGCCAAATCGCGGCCTACTTTCAGGTAATCAAAAGAGAAAAATACATTGGCCGGATCTACGCCTTTTTGCAGCGTACCGTCTTCTTTGTCGGTTACTTTTACCTGGTAGTTCAGTTTCTGGTTATCGAAGTAAAAACTGCGGTTGCCTTTACCTAAATCTACCGTAACCTGCGGCGGCTCGTTCCCTACTTTCACTTCCAAATCGGCAATGGTTTTCTTACCCTCGGCATCGGTAACCGTAACCGATGGCCGGTAAATACCGGGTTTGGTATACGTAACCGAAGCGGTTGGCTGGTTATTGCTGGTGCCGCTTTGGTTACCAAAGTCAAAACTATAATTCAGCTTATCGTTTTTATCGTAGTCGAAAGATTGGGCCGCCGATAAATTAACAGTTAATGGAGCGGCTCCTACGGTTCTATCCGCCGTAATTTTAGCAATTGGCTGACGGTTACCTTCGGAGTAAGTAATTTTTATTAAACGGGAATCCGGGTTGTGTTCGAAATAATTAGCGCCGTATTGCAATACATACAAAGCACCGTCCGGACCAAATTTCATATCAATGGGCTTGTACCATTCTTGCTCGGGCAGGAAAGGCTCTATTTTGGCCAGGTTTTTATCTTTATCAAAAGAAATTACTTTTACCCAGCTCCGGGCCCACTCGTAAATAAAGAGCTTGCCATCGTAATATTTCGGAAAACGACTGGCAGCCGGATAATTATCGGCGTAATAAACGGGGCCGGCCATGGCGCTGCGCGAACCTTTACCTAACTCCGGAAACTCGCGCGATACCCCATACGGATACCAGATCATGGGTTTCTGGGCCGGCGGCAATATTTTCTGACCGGTATTGTTAGGCGAAGTATTTTCCGGTTTTTCGGGGTTAAACTTCGGACCAATTTTATTCGTGGCAAAATCAAAATCGGCGTAAGCAAAATTATTACCCACAAAGTAAGGCCAGCCAAAGTTGCCGGCTTTCCGGGCCTGGTTCCACTCGTCGTAGCTTTGCGGGCCGCGCTCGTTGGTTACGCCGCCATCCGGACCAACATCGCCCCAATATACGTAGCCGTTGCGCTGGTCTACGGTAAACCGGAACGCGTTACGGGTACCCATGGCGTAAATTTCGGGTTTGGTGTTGGGCGTTCCTTTCGGGAATAAATTACCTTCCGGAATGGTGTAAGAGCCGTCCGGCTCGGGGTGAATGCGCAATATTTTACCGGTCAGGCTGTTGGTATTACCCGAAGATTTCTGGGCATCAAACGGCATCCGGCCCGGGCGCTCATCAATCGGGCTAAAACCATCTGACTCTTTCGAGCTGGTGTTATCGCCGGAAGAAATATACAAATCGCCGTTCGGGCCAAACTCCAAATGGCCGCCGGAGTGGCAGCAGGTTTCGCGCTGGGTAGGTATTTCCAGCACAATTTTCTCGGATTTCATATTCAGGCTATCGCCGATCATTTCGAAACGTGATACGTTCTGTTTCGGAATATCGCCGGCCGGTGAGTAGTTAATGTAAATCCAGTGGTTTTTTTCGTAGTTCGGGTCCAGGGCTACGCCTAGCATACCGTCTTCGTAGTTACCCGTAATGCTTACATCAAACTTGGCAATTACGCGGGATGTTCTTTTCTTAGGGTCGTAGAGTTTTACGTTGCCCCGGCGCTCTAAATACAGCACGCGGCCATCTTTAAAAATAACCATTTCCATGGGCTCGTACATGTAAGTTTCGAGCACCTCGGTTACAAAGCGGTTAGGTTCGGGCACGCGGTCGGTGGTGGCTTTGCTGTAGTTCAGGTTACCTTTGCCGGCAACAAACTTCAGGCCTTTCGCCAGGGTACTTTCCAGGTTTTTAGCAGCGGCATCGGCACCCAATTGCGCAAAATATACCCGGCCACCATCGTACTTGGCTTCCCACAAAGGCTTGGCTGCTTTTAAACGGGCTGCATTTAAACTTTGGTACCAGGGCCAGTTACGCACCGTATCGGTAGCCGCATTTAAAGCCATTACGCCGCCGCCGGCTTGCACATAACGTTCCAAATCAGCTTGCTGGCGGTAATCCAACGCTTCTAAGGGTGCATGCAGAAAAACCACCGCATTATAGGCTTTTAAAGAATCTTCGGAAAAATAAGCGGGGTTAGCGGTGGTATCAACAGTTATTTTGCGCCCATCGCTTAGCTTCTGGAGCAATGCCAAATGGGCCTGGCGGGAAGCCTCGGCACCGGCCGGTTTCGAGAAAATCAATATTTTTTGCTGGGTGCTCCGGAACGACAAGAGCCCCACCGTAGACAATAATATTAAAGCCGCCAGCGCATACCAACGCGCTACCGGGAAAATACTTTTTCGGTAATCCGAAATACTAATATTTTTGGGTTTCATGAAAAAATAATTGGTCTTAAACCGTACACCATTAAAAGATAGAAAAATATTGCTAAAATACTTGTTTTGGAGCAGATTGCCTATAAAGCAATCAAGATGAGCTTAATATTTATTACCGTTAATTTATTAAGCAGGTTAAATAACAAGCCTTCTGGTTGAACAACCAAGCCTTTTGCTAAATTCCAGGTTTATAGAATAATATTCCAAAAAATCCAGAAAATATTGCTTTTATAAAATAACTAACGCCGCATTTCAAGCTAAAAACCCAAAGCAGCTATTTAAACGATCAACTCTTGATAAATTATATTTATTCCTAGTCTGCAACCTCAGAAAGGACTTTAAATAAACATTGGCAGCTTCGTATTTTAAAGCTTGGCCATCCGTGCCAGTCCGTAAATATTTATAATACCAAAATTCTACATTTATAGCCAACAGAAACATTCCTGTTTAGTCTTAAAAACATATTAAATTGATATATTTAAGGGAATTTAGAAATTCCAATATTTTACCTCCGAGCTATTCTCTTTAAAATGAAATTTTATTTAACATTTACTTGCTGCTTTTTTTGGGGAATTAGCTTTTGCGGCCAAACCCTGGCCCAAACCGCCGATTCTGCCGCTTTAAAGCCGTTGCTATATGCCCGCAGTTTGTACGAAGAAGCTATCGGCGACGAATCGCACCTGTACAACGGACCGCAATACATAAACTATGATAAATATTACCTGACCGGGCACCAGTTTTTCCGGACCGATGACCCCAGCTCGTCTGGTATTTTATACGATGGCGTTTGGTACACGCAAGTGCCCATGTTATACGATATTGTGCTGGATAAAATTGTGCTGGAGCATCCCACTTCGGAATTTATGTTATCGCTGGTAAACGAGAAAGTAAAATATTTCAATTTCCTGGATCACACTTTTATCCGGCTGGAAAAAGATAGTTTAGCTGCCTTAAAAACCGGTTTTTACGATTTGCTGCACGATGGCCAGATTCAGTTTTTAGCTAAACGCACCAAAAATATACAGGAACAACCCACGCCGTACGGCATGGAAGGCCGCTTTGAACAGCAAACCAAATATTACATCCGAAAAGAAAATACTTATTACCAGGTAAAAGACAAGCGTTCGGTGCTGAATGTGCTGGCAGATAAAAAGAAAGAACTGCAGCGGCACGCCCGGGAACAAAAACTGCAATTCCGGAAGGACCGGGAAAAGGCTATTCTGGAATTAACCCAGTTTTACGATCGGCCGGCTGCCTGAAATTAGCCGCTGCTGGTTTTTAAATTACTATAAAATATTACTTTTTGCTCATGCCTCAATTTTACCGCGTCTTACTTTTTTTGCTAGGCTTTTTCATTAGCTTTTCGGCGGCACAAGGCCAATCTACCGAAACCAAACTCATTAGCGGCGATTTTCAGAATTTATCGTTCGAAAGTTTTGCGCGGGTACTGGAAACCAAAACCGGCCGCCGGTTTTATTTCGATCCGGCGCAGGTAGATAGCCTGAAAATAAACCTGGTGGTATCTGAAAAAACTTTACCGCAGGTGCTGGAACAGGTATTTCAAAACACCGATTTCCGCTTTGCCCTGGATGCTTATAACCGGGTATTTATTATTAAAGGTCGCGAAATTAATCCTAATTTACCCACCGATTTTTTCCAGGGGAATACCACCACGGCGCCCATTGCGGACAACAAAACACCCACTACCAGCCGAATTGCTTCCCCTACCCGGAATATAAACCAATCAGAACTAAAACTTTACACCATTGGTACGGGCGCTTCCACCGCCGACAAAGCTAACCTGGCCGGCCATATCCGCGAAAGTAAATCCGGGGAACCGGTTATTGGCGCCGCCGTTTACATCGAATCGCCGCTGATTGGCACCACCACCGACCAGTTTGGGTATTATTCTTTAACCTTGCCAGTAGGCCGCCACGAAATAAAAATTAAACGCCTGGGCCTGAAAAATACCCGCCGCCAAGTGCAGTTAAACGCTAACGGCAAACTGGATATTGAACTCGAAGAAGATATTACCCCGCTGAAAGAAGTAGTAATAGAAGCCGAGAAAGACAAAAACGTGGCCGGTATGCAAATGGGCCTCGAAAAACTGGATATTAAAACCATGCGGCAAGTACCCACGGCTTTCGGCGAAACCGATATTTTACGGGTGGTACTTACGTTGCCGGGGGTAAAATCGGTGGGCGAAGGCAGCACCGGCTTAAACGTGCGGGGCGGCGCCACCGACCAGAATCTGATTTTATTTAACGATGCTACCATCTTTAATCCGTCGCATTTATTCGGGTTCTTTTCGGCTTTTAACCCCGATATTTTAAAAACCGTGGAACTGTATAAAAGTGCGGTGCCGGCCAAATACGGCGGGCGGTTATCGTCGGTGCTGGAAATTGCTACCCGCGACGGCAACAAAAAACAACTGGCCGGCTCCGGCGGTATTGGTTTGTTAACCAGCCGGCTTACCTTAGAAGGCCCCATTATAAAAGATAAAACTTCTTTCTTGGTAGGCGGCCGCTCTACTTACTCCGACTGGCTTTTAACCAAACTGCCCAATTCGGTTTTAAACCAAAGCAAAGCTTCTTTCTACGACCTGAATGCCCACCTGACCCACGAAATAAACGACCGCAACACCTTGTACGCCACCGGCTACCTTAGCCGCGATAAATTTAAACTGGGCGGCGATACCTTGTTTAATTATTCTAACCGGACCGGCAGCGCCAAATGGAAACATATATTTAACAACAAACTATACGGCGTACTTACCGGCAGCTACAGCCATTACGATTACGCCGCTACCAGCGAACTCAACCCGGTAAACGCTTCTGAATTAACCTACGGCATTGACCAAACACAGCTTCAGGCCGATTTTAATTATTTTCATAGTGCCAAACATACGTTTGATTTTGGGGTGAGTACCATTCGTTACAACGTAGCCGCGGGTAGCCTGCAACCGGTTGGGCCAGAGTCGCTGATAACGCCCGATGTGCTGGACCGGGAAAAAGCCCGCGAAAGTGCCGTGTATCTTTCGGATAAGTTTGACGTTTCGCAGCGTTTATCGGTGAGTGTGGGCTTGCGCTACTCGCTTTACCAGGCATTGGGGCCAAGAGAAACCTACCAATACGCGCCTTTAATATCCAAAACGACCAACAGCATTACCGATACCCTTATGTATAACAAAGGCGATGTAATTGCTAATTATCACGGGCCGGAATATAGGCTTTCGGCTAAATATTCGCTTTCCGATAATTCTTCGGTAAAAGTAAGTTTTAACCGCATGCGCCAATATATTCACATGCTATCAAACACGGCTTCTATGTCGCCGACCGATATCTGGAAACTCAGCGATGCCCACATCCGGCCGCAGGTAGGCGAACAATACGCCATTGGTTATTACCGGAATTTCAGAGCCAATACCATTGAAACCTCCGTGGAAGCTTACATTAAAAACATGCACGATTTTGTAGATTATAAAAACAGCGCCACGCTTTTATTAAATCATCACCTCGAAACCGATGTAATTAATGCCGAAGGCAAAGCCCACGGCGTGGAACTCATGGTAAAAAAGCTTACCGGCAAAATAAACGGTTGGGTGAGCTATACCTATGCCCGGTCGTTGGTGCGGGTAAACCAGCCGGCATCTTCGGATGTAATCAACAACGGCAAATATTACCCCAGCAATTTCGATAAACCACATGATTTTACCATGATTGGCAATTACCGGTTTAGCCGCCGGTTTAGCACGTCGTTAAACTTTACGTACAGCACCGGCCGGCCTATTACCTTGCCGTTAGCCCGCTACTTTGCCGATAATGCCATGCGGGTTTATTATTCTGATAGAAATGCATACCGTGTACCCGATTATTACCGCGCCGACTTTGCCTTAAATATTGAAGGTAACCATAAAGTGCGTAAGCTGGCCCACAGCTCCTGGACCTTGGGTATTTATAACCTGACCGGGCGAAAAAATCCTTATTCCATTTACTTTAAAACCGAAAACGGCCGCATTAACGGCTATAAATTATCGGTTTTCGGCCGGCCTATTCCTAACCTTACTTATAATTTCAAATTTTAATAAAGCATGTCTGCGCGATATTCCACTTATTATTTTTTTGTTTTTTTACTTAGTTGCCTCAGCAGTTGCATAGAACCCTATCAGCCAGATGTAATACAAATGCCTAATAATTACCTGGTAGTAGACGGCTTTATTAACAGCAATGGCCCTACGGCTATCCGGCTGTCGCGCACCGTTAACCTCGATGGCACCAATATTCCGCCCGGCGAAAGCAGTGCGCAAGTGCTTATTGAAGAAGAAGGCGGTTTGCAGTACGAATTAGCCGAAGGCCCAAACGGTAATTATATTAGTCAGCCATTGCAACTAAAACCGGCTAAACGCTACCGGCTCCGCATCCGGACGGCCGATGGCAAGCAATACGCCTCGGCTTACCAGGATAATAAAAGAACGCCGCCCATTGATAGTATTTCGTTTAAAGCCGAAGCTGATGCTTTGCAAATTTATGTAAATACCCACGACCCGGAGCTAAACACCCGCTATTACCGCTGGAAATTTGAAGAAACCTGGCAATTTACGACGCCTTTTTACAGTACTTTAGAATACATAAATTTTGATATGGTAGACCGGCGCGAAAATATTAACCTTTGCTACCGTGGCAGTAACTCCACCGCCGTTAACATTGCTTCTACGGCTAAACTTAGTCAGGATGTGGTAAGCGAATTTCCATTAACCAAGATTCCGAATACTTCAGTTAAATTAAAATACAAATACAGCATTCTGGTGAAGCAATACGCCCAAACCAAAGAAGCCTACGAGTATGCCGAAACCCTGAAAAAAAACACCGAAAATATTGGCACCTTGTTCGACCCGCTGCCCACCCAACTTACCGGCAATATTCAATGTATTTCGAACCCCGCCGAGCCGGTAATTGGCTTTGTAAGTGTGGCTTCGGAACAGGTAAAAAGAATATTTATCGGGCGTTCGCAGTTGCCTACTAACTGGCGCCCTCTAAACGAATATGATTTTTGCCAACTCGATACGATAATAGTAAAGGATGTACCAGCCAATTTTGCATCAGGCCATTTTTTACCGATTGGCGAAGTCAGAAGCGATATGGGAGCCTTAGTTGGCTATACGGGTAGTTCGGCTGATTGCGTTGACTGCCGGGTGCGCGGTACCAATGTAAAACCTGATTTCTGGGAATAATATGCGAAGATTAAATAATCTGAACCAGGTAAATACTACAAAAACAGTGCTGTTAAAAACCAACTATTGTTTACCAGCTGGCTACAACGGCTTGCTGGCCTTATTATTTTTGTTGTTACCCGTATTACCATCGTTTGGGCAGGCCGATTCTTTGAGTCGTATATCGCGGCACTTCCAGCAATATCAACAACAGCATGTGCAGGAGAAATTATTTTTGCACCTGGATCGGCCTACATACGTGTGCGGCGAAACCCTATGGTTTAAAGTATACGCGGTAGATGGCGCAGCAAACAAACCTCTAAACCTGAGTAAAGTAGCTTATGTAGAAGTAATCGGGCCGAATAAGCAAGCAGTATTACAGACCAAAATTGCTTTACAGGAAGGCACCGGCCACGGCTCTTTGGTAGTACCGGTAACTTTAAATGCAGGCAATTATATGGTGCGGGCTTACACCAACTGGATGAAAAACCAAAGTCCGGAATTTTATTTTCAGCAGCCCATTACAATTGTAAATACCTCCCGCCCACTAGATACCAAACCGGTTAAAGATTCAGCGGTTTACGCAATTCAGTTTTTTCCGGAAGGTGGCCACCTGGTACAAGGCTTAACGAGCAAAGTTGCTTTTAAAATTACCAACAACACCGGCAAAGGCGTTAACCTTGCGGGCGAAATAAAAGACCCGGCCGGTAAAACCGTGGCGCAGTTCCAGTCTTTTAAATTTGGCATGGGCAATTTCAGCTTTACCCCCGCTGCTCAAACCCAGTACCAGGCCGTACTACGTTTACCAAATGGCCGTACCTTAACCCGCAACTTACCCGCCGTACAGGAACAAGGCTACGTAATGCACCTCGACGATAGTTCGCCCGAAAGCCTGAAAATAACCGTACAAGCCAGCCAAAACAGTGCTAACCCCGCTGAGCTTATTTATTTGCTGGCGCATACCCGCGGTAATAATGCCGTAGCCAAAGCCGAAATATTAGCCCAAAATCAGGCAAGTTTTACTTTAACTAAAAGCGCTTTAGGCGAAGGCATTTCGCACCTGACTATTTTTAACAGCCGCAAACAACCAATTTGTGAACGCCTGTATTTTAAACCAACTACCCAAAAACTACTTATTCAGGCCAAAACCGATAAAGCCCAATACAGTACCCGCCAAAAAATAACCTTAGATATTGCCACGCCAGTAACAGCCGGCACAACTTCCCCGGCCAATTTATCTGTGGCCGTTTACCGCCTCGATTCGCTGCAAACCCCACCCACTGTTAATATTCAGGATTATTTGTGGCTAACTTCTGAATTAACCGGCACCATCGAGAACCCAAGTTTTTATTTCGAGGAAAATAATTCGCAAGCCCGCGAAGCCCTCGATAATTTGCTGCTTACCCAAGGCTGGCGTCGTTTCCGGTGGCCCGAAATATTTGCTAAAAATCAGGCAATACCAGAATTTATTCCTGAAGTAAACGGCCCGCTTGTACGCGGCAAAGTTACCGACCGGCTTACGGGCGCGGCGGTTCCGAATATTACTACTTACCTGGCAGCCCCGAGCAAGCACATCCGGCTTTATAATGCTACAAGCAACGCCAAAGGCTTAATTCAGTTTGAGTTAAAAGATTTTTATGGCCCGAAAGAAATTGTGGTGCAAAGCAATTTTGCCAAAGACAGCCTGTATCATTTTGAAATATTCAGTCCGTTTTCGTCGAAATACGCGGCGCAGCCAATATCAAACTTAAATATTACCGAACGCCACGGCCCCGAAATAGCTTTGCGCCACCTGCAAATGCAAGTACAAGAGGCCTATTACGATAAATATCAGCGACTGGTGCAACTACCGGCTGTAGATAGTTTGCCTTTTTACGGCAAGCCCGACGAGAAATATTTACTCGATGATTTTACCCGTTTTAAGGTAATGGAAGAAGTAATGCGGGAATATGTGCCGGGCGTTATGGTTCGCATCCGCAAAGATGGTTTTCATTTTTTAACCCTCGACCACATTAACAAAGTCTTTTTCCAGACCAGTCCCATGGTTTTACTCGACGGGGTGCCGGTATTTAATATAAACAAATTAATGGCTTTCGATCCGCTTAAAATTCAGAAACTGGAAGTGGTTACCAGCCGGTATTTTCAGGGGTCGCAGATTTACGATGGCGTCGTGAGCTATACTACTTACCACGGCGATTTAGCTGGTTTCCCGGTAGATGCCCGCGCCTTGTTGCAGGAGTACGAAGGGTTACAAATACCCCGCGAATTTTATGCCCCGGTTTACGATACCCCCCAGCAGCAGCAAAGCCGCCTGCCCGACTTCAGAAATTTATTATATTGGAAACCGGAGCTTAAAATGGGCACCAACGGCCAACACCAGGCGCAGTTTTACACCTCCGACCAAGACGGCGATTATTTAGTAGTGATACAAGGCATGAATACTAACGGGCAAGCCGGCAGCGTAACCATACCGTTAGTCGTGAAAACCGCGTTATAGAAATACGTGAAGCAAATAAAAACAGGCTTACCGAATCGAATTATATATTTTGCTTATCAAACTATATTGCTGCAGCTAAAAACTTACCGCGCACCAATATTTCTATTCAGTTAAAATATTCAGCATAAAAATTACCACCACCCATGAAAACCAGAAGAGATTTTTTGAAGACATCCGGTGCGTTGGCGCTAGGCGCTTTATTGCAGCCCTACGCCAGCGAGGCAGCCAAAGTACCTAATAATGTGGGCATTCAGTTGTATACCGTCCGGAAAGAAATGTTAGCCGATGCCGTAGGTACCCTGAAGCAACTGGCCAAATTGGGCTACAAAGAACTGGAATCGGCGAGAAGTGAGAAAGGCCACTATTATGGTTTAAGCGCCGCCGAAATAAAAAAAGTAACCCGCGACTTGGGCATGAACCTGCGCAGCGGCCACGTACATATTGATAAAGATTGGCAAAAAACCGTGGACGAAGCCGCCGCCTCGGGGCAGCAATATTTAATCTGTTCGTCGTTGCCCAGCCAGGGCCAAACCGTGAGCAATTACCAGCGTGTAGCCGAAACTTTTACCAAAGCCGCCGAAGCCTGTAAAAAAGCCAACCTGGTATTTGGCTACCACAACCACGAGTACGAATTTGAGAAAGCAGATGGCAAAATATTGTACGATATTCTGCTGGACCAAACCGATCCGAACCTGGTAAAAATGGAACTGGATTTGGGCTGGGTAATTGTAACCGGTCACGATCCGGTAAAATATTTCGAGAAATATCCCAACCGTTTCCCGCTCTGGCATTTAAAGGATATGCACAAAACCAAAGAAGAAAGCACCGAGTTTGGCAAAGGCCGGATTAATATTACCCGCATGTTCCAGAACGCACAAAAATCGGGTATGAAATACTTTTTTATAGAGCAAGAAGAATACGCCGGCGAACCAATGGCCAGCGTAAAACACAATATTGATTTTTTAAAGAAGCTGAACTTTTAGTGTTTAATATTTTTAGTCCTGAACTTCTTAAAAGAGTGTGTTTCTAAACCTTTTGTATTATTTTTAAACAAAACAGGCTGCTTTATTGGCAGCCTGTTTTGTTTAGATCAGAAAAAATCGGGCTAAAAATCATCTATGCCAAAGCTACCGGGTCGTCCTTCGGGATCGCGGGCAATTTCGCTCCCACGGTCGCCTTTAGTTTGAGCGGCTGCATTATCTGCTTTATCACCCGGCAAGCGGCTGGCACTTTCTATTGGTTGCTCCGTGTGCCGCTTATTAGTTTCTGAACCAGGGTTATCTTTCTGTTCCGTTTCGTTCTTCCTGCTGTGCTGTTTCATAAGTTCAAATTTTAAGGTTTCTCAAGATTAGTCTGCCACCTTATTATTTACTTATATTTGATAATCAGGTTCTTAAAAAGCTACATTATTAAAATATAATGGCCGAGGCTACTACTCGCAACTAAAATTAATCGCTGTCAACGGCTAAACCGTTAAAATCTTCAGCAGAACTTCTTCAAAAATATTGCCTTAAATAGACAAGTTTAGACAGGCAGAAACCCGTTTGGCCAAACTACTCCTCGGAGCCTAAACCGCCCGGCGAAGCGCTGGTATCGGGCCGGTTGCTGTCGCCTCTTCTTAAACCGCCGGCACCCATACCGGCTCCGCCGCCACCATCGGCCTCTCTGTCGTAGCCTTCTTCGCCGGCTAAATCGTTACCGGTACCGCCTCCGGGCCTGCCTGCTCCGGCTCCTACGCCCGAACCAGTGCCGCTGCCTTCTTCATCTTCGTTCTCATCGTAGTAAGGGTCAGCGCCGCCCCCGCTGGTATCGTCGCCGGTATAACCTTCGCTGCCGCCAATGGCCCGGAAGCTATCGCCGCCGCTGCTCATTCTTTCTACCTGGCTTTCGGCGCCCATACCGGTTAAGGCCGCGGCTCCCATCCGTAACACGTTGTCCGTTTCGTTCGGCACATCATCGCCCAGGTTACCGGCTTGGTTCGCGCGTTTCGTACCACCTTTAATGGTATCAGTATCTATATTCTTATTTTTATCTTCCATTATTTTTTCTTTTAGGGTTAACACCTGCTCTTTTACGCAGCTAAAGCGTTGGTGTATAAAAATGAGGAAAATTTTCAGAAATAAGATTCTCGGCCTTATGCACCGGAAACTTAGAAGCGCATCTTCTAAAAGGCACTCGCCGCTCTAACTGCTGCAGTTTGCTTGCGGACTTCGGGCATTTTTCTTTTAGATTACTGGTATGGAAATAAATCAAACCACCCCTGCCCCTCCTTAGCCAATGAGGGGAGCCCCCAGTAGCTACCGATTATCTGGACAGAAAGGGCAAAGCGGCAATAATTTATACTGCTTTATTAAGCGGCAAGCTTGATTAGCCTTGGCTCTTCTGCAACTCCTTCCCTAATTTAGGGAAGGTGCCCGGAGGGCGGAAGGGTTAATTTCACACACGGACACGCTTGGCTGTAATTTTACAAGAAATTGAAGAATAAAATATTGCTTTGGATATATAAACAAAAACGCCCCAACTGGAATACCAGTCGGGGCGTTTGAATATTTTATTATTTAGGAATTAAGCGATATCGCAAATTTGCACACCTTGCTTCAAGGAAGCCAGCTTGTCTTCGCGTTTGGGAATAAACTCCTGCGCCACAAAGCCTTTATAGCCGGTTTCGGCAATAGCTTTCATAATGGCTGGGTAATATAATTCCTGGGTTTCATCTATTTCGTTACGCCCTGGTACGCCGCCGGTGTGGTAATGCGAAATATATTTCTGATATTTTTTGATGGTGGCAATTACGTCGCCTTCCATAATTTGCATGTGATAAATATCGTAGAGCAGCTTAAAGCGGTCCGAACCAATTTTATCGGCTAAAGCAGCTCCCCAGTGGGTACGATCGCACATGTAGTCTTTGTGGTTTACTTTGCTGTTCAGCAGCTCCATTACCATTGTAACTTTGTACTTCTCGGCCGTAGACATGAGGCGCTTTAAACCAATGGCGGCATTTTCCATTCCCTTTTCATCGTCCATGCCGTTGCGGTTACCCGAAAAGCAAATAATCTGGTTAAAACCGGCAGCGGCCACTTTCGGAATTACTTCTTCGTAGCTTTTTATTAAAGCATCGTGGTGTTGGGGGTCGTTAAAACCTTTGTTAATACCCATACCGGCTCCCCAGGGCAAAGCCGAGGTTAAACCGTGTTTTTTCAGCACCGGCCATTCCTCGGGGCCTACCAGTTCAATGGAAGTTAAACCAATATTTTTGGCCGCTTTACACAAGTCTTCCAACGGAATTTTTTCGTAGCACCAGCGACAAACCGAGTGATTGATTTTACCTTTCAGTTTATCGCCCATTATTGCATCTGCGGCCTCCAGGCGGTTGGTAAGCGAAGCGCCTACACTTACGGCCGCCGCAGTACCGGCAATTTTTTTCAGAGCCATACGACGTGAATTATTAGTCATGTTTTTTTTATTCGTGGGGATATTAATTGCAAAACTTAAATTCTTTAAAAGTACCTATTTATAGATAAAAACAAAAGAAATTACTTTTAAATAGGGTTGTTTTTGCTTCTGTTTTATCGCGATGCGGGGCCAAGCTTAAAATATTGCTGATAAAATATCATACGCATTATAAAATTTAAAGTAATTGAAAACTAAATAGTTACAGGCCACCCCAATATTTAAACAAGAATTAGGCTGCCTGCTGAAAGGCAGCCAGGTATTTATTGATGTAAACTTCTTTGGAGCGGGCTTTGTATTGCATCACAAATCGCGGGTGCTCCAAAGCCACAATATTTTGGAAAAACTTTTGCTCGGCGTTGAGCTGGCGCAAAAACTTTTCGTTTTTACCGGTGCCAAAACAAAAACAAATATTGGTGTTAATACCAAAAGCTATTTGCTGCCGAATGCTCTGAATAATAAAATCGTACACGGCAGCGGTTAGTTCGCGGCTATCGTAGTAATTGTAATTTACTTCTTTGCCGGTTTTACCCGTAGCTGTAAAGCCCAACGGACAAATAGAATTAATGTAAAACTTCTGGTAAAACGCTGCCGGGCCACCGTAAGCTTTAATAACATCGTACACAAAAACCGAAGAAGGTTCGTGGGTTTCTTTGCCGCTGTAAGCAATGCTACATTCGTTCTTCAACCTTTTAGAATCGGTAAAAGGAACGCCCGTAACGCCGCCACCAAACCGGCCTGGGTTAATGCCCAGAATCATGTGGCGCGGATTCGTATCGTGGTAAAACTTGTGGTAAAACGCCGACGATATTGGCATTATTTTCTCGTCTTCCCGGAAAGGGTTCATAATGCTGATGCCCGCCGGTAACGTGCCCGTAAATTGGAGGTTCTGGTTAAACCGGATTACTTTATCGGCAAATGTTTCGGTCATGCTAAACTGGAATGCGCACTAGTTTCTTCTGAACTTTGGCCAAAGTGCGGATTTTGGATAATGCCGAAAATATTGCCAAAAGGGTCGAGCAGGGTAGCTACGTAAATGCCGCCGCCAACTTCCCGAATTGGGTTATGCTCCTGGGCTCCTTTCTCGATTAAGCTTTTGTAGGCTTCGTTAATATTGCGCACGCCCCAGTAAGCCTCTACATTACTGCCGGTGGTTACCTTGGGTATATCGGGGTCGAGGCCCAACTCAAAGCCGCTCACATTAAAGCCCACGTAAAAAGGCTCATCGAAATAAGGCAATATATTTAAAGCAGCACTGTACCAGGCTTTGGCTTTAGCCAAATCGGGCACGTGGTAAATAACGGTTCTTAATCCCTGAAAGAGCATAGGGTTAATTTATGAATTATGAATTATGAATTATGAATTATGAATTATGAATTATGAATTATGAATTATGAATTATGAATTATGAATTATTTAAATAAAAATTCTCAGGTAAGTTAATACATTGTTTAATTAAACAGCAGGCGGTATTTATTTCTTGGCAGAAGCCGGGGGCAAGGGGCTATTGCCTTCTCTAACTTTCTGGTAAAACAATAAATGGTATTCTAAGGCATAACCCCAGTAAGGCCAGGTATGAGCGCCGGGCCGTTCTATGTATTCGTGGGGAGTTTTGTTGTAAACCAGCCGGCGGTGCAATTCGCGGTTGCTCTCAATTAAGAAATCGTCTACGCCGCAATCAATAAATATTTTTACGTCGTTGGCTTTTAGTTGGTCAGCCAGGTACACCATCGAGTTGGCTTTAAACTTCTCCAGATTTTGTTCTTTCGGGCCGAGTAATTTTTCGATGCTCTGGTTCAGGTTTTTGGCTTCGAGGCCCGAAATATCGAGCGCGCCGCTCATGCTGCCGGCCGCGCTGTACAGTTGCGGGTGGCGCGCCGACAAATACAAAGCACCGTGGCCGCCCATACTCAGGCCCGAAATAAACCTACCCTCTCGGGTTTTAACTGTTCGATAATCTTTATCTACCCGGTCAACTAGTTCTTTTGTGATGAAGGTTTCGAACTGGGTTTCTTTGTCCAGGGGGCTATCGAGGTACCAACTGCTAAAGCCGCCGTCGGGCGTTACAATAATCATGTTGTATTTATCGGCCATGCGGTGCAGTAATTCCTTATCCGGGGTTTTGGTAAGCCAATCGCGGAAATTGCCACTGTAGCCGTGCAATAAATACAACACCGGGAAAGCCATTTTGGCTTTTTTATACGATTGCGGCACCACTACTCCGACCCGCCAGGTTTTATTCATGGCCGCACTCTGAATAGTTAGGGTATCTACCTTAGCCGCCCACGAGCTGAAAGTTGTTAGAAACAAAAAAACAAAGAGGGTACTTTTAAATAATTTCATCGGGTAATAAAAAGAAATTAGCAAGTTATAGAGCAATGTTAAGCAGATAAGCGCGTAAACCCAAATCTGCATATAAAAGCCATTAATTTACCGGGTTCAGCAGAAAAGCTTTATTGCCGGTAGTAGCGGGTCCGGATATTTTGGCAACGGCTGCCGTGTAACGCGGGTCTTTATATTGCCGGGCAGCCTCCAGCAGCAACGGCAAAACGCCGGCATAATTTATTGCTTTTATTTGCTGATGCGGCCATTTTTGCTCCTCCTTAATAAACGGCAGAAAATAATCGATGGCGGTCCGGATGCCTTTGCCATCAGGTGTTTTGTAATGCCATAAATCTACGCCTACGTGGCGGCCCAGCGAAGCCAAATCGAAAAATGCCTGCAGGTTCATGGTGCTGTAGTTAAACGATAGAGTGCGGGCCAGTTCGTGGGGCTGCGAACCATCGGGCTTAATTTGCGTGGCAACGCGTTTGGTTTTTACTTCTTCCAGTATTTTTTTGGCCAAATCTGGCTTACCCGAAAACAGTGCAAAAGAGGCCACTTGCACATCGTACCAGGTGCCGTGGTTGTTATGCTCATCGGCTTCGTCTACCCCCAACGGACTTTTCAAGAGCCAATTCAAATATTCGCCAAACCACTTTTCCAGGCCTTGCTGGTCGGCTTTGGTCCAGGCTTTGGAGCCCGCCAGTAAACCAACAGCATCTACCAGGTAAGGGAAATAATGCGTATCGATAATGCCAATGCCCCGGCCCTGGGTTATGCCCGGAATAGCTTGCCCATAGTTTAAGTTGGGGTTCATGCGCGTGGCTTCGTTTAAGAACCAGGTGCGGATTAAGGTGGCCGCGTGCGTAGCATATTTTTCGTTCCGGCTGAAATAATAAGCATAAGCCAGATTCATTACCGCTTCCTGCATCTGTTTCAGTTCATCGTTGTCGCCGTTTTTAGTACGTTCCGGATTTACTTCGCCGTCGCGCCGGATGTAAGGCAAGCCGTTGGGTTTGCTGGGGTCGGGCCACCAGTAAGGGCCTACGCTCATGTAATCGTGCTTATCGCCGCTGGGTGGTATAATTTGCTTGTGCATTACCGTAAGGGGGCCAAGTTGCAAAGCTTTATCGGCTTCGGTTATCAGCTTTTTGTAAGCAGCGGTAGTAGCGGCATCGCCGGCTTTTAGTTTTTTAGCCGCTAGTTCTAAAGCCGCCGGTTTTAGAATAAATAGCCGTGGTGCTTTGGTTTCTTTTGGGAAAGCGGCGGTTATTGTTGTTTGGATTAAGAGAAAAAAGACAAACCAGCGCAACAAATTATTGGTTTTTATAAGAAACATATTTATTAAAACGCCTTAAAGAAATGATAAATAAGCAGAGTGGAAATTAGGTATACACTTTATTAGAAACAGGCTTACTCTTATTCACTAATAATTATGGGCCCAGGTACTAGTTTTTCGTTGAGAACTTCTTTGGTTTTGGGCACCAGTTTGTTCAATGTTAAATAAGTATTGTCAGTAGCATTAAGTACTAAAACAGGAACAGCATACTTTTTAAAGTTCTGTTGGTACTGCAAATTCTTGTCGAAGGTGAATAAAGCGTCAAAGTTCTCGGCTATTAATAGCTTCATTAATTCTCCATTCTTCTTTCCGGCCCAGCCTTTGTCGTGAACTGTGTAGATTTCATGTTCCGAAAAAGCAAGTTTTAGCCGCTTGGGTAAGTTTTCATCAAGCAGCAGCTTCATACAGCTTTTCAATATTTTTAGAAGTCATTATTTTTTCGGCAATTCCCAATACACTAACTGCTTGTTCTTTGCTTACCGAAGGAAAATCTTCTAAAAACTCGTCTAAAGAAACTCCTTTTTCTAAATGAAAGAAAAGGGTTTCTATTGGAACTCGGGTTCCTTTAAAAACGGGTTGCCCTCCTAATATTTTTTGGTCAATACTGATGTAGTCTTTGATATTTGTCATTATACTAAATTTATGATTTAAGTAAAGTAGCGTAATTCTTTAGTTTGTGCCTTGCGTCCCGGCTTAGTATAACCACCCAAAGCAAACCGAATAAATCTTAACTTAAGCATTTAAACACGGTTGTAGTAAAGGCACTATTAAGCAGCATATTGGTTTTATAGTATTAATTTAGAAGGTCTCTGCCTATTATCAAAGAGCGTTATAATTTCAACCACCTGCTTATTTATTCTATAATAGATGGTAATTTGAGGGGTCAAAACAGAACGTCTAACGTTCTTTCTGCTATTCGTTAAGGGATAAAGAAGAGGTCGTTGTGCAATGATATTTATCCTGTTATCGAGCTTTCGGAAGAATTTTGCTATTTCTACTTCCGTCCAGTTGTCCGTTAAATATTTAATAATATTGTCAAGATTGGCTAAGGCTTTGTTTGTCCAGACTACTTTATAGCCATTTCTCATAACGCTTCTTTACTTCTTCATGAGCAGTTACTTTACCATTCTGGGCATCGTCTAGCCCTTGGTCAATAGCATCTTTCTCGGCTTGGGTAATTTCTTCCCACCAATCAGCTTCTGCCGGTTGATTCTCCTTTAAATATTTAATTCTTTCTATTACGGTCTGGTCTGTAACTCCGGCAAGCCATTCTATAAGCTTTAATTTTTCTGCTTGTATATTCATAACAGTTTATTTTACAGGATTTAACATTTTCAGTTGGGAATCCTTATACCTTTTCTTTCCCGACTAGTTTCCTAACGGTTTGCGTGTAGGTGACAGACCTTCTTTTATTTGAAGTAAAAGTCAAGCCCATTTAACGGATTTGTTATAAAATATTGTTTATCTTCATGTGTCTCGTGTGCAAAGTTGAAAATCCGTTTTGCTCTTTCTATTTCTTCTTGTTTAGGGGCTGAAAATAATCTGACTGCTCTGGCTTTCCATATTTGTAAATATTGCCAAGCCAATTGTCTAATGTTTTCGTTTTCGTCAACGGTTCCTATCATTAAGTCAGGGATTGTTATCCATCCGCCAATTTTATTGAAAAGATTCAACATTGATCTTTTTAGTTCGTAGTTGCCGTTTTTGTAAATTTCTCTTGCCTTCGCCAAAACCTCTTGTCTCGGAACAAGTGATAAAAAGTCAATGATTACGTTTCTAAGTCCAACATATGAACTATCAAGGTTTGCAAAAGCAAATTCATAAGCATTTTCTTCGTCAAGTTTACACAGGACTAAAAAAGCTGTCTTTCTAATCTTTATTTTATTGTCGTTTAAATAGTTTTTTACATTTTTTGAGTATTGTTTTGCTTCAACTTCTGCAAGTCCAATGAGAGAACCAATTACTTGATTACCAACTTGTAAGCTTTTATTGTAAAAGTCAGCAAAGTTAATACTTGTTTGCTTTAGCGTAAATCTTGCAAAATATCTTATTGTAGCTGAATTGTCAGCTAAATAGTTTTTAACGACATTTTCAAATTCGTCTCGGTTCTTTAGACAAAGAAGAGTTTGAAATCTGACTCTAGCTGACTTGTCATTTAGTAATTGGTCAATTTCACTTTGTTCAAGTTTGTCAAAGTGGTCAACAGCCAAATTTCTTATCAGAAAATGTTTATCGGTTAGAAATATTTTTAATTCCTTTGAAATATCAATCAAAGAACTTGAAATATGTTTAGCTAAAATCAATCTTAGTTTATCGGGATACTTGCTGAAATTAGTAATTACATAATTTCTGTTTTCTGAAGCAATAAAATTAATTATTTCTTGATAAACTCCGCTTAAGTCAGTCCGTTCAACCTTTTGAAGCCATGTAATAATTGGCAAGTTTTCAATAAGACTATCAATGTATGCACCTGTTTTGTAAATCTCAATTCCTTTAAGTGCTTCTTGTCGAACTGGCAAAACCCAATCAGCCAATCTATAAATTAAAAACTTGATAGCTCTTCGATTATTAACTTGTGAAAGTCTTTTGACAGCTTTTTCTCGAATATAACCACTTCCGTTTAATGAACTAATTGCCAACAACTCAACATACTGCTCTGTCGGAAAATTAGCTTCATAGAAGTCAATATCACTTTTCGAAATGTTGCAGTGTTTAAGAGTATCGTAATATTCTTTTTTATTGTCAATCTTCTTAAATAAGTGAATGATTGTCCTGCAAGTAGTTTCTCTTATTTCTTTATTACTGTCTTTAAGATAATCAGTTAAGCTGTATATAAGACTTGGATAGCCGTTACTAGCTATTTTTGTCAAGGCATTAATTTTCTCTTCGGTGTTGTCCTTAGAGAAAAACCAAGTCTTGTTCGGTCTTCTTAAAATTTCTATGTATTGCCAGATTTCCATTTCTTACCGTGTCATCTTTTAGGCTTTCCACTAACCTTTTTACATACACATTCTTGGCGTTAATCTGTCCAAAGTGGAATAATAAACGTACCTAACAATATAGTAAAGCCACCATAAAGCAGCAAGCATAAAATAAAAAAACCGGAGTTACCCGGCTCTTTTATTTTAACCTGCGAATATTCTACCCTGAACGCTTGTCAACGATAAAATCAACAAGCTGTAAATTACTGCTGTTACGCAAAATCAAACTGTATGCTTCTGATTAGTCTTTGAAATCCACTTCTGTCATTCAGGAGGAAACTATTTGGCGGGGAACTAAATAGTTTCCTCCCGGAATCCTCGGATTCCCAGAATGACACGAGTGGGTTACTTGAACTTCCAATTCTTAGGCTTTTGCGCAACAGCCGTTAATGAAAACTAATTTGCTTATCCTTTTTTCGCTGGCGCTTTGGTTTTATTCATTTGCTCCCAGCGCATCAGGCCTTCAATAAAATAATAATCGGCGTAGTTCAGGGGTACATCTATTTCGGAGTTGTTGGGTAAGTGGCCGGTAGAGTGCATCAGAACAAAGTTATTGTTGGTGTTGGCTTTGGCCAGGTAAGCCGGCGAAGCTAAACTGGCTAACATTTGCGAAGCCGCTTTTTTGTAGGTTTCGCCTTTGGCACCGGAATATTTGCTTAACTCCAACAAGCCAGAAGCGGCAATAGCGGCGGCGGAAGCATCGCGGGGTAAATCGGCCCGGGCAGGCGCATCAAAATCCCAGTAAGGAATTTTATCGGCCGGCGTATTTTTGTGGTTGATGAAGAAATCGGCAATGGCTTGCGCTTGTTTCAGGAAACGCGGGTCTTTGGTTTCGCGGTAAGTAACGGTGTAGCCATATAAGCCCCAGGCTTGGCCACGGGCCCAAGCCGAAGCATCGGAGTAGCCCTGGTGGGTGGTTTTCTTACGCACCTGGCCGGTTAGGGTATCATAATCTACTACGTGAAAACTGCTGTAATCGGGACGGAAATGGTGTTTAAGCGTGGTTAAGGCGTGGGTGGTGGCCACATTGGCATAAATCGGGTCGCCGGTTTGCTTAGAAGCCCAGTACAGCATTTCCAGGTTCATCATGTTGTCAATAATTACCGGGTAATCCCACTTATCGCGGTTGTGGTCCCAGGACCGGATAACGCCGGCTTTCTTATTAAAACGGGTAATCAGCGATTTAGAAGCCTGAATAATAATGTCTTTGTATTTCGGATCTTTGGTTAAGCGGTAACCATTGCCAAAGCTGCAGAAAATCATAAAGCCTAAGTCGTGGGTTCCTTTGTTAAACTGCTCTTTTTCTAAGCCGGCGGTCCACTGGCGGGCCAGCGTTTCCCATTTTTTATCTTTGGTATATTCGTACGTTAGCCACAACGAACCGGGGAAGAAACCGCTGGTCCAGTCGCGCGAAGCAGTAGTGGCAATAGTACCGTCTTTTTTAGTAGAACGGGGATATTTGGTTAAGTCGGTGTTGGTTTTGGCCATGTTGGCTAAATGCACCTGAACGGCTTGCATGGCACTTTTCACCGGAACGGAGGCATACTGTACAAAAGCAAAAATGGAAATCAGGCCGAGCACGGCCATTAGTTTATAAGAAATTTTCATGATGGATTTGGTAAATAATTTAAGCTATTAGTAATGGTGGAAATAAATTTTTATTCTTTTTAATCGGAAAATTTATACTCTTATTAATTAGTTAAGTGCTTCACTTATTGTAGTTATGTTGAGCTTGTCGAAGTAGCTATAATCTACTTTATAATGCTGTTATAGATCCTTCGACAAGCTCAGGATGACCAATATTCATTTTTAAAAGCATTCTCTATTTAAGCGCATTCTCTATTTGATAGTAGTATTAAATTTAATAAAGTTAGAGAAAGTATCCGGGAGAACCAAAGTTTGGTTTTGCCCGGCCATAAGCTGGTATTTTACCGCGCTGCAATCTCAAAAGAGAGCTTATCCTGGGTTTTGGGCTGCGTTACTTTAAAGTTGATGCGGTAAATGGTATCGCCCCATTTCTGAATAATGCCTTTGTCTTCCATGGCCGTGAGTTTTACTTTTTCTACGGTAGGCTGCATTTGGCTGGCGTTATATTTTATTACAAAATCGCGGGCTTTACCTTCTTTCGGACTGTAATGAATAACCAGTTCGCCGGGCGCTCTTACTTCGGCGGGGTAGCAGGTCATCAGATGCTGGGTGAGTTCGCCGGCGTCTTTCAGGTTAATAACATCGGCTACCTGCACGTTTTTACCCCGGTTTAACCGCACGGTGCGCTGCCAGCTGTTAATACCGGCTTCGGCAGGGTAAGCTTTGGCGATATCCAGCGAAAACTGGGCAAAGTTTTTACCGGCATTGTAATTTACGCCCGTGGCTTTGTATTGGCTGCCCGGCAATTGGGTTTTGCCGTTTACTGTAGGTGCGTTGTGGTGGTCGGAGCAATTGTACCAAATGTCGTAGCGTTTATTGCTGAAGGTTTTGCTCGTGTAAGTTCCCCGACCCACATCTATCAGCAGCGGTTGCCCGTCGTAATACACCACGTAATTGCCAATGTCGTTGTGATTGTGGCTTTCGTCGTTGTGGCCGCCTTTGGCTGCTACGTACAACCCTTTGGTAGTGCCTGCCTGATCGCGGGCGACCATTACCTGCAAATCGGGCAGCCAAACATCTTTGGGGAGCGGCAAACCGCCTTTGGCTTTCTGGTATTCCTCCTGCATAAACAGCGCAAAGAAATTCCGGAAATAATGGAAACGGCCAACAGAACCATTTTCGGGTTCGCGGTAATAAGCCCCAAAGCGCATCATATCGGCATCTTTAATGTCTTTGCCGTAGCGGTAAATCATGTTCGCCGACATTTTGGGCTGCGGATCGGCATCGGCGAAGTTGAGAAAATATTTATCGCTGATTTGAGCCCGGAAAATAAACTTGCCCATGTTTTTGAATTTTGCATCCTGGTACACATAAGCAAAAGCATCTTTACTGGCCAGGTTCAGCATCGAAATATTATCGTACAACGAGGCCGCTGCGGCACCCCAGTAACTCGGACCTTCGTCGCAGCCGCCATCCTGCGGGTATGGGTTAAGGAATTCGTCCAGTACATCTAAGGTTTTAAACACCATAGCGGTGCGTTTCTGCTCGTCTTTTTCCAGCAACAAAGCCGTATTTAACCAGTTCGAGCAAATCCAAGGATTCCAGTTATTCGGCGCCCGGCCGTTCTTGGTCTTCGTCATCCAGCCGTGCGGCTTGTTCATAAGCGGTTTAAACAAGCGCGCATTGGTTTCGTTGTAAATTCTTTTCCGGATTTCGGGCGAAACCGCATCCAATTTCTCGCCCAGAAAATAATCGACCCAGGCCAGATAAGTACCTGTTTCGGCGGCAAATAAATCTACAAACGGTTCAGCGGTATTAATTAAGCCGCTATATGATTGCCCTTGCGACAAGTGCGCCGGCACGCCCCAGAAAGATTCCTCGCATATAGACCAAACACCATCAATAATCGGGTCGATAAAGCGGCCTTGGTTCTCGTGAATTTCGGCTAGCAGCAATATTCCCAGTACTTCTCTTTTCTTGAAACTGATGGTTTGGTACTCGTCGCGGTCGCCGGTGCGTACAAAGAGCAGCGATTTGGTAGCTGGTATATAAGGCCATTCGTAATTCAGATAGCCTTCCGCCTTTTTTACGTACGCCTGCATCATCGCTTGGTCGGCTTTAGACCAGCCGCTACGGTTCTGCAACTTCGGGAAAGGCTCCCAACTGGCCTGCGGAATTAAAATCTTTTTTATTTCTTCTGCCGTGTATTTGCCGCTAAGCAAGTTTTTATCCTGCGCCCAGCCCACTCCGCAAACCCAGAAGAGCACAAAAACCAATAATATTTTTTTCATGTGAAATTTTAAGTTTGGTTGATTCAATTATTTGTGGTGGATATTTTTAATTGGACGTTGGTAGCTTTTATTGGACGTTGGTAGCAAGACGTTGGATATTAGACCTTTGATTTATATTATTTAAATATTCCAGTCACCAAGGTCTGTGCCCTCACAGACCTGTAGCATAACTTTAGCTACCGGCTTTCTTTCGGTTTGTGAGGGCACAAACCGAGGAAAGGGAAATGGCTGCTCTTTAACAGCGAATAATATTTCATTAGATAGCTTCATTATTTTAACCTTTTGGGTTTGGCAAAATCCTGTTCCATTTGGTAAGGCAGTTCCCAAACTTTATTTCCTTTCTTGTTTGTGAAATATAACTTCGATTCTGAGAATTTGTCGGCGTTGCCGTCGGCCCAGAAAGCGTAAAAACCAGGATGGGCGTTTAGCGGACGACGGGCATACGAGTGGTTACGCGGGCTGTTTTGCGTAATTTGTTGCTGCTTTGCCCAAGTTTTGCCGCCATCTTTACTCACCCACAAAGCCATTTCGCCGCCGGTACCGTACCGTTGCGGCCCTGGTTCGGTGGGGCCAATAATTCCCCAGTAATCGCCTTTAATGTAAAGCGAACCCATGTCGTAGTTGTGCGTCGATTCGCAGACTTTCCGGAATTGCCATTGGCCGTTTTCCCAACTAATAATTACCCACTCGTGCGGGTCGCCTTTGGGGCCGGGCTGAAAGTGGCGGCTCACCACGGCTAATATGACGGGATTGCCATTTTTATCGAAGTTCAGGTCATTCAGGTAAACCAGCTTGCCTTCGGCCTGGTAATCTTTTACGATGGCTTCGTGCTGCGAATCGGCTAAAGGAATAACAACGGGTTTACCCGATATGGTTTTCCAGGTTCTACCCATATCTTCGGTTTGCACCAGGTAAATATTGGTACGCTTATCTACGTTGCCGCCGGGGTGGTAATTAAACACCGAAACCAGTTTATTCCCGTGTTGGTTGGTAAGCTGGTAATGGCCGCCCATGCCCGCCAGTTTTTGGGCAGGGGCCCAGGTTTTCCCATCCGGACTGGTGGCAAAATACAGCTCCCGGCCTTTAGTGTAGCGGGTAAACATATGGATAAACCCTTTACCGGGTACCCACCAGGGCTGCGGGTAAGTCATGTCGTCCTCGTATATTTTATCGAAAGCACTAATCTGGTAAGGCTCACGGCTTTTAAATATTAGCCCTAGCCGCGAAGTGTTCCGCCCGCTCACAAATACCCAGATATACCCTTGTTCATCAATGGAAAGCGAAGCATTGTCGTGCGGATCGTCCACGCCCATTTTATCGTACACAATAACCGGTTTAGGTACCACGCCCTTCCGGTGATCGTAGTAAGACAACATAATGAGCAGGTGTTTTTCGTTTTGTTGCGTGGTGCCGCCGTACACGAAAAAGGTTTTTTTCACCGCTGGCGCGTAAATAGCTACCGGAATGTGGTTAGCGGTATAAGTACCTAAACCGCCGGAATATTTATCGCCGTACTCCGAAAACTGCCCCAACGTAAACCAGATACCTTTATACCCGTCTGCCCGCTTGGTTTGCGCCTTTGCTCCTACTGAAATCAGCAGCACGAACAACCCGACTAATAAACACCAGCTTTTAAATTTACCCATGTTGTACTTTCTCTATGTTCTTTAATTCTACTCCCCGATTATTTGTTTTTAGCTTCCAAAACCACGCTTTGTCCGGCCATACCGCCGGTAGGCAATTTAACTTGTATGACAGTACCTTCTTTCTTCCCTTGCCAGGTAGCTTGCCAGTTGTCGCCGGCACCTTCGAAGCGGCTGGTAATATTTAATTGCAAGGTTTGTAGTTTGCGCGAAGGGTCCGAAACTGTTAATTTTTGGATACCTTTTTTACCTGTCTGAACCATCACCATACAAGGACTTTGGGCGGTAAGCAGCAGATTTTTAGTGATTTTTATTTTGCCGGGCTGGTAAAATACGACCTGGCTTACGTTGGTAGCTTTATTATTTACCGCTTGCAATTCTGGGGTATTCGCTAATATTTCTAATGGAGCTTTCTTGCGGTAAGCTTCTACCTGATTAGCTGCCAGGTTGGGCACAACTATGTAGGCGTAGCCGGCATTTCGCGGTTTGGTACCGTGGTCGAGCCACGCCTTAAACACATCTTTTTTTACTTCTTCGGTCGTGGCCCAGGTATGATGGTTTATTTCGCGCCAGTTGCCGGTAGCGGTATTATTTTTCAGGTGCAGCGCCGTGGGTGTTGTAAAAATATAAGCAATATTATCGTGCGCTACCCACGAAACTTTATCCAAGGTATGTTCGCCTGGTGGCAAAGTTTCTTCCTGGTTATTGCGTTTTACGGTTACCTGCTGGTTCAGCAAACTTTGGTTCAGGGTAGTAGCTACTGGGTAATCGGCTTCGGCGGTAATGCCGGCTCCCAGGCAAACGTATTCGTTCTCGAAGAAAAACCAGGCTTTGCGGGCTTTCAGCGGGTCATGTACGCTGGTTAAATCAATGGCGGCGGCACCCAGGTTGCCATCGGTTACACCACCCACAAAATCAGATTTTCCTTTTTTGGCAATTTCCTTCCAGGGCGGCAAGGCGGGTTTCTGCACCACCGTGGTACCGGGTATTTTTTGCCAATCCCACACCGGGAAAATATTAAAATATTCCTGGCCTGTAAGGGAAATAAAATTAGAGCCGTCGGCAAAGTGGTGGTTTTTCAGGCCTTCTTCGTTGTGCGGTTCTTCCATGTTATTCCCGCGACTCGAATGCATCCTAACGGAAGCGAAATAATTGGGTCGCTGGTGGGTAAAATATTCCGAATGCCAGAAAAAGTGGGTACGCGCTAAATTTGGTTTTATTTCGCCTTGGCGGATTTTTACCATCTCGGCCAGTTCTTCGCGGCGGTAATTCGAGGCCTGTAGTAAGTTTTGGGCTAATTCGGCGCTGGAGGGGCTGAGAATATCTTTGCGGGATAAATCGCGGTTTTTGGCACCTAGGTCCGGGTACCGGCCATACACCATCGATTGGCAAATACCGTCGAGGAAATAATCGACGAGCAGTTTCATGGCCGATTCGGGTAAGGTATATTTGGTGCCGGCAATTTTTACCGCCCAGTACGCAAACGAGCTGGCGTAACCGGTGCCGTAAGTCAAAGTAGAAATTACATTATCGGTGCGGTGATGAAAACTTAAATCGGGCTTCAGTCCCCGACCAGTGGTAACCTTAATTTCATCGGCCATCACTTTAACTACCCTTTCTAAAATTTGCTCGTCGCGGGCAAATAAACCTTGCTTACCCAGCATGGCCGCAATCTGAATCAGGTCGCCGCCGGGGCGTGCCCCGAAAGCTTCCAGGCTGGCGCGATTCGCAATTTTTAAACCTTTCTCGCGCTGGGTTGGGGTTAAATCAGTATCCAGCACCAGTAAAATATTAATCATGTGGCTGGGCGTACCCATTTCATTCCACCACCAGTTATCGCAAATAAAATCGTGCTTCAGCCAGAAATCCAGCGCCGCCGAAACCGTTTTTTTCAGTTCGGGATTGCCTTGAAATTTAGAATCCGGCTTCTTGAGCGCGCGGCCCATATCCAGCATATGCTGCAAATGCTCGCTGTGCTGAAAACCGGTGCGCGATACATCCTGGTAATTAATATTTGGCCAACTGCCATCCGGCTTTATGGATTTAATTAGTTGCGTAATCTGGGCTTCGTTAACTGCCGGTTCCAGCAAATCTGCGATAATCCGGGCGCGGATTTTTTCCAGATCGGCATTGGCCGTTTTATCAGGGGCAATGTTATCTGTAATAGCTTTTAGATTTTCTGATATATTATGCGCAACTGCCCCGAAAGGCAATAAATAAACAGAACAGCAAAAACTTAACAGGTAAACAGATTTATAATTCATGGTGGATAAACAGGATATTACAGCAGTAGGTGGGTAGCAATATTTAGGTACTTGAAAATTTACCACCCCTACCCCTCCTAAAACAGGAGGGGAGCTTTCTGTATATGTAAAATATATGATTGATTTTGCCAGAGCGTTAGTTTAGAAATATACCTTTAATCATAAATTAAAAAGGGTCTCATGAGCGTAGGAAAAGTCCAGGCAAAGTGGTGTGCGGGGTAATACAGCGGCCGCGCCTCTTTTACATAGGCGTTGTACTTTTCGTCTTTGTAAATCGGGTACATGGCTTCTAGTAAATTGCCGGGCCAGGAACTCGGTTTGCCGGGGTGCGGCTTTTGGAACCACTTCCACTCATCGGGGTGCTGACTGTGGTAAAGCATATAATCCAATGCGGTTTTAATGGAGCGGCCGTCTTCCTGGTAGGTAAACAGATTGGTGCCATCGGCCTGGTAGGCAACCCAACTTGCCGCCGTAATCGGAGCCAGCGAAAAATAGGTATACCAAATGCCGTTGGCCTCTCGCTTTACTTCTTCGGGCATGTGCCCGTCCGGGGCAATTTTATGAAACAAGTCGCTTTTTATTAAACGAATATTTTCGGCCACTTCAGCTTTATCGTCGAGCAGATAGGCGGTTAAAATAGAGCCCAACCGGCCCCAGTCGGCCCAGTTGTTTTTGCGGTTACGAATTTCGTCGGCCGATTTCCGGTAAACGTTTTTGGCCCAACCCATAAACTGTTCTTTGTCTTTAGCTTTCCAGCCTTTGTAGTTGTAGAGGAGTTCGGCCGAAATAATCATGGCGGTACCGGAGTAAGCCATCACGAGGCTGCCGTCGGCGTTCGAATATTTTGTATTCTTGTTTGCCCAAGCCATTAAGAACTCCAGCGATTTATCGGCGTACTTTTTTTTACCGCTTAATTGGTAAGCCAGGGCGCAAGCGTAAGCGTTAAAAGCGTCGGTTTGTAAACTTTTGGAGTTGGTCCGGTGGGCCAAGGCATCGCGGTAATAGCCTGGTACATTAAAATCGGCCAACGCATGGTCTTTTGCCTGCAACGCCGAATCTGCCTCGGCTATTAACTGCTGATAAGCCTGGTAGTAAGGCTGTTCTTTTTGCTTGATTTTCTGCTTTACAAAGTCAATCTGCTTTTTCGGGTGCATGCCGCCCGGATGCTCGTAAGCAACCGCATGTTGGCTTAAAACAAGACAAAAGAAAATAAATATTAATAAGCGTATACTTCGCATGAGAGATAATTTAAAATATATTGACTGTGAGATAGGCTCAGGTTTGATAAAATATTAGTGGAAAAATATTGATAGTTTAAGCAATCCACATTTGTCATTCAGGAGGAACCTATTTGGCTACCTGCTAAATAGGTTCCTCCTGAATGACAAATGTGGGCTCACTAGCCTTATAAAATATTACACATCCGGTATTTCGTACTACTACTTACCAGGTAGCGGTGATTTCGGCCAGTGGGCTAAGGGATGAACTTTGTTAGTTGCTTTCTTTTCGGCATTTTCCGGAATTAACAAAACCGTTAGGGTTCCTTTGGAATTGGCCGGCATTTTGGCTTCGAAACCGACCAGGGTTGTTCCGGGGTTCGGTGCATCGTAGTCTTTAGGCGGATCGGTGGACCAGGTTTTCATAGTTATTTGCGCTGGTTCCTGCACTTGCAAAATCAGTTTTTTACCGTTTTGGGTTAACTCCGCGCGGTTTTTGCCGGTGATTTTTACCTGGGCGGGGGTTAGCATAGTCCAGCGTACGGTGCTGGCTTGTGGTAGGGTTTCCAGCTCGTCGCGTACCACAACATACGCCTGATCTACAACGGCAATACCCCGGTTAGCTTTGGCCAGCGAACCCTCGTAAACAGTGCTCATGTCGGTAATGGCACTCATAAAGGCCGGTGCTTTGGAATAACCCGTAATTGGGGCTTTGCCAGCTACGCGTTGCAGTTCATTATTTACTGTAAGCGTATTGTGCACCCGGTTGGTGTACCGGAATACTTCCCAGCGCTGGGCATCCTGGGTACGGCCAAATAATTGTATGCCTTTCGATTCGAGCGATTCGTAACTTTGCATACCAAAGTCCATGGCCCAACGTACGCCGTTGGCTTCCATTACAAACGATCCAATATCCATGTGGGCGTGGTTTACCGAGGCTGAACCGCCTTTAAACCCTACGTAAATCGCGTTTGGGTCGGTCCAGGAGGTGCGCATGAGGGCTACCGGCATACTGCCCCCGCCTGCCCAAACTTTCTCCTTCGGAGTCGGAATATTTTGGATGCTCTGGCCGTTGCTCCAAATCATAATGGCCGGCAGCAGGCGATCTTTTACGTGTTTGCTGGCATCTTCATTTTGTAAACGGCTGCGCTCTACCCACAACACCGAGGGGTCTTTTAGTTTATTCGCGAACCAGAACATAGCCGGCTGCAAACCGCCGCCGGTACCAGCATCGGAATAATTAAAAGAACTACCCGATGGGCCCGTCATGTTTTGCAGGTAACCGGCCGTTTGCAGAAAACCGGGCTGGCTGTTTAAATTAAAATCCTGCCCAAAGGCTTTCTCGATGGCACTGTTAAACATCACGTTAAAGCTGGTGCCGTAGCCCCAGTAACCATAACCTTCGGGGTAAGCGCCGCCCGGACTATAATCATGCATAGGCAGCACAATGGTTTCGATGGCGCGATTAATAATATTGCGGGCGAGTTCGGGCTGGTCTTCGTAAATAGCCAGGGCACCGTAAGCCATACCGGCATTACAAACCTGGTTCCAGTTGTGGGTTACTTTCAGCCAGCTATTGTGTTTGGGATTGAGCGAAGGTTCTAAACCTTTTTTTAGAATGGCTTCTTTGATGGCAGTTTTAGCCGTAGCCGATAAATTTGGGTGCAGCCAGTCATAACCAATCGCCATGGCCATGGTCATTTCGGCCACATCCAGAAAGTGCGAAGGATTCCAGTCGCTGAACCCCGCAATGGCAACCATCTCTTTCTCGGCCCGCGCTAAATATTTAGGTTGCTGGCTTAAGCGGTAAGCATACGACAAAAAGAATATGCGCCGCAAGGCCTCCCGCGATTTATCGAGTAAACGCCGGCCAATCTGAATTCTTTCTACCGGTGGTTTATCCAGTAAATTATCGCTTTCAGTTAAGATAGCCTGGTGCATTTTCTCCCAGGTTTTATCGGCCGAGATGGTTTTCCGGATAGCGGCTTCTTCGCCGGTCAGCAATAATATACGCGGGTGCGCCGGCAGCTTGGTGTTGGTGGTAATGGGCCCGGTTTGCGCTGCTACCGAAGTGGATAGCAGCAGCAAAACGGCCAGGAGATTAATTAAGTGGTGGAATATTTTCATTTGAAAAAATTTAGTTGGTATTGTAAATCAGGTTGGTATGCAGCTTGGTTAATTATTGCGGGTTAGGTATCCAGTTGCCTTTGTTGCCTTGCCAGACCCACATGCGGGGGTTGCCGGCCATTTCTTGTGCAGGAGCTTTATCGCGGTGCGCCCGCCACATAGCGGTTACAAAAGGGTCGAAAGTGGTGGTTTCGGCTTTGGGGCGGGGATGTGTACCGCGGGCGCTGGCATATGGATCGTCCAGGCGCATCCATCGGTCGATGTAATCAAAATGCGCATCGTGGTTCCAGCGTTTTATAGCTTTCAGATACCGGGCGGCCAAGGCAGTTCCGGTCCAGGCGACGGCATTGCAGCACAAGCGGTAACTTTCGGAGGTTTTATCCCATTTTTCCCACTGCTCGGGCGGTTTTTCTTCGTAGTGGTCGCGCTTGCCGTGGTGCATCACCATCCAATAAAGCGCATTTTGCCCAAACCAGCCCTTGCCGTAATACGTTTGGGTATCTTCGTGAAAAAAGGCAGTTTCGGGTAGTTGGGTAAGCGTAGGATTATCGAGCATAATACTGGCAAATAAAATCGGCCACTTGCGGCCACTCGAATGGCCGCCGCCTTCGTTCCAGTAGCCGCCTACTTGGGCCAACCCGTACAAATCAATGCCCCGCTGAATTAAACCAATGGCTAATTTTTCTTTTTGCGCCTGCGGTACATCCAATAGCAGCATTAAACTAGCCATCGAAACCAGGCGGGCGTGTTCGCGGCCGTAGTTGGGTCCGTTTTCGTTGGGTACCAGTTCCTGCTGCTCCCAACTCATCAGGTGGTCCAGCCAGGGCCGCTGGAAATAGCGTTCGAATTCTGCCCAGTTGGGCACTTCGCCGGCAGGCTTTAGTTGGGGTAAATTTTTCCAATTAATGTTTCGGGCCTGGAATATCGGTTTTTCGGTTCCGGCATAAGGCGGCCGGAATGCATCGCGGGGCGGAACGGCGGTTAAACAGGTTAAAACAGCCGCCGTTTTCATGACGTTCTGGCATTTTTTTTCGCTTTCCGGCAGAATATTCTTTGCAAAATTATCGACCGGCAAAGTGGTATTGCTGATAGAAGAAATCAGTGACCGGTTGGGTGCGAGCTGCAAGGGTAACTTAATTACACCATCGGGGCTGTACGATCCGGACCGGGAATCGTAGCTTTGCCTGGTACCTACCTTTAGCACAATCATAGAGCCGTTGCGCATGGCCGTATCGGTTTTCAGGCTGGTATCGCCCCAATGGTTAATTTTAATGTTGGTAGCATCTGTCCGGATGGGACCCGGTTCCGGGGTAATTTTAACTACGGTTACCGGGCCAACTACCCACCAGTCGCCGGTAATAAACTGACCGCTTTGCACGGGTTTATCAAAAGTCCAGGTAATGCCGTACTGGTTTATTTCCTGCCGGTAATCGGTTTTGGCTAAATCGGCCCCGGCATACTGCGGTTTACTGCACCGGGTAAACGCTAAAAGAAGCAGCAGTTGAAGGGTAACTAGGGTAATTTTTTGCATGAATTATTCTTAAGTCACTCCACCCGGACTAATATTAAATTTAGTCAAGGCTGTTGAATAAAATTTATCGGTAAACTCGACGCTAAGCAGCTTTATTATTTTGTTTTAGGTTTGAAAGTCCTGGTTCTAATTACCCTTTTGATTTAAACAAAAACACGTATTCCTGTCGGAGAGCATCTTCTCTCCTATTACTATTGCCGTTTTTTAGTTATCAGCAAATGTTAATCCTCCCCCTACCCCCTCCAAAGGGGGACTGTTCCTGGTTATTGCATTAAGCTGGCGGCAGTGAGGCTTAAGCCTTCGCTGCGGTTAAGGCATTAAGATTACTTTATCAGCACGCACCAGTTGCTGCTCGTTTTGGTTGCCGTTGCCGGTATATTTATTGTTTTGAATTTTGCCGTTACGCACCGCGTAGGTTTCTACCCCGTATCCATCGTTAAACTGAATTTGGTTATTGCTGACGGTAATATTTTCAGAGCCCCGCGACAGAAATTCTACCATTACGCCGCTGTGGTCGTTCGCCTCGATTAAATTATCCTTAACCGTAATATTTTGAGATTCGGAAATTAATACCCCATAATAAGCATTGCGGGCAATTTCGGAATTGGTGATAACCGCATCTTGGCAATGGTCCAGGGCTATCCCGCTGCCGTGCGGCGAAGTATCCAGGCGGTTGTCTTTAATATTTATGTCGGAGCAATGGGTTAACAAGAGGTTGTGTTGCAATTTGGGACCGGGTACTATGCTAGAGCCGTTTTCGTCAAAATCGCAACGGGTAATATTTACGCCCGCTGCACCACTAATCAGCACACCGTTGAACGTACAATTGCGCACAGTCAGGTTGGTGAAGTTGATGCGCTTCATTTGGCCTTCTTGCAAAGCCCGGAAAATAATACCGCCCCGGTTGTAGCCAACGCGGTAAGAACGGGCACTGTTGGGATCGCTGGGTGGTTCCGGTTTGTTAGATCCTTCCACTACTAAATCCCGGATGGTTACATCGTGCAGGTCGTTGGCGGCATTAACCAAAGCTTCTCTTTCGCCGGAGGCCGGGTCCAGGAAGAGAATAGTGCCTAAACCTTCGCCGGCCAGCGTTATACCGCTGGGTATTTTGAGCGTGGTTGGTAAAGTATGTAAGCCCGCTTTGGCCACCACCCACTTACCAGTACCTGCCGCCGAGTTTAGTGCTTGCTGCAGCGATTGGCCGGGCGAAACCATAATGGCATTTTCCGGAAAATTAAATTTAGTTCCTACTCCTGCACCGGCCACATAGCCAATGGGGCTCGGTTTAGGCGTACCGGATTTCGTTTGTGCTTTGGTGGCAGGAACCCGCACGGCCGTTAAAATACTGCGGTTGGCTTTCGGGCGGATTGAGTCGAGGGCCATTTTGGTGTAAGGCATGGCCACGCCACGAGCAGTATAATGAGCATAAACGGCTTCGTAATCGTCTCGCAGGGTCTTGGCACGCTCCGATATTTTACCGTAACTCTGGGGTTGCTGGCCGAGCAAAAAGCTAGCGGTATATTCGTATCCTAAAGCCAGCCGGTTATTCCCCACCGAAAAAAGATCTACGCCCTGCGTGTAAGCTATTTGAGCAGCTCCCGCAAATTCGCCTAAACCTAACTGTACGTGGGCTTGGTCACGGGTACTTTCCTGGCATTGGCCGCTAGGGTAAATATATTTAAAAATACTGCCGTTCACGGGTGCCCGCAAATAATGGTTAACCGCATTCTGGAACATTTCGCGGTTATCGGTAAAAACCGCCATGGCCATAATGGAGTGAATAATGGCGCCATCCCAGTTGCCATTGGCCTGCGGATAATAATGCCGCATTAACGGATAGTACACCGTCATTAGCATATTCGAGAAGTTCTCTATCTCTTTTGGCTGCCAGCCGGCGTTGGTGTAGCGCAATATTTCGGCGGCATTACATAGTACGTGGCCGGTCCAGGCGGCTAAGAGCTTGGCATCGTTGTAGTCAAAATCCCAGAGCACCGGCGACCAGGCATTTAATATTTCGATAGCTTTATCTGCGTAGGCTTTATCCTGGGTAATGTACCAGACGAGGGCACAGTTGTAGGCTATTTGGGCACTTTTGGCCAGGTCGTCGCCGCCAATATTAGGTTTGCCGTAGGGTCCGCGCAGCACGTGGGTATACGGCTTAACGATATAATTTAAATCGGCTGCGGCTTTGAGGCGGGTAAAGGCATCTTTATAAGGTTGTTCGCCTTTTAGCACCAGGCTTTTCATGTGGGCCAGGTCCTGGGCGGTTTGGTCGATGCCTGGATGCGTAAACTTTTGGGCCAAAGCCTGCGCGGGCAACAGAGCAGTTAAAGCAACTAAGGTAAATAAAACCGTAAATACCGTAAAAAGTCTTATCATATTTACGCCGGGCAATTAGCTTTAGTAAGAAATGGCCCCGCCTAAGCGAGGCCTCTCTTACCTTAATATATTATACTTTTATTTATTATTTACTTATTACAGCGTAAAGCGCTTGATGCTAATCACGGCACTTTTAGCTGTATTATTTATCGAATTAACATAAACATAAGCCCGATACTTACCATCAGCGGTTTCAACCCAGATCCCCGATTCGGCTCTCATATTCAGGGCAAAATTAGGGGCATCTGCAATGTTCAGTTGCTGAAAATCCAGGTCATCGATAAATACCCCAAATTGTGCCCGAGCCAGTTGCTGGTCTCGCAACGCCCATACCTTATTAATTTTGGTATTGCGATTTACCCCCGCTGGCAGGGTAATACCTGGCCGGTATTGGGCGTCGGTGGCTGGCGCTACCAAAGCGTGGGCAAAAGAAGTTGGCGTAGTCCGGTGTAAATAAACCAGGTCAATCTTACCGGCGTTAGCTTCTGCTGCAGCGGCGTTATATACGGCCATATCTTCAATAGAAATATAAGCGGCATCGCCATCCTTTACTGCCAGGTCCAGCTTCATATCCATTTTAGAGATATTGTAAGGTCCCATAGAATAAGAAACTGTTTCGCCGTTGCTGCTATTGGCGGTAAATTTAAAGGTAACGGATTGCCCGCGGGCAGCTTCCGGAATGCGGTAAAAGTAACGCAAAGTAGCGGCCATGGTATCGGCAGAGAAAGTAACTTTGGTTATTTTACCTTCGGTAACTGATGGCTCGCCAATTTTTACGCCCACATCTGCCCCATTACTGCCGGCAGAATAAGAATTATTTTCAAGGTAAGTGCCAGTTGCGCCTTCTATAGAAGCTTCTACTTGCGCCGATTCCAATTTGCCCCTGGTTTCGGGGAGGGCCATGGCATAAGTAAATTCTATATTCTGGCCTACCAAATTGGGTCCTAGCGACCGTTTAATTACGTCGTTCTGGAGCGCATCTTTGGTAGTGGGAATAGCATACTTCTCTTCCTCGCAGGCATTCAAAAGCAGGAGCAATGCCAGCAGAATAGGTATATTTAAAATATATTTACGTTTCATTGATTATTATCTTTTAGCTTCAAGGCATTACTATTGTTGAACTGTAACATAAACCGTATAGGGTTTTCTGACCTTCCGGTTTCCGGAAACTACCGTGTAAACTTTGGGACTATTTAAATCCGAGAAATCTACTTTACCCGTAATTTTAGGATCTAGCTTGGCATCGGTTACGAGCGAAAACTGTGGGTAAAGATTTTTTAAATCTGTTCCAAAAAATACTTCTACCCGAATGGTTTGGGCTACAGTATCAATTACCGCATTTTTACTCCGAACGGTTTGGAAGTCGGAACCGAGTAATTCAAAATTACTTACATAGCATTGTCCGCGGTTGGTAATTAATAAACCATCTTCATCAATCGGGAAATCTTCTTTGCAACCGATCCAGACAAATGGTACCAGTAAGCATATAAATAATATTTTAATGTATTTTTTCATTTTAAATAATTCTAAAATTTAAAGGCTTCTTTTCCATTAACTAACCTTATAACCACGGTGTATTTTGGGTTAAATTAGGGTTACGGTCGCGTTCGCCGGGCGGAATTCTAAAAATATAGTTTTGCTGGTAAGTTCTTTCGGGCGTATTTTGATAGTAGCGGGTTTGCTGGGCACCCCAGGTATCTATGCGCCAAACGCCTGCACTGGCCGGCGGCCCCCAAACTCTGTCCAGGGCTCTCCAACGGCGCAGGTCAAAACCACGGTGTCCTTCAGCTACCAGTTCTATTATACGTTCTTGCTCAATAGCATTGAAGAATGCTTCTTTACTGCTGGTTTTATCGGAAGTTAAGGCGGGCAGATTACCACGATGACGGATTTTATCTACCAGCGCAATGGCATCGGCTTGCGGGCCGTTTACTTCATTGGTAGCTTCGGCGTACATCAGGTAAACATCGGCTAAACGCATTACCGGAAAAGCATAATCGCCATCGCTGCGGCCCTGGCCGGCATAATTGCGCAAAAACTTACGGAATACATAACCCGAGTTAGAACCATCGGTATTATAAGTAGTTAATCTTGCTCCATCAATAGTAACGGGTTGTGCCCAGGTTCTATAAATAAACGGGGTCCAGCCCGTAGATTTTAAAGCCGCCATGCCAATACTCATTTCATAATCCCACATGATAGATGCTTTCATGCGATAGTCGCGATCAGCATAACTTTGCGGATTTACGGCCGAATTCGGAACCGTTCTGGCAGCAGCATTGGTAGATGGGTTCATAGGAACCATAGCAGGCGCAAAATCGCCGGTGGTAGTTAACTGGTAACGGTCGGCTAATTCGTAACGCGGCGATACCCAGCACTGAGAACCTTCGTGCGAACGGCCCGAAAAGTCGCGCATCAGTTCCTCTCCCTGGCTGGTACCGGGGCCACCGTGGGTAAAGTACATAATCATTTCGGGATCGCCGTTGGCAACCGGGGTAAACAAATAATAGTAGTTAGGCAGTACCTCTGCCTTACCCAAAGCATCAATATTGCCGGGCTCGCCGTTGCGGAAAAGATTTAAACCAAAACCTTCTATTACTTGCTTAAAATCGGCAGCAGCGGCCGTAAAAGCCTCATTAGCAGCAGTAGCATTGGGCGTAAAACCCTCTAATTCCGGCCAGCCGTTTTTATTCCAGCTACCCCAATACAGTTGTAATTTACCCCGGAAGGCTAAAGCAGCCGGTTTGGCCATACGGCCTAATTCTGTAGATTTTACCGGCAGTTTCTCGTAGGCATAGGTAAAGTCGGCCATAATAGAGTCTTTTACCTGGCCAATAGGCATCCGGGCAATATCGGCTATCTGGGCATTTGAGGTAACTACATTACTAATATAGGGTACATCGCCCCACATAGAAATAAGCCGAAAATAAACCATACCGCGGAGCAACCGGGCTTCGCCCACAATTCTTTCCAGGTTGGCCTGAGAATTAGGGTTAGCAGTGGCCATTAATTTTCTGGTATTTTCAATAACGTAATTAGCCCGGTGCACACCACCGTAGAGGTAGCGGTAATATTTATCGAAATCATCGCCATAACCGCTGGGATCGTAGTTAGCACCCTGGTAAGCATCGCCTAACCGTAAGTTACCGCTGGTGGCGCTGGTACCCCGCACCCGGGTATATTCACCATGTCCTTCAAAATAATAATCGCGATCGAATAATGGCCGGATGCCCGCATAGGCTCCGTAAAGGGCAAAAGTTGCATCATCTTCTGTTTTCCAGAAGGCAACGGTACCTAGTTCGGTGGTAGGTTGTTGGTCGAGTAAGTCATCTTGACAAGCACTCACGAAAAACATTAACCCCGCCAGAATGGGTACAAATAGTTTTGTTGAAGTTATTTTTAAATTACGCATAAATTAAATAATTATAAACTTAGGTTTACACCTAGTGAATAAGATTTTACAATCGGGTACATGTCGTTTCTGTCGGCACCTTTTTCAGGATCGAGACCCCGGAAATTGGTGAAAGTTGCCAGGTTCTCGGCTGAACCGAAAACACGCAGACTGGTTACACCAATTTTGTTTAAGATGGTAGCCGGAATGGTGTAGCCTAATTGTAGGTTTTTAATCCGGATAAAGCTCATATCGTCTAGCCAGAAAGTAGTCTCTTCGCGGTTTGCATTACCAGCCAAGCGCGGCCATGCTCCCGCCCGGTTTTCCAGGTTCCAGGGGTTGTTCCAATGCTGCCAGGTAGAGGCGTAACGCTGGGTGCCAAAGTTTACGTTGTTGTAATTATTTAACCAGAAATCTTTCCGGCCGGTTGAACCCTGGAACAAAGCGAGTAAATCAAACCCTTTGTAGGAAGCATTGGCGTTAAGCGAGAAGTTAGTGGAAGGACGCAAGCGTTGTACATTGGGGTAAGCTTTTCTGTCGTTACCGTCAATCCGACCATCGCCGTTTAAGTCTCGGCGCAAAATATCGCCCGGCGAGGCGCCCTGGGGAGTGGCATTATAAATATCCTGCCAGGTTTGGGCAATACCCATATCCTCGTAAGAATAAATAAAACCATACGGCATATTCACAAATATTTGGTTACTGTTATGCGATGCACCCCGGCCAATAAACTCGTTCCACGATTCCAGCACATTCCGGTTGTAAGATGCATTCAGGTTAAGACCGTATCTTACCTCACGGAAATTGTCGGACCAATTTAAATTAGCCTCAACGCCCCGGTTACGGAGGTTACCAATATTACGTGGCGGTGGCGGGTTATAAGCGCCGGATAAGTGAATGGAAAACTCCGAAGGACGAATCATGCCGGTAGTTAACCGGTTATAATAATCTAACTCGGCGCTTAAACGGTTGTCCAGAAAGCCTAAGTCTAAACCTAAGTTAAATACATTAGTAGACTCCCAAGACAAATCAGGGTTAATCATTTTGCTGTAAACAAACCCTTTTACAATATTATTGCCAATCATGTAGTTATTATTGGCAAGTACTTCTTTTTGCTGGTAGCGGCCTACTCCAGAATTATTACCTAAACCACCGTACGACATGCGCAGTTTACCATTACTTAAGAAGCGGCTGGTAAAATCTTTCAAAAAGCTTTCTTCCACAAAACGCCACCCTACAGCTACGGAAGGGAAGAAACCAAACTGAGAACCTTCCACAAATTTAGAAGAACCATCGTACCGGAAGTTAGCTTCTAACAGGTATTTATCGAAGGCAGTATAATTTAATCGGCCAATGTAAGAGCGCAGGCCTTCGGTACTAACACCGCCACTCGCCGAAACCATGCCGGGCAAGGTAAGGGCAGCATCTACTTCGTGTAAAGTAGGATATAACCGGTCCGACCGGCCACTGCCCTGATAACGCTCATTCCAGTATTCTTCGCTATAAACCGCCAACAGGCCAAGTTCGTGGTTAGCTGCCAGTTTTTTGTTGTACGTTAACCGGCCGGTAAACATGGTTTTGTAGTCCGAATCGGTCCGGTTGCTGATACCGGCATTAGAACCTACATAAACCCGGCTACCAAAAGCGCCTTGCTGAAAATTATATGCCTGGTTGGGCATATTAGCATTGTACTGGAACTGGTTGGCATAATTTATAAAATAATCAACCCGAGCCGTTAATCCTTCAATCGGCGACCAATCGGCAAAAATATTACCATTAGCTTCCTGACGGTTCTGGCGGGTAAGGTTATTTACATAAACGGTATAAGGGTTATAAGCTTGGGGGTCTTCGCCGTAAGCCATAACGCCACCAAAGTAACCGGTAGTTGGGTCGTAAGGCAAAATACCGGCAATGGCGTACTGCATGTCGTAACCTGCCGTGTTGGTACCATCACTATCGGTAAAGCCTTGTTCTAAGGCGTAAGAAAGCTTAGAAGAATTACCCGTAAGTTTAATACCTACATTTATATTATTCCGAACCTTGTAATCGTAATTTATCCGGGCGTTATATTGTTTATAATCATTGTTAATCTGCAAGCCCTGTTGGTCTACCATCCCCACGGAGATATAGAAATTAGATAAATCGTTACCGCCGGAGGCCGAAAGATTTTGGCGGCTAATAATGCCATCGCGCATAATAACATTCCACCAGTCGGTGTTGGGGTATCTTACCGGGTCTATCATGCCCATAGCCATCCACTGGTCAATAGTACCGTTCCGGAAGTTAAAGTTCGATGGCAGGGTACCAACCGCCTGCGCCCGTTGGTGCAGCGTTAAAGCCCGGGGATAATCCGACATAAAATCATAAGACCGGACAGGCGTTTCGAGGGCATTGGTGCTGGTAAAGTTAATAGTAGCCTTTTTCTTGCCTTTACCAGATTTGGTGGTAATTAATATTACCCCGTTAGCTGCTCTGGAACCGTATACCGCCGCAGAAGCAGCATCTTTCAGTACCGAAATACTTTCCACATCGTTCATGTCGATGCGGTTAATATCAATATCGGGCATACCATCAACTACTACCAGCGGAGCACTGTTGCCGTTAACCGAACCAATACCGCGAATAACCAAAGCCGCACCATTTCTGCCGGCCATACCGGAAGATTGCACAGCCGCCAAACCTGGCACCAAACCCGACATAGCCGATGAAACGTTGGGTACTGCCCGGCTTGAAACCTGGTTGTCAACCGTAATAGATGATACCGCTCCGGTAACGTTGGCTTTTTTCTGAGTACCGTAACCTACCACTACTACTTCTTCCAGGGTTTTGGCATCTACTTGTAAGGTAACGTTAATGGTGGTTTGGCTGCCGGTAATGGGTATTTCGCGGGTAACATAACCAATGTAAGAAAATATTAAAGTACCCGAGGCTTCCGGTAAATTAAGGGTATAAGTACCATCGGCACCGGTGGCAGTTCCGTTAGTGGTGCCTTTTACCACTACTGTTACCCCGGGTAAGGGATCACCTTTATCGTCGGTAACTTTTCCACGAATATCAATAACCGGCAAAACGGCCGAGGCGACGGCTGAAACAGGCGAGTTGGCCGTACTGGCGGAGCGGGCAACCGCCATAGCTGTTGCCGGAATCTGTTGGGTTTGCGCTGCCCCTGAAAAATAAAGGCAAACCAGCGCTGTAGCCAGACCGAATTTGCCTAATCGAGGCGTAAAGGTTTTTTGCATAGGTGTTTAACTTAAGAAAAACTACTGGATGTAATTAATGTATTTGTGTGTGTTTAATTTTATATGAAAGAAAAGTTTAGCGATTAACTCGACTTTGCAAGGTTGGAGGTGAACCGTTTACACAACGGTGGCCATATTCTGAACCGGGTTACTTTACTCGTGCCAAAAAGTTAAAGCATAATTACTTACCCAAAATACTTAAATCTTATGCATACTATTTTCTTTTTAGTCCTTAAGGTGTAAGGTGGAAATAATCTGATTGACAATTAAAACGCGCGCAATTAATTCCAGTAACCTGCTACTTATAAATGATTAACTGATGATGTTGTCTTCTATTTAAGCTATATAAATATTTAAATTTCTGTATTTTTAATAAAAATAAGTAAAACCTAACAATATTAAAATTTGAATGTAACCACGCTGAAGGCGTTTGGGTGTAAAAATTTTAATAAACTGTTTAATTTATTTTATTTTTGCCCATATTAAACCTGTATAGCATAACTATTTAAAATGCGACAACGTTATTATATGTTTTTTTTCTATTTTTTCGTTTCCGAACAGTTGTTAGCAATTCTTAGCAGAAACAACTTTAGCCTTACCCACCTCTTTTCTAAAATTTAAGTGAACTTACCTGGCCAGATTGCTTCAAAATAGATTATTTTATTACCTATCCAGAAGCACCTTATATAAAAAGTTAAATTTTTCAAAGATTTAGTATATCTTTAGAAGTAATGGCAAGTTCTCTTTAGCCTTACGCTATTTTGCCAAACCAATAAGCGCTGGTAAAAAGTAAAAGCATTATTTCTGGCTTAGCATACAACCAAGCGCTTTTGTTTGCTTAATCTTTAACGCCTAACACCATTGATTAACCAAAACCTAACACAGCACTCGCCCACTGTCCGGAAAAACCAATGGAAACAATATTCACTTGTGTTGGCCTGGGCTGGTTTGGCGCTGGGGTTGCTCGATTTGTTTAACCACTTCTTTACTATATTTAACCAAACCAGACAAGCCAATTGGGAAACCAACATGCAATGGCACCTGGCACTGGCACTGGTACTCGCCAGCGGCGGCCTGTTTTACCTGCACCGCAATTGGTTAATAATAGTGCGGCTGGGAGCAATGCTCATTCTACTACTAGCTTTTTTATATCTGGCGGAATTCTTCTGGCAAACCGATTGGCACTTATTTCCTGTAACTTTAGCCGAATCGGCTCAGGAATTTGCCCAGCAGGAAATACCCCATTGGGTGCTGTTGCTAAACGGGTTGAATTTAATTTTACTGGCTCTGATTCTGCTGAGCTTTAGTTTAGGATGGACCCTGCCGGGCCAATTAATGGCTGCTTTTTTGTTTCTGCTGGCTTATGCTTCGCTTATTGGCAATTTATATAACATAGATGGCCTGTACCCGCTGAAAAACTTTTCGGGTATAACCAGCCACACGGCCTTAACGCTGGCGCTGATCAGCTTAGGGCTTTTATTTTACTGCCCCAGCAAAGGCTGGATGAAAATAGTATACAGCCCTTACTTGGGAGGCATGCTGGCCCGTTACTCGTTTAGTTATTTTTTGCTGGTGTCGCCTATATTTATGGGCTTTTACCTGTATACCTTAAGCGAATGGAACCTAACGCCCGGATTGGGAATTTTAAGTCTTTTTATTCTGACCTGCCTCATTACACTGCCCATAACTTATTATTATTTGCACCGGCTAAACGCCCTGGATGCCCGGCTCCGCAAAGCGCACCAGGAACTCCAAATAACCAACACCGACCTTTCGGGCCGCAACCAGGAACTAAGCGAAGCCCTGGCCGATGTAAAAATTGGTAACCGCGAACTGGCGGTTATGACCAAAGAAGCATTATTAGGCAGCCAGGCTTTAGAAGCTAAAAACAAAGAGCTATCGCGATTAAATCAGAGTTTAGATTACATTGTGCACATGGCCAGCCACGACCTGAAAACCCCCATTTACAACTTAGAACTTTTATTGCAAGAGTTAAGGCCATCGTTGGAGCCGCACATGCAGGCGCACGAAGAAAAGTTGGTAATTATGGTAGCAAATTCTATTGCCAGCCTTAAAAGTACCATCGAAGGCCTAACCCAAATTATTAAATCGCAGCAGCTTATTATTGGCAAGCAGGTGGCATTTTCTTTAACCAAATTAATACAAGAAATAAAAAAAGAACTTGCCCGGGAAATAGAGCAAAGCGACGCTCAAATAAATAAATATTTAGAAGTAGATACCATCGTTTTTTCCCAGATACACCTGCGCAGCGTTTTGTTTAATTTATTTTCTAACGCCCTTAAATACCGGGTACCCGACCGTTCGTTGGTAGTAGACATCCGATCGCAGGCAGTACCCAATGGCTTAGAATTAATTATTCAGGATAACGGATTAGGCATGTCGGAGTACCAGGTGGCGCACTTGTTTACCATCTACAAGCGGTTTCACAAGCACGTAGAAGGCAGCGGCATTGGTTTATTTCTGGTAAAGCAAACCATTGAAAACAACGGTGGCACCATTCAGGTAGAAAGTACCGAAAGCGTTGGCACCCGCTTTACCATTTTTCTGCCCCAGCAGAAAAAATAATACTTTTAAAAATTACCGGTAATTTTAGCTTTTACTTTATTTAAGCATGGCCGAACTTTACTACGCCGAAGAAATATTTACCAAAGCTAATTTCGCCGACCAGAAGCTGGCCGGCACTGAATTTAATAGCTGCACTTTTAAACACTGCGATTTTACGCAAACATCACTAAAAGGCGCTGTTTTCAGCGACTGCGTTTTTGATACCTGCAACCTTAGCTTGGCTGATCTAACGCAGGTAAAGTTAGAAAATGCGCAATTCAGCCATTGCAAAATAGTAGGCGTTAACTTTAGTGCCTGCTCCGATTTTCTGTTTTCCATTTCGTTTAGCCATTGCCTGCTCGACTTTTGTGATTTCCGGCAAAAAAAATTAAAAGCTACGCCATTTATTAGCTGCAGCCTGAAAGAAGTAAACTTTGAAGCTTGCAACTTAACAGGTGCCGATTTTACCCATTCGGATCTAACGCGGGCAATATTTCGGGAAAGTAATTTAGAAAAAGCTGATTTCCGGGAAGCTTATAACTTTTCAATAGACCCGGAATATAACAAGATAAAAAAAGCCCGGTTCTCCCGGCTTGGGCTAAGCGGTTTGTTAGATAAGTACGAACTCGTAATCAGTTAATAAACTTGTGGGTCTACATTTTTAAAGCACCGTTGGCCTGCCACACTTTCTGGAAAAATATTAGATGGTAAGGCAGGGCATTTTCCCAATATTCCCAGGTGTGGCCGCCGGGGCGCTCGGTGTAGTCGTGGGGTGTTTTGTTATAAACCAAGCGCCGGTGCAGTTCCCGGTTTGGCTCTAGCAAAAAATCATCTACACCGCAATCTATAATCAGGGCCAATTTATTAGCGTTTATTTTCTCGGCCAGATTTACCACTGAGTTGGCCTGGTAAAAATCAGGAATGCTGTTGCGCGGTCCCATAATATTCTCTAAACGCCCGTTTATTTCGGCCAGGTTTTGGGCGGGCAGTTTCCAGTTAGCGGTATTTAAATCCAAAGCGCCGCTCATGCTCCCGGCTGCGCAGTATAAATTGGGGTGGCGGGTGGCTAGGTAAAGAGCGCCATGCCCACCCATACTCAAGCCCGTAATAATACGGCCTTTCCGGTCGCGGATGGTACGGTATGTTTCGTCTACTTGGGTTAGCAGGTCGTGGGTAATATAGGTTTCGTACTGGCTGCTTTTATCAACGGGGCTATTAACGTAGTAACTCGAATAACCGGCATCGGGTGTGACAATAATAACCTGGTACTGGTCGGCTAACCGGTGCACCAGTTGCTTATCAGGCGTTTTAGAGAGCCAATCGCGGTAGTTGCCCCGCCCGCCGTGCAATAAATACAGCACCGGGTAAGCAGCTTTGGATTTGCGGTAGCTATCGGGTAAAACTATTCCGGCCCGCGATGCTTTGCCCAGCACCAGGCTTTTAACTGTGAGGGTATCTACCCGGGCGGCCAATCCGGTAAAGGTTAGGCTCAGGCAGCATAAAAATAAAATGGTTTTTGTTAGACGCATCCTTAACAACAACAATATTCGGCTTAAAGCTAAAGGAATATTTGGGCAAAAAAAATATTAGCCTTTATGGCGAATGGCTCAGCTTGTTCTTATATTATTGACTAATTGCCGATGCAGAACCGGATGCAACTAACAGGCATTATTTACCCGGCCCTTCATTTATAGCGGTTGCTTTAAGCCAAGGCCTTAAAAATATTCCTACTCTGTTTTTAAAGCTTTAACCGGGTTAGCTACGGCGGCTTTGGCAGCGTGGAAACTAACCGTAAGCAAGGCTACAACTAAGGCCAACACGGTGGCAACGCCAAATATCCACCACGAAATATTGGTACGGTAAGCAAAATCCTGGAGCCAGCGGTGCATGCCGTACCAGCTCAACGGCCAGGCAATAATATTGGCCAGCAACACCAGTTTCAGGAAATCTTTCGAGAGCATGGCTACAATACCGCTTACCGAAGCACCCAATACTTTACGAATACCGATTTCTTTGGTGCGCTGCTCGGTGGCAAAAGAAGCCAGGCCAAACAAACCTAAACACGCAATTAAAATGGCAATACCGGCAAAAATGGTAAACAGGAGGCCTTGCTTTTGCTCTGCCTCGTATAAGCGGCCAAAGCTTTCGTCGAGGAAATTATAATCATAGGGGTTTTCGGGCAGAAATTTTTTCCAGGTTTTTTCGAGGTGCGCCAGCCCTTCTGCAATATTATTACCTTGCAGCTTCACCGATATATCGGAATATTGGCGGCCATCCGGAATAATAAAAATAATGGGCTTGATTTTTTCGTGCATCGATTCGAAATGGAAATCCTGCAGCACACCTACCAGGCGGCCTTTCCGGTTGCCGTATTCGAGCGAGCGGCCAATACCTTCCTGCGGATTATTCAGTCCTAATAATTGGGCACCCGATTCGTTCAGCAGAAAAGCCATGGAGTCGTCGGTGGGGTACGATTCGGAGAAGTTGCGGCCAGCTAGTAATTTAATTTTATAAGTCTGAATAAAATCCTGGTCGATGCCTAAATACTGGAACGCGACCGGTGAATTAGCCATTGAATCGGTTGTTTGTAATTTTACATTTCCCATCGAGTTTAATAACCGGTCGGAAGGAACCCCAATGGAACGGCCTACTTCTTTTATAGCAGCATTGGTCAATAATTCCTGCCGGAAAGCTTCGTATTTAGGTCCTAGTTGGGTACTGTTGTAATTGAGGTTCACAATATGGTCTTTGTCTAAACCCAAGGCCCGGTTCCGGAGGTAACTTAATTGTTTGTAAACCACCGCGGTACTTACCAGCAACACCACCGAAATAGCAAATTGCAGAATCACCAACACCTTGCGCAACGAAATACTGTTTTTACCGGTTGTTAGCTTGCCCTTGAGTACTTTTACCGGCTGAAACGAGGCCAGAAATAAAGCCGGATACGAACCCGCCAATAATCCGACCAAAGCGGCTAGCCCCACCATAGCTAATGCCAGTAACCAACTATTTTGAATGGTAAAACTTAACTCCCGGTCCGTAAAACTATTCATTACCGGCAGCATAAGCTTAGTTAGTATTAAAGCTATCAATACCGCTAGTATCGCAAAAATCATCGATTCGGCCAGGAATTGTACTACTAGTTTGGGTTGGGTCGCGCCCATTACCTTCCGCACGCCAATTTCTTTGGCTCTAATCGAAGATCGCGCCGTGGAGAGGTTCATGAAATTGATGCAGGCAATCAGCAGGATAAACAAGGCAATGGCCGTAAACAGGTAAACCGTATTAATATCGCCGTTTTCTTCCAGTTCGGCATCTAAGTGCGAGTACAGGTGAATATCGGTTAATTTCTGCAGAAACAAGTTGGTCCAGGAAGAGGCTTTAACTGCATTAGCACCCTCGGCCGGCATACTTTTATCTACAAAAGCCGGGAACTGTGCCTCCACATTTTGTACCGGGTAATCTTTCGGAAATAATAAATAAGTCGCAAAATTATTGCTACCGTAGTTGGTGCGCAGGTTCTCCCGGCCAAAAACAGCGCTGTCTTCTAAGGTTGCAAACGATACCAGAAAGTTTGGGTGAAAATGCGAGTTCGCCGGAAACGACTTATAGACACCGGTTACTTTCAGGTTGAGCTGGCTGTCCATGCGAAGCACCTGGCCCACCGGGTTTTGGTTCGGGAAATATTTCTTCGCCATTTCTGCAGTCAGCATTACCGTATTGGGCTCGTCTAAGGCTTTAGCCGGATTGCCGCTGAGTACCGGCACGGTAAATACTTTAAAGAAAGCAGGCTCGGCAAAAAAAATATCTTCTTCGTTAAAAGTGCGCTCGGGGTTAACCGCCACTACCGCATTATTCTGTAATATGCGAACTACTTCTTCTAAATCCGGGAAATAACTTTTGAGCAAGGGCCCGAAAGGCGGGGCAATATTGCCTAAATGCAGGTTTACGGTGCCATCCTGGTTTACAAAGTTGCGGGTAACCCGGTAAATGCGATCAGCTTTGGCGTGGTATTTATCGTAGCTCAGCTCGTTGGTTATGTACAGCGTAATCAGCAGGCAGCAGGTTAACCCTACCGTCAAGCCAAATAAATTTATAAAGGAATATATTTTATGCCGCAGCATATTCCGGAAAGCGATTTTAAGATAGTTCTTAAACATGCTACTGGGCTTTAAAGGTGAAATATTTAAGCGGTTAAAGTGCTTTAAAAATTACTTAGCACATGCTGGCGCCCGTTTAGCGCAGCATAACTGGTAGCTGATTATAAATGGAAGTTTTAACTTCCGGAAATCAAAGACTCTCTTTCATGTAAACACACCACTCAGAGACTGACGCGAGCGACGGCATTTAATTATAAATCAAGGCGGCCAGAGGCCGCAGGAAGTAATCACGAGCGCGGGCGCTCACGATAGGAGCTTTCCGAAACATTATAAGTTGGCTTATTCGGCTTTATCCAGGAAATAAGTACTGGAAACTTTGCGGCCGTTTAGCTGGGTATATTTAAAATCGCCTTCTTTTTTAAAAGCAGCGCCTTTCAGATTCAGGGGTTCGGCAAACTGGGTATATTTAAAGTTGGCGAAATCTTTAAACTGGGTTTTCTGGAAATTTACGCCTTCCGGAAAGTGGGCGTATTTAAAGTCGGTTTCGCCGGCAAAAGCAGCGCCGCTAAAATTGGGTTGCTGCGGAAATTTCACGTATTTAAATATGGCCCCGTTCTGGAACTGGGCTTTATTAAAATCAGCGGCTTTCTCAAACTTAGTATACTTAAAAACTGCTTCTTTCCCAAACCGGCTGCCGGCAAAAGATACGCCCTCTTTAAACTCTGAATATTTAAAATTACTGCTCTGCTCGAAGGTGCAATTCAGAAACGTAACTTCTTTTTCGAAATTAGCATTGTACACTTCGTTTTTCGCTTCGCCTACCCAACTCCTGGTTAAATTCCGGACCGTGCCGCCATTCGAAAGATCAAAATTATCCGGGTTAAAATAGCCCAGCACGTGGCCGCTGAAAGTACAGTTGGTAAAAGAGATTGGCGCTACTACCGTACTGATATACACCTTACTCTGGTCTTCGGTATCGGTTTCTTTCTTTAGTTTTTTGTTAGCTAACTGGGTAAAATCCAGGTTTCCTTCAATGCGCGCATTTTTATAATTTACGGCTTCGCCGCGATTTATTCTGGCAATAATTTCTTTGGCATCTATCCGGCTCTGCGCAAAAGAGAGCGCCGGCAAAAGCAACAGCAGCAACAAAACCTGAGCATACTTTTTCATAAGGCAACTTTTAAAGGTGAAAAAGAACTTAATATTTACAGCACTGCCTTGCCGGCAAAAAGTAACAAATCTTGATAAAAAAATTTTACTCGCTCCTAAGCGATTGCACCGGGTTGGTAAGCGCCGCCCGCACCGCCTGAAAACTAACCGTAAGTAAGGCAATCAGCAGGGTGGCGCCGCCCGCCAGCACAAATATCCACCAGCCCATATCGGCCCGGAAGGCATAATTTTGCAGCCAGTTATGCATCAGGTACCAGCCCAGCGGCCAGGCAATTAAGTTGGCAATTAATACTAGTTTCAGGAAATCTTTGGAGAGCATGGCCACAATGCCGCTTACCGAAGCACCCAGCACTTTCCGGATGCCGATTTCTTTGGTGCGCTGCTCGGCAGTAAATAAGGCCAGGCCAAATAATCCCAAGCAAGAAATAACAATGGCAATGCCGGCAAAGTAATTGGCCAGTTTACCAATAACGGCTTCGCTGCGGTACATTTGTTCAAAATCTTCGTCCAGGAACCGGTAGTTAAAAGGATAATTTGGGTTGAACCGCTTGGTTAAATTTTCCAGGCTGGCCAGGGCTTCTTTGGTTTTGCCGGCTTCGGTGCGCACAAAAAGGAAATTAGCATTCTGCGGGCTTAAAAATATTAACAAGGGCTGCATGGGCGCGTGCAACGATGTCACATGGAAGTCTTTCACCACGCCCACAATATTTACTTCTTGCCCGTTTAAAGTAATTTTTTCGCCCAACGGTTCTTTAAAGCCCATTATTCGCACGGCTTCTTCGTTTACCAGCACTTTACTGGAGTCGGCCCCGAACTCCTTAGAGAAAAAGCGGCCTTCTTTTAGTTGCACGTCCAGGGTTTGAGGAAAACCGTAATCGGTTTGTAAAAAAGAAAATAAAATATCGATACCCGGGTCTTTGCCCCGCCAAGCTACCCCGCCGCCGTTATTGCCCACCGCAATGGGGCTTTGGTTGGCGGCTCCTACGGCTTTAATGCCAGGTGCCTGCGCCAACTGGTTTTTAAAGGCTTCGGCGTTTTTACTTAAATCGCCTTCCAGCGACACATAAGCTACATTTTCGCGGCTTAAACCAATATTTTTACTCCGGATGTACTCTACCTGCCGGTAAACCACCAGCGTACTAATTATAAGAATAGCCGATAACACAAACTGAAATACCACCAAACCTTTCCGGAATAAGGCCACGCTGTTGCTGAATTTTAAAGTGCCTTTGAGTACGGTTACGGGTTTAAAAGAAGACAAAAACAAGGCCGGATAACTGCCCGCCACCAACCCGGTTATTAGCGCAATACCCAGCAGCGATCCCCAGAAAGCCGGCTCGGCATATCCAAGCATAATAGACTTACCGGTAAACTCATTAAAAGCCGGCAAAAACAACTGGGTTAAGCCTATTGAAATAAATATTGCCAGCAACGAAATAAGCATTGATTCGCCGATAAACTGGCCCACCAGCACCGACCGCACGGCCCCAATAACTTTACGCACGCCTACTTCTTTCGCGCGCTTAGCCGAACGGGCCGTAGAAAGGTTCATGAAATTAATGCAGGCAATTAACAGCACAAACACCGCCACCACCGAAAACAGCCGCACGTACGCAATGCGTCCGCCGCCAACGCGGTCGTTTTGAAAATCGCTGCGCAGGTACATATCTTTTACCGGCTGCAAAAAGAGTTTAATATGGGTCTGTTTGCTATTTTGGGTAATAAATTCTTCAATTTTGGGGTCGAGGCCGGCTTTGGTGGCATTGGGGTGTAATTGCACAAAGGTCCGGATGCCGTTGCTGTCCCAGGATTTCAGCCATTGTTTGTCGGGTTTGGCTTCGTAATCATTTACCGGCATTAAATAAGAAAACTGCAGCGAAGAGTTTTTGGGTACATCGCGCAGCACGCCGGTTATTTTGTAACTATCAGCGTTATTTATTTTAAACACCTGGCCCAACACCTGGGTGGTACCAAAATATTTTTTAGCTAAGGTTTCGGTAATCACCACTGAATTGGGCTGATTTAGCGCCGTGTTAGCATTACCCGCCACTAGCGAAAACGAAAACATCCGCAGGAAATCGGGACTTACGTAGTTACCGGTTTCTTTAAAACTTTTGTCGCCGTGGGTAAAAAGCACCTGCTCATCCCAGCTTACTTTGGTGGCATGGGATACTTCCGGAAATTCTTTTTTCAGCGCTTCGGCCAGCGTTCCTGGGGTCGACGACATGGTTAAGTTTTCGCCGCCCGGATAATGCTGTTCTTCTATAACCCGGTACAAATCATTTAAATTGGCATGAAAGCGGTTAAAACGCAGCTCGTCGCGCACCCACAACATAATCAGGATGCTACAGGTCATGCCCAGCGCCAAACCAAAAATATTGATGAACGAGAATATCTTGTGCCGCAGCAAGTTCCGGAAAGCAATTTTGAGGTAGTTCTTAAACATAGATGCAGTTTATATTAGAGCTGCTTCTGCTGGGAAAACAGCTTTATTTAATTTAATATTTTTTGTCGGGTCTGGCAAAAAAAGGGCATGCGTTTACCTCCGGCTTTAGAAAAAGTAATAATAAAAATGCCAGTTTATCAAAACATTGTATATCAACAAATTAACTCATATCTAATATTTAAATAAATTAAAATTTGTTCGGTTTTGATACAATGTTCGTCCGGTTTCAGAACAGCCAGCTTTTATTAAGCTGTTTTTGAAGCAGAAGCGTTAGTTAGCAAGAGGTTTATCATTTGAAAAATTGCATCTATCGAAGCACAGGTGCTAACTATTAGCTGCTGTTTAAGTTTGCTTATGTCCGCGAGGGCCCGAGTGGCCAAACTACTGTTAATTGCCTGTTGTTACTGTCTTTCCGAAGTTGAATAATTAAGTTAACACTTATTTTTACTACTTTGCTAAGTGAAGGGCATTCTGTTCACACTACGCATCATGGGGGATTAACAAAAACAATTTTGCCTAATACAATATCTCTTTAATAAAAACGACTATTATAATTCTTCATATGTTAGAAGAAAATCAACTTGTAAAGTCTTGTGATGATTTATTAAAGTTACTGAATAAAAAGCCAGACACATTTGATTTGTCCTGGTGTGAAATTCAATTAGACTTTAATTTATATGAATTTATCCAAAATAATCCAATAGATGGAATAGAAATTAGGAATGATATAATTAATGATAACGTTGATGACTTCTTACCTAAAATTAGCCCTGGATTTTATTGTTGTAATTTAATATTTAAGAAGCCAGTTTCATTTTTTCAATCTACTATTAATGGGCCAACAAATATAAGGAATGTAATATTTGAGCAAGGCATTACTATTATAACTACTTCTTTCCATGGAGAAGCAAATTTCTTTAATACAAGAATTGAAACACCATCAATTTTCAGATCTTTAAAAATAAACAAATCTATTAGTTTTATCAAATCTATTTTAGCAATAACCGAATTCTCTAACTCCATATTTGAAGAGAACATCATTTTAATGAATTCAATAGTAAGCACCCCTATTGATTTTACCAAATCCACTTTCAATAAAAATGTAAGCATTAACAATGTAGCATTTGCAGGCAAGCTAGATTTTTCTAATTCTATTATTAACTCTATATTCAGTATAAGAAATGATATTACTAAAGAATATATAAAAGTTAAAGAGGCTGTTTTTAGCAATACTATATTTAATGGGAAGGTTAATATTTCAAAAATATGCTTTGAAGAAAAGGTAATCACACATAATGCAATCTTCCATGAATCCATAATTGTAAAAGACATTACCTTCAGAAATAAAGCATACTTTACATATTCTACTTTTAACAAGAATATTGATTTTGAAAATACAATTATAGAGAAACATCTAAGCTTTGCCTACTCCAGGTTTAAAGAGGAAGTAAAATTAAGAGAAATTAATTTTGAGTCAGCAGTTCTGTCATTTACTGGTGTTCAAATTGATTCAGCCTTTTGGCTAGGAAGCCATTTAGCTAATGGCATAAGTAAAAAATTTGATGGAACAATTTCCTTTCAAGGTGCTATAATAGGTAGTGGAAGTATAGTCAGAATTTTTGAAATCAATTCGCAACAGAACCCAGTTGGCACTTTAAAATTTACAAATGCCATTATACGTGGCCTGTTAGATATACGCAATGTGTTTTTATCGAGTATAAGCTTTGATGGCACCGTCGTTTCAGGAAATATTCAAGATAATAATACATTATCGAATGCTATTAGTGATTGCAGCACAGCAAGGTTATTAAAACATGAAGCACGTAAAATAAACAATAATATTTCAGCATTAAATTATCATAAAATTGAAATGATTAAGTTCTCCAAGAATTTAAAAAGCTTATCAAAAGGAGATGCATTTCTTTTATTCATGAACAAAATATCAAACAATTATGGTCTAGATTGGGGCAGAGCAGTTGTGTTTACATTTAGTTCTGGCTTGGTCTTTTATTGCTTATTTATTATGAGCAGTAGTGAATTCGGGTTTCCTTGGACTAATAATTATAACTTTTTACTAAACGATCAAACATTCTGGGCAGGATTCATAAATTATTTTTGGCTACCAACCGGATTCAATGAACTAACATCTTCTATTAGAAAAGTAACAGGTGGTATTTTAGGTGCATTGTGCGGTATCCTAAGTTCATTTTTCTTTATTTTAGGGAAAATCCTAATTGCCTATGGTATTTATCAAACCGTTGCGGCATTTAGAAAATATGTTTAAACCTCATGTTATGCATAAAGTTAGTGACAAACTAACTCTATGCATAATACAATAAAATTCTTCTGATAGCTGATTATTCGTTCCTAAGCGATTTTACCGGGTTAGACACCGCTGCTTTTATCGCCTGGAAACTAATAGTAACCAAAGCAATGATAATAGCCAAAGCACCAGCCACTACAAATATCCACCAGCTAATTTGGGTGCGGTAAGCAAAATCCTGGAGCCACTGGTGCATGCCGTACCAGGCCAGGGGCCAGGCAATTAAATTCGCTACTAATACCAGTTTCAAAAAATCTTTTGAGAGCATAGCCACAATGGCACTGACCGAGGCGCCGAGCACTTTGCGGATGCCTATTTCTTTGCGCCGTTGCTGGGCCGTAAAAGTTGCCAACCCAAACAAGCCCAGGCAGGCAATAAAAATGGTAAGCCCGGCAAAGATGCCCAATATTTTACCTAATTTCTGTTCGGTTTGGTACACCTCGGCAAAACGGTCGTCGAGGAAAGAATAAGCAAACGGCGCTTCGGCAGTCAGGTCGTTCCAGGTATTTTCCAGAGAAGCTATCAAACCCGGAATATTATCGGTTTTAATTTTTACGAGTACGCTGCCGGAGTTTTCGCCGTAGGTCATGACCATGGGACCTATTTTCTGGTGCATCGATTCAAAATGGAAATCTTTTAGTACGCCCACTACGTGCAGGATGCGGCCATTACCATCTTGAATTTTCTGGCCCAACGGGTTTTTCTGCCAGTTCAGGGCCGTTACGGCGGCTTCGTTTAACAGCACCCCCAAAGAATCGGTTTTAAAATCTTTCGAAAAATTGCGCCCAGCTACCAGTTTGAGGCCCAAGGTAGGCAGGTAATTTTCGTCGATTAAATATTGCCGCATTACAATAGGCTGGCCTTTCCGATCTTGCGGGAAAAAGCCATTGTTGCTTTCTTTCGAATCGCCAACCGGTACGTTGCCCGAAATACTGGCCTGCACTACCTGCGGGAACTGCGCTATTTTCTCTTTAAATACTTTTTCGTTCTTTTTAAGGGCGTAACTATCCTGCACCACCAGCACCTGCTCTTTGCTGTAGCCCACCGCTTTTTGCTGCATATAAGTTAGCTGCCGGTACACTACCACCGTACCCACCAATAAGGCTATAGAAATAAAAAACTGGAACACCACCAGCATGCTCCGTAACCGAAAACTGCCCCACCACTGGTTACCGCTGAATAATTTGCTACCCAGGCTACTGCCTTTTAAAACCGCTACCGGCCGGAAACCCGATAAATAAAACGCGGGGTAACTGCCGGCCAGCAAACCAACCAGGATACCAAATACAGGCAAGCCCACCAGGTAAACCGGCTGTAGCAAAAAATCGAGGGTGAAAGATTTACCCGTTAAGTCGTTGAAAACCGGTAAAGCCAGGCTCACCAGAAAAATGGCAATAAACAGCGCGCAAAAGCTAATCAGCACCGATTCCGACATAAACTGAAAGATTAGCTGCTGGCGCACCGAACCCAATACTTTCCGGATGCCTACTTCTTTGGCCCGTTTGGAAGCCCCGGCCGTAGATAAATTCATAAAATTAATACAGGCAATCAAGAGCATAAAACCCGCAATCGCCAGAAAAATATATACGTACTGAATATTGCCGTTCGGCTCCAGTTCAAATTTATACTGCGACCGCAAATGTATACTGGTCAGGGGCTGTAAGAATAACCCAAAATCGTTACCGGCTTTCCGGAACTCGGCCATACTAACGCCAATGCCGTCTTTTACTTCTTTGGAGATAAAGCGTTCGGCTTCCGCCTGAAATTTAGTTTCGAGCTGGCGCATGTTGGTACCGGGTTTTACCAGCACGTAGGTGTAAAAATTAAAACCTAACCAAGCTGGGTTTTTAGCTAAACCGTGGCTGTGCATCGAGGCCAGCATATCGAAATGGAAATGGGTATTGGCGGGCATTTTGGAGATAACGCCGGTTATTTTATAAGAAGCATTCCAGGCTTTTAAATCCAGCACTTTGCCCATGGGGTTTTCTTGCCCGAAATATTTTTGGGCGAAATCTTCGGTAATGACAATACCGCTGGGGTCGGATAAAGCGGTGGCCGGATCGCCCTGCAACAACGGGAAATCAAATACCTGAAAAAAAGTAGGATCGGCGTAGGCAAACTTTTCTTCTTTAAACGTTTGGCCATTGTAGGTCACAAACGGACTGCCATTTACCCGAATGCGGGTATAGGCCGCTACTTCCGGGAAAACGGTTTTAAGCTGCTCGCCCACCGGCGCCCCGGTCATCGGAAATTCCAGCACCTCCTGGTTTAACCGGCCATTAAACCCAACCCGGTAAATTTGGTCGGCCCGACTGAAATGCTTGTCGTAACTAACTTCATCGAACACAAATAAAATTATGAGCAGGCAGGAGGCAATGCCAATAGCCAGACCCAGAATATTAATCGCCGAAAATGCTTTGTTCCGGGCAATATTCCGGATCGCAATCGTCAGGTAGTTCTTAAGCATGGTTCGATATTGTTATCTAACTTTTGTTTTGTCGTTAATGCGAAGTGCCCCTTTGGAGGGGCAGGATTACACATCTAGGCAATAAATATTCTGATGAAAATATTTATACCGCTTTAGCTTTCAACAACCGTTTTTTGTGTCCGCAACAGTACTTGTCCTCCCCCTACCCCCTCCAAAGGGTGACAGCCATCCACACCGGCTAGGCGGGCAGAAAAGTTGTTGTAGGCAACATTGGCCTTTTCTGAATAGTCAGGGCAGATTGTTTAGCTTATAAAAATTACTTTTCTAGTTCCATCTTAATGCTGCCCATGCCGGCACTAACGGTAATATCCAGGTTCTGCGGGGTTTTGCCGTAGGCATCATTTACGTAGTAGCCGCCTTGTTTTCTCAAAGTTCGGCTTTCTACCCCGCCCAAGCCCGAGACTTTTACCCGCACACCAGTTTGGCGTGGCAGTACCAGGGTCAGGTCGCCGATGCCGCCATTAATTTCTGCTTTTAGATTGGTGTTGCGTTTGCCCGTGAGGTTTAGGGTTAAAGCACCTACTCCGGCACTTACTTTTAAACTGGCAACAGCGGTATTGGCTAAATTTACTTTAAAATCGCCGGCGCCAGCTTCCATTTCCAGCCGGTTTACTTTTGCCCCGCTTAAATTTACCGTGCCTTCACCGGCTCCCATTCTAAACTTCAGATCAGTAGGTACAGAGCGGGGCATTTTTATTTCCCATTCGTTCCGCTCCTTCTCCTGCATGTTCGTATTCTTTTCTTCGGGCTGCTTTATGCTTAATATTCCTTTACCAGCTTGTGGTGTAAATTTTATTTCGGGTTTCCAGTTTTTGCGGGTGTAATTAAAACTGGCATTTACCGCTGCCTGGTCCTGGGTTGTAAGCTTAAAGGTGCCGGCATTCAGCTGCAGTTCGGCTTGCAAATTTTTAATATTTTTTAAGTCGATTGTTTGCTTGGAAATAAGCTGACTTTTGGCAGGAGTTGCCAAAAACCAACTTACTAAAAAGAAACTGGCAGCATAAAACAAAAGCAGTTTGAATGGTTTCGGGAGCATTATTTTGAATGTTATAAGGTGTAAGGTGGTAGTAATATAAATCTTAATTTATTATTTACCACGCCTGCCCCACCTAAAATAGGCGGGGAATTTTCGGAATATTTTTTAGTAATAATTACTCGCTGCGCAAGGCTTTTACCGGGTTAGAAACGGCTGCTTTTACCGCGTGGAAACTTACGGTAAACAACGCAATCACCAGCGCTGCCATAGCCGCTACCATAAATATCCACCACGAAAAAGGCGTCCGGAAGGCAAAGTTCTGCAACCATTGGTTCATGCCGTACCAGGCCAGCGGCCAGGCAATAATATTGGCTACTAATACTAGTTTCAGGAAATCTTTGGAGAGCATGCCTACAATACCGCTTACCGAAGCCCCCAGTACTTTGCGGATACCAATTTCTTTGGTGCGCTGCTCAGTGGTAAAAGAAGCCAGGCCAAATAAACCCAAACAGGCAATAAAAATGGCTAACCCGGCAAAAGTGGCAAATATTCTACCTAATTGCAGTTCGGCCTGGTACTGATTCTGTAACCGGTCGTCCATAAAAGTAAAGTCAAAAGGGTGTTTGGGGTCGAAGGCGTTCCATTTGCTTTCGAGTTGGGCCAGGGTGCCGGAAATATCGTTAGTGGCCAGGCGCACAGCCAAAAACGAGACACGGCGGGTGCTGGCGCTAAATACCATGGGCTCTACTTTCTGGTGCAACGACTGGAAATTAAAGTCTTTTAGTACGCCTACTACCACGCTGCCAATCGAGTCGCGGCCACCATAACTAATGCGTTGCCCCACGGCCTCTTCCGGCGATTGCCAGCCAAAAGCCGCAGCGGCTGCTTCGTTCAGCATAATAGATCGGGCCGTATCGGTGGCAAATTTCTTATCAAGGAAACGCCCGGCTTTCAACTCCAGGTCGAAGGTTTGAATAAATTCAAAATCGGTGGGCAATACAAACCCAATGATAGAATTATCCTGAGAATTGCCTTTACCCATCGGGCGCATAGGCGTACGCCACCAGCCTTCGTCGGCCGGAATAGAGCCGGTAAGGGTGGCATTTTTTACCTGCGGTAGCTGCCGTATTTCGTCGCGGAAGGTGCGTGATTTCTGGATAGGCAAGTTACCCGGAATATTTACAATAACCATTTGCTCCTGGTTAAAGCCCAGGCGTTTGTTTTGCACGTACTGCATCTGGTTATACACTACGGCGGTGCCCACAATCATGCCAATAGAAATGGCAAACTGCAATATTACCAAGCCCTGCCGCAAAGCCACGCCGCTAACCGCACCGGTTTGCCGGCCTTTAAGCACCTGCACCGGCCGGAAACCCGATAAATAAAACGCCGGATAAATGCCCGCTACCAAACCCGCCAATAAAGTAAGCCCCAGCATACCCAGCCACAACTCCGGATTATGCAGGTAGTTTAGTTCGATATATTTACCAGATAATTTATTAAACAAAGGCAAAGCCAGGTAAACCATAATAATGGCTAGTAGCAAGGCAAAGCCCGAAAGCAACATTGATTCGGCTAAAAACTGGCGAATAAGTTGCGAACGGGTAGCGCCAATTACCTTACGCACACCTACTTCTTTGGAGCGGTTCTGCGACCGGGCCGTAGCCAGGTTCATGAAATTAATGCAGGCCAGCAAAATAATAAACAAAGCCAGTGCCGAGAACAGATAAATATTATTAATATCGCTAACGGGTGCTATCTGCCCGCCGTAATCCGGGTCCAGGTGAATAGCTAACAAAGGTTGAATATGCAAAGAAGGCGGCGGCGGGGTGCCAGGGCGATTGGGCTGATATTTTTTAGTAAAAGCAGCCAGTTTTTTATCGAAAGCAGCAGCATTAAAATTATTGTTTACCAAAATATAAGCTGTAACACCGTAAGCAAACCACTGATTTAGGTAATCGCGACCAGCCAGGCGCATGGGTACTAAAAAATCGGGACGTAATTGGGTGGTACGCGGCACTTCGGCCAATATTCCGGTTACTTTTAAGGTATGCGGCGTATTGCCTTCCATTTCAATTATTTTACCCATCGGGTTTTCGCTGCCGAAATATTTCTGGGCCAGCTCCTGACTCAGTACAATCGAATTAGGCTCACTTAAAGCCGTTTGGGAGTTTCCGGCTGCCAGCGGAAAATCGAATACTTCAAAAACCGTGGAATCGGCAAAAAAGCCCCCGGTTTCGTAAAGGGCTTTGTCACCGTAGCGGAGCAGTTCGTGGCCGCCGGTACTGTTGAAACGCACAAATTGTTTTACTTCCGGGTAATCTTGTTTTAGGTGCGGCGCAATAGGCGGCGAGGTAATACCGGCTTTTTCGGTGGTGCCGTTGTTATCAATGGTAATGGTAAGCCGGTAAATATTTTCGGCCTGCCGATGGTGTTTCTCAAAAGAAAGCTCATCCTGCACATACAGCAAAATAAACGTGCAGCAGGCAATGCCCACCGCCAAACCCGCCATGTTAATAAAAGTATAACCTTTGTGCCGGAGCAGGTTTCTAAACGCAATTTTCAGACAGTTTTTCAGCATAGTAGCAGCAAATAGGTCTATGGTGGTGGTTTAAGCAGAATCAGGAAATCTAACCGAAAGTTTTGGAGTAAGCATAATTTAACCTGGCTCCGCTATTCTTTCAATAATAAAAATGCCACAATATTATATTATTGTTAATCAATTATTTATATAAAAAATATTAAAACTAAAGGAATAAACCGTTCGGTTTTGATACACTTTTTTGTTCGGTTTTATAACACCCCCAATCAGATAATTTAATCCGGACGGGGCCACTTGTAAATCCTTAACCTGTAACTTTATTTGTTTTAAATTTAAATATTTTACCGCTTACCGCCGTTTTTAAAGTCCGTGCTTTTAGCGGGCAGGCCGCGGGTAAAAGAAAACGAATTGCCCAAAAAGCTGGAGAAAATAGAAGGCGTTTTAAGAATTTTTCTGTATGTTAGATATCTGGTTTTGGCTTAAAATTTATGCATGGCGTCCATGAAGGTACTCTTTTCGTTGGTTAGGTTTTTGTGGTTGGCGGGCTTCTGCTTGTTGTTTTCCTGTTCCGAATCAGCCTCCGATAAAAATGAGGCAGCGGCAGCAGAACAAGACGAGCAGTTCGATAAAATAGTGGCGCTCGTAAACCCCGAAAGAGCCAAAAAGCAGGAGTGCCAACTGGATTCGCTGTTCCGGGATTTACATAAAAAACGAGGATTTAACGGCACGGTGCTGGTAACGCAGTACAACCAAATATTATACAAAGGCGCTTTTGGCTACGCCGATTTTCAGAAGAAAGACACCTTAACCACGCAAAAGCCTTTTCAGTTAGCCTCGGTCAGTAAGCAGTTTACCGCCATGGCCATTATGATGCTGCAGGAACAAGGACGCCTGAAATACGAAGACGAGGTGCAGCGTTTTTTCCCGGATTTTCCTTACGAGTGCATCACCGTCCGGCACTTACTTACGCACCGCTCGGGCTTGCCCAACTACACTTATTTTACCGAAAAATATTGGAAAGACCGCCGGGCTTTTATCAGCAACGAAGAAGTAATCGGGCTGATGACCCAACACAAACCCGCCGTTTATTACCAACCCGATAAACGCTTTAATTATAGTAATACGGGCTATATGTTGCTGGCCGCCATTGTTGCCAAAGCATCGGGTATGCCTTACGAGCAGTTTATGGAAAAGAAAATATTCCGGCCCCTGGGCATGAAAAACAGTTGGGTACTTACCGATAAGAACGCTGAAATTCCGCCTGGCCACACGGCCCGCCGCCGCAAACGCGAAATTGATTTTTTAGATGGCGTGCAGGGCGATAAAGGTATTTATTCCACGGTAGAAGATTTATATAAATGGGACCAGGCTTTGTACACCGAAAAACTGGTTAAGCGGAAAACCCTGGAAGAAGCTTTTGTAGGAGCCGCCAAGGAAACAACAAAAGAAGATTACGGCTTTGGCTGGCGCCTCCGCAAACTCGCCGACACCGAACCGGTGGAGTACCATGGCGGCTTGTGGCACGGGTTTAATAATTATTTTATGCGCAACCGCAAAGACCACAGCGCCATAATTGTATTAAGCAACGTAACCAACGGCAGCTTGGTGTATATGCAAAATGTGCAGGCCATTCTGTACCCCGAAACAGTAAAACCATTGGTTATTGCCGAAAGAAAAGTAAAACGACCAACTAAGAAAATAGCCCGCGCCAAGAAAGCTAAAAAATCATCGGTAGCGGCCCGGCGCAAACAAAGTAGGCGCAACTCATCTTAGTTTCATTGGCACAGAGAATCTTGTTACAGACTCTATAATTGGAGGCCGTACAACACATACCAGATTATAAGTCAGGAATTTACATATTTTTATTAATAAGAATAGTACTTCAGTTCTGCGCTTAAGAAGATTAAACACCGGGTGGTATATGGCGCGGGCGTCCCGCCCGTGTCTTCTTTTTCTGGCCTCTGGCCGCTATAAACAACCGGCTATTTTTTTACCGATGAAAGCGGCCAGAGGCCGGCAGAAATTATCTCCAGCGGGACGCTGGCGATAACATTAAATAAAGCACTCAAGTAATTTTTTGGTATAATAACAATTTGTATCAAGCTTTATTTTTATAAATTAGAAACAAAACAATAGCTCTCAACCTGAACCTTACAGCAATACCCTGATGAACAAAACCATCCTGGCATTATTATCCATTCTATTATTGGCGACTTCGTTTCAGCAACCTGAAATTGCTTATAAAGCCAGGAAAGTACCAGCCATTATTGATAAATCGGTAAAGGCCCGCATAGATGCTACTCTAAAAAGCTTTGTTGATTCCGGCAAAATAGCAGGAGTATCGGCTTTGATTTTTGAGAAAAACAAGGAGGTCTATTACAATGCTTTTGGCCATGCCGACCGTGAAGCCAAAATCCCGATGGACCGAAATACGATTGTACGCATTTATTCCATGACCAAGCCGGTAACTGGGGTAGCCTTAATGCAGCTTTATGAAAAAGGTGCTTTCCAACTGGATGATCCGTTGGCCAAATACCTGCCCGAGTTTGCCGATATGAAAGTGTATAAAGGTGTTGATGCGGCGGGCAACTTAATATTGGAACCGGCCAAACGCCCCATTACCATCCGCGATATTACCCGCCATACCGCTGGTTTTGCTACCAGTACCAACCTGCCGGGCCTCAGCGATTTGGTAAAGCAGGCTGATGTGATGAACCCTGCCAATACCTTAAGCGAAATGGCTAAAAAATTAGCTGGTCTGCCGCTGGAGTTTCATCCGGGCGAGCAATGGGCTTACGGACCATCGGTAGACGTGCAGGCTTATTTGGTAGAGCGTATTTCCGGCAAACCTTTTGACCAATATTTGCAAGAAAATATCTTTAATCCGCTGGGCATGACCAACACCCGTTACGTAGTTCCGGCAAGCGACCGGCAGAAGTTTGCCGGTATGTATCGCCGCAGCACCGAAGGCCAGTTAACGCGCGTACCCGATGATGAAAACACCTACAACATTAAAAACTGGCCGTTAAAACCTGGCGGTTTTGGCCTCACCTCTACCCTGGACGATTACATGAAATTTGCCCGCATGCTGGTGAATAAAGGCAAGTCGGGTAAAGCTACTATTCTAAAACCCGAAACAATAAAATTAATGGCTACCAACCATTTAGCCGAAAGTATTACCGAACGCATGTGGCTACCCAGCAAAGGGCAGGTGGGTTTTGGCATTGATTTCGCGGTGCGGCTGCGCCCGCCTTTTACAAAAGAAGAAAACAATGGTGTAGTGGGTGAGTTTTTCTGGGATGGCGCCGCCAGCACTTTATTTTGGGTAGATCCGGTTAATGAAGTCACCGCCGTACTGTTTGTGCAGGTCATGCCCTTTTACGGCCAATTGCACAAGCGCTTCCGGGATGCGGTATATGGCGAATACTTGCCTAAGTAAATTAGAATAGCAGAAAATTTATAGGCTTAGGAAATAATCCTAAAAGAATACCTATAGCTTTCCTGGCGCGTCAGGTTATCACCCTAAGCAGGCTAAGCTACTAGCGCTGGCGCAAGTTTAGCGAAGCGCAACTTGTGCCTACTAATAATTGCCAGTTTTCAACTGGTCGGAAATTGGAAACGTCCTTTCATAAAACACACCAGCTACAATCTGGTGCGAGCAAACGTAAATTATTCTAAAATATTCCTTAGTCTGACGGGCATCTTCCCTTAATCCCCCGACTTTGAATTACCCCTGACTTCAGTCAGGGGTGCCAAATATTTCTTAAAACCCGGGGCTAAAGCTCCCGGGCAATACAATGCTGCGTTTACCCTGAGGCCATGGTGATAACTCCTGACATGGCGAAAAATATCAAAATAAAGAGATAAAATTTTTGTGGAATTCGATTGCACTTGCATCTGTAAAGAACAAGTCATGGCAATTCTTATGAAAAAAATACCCAAACCTCTGCTGCTACATTTTTCTCCTCTGGGTTGGGTTTGCCTTGCAGCTGGCTATTACTTTCTCCCAGCTATAAACGCTGCCTACCTGCACCTCAATTAAATATATACCTAAACCTTATAACCTTAACTATAAAATTTTCTCGCTATGAAAACAAGTCCTTTTTTATCTCGCCCGATCGGCAGCTATTTATCATTTACCCTGGCAATTATTTTAGCTTTAGTATTGCCAATCAGCCTGCTGGCTAACAAACCACAGAAAATAACCCGCCAACCCGCAGCAGATTTAAAACAGTTTGAAGGCACTTACCAATTACTTGGCGATCAAAACCTGAAATTACAGATTAGTGCTGTCGGTTCTGGTTTAACCCTGAAAGAACTTTGGAGCAACCGGGAAATCAGCTTTCAGCAAAAAGCAGATTTAAACTTTGTTGCCGCCGAGCACCCGGAATTCACCCTGGATTTTGTCCAGGATAAGAGCGGCACCATTAACCAGGTTACTGCTTTTAAAAGGGATATTTGGATAAAAGCAAACGCCAACGCTACTGAAAAGAAACTAAGCGCAGCCGAAACTGCCCGCTTAAACCAAAGTTACCAGAAAATATTCCCAGCTTTTCAGGAAGCCATTAACGCCAACGCTACCGATAAAATACAAAGCTTTTTAAAAACCTATCTGGATGAGAGCCTAATATCTGCGCTGACCTTAGAAAAATTAACGGTGCAGGCAAAGGAAATGTACCAAAAAACCGGCGGTATTATGCTGGATACAACCAAACCCATTAATCCCGAAACGGGAGCCGCCAATTTTAAAAGTAAAAACCAGGCAGTTTCATTCCAGATGAGTTTTACCTTAAACCCAGCCGGTAAAATCACCAATTTTGGTTTGCAGGAGTAACCAGCTTTATTTTTTAGATAACGCTTACCTTTAAAGAGCAAGGTCTAAGCAATCCACATTTGTCATTCAGGAGGAACCTATGTAGTAGGCAACCAAATAGATTCCTCTGGAATGACAAATGTGGACTCCTATCACTTAAAAAAAACAGCAAAGTCTTGTTTGCAGGCAATATTGTCCTGGCTTTATTTAGCTAGAATATTGCGCCTACTTTTTAAGAAGCTCAGCCAGGCTTCTCCTTTCTATTATCCTTACACAACACTTCGGCCGCTTCACTTTCCGGTTACTATTTACCTTGTTAAGGCACCATGCAGAAGGCTTTTCTAATTCTTATATGGATAATATTATTGATATGGTTGCCATTACGTACATCAGCCCAAAATAAACTGGCGGCCCAACTCGATAGTTTTATGCAAACAAAAGTGGCTACGCAACATTTTAATGGGAATGTACTGGTGGCAAAATCCGGAAAGGTTGTTTATCAAAAGGCTTTTGGTTACCGAAATTATACAACCAAAGAGCCTTTAACCAACAACTCGGTCTTTGAACTAGCATCCATTTCGAAGCAATTTACCGCCGTGGGCATTCTGCTCCTGGTAGAAAAAGGCAAATTAAAATTATCGGATACCTTGAGAAAGTTCTTTCCGGAACTCCCTTACCCTAATATTACTATTCGGCATCTGCTCACGCATACCTCCGGTTTACCCGATTACATGGATATGCTGAAAACCTGGCCCACCAACCAATTTGCCTCTAATCAGGATGTGCTTGCTTTTCTGATTAAAACAAAACCAGCTAGCTTTTTTAAACCGGGTGAAAAATGGAAATACTCTAACGCCGCCTTTGTACTACTGGCTTCTATTATAGAGAAAATATCCGGCCAACCCTTCCCGGATTACATGAATAAAAATATTTTCAAGCCGCTCCGGATGCAACATACCAGCATTTACAATAGCAGGCATTCAGCAGGTGCAAGCATGGCTAATTACGCTTATGGCTACGTTTATTCAGAGCGTAGAGATAGGTATATTCTGCCGGATAGTTTACTTTCTTATGGGTTTGTTATTCCGAGGGATGGCATCCAAGGCGATGGTAATGTAAATGCTACTACCGCCGATTTATTAAAGTGGGACCGGGCTTTAAAAAATAATAGCTTGCTCAGCACAAAGACCCAGCAGCAGATGCTTTCCCCACAAGTAACTGTTGATCCATCTTCTGCAATGTATCTGGCTACCAAAATAAAAAGCTATGGCTACGGAATAGGCGTTGGCACGAATAAATACGGTAATTATTTGTGGCACGGCGGAAATCAGCCGGGTTATGCTACCAATCTTATTCAGTACGTAGAGGAAGATATAACCATTATTGTACTCTCCAACAACGCTTCTAATGTTTTAGAAATTACAGAGGGCTTAGCGGGCCTGATGATCGCTAAATAAATATTGCAGCTACTCATTACGCAAAGCCTGCACCGGATTAGCCAGTGCTGCCTTTTTCTGCCGTGTCTGGTGTTATAACCTAGCACTTACATTCTCAACTTAAACTTACCCAAAGGTTCCACGCTAGCGGGTTAATACATAAGAGGCTAAAAGTATTATTCTAAATACAAAAACTTACTGCAAAGGAAAAGAACTAAAAATATATTCTTTCATTTATGTAAGCGTAAATGAAACAACTATAATCAAGTATCTCTAACTTTTATAAAATAGAGTCTCTGAATTATAAGGGGCGATGTATATTTCTGTAATCTCATCAGGGTCAAAAGCCTTATCTGTAACTTCTCCGGTCTTACTATCATAAGCTTTTAAATCATTCATTATGTTTGGGTCGAATGAGAATGTAATTTTTTCTTCCTCTCTAACTTTCTCATTTGATGATAAGTCTTTTATAGCCCTGAAATACTTAGCTCCAAATTCTGGTTTTGATAATAGTAATGGAGGACATAAAGGAACCGAATAAGGTTCTCCATTATATAAATTATTGTCTATATCTACTTTAGAAAAAGGAATAGGAAATTGAAAGACATGATTTTGGAAATATAGAGCAAATACATGGTTAATAATCCTACTTTCAGGTTTCAATTTTTTAAACAAAAAAGAAACCGGATTATGAACTATATGATTATATGGTAATTCATAATGTATAATTTTTGCTACCTCAGAATATTTATTATCACTTCTTTTCAAATATTCAAAAGTATATTGATATTCCAATACATATTTTTCAGGCAATATTGATAACGCAATTTTCAGTAATGCCTTATAAACCTTTAAAGGGATATATGGCTGCTTTGGGTATTTAATCTCTGTTCTTCCTTCTTTGCTATCAATATTAAAAATACCTTTTGCCGATTTAGATAGGGAAATTATTAATCCTTCTTTTATTCCATGAAACTCTGTTCTCCTTGCCGAAAGGTTATATCCAGGAGAATTAAATATTGGAATTTTATCTTTTTTGTTCTTAACACCTGAGAATGTTCTCGACATGCCCAAAAAGTTGGCTAAATCATTCTCATAATTAGCACCAAAGAAAGTATTACATTTATCACATTCGAAATCTGAAATCAAATACTTATTACCTAGAAGTTCTGAAATAATGTGTGGTTTATTATCAAAAGTTGTCTGTGAGTAATCTAACCCACAAAACCTGCATCTTCTCTCTTCTTTCGGTTTAAGATTCTTTATTTCTTCAATAGGACAAACTATAAATTCCTCTATTGTATAACTTTTAGTGAATATATCTAATTCATTACCGAGATCAGAAAAAGTATACGCCACAAAATTCATAAGTTAGGATTAATATAAAATCGGGATTGAAATCAAATCTTAAATTTATTCAATTTACTTCTATTAATTTAGTAATAAAAATCCAATACGATTTTAATTACTCATTCCGCAAAGCTTTCACCGGATTAGCTAAGGCCGCTTTTAAAGCCTGATAACTCACCGTTAGTAAAGCAATTATTACGGCGGCTGAACCAGCCAAAACAAATATCCACCAGCTAATATTTGTGCGGTAAGCGTAATCCTGGAGCCAGCGGTGCATGGCCCAGCCCGCCAGCGGCCAGGCAATTATATTGGCTAGTAAAACCAACCGCAGAAAATCTGTGGTTAATAACCGCACAATGGTAGCTACCGAAGCGCCTAAAACCTTACGAATGCCAATTTCTTTGGTGCGCTGCACCGTGGCAAAGGAAATTAAACCGTACAAACCCAGGCAACTAATGAATATAGCCACCCAGGTAAAAGCTTGGATTAATTTCCCCAGCATTGCTTCGGTGGCATAAAAGCGGGCAATTTGTTCGTTCAGGAACTGGTATTCAAAAACTTCTTTGGGGTAAATAGCCTGCCATTTGGCTTGGATAGCAGCTAACTTGGAAGTTAAGTTGTTTCCCTGTAATGCAATTGCAGCATATTGGTAGGTCTCCGGCGCGGTGCCAATTACGGTAGGTTCAATGTCGGTGTGTAAAGAGCGGGTATTAAAATCCGCAACCACGCCCACCACTTTGCCGGGTTTATCGCCCAATTCGCCCACTATTAGTTTTTTACCCAATATTTGGTTTGGGTCCTGTATTTGGAGTTTGCGCAATAAGGTTTCGTTTACCAGCAGTTCCAGCGTAGAATCGCGGTCAATTATATTCCGGCCGGCCAGCAATTTTAAGCCAAATGTGGCTAAATATTCCGAATCACCCCATTTAGACCGAATAGGAAAGGCTTCCCATTCGGTGCGGTTATGGTATTTAAAACTGCCACCATTGTTGGTGGTAGAGGCTGGCGCCCGAAAACACAAACTAACCTGGCGCACCTCAGCTAGCTGTTTTAACTCGTTCCGGAAAGCTTCCATTTTGCCTTTAACAGGTTCCGGCAAAGGCACCATTACCAACGCTTGGGTATTAAAACCCAAATCGGTATTCCGGAAAAGCTTCATTTGGTTAGCTACCACTACCGTACAGATTAAAAGTACCTGGGCAATTGCAAACTGGGTAACCACCAATACTTTGCGTAGCGCTGCCAGGCTCATTTGCGGGGTAGCGACCTTGCCTTTTAAAGCCGCCACCGGGTTAAAACCCGCCAACACCAGGGCCGGATAAAATCCCGCCAGGAAAATAATGGTTAATGCCAATAATACTAAGAAAAGCCATAGCACCGGGTCTGTAGCCAGATTCAGTTGTAATGGCAAGCTGGTCCAGTTATTCAGGTAAGGCAAAAAGAACTTAGCAAGCACCAACGACAGAAACGTAGCAGCCAAGGTAAGCAAACCCGTTTCGAGCATAAACTGCTGGAAAAGCTGAGTCCGCGAGCTACCCAGTACCTTCCGCACCCCAATTTCTTTAGCCCTTCGGAACGACTGCACCGTAGCCAGGTTCACGAAATTAATACCCGCAATAATTACCAGGAAAACGCCAATTAAACTCAGGCCCCAGAGCAGCGATTTCCGGATTACACCTTTGTAACGTTCGTTAAAATGAATATCGCTTAAGGGTTGCAAGTGATGGTGGTAGACCGGGGCCAGGTCGCCGTGGTATTTACGGGAGAAAGCCGGCATAGCTTGGTCAAATGTGCGGGCCGTAAAGCTAGGTGGTAGCAGCACAAAGGTTTCCTTGTTGCTGTCAATCCAACCCCAGTCGTTTTCCGGAAATTCGGGCTTAATAATTTTATACGTGCTCAGCGACACCAACATATTGGCTTTCGTGTCGGTGTTGTCCGGTAAGTTTTGTAGTAAGCCGGTTACTTTAAACGTAAACTGGTTATTTACCCGAATAAATTTACCAATGGGGTTCTCCTGCCCGAAATATTTATTCGCCCACTCTTGCGTTAAGACCACCGCGTTCGGTTCGGATAGGGCATGTTGCGGATTACCGGCCAGCCATTGGTAATCGAATATTTTAAACCATGCGGGGCTAACAAAGCTGATGCCTTCTTTTTCGAGGTAGCGTTTGGGCGCAGTTTGTCGGTTGTTTGGTATTTCCACCGTCAGGGCCTGGTTCCGGATAATAAAGGCGGTGGTTTTAATCTCCGGAAAATCATTCCTAATCGCTTCGGCCATCGGGTAAGGGCTGCCGGGCCCATATTCAATGCTGCCGTCTTCCAGGTGTAAATCGGTAACTACCCGGTAAATCCGGTCAGCATTGGTATGGTAGCGGTCGGTGCTCAGGTGGTATTTCACGAGCAAAAAAATCAGAATGGCCCCGGTAATGCCCAACGCTAAACCCAGAATATTCAATACCGAGTGGCTCCGGTGCCGCAGCAGGTTACGGAAAGCTATTTTCAGAAATGGGTACACCATGCTATTTCTTTACCTTGCCTAAGCGGTTTGAATTATTCAATAATATTTGAATTATTTAATAATAAATATTACTGCTACTCGCTCCTTAAGGATTTTACCGGGTTAACTACGCCCGCTTTTATAGCCAGGAAACTCACCGGTACCAGGGCAATTAGCATAGCCATAACCCCAGCCAGAATAAAGGCCCAGCCACTAATATTGGTGCGATATTCAAAATCTTGTAACCATTGCTGCATGGCATACCAGGCTAGCGGCCAGGCAATAATATTGGCCACCAATACTAATTTTAGTAAGTCTTTAGAAAGAAGCGAAACAATATTTAGCAAAGAAGCACCCAGCACTTTCCGGATGCCAATTTCTTTGGTGCGTTGTTCGGCGGTAAACATGGCTAAGCCAAATAAACCCAAACAAGCAATAAAAACGGTGAGCCCCGCAAATATTGCCAGAATACGGCCAATCTTTTGTTCGGCCTGGTAGGTTTGGGCAAAACGCTCATCCATAAAGGTGTAAGTTAACGGGGCTTCGGCCGTTAAATTCTGCCATTCTTCTTTTATGGAGGTTAATAGGCCTGCCATATCTTTGGTTTTAGCTTTTACCACCAGCGAGCCAGAATTATCGTTCAGCATCATGAGCAGCGGGGTAATGCGTTGGTGCAGCGATTGAAAATGAAAATCTTTTACCACGCCAATAACCTGGTAAATAGCCTTATCGCCCTGGTTATTTATAAAGCAGGTAACCTTACGGCCCAGAATATTATTTCCCCAGCCAAAAGCTTTGGCAGCGGCTTCGTTAATTATCATGCCGGCCGAATCGGTAGCAAAGTCTTTAGAGAAATTACGGCCGGCCGCCAACTGCATACCCAACGTGGGAATATAATTATAATCAACCCGGTACTGATAAGTGCTCACGCTTTGGGCGGCATTATTATCAGGAAAAACCACAGAATTATTTGCATTGGTTGGCCCTACCGGCAGGTAAGAAGATATACTGGCATTACCTACCCGCGGATCTTGCAGGAGTTTCTGCCGGAGTATTTCTTCCTGTTTGCCCAGTAAGTAGGTGTCGTGCAGTACCATTAACTGGTCTTTGCTGTAGCCAACTTTTTTATTTTGAATAAAGGTAAGCTGCTCATACACCACGGCTGTACTAATAATAAGGGCAATGGAAACAAAGAACTGAAATACAACCAAACCACTGCGAAGGCTCAGGCTTTCTTTACCCGAACTGAACTTACCTTTAAGCACCGCCACGGGCCGGAAGGAAGAAAGAAAAAAGGCCGGATAACTACCTGCTAAAATGCCCACGAGCAAACCAAATAAACAAAGCCCAGTAAGTACCCAAATATTCTTCAGGAATTGCATGGTTAATTGTTTGTTAGCCAACTCATTAAAAACGGGCAAAGCTACCTGAACCAGAACTATTGCCAACAGCAAGGCAATAATGGTAAGCAGAACAGACTCAAACAGGAACTGGCGTATTAATTCGCCTTTAACCGAGCCCAGCACTTTCCGGATGCCTACTTCCCGGGCCCGGCGCGAAGCCCCGGCCGTAGAAAGATTCATAAAATTTATAGCGGCAATAAGCAGCATAAATAAGGCAATAGCCGAGAAAATATAAACGTACCGGATGTCGCCGGCAGCACCTACGTCGGAAGTAAAATTAGAATGCAAGTGAATATCCGCGAGGGGTTGTAAAAACAAACCGGCATCATCGCCTTTTTTACGAAACTGCGCCAGGCTCATTCCCATAGATTTCTGGATTTCCGGGCCCATGTACTTTTCTACTACCAGCGGTAATTTGGCTTCGAGTTGCTTATAATTATAACCTGGCTGCAGTACCAAATACGTAAAAAAATTATTGCTTAACCAGGTGGTCTCTTTAGCTTCCGGCAAGCTGGCCATAGAAGCAAAAAAATCGAACTTGAAGTGCGAATTAGTGGGTACGCGGTCTATTACACCGGTTATTTTATAATTTGTTTTTTCGCTTTTAAATTGCAACACCTTCCCGATAGGGTCTTGGTCGCCGAAATATTTCTTGGCAATGGCCTGCGAAATAACCATGGTATTGGGGTCTTGCAAAGCCGCTTTAGCATCGCCCTTGAGCAAGGGTATGGTAAAAACCTGAAAGAAATTAGCATCAACAAAGGCAAAGCTTTCTTCCTTAAAAGTTTTATTTTGGTAGGTAACAATTGGCGAGCCGTAAGGGCGCAAACGCGTAGCTTCCTGCACCTCCGGGTAATCGGCAAGAAACGTTTGCGCAGCGGGAGCCGCAGAAGTAGGCGTTTCCAACTTTTCGCCGTTTAGTACAGCCCGGAAGTTTAAGCGTACCATCCGGTCGGCTTTAATATTATACCGGTCGTAGCTCAGCTCATCCATCACGAAGAGCATAATAATTAAGCAGGTTGCCATACCAATAGCCAAACCAAATATGTTTATGGCCGAGAAGGCCTTGTTGCGCCAAAGATTACGCAACGCAATTTTTAAATAATTCTGAAACATAGTTTTATTGTTAATCGGCAATATTGGTTTGTTACTCGTTCCGCAGCGAATTTACCGGGTTAGATAAAGCGGCCCGCACTGCCTGAATACTAATAGTAAGCAAGGCAATCAGCAAAGCAGCCACGCCAGCCAAAGCAAATATTCCCGGACTTATATTGATGCGGTACTCGAAATCCTGGAGCCACTGCCGCATGCCCCACCAGGCCAAAGGCCAGGCAATGAGGTTGGCTATTAAAACCAGTTTGAGAAAATCTTTCGAAAGCAGTGTTAGAATATTGGTTACCGAAGCACCCAGTACTTTGCGAATACCGATTTCTTTGGTGCGCTGCTCGGCCATAAAAATGGCTAAACCCAACAAGCCCAAACAAGCAATAAAAATGGTGAGGCTGGCAAAAATACCCAGAATGGTTCCGGTTTTTCTCTCAGTTTCGTAAGTTGCCTGAAAACGTTCGTCCAGGAACGAGTAAGTAAAAGGCGAATCGGCGGTTAAGTTTTTCCAGTTCGTTTCCATGGCGGCGAGCAAGCCGGCCATGTCGGAGGTTTTGGCTTTCACGATTATAGAACCCGAGTGCCGGCCCAGCACCATCATCAGCGGCGAGATGCGCTCGTGCAACGATTTAAAATGGAAATCTTTTATCACGCCAATTACCCGGTAATTCTTTTTCGCGCCATCGTTGTTTATAAAATCGGTTAGGCGGCGGCCCAGCGGGTCTTTTTCCCAGCCGTAAGTCCGTACGGCGGTTTCGTTCAGAATTACGCTGAGCGAATCGCTGGTTAAATCCTCAGAAAAATTACGGCCGGCTATGAGTTGCATACCCAGCGTAGCAATATATTGGTGGTCGACTTCGTACTTCAGGGTTTTAACTAACTGGTTCGGGTTGTCTTCGGTGTAAATCATGTTATTATTGCCGTAGGTTGGTCCCACTGGCAAATAACCCGAAGCGCTCATACTTACTACCCTGGAGTCTTGCGCTAACTGGTTCAAGAAAGCTTTTTCGTTGCCACCCAACACCCAGGTTTCCGGCAATATTAATACCTGGTCTTTGTTGTAGCCCAACTCCTTGTTCCAGATATAGCGCAGTTGCTGGTACACCAATACGGTGCTAATCATGAGCGTAATGGAAATAAAAAACTGAAACACCACCAATCCACTACGTAAATTCAGGCTGCTTTTAGCGGAAGTAATTTTGCCTTTTAGTACGGTTACCGGCTGGAAGCTAGACAAAAAGAAAGCCGGGTAAGAACCCGCTAAAACGCCAATAAACAAGCCGAACACCAGCAAGCCCGGCAACAAAGCCGGATGCGCCAATAAATTAAACTCCAAGTTTTTACCGGCCAGTTGGTTAAATACGGGTAAGGCCAGTTGCACCAGCAAAATAGCCAGCACCAGAGCCACAACCGTTACCAGAATAGATTCCAATAAAAACTGCCGCACCAACTGCAGCTTTACCGAACCCAAAACTTTGCGGATGCCCACCTCGCGAGCCCGCTTGGAAGCCCCGGCCGTTGATAAATTCATAAAATTAATGCAGGCAATCAAAAGCATAAAAAGGGCGATAGCGCCGAAAACGTACACGTACCGGATATCGCCTACGGGTTCAATGTCGTTGGTAGATTCAGAATGCAAATGAATAGAAGTAACCGGCTCCAGGAACAAACCAATCTGGTTACCTTTTTTCCGGAATTCGGCCAGGCTCATGCCCATGGCTTGCAATATTTGAGGGCCCATATATTTTTCAATTACCTGCGGCAGTTTGGCTTCCAGCTTTTTGTAATCGTAGCCTTTGGGTAGCACCAGGTAAGTGAAATAATTAGAAGTCATCCACGACGAAGATTTTGCTTCCTGGTCGGAAGCCAGCGAGGCAATCAGGTCGAAGTGAAAATGGGTGTTAGCCGGTATTTTGTCGAAAACGCCGGTAACGCGGTACGTTTTTTTCCAGGTTTTAAAGTTCAGCACCTTGCCAATGGGATTACTCGCACCGAAATATTTTTGCGCAGTAGCCCGCGAAATAACCACAGTATAAGGCTCTACTAAGGCTGTTTTGGGATTGCCTTGCAGCAAAGGCAGCGTAAACACCTCGAAAAAATTAGCATCTACGTGGGCCAGGGAAGTTTCTTTAAAAGCTTTGTCGCCGTAAGTTACCATCGGTTCACCACCCTGGCGGATGCGGGTAGCAGCCTGCACTTCCGGGTAATCGGCTTGCAAAGTTTTTGCTACCGGCGGCATCACCACGGCTTCTTTTATTTTATCGCCGTTAATCGAGGCCCGGAAAATAACCCGCACCAGGCGGTCGGCTTTTTCGTGGTATTGGTCGTAACTGAGTTCATGCACCACGAACAAAGAGATAATTAAGCAAGTAGCCAAACCAATCGCCAGCCCCAAAATATTAATGGCCGAGAAGGTTTTGTTGCGCCACAAGTTGCGGAAAGCTATTTTGAGGTAATTTTTAAACATGACTGTATATTGTCTTAACCAGGATTTACCTGATTTTTATGATTAATATGATTATTATTTAATGTATTTAGAATCTGTTTTGGATTATTATTTAGATGAAAGACTACTTATAATTTATGCTTTATAGTGATAATGCCAAGAGCTTCTTTTTCTTAGTTGCGTGCAGTCCTCCCCCTACCCCCTCCGAAGGGGCACTTTCGCAGGCTGGGCAAATTTTCCTTAAATACATTTCATAAAGGCAATTCGGTAAAACATTCATAATCAATTCAAAAACCTTTCTTCAAGGCGTTTTCCTCAAAAGTCACATTACCAGAAAGTCCCCCTTCGGAGGGGGTAGGGGGAGGATTTGTTGACCACTATTCCCTATTATCAACAATCCCATTATTCACAAACCATAAATAATTTACCTACTCGCTCCGCAGTGATTTAACCGGATTAGCTACCGCCGCTCTTATCGCCTGAAAACTAACTGTAAACAAAGCAATTAAAACTCCTATTCCTCCGGCCAACGCAAATATTCCCCAACTTAAATTAATACGGTAAGCAAAATCCTGGAGCCACTGGTGCATGGCATACCACGCTACCGGGAAAGCAATAATGGCAGCAATGAATACCAGCTTCAAAAAATCTTTCGAGAGCATAATCACCACGCTTTGGATGCTGGCACCTAACACTTTGCGAATGCCAATTTCCTTCGTGCGTTGCTCGGCGGCAAAAGTGGCCAGCCCGAATAAACCTAAACAACCAATAAAAATAGCCAGCGCGGCGCCCATCAGAAAAATGGTTTCCCGGATTTTATCTTCGCGGTAAAACAAATCCCACTGGCTATCCAGGAAATGATATTCAAATAAATGTTCCTGGTCTATGTTGTGCAGCACCGCCTCCATTTGCTTAATGGTTTCGCTCATGTTAGCGGCGCTTACCCGGGCAGTAAAATAATCGATGTTGTGCACCGGATTTTTATGGAAAGCCAGTACCATGGGAGCCAGCGGTTCGCGTAAAGACTGGAAGTTGAAATCTTTTACAATACCCACTACCCGCACCCGGTAAGGCTTATCGGCCGGCATCGGGTCAAAGCTACTCCCGAAATTGGTAGCCGGAATCTGAATAATTTGCCCGGAAGGTTCGGTAATGCCGAGTTCATGTGCCGCCGTTTGGTTTAGCAATACCGCCGACGAATCGGCCAGGCTGCCGGCTCTAAAGTTGCGGCCTTTTAGTAGTTCAATTTCGTAAGTCGGAAGAAATTTATCATCTACCCCCAGGAAAAACATTTCGTGGTCCGCAGCCGGGGCGGTGTTGTTTTGGGTAACCTTTACTTTGGGCAAATTTTTCCATTCGCCGGGCACCCGCGAGCTAACGGTTACGCCTTTTACCTGCGCTATTTTAGCGAATTCATTTTTAATCGTTTCGGCGCCCTGGCGTACCTTGCCGCTGTTAATATCTACCACCAGCAACTGGCTTTTGGTGAAGCCCATGTCTTTGGTACTTACATATTTTATTTGGCGGTAAACCACCAGCGTGGCCACTATCATCACAATAGAAACCGCGAACTGCATTACTACCAGAAACTGCCGAAGCGAAATACTATCGTTTCCAACCGGAATTTTAGATTTAAACAACACCAACGGGTTTAACCTTGACTGAAATAAGGCTGGGTAAATACCGGATAAACCTCCCACCAAAAGCATAATAATAGCCGTGCCCAGCCAAATGCGGTAATCAGTTCCCGGTCCCAGACTAAGTTGCTTTTCGGTGAAGCCATTAAAATATGGCAACAACAGTTTTACGAGCGTTAAGGCCAAGACCAGCGAGATGAAAGTAGTTAGGAAAGCTTCGGCCAAAAACTGGTTCGCCAGGGTTTTGCGCGAAGCCCCAATCATTTTGCGTACGCCAATTTCTTTTGCCCGTTTCGAGAACAGGGCCGTGGTTAAATTGGTGTAATTAATGCAGGCCAGCAGCAGCACAAACACGGCTATCAACGAGAAAACGTATATATAAGTCAGGCTACCCGTTTTGCCCAAAGTGCCTTCAATGCCTTCGGAATTAAAATGCACTTCTTTTAGAGGTTGTAAGGTAAGCTGGCGTTTATCCTGGTTATCGGGTTTGCGGTTAGCGGCTACTAACTGATTTATTTTACCGGAAACGACCTGCGGATTTGCTTTAGCGTCTAATAACAAATAGGTATAAAAATTATTGGAGTCCCAGTCGGTGTTAAAACCAGCATCCTGGTAAGTAACCTCGGAGAAAAGCAGGTTAAAGGAAAACTGGGAGTTAACCGGAAAATTCTTCAGTACCCCGGTTACGAGAAAAGGCGTTGGTTCCCGGTCTACTTTAATGCTTTTGCCCAGCGCGTTGGTGGTGCCGAACATTTTCCGGGCCATTTCTTCGGTAACAATTACACTATGGGGCGCCTTTAAAGCCGTTTGGCCATTCCCTTGCAGCAATTTAAAATCGAATATTTGCAGAAAGCCGGGGCTGCTAATCCAGAAATCTTCGTAAAAAATATTGGTACTATTAGATGGCGCTACATTGGCGCGGCCCAACGCCACCAGCCGCACGGCATTTTTTACTTCGGGTAAATTAGCCTGGGCACCAGCCGACACCTGGTAACCGGTACCCGCTATTTTGGTTTCCTTTCCTTCGGGCGTAGTGCGGTGCTCTACCAACCGGTAAATATTATTGGCATTCTGATGAAACCGGTCGAAGGTAACCTCATCGAAAATATAGAGCGCAATCAGCAGAAAACTGGTTAATCCAACAGATAGCCCCACCACGTTTATGAAGGTGAATATTTTGTTTCGCCAGATGTGTCGCCAGGCCGTTTTAATATGATTTTTAAACATAAAAGTGGTTTTTTTAAGAAGATTAAAAATCAATATTATTCCGTTCGTAAACTCTTGACCGGGTTAACCAATGCCGCCCGTACCGAGTGAAAACTGACCGTGAGCAGCGCAATTAAAAGCGTTGCAGCGCCCGCCAACCCGAACAACCACCAGCCTACATCTACCCGGTAAGCAAAATCCTGCAGCCACTGGTGCAGACCGTACCAGGCCAGCGGCCAGGCCAAAATATTGGCTACCACTACCAAGGCAATAAAATCTTTCGAAAGCAGGCTTATAATATCGCCCACCGAAGCACCCAGTACTTTGCGCACGCCAATTTCTTTCGTGCGGCGCGCTACCGCCAGTGTAGCCAAACCAAATAAACCCAGGCAGGAAATAAAAATGGAAAGCCCCGAAGCAATGGTTACAATAGTACCCAAACGTTTTTCCTGTTGGTATTGGCTGGCGATATTCTCGTCTAAGAAGGTATAGCTAAAGGGTTCGTCCGGGAGTACTTTTTTCCAGGTTTGTTCTAACAAGGCCACTTGTTCGGCTACCGCGCCGGGCTGCAAACGCACCGAAATATCCGGGTCCGGCGACGACTGGAACATTAAATCGTTAATACCGGCAAAGAGCGAATCGGGCCGCTGCACCAGTAGCAGGGGTTCTACTTTTGAGTGCAGCGAGGCATAATGAAAATCCTCGACTACCCCAATAATTTGGTGCGCCGGGAAATCTCCGGGTAATTTCTGATTCAGTGGGTCCGGCAAACCAAAGGCTTTTACAAAGGCTTCGTTTATAATAAAGGCAGTGTATTTATCGGCGGTATTATTCTGGTCGAAATTGCGGCCAGCTACGAGTTTAATATTATAAACCGGAATAAATTCCGGGTCGATCATATTCATCTGGAACGAGCGGAATACCTTGTTTTTATCGTTGAATCCAACATCGGCCCAGGCGCCGGTGCCAAAAGCAAACGCCGAAGCCGTAATATTCGCAATTTCTTTATGGCTGCTTAAGGCGTTGCGGTACCGTTCTACAATGGCCAGGCCTTCTTCGCCGCCTTTATTTACCGGAATAACCACGGTGCGGTCGGTTTTAAAACCGAGCGGCATGGCTTGCAGGTAGTTTAACTGCCGGTTCATTACCAACGTACCCACCATCAGGAACACCGATAAACCAAATTGTACCACTACCAAGGTGCGCCGGAACCAATTCTGGTCGCCTTTCAGCGTTAACTTGCCTTTTAGCACTTCTACCGGCTGGAAACGGGATAACACCAATGCCGGGTAACTGCCTGCTACCAATCCCACTACGGCTACGAGTACGAATAAACTCAACAGCGTTGTACTATCTAGCTTAAATATTAACTGGCGGTCAGCAAGCTCGTTAAAGGCGGGTAGCAATAATACGGTAAGCAACACGCCTACTACCACGGCGGCCAATGTCATGAGCAGGGCTTCGCCCCAGAACTGGTAAACTAATTGCTGGCGGATGGCGCCCATGACTTTGCGTACGCCTACTTCGCGGGCCCGACCGGCCGAACGGCCAATGGCCAGGGTCATGAAATTAATGCAGGCAATAACCAGAATAAACAAGGCAATGGTAGCCAGAATATAAGAATAAGCCGGGTTGCTGACCGGCTCAATGCCTTGCGGCAAAGTGTTATCGAGGTGAATGGCGGTGATGGGCTGTAGGTTTACGACGTACTCGCCGGGCTTAAATTTATTGTTAGTGGCCGTTTTTACCATAGCGGGCAACTTGGCTGCTACCTGTTTTACCTCCACGCCAGATTTTAGCAGCACGTAAGTTTCGGCTTCTACCTGTTGCCAATGGTTCATTTGTTTCTGGGAGCGGAGCGGCTTAATATTTTCGAAGGAAAGCAAAATGCCAAAGCGGATGCTGGAATTAGCAGGTACATTTTTGGCCACAGCCCGCACCGTGTAGGTTTCCATTGCACTATCGAGCTGCATCCGGAAAGTTTGGCCAATGGGGTTTTGGTTACCGAAATATTTTTGGGCAATTTCTTCGGTCAGCACCGCATCTTTCAGTTGCGTGAGCGGATTACCTGGTGGTTGGTTTAGTAAAGGAAAATCGAACATCCGGAAAAAATCCGGTTCTACTAAATGCACGCGCTCGTTAAAAATATCGCCATTTCTTTGAGTATTTACATCCAGCGTTACGATGCGGGTCATGGCTTCTACTTCGGGTAAAGCAGCAACCATAGCCGGGCCTAAGGGGTAAGGCGTAATGGTATTCACAATAGGCTCGTTCTGGTGTATTTCGCGCACCCAGGGCCGGTAAAGCCGGTCGGCTTTGCTATGAAACCGGTCGAAACGCCACTCCTGCTGCAGAAACAAACCCAGCAATAAGCAACAGGTAATCGCGATACCCAAGCCGGCTAAATTAATTACCGAGTAAGTTTTGTGCTTAACGAAATTACGAAGGGCAATTTTGAAGTAGTTTCGGAACATAACAGCAGGCAATAAAGAGCTGGGGAAGCTCCAAACGGGCCTCCTGTATTATTTAATTACATACATCAATATTATTATCAGGCTTTTATACCTGGCAGATATTTATAGGGCTTTTGCAAATGGAAGGAGTTTATCAATTATTATCTTGTAGTTATCCTCCCCCTACCCCCTCCAAAGGGGGACATTCAATAATTTACAAATTTTCTGACCTTTAAACGGTAAACTGCTCGCGCACATTTTCCATTACTACTTCGCCGTCGAGTAGCCGGATGATGCGGTGGGCGTAGCGGGCATCGTGCTCGGAGTGCGTTACCATAATTACGGTAGTGCCGGCCTCGTTCAGTTCGGTTAATAATTCCATTACCTCGTTACCGTTAGTCGAGTCGAGGTTACCGGTAGGCTCATCGGCTAGAATTAATTTGGGGTTGTTGATTACCGCCCGGGCCACCGCTACCCGCTGCTGCTGACCACCCGATAACTGCTGCGGAAAATGGTTGCGGCGGTGCATGATCTGCATTTTTTCGAGCACTTTCTCTACCTTTTCCTTGCGCTCGGCGGCGCTTACGCCCAGGTAAATTAAAGGCAGTTCCACATTTTCAAACACTGTCAATTCGTCAATCAGGTTAAAGCTCTGGAACACGAAGCCAATATTTTTCTTCCGCAGATCGGCCCGGTTGCGCTCATTAAACTTACTGATTTCGGTACCAATAAATTTAAAGCTGCCGCCATCCGGTTCATCCAGTAAACCCAAAATATTCAGTAGTGTGGATTTACCACAACCCGATGGACCCATAATGGCTACAAATTCGCCTTCGTTTACCTCAATGGATACTTTGTTCAGCGCTTTGGTCTCCACTTCTTCGGTCCGGTAAACCTTTTCCAAGTTTTCTATTTTGATCATGACGGTGTAGTTGTTTGCGATTCCTTAATATTTTTATCTATTATTTTTTGCTTTATTAGCTTTTTCTATGCTTTAATCCTGCCAGATTACGTTCACAATCTGCCATTTACCATCCAGTTTTGCCAGATGAAAATAATCGGTTCCCCAGAGTGCTCTTAGTTTGGCAACCGCTATTTTGTCTTTTATTTCGAATATATTAATTTCTTTCGGTGCTTCTGAAGTTACTTTGGTTGTTTTATTCCATCGTTGCGATAGTTTAACCATCTGGGCAAACGACATCTTCGATTCGCGGTAAACACCTTCTCTTTTGTAGTAGCCGCGTTTGGCTAATTCGGGATGTACACTGGCGTATACTTTGGTGGTATCGGCCTGGTAAAAGCTTTCCACGTAATCCAAAATGGCTTTCCGTACCGCTTGTTCGTCGTGGATTGTTTGGGCTTGCAACGTAAAACTCAGGCTAAAAAAAAGTAAGGTTAAGCCAATCTTAGTCATTTTTAGTAATTATTTAAGCTTCTTACAACTAACCTAAGTATTATTCCTTCGAATCATTAATTACCAACTCGCCCATATCTTCGTAGCTTTCGTAGCTGCTGGTTACAACTTTGTCACCGGGGTTCAAGCCTTCGAGTACTTCGTAATATTCCGGGTTCTGGCGGCCCAGGCGGATGTCTGTGCGGTAAGCTTTTTTGCCGTTTTCATCTACTTTAAATATCCAGTTGCCACCGGTTTTCTGGTAAAAGCCGCCTTTGGCTACCAATACCGCTTGCGTCTGGTCGCTTAGGGCTAAACGTACCTGCAGGGTTTGGCCGCGCCGGATGCCTTGGGGTACCTCTTTGGTAAACTCCATGTCTACCTGAAACTGGCCGTTGGTAACCTGGGTGAATATTTTCTTCACGCTGAGTTCGTAGGTTTTGCCATTAAAGGCAAACTCGCCTTTCTGACCGGTAAAAATGCGGGAGATGTAATGTTCATCAATATTGGCGCGTACTTTAAAGCCGTTCAGTACATCTATCTGACCGATGCGCTGGCCGCGGGTTTTCGACTCACCAATTTCGGCGTTTAATGAGGTAATCTGGCCGGCAACCGGGGCTTTTATGGTTAGGTCATCCATTTTCTTGCGCATCAGGTCCAGGTTGCTTTTCATGCGGGTTACCGATTCCTGCATCTGCCCAATCTGGTGCTGCATCGATACAGAATCTTGCCGCAAGGTTTGCTTGGTTAACTGGCGCTTGCGCACCTGGTAATTGTAATTGTTCTGGCTTTCCAGATATTCCTGCCGGGGTATTACTTTATCTTCGTACAGCTTTTTGTTCATGTCGTACACCCGCTTGGCCTCGGCTAATTTGTAATCCACATCAGCTAATTGGTTTAATTGGGCAATGCGGTTTTGCTGCATCAGGTTGCGGGTATGTTGCAGGTTGTTAATCAGGTCAAAAACAGCCGTTTCGCGGTTTACCATTTCCAGTTGCAAATCGGTGTTGGTTAGTTGAATAATGGGCTGGCCTTCGGTAAGCGTAGCACCGTCCTCTACCAGAATATTTTGTACTTGTCCGCCTTCGGTGGCATCCAGGTAAATGGTTTTAATGGGCAATACTACCCCGTCAATCGGAATAAATTCCTGAAAATTGCCTTTGCTTACTTCGCTAATGGTAATGCGTTGGTTATCAACATTTAATTTAGGCTTTCCGGTAGTAGAAAAGAAGCTGGCCAGAATCAGCACCACCAACAGGGCTACCCCTGTAATGGGCAGAATCTTTTTGGTGGTCCATTTCTTCTTTTTAATAATAGTATCCATGGTAATGGGTTTTAAATTGCGGGTTCAAGTAAGCCCCCGACGAGTATATAGTAAGAACAATGCCAAAACAGCAAAGCTTTGTTTTTCAATCCGTTAAGGCCTTATTTTTTATTTTCTACTCTAATATTGTCCGGTTTTGATACAACTGCGTGTCCGCTTCTGAAACACCGGAAATAAGGAGATAAATTAATAAATATTACTGTTGATTTGAAGATAAATAATCATGAAAGCTCCAGGAAAAAACACCTGCCCAAATTTGATATTTTAATTTACCGGAAGTTAATTTTATTACCTTGATATTTAAGATTAAGGAAGTCAATCAAAATAATTTCTCTTTGCCAACATCAATAATTGCCATTGCTCCGGCATATTATTACATTTCGTCCAAATTGTTGTATATTGTTCTAATTCTTCCATTCCTGATAAAACTAACCCATGATTTCCAAAAATGCGCGCGTGTTGGTAGTAGACGACGAAAGCGATGTGCTTTTTGCGGTAAAAATGCTGCTCAAAACCGAGGTTAAAGAAGTAGTAACCGAAAAAAATCCGGAAAATTTAATGTCGCTGTTGAGTAAACAAAACTTCGATGTTATTTTCCTGGATATGAATTATAAAAGTGCCCTAAACACCGGCAACGAAGGCTTTTACTGGCTTAACCGAATTCTGGAAAGAGACAAGGAAGCTACGGTTATTATGATTACCGCTTACGGCGATATTGGCACGGCTGTGCGGTCTTTAAAAGAAGGCGCCACCGATTTTATTGTAAAGCCTTGGCACAACGATAAACTCCTGGAAGCGCTGGAAACAGCGTTGCAGAAAAAGGCTGGTAAAGGTAAAAGCCATGCCGGTGCGCCTAAAACGGCTGGTACGCTACCCGGCTTCGATATGCTCGGCGAGTCGGAGGCGATGCAGGATGTGTTTCATAAAATAGATAAAATTGCGCCTACCGAAGCCAATATTTTAATCCTCGGCGAAAACGGCACCGGTAAAGAATTAGTGGCCCGTGCGCTGCATCAGAAATCTTTCCGCTCGACCAAACCATTTATTACCGCCGATCTGGCGGCCATGAGCGAAGGAATATTTGAAAGCGAATTATTCGGGCACAAAAAAGGCTCTTTTACCGATGCTAAAGAAGACCGCATGGGCCGTTTTGAAGCCGCTTCGGGTGGCACTTTGTTTTTAGACGAGATTGGCAATATTTCGCTGCCGCAACAAGCCAAATTATTAACGGCTTTGCAAAACCGACAGGTGATACCGCTGGGCAGCAACGCACCCATACCAATTGATATCAGGTTAGTATCGGCTACCAACGTACCTATTTACGAACTGGCCGCCAAAAACCAGTTCCGCAAAGATTTAATTTACCGCATCAACACCGTAGAAATTACCTTGCCGCCCTTGCGCGAGCGCGGCGACGATGTGCTGATGCTGGCTAAACATTTTGCCGGAATTTACGCCGAACGCAACCACAAACCTACGCCCGATTTCGACCCAGCCACCTTTAAAAAATTAAAGCAGCACACCTGGCCCGGCAATATTCGGGAATTGCAGCACGCCGTGGAGCGGGCCGTAATATTAGCCGAAGGGAATGTGCTGAAGCCGCAGGATTTTAGCTTCTCAGCTATGGAACAGCCGGTACCGGTTACGGGCGTACCCGTAATGGCAGATGGCCCGCTGCAACTAAACGAAGTAGAAAAAACCACTATTTTACGCGTAATTGAGCGCAACAACGGCAACATAACCAAAGCCGCCAAAGAATTAGGTATTACCCGCACTGCCCTTTATCGCCGCCTCGAAAAACATGACATTTAAACGCCTTGAAATCGGAATATTTATCCGGCTTATTCTGCTTTTTGTACTCATGTACGTGGCCGTTTATTATTTACTGAACCCCTCGTACGTGCAGGTAATATTTGCGGCTTTCCTGATGGTTTTGCTGGTAATTGAACTGGCCGGCTACGTTACGCGCAGCAACAACGAGCTGGCAAAATTTATTCTGGCCGTTAAGTACCGCGATTTTTCGCAGCAGTTTAACGAAAACCACACCAACCCTTCTTTAAAGCAGCTGCACCACGCTTTTAACCAGATTAACAATACGTTTAAGCAACTCAGCTCCGAAAAAGAAGCCCAGTACCAATATTTGCAAACCATTCTGGAACTGATAGATACCGGCATTATTTCTTTTGATGCGGAGGGAAACGTAGAATGGCTGAACGAATCTTTTAAGCAAACTATTGAAGTACCTTTCCTGAAAAATATTCATGCGCTGGGTAAACGCAACGAAGTATTATACGAAGCCATTACAAAACTAAAACCCGGCAACACCACGCTGGTAAAATTAACCGTTGGTAAAAGAACGATGCAGTTGCTGTTGTCGGCCACGTTGTTTATGCTGCACGGTCGCCAACTTACCTTAATTGCGTTTAAAAACGTAAGCCACGCCCTCGACGAAACCGAAACCGAAGCCTGGCAAAAGCTGCTGCGCGTAATGACGCACGAAATTATGAACTCGGTGGCTCCTATTGCCTCGCTGGCCGATACCCTGCGCCGCCACGTGCGCCTGGAAAAAGAAAAAGTAACGGAACCGCCGATGTACAACACCGACCTGCTCGACGATGTAGACGAAGGCATTGGCATTATTCAGCACCGCAGCGAAGGCTTGTTAAAATTTGCCCAGATTTACCGCAATTTCAGTAAAATAACCAACCCTAATTTAACTACAGTTTTTGTAGCCGAACTTTTCAACAGCATCAGCGCCCTATTAAAACACCAGCTCGAAGAAAAGAATGTAAAATTAGTTACTACCGTTACGCCGCCCGATTTAATATTTCAGGCCGATTCGCAATTAATGGAGCAGGTACTCATAAACCTGTTGCTGAATGCCGCTAAAGCCGTACGCCACCGCGAAAATCCGGTAATACAATTGGTAGGCCGCCTGGGCGAAAACGAACGCGTTGCTATCGATGTTATCGATAATGGGACCGGCATTCCGCCCGAACTCCTCGACAGTATTTTTATTCCGTTTTTTACCACCCACAAAGACGGCTCGGGTATTGGCCTGAGTTTAGCCAAACAAATTATGCACCTGCACAAAGGCAATATTCAGGTAGAATCGGTGGAAGACGAAGGTACGGTGTTCCGGTTGCAGTTTTAATTATGTTACGCCAATCGGGTTATAGTATTACGCCAATCGGGAGATTGGCTTTCCTAAAAATGCGTAGAGCGCTGCGCTAACTCTACGGATAACGTGGCTAAAACTTTAAACTGTAAACTTTTTTTAGGACGAGACATTTCCAGTTATGGCAACTATGGCGCGGAAGTTACTTCCGTGCCTTTCACTTCTATTTGGCTAATTAAATTTCAATAATTTTCCGAAGAAGATTTAAAACAAGTTTTAGTAGACACAGAGTAACTTTGTTATGCGTAGAGTTAGCGCAGCGCTCTACGCATTCCTCGGAAAGCCAATCTCCTGATTGGCGCACTAGCAATTAGCCTTTATTTTTTGCTCCCATATTAACTTCAAAGGATAATGGAAATGATTTATTATCCCGTATTACTATGTTGCAACCATGCATACAAATAATTTAGAATAAAGCGTTTTAATTAGGCGCTTTGGTATTTGCGTAACAAACCACCAACTTTGCCTTAAAATCTTCTTTTTAAACCAAACTTAAAAGATGTTAAAACACCCCCTTAAATTTTCAGGGCTTGCTTTGCTGGCAGCAGGTTCTTTCTTAACCGTTAGTTGCAACAAATCGGGCACAACGGAGCAAGCCAGAGAATTGCACTCCGGCATTATCCGCGAGAATATGGATACTACCGTTGCCCCCGGCAATAATTTTACGGCTTATGTAAACGGCAACTGGGTCAAAAAAACCGCTATTCCGGCCGATAAATCAACGTACGGCGTATTTCATATTCTCAACGACAAAGCCCAGGAAGATGTAAAAGCCATTATTGAAGCATCGGCCAAAGGCGATTTTGACGAGGGAACCGAAGAACAAAAGATTGGTGATTTATACGAATCGTATCTGGATACCAAAAAGCGCGACGAATTAGGCATTAAACCTTTGGCGCCTGAGTTCCAAAAAATTGCGGCCATCAATAATTACAAAGATTTAGCCGGGTATTTTGCTTACGCGAATAAGTACAGCAACCTGGTGCCCATGAATGTGCAGGTTACCGAAGATTTTAAAAATCCGAAGCAATACATGCTCTTAACCTGGCAAGGCGGCCTGGGCTTACCCGAGCGGGAATATTATTTGCTAACCGATGCTAAATCGAAAGACATCCGGGCGAAATACGTAGCGCACATCGAGAAAATGTTAACGCTGGCGGGCATTGCCGATGCCAAAGCCAAAGCGGCCCAAATAATGGCCCTGGAAACGCAACTGGCTACCAAGCACATGAAAAAAGAAGATACCCGCAACATGGTGGCCCTTTATAACAAGTACGCGGTAAAAAGCCTGAACACCTTAATGCCCGATTTTGATTTACCGTATTTATTGCAGCAAGCTGGCATTAAGCAAGATAGTATTGTAGTGGCGCAGGTAGCTTATACCAAAGATTTAAACAATATTATTAAAGCTACCCCCCTCGATACCTGGAAAACTTACCTGCAGTGGAGCGTGGTGCATGGCGCAGCTACCGTTTTAAACACACCGTTGGATCAGGAGAACTTTAATTTTTACAACAAAACCCTGAATGGTACCCAGGAACAACGGCCGCAATGGCGCCGGGCTGTAGATGTAATAAACGGCAGTTTAGGCGAAATGGTGGGCAAAGTGTACGTGAAAAAACATTTTCCGCCCGCAGCCAAAGAACGGATGGATGCCTTGGTGAAAAATTTATTGAAAGCTTACGAATCTAGCATTAAAGAGCTGGATTGGATGAGCGAAGACACCAAAAAGCAAGCCCTGGATAAATTAAATAAATTTACGCCCAAAATTGGCTACCCCGATAAATGGCGCGATTACTCAGACCTGAAAATTGTAAAAGGCGATTTATTTGGCAACATGATGCGGGCCACCGAATTTGAGTACAACCGCAACATTAATAAGCTGGGCAAGCCCGTTGACCGCGGCGAGTGGTACATGACACCCCAAACCATTAATGCGTATTACAACCCGCCGTTAAACGAAATTGTGTTTCCGGCCGCTATTCTGCAACCGCCTTTCTTTGACCTGAACGCCGAAGATGCCGTTAATTACGGTGCTATTGGGGGCGTTATCGGTCACGAAATTGGCCATGGCTTCGACGACCAGGGCAGCACCTTTGATGGCAACGGCGTAATGCGCAACTGGTGGACCGAAAAAGACCAGCAGGAATTTAAAAAGCGGACCGGCTCTTTGGTAAACCAGTACAATGCATTTAAGGTATTTCCGGATTTAAATGTAAACGGCACATTTACCTTAGGCGAAAATATTGGCGATTTGGGTGGTTTAAGCATTGCCTTAAAAGCCTATAAATTAAGCTTAAACGGCAAAGAAGCACCAGTACTGGATGGCTTTACCGGTGAGCAACGGGTATTTATTGGCTGGGGACAAGCCTGGCTGAACAAAGCTCGCCCGGAATCTCTCCGCAACCAGGTAAACACCGATCCGCATTCGCCGGCCAAGTTCCGGGTAAACGGTGTGGTCCGGAACGTACCGGAATTTTATACCGCCTTTAAGGTACAACCAACTGATTCTTTGTATTTAGCCCCGGAGAAACGCGTTAAAATCTGGTAAGTAGCCCGGATTTAGTAATTAAAACAAAAGCCTGTTTATGTAGTTAAACAGGCTTTTGTTTTTTTAAGTAAAAGAAAAATCTAAGAATATTCCGGCATTAGTAATACCAGGATTGCTTAATAGTTGGTAACGAGCTGACCGCTTAAAATATTGGTATTACCTGCAGGAGGCGTTAAAAATCCTCTTAAGAGCAACGAATAAGATTTACCGGCGGTTAAGGACACGTCCGAAAGGGTTAATAAAACCTCGTTGGTACCGGCTCTTTTAACTTGTATGGTTTGGCTACCACTGGTTAAATCTTTAAACAATGTATGTTCTTTAAAAGCTAAATCGGCAGCAACTGAGGTGCCCGTGGTGCCGGTAGTTACCACATCTACAGCCGGCGCATCCGGCGATAAATGAATAAGGCGCAAGCCGGCTTTACCGCTGGCAGGTGTTATAATGGTGTCGTTTACAACTAATATTTCTATGTTCTGCAGCCGGTTTACCGTAAATATTGAATAAAGCTTGTCTTCTTTAAACGTTAAAGTAGTATCGATGTAAGCGTTGGCGGCATTTACCGGCGTAAACTTAAACTTCCGTTTGCCGGTCAGGAAATTTAAATAATTAGAATAATTATTATACTTAAAAGGCTGCGAATTTAAGCGTTGGTTATCTACTAAAATATCAACATCGGGGGCATCTGGCGAGCCGTGGTATAAGGTTACATAGGCTACCGGCATTGGTTCAGGGGAATCGTCGTTCTTATCTAAACAAGAAGTTAACGACAAAGAAAATACACTTACTAAAACAAGACTGGCTCTTTTTAAGAATAGATTACTGAAAATACTTTTCATTGAAAATAATTAAATTGGTGATACATTAATTTTGCCCTTACCCTTAAAACAGATTGCGCGGGTTCTGTTTTATCGGGGACGAACACCAAAATGACCCACCTTATTTAATATAGGTTGCAAGCGCTTTGCCCGTAAACAACAGATTTACCTTATCAGGTTAGTTTACAGGAATTTAAAATGCCCCTTTTTTTACTGACTACAAGCTTTTACCGGCTTGCGGTAGTTTTAAATATTAAATAGGAGGCAAGTTTTAGGGTTAGCATAACTCGGCTTACGCGTAATTATATTTTGATTAGAATCTATTTATTTCCCTATCGGCTAGCCGGTGAATCAATATTTTAAACCTCTCTAACGCGCTTTTACGAGTACCGCACCCACAGCCGTAAGTTTGGGCCTCAACCATCGGGTAAAAAAAGCAGTAGAAATGTACTATTTATTTACCCCTGCTATGGCTGCCTCTAAAATTCCTTTATACAGTGCCTTGGTGGCTAACTTAGCCATTGCCATTACCAAATTTATTGCTGCCGGCGCCACGGGTAGTTCGGCCATGATTTCGGAAGGTATTCACTCCTTAGTAGATACTACCAACGAAATATTGCTCTTATATGGCATTCACCGGAGTAAAAAACCCGCCGATGCCCAACGCCCATTTGGCTACAGCAAAGAATTATATTTCTGGGCTTTTATTGTTTCTATCTTAATATTTGGCATAGGCGGGGGTATTTCCTTTTACGAAGGCGTTACGCATTTGCAGCACCCATCTGTTATTGAAGATCCGCATTGGAATTACCTGGTGCTGGGCATTGCGTTTGTACTCGATGGCTTTTCGTTTTTTACCGCCCAGCGCGAATTTACCCGCCAGCGGGGCAGCACGCCGTTCTGGGCGGCCGTCCGGAAAAGCAAAGACCCATCTACCTTTGTAGTGTTATTCGAAGATGCCGCCGACCTGCTTGGTCTTACCGTAGCTTTTCTGGGCGTATTCCTGGGCCATTATTACCAAAACCCTTATTTCGATGGCATTGCTTCGATGCTGATTGGCGTTATACTGGCCGCTATAGCAACCTTATTGCTGATAGAAAGCCGGAGTTTGCTCATGGGCGAAACCGCCGAACCAGAAATATTGCAAGAAGCCATGCAACTGGCCAGCAACAACCCGGGGGTTGCCAAAGTTGGGTTGCCGCTCTCGATGTACATGGGGCCGGAAGATATTATTTTGGCTATTCCCATAACCTTCCGGGATGAGGTAACCAGCCGCGAAATTACCGAAACCATCGCGCGCATCCAGCAAAATATTCAACAGCAAATTCCGCCGGTGAAACAAATATTTATTAATCCTACCAGCCCAACGGTTACAAATAATTAAGCGACTAGCCAACTATGTACATCATTAAATTAAAAATTACTTCCCCAAGTGCATCCCTGCCCGACATCTTTCATTATGTTGGTTATTATTTAAGATTACTTTATAAAAACACCCAAATAATTAATAATGAATTACAGTATGAGGCCACCGAAAACGGTGTGATGCTAAATTTATATTGTCCGGAGAAAGATTCTTACAAAGACAAAAACGCTAGTTACTATGCAATTAATGCCAAAAACAATTTCCCGACCGAATTAGAACTGAATTTAACTTTTGAACTGGTTGGTCTAGACCCGGAATTAGGAAAAACATTTATTCCAAAAAAATCTACGCATTACATTTTAACTGAACCCTTAGATGGCAATTGGTCACCGCTTATTTGCGGCGATACTTATAACCAAATTCCGTTGTACAAAATCCCCTTTACTTATGAAGGTAAAAGCCACCAGGAAATAAATTATTGGGAATATAATTACCGAAGTATTAAAACTTTGTGGCATATTGGTTATGGTCAGGACCGGTGGACGCTAAACCAGTTACAGAATTACAAAAGTGAACTGAACCAAAAAGGCGTATCCTGTTGCCGGCAAATAGAAAAGGTTACGAATATTCCTACCTACTATTTTCTGTTTAACGATCGGGCCTGGGGCAAGACAAAGGACAAAAGCCGGAAATGCCCCGGTTGCGGTAAAGATTGGTTTATTCCGGATAGCACCAACAATAATTTAGTTGCCTTTAAATGCGATGATTGCAGATTAGTTTCCCAATTATCTTCCCGATATTAGACTTAAAAATCGTTTTTTTTGGCATAAAGGATTCCTCTCGTAAAAGATTGGGAAGTGATATTTTGGTTGTAGTTCTAATTATTTTAACAACGCCAATCGGGAGATTGGCTTTCCTAAAAATGCGTAGAGCGCTTCGCTAACTCTACGCATAACGAGGCTTGCTTAAGCCTTGCGCCCAGTGGGTAAAAAGGAGGTTTATTTTCAATCTAAGAATAGCCTTATATTATAACAGGTTCTGAGAAAGGTAAGTAGCCAGGGTATCGGCTATAATAAAATTCAGCTTGTTCGAATAATGCACTTTATCTACGTACAAATTTTGTTTTTTATTCTTTTGCATATCAGCCAGCCAAATGAAATTTCCTTGCGCTTCTAATTCCTTTAAGTTCTTGAAAAAGTAAGTGTAAGCACAATCCCGGGAGTTCGGATTATAGGCATTACGGACACCAAACAAATCTTCTTTCGGGAAATACAGGTAGCGGGAAGAAGGCTGCCAAACAAATAAGGTGTTTATTCTTTTTTGACTGGCAACGGCCTCTATCATGCTTTTAGTCTGAATATATCTGTTGTAACACCTTTCTAAATGGCTGGGTGCGCAAAAGTCCGGAATATTCGCTTCGGTATTTTTTAAAATTCGGCCTTGTATGGCGTAAACCAACCGCATTAAAGGTATTTGCTTAACCCATTTTTGTAAAAAGAAACCAGGTTTGCCTTCGTACAAATTTCGCATTTCGGTGGCATAAGAAGGCTCTGCAAATACCCCAACATCATTTAGGCCATCAATAAATATAGCTAAATCCGGAACCTGATTTTGGTAAATCAATTTTTCAAAAAAAAGCTTTTCCTGCACCGAGTAATAAAATGCTGTCCCGAAGTTATAAACGGCAATTTGTTTTTTTGTCCGGCTGTTTTTATTTAACAGGTTTTGCAAATAAGAGGGTATCGTCTCCTGATCGGCTACGCCGTAGCCAAAAGTGGTAGAGCCCCCAAAAACAAAAATATTGTATTTACTTGTATCGATTGGCCAGGCGCTTTGGTCTTTAATAAACCGGAAGCCGGCAGAATGGATATTTACATAAGTGCCTTTAAAAGGCTTCTCTTTAAAAGTAGTGTAATAATTGTATGCCAAAGGGCGGTTCCAGGTTTCTGTTAGCAATTGGTTTATTTGGGAATAAGATAAATGGGGATACGCCTTTGTAACCGCTTCTTTCCCGTATTTCTGCGTTATCTGGTTATCGTAATTTGCCTGGTTCTTTTCTTTATAAGAATAAAAAACAGCTAAAATAAAATTTAGCAGGAGCAAAAAGATGAGCGTATTTAAAAAGATTATGGCGGTTTGTTTGTAATATTTCAGCATTTAAGCAGGTATAGTAGATGTTGGCCGGTATAATCAGATACCTTTGAAAAATAGGGTTATTATTTAGGTTAAAGAAATTTGCCGGCCATCTAATTTTTAGTTTATGGCAGGTTTAGGTAAAGATAAAAAGAATAAAAATAAAAGATTCTTCCGCTGGCACCAGTTGCAAGCTCGCCCGCACCAGCGAAGAAAATAATTATAAATACTTGCTTAAATATTAAACTAAATAAATATTTTCTACTGCCAAGGGTTTTGCTTCTTTTGGGTAGAGATATAGCAGAAATTTACGTATTTAAGTAAAGCCAATTTTAAGCTTTATTAGCAAAAAATTAAACAATGAGCATCACCACCACCGATAAAAATATTGCCGCGTTAGCCGCCCGGTTCGTAAACAACACGCACCGCCACGTATTCTTAACAGGCAAGGCGGGCACGGGCAAAACCACTTTTCTGCGCTACATTACCAACCACACGCACAAGCAGGCGGTAATTGCCGCCCCTACGGGCGTGGCCGCTATCAACGCCGGGGGCGTAACGTTGCACTCGCTTTTTCAGTTGCCATTTGGCGCTTACCTACCCGATACCAAATTACCGGCCAGCCATAACAACCAGCATTTTAATACCCGCGAGTCGCTTATCAGGGGCTTGCAAATTAGAGGTAACAAGCGGCGGCTGTTGCAGGAACTGGAACTACTAATAATTGATGAAGTAAGTATGCTTCGGGCCGATTTACTCGATGCCATTAACACGGTGTTGCAGGTAGTACGGCGGCAGGGCAATATGCCTTTTGGCGGAGTACAAGTGCTTTTTATCGGCGATTTATTGCAGTTGCCCCCGGTGGTAAAAGACCAGGAATGGCAAGTGCTGCAACAGTATTACAACAGTCCGTTTTTCTTCGATGCCCAGTGTCTGCAAGGGCCGCACAAGCCGCTGTATATTGAACTAGACAAAGTTTACCGGCAGTCCGACGATACTTTTATAAAGTTGCTGAATAATTTGCGCCATAACCGGTTGCTGCCGCAAGATGCCGAACTGCTGAACCGCCACTACCAACCCGGCTTCCGGCCCGCCCCCAACGACCCTTACATTCTGCTCACCACCCACAACCACAAAGCCGATACGGTTAACCGCGAAGCACTGCAAAAATTGCCGGGCACATCGTATTATTTTCAGGCCGAAATAGATAAAGATTACCCCGAACACATGTTTCCGCTGGAAGCCACCATGGAATTAAAACCCGGTGCCCAGGTAATGTTTATTAAAAATGATCCTACCGGCGAGAAACGTTTTTACAACGGCAGAATTGGCAAAATAGCCGATATTAATGAAGATGGTTTTCAGGTAGAATTTCCGGACGATAAAACAAAAGTAAAGGTAGAAAAATACGAATGGCAAAATATCAGGTACCGTTTTAACGAAACCACCAACGAGGTAGAAGAAGAAGTACTGGGCACTTTCCGGCAATATCCGGTGCGGCTGGCCTGGGCCATTACGGTGCACAAAAGCCAGGGGCTTACTTTCGAGAAAGCCGTTCTGGATTTGGGCAGCGCTTTTGCGCCGGGGCAAGTGTATGTAGCGCTCTCCCGGTTGGTATCGCTTCAAGGGCTGGTACTTAGTTCGCCGGTACCATCGGTGCTCCCCAACCAGGATCAGGCCATTACGGGTTTTGCCGGCAGCACAGGTCAGGAGCCATTAGAAAGCGTACTGAAAACCGAATCGCAGGCTTTCCTGAAAAATTCGTTGCGGCGCTGTTTCGATTTTGCGCTTTGTGCCGGGCATTTGCGGCAGCATTTGGCCAATTACACCAAAGACGAACAACGCTCTACGCGGCAAAAATATTTACCTTGGGCCCAGGAACTGGAAGCAATATTCCGGAAGGAAAAAGAAGTAGCCGATAAGTTTGGGCAACAACTGGCCGGATTGGTAGAGCAGCAACCGCTAAACCTGGAACAACTGGAAGCCCGCATCCGCGCCGCTACCGAATATTTCCGGCCCCGCCTGAAAGAACTAAGCAGCAGTGTGCTAACGCAAGCCGGGAAAGTAGCCCAGGAGAAAAAAACAAAGCAATACCAAGCCGAACTAAAAGAACTCGAATCGCAAATATTCCGGTTGCAGCAACACCTCGAAAAAGCCACGGCCCTGCTCAGCTCTTTTAAAGAAGGCAAAGAGCTAACCAAAGAGGCCGTACCAAATGTAGCCACCCAGGAACGCCAGCAGCAAATAGAAGATGCCCTGCCAACGCGTACCCGGAAAAGCCGAACCACGAATAATGCCGAACCAAAAGAAAAAGGTGAAAAGAAAGAAAAAGGGCAAACCCAGGAAGAAAGCTACCGGCTGTACCGCGAAGGATTAAGCATTTCGGAAATTGCGGCTACGCGGGGCTTAGCCCAAACTACTATTGAAGGACACCTAGCCCGCTACGTGCAAGCCGGCGCTATTCCCATTGAAACGTTCCTGGACCCGGTAAAACTAGAGCAAATATTAATTGTAGCCCGCACCGTAGATACCGACCAGCTTTCGCCGATAAAACAATTGCTGGGCGATGAATTCTCTTATACCGATATTAGGTTTGCGGTGGCTTTTGCCAAGGGAGCAGAAAATAAATAAGAAATAATTGCCAGGCCTGTGCCCGGCTAAAACCAGCCAGGCCGGTAACTTTAATTTTATTATCTAAATTGGCATTCTCCTTTTCCCGTTCCTGGTAAGATTCGTTTCGGGCCAGGAAAAACCACTTTTTAAACCGTAAATCGCAACTACCATCCAGCATATAACAAAACGTTTTTCCGTTCCATTTAGACAGTACGGCGCGCTCGGGTTTTAAAGAACGATCGCGTACCCAAATAACATCGCCGTGCCGAAAGTCCCGCATGCTTATTTCTAATTCTTTTCTTAAATAAACTACTACTAAAAACAGAATTAGCGCTACTTCGACCAGAAATATTAGCATAGATATATATAATAATCAGTTTAAAACCTTGTATTATTTATTCAAATATGAGAGAATATTCTGAAAAGACAAACACAATAATAAAGCTGGTTTAGCCGTTCAGCAGAAAATTATTAGGCCACTTGTAACGCTAGCTACTGGCCAAAAATAGGCTAAAAACACCTGTATTAAAGCCTAAAAGTAGATTAATTATTTTTAACAAATTCCGATAGATTATGGCTTTTATTTTGTTCTAAAGCCTTCTTATTTACTGATGCTACACAATAATTCGGGAAAGATGAACTTTTGTCTTGAGCCCACTTGTGTCATTCAGGAGGAATCTATTTGGCTGCTTGCTAAATAGGTTCCTCCTGAATGACACGTGTGAATTACTTAAAATTCTATTATTAACTTTTGCGTAATAGCAGATATTTAGATTTAAAAACATTAAGCCAGGCAAGGCGGTATTCTAATAAAGTTAAAAAAATCAACATGGCATTTCCGGCTTCCGAAGGTTCTGTTTTGGGTAAACTCATGGATACAATGCCCCAAACCGGGCGCATCACCTGGATTGGCATTCGGCCGGAACGCCGCCAAACGCCTGTTGCGGTTACCACCGTAGAAGCCCTAACCAACCGCCACCTGGCCGGCGACCATTACGCAGGTAAACCCGGCAGCAAACGGCAAGTTACCCTTATTCAGGCCGAACACTTAACTACTGTAGCCGCGATAATGAATATTCCTAACCTGGACCCTGGCTTAATCCGGCGGAACCTGGTAGTAGCGGGTTTAAATTTATTAGCCCTGAAAGACCGGCAATTTTGGGTAGGCGAAGTTTTGCTCGAATATACCGGCCTTTGCCATCCGTGCTCGCGCATGGAAGAAAACCTGGGCCCCGGCGGCTACAATGCCATGCGCGGCCACGGCGGCATTACGGCCCGCATTTTACAAGGCGGGTTACTTAAAGTAGGCGATGTTGTGCGGCTGGCGTAAAAAAGCTTGGGTTAATTTTTAGCTGAATATAAATTGCAGCTGCTACCGATTATAACCCGGTTAAAAATATAACAGAATGGCTGCAACGGAATATTCTGGCCTTGCTCCCAGAACAGCAAACTCTTTAACCGCTAACCTTTTGAGCCAAAAGCCGAAATATTTCGGGCATCAGGAATAAATAAATTATATTTGCACCCATTAGAAGCAAGCTGGTAAAAAGGGTTGGCAGATTTTTTTTCGTGGTATTTACACAGTTATATTCCTCTGAATCAAACCGCTGAAACGTTACTGCCGCCTAAGCCCGGCTGCTGCTACAGCACAAGCGCTTACTAACATATACTATTCTTTCGTTGTACAGAGTTAGTATAGTTAATAAATATTTATTACCGGTTTAAAAAGTATTGCATGGGTCTTTTCAATTTTTTAACGCACGACATAGCCATTGATCTGGGTACTGCTAATATATTAATTATTTACCGCGATGAAGTAGTAGTAGATGAACCGGCAATTGTGGCTTTTGACCGTACTACCAACAAAGTACTGGCCATTGGGCATAAAGCCATGCGCATGGAAGGGAAAACCCACGAAAATATACGAACGGTAAGGCCTTTAACCGATGGCGTTATTGCCGATTTTAATGCGGCCGAGCACATGATTCGGGGCATGATAAAAATGGTAAACATGAAACGGCATTGGTTTTCGCCGTCGTTGCGCATGGTGGTTTGCATTCCGGCGGGTATTACCGAGGTTGAAAAAAGAGCTATCCGCGACTCTGCCGAAATTGCCGGTGCGAAAGAAGTTTACCTCATTCACGAGCCCATGGCAGCCGCTATTGGCATTGGCATTGATGTAGAAGAACCTACCGGCAACATGATTATAGATATTGGCGGCGGCACCACCGAAATTGCAGTAATTGCCATGAGCGGCATTGTTTGCGACCAGTCTATCCGGATTGCCGGCCAAACCTTCGACTCCGAAATAATGCAATTTATGCGGCAGCAGCACAACCTCATGATTGGTATTCGTACGGCCGAAATGATAAAAATATCCGTAGGTTCGGCGCTAAGCGAACTACAGGAACCACCCGATGATATTGCCGTACTGGGCCGCGACCTGATGTCGGGTATTCCGAAGGAAATAAAAATAACGTACTCTGAAATTGCCGAGTGCCTGGATAAATCGATTGCCAAGATTGAAGAAGCCGTTATGAAAGCGCTGGAAATTACGCCCCCGGAATTATCTTCGGATATTTACCAGAACGGTATGTACTTAACCGGCGGCGGAGCTTTGCTGCGCGGCCTGGACCGGCGCATTTCGCTCCGCACCAAACTGCCGGTGCATATTGCCCCTGACCCGCTCCGCGCGGTAGCCCGGGGTACCGGCGTAGCCCTGAAAAACGTAGGCCGCTTTAACTTTTTAATGCGTTAAAACCGGCGCCTTATTTATTTAGGCTGCTTTTATACAAAGCCTTATAAAATATAAAAGACGTTCCTCTTAGCCGGGGAACGTCTTTATTACTTATAACTTATCACTTAAAACTTCTTACTTATTTAATTTAAGTGAAATTTCTGAAATTTTTTGGGTATTAAAGTGCGGGAGGTTAACAGCAAGCCATATACCACTAGCATAATTACTACTACAATAGCCGTTTGCAGGTTACTAATCATGTAAGCGCCACTCGAAATATGCTGGGAGCCATTCATTAATTCTTTGCCCACGCTGGTTTGAATACTACTCAACTGCACCAAATCTTTATGAATAGCTAAAAACAAAGGCCCCATTTCTTTCTCGTAGGTATCTGCCGCTAAGCTTTCTTTATTAGTTAAATATTCGGTTTCTAATTTGTTGTACTGGCGCACGCTGGCTTTAAAATGATTCAGACTGGTACTTTCTTCATCTACCAGGTAAGTAGATTCGTAAGCCAGAATAATCGAATCTATTTGGCTGTTATGCGCCGCCAGTTGCTTTTTAATTAATCGAAAATCCTGACTGGCCGGGTTAATCAAATATTTTTCCAAAGCCAACCGCTTTCTGTACATAATATCGTTGGCATGAAAAAGCTCGGCGGCCGGTATCAGCCGGTCGTTGTAAATAGACGAAACCGATTCGTTTATATCGGTAAAATATTTCTTCTCTAAAAAATTACTACCCATAATGGTAACTACTATTGCCAGCAACAAGAGAGCAGTTTTAGATTTTTGTTGAATACTATATAGCCACTTCATAATAATCTCCTTTCCTAAATAATATTTAATATACGAGTTTCTTTCTATATAACCTCATTTGTGCTAAGGTTAATTCCCGCTGGTGCGGGTTTGTTGTTGGCGTAAGGTAATGTGCAGTTAATTTAGCTGATATTTTAACAAGTTCTTATTTATTAACGATTTACAATTATTATTTAGCTTACAATAACTAAAAAAGATGTAATCAGTACATCCGAATGCACCCTTAACCTAAACCAAAATGGCAAGGCCTACTACTTTGCAGAAATTTAACCGGGTTATGCTGGCATTTTTGCTGTTTTTTAGTTTTTTACACTTGGGCGCGCCTTTTTTAAAACCGTTGGCCATTGGCGGTTTATTTGCCATGTTGCTGGTGCCCGTTAGCCATAAACTCGAAAAATGGGGTATTCCAAGGTTGTGGGCCGCAGTTATTAGTGTTATTGCCATTGTAATTGTGCTGGTAATTTTACTAATCTTACTCATTAACCAAATTGGCAACCTCACCAACGACCTTCCGGAACTGGGTAAAACCCTGGCCGATAAATTAGAACAAATCCACGCCTTTATTATAGATAAATTTAACCTCACCAATCAGCAGCAGATGGAATACATCCGGCAGGAGCTGAAAATATCGGTGCAAACAATAGCTTCTTCTTTAAAAACTGTACTTCGTTTTTCCGGCACTATTCTGATAAAGTTTATTCTGGTAATGATTTTAACGGCGGTGTTTTTGTTTTACCGGACCAAACTCAAAAACTTTGTATACATGCTGTTTGGCGCTTACCAGCACCACGACCCGTACTTGATTGTAGCGGCAGAGGGCACCAGCCACCCCAGCGCCATTATTAACGATATTGCCCAGGTAGCCAACTCGTATATTGCCGGGGTATTTTTGGTAACTTTAATATTATCGGTGGTAAATACGCTGGGGCTGATGCTAATTGGTTTGGAGCACGCTTTGTTTTTCGGGATACTGGCGGGTATTTTAAATATTATACCCTATGTGGGTTCGGTGGGCGGCAGCCTTATTCCGGTGGTTTATGCGTTAATTACCCGCGATTCGTGGTCTATGCCATTAATTATTGGAATATTTTTTCTGGTGGTGCAACTAAGCGAAAGCTATTTTCTAACGCCTAATATTACCGGCGCCAAGGTACGGCTAAACCCTATGGCCATTATTATAGGCTTGCTGCTGGGGGGCTTTATTTGGGGTGTAGCCGGCATGATTCTGGTTATTCCGTACCTGGGCATTGCCAAAGTTATTTTCGACCACGTAAATAAACTCCGGCCCTACGGCTACCTACTGGGCAAAGACGAAAACAGCAACGGCACTTAAATATTCCGGCAAGAAGGTAAATCCAACCTTGACTTCAATATTTAGAAACCGTTTTATTTCTCAGATACTAACACGTAAAGAATTAAAAGTATAAGTAATTCACGCTCTATCATTCTGGGAATACAAGTATTCCGGGAGGAAACTATTTAGCAAGTAACCAAATAGGTTCCTCCTGAATGATAAGATTTGGATCAATAAACCAAAGCAAGGTAAAATTTAATCTTTATTTAAATCCTCAAACATCAGTACTTAATCGTGCAGAATATTTATCAGAAGCGGAATATTATCGGTTTGAATGGCATCGGGGTTTTTCTGAATAGCTTTTACCAAGCCACTGCGCGATTTTATACCGAGTACCGTTACAAATAAACCTTGCCGGTGCGCTTCCTGTACCTGGGTGCCGGTAATTTCGTAGCTAAACACTGTAATACCTTTAACGCCTAATTGCACCGCCACCGGAATATCGGTATCGGGGTATCGGGTATAAAGCGATATCCACAAACGGCTATCCTGGGCCTGTAACGCTTGTACCATCAGCACCGAACTGGTTTCTACGTGGGTCCAGGAATAAGCATTATATTTATTTATTAAGGCCGCAATAGCTTCTGCAAAATCCACAACGTGGGGTACTTTCTTTAGATTACAGCTATTCAGCAGTTTAATATCAATATGAATTTGGGGCTTTTGCGGGTAGCCGGCAAATTTTTGCAACACCGTTTCCAGGGTAATTAGTCTTTCCTGATTTCTTAAAGAATTACTTACATCCCGGTTGTAGCGGCATTTCAAAACTTCTTCGGCCGTCTGGCCCGAGATACAGTCCGAACAATTAGTTTGGCTTTGCAGAAATTCGTCGTGGTACAAAATTAATTGGTTATCGGCGGTAAGTTGCACGTCCACTTCCACCCCATCTGCTTGCAAACCCTCAATGGCTTGGCTTATACCAAGCAGGCTATTGGCCGGCAACGGGTTAAAGTACGACTGAAAGCCGCCGCCACCATGCCCGATAACCAATATTTTGCCATTGTTGAGGTTCTGAATCTTAGCTGGTTCTATTTTTTCGCACCCAGTTAACCCTGCCAAACCAGCCGCCAGTAGCAAGCATGCTTGTTTAAATTTCATTTCCGAAGTGATAAGCAAGCCCTAATTTAACCAGCATATTTAAACCCTGCACCTGCAAATTATCGTCGCGGAAACGACTGGAAACCGACTCGTGGTAGAGGCCCACGTTAATAGCGTTAAATATGGCGAGCCGTGCACTCAGGCTGTATTGTAAACCGTAGCCCAAACTTATTTCGTGGGTAATATTGCGCTTGTCACTGCAATCGCCGGTGGGGCAGTAAGGCCGCTGAAAAGAATTCTGGTAATCTATGTTGGCAAAGCCCTGCAACCGTTGGTTAGCCGAAAAAGAAGTATAGTAATAGAAAGCTGCTGCGCCACCCCAGGGCCCGGAAGCCAGCCGGTAACTATCGGTGAGCAAAAAACGGGGGCCAACCGTTAAAGCCAGGTTATTTCTTTTAACACTTAGCCCCGCCGAAACGCCCAGGCCGGTATAAGATAAACTCGTACTCAGCGAACTACCCACCTGAATTTTGGGTGCTGGCACCTGTGCCCAGGCAATTGGTTGCCCGGCAAATATTCCCAACATCCCTAATAATAAATATAAACCAATTGTCTTCATTAATTTTTCAGGAGCGCCAAACGGTAACAGTTAAGCGCAATTACCAATAGCAGATTATATTACCGAACCGAATTTTTGATTTTTGTTTAATTACCCGATGGCGTTGCCAAATTTATAACAAAGGTAAAAGATAAAATGCAGAATTAACCTTACTCTAATTACCGAAAATCGGGTTAATTCCAGCTTATACCACCCCAATGCCCTCCTGCCAAACCATAATTATAATATCTGCTTTGCAGTTATTGCGGGTTCTTAAAAATTAACTACCCGGCTCCTGCTGTAACAACAAGCTTTAAAAACTGATTTAGCTGCATTTTTTACAACATAATGGCTAAATACAATTTATATTTTGTAAATGATTCAAAATTCGAACCTTTTAACTTTAGTTTTATATTACTAAACAATAATATTAGAAAATATACGGCAAAAGCAATGTTCCATTTTGAGCCATTAAATCTCAACCATCTATTTTGATATATTTTTAAATAGTTTCGATTTATTCTAAATTAAATTTAAAAAAACAGCTTTTTTATTGACATACACGTAATAGTAGCATACATTTGTAACGAAAATAAATATTACTATTATGAAAAAAGTTATTTACACTGCCTTATTGATGACGGGGTTATCAGTGGGCTCATTTGCCAAAACCGTTAACGACGAAGGAAAAGAAGCTAAAAACAACGCTCCCGCTAAAGTTAAATATTCGAGCGAGCTTGCCGATGCCGAAAACGTGGTATGGTCTTCATCTGCAAGGTTTAAGAAAGCTACATTTGTGAAAGACGGCGTACAAATGACTGCCTTTTACAACCGCGTAAACGAGTACGTAGCTACTACCCAACTGATAGAAGTTACCCAATTGCCGGCAACTGCCATTAAAAGCCTGATTAAGCATTATCCGGGTTACCAAATGGGCGAAATTATCAAATACACTGGCAACAACGAAGCTTACTTTGTAAACCTGAGAAATGAAAAAGAGAACTTCCTGGTAAAAATTACAGATGATGCGAACATTGGTTATTTTAAAGATTTGAAATAACCGGATGTTATGAATTGTAAAGCCAGAAAAATGCCTGAATCCTTACCAACTTTGTGCTGGTAAGGATTTTTTTTCACAAATCCCCTCTTATACTTTCTCTTTCTGCTACTAATTCACTTCTTTTAGGGCTCTGCTGCCTTATTCTTTTATTAAAAGTCTGGTATTAAATTAATTAGGTTTTATCTTTCGAAAGATTTCATCTTTCAAGGTGATGGTGCTAACTGTATTTAAAAGCCTAAGTTTGCTCTAGCCCGCGAGGGCCCGTTTGGTCATTCGGGCTGCTCATCTTTCCTTTCCTCCTACGTCGGAATGCTGCGCACCGGAAACCCAGAAGAGCATCTTCCAAAAGGTCCTCATCGCCCAAACTGCTGTAGTCTGCTTCGTAGCTGCTGGTTGTTGCTCTTTCCATTAATATTATTTTTGAAGAAATACTAACTATGAAAAGTTAGCCGTAGAAAACGCATCAGCGGAGTTCCCCGCCTATTTTAGGAGGAGCTAGGGGTGGTAAAACCAACAACCAACCTTAACCGAGCAGATGCAAAATATTGAGATGGGGCAATATTATAATCAGAACTTGGCTGGGAGGGCTTGTAACCACCCGCATTTAATTCCGTTTTCAGTAGCGTTGGGCTAAACAAACTATCTTGCCGGCACCCGCAAACAGAAAACTATGGAAAATAAAAAATTAGGCTGGGCCATTGTGGGCCTGGGGAAATTTGCCACCGAACAATTAATACCTGCTTTTAAAGATTGTAAATATTCTGAACTAGTTGCTTTGGTAAGCGGCTCGCCGGATAAAGCCAAACGCATTGCCGCCGAATATAACCTGGATGCCAGCAATATTTACGATTACCAGAACTACGACTCTATAAAAGACAACCCGGCGGTAGATGTAATTTATATTGTTTTGCCCAACAGCTTACACGCCGAATTTACCGTTAGAGGCGCCCAGGCCGGCAAGCATATTATGTGCGAAAAACCCATGGCTACCAGCGTGGAAGATTGCCAGAAAATGATAGAAGCCTGCCGGCAAGCCGGTAAAAAACTCATGATTGGCTATCGCGCGCAGTACGAGACTTACAACCTGAAGTGCATAGAATTAATCCGGGAGGGTAAAATTGGTGACCTAAAACTAATTACCTCCGACCACGGCCGCCCCTTAAAACCCGATCAGCCGGAAGATAAATGGCGCACTAATAAAAAGTTGGCCGGCGGCGGCTCACTCATGGATATTGGTATTTACAGTTTGCAGGCTTGCCGTTACTTAACTGGCGAAGAACCCGTTGAAATATCGGCCATGATGAGCAACACCCCCAACGACCCGCGTTTTAATGAAGTAGAAGAAAATATTACTTTTAGTTTACGTTTCCCGGGCGGCGTATTGGCTAATTGCAGTTCCAGTTACAGCTTTTTTGAGATAAAACGCTTCCAGGCTTTCGGCTCCGAAGGCAATATTACCCTCGACCCCGCCACCGATTACAACGAGCACCAACTTACGCTTAAAACCGATGCCGGCACCGAAGAAATTAAATTAGAAGGAAACAACCACTTTGCCGCCGAAATTGATCATTTTTCGGAGTGCATTCTGGAAAACAAAACACCCAAAACACCCGGCGAAGAAGGCTTACAAGATGTAAAACTCATGATGGCGATTTACGAAGCCGCCGCTACAGGTAAACCCGTAAAGGTGTAATCTTTCGCTTTGTTTGGGTCTGGTAATACTACTTTCAAATAGAAAATGCGCGTTAACTTCTTTATTAATATTTTCTCAGGAATCCTAACCCAACGCGGTCATTCCGGAGGAATCTTATCAGTAGGCAGCTAATAAGATTCTTTCAGAATGACCGCGGTGGGAGGTACGGCCTTTGCTTTATTTTAAAGCACAATAATCAACTCATTCTGTATAAATTATTCCGGAAAAAATTAAAAGAAAAAGGCTGTTCCGTATTGCAGAACAGCTTTTCTAATTATTTAAAAATTCATTTCGTCGGCGCTTGGGCCGTAGCTGCCGGGTATAGGAATATTTAACAACCGCAAATAAACGCCTAACTGGGCCCGGTGGTGAATAATCTGGCTAAAGGCCATCCGGATTACTTCGTGTTTGGGTGAGGTGCTATAAATTTCGTCGCCGTTGCGCAGCGTCCAGGGTTGCGTTAGTGGTTCTTCGGTGGCCTGCGCCAAAGAAGCTCTGCCATCGGCTAAAGATTCTTCAAAATAGGCCAGCAATTCTTCGGTGTTGTTAATATTTACGGGTTGGTACGGGTTGTTCGCAAAGTCGAGTTCATCGGTGGTAAGCGCCATGGTCACCCAACCGGGCAGTTCGGCAATGTGGGTAGCCAGCCGTTTAATGGTCATGCTTTTGGGGTGCGGCTGCCAATCGTATTTGTCGTTGGGTACACGCTCCAGCATTTTGCGGGTAGTTTGGGCTTCCTGCTCCAACTCTTTCGAGAACATTTTAATAATATCCATAGTTTTTAGTTGTTTATAAAGCAAAGAAACGCTGTTCCAGTGACAACCCTATGGCAGTGCTTTTCGGGTAAATAAAAAAATATTCTTTTTTTACCGGAAGCTTGTTAATATTCCACCGGTAATATTTTCAGCGATGCATTCAGGTCTAGGGAATCGGCGCTTTTAAAAATTGGCTGGTGCTTTTTATTTTCAAAATTCAGGCTACCCTAAAATTCAGTATTCCTGTCGCAAGTAGCACCAAGCTATCAGGCATAAAATATCAGCCAATAAGTTCTGAGAAAACGCCTGCTACTATTGCTTAATAAATGCCGTTACCACAACCATTTTAGCAGCCCGCTTAGTAACTCCGTTTTCTATATAATTATCGGGCGTAATAGCTACTTGCCAGTACATTCTTTCTTCGGTTAAAAAGGTAATTAAGTGTTGCGAACCGCCGGGTGTGTCCAGAAGAATATATTTTTCATCTTCTATCTCGTGTAACACATACTTAGATGATTTCGGCGCTGCATTTTGCTTTGATAAGGTAACATACCCTTTCGTAAATTTAAAAGTAACAGTATCGTTTTCCTGCTCCTCAAAAATTTTGTTACCCGCGCCATCGTAATAATTGCGGGTAAAGGTGCTTTTCCAGTTTCCTTGTAGGCGGTCGTCCAGGCTAGGCACCGGCGCTGCTTTTTCGGCACAACCTACTAACAGCCATAAAAATATTGGCAGGATAAATATTACCTTCATGCTGTTTTATTTAAAAGTTATAGTTATTAAAATATCACTGCTTTTTATTAAGTGGGTAATTGAAGCTGCGCCAGAACTAAATACGAAGCAGGCGTATGCATCAGGCTGGTTCTGGCGAAATAACCCGATAACAAAACCAATAATGCGCATAGTATGCTTATTATTTGTAACGTTATACGCTTATAAGATAAACGTAAACGGCCGTAAAACCAAGCCATTATTTTGCTTAGATTTACCTTAAATTATTTAACCTGTGCATACTATTTCTAAAAAGAAGCTGGTTTACCCGGTATCGAAAAAGCTGCGGAAATACCTGCATACCTACGACCGGGAAAGAAAGCTGCCCCTGGGCTACGAAGACCTTACGCATTATACCGAATCTTTTCCGTACTTCGATAAACAAGGCCAAGATACGCTGTGGCAAATTGTGCTTTACGAACAACACCTGCGCGAAGAAATAAACCAGGGCTTAACCATGATTTATGCCTTATTAAAAACCGATGGCGATATTTCGGTGATGGAGCACTTAGAGGTATCGCGCGTTGATTATTGTACTTTCGGCAATACCAATCCGTTCCGGGTACAAATTAAAAACCAGCTTAACGACAACTACGATTATTTTTACGTGAAACGGGCCGATGCTTCCCGCATTTACGGTCTGGAACTGGAGCATATATTATCGCCGAGCCGCATTAATTACCTCGTAGACGGCGAAACCCTAATTGAAGAGCACATTGCCGGCATACCCGGCGACGTGTTTATAAAAGAATATTTGCACCGTCCCAATACCAACCTGGTACGCATTGCCAAAGAGTTTGTAAAATTTAACGAACGCTGCTTTATCCGGCTCCTCGGCGATATGCGCTCTTATAACTACGTAATAGATGTTACGCCTGATTTTGAAGACGAGCAGTACCGGGTGCGTTCCATCGATTTCGACCAGCAATCGTACGAAGGCCGCAAGGTTATGTACCTGCCCCAGTTTTTTAAAGACAACAACAAGGTAGTAGAACTGGTATTAAAACTGCTGAAGCCCCAAACCGTGCAGCAATATTTAAGCGAAGAACGCACCCTGCTGTACCACCGTTTAAAACTGGCCCGCTACCGCCTGAAAGATTTAATTGATATTATGCGTACCGACACCATTTCGACGGCCGAAAAAATAGAACAGCTAAAAAAAGATTTGGCTGAACATCACCAGTCAGAGGAGTTTTTGCGGTGCAATAATATGGGCGATTTGGTACGTTTAAACCTGAAAACAATTCTTACCCGCGAGCCCCGCATTGTGGTTAATGTGCAGCGGAAACAAAGCCCTGGCAATTTAAAGAAGAGAAGTTAAAGCCTAACCAATTAAAAATGTATCACTGCCTATCATCAGGCTTCCGCCATTTTAGTCCGGCGGAGTTTTTCGCGTTGGGCCAGCACCAAGCCGGCAATTACCATAGCCGTGCCGCCGTATGTATAACCGGTAATTGGCTCGCCCAGTAAGGCCCAGGAATAAATAAAGCCAAATATAGGGCAAAGAAATAACCAAAGCGAAGCCCGAACCGTGTCTTGCCGCACCAGGAAAAACCAGAGTTGTAAGGCCACAATCGAAACCGGCCCGATGAGCCACAACACGCCGCCCCAAAACTGCGCATTCCAGCGGGTGGCGCTAATATTGGCAGTAAACAAAGTAAAAGGCAGCAGAAAAATACCGCCAATTAATACCTGCCAACCGTTAATAACCAAAGCCGGCAAATTCCAGGTTATGCGCGCATAATAAACCGTAGCTGCCGAAACCGATACCATTCCGGTGAGCAATATTATTAAGCCGGTAAGGGTTGCGTGGCTGGTTTGCAGTAAGGGGTAAGTGGCCAAAGCTACACCCGCCAAACCCAGCAAAATACCGGCTCCTTCGTACCACTTTAAGGTGCGTCGCAGCCAAACCGCCGAAAGTAAAGTAATAAACAAAGGATTAGTAGCCGTAGATAAACTGCCGATGCCCGCCGAAACCTGTTTTAATGCCAGTACAAAAGCGCCCAGGTAAATAGTAGTATTCAGCAGCGCAAACACCATTATATAACGCCATTGTACGCCGCGGGGCATCGGATTGCCGCCGGGTTTTAAAAAATAAGCATAACCCAGCATAAGGCTGCCCGCTATTAAAAACCGGACCAAAGCCAGCACGAGCGGGTCGGCGGCCTGGATGCCTATTTTGGTTGCTACCGATGCCGAAGCCCACAGCATGGCAAAAAATAATCCGGGCAGTAACTGGCGCATAGTTGGGTTTAATATTTACGCCGGCAAAGTAAATAATTTAACGCCAAACTAGTAGGATGAAATATTGCTGTTTCTGCGCCAGATATTTCTGGTTAGTAGTCTTTAATAATTGTTATCGAAAATCAACCTGAAAACTATTTTTAATTTAAATATTGCCGCACTTCGCAAGCAAACGCAGTTTTATTTATAGCAGAAAAGTAAAAGAATAAAGACTTTTTTTATAGATTGAAGCATGAGCGCCGTCATAAATTGTGCTGCCTATACCAATGGTCACCGGATAGCCAACCTCAAAATAAACGACATTGGCAAAATACTCCAGCAAACCGATAAATTTGTTTGGATAGGCCTTAACGAGCCCGACGAAGCGTTGCTGGCCGAAGCCCAGCAAGAATTTGGCTTACACGACTTGGCCATTGAAGATGCCCACCGCGCCCACCAGCGGCCCAAAATTGAAACCTACGGCGACACTTTCTTTATTGTACTGCGCACGGCCCAGTTACAGGAAGGTCAGCGCGAAATTGTTTTTGGCGAGACCCACTTTTTTGTAGGCGTAAATTTTATTGTATCGGTGCGGCATGGCTCTACTTTTTCTTACAGCGATGTGCGCGCCCGCTGCGAAAGTACGCCGCACCTGTTGCGCAAAGGCCCCTTCTTTGCCCTTTATGCGGTTATGGATGCCATTGTTGATCAGTATTTTCCCATTATACAAGCCTTAGGCGAAGAACTGGAAAAGCTGGAAGCTGATGTTTTCAGCGGCAAACCCAACCGCGAAACCATTACCCAGATTTACCAGCTAAAACGGGAACTGCTGGAAATAAAGCGAGCCGTTTCGCCGCAGATAGATATTTGTAACCGCCTCATGCGCTTCGACTCTACCATTATTCCGGAAGAAACCCGCCCCTACTTTAGAGATATTTACGACCACGCCATCCGGATAAACGAAATGATAGATACCACCCGCGAACTGCTTACCAGTGTACTCGAAGTTAATTTCTCGCTTATTTCTATTTCGCAGAACGAGGTATCTAAAAAATTTGCCGGTTGGGCGGCCATTCTGGGCGTACCCACAGCCATTGCCGGCATTTACGGCATGAATTTCGAATTTATTCCGGAATTAAACTGGCGGTTTGGTTACCCGGTGGTACTGGTATTTATTGCCGGTACCTGTGTTTTCCTTTACCGGCATTTCAAGCAATCGGGCTGGCTGTAAACCCAATTCTATTTTTTTATTAATCCGGAATAATTCTGAATATTTTAACCCTGTATTGGGGAAATGAGTATACCTTGCCAGCTATATTTTAGATAAAATAATTTGACTAAACGTGATTTTGATGCGGTAGTAGTAGGCAGCGGCCCTAACGGTTTGGCCGCGGCCATTACCTTACAAAAGTCTGGGTTATCGGTTTTGTTGCTGGAAGCTAAAGCTACCATTGGTGGCGGGTTACGCTCCGCCGAACTAACCTTACCCGGCTTTACCCACGATATTTGTTCCGCTATTCACCCGCTGGCCGCCGAGTCGCCTTTTTTTAAAACATTGTCGCTGCAAGCTCACGGCCTGGAATATATTTACCCGCTTGTTGCGGCGGCGCATCCCTTCGATGATGGTACTGCCGCTATCCTGGGCAAATCATTAACCGAAACCGCTCATTTACTCGGAACGGATGCGCAAGCTTATCAAAATTTGTTAGCGCCTTTAATAAAAGACTGGCCCGGATTGGCAACCGCAATATTGGGACCGTTGCGCATTCCAAGTAATCCGTTTGCTATGGCCCGGTTTGGCTTAAAGGCGCTTACTTCGGCAAGCTTTCTGGCTAACCGCTACTTTAAAACTACCAAGGCGCGCGGGCTTTGGGCTGGCATGGCGGCGCATGCTATTCAGCCTTTATCTAATATTACCACTTCGGCTATTGGGCTGGTACTAATGGCCATGGGGCATTTGCACGGCTGGCCAATGCCCAAAGGCGGCTCTCAGTCTATTGCGGATGCATTAGCCGCTTATTTTATTTCGCTGGGTGGAAAAATAGAAACAAATACTTATGTAAGTTCTTTAAAAGAATTGCCTGCTACTCACGCCGTTTTGCTCGATGTTACCCCCAAACAATTATTGCAAATTGCCGGTCACCAATTTTCATCGGTTTATAAATGGCAACTACAACGGTACCGCTACGGCATGGGCGTATTTAAAATTGACTGGGCGTTGGCTGGCCCCATTCCTTTTACAGCACCTGAAGTCCGGCAGGCCGGCACCGTACATTTAGGCAATACCCTGGAAGAAATTGCCGCTTCGGAAAAATCAACCTCTCAAGGCAAACATTCCGAAAAGCCTTTTGTACTGCTGGCCCAACAGAGTTTGTTCGATGCAACCCGCGCTCCATCCGGACAACATACTGCCTGGGCTTACTGCCACGTACCCAACGGTTCCGAAAAAGACATGACCGCCGCTATTGAAAACCAGGTTGAGCGCTTTGCCCCCGGCTTCCGGGATTTAATTCTGCACCGCCACGTCATGAACACCGCCCAGATGCAGGCTTATAACAGCAATTATATTGGCGGCGACATAAACGGCGGCATTATTGATATTGGGCAACTTTTTACCCGGCCAGCCTTGCGGCTTTCGCCGTATCGTACCTCGGCCAAAGGCATTTACATTTGTTCTTCTGCTACCCCACCGGGCGGCGGTGTACACGGCATGTGCGGCTACCACGCGGCCCGCCGGGCGCTAAAAGACGTCTTTAATATCCGGGCTACACCCAGTTTATAATATTTGTTGCATAAATTACCGGCAAGTCTGTAATTGGCAAGTGATACCAATTTCTATAATCAATATTCCATAGAAAGGCTGTTCAGGTATTATTCTAAGAGGAAGGTTCTTTGTAATTTATTCAGAGCTCTTTGATATTCTGTGGTACTTTTTCGGCCTTTCTAACTTTAGTCGGTTTGGCTTTTCTTCTGGCGCAGATTAACCCTTCCGCCCTCCGGGCACCTTCCCTAAATTAGGGCTACGATTAGGACACAAAATGGAGCGGGGAGCTGTTGGAGGTAAATGGCAGATGCAATATTTAGCAACATTCGGATAGAGCGACGGGTCAAGCAAGTAGTAGAAAAGATAATAGAAAAGCAAAGTGTGGTGATACATCAGCTAAGTGCGAGCGAAGCCGAGCAGCGGAGTTACTACCGTCTGCTGCATAAC
>NZ_VWSF01000015.1 GCF_008629685.1 Adhaeribacter rhizoryzae | reverse complement strand
GTCGCTCTATCCGAATATTGCTAAATATTGCATCTGCCATTTACCCCCAACAGCTCCCCGCTCCATTTTGTGTCCTAATCGTAGCCCTAATTTAGGGAAGGTGCCCGGAGGGCGGAAGGGTTAAGCTACTCCAGAAGAAAAAAGCCGCACCAGCAAATGTTAAACAGGCCGGAAAAGTACCATAGCATACCAGAGCATCCTGAATAGACAACAAAGAACCTTAACTTTAAAGTAACACCTGTTCTGCCTTCCTAGGGAATATTGATAATAGGAATTGGTATAAGCTATGCGGCAAAAGACCGATTCGCTTACTAGTAGCGGCAACTGTGTTAGCAGATAATAATTAACTGAAGAATAATTAACGTATCGGCAAAGACGCTGCTCGGGTTGTGCAGACGCATAAATTAAGATTAATTATTTAATTTATGCGTCTGCTGAAAATACCAACGTCCGGCTTTTTAGTTATGGTAAGTAGTAGTATTTTAAAAAATAAACCGTCGTTTCTTTAAAGTTTGGTCAGGCTTATAAAGAATTGATTAAAAGCGGAGAATATTTTCCCTTTCGGCTAGCTAAAAGTTTTAGCGTATTAATTATTTGCTTCCCATAATTCATACCAATCCTGGTTATCCAGATCAATATCAAAAGCATTAACGGCGTTGCGTAGGCGTTGGGCATCGCGGGTTCCTAGTAACGGCAGCGCTCCCAGTTTAATAATCCAGGCCACTGCTATGGTTTCCAGATCTACGTTATATTTAGCCGCAATATTTGTTAATTTATGGCGTAACCGGGTGGCTTGTTCGTCGGTTCCGGTGGCAATCCGACCATCGGCCAAAGGTCCGGAAGCAATGGGACGCATATAGCGTTGCTTAATATAATCTATCTGGCCGTTATCTAAAGCAGCCGTATTTAATAAATTTAATTCTATGTGGTTGGTTGCAATGGGTAGTTGCAATAAAGAGGCTAATAATTGGTGCTGAAAAACCGAAAAGTTGGCAATGCCAATATTTTTTATCTTACCCGAATCTTTTAACTGTTTCAAGGTCATGGCTGTTTCTTCTAAATTGGCAATCGGGTCTAAACAATTTAAAAGAAATACATCAATGTAATCGGTTTTAAGTTTACGCAGCGAATTATCGATGCTGTTTAGAATATGCTTGCGGGAAGTATCTACATGTTTAAGCCGCACCTCCGGCTGGCTGGCATGTGGTAAGCGTAAGCCGCATTTCGTAAAGAGCACAATATCTTCTCTTTTAAAAGATTTCTGGTTTAGTACCTGTCCAAATAATTCTTCGGCCTGGTAAGAACCATAAATATCTGCATGGTCGAAGGTGTTTATTCCTAGTTCCAGGCATAAATTAACAATGGTTTCCATGTTAGTGGCCGAATGAGTCGCTTCATCGTCCCAGCGGTGAAAGCTATAAATGGCCGGAGATACTTTCGGGCCCGCGTCGCTTAAGTAAACTTTTTGCATTTGCTTTAAGAATATATTTTAATAATTATTTACCGCAGTTGCATAGCACGGTCTTTATAAATTTAGTTAGAAAGAGTGCTACGAAAAAAGTTGGGCAATGTTAAGCAAAAGCCGGTTAGGAAAAAATTATTCAAGCTTACTGAAGGTATTTAGAAATTAAAAATAATAAAAAGCTAAGCTTGGTGGCTTATTCTTAGAGTTGGAAGAAAGGCACCAGCAAGTAGTCAGGCAGCCGCCTTAGGATTGGCGGTGATAACACCACCGATGGCCCCAGTAGCTGCGCGAAACAGAAATACTAAACAGCTTCTTTTAATTTTTTAGTGTGTTTAATAGGTTTAAGTAAAGCTTATTTAAATGCTGCAAAATATTACCGTAAGTGCTGTAAATTATCTACGCCCAGGAAGCGCTGGCAAGTAAATCCTTCGGCAAAAGGCGCATTAATATATTTGCCAAACTCCCGCGAGCGGCCTTCGTGAATCAGGAAAAAATCAGGCGAAGAAATATAGGTTACCGCCGGCTCCGTAGAATCGGGGTGGTAAAACTGACTTTTATAAGCCTGGATACAGGCTATTTTCTTTACCCAAAAATGCGTGATATCTACCAGAATATCGGGCTTTATATAGGTGTTTTGAATGTATTGTAAAACCAACTCCGGCCGCCAGGCTAACTGGGGTTCTTCGTCCAGTTCGGTTTTAATTTGCGGCAGCCCCGAAATAAAAGCCGCATTGGTTACTAACTCACAAGCCCGGCCGTGGTCCGGGTGGCGGTCGTGCGGCGCATTGGTTAATACAATGCGGGGCCGGTATTTTCGAATGGTTTTTATTATCTGCATGGTATGGCTTTCGTCGATGCTAAAAAAGCAGTCCCGCATCCCTAAATTTTCCCGTACCACCAGCCCCATTATGCGCTTGGCTTCCATAGCTTCCTGGGCCCGGATTTCGGCGGAGCCGCGTGTGCCCAATTCGCCCCGGGTTAGGTCTACAATGCCTACTTTATTTCCTAAAGCAACTTGTTTTAAGATGGTGCCGCCGCAACCTACTTCCGCGTCGTCGGGGTGCGCGGCAAAAACCAAAATATCTAATTGCATATTAATCATCCTCCATAAACCAAAGCTAATATTTAGGTAAGTGTTCTTACCGGTCGGGTTTATTTAAAACCTGACCATCTTGTTTTACCAGCCAGGTAGTGATAGGGTTTAGGTGGTACCCGCCCGTGCTCTCCCCCCGGGCCGCCAGCAACTGGCTCATGGTGGGCTGCCGGTAGCCGGTTTCATCCAGCGCCCGGCTCATAATTTCGGTTTCGTTGCCGTTCCACTGCCATAAATGCCGGAAGTAAGTGTGCGCTTTATCCAGAACGGGTTCTTGTAGCCGCGCTACCTGCCAGGTTTTTCCGGCATCGGTACTTACTTCTACTTTTGATATTTTGCCCCGGCCGCTCCAGGCAATGCCCCTTATTTCAATCCAGCCTTTTTCTAGCTGCACCGGGTACGCCGGGAAAGTAATAATAGACCGGGCATCCATGTCGAAGCTGAACTGCCGGATTTTACCGTCTTTAATTGGTTCGGTATATTTCGAAGTTTCTTCGCGGGTCATGAAAGGCGCATCTGATAACTCCAGGCGACGCAGCCACTTCACGCTCGTATTTCCTTCCCAACCGGGCAGAAACAAACGGGCCGGATAGCCTTGTTCCGGGCGAATGGCTTCGCCGTTTTGGGCATAAGCAATCATGGCATCGTGCCAGCCTTTAGCCACCGGGATGCTGCGGGTCATGACGGCGGCATCCGAACCTTCGGCCAGGAACCAGGTAGCCTTGGGTTTAACGCCTACTTCCCGAAACAATGTCGAGAGCATAACGCCCGTCCATTCGCTCTGGCTGGTTAAGCCGGCAATGCCCTGGGGGGTAATCTTTCCATCGGCTTTACTACGGTAATTACCGGAGCATTCGAGAAAGCAAATGCGGGAAAACGCCGGAAAGCGCTTTAAATCAGCTAAGGTAAATTTCATGGACTTTTCTACCAGCCCGTGAATGTATAATTCGTATGCCTCGGGGTTAATGGTAGGTACACCAGCGTGGTGCCTTTCGTAATGCAAATCGGCGGGCGTTAGGGTGCTGTACAAATCTTGCAGCGGGGTACGCGAAGAGGTGTCGGAGGGTAGGCGCACCGGTTTCTCGAACTGAGAACGCGAACCTAAGAGGCTCGGCAATGGTCCGGGTTTTTTAGTTGGATCATCATGAATAAAAGCTCCCTCCGGAATGGCTGCCTGCACGGTTTTGCCGATAGCCGTTTGCACCAGCACCACCGCGGCCGTGGCGGCTCCACCCAACAGTTTCCGCCGACTGAATGGTTGCTGGAAAGATATTTCAGCTTTATCCTTTATTGTATTATTTTTATCTACAGGCAGGTTCATGTGGTGTATTTTTAATAATTATTTAACGAACCTCCGGTCCGCCTTTTCGGTCGTCGGTTACAAAATATTGCCGGGCGGGCATTATTATTTGGGGTAATGTTTGAGCATTTATTTTAGCATCCGGTGCTATAATATTATTGGCGTGCAATAAGAAAGCGGTTAAGGCATACACTTCATCGTTGGTTAAAGAGCCCGGCGCGTTAAAAGGCATGGCCCGGCGGATATAATCGAACAAAGTGGTGGCGTAAGGCCAGTAATTGCCAATTGTTTTTTCCTTCGTTTTATAATTTTCAGTTCTCTCCGCTGCCGTTTCAACCAAGCGATTATTTGGCCCTTCCACGCCGGTTTTCCCGTGGCAAGCCGCGCATTTACTCGCGTAGATAGCCTTGCCCGCCGTTACTGTTCCCGAGCCAGCCGGTAAGCCTTGCCCATCAGGCCGTATATCAATATCCAAGGTTGCTAATTCCTGGGTTGTGGCCAGCTTGCCAAAACCAAAAGTTGGCGGCCAATGCGTAGTATCAGCAATTGTAGATGAATGAGATGAATATTTAGCTTCAACAGCAGAAGTTAACCCGGTAGCCTGGTTATGAATATTGGTTCGGGTACAGGCAGCAAATATTACGGCCAGTACTAATAGCCATTTGCTAATAGCAGTTATGGCGTACTGAAATATTGTTTGGCGCATCCTCTAAATGCTTTAAGCGATTATATATTTTTAACTAAAATTATTTAGAAATACTAACTAGCCAAGGCAACCTTGGGAACGCTCCGGAACGCCTCTCCCGAAATATTAAAAATATCTTTTAAAGCCCGCTGGGCCGCATGGTAGCCGCACATGCCGTGTACGCCGCCACCGGGCGGGGTGGAAGAAGAGCAAACGTATATGCCTTTGGCCGAGGTCCGGTAGGGAGAAAGCCGCAACGCCGGGCGGGTATATAATTGCGCAAGGTCTATGATGCCGCCGTTAATATCGCCGCCTATGTAGTTGGGGTTGTAAGCTTCCATTTGCGCCGTATTCATCACGTGCCTTGCTAAAATCCGCTCCCGGAAACCGGGCGCAAATCTTTCTACTTGTTGTTCGATGGCGGCGGTGCGGTCTTGTTGCGAGCCGTTGGGTACGTGGCAATACGCCCAGGCAGTATGCTTCCCGGCCGGCGCCCGCGTCGCATCAAAAAGGCTGGGTTGCGCCAGCAAAACAAAAGGTTTTTCGGGGTGTTGGCCTTTGGCACTTTGGGCTTCGGTTGTTACAATCTCCTCCAGTGTGTTCCCGAGGTGCAGGGTGCCCGCCTGCCGGGCTTCGGGCGCGGAAAAAGGAATGGGCGCATCTAATGCCCAATCAATTTTAAAAACGCCCATGCCGTAGCGGTAGCGTTCGAGTTGCCATTTGTAAATAGCCGAAAACCGGTAACCAGCTATTTCGAGTAATTGCCGGGGCGTTACATCCAGCAAAACCGCGTGCGACGAAGGCAACTGTTCTAAAGACTTTACATAATAATCCGTTTCAATTTTACCCCCGAGCGCCTGGAAGTAAGCCGCCAAGGCATTTGCCATTTGTTGGGAACCGCCTTTTGGGATGGGCCAGCCCCGTAAATGCCCCACCGCCATTAATACTAAACCAATGGCCGATGTAGCCATATTGGTTAAGGGCTGAATATTGTGCGCCGCCATCCCGGCCCAGAGTCCGCGCGCTTCGGTGGTTCGGAAACGCTTCGCCAGCAAGGTAGACGGCAACATGGCTTTCATTCCAAATGCAGCCATGGTTAAAGGGTGTTTCGGAATGGGTAAAGGCCCCAGAATATCAGCGGCTAAATTTGGCCATTCCCGAACCACGGGTTTCAGCAGACTTAAGTAGGTTTCTTGATCGTCGCCCAGTAAGCCGGCTGTTTTTTCTATGGATTTTTTTAATACCGCGGCGGTTCCGTTATCGAAGGGGTGAGCCGCTGCAGTATCGGGGTAAATAAATTCTAAGCCGTAGTCTTTTAGCGGCAACTGGCTTAGAAAAGGGGAGCCCGCTGCCATGGGATGAATGGCGGAGCATACATCGTGCACAAAGCCCGGTAGCGTCAGTTCCTGCGACCGCATGCCCCCACCAATGGTATTTTTACCTTCCACCAGCAATACCGAGAGCCCGGCTTGTTGCAACCGAATAGCCGCCGCTAAACCGTTTGGTCCGGAACCAACTACTATTGCATCAAAATCTTTCTTGGTCATCTTTAATTATTTACTGGTGTTAGGTGATATTTCCTTGTGTACAGTTTGTTAGTTGGTCTAAGGAACCCATCCCTGTCATTCAGGAGGAACCTATTTGGCAAGTAACCAAATAGGTTCCTCCTGAATGACTGAGTTGGATTACTTAAACCTATTGTATAACAGTGAATATTTTAATTAATACTGCCCGGCAACTAAGGTGCTTTCCGACAAGGTATATTCTCGGTCTACTTTATCCAGTACCACTAAAACCGAGTCTTTTCTTTCGTCGATGCCGCGTAAAATAATGCGGCTGGCAGTGGGGGTAGAATATTTTAAAACCATGCGGTTGCGTTTCACGGGGCGGTCAGGTTCGGCAAATTCCCGGTTGCGGCGGGTAGACCAGGCCCGTTTATCAATTTTGGTATTTTCATCGCCTATATTGGCCAAGGCTGCTGCTGGTATCCAGTTATCGGCGGGTGCTGGTTTTACCCGGCTTTTCTGGCTATTTGGGCTTTGGTTTCGGTCAGCGCGGTTGCCCCGGCCATTCTGGTTCCGGAAAGCCGACATATCGACTACTTTGTCCTGTAAATAAAGCACTTGGTTAAGGGTATCGGCATAATAATGAAACACCCGCTGGCCACCAGCAACCCCGGTAGCTTCAAAAGTGCGCTGCAAATCTTTCATGGGGCTGCCGCCACCGTTTGATAAATCGAGCAGGGTTGCTTTGTTTACTTTATAGGTTAGGCTGGTCCATTTTTCGAAAGTCACATCCTGCCACCGCGTGGAATCCAACGGATTATAAGGAATTACCTGATTATTTAACCGGAACTCGGTAACCTGGTAAGCACCTCTTAATTTAGCCACGCCCGGGGTAGAAGGCTGCTTGTAAGGATCGTAGCGGAAATTAATATATTGAGCATAAAACAGGATGCCCAGGAATATTACTAACGTAGCGGTTTTTAAAGCATAGCGGCTGTATTTTAACCAACCTTTGGCGAACGAAGGGTAATAATGAACCGGAATGGTTAAGCGTTCCTGAATAAGCAGGCGGTAAATTCTAGGCACATCGTACAGCATCAGGAAGGCAGCATATAAAACAAAATAGGAGCTGTAACCATGTACCCCGCCGTCGTAGGCAAAATTTACATAAACAATATCGCCTAAAGCGCCGAATAACAGCACAGCGCCAAGGAAGGTAGTGCGCCGGTAAAACAGCAAGGCACCGGCGGCCACTTCTACAATACCTGCAAAAACCTGGTACCAGGGTACAATACCAATCGATAACCAATAAATTTTTTGGGCGGTAAAATCACCGAAATTGGTGTGCAGCAAACCCAGAGAAGGATAAGGCATTTGCACCGGGAATAATTTAGTGAAGCCAAAACCGATAATACCAATCCCTGCCCGGTAACGAACAATTACCCGAAGCCAGTAATACAAAATATTATACTCCACTCTTTTGCGATCCAGCGCCGTCCAGATGCCGGCCCCAGCCAGGGCAATGGCTAAAGCGGCAAACCAATCGGCGTAGCCTAACAACGACGGAATGCCGGGTATACCCCGGACAAAGCTAGGCTGAAACCGGGCAATATCGTAAATATCGCGGTAGTGTACGTGCAGCCAATCGATGGAGAAAAGGTTGGTGTACCATTCCGGATTGTTGGGAATGGACATGAGCACGAAAAAGATAAAAGCTACCCGGAAGCTAAAACGGGTAAATGGATGCCAGGGCGTTGGTGCCGGACGATCAGCTGCCGGTTGTTCCAGCGCAGAAGTTACGGGTTCCCGTTCCATCGTTGCCTGATTCTGTTCTAGGGTATACATACAATTTCTTTTTTATAAGATTAGATAACTCAGAAAACCAGTTTTATAACTTTAATGCTTCGCGCCGGCCCCGGCCAGCCGCCTCTTCCAGGAGGTATTTTTTTGGCTGTTTTTCGAGCACGATGTAAACCGAATCTTGCTGTTCGTTCAAGCCCGATAAAATTATTTGGTTGGCGGTGGGCTGTTGGTACTGCAGCACTAATTTTTTATTAGGGTAATTTTTGTTCTTGTTTTGCAGCGTTAAAACCTGGTTGGCAGCATCCAGTTGGTAATCGTAGTAATGGCGCCCGCCGGCTTCGGCTAGCTCAAAATTCCGGGCTGCTGTCGGCCTAATTATTTCTTCGGTTTTAGCTGTTTCCAGTAGAACTGGGCGGTTGGAGCGAACGCTGATAGTAGCCCATTTTTCAAATACCACATCCTGCCAGCGAATAACATCTGTAGCGGAATAGGGTAAAATTTTTTGGTTAAGCCGGAATTCCTTTACGTTATACAAACCGCTAACTCCTGGTAAACCTGCTGTTTTGGGATAATGATAAGAACCTTCCTGATTATAAACGGCATGCGCCTTATAGCCATACAAAACCACGAACAGGAAAACAAAAGCTGGTTTCAGTACCACACGGGCAGTTTTTTGCCAATCCCGGAAGAACGGCTTAAATAAATTGGGTAGAGTAGGCTGCTCCAGCATTAACAAAGAAAACAACCGTTTAGCATCAAAAAAGAATAGAAACAGGGCGATGGTAACCAGGTAAAAACTGTACACGTATTCGCCGCCCTCGTAAGCCAGGTTCGACATAAACACGTTGCCGGTAAAAGGTAATACCAGGAAGGCACCAATAGAAGTAGTTTTCCGGAAGAGCAGCAGAACCGCCGCCAGCAATTCCACTAAACCCAGAAATGATTGGTAATCCGGCACAATGCCTAAGGTTAAAGAAAATAATTTCCAGGCGGTAAAATCACCGTAATAAGTATTCAGGTGGCTGATGGAGGGCAGGGGCGCCTGCATCGGGTATATTTTAATAAAAGCATAAGCCAGCAACCCGGCCGCCAGCCGGTAACGCAAAATCACCCGCAGCCAATAATATAATTGGTTATATTCCCGGCGGTCTTTGTCCCGGATGGTCCAGATAATGGCACCCACTACCGCAATCGCGAAAACAACCCCCCAATCTGCAAAAGTATTCAGGCCCCAGGAACCGGCTGTTGGGTTACCGGCAAAAAACTGCGGGGTATACCGGCTCAGGTTTAAAATATCGCCTAAGTGCAAATCCAGCCAATTAATGGAGAATAGATTGCGGTAATATTTCCAGTCTAAAGGCACCGCCTGCAGGAAGAAGTAGAGGAAGAAAAACCGGAAAGCTATTTTTTCGGGCCCGCTCCATCTCAAACTTGAAGCAGGGGCAGCCGGGTTAAGGCGCGCGCTAAAACCTTCTTTTTTTGCCACAAGTGGCAGTTGTTCAATGGTTGCCATAATATTTTAATGCTAGAATTAGGAGTAGAAGCAATATTTTAGTTAATAACCATCATTTTGGGTTAATCCTGGGTCGATGAGCAGTTGCTCGGCCGGAATAGGCATTACCAATCGTTTGGTATCGGTTACCTGCAGCACCTCTTGGGCGCGGCCGGTTCTTACCAGATCGTACCACCGGTGGGGTTCAAAGGCAAATTCAAGACGGTGCTCATTCTCGATCGCTAATAATATTTCCTCGGTCGTAAAAGCCTCAAGGGGTAATAATTCGGCCCGATCCCGGACTGCATTTAAATCGGCTAAGGCACCGGTAATATTTCCTTGCTGGGCGCGGGCTTCGGCCCGGATTAAATATAATTCGGCAACCCGAATAACAAAGGAAGGATCGGTGGCCGGGCTGCGGTAATATAAATTTCCGTACCAGCGGTTTTGGTTGTCTTTGGCAATTAAAGCACTGCGGGAACCGCCCGTTAAAGGATTATTCAACAAATCTACCAGGGTACTGTTGGGCGCCCATTGCCGGGTACCGCCATTGGTTTGGGGTTGCCACTGGTTGCGGTGGGCATTGGTTTCGGTGGCGCTGTAAAATATTTCAAAAACCGATTCTTGGGTTCCCCGTGCATTGTTCGCAAAAAAAGCATTATATGGCTTTAGCAACTGGTAATTAGCTGCATCACCAATGAGTTTACTGGCATATTCTTCTGCTTTTGCGTAATCCTGCTGGTATAAAAAGTACCTTGCTTTAAGCGCCCAAACTGTTTTGCGGGTAGCCTGAAACCGGTTGGTGGTTTCGGGCAGCAAAGGTTCGGCCAGGTCCAAATCCGCTATTACCTGCGCATAAGTTTCGGCCGCCGTACTTTTGGGAATATTCCAGTTTTCGGTGGGGCTTTGGGTGGGGTTGGTAATAATGGGTACCCCTCCCCAGGTGCGGGCCAAATCGAAATAAGCCAGGGCGCGAATAAAATATGCTTCGCCAATTATCTGGTTTCTGAGCGTTTCTGAAAAAGTAACATTGGTGGCTACCTGCGGTACTTTGGCCAGCACGTTGTTGGCCCGGTTAATGGTTCGGTAAATAGCCGTCCAGGCGCTACTAATAGTAGCATTATCGGCGTTTACTTTATGGTTGATAAATTCCTGAACCTGCGACTGCGAGCCCGTCCATTGCACATTATCGCCGGATAAATACCCGATAGACTGAAAGCCAGTACCGTAATAACTACCATCGGCCAGGGCACTGTAAACACCCCGGAGGGCCGTTTCGGCCGAGGCTTTATCCACGATGGTTTGGGTATCCGAAATAGCGGATTTAGGCTGAACATCCAGTAATTTTTCGCAAGCACCCAGCGGGAGCGTTAAAGAAAACGCAATAATATATTTTAGAGATTTCATAATATTAAAGAGAAAGAAAAGTGGTAACTGTAGAAGTTAGAGCGTTAGGTTAACCCCAACTTGTATGCTCCGGGGTTGTGGCGGCGTGCCCAAGTCAATGCCTTGCTGGTTCTGATCGCTGCTGGCCGCCGATTCCGGATCGAGGCCGGTATATTTGGTAGCGGTGAACAAGTTGCTGCCGACCACATATACCCGAACTGCTTCCATTTTGAACCGGCGTGCGTAGTTAAGCGGAAGTGTATAACCCAAATTTACGGCCCGCAAACGCAGGTAAGAACCATCTTCGAGCCAGCGGCTACCGCCATCCCGGTAGTTATTTACATTTACCCCGTCGGCTTTAGGTACATCTGTAATATCGCCGGGCTGTTGCCAGCGGTTCAGGTTACTCGCAAATATTATCCGGGCTGCATCGCGGGCACCGCCGCCTTCGCCAAAAAACCGGTTATGGTTATATATTTTGTTGCCGTAGCTAAAAGCCAGAAAAATATTGGCATCAAAACCCCGGTAACTGAAATTATTTGTAATGCCGCCAAAATATTTAGGCCAGATGCTGCCGTAAATCTGCCGGTCGGCGGTGGTAATGGAGCCATTTTTATCTACATCCTCGTACACGGCATTGCCGGTTTGGGGATCGACGTATAGTTGCTTATAAACCCAAAAAGAATAAAGCGGATGGCCTTCTTGTTGAATAATCAGGTCGCGGCTGCCGTACTTGAGCGGGGTAGGGAGTTTTTCGATCCGGTTAATATTGCGGGAAATATTAAAGTTGGTTTGCCAACTGAATCCGGCTGTTTTAATATTTTCGGTATTTATGCCCAGTTCAAATCCTTTGTTACTTACTTCAGCCACATTATCCCAGTAGGTGCTAAAACCGGTGGTTGCGGGCAAGGCAGTTGGCAGGAGTCCATCTTTAGTATATTTATGATACACGTTTACCTCCAAACCTAAGCGGTCGTGCAACAAACCCAACTCTAAACCAGCATTTATTTGGCTGGTGCGTTCCCATTTCAGGTTTTCGTTGCCTAACTGTTGCGGAGCAGTACCGGGTTGCCCCTGGTAAGGGCTACCGCCGGCCCACAAACCTTGGTTCGCAAAATCCGGCAGGTTTTGATTGCCCGTAATGCCGTAATTAACTTTCAGTTTGAGGTCGCTGATGGCATTTACATCTTTTAAAAATTTTTCTTGTTTTGCCCGCCAGGCTGCTCCAATGGCCGGGAAGTAACCCCATTTATTTTGGTTGCCAAAACGCGAAGAACCATCGGCGCGGAACGTTAATTCGAGTAAATAGCGGTTGTGGTAATTATAATCTACCCGGGAGAAAAAAGAAGTTAAGGTATTTTTGGTCCAGGATTGCGAGCTGGTAGAAACCGCTGCCGCCGAAATTAACTTAAAAGAATTATTGGCAAAACCGGTACCGGTGGCCGAGGTCCGGCTCAGGACATTGCTTTGTAAAGTATTGCCCAGCAATACGCCTAAGGTATGGCCCGGCGCTATTTCTTTCCGGAAAGTTAAGGTTTGTTCGTTTAGTAAGGCAGTTTGCTGCCCGGTAGCGGCGGTGGCGGCTCCGGCCGGACTACCGGAAATTAAATAGGTATTCCAATATTCCGATTCGTCGTAATTATTGTAATCAACGCCCCAACTAGACCGGAACCGCACATTGGGCAGCAGTTCGCCTTCTAAATATAAATTGCCGAGGTAGCGCAGACTAACCGAATGAACATCGTAGTTTTCTAGTAACAGATCCACGTTATCGAACCCGGCTCGCCCAACCGGTACGCCTTGCTCATTGGTAGGTGCTAAATAAGTTGGGGTATGCAAAGCGGCCTGCAATAAACCTCCTGCCGGACCATCGCCGGCGCGGGCCTGGTTCCGGAAGGTTCGGCCAAAGGTGTTGCTTACGCCTACCTGCCATTTATCGTTAATTACCTGGTCCAGGTTAACCTTAAAACTGGCCCGTTCAAACGTAATGGGTTTTAAAATAGATTCCTGGGTATTGTAGCCGCCGGCGATGTAATATTTGGTGTTGGCCGTGCCGCCTTGTAAAGCCAAATCATAATTCTGCAACCGGGCTGTTCCAAAAACTTTGCCTAACCGGTCGTAGGTTTGCTGTTCTTCGGGTAAACCCAGGCCGGCTACCCCGTTTATAACCTCGGTGGCCGGCCGGAAAGGTTTTGGCTTGCCAATATTGGTGTAATATTCATTAACCAGGGTGGCGTGTTCCGGGCCGGTGGTCAGGTCCCAGAGCTTTACCGCCTTAGACCAACCTTGCGAGGCATTAAAGGTAATTTTGGGTTTCTGGTTAAAGTCGCCGCGCTTGGTGGTAACAATAATTACCCCGTTGGCCCCCCGCGAACCGTAAATAGCCGTGGCCGAAGCATCTTTTAATACTTCCACACTTAAAATATCGGCGGGGTTAATATCGGCCAGGGGCGAGGTGGCTTTTCCGCCGGTGCCTATACTTTGCAAACTGCTGCTGTTCAGGAAAACACCGTCTATTACATACAAAGGCTCATTGCTGGAGTTGATTGAAGTAGCGCCACGTACCCGTAAAGCCACGGCCTCGCCAGGAACACCGGTATTACTGGACACTTGCACGCCCGCTACTTTGCCCTGTAACTGGGCATTAAAACCTCCGGTCGGAATATCTTTGGTTTCGGCGGCATCTACCTTGGTAACCGAACCAACCAGGTTGCGGCGTTCCTGGGTGCCGTAGCCCACTACCACTACTTCGCTTAAAGCTTTAACATCGTCGTGCAACGTTACCTGAATATTTTTCTGGTTATTCAGCGGTACTTCTTTGGCCGTGTAGCCGATGAAAGAGAAAACCAGCACCTCCGTAGGTTTAGCAACCGACAACTGAAATGTACCATCGGTAGCCGTAGTAGTTCCATTCTGGGTATTTTTAACGATTACCGTTACGCCCGGCAAAGGTTCGCCGGCAGCCGTAACCACTTTGCCCGAAATATTCGCATTTGTCGACGTTGGATCGTCGGGTTGGGAAATGCTTTTGCTGGTAAGGTTTAAGGAATATTTAGCTGCGTAAGCCGGAGAAGCGGTTTGGTAAAGCGCAAGCAATACCAATAACTTACTACTTTTTTGTAGTAATTTTTTCATGATTTAAGTACTTTTGGGTTATCAATTTTTACCGGCTTTCCCAATTCTTTGCCTGTACCAGAGGCCTTGTGATTGGGAAAGCTATTTTTATACTATTACCGGCAAACCACTTTCTGCCGTAATGTGCTGAATTGCGATTTCTCTACTTAGGCATAGGCAATATTCAGGTTAGGGTACTTTTTACATAAATTTATTCATGACCTTCCGGCTCCTGCTTCTAAATATTATTGGGGCTTAACACAAAATAATTTATCAACGCCAGGAAACCTCGCTCTTAGAAAAGAGTAGGGGAATAATTAAAATCAACCCAAAAAACATAAAAAGCTAAGTTTGGGCTAACGACGAGGTAGCATAAATATTAGCAACAACAGCCTAACAGTAGCGTAACAGTTGGGCTGCTTAAAGATGCGGGTTGGAAGAGATTCGTTTTCATAGTAGTTGTTTATATAATCTCTATAGATTTGATAGACAAAACAAGCACTATCACGTATATTATCCAAATAATTAAGTGTTTAATTTTTGAATATTTAACTAAATATTATATAAATACCTGTAAATCAAATAATTAAATTTTAATATTTCTGAGGAACTAAGTATGTTTAAAAAGAGGAGAGGTGCTGTTTTAGGCTCTTTTCTGCTATATTCTTCGGCCAGGAAAATCTCAAAACCATATAAAACAACCAATGCAACCTAGTTTTTTTGCGCATTTACTACAAGAATTTACTACCCCGCTTACCAATCCGGTACTCGTATTCTCGTTAATATTATTTATTATTTTACTGGCGCCGCTCTTACTAAGTCGCATAAAAGTACCCGGCATTATTGGCCTGATTCTATCCGGGGTTGTTATTGGGCCGCATGGTTTTAATATTTTAATCCGCAATTCGGCCGTTGAGCTGTTCTCTACTATTGGGCTGCTCTACATTATGTTTATTGCGGGCTTAGAACTGGACTTAAATGAGTTTAAAAAGAATAAATACAAAAGCCTTTTGTTTGGGTTTTTTACCTTTATCATTCCGTTGGCAATCGGGTACCCGGTTTGCCGGTACCTATTGCAGTACAATGGGCTGGCGAGTTTTTTAACGGCCAGTATGTTTGCCACGCATACGTTGGTCGCTTACCCCATTGTAAGTAAATTCGGGATTGCCAAAAACCAGGCTGTAGCCATTACGGTAGGCGGCACTATTTTAACCGATACGGCCGTGCTGATTATTTTGGCAGTTATTATGGGCTCCCGGCAAGGCGAACTCACCGAAGCCTTCTGGCTGCGCCTGGGCATATCTTTGGCCGTATTCGCGGCCATCATGTTTTTAATAATTCCGCGCATTGCCCAATGGTTCTTCAGCAACCTCGAAAGCGAAAAGACCTCGCATTATATTTTTGTTTTAGCCGTGGTATTTTTTGCCGCTTTTTTGGCCGAAGTTGCCGGCGTAGAGCCCATTATTGGCGCTTTTGTGGCTGGGTTAGCTTTAAACTCGCTTATTCCGCATTCATCGGCCCTCATGAACCGGATCGAGTTTATTGGCAATGCCATATTTATTCCTTTCTTTTTAATTAGTGTGGGCATGCTGGTAAATGTGCGGGTACTCCTGAATGGGCCTACGGCCTTAATCGTGGCTTTTACGTTAACCCTGGTGGCTTTGGCAGGTAAGTGGCTGGCCGCTTTTTTTACCCAACTGGTAAGCCGGTATAGTAAACCCGAACGAAATTTAATATTTGGTTTAAGCAGCGCCCACGCGGCGGCTACCCTGGCGGTAATATTGGTGGGGTTTAATGCTAAAATTTTGGACGAAAATATTCTGAACGGCACCATTATTCTTATTCTGGCAACTTGCGTAATTTCTTCTTTTGTTACCGAAAATGCCGCTAAGCAAACTGTATTAACTACAAAAGAAACTAAAGTTTTATTGCCTCAAAAAGATACCGAAACCGCCGAGCATTTGCTCTTACCAATTACCAATTTAACTACTTTGGAGCGAATGCTGGAATTTACGTTGCTGCTCAAAAGTAAGATATCACTTAACCCAATAACGGTATTATCGGTGGTGCCGAACAATGCCAATGCCGAACTAAACTTAGCCAAAGTAAAGAAAGATTTAGAAGCTTCGGTAAAAATAGCAGCGGCTACCGAAACAAATATTCAGGTATTGGCTACCATGGATTATAATATTGCCCGGGGAATTGCCCGTACTTCCCGCGAAATATTAGCCGATTCGATTGTACTGGCCTGGCCCAAAAGAGCATCTATTCTGGAGCGGTATATTGGCGATAAAACCGAAACTATCCTGACGCATACCAACAAAAATATCTTTATCTGCCATTTAGAAAAGCCAATTATTAGCTTAAAAAGAATTGTGCTGGTTTGTTTGCCCTTAACCGAGCTGGAAGTGGGCTTTCCGGTGTGGCTGGGGAAAATATTAAAATTGGCAACTGAGCTTTCTTTGCCGGTTTCCTGCTACTGTAACCAGCACACGCAGGAGGCTATTACCTATATTTTAACCCAAAGCAATTCTACCATTACCCCGGAGTTTACCCAATTGCAGAAAGAGGATGCTATTTGGAGTGTTGAAAAATTTGTGCAAATAAATGATTTATTGGTAGTAACGGCGGCCCGCAAAGATGCCCTTTCTTACCAGCCCATAGTTGATGCCATCCCGAAATGGCTGGAAAAAGAATTTAGTGAAATTAACAAAATAATTATTTATCCGAAACGCCACGATGCCAACCAAATCTATGATGTGTATTAAGCAACTAATATTTGGATTGTTTTTCTTTAAACCACGAATTTATGTAATGTCGGGTTAGAGCTACAGCTGCGTATTTCGTCGTGAAAATATTAACTGCTTCAATGTAAAAGTTTAAATAATATAAGTTCACGCAATCCACTTCTGTCATTCAGGAGGAAACTATTTAGTTACCTGCCAAATAGTTTCCTCCTGAATGACAAGTGTGGGTTTAAAGACCAATACAAAGTATACCGGCTGTGCTAAATAACCTGACTTATAGGCTATACAATCAACTGTTCTAAATATTAGGTGTTTCTAGGAAAATAAAGTAATGGACTAAACCGGCCAAAGCGCTGATGCCAATCCAGGAAATCATGCCAATTTTAAACCGGTACATGGCTACAAACGAGATAATAATCCAGGCTAAACTAAAATAATCGATGCCGGCGGGTGTTAGTTGTTCCGGAAATACAACGGCCTGCGCAAAGTAGACGGTCAGGTTTAATACTACGCCCACTACGGCCGCCGTTACCACACTCAAAATGGCTTTAATGCTTTTATTGCTCTGGGTTTTTTCAATAATAGGAGCACCCGCCAGAATAAATAAAAAACAAGGTAAAAAAGTGTAATAAGTGGTAGTAACTAATCCCAATGCACCCATCAGAACAGAACCCTCATAATAATGGTAGCCCGCCATAAAGCCCACAAACGTTAAAACCATAATTAACGGACCCGGAGTTGTTTCGCCCAACGCCAAACCATCTATCATTTCGAGCTTGCTTAGCCAGTTAAAATCTTCTACTGCTACCTGGGCCACGTAAGGCAACACGGCGTAAGCACCGCCCACGGTAACAAAAGCAGCTTTCGTGAAAAAGGCAATTAATTTCTCCCAAAAAGGAGCGCCCTGGCTAATGTTAAATATTACATAAGGTGCCACCCATAATAAAACAATAACGGATATTTGTTTAACTAAGCGGCCCAAATGAAAGCCGGTACCGGGCACCTCCGTTTCCATGTTTAAATAATAAGCTTGCTCGTTCTCCGCAATTTCGCTTGCCGATTTTGACTCTTGGAATACCGCCGGGTAGAAATTTTTGGCTAACCAGCCCACCAGCATAGCACTCAGAATAATAAGCGGGAAAGGAATATCTAAGAAAAATATCCCGATAAAAGAAGCGAGCGCTACCAATACATGAAAAACGCTTAACAACGATTTTTTGCCAATTTTTATTAAGGCTAAAATTACAATGGCTACCACGGCCGGTTTTAAGCCATAAAACAAGGCCGCTACCCAAGCAATTTTACCAAATATTACATAAATAGAACTTAGCCCCAATAAAATAAAAACCGAAGGCAGTACAAACAAACTGCCGGCCACAATGCCGCCAATGGTGCCGTGCAAAAGCCAACCAATGTAAATAGCTAATTGCTGCGCTTCGGGGCCGGGCAACAACATGCAATAATTTAAAGCGTGTAAAAACTTTCGGTCAGAAATCCATTTTTTTTGGTCTACCAGAAAAGTATGCATAATACCAATCTGGCCGGCCGGGCCACCAAAGCTAATGAACCCCAATTTCAACCAGAAGTAAAAAGCTTCTTTAAAACTGGGCTTGTTAACCGATGCGGCGGCAACGTTTACCGGAGATGCTGTTGAAATTAGGCTGCTCATACTAATATTTGCATTGTTTAATATCAAGTACAAGGTTAAAGAACCGTTTCCGGATAAAATAGAAGGTTTTTAACCTTTTGTATTCTTTTTACCTTTGTTTACGTTTTTTTTGTAGTCCGAAGGATTCTGGCCTGTATGCTTTTTAAAGATGCGGGTAAAATGGCTTTGGTCGGAAAAGCCGGTGAGGTAAGCAATTTCGGATAAAGAATGATGGGTATGATGCAGCAGGTGAATGGCTTTGTCGATGCGCAGCTTCCGGATATATTCCCCGAAAGTAAGATTATCGAAATATTTAGAAAACTGCCGCGATAAATAAGCCGGGTGTACATTTAAGCCTTCCGATATTTGGGATAAATTCAAGGTTAAATTCGTGTCTATCTGGTCCTGAATAATTTCTTTCAGGTGGATGGCCCAATCGGGCACTTTCTTATTATTCTCTTTCTCCTGGGCTAAGTATTGTTGAAAGACCTGCAATAATAAATTTTCGGTGGGGCTGGTGGTATGTTTTTCTTGTTGCAGGTATTTGGCCCAACTATACAAGGCGTCGTAAATTACCATACCTTTTTCCAGCAACTCATAATCATTTTTAATATTAAATGCCAGCCCCGCCGATATGGCCCACAAACCCGCCGACTGGCTGCTTAGGTTGTGATCATCGGTATCGGCACCCCTAATTACCAGGGCCATGGTCTGGAGCGCCGGGTCTTTTAAGTCGTACTTCTGCAGAAAATAATCGAACGTACAGCGGTCTTCGTAATGGCTAAACTCTACATCCGGCATATCAAACGGAATGGCCCCTAATGTTTGCGCCTGACTTTGTACTTCCTTATCCGGAGCATAAATAATTTCGGCCTGGGCATCAATAAATCTTTTAATAAGCCATGGGCAGGCCAGCCGGTCAATTTTGGGGCGTTCGCGGGTAATCCATTTCATAAATTGTTTTTGCGGTTGGCCGCTTGGGTACTTATTGGTTAATTAAATTAATAATTATAAATTTAAAAGCTTACACAAGGCAAAAAGTGTTAATTGAATAAAATAGTTATGTTTCAATTTTACTTAAAAACGCAATATCCTTTTACTTTATAAAAGAGTATAGCAATATTTTTAAGCCAATATTTAATAACCGCCATTAAAGAACAAGACGTTTGTCTATTATGAATACTTCGTGTTTTTAAAATATGAAGCTTAGTTAAAAAATCAGTTAAAGAAACTCACAACTTTTATTCAGGTGGAAACCAGGTAGCAAACTGCCAAATAGTTTCCGCCTGAACAACAGAGATGGGCCCGAAGGCTAATAGAAAATATTCCTTTTAATTTTACATAACATCCGTTAGCAAAACCTTTTTAATTTTAAATGCTTGTTGGGTTAAGAAGCATTAAAATGAAACAGAAGAAATAGTTTTAGCACCCTTAAATCTAAATCATGGTACACCGCCTTTCCTTGAAACACATTAGTGCGATCATGATTGCGCTGAAGGTTTGCCTGCTGATTTTTCTGGTAGTAAAGGTGCTTTTCTTTTCTGCTGAACCTCCGGTATTTTCTTTGGACCAGCGTTTCTTTACAATTTTGGGAGCCGGCTTTCTGGCCCAACTCATCGATGGCACCCTGGGAATGGCTTATGGGGTTAGTTGCTCTACCTTGCTATTAACGTTTGGTTTGCCGCCGGCTGTAGCCTCGGCCAGTGTGCATACGGCCGAAGTTTTTACCACGGGCGTTTCGGGCTTATCGCATTTGTTTCTGCAAAATGTTAATAAAGCGCTTTTCTTTCGCATTGTTATTCCGGGGGTGTTGGGTGCTGTAATTGGCGCTTATCTTATATCGGAGGTGCTGAACGGGGACTTGATTAAACCTTATATATCGGGTTACCTGCTCATTATGGGAATTTTGATTTTAGTTAAAAGTTTCCGGGTGTTGCCAACAGTAGAGCGCTTGCGGCGGGTATTTTTATTGGGTATTACGGGTGGCTTTCTGGATGCCGTAGGGGGCGGCGGCTGGGGACCCATTGTAACTTCTAACCTTATTTTTCAGGGTAAAACGCCCCAGGAAACCATTGGTACCGTAAATACCGCCGAATTCTTTGTGGCTTTTTTTAGTACCGGCGTTTTCCTGTTTTTTGTTGGCCTGGATAGTTGGCCCGTGGTGCTGGCTTTAATTTTGGGCGGCGTACTGGCGGCTCCTGTGGGGGCGGTGCTGGCCAAAAAAGTAAAACCCAAAACCATGATGCGCCTGGTCGGGATTATTATTATAATTATATCGGCTTATACGATTTATAAGAGTATTTTCTAAGTTCTGGATTAGCGAATAACCAATATTTTAAACCTTGTACAAATCAAGACTCTGGCGGGCATAGCCAAGTATTTAAAACCAAACGCGCTCGTAAACCCAGTTACAAGGTTAACCGAATCTCCTAAAATATTGCTTCTCTTCAGAATAAAATCAAAGTGCGGTACCTAAGCTACCGGCGGTAAAATATTAATAGAGGCAGTGATAACCCGGCTACTTCCACAAAAACAAGCTAATTAAATATTGCAGAGTTTGGCTACTAACTCCAGGCTACCAATTTTTTATTGCCGCCGGCAGCTTATACCTTTACGCCCTAATATTTATACCGCGGTTTACCCAAAACAGAATTTTTGGGTGAAAAACTGAGCAGGATTTTCCGGCCGAACAGGTCTATGATTTAAATTAATAATTAAAAATAGAACACGTGAAAAATTGCCTTTTACTATTTCTGGGTTTATTCTTATTTGCCTGTAAACAGCAACCAACCAGCAGTGCCGGTAAGGGAGCTGCTACCGCTATTCCGGAAACTAAGTACAGCGCTTATTTATTTACCTACTTTACCGGTAATCAAAAAAGCGAAGAAGCCATTCGTTTTGCTTTAAGTAACGATGGGTATAATTTCCGGGCGCTTAACAACAACAAACCCGTAATAAGCTCCGCCCAAATTAGTTCCACTGGGGGCGTACGCGACCCGCATATTTTGCGGGGTGCCGATGGCAAAACGTTTTACATGGTAGTAACCGATATGGTTTCGGCTAACGGCTGGAGCTCTAACCGGGCCATGGTGCTGTTAAAATCAACCGATTTAATTAACTGGGCTTCCAGTGTGGTAAATATTCAAAAGCAATTTCCGGGTCAGGAGAACTTACTGCGGGTTTGGGCACCCCAAACTATTTATGATCCATCGGCCAAAAAATATATGATTTACTTCTCAATGAAGCACGGCAACGATCCGGATAAAATATATTATGCCTATGCCAACAAAGAATTTACCGGTTTAGAAACTACACCCAAGCAACTCTTTTTCAGCCCAAACAACGGGGCCTGCATTGATGGCGATATTATTTTAAAAGACGGCAAGTACCACTTGTTCTTTAAAACTGAAGGCGAAGGCGCCGGTATAAAAATGGCGGTATCGGATAAACTAACCGAAGGCTATGTGTTACAGGATAAATATTTGCAGCAAACCAAAGACCCGGTAGAAGGCTCGGGCGTGTTTAAACTAAACAACGGTGAAGGCTATATTTTAATGTACGATGTGTATACCAAAGGCAAGTACCAGTTTACCAAAAGCCAGGATTTACAGAATTTTTCGGTTATCGACCAGGAAGTGTCCATGAATTTTCATCCCCGCCACGGCACCGTGCTGCCCATTACGGCCCAAGAAGCTGAAGCCTTGGTAACCAAGTGGGGCTCTGCGGATGATGCCATGCTATCGGCGCGCGGCAATGGGTTAAAAAAAATAAATATTGCCTTAGATACGGTTAATAAAAAACTTACCCTGCCGGTAAAAGCCGGCACTAATCTAAGTGCTTTTAACCCGGAATTTATGCTCTTTCCGGGAGTAACCATAAACCCACAGACGGCGCAGAATTTTACGGCCGGACCAATAAATTATAACGTAACCATAGCCGGAAAAGCACCGCAAACCTACCAGGTGGTTGCCAAAGAAGCTCATAACCCAGCTCTGGAAGGTTATTATGCCGACCCCGATGTGTTGTATGCCGAAAAAACCGGTAAGTTTTATATTTACCCCACCAGCGATGGTTTTACGGGTTGGTCGGGCACGTATTTCAAAACTTTCTCTTCTACTAATTTAGTAGATTGGCAGGATGAAGGTGTAATCCTGGACTTGCCCAAAGACGTAAGCTGGGCCAAACGCAATGCCTGGGCACCCTGCATCATCGAAAAGAAAATTAACGGCCAGTACAAATATTTTTATTATTTCACGGCTGCTCAAAAAATAGGCGTTGCTGTGGCCGATAACCCTACCGGGCCTTTTGTGGATTCCGGCAAACCGTTGATTGCGGCTTTTCCGGAAGGTATTAAAAACGGCCAGCAAATTGATCCGGATGTTTTTACCGACCCGAAAACCCAAAAGAGTTATTTGTACTGGGGCAACGGTTACATGGCCGGCGCCGAATTAAATACCGATATGGTTTCGTTAAAACCCGGCACTACCAAAATATTAACCCCCGATGCTACTTTCCGGGAAGGCGCTTATGCCTTTTACCGCAACGGCACTTATTATTTTATGTGGTCGGAAGATGATACGCGCAGCCCTAATTACCGCGTACGTTACGGCACAGCCACTTCGCCGCTGGGCAAAATTAAGGTGCCGGCCAATAATTTGGTTATTGCTAAAAACCTGGAAGCCAGCATTTATGGTACGGGCCACAATGCGGTGCTGCAAATTCCGGGCAAAGACGAGTGGTACCTGGTTTATCACCGCTTTAACTACCCCAAAGGAATTACCATGGGCGATGCGGCCGGTTTTAACCGCGAAGTTTGCATAGATAAGCTGGAATTTAACTCCGATGGCAGTATAAAGCCAGTAATATCAACGCACGAGGGCATAAAAGCAATTAATTTGAAATAAATTAGGCAGGGTAATATTTTCAGAAACCAAGTTGAATATTGCAACTACGTATAAGCATATTTTATCATCGCCCGGCTGGCGGCCCGCTATTTTCAGGGTAACCTGCGCTTCAGATAAGCAGCTTATAAAACAGCTCAACTAAGCGGGGGAGCTGTTTGGCATTAAAGTGCTGGACCATGTAATCCTAACGCCACAGGATACTTACTTTAGTTTTGCCGATGAAGTATTGATTTGAGTTAAACTAGCGTTCACCGCCGCTAATACCGGTTTTCTGAGCTTTAACAGATAATTTAGCTGCTTTAACAATTAAGTAACTGCCTTAAGTACCTGCTTGGGATTATTTACCGGCTGGTTTATTTCTAAGCCAGGAGTTTCTGCTATGTTTGCACCTAAGTATTTACAATAGAAAATAGCAATCAGCTTAAACAGTTTTCATTTATTCTGTACCTTGGCTTCTAATTGCTATCCAAAATTAAGTTACATGCGAAGAAGTATTACCAATTTGCTCCTCCTTTCTTTTCTGTTGTCGGGTAGCTTAGCTATTGCCCAAAGCAACCAACCGGTAGTTAACAACATTATAAAAGAGGCGCAGGAGAATTCACAAGTAGAAAAATTAGCCCATGAATTAATGGATGTGATTGGCCCCCGGTTAGTAGGCACTCCCCAAATGAAACAAGCCAATGATTGGGCAGTGGCTAAGTATACGGACTGGGGCATAACAGCCCGAACCGAAAAATGGGGAGAGTGGCGCGGCTGGGAAAGAGGTACCTCGCATATGGATATGGTGTATCCGCGAACCAAGACCCTGGAAGGCATGCAACTGGCCTGGAGTCCAAACATGAAAAAAGCGGTAACAGCCGAAGTAATTATTATTCCGGAAGTAGCGGATTCTTTGGCTTTTCAGAAATGGCTACCAACGGTAAAAGGAAAATTTGTGCTGGTTTCGATGCACCAGCCTACCGGCCGGCCAGATTATAACTGGCAGGAATTTGCCACCCCAGCATCGTTAGAAAAAATGAAAAAGCAACGTACGGCGCACACCGAAGCCTGGCAGAAACGCCTGCGTAATACCGGCTATACGGCTCGTACCTTACCAGTAGCGCTGGAAAAAGCGGGTGCTGCCGGCGTTGTGCAATCAAACTGGTCTAATGGTTTTGGGGTAAATAAAATATTCGGGGCCAACACCAAAAAAATACCCACGGTAGATATCTCCCTGGAAGATTATGGATTGCTTTACCGGCTAACAGAATCCGGGCATAAACCAAAAATCAGAGTACACACGGAATCGAAAGAAAAAGGCGTAGTGCCTGCCTTTAACACGATAGCTGAAATTAAAGGCACCGAAAAACCAGAAGAATATATAATTCTATCGGCGCATTTTGATTCGTGGGATGGTGGTACGGGCGCTACCGATAATGGTACCGGTACATTAACCATGATGGAAGCCATGCGCATTCTGAAAAAAGTATACCCCAATCCCAAGCGTACTATTTTAGTGGGCCATTGGGGCAGCGAAGAGCAGGGCTTAAACGGTTCCCGGGCCTTTGTAGAAGACCATCCGGCAATGATACCCAATATTCAGGCGGTATTTAACCAGGATAAAGGAACCGGGCGGGTGGTAAACATTTCGGGGCAAGGCTTTTTGAATGCGTATGAATATGTAGGCCGCTGGTTAACCGAAGTTCCCCAGCCTATCCGGTCGCAGATTCAAACCAGTTTCCCGGGCACTCCTGGTACGGGTGGCTCGGATTTCGCCTCTTTCGTAGCGGCGGGCGTACCGGCTTTTTCTTTAAGTTCTTTAAATTGGTCTTACGGTACTTATACCTGGCACACCAACCGCGATACCTATGATAAAATCGTGTTCGACGACGTACGAAGCAATGCTATTCTGACGGCAATACTAGCATACATGGCCAGCGAAGACCCGAATAAGACTTCCCGGGATAAAAGTGTTTTACCCATAAATATCAAAACCGGAGAACCTGCTAAATGGCCTGTGCCTGGGAAACCAACCCGAAGAGGTGGCCTAAACTAGGTGCGCTTCTATAAAGGATAGTAAGCAATGGATTGCAAGGCCATATTTTAGATTTATGCTGGTGATTTTCATCTAACAAGCACACCCCAACGGTGTGCTTGTTTTTTATAAACCAAATATTTTCTATGCGGATATGTAATAAATAAAAGTAAGTATTTCAGCTTAACAAGGCTGTTTTAACTAGCAGCTTAGCTTATGTAATTAGCGGACTGCAATTGGCAAAGTGGTTTAATACTATGGGCATCAGTGCTTTTGTACTCAACTACCGTTTATCTAACTCACCGGACCTGAAGGAGAGGCACCTTGGCCCATTGCAGGATGCACAGCGGGCAGTTCGTGTAATAAGAGCAAATGTGGCAAAGTGAGGTATTAACCCGGAGAAAATAGGTATCATGGGTTCTTCAGCGGGTGGGCATTTGGCTGCTACGCTGGGTACTTACCCGGAAGATGTAGCTGCCATTCACGATATCTATGATAAGATATCTTTCCGGCCCAATTTTATGATACTTGTTTCTCCTGTCATTAACCTGGGCAATTATGTGCATACCGGCAGCAGAAACAACCTGTTAGGCAATAAGCCTTCTAAAAAGCTAGTAGAAAAGTTTTCGAATGAGTTACAGGTAACTGCAGCCACTCCGCCAGCCTTTTTAGTTCATGCAGCCAATGATAAGGCCGTGAGTCCGCACAATAGTATTCTGTTTTACCAAGCCCTGCTGAATCATAAAGTTCCGGCTAGTTTACATATATTCCCCAGGGTGGGCATGCTATTGCCCTGTGTAACAATCCTGGCTCTATGCAATTGTGGACTTCTCTTAGTGCTTTGGTAGCATGATAACTTACATCTTTTATATCGGCTTCATATTTATTTAGCCTCAAATAAGTAATAAGAAGCATTAATTGTTTTGTTATCCTGTAGTCTTAATTTATCCTACTTCATTTTAGTAGTGCAAAAACTGCTGCTGCTGTTGCCGATAATCCTAAAATTATTGAAACCCATAAGGCATTTTGGGCTATCTGTCTTGCCCTCCTAGATTCATCTAAAGCTTCGGCTGCAATTTTAGCTTGTTCTACGGTAGCTTTTCTTGCAGCACTTTCTTCTTCTTCTTTAAGTTCAATTGCTTTTTGTTTGGCTATTTCCCTTTGTATTATTCCTTCATATCCACCACTTTTTATAAATTCAATCCCCTTACGAGTAATGGAAAAGTAGTGGCTGTTTTCATTATCTTTTTTCCGTTCTATATAATTGAGGTCTACTAATTCAGATAATATTTTGTTTACATCTTGCCAAGGTAAACTGCTTTCAGTAGAAACATAATTATCATGAAAATATATTAGCTTTTCAGGCTTTTGCAAAGATGCATTATAGTAAACTCTTAATATTCTTTCTAATTTTTGTTGGTTGTCCATAGATGCAAAATATATCTTCAAAAAAGCGTATCATTTTGTTCTACTAATAATTTATCGCCACATGTAAAATCTAAAGAAATTGTGCAATTTAATAAATCTTGTTAACTCCGGAATTGCAGGGTAAACATCGTTTAAATTTGCACTTGTTTCATTAGAATTAAATACTAACCTGTATTCGTATTGGTGCTTCAAGTCTGGTTCCTTTAGAAAATATACATCTAAGTTTAAAGTATCTCTAAACTCGCCTGATAGTTCGAATTTTCTACCATCCTTTTCGTAAATACATTCACGACCAAATGGTAAATTATCTAATTCAGCGAATTTATTTTTCACTAAATAGTTATGTATTGCAACAGCAAATCCTTTTATATCAGTTATTTCGATACAAACCATTTCTTGATAATCGCCATCCGGTAATTTACCAAATTCCATCATTACTTTTACTGATGGGTTTGTTGTTAAACAATAAATATATTTATTTGGTGGATTCTTAATTTCTGAATATACATTACCCATTGTATACATACCCATCATTCGGTAAGTAAAAGGGTAAGGAGGTTTATTGTCAGGACCAAAAAACATATTCTCAAAAAATTCCGGATTATCCTTCAAGAATTTAGAAGGTTTTTTTTGATCAACAACCCCAAATGATACACCTTCATTTCTATCAGTTATTTCTTCATTTTCTCCTTCTCTATAATGATATATTGTTCCTAACTTTATTTTTCCTTCATATAACATACCTGCTGCATATTGTTTAGGTATATATTTAAAGAATCTTTGTTTAATCATTTTATTCACGGTCGTTAATTTTTTATATTTGATATATAAAAAAAGGGTAGATTCAACTACCCTTAAATTTTTTAACCTTCTGCTTGTTCCGTTTTATTTCTTCTACCTCTATAACAACCACGTTTTTTTACCACCGGTGCTTTACCCTGTCTAGCATTAGCAATCAGTACTTCTAAATCTTGTAATACTTGATTCTAGTTCGATACAAATTTTTCCAGTGATGCAGCCCATTGCTTCTACCAGTTCTTTGTTCTGCTGTGCATCCTGTAGTAGCTGTACTACTTCATTTACATTAGTTTCTTTTGCCATTAGTTATAGATTATAAAATGATGGTCTACAATAGTAATTAAATATATAGAAATTCAAAAGCCTGTCTGATTTGTATATTATTTATAAACCGGAATAGGGTACTTTTCTTTTTGGGTACATCTTAATCTTTGTGCCCTCATAATGAGTAAGCTGGTCACGTAGCTAAATTGAATAGAAGCATCTATATGTAGAAAATTTTTTTGTATAAACCTTTATAGAATCTAAAAAATGAAAGTAGTGCTTATTTCTAGTGCCCCAAGTTAAAAATGTTGTGCCATTTTGTTGTACCACTAAAAAGAAAAAACCCCTAACTGTTTGACAATTAGGGGTTTGATTTGCTGTAAATTACTACTTAGTGGTCGCGTAGGGAGTCGAACCCCAAACCTTCTGATTCGTAGTCAGATGCTCTATCCAGTTGAGCTACGTGACCAGCTTTCTCGTTTTGAGAGCACAAAGATAACCTCATTTTTTTATTAAAAGCAAGCCCTTTCTTAAAAATTACTTTATTTTTTTACATCGGTGCTGCGGGTCAGGGCTTTTTTAAGGGCCCGGTTAAAAATGTAGTATAGCCCGAAAAGCGAAATAATAATCAGACCGATTACTAATATTTTTCCTTCAGTGCCGGCATCGGGGTTGTTGAGCAACGTGATAATATTCTGAGCCTGTGTGCCTACCCAGAAAAAGAAAAGGGTGCGGGGCAGCATGCCCAGCATACTGGCTAACAAAAATTTTACCCGGTTAATGCGTAAAAGCGAGAGTACAAAGGTCATGAAGGCAAAGGGTAATACCGGCGAAATGCGGCTTAAAATAATGAGCCCCCAGCTTTGTTCGCGCAGCTCGTCCATTACGGCGCCAGCTTTTTTAAACCGGTGCAGAAAAGCCAGCATTTTGCCGTGGTCAATAATTTGGGCTACCGCATAACCGGTTAAGGCAGCCAAGCCATACGAAAGCACCACGCCCAAAAAGCCAGGCCAGCCGAAATAATAACCGGTAACCAGGGCCACAAAAGTAGTAGGGGTAAGGGCAAAGGCCATGGTAAAAGCCACCACTACAAAATACAAAACAGTTTGGGCAGGTTGCAGGCTTTGCAGCACCTCCTGGTATTGGTAAAGGTAATATGCCAGCGTAGAGCTTACCAGCACTGGCACCGCTACTAACAGAAATAGCGAAATAAAAGTAGAGGCGTTTTTACGAATTAATTCTTGCAGCACAGGCGCACGATTTAGGTTTTCAGGATGAAAGTTAAACGTAAATATTTAATTTATGGCGGCATTGGGTTTAATGAGATGGTAGGTAAAGAGCACCAGCGCGTGTTTTCTACCTAACGTGATAATCCGGATAACTTTTGCAAGATGTAATTTTTCAAAAAATCTGGTGCTAACTAAATCAATTAATCTAAGTTTGATTTGTTTGGTCAAGTTTCTCCGGCCTACCGGGCGCTTCCTCTTGAAAAAGAGGCTAAACAAGCTCATCTTTCCTTAGTTCGTAACTCGCAATGCCTTTTAACAACGGCACCAGAAAGCCGGAAAGGCATCTTTTAAAAGGTCTTTATCGCCCAAACTGCGATAGTCTGTTTCTTAGGACAGGAAAAGGTAGTACTTTCTTTTTAGACGAAATATTTTATTGATTAAGTTAAAGAATAGAGCGGTTTAGAACCTGGTATGTGGTAGCCGGGACGGGTGTTTTGGAGTTAGAAGCCTAATCCTGTAACTTGCGCCGCACTAATCCTGTTTAAGCAACTATGAAATTCGGAACCAAAACCATACACGCGGGGGTACACCCCGACCCGGCAACCGGCGCCATCATGACGCCCATTTACCAAACGTCTACTTACGCCCAACGGTCGCCCGGCGACCACCAGGGCTATGAATATTCGCGCACCCACAATCCCACGCGTACTGCTTTGCAAGATGCCTTGGCGGCCCTGGAAAACGGGAATTACGGCTTGTGCTTTGCTTCGGGTATGGCGGCCATTGATGCGGTAGTAAAGTTGTTGAAACCCGGCGACGAAGTTATTTCTACGAATGATTTATACGGTGGCAGCTACCGGATTTTTACAAAAATCTTCCAGCAGTACGGCATTAAATTTACCTTTATTCCGATGGGCGATATTGCTACGGTAGAAGGCCATATTACCCAGAATACTAAAATGCTGTGGCTCGAAACGCCTACCAACCCTTTGCTTAATATTATTGATATTAAAGGCGCGGCTGAAATTGCCAAAAAACATAATATTTTATTGGTGGTAGATAATACGTTTGCCACTCCTTACCTGCAAACGCCTCTGGATTTAGGCGCCGACCTAGTAATGCATTCGCTTACCAAATACATGGGCGGCCACTCCGATGTGGTAATGGGAGCCTTAATTGTAAAAGACGAAGATTTGGCGCAACGCCTGGCTTTTATTCAGAATGCCTGCGGTGGCACGCCTGGCCCGCAAGATTGTTTTTTATTGCTGCGGGGCTTAAAAACCTTGCACGTACGCATGCAGCGCCATTGCGAAAACGGACGAGCTGTAGCTGAATATTTGCAAAAGCACCCGAAAGTAGAAAAAGTACTGTGGCCCGGTTTTGAATCGCACCCCAACCACCAGATTGCCCGCGAGCAGATGCGCGACTTTGGCGGCATGATTTCGGTGGTACTCAAAGGCGACCGTCAGGAAGATGCCATACAGGTACTGGAAAAGTTTAAATATTTTACCCTGGCCGAATCGTTAGGAGGCGTAGAATCGCTTTGCGGCCACCCTGCCTCCATGACCCACGCCAGTATTCCGCAGGCCGAACGCCTGAAAGGTGGTTTAAGCGATTCGCTCATCCGCTTAAGTGTGGGAATCGAAGATATTGAAGATTTACTCGCCGATCTGGAGCAGGCACTGGGATAGAGACGTTGTTCGTTAGTCGTTAATCGTTGTTCGTTATTCGATTTTCAACCAAAGAATAATTATAAAGGCCTAAAAACAAAGGAGCCGGTTTAATAAAACCGGCTCCTTTGTTTTTGAATATTGATACTTATGTTTTTTTCCTGAAACCATTAATTAATATTCCCTCATCGAATAACGAACAACGATTAACGAACAACGAAATTAATTCTTCTCCAATATCTGGAATAGCTCATCCAGTTTGGGAGTTAAAATTATTTCGGTACGGCGGTTAAGCGAGCGTTGGTCGGCGGAGGTGTTTTGGGCAACTGGTACGTATTTAGAGCGGCCCGATGGCGTAACACGCTCGGGGGTTAAGCCGGCATTTGTTAATATGCGGGTAATTTCGGTAGCGCGCAGCACACTTAAATCCCAATTGTCTTTCATGCCCAAAGTACCTTTCGAAACCGGTACATCGTCGGTATGGCCTTCAACCAATACGTTTACTTCTTGCTGGTCGCGGAGGGCTTGGGCTAGTTTTTGCAGCGCATCCTGGCCCTTGGGATCTACTTTGGTGCTGCCCGATTTAAACAGCAATTGCTCCGACAACGATACGTATACTTTGCCGTTTTTAACGTTTACCGTTAAGTCGTTCGATTTAAAACCCAGCAAGGCATTACTTACTTTATTCCGAAGGTTAGTTACTGCTTTATCTTTTTCGGCCAGCACCCGTTCCATTTCATTCAGGCGATCTTCGCGGGTTTTCAGGTCGGCGCTGAGTTTATCAATCTGGTTTTTGCTGGCTAATAATTCGGCTTCGCGGCGGGCCAAATCGCCGGACAACCGCGAAGATTCCGAAGCGCTGTTAGACAGGAGCCGGTCGTGGTTTTTAATTAACTTATCGTAAGTGTTGTTTAGCTCCTGGTAAAGGCTGCGGGTTTTGCGTAGCGCCACGCCCGTTTCGGCAGAATCCTTTACCATTTTCTGGTGCGTAGCCTGCAATTCGGTTAGTTTTTCTTCCACCGATTTACGATCGGCTTGTACCCTGGCCATGGCTTTTTCGCAGGCAGCAATATCCAGGTCTAGTTTGCTTTTGCGGGCGCTCAGGTCGTCGTATTTTTTCTTGGTAACACAGGAGGTAAAGGCAGCGGTAATAAATATTAACACGTAAATTTTGCGGAGCAATAAAAAGAACATAGCGAATAAAATATTAGTAACGCCACAAATATAACCATCTCCGGCACCTGCCAAAGCGAAAACTAATTTTTTAACAACCTTATTGCCGGCGCCATAAACAATCGTAAATACTTACAAATTTTTAAGACCAGCCGTTGTTAAATTAAGTATGTATAATTGGCCATTACCCAAAGGTAGCTGCTGCCCGTAGAAAAGATAAATAGGAGAAAGTGTTAATATTTTTGGCGTAGCCCTAACCGCAACTCGTGCAATATACAATAGAGAAGAACTTAAGATTGCGAAAATATAGCTGAACAAAGAATAAGCCGGGCGCCGGTTATATACTAATATTAAATAAGTGCGTTTGTTTTGTATAGAGAAAAATAACCCGCCCCGAACATGCCGCCAGGAGTTGCCGCAGAATAAAATTAGCCCAAAGAGAATATTTGCGCTCCCGAAAAATGGTGTATATTTGCGGCCTGCTAAAAGTAAACGGGTAAACGTTACCTGTATTTAGCCCCACTGGTTAAACGCCAAAGGGCTAGGCAACAGTTGTTTTAATTTAACGATTGGCTTTACGTTTGTAAAAAAAAGTTTGTATGTCTTGGTTTAGAAGAGTAGAAAAAGGTATTGTAACCCCCACCGAGCAGAAGAAGGAAACCCCTGACGGACTTTGGTATAAATGCCCTGAGTGTAAAACGGTTACCAACACCACCGAACATAAAAAGAATTTATATACCTGCCCCAAATGCGATTACCACGAACGCATAAATTCGGCGGAATATTTTGAGGTAATTTTTGACAATAATAAATTTGAAGAACTCGACTCAAATTTAAGTTCTTCGGACCCCCTGAACTTTGTAGATACCAAGCCGTACCCCAAGCGAATTAAAGCTACCCAAGAGAAAACCCACCTGACCGATGCTGTCCGGACGGCACATGGCCAAATGAACGGCCTTAACCTGGTAGTGGCTTGTATGGATTTTAACTTTATTGGTGGCTCTATGGGGTCGGTGGTAGGCGAAAAAATTGCCCGTGCCATAGATTTTGCCCGGCAACAAAAGTATCCTTTCTTAATGATTTCGAAATCGGGTGGCGCCCGCATGATGGAAGCCGGATATTCCCTGATGCAAATGGCCAAAACCTCGGCCAAACTAGCCTTACTGGCCGAAGAAGGCATTCCGTACATTTCTTTATTAACAGACCCTACCACCGGCGGCGTTACGGCTTCTTTTGCTATGCTCGGCGATTTTAATATTGCCGAACCCGGTGCTTTGATTGGGTTTGCCGGTCCGCGGGTAATTAAAGAAACCATTGGCAAAGAGCTGCCCAAAGGCTTTCAGAGCGCCGAATTTGTACTGGAACACGGCTTTTTAGATTTTATTGTAAACCGCAAAGAACTAAAACAGAAACTTACCGATTTATTGGCTATGCTTCGTCAACCCGAAGAAGCTCCCACTAAAAGCGCCCATACTACTCAGAAGAAAACCATTAAGGCCTAATCTTATCTAACATTTTTACTCTTTAAAATTAGTTACTACGTAGCGCGGGAGAAAAATATTTTGCCGGAACAAATCGTTGCGGCCAAATACGTCGTTTAAAAGCGTATTTCTGGCCCGGAATTTGAAAGCCTAAATATATAACCAGTATAATATAAACATTTTTAAACCTAAAGAGTATTATTGTTCGGAATCTTTATTCTAAAAAATTAACTTAAAATTTAACACTATGAAAATTACAAGAGCTTTTTTCCCTTTGTGCTTAGCTTTTATTCTTCTTTTTTCGGCTTGTAAATCATCTAACCCATATAGTACTTCTAACGATTCTACCCGCAAAAACGAGCAGGACGAGAAGTATAAAAACCGGACCCGCCGGGGTGGCTTAATTGGCGCCGGTGCCGGTGCAGTAGTTGGGGGTGTAGTTGGTAGAATTACCGGCAATACCGCTGCGGGCGCTATTATTGGCGCGGCAGTAGGAGGTACTACGGGTGCGGTTATTGGCCGCCGGATGGATAAGCAAGCCGAAGAACTGCGCAAAGACATGAAAAATGCCAAAATTGAACGCGTAGGCGAAGGTATTAAAATTACATTTGCTTCCGGTATTTTGTTTAACACCAACTCCGCCGATTTGCAGTCTAATTCTATTACAGATATTAACACCCTGGCCGAAACCCTTAAGAAGTACGGCGATACCAACGTAATTGTAGAAGGCCATACCGATAATACTGGTACCGATGCCATTAACCAACCGTTGTCTGAAAACCGGGCCCGTTCGGTGGCACAGCAATTACTGGCACAAGGCGTAGAATCATCCCGGATTACTACCCAGGGCTTTGGCTCGTCTGTACCGGTAGCCGATAACGGCACCACCGCTGGTAAACAAGCCAACCGCCGCGTAGAAATTGCGATTTTTGCGAACGAGAAACTGAAAAAAGCAGCTGAGCGTGGCGATATCCGTTAATATTTTAAAACTATAATTTACAAAGCCAGGCCCAACAAGCCTGGCTTTTTTTATGCCCGAAGCCAGTTGCCCTTAAAACCAGAATTAAGTTTTAAGAGTATTACCTTCATTATCAACTTAAAAATACAGATGCAAAAAATAGTAAAAGGAGGTTTATTGTTTACCATAGCCCTGGCAACTATAGCCTGTAATACCCCAGACAAAAAGCCCGATGCGGTAGTAATATCTAATGAGAATATAGATGAAAGTAAAACCGCAGCTGAAGCAGATTTGCCCGACACAACTGATTTAACCACCGCTTACCAGGATACCGGCATCGAAAATTATACTGTAGCTGATGCCCGCATTAATACAACCGAAGCAGAGGCGGGCAATGCGCCAGCTACAACTGCTACCCGCAATAATGGCGCTCGTGCTAACCCAGCAGGAGAAGAGTCTGCTAAAGAACAAAACCTTGGTAAACCAGTAGCAGCAGCCGATGTCAACCCGAAAGTACCGGTTAGAACGGCGGCGCGTACACGCCTAACGGTGCAGCAGCAACTGGCCCGCGATGCCCGGCTGGCCCGGCAAATGCCCTTGGCCAAATTTGGCCGTTACATGGAACGCCGGGCCGATTATTACCGCAACTTTGGCGAAGTGAGTTACGATGATAAAAATGTGGAAATAAAAATAACCCGCGAAGAATTGAAAATTGAAACGCCCGAAGGAAAGTACAAACGCGAATCGGATGAGCGCAAAATAAAAACCGATAAAGGCAAAATAAAAGAGGAAACCCGCCGCTAAGGCGGGTTTTTTATTTAGCGCCGAGCCTTTTACGTACTAAAAATACGTGCAGCATAATAATGGAGGTGCCCAAAACGGCTAAGGCAATATCTTTCTGGGCATCCCACATGTCGCCTTGCATGCCCAGGAAATCAGCACCACCTTCTTTAAAAAATATATCGGCCACCAACCATTCTACTACCTCGTACAAGGCTCCCATAGAAAAAGTAATTTCGAGCGGCAACAGGTACGTAAGCCAATTGGCTAGCCGGAGTTTATACCGGAATATTTCGTGCATGGGGTACGCGAGCAAAAAGCCAAAGCCAAAATGTACCATCCGGTCAAAGTGATTGCGTTGCAGGTTTAGCTGGTCTTTAACCCAATCACCAAACGGGTTTTCGGCGTAGGTATGCTGGCTGCCGTACACGTGCAGCATCAAAAAAATAAATATTAAACTTACCGCCAGCGCCGAGAATTTATGCCAGCGGTTCAGATAGTATAATAATATTATAAACGGAATGGTAAGCGTGTTTTCGAGAAGCCAGTTGGTAAAATTACTGGTAGTAAAACCGGTATAAGCCCAAAATGCGCCAAACAAGCAAGCGTAAGCGCCAATTAGGGTAGGAGCGGCCATATAGTTCGTGCCGTTTCGAGATTCTGCTTTATAGTTCATACCGGAATAAAATCGGTCTTTAGCGTACATTTAAATTACCTTTTTTACGTGGGTTTAGTTACGCTTATTAAACCCTGCAAATTATTTATAGCCAGCCTGTTTTTCTTAAGGCAAATAAATTTCTGAAACAGGTGTATTCCCGGTTTCGGCTTCATTGGGCCTACTCCCTATAAAAAAAGTGGGTATTCAGAATATTATTTAGTTAAATATTACGGGGCTGATTCCGAAAGAGGATAACCCATAAAAGTCCAAATTGTTTGGTTTGAGAAAACACCTTTTGTCATCCTGAGCTCGTCGAAGGATCTATTAAAATATCAAAGTAGGTTAAGCTGTTTCGGCAAACTCTATATGGCTTCTATAATTTAGACGCTTAAACCAGTGCGTAATCCAGGAGAGCAAATAACGCTTGTATAATTATCCTGGTTAATTTTTTCCTGGATGCTCTAAAATCAAACAAAATATTACCACGCCGTTGCCTGACTGAATATTTAAATGCTGGATTTTTTAGCTAAGTTTCGGGCTAGTTTTAGTATCAAACAAAAGCTTTTATGTATTTCAGAAGCAAAATCATCTTCGCGGCTCCTTTCCTGGTTCTTTATTTTTTGCAGGCGTTCACTTTAAATGCGCAAAGCGTACAACCGGCTGTTCCGCCATCCGACCTGAAAATCTGGTTTATGCATCCGGCAAATAACTGGAACGAAGCGTTGCCCGTGGGTAACGGCCGCTTGGGTGCTATGGTATTTGGGGGTATTACCCAGGAACGGCTGCAGTTAAACGAAGAAACCGTTTGGAGCGGTAAACCGGAAGATTTTGTGAATCCGCAGGCCAAAGCTGCTTTAGCGCCGGTTAGGCAGTTGTTGTTTGCGGGTAAGTACGCCGAAGCTCAAAAAATGGCCCAGGAAAAAATGATGGGCGATAAAAAACAGGCAGCAATTACCAAACCCTCGGCGACTTACAACTGGATTTCTCGCATCCGCAAACCGTAACCGATTACCGCCGGGAACTGGATTTAGAAAATGCCGTTGCCCGTGTAAGTTACGTAGCCAACCGCGTAAAATATACCCGCGAAATATTTTCCAGCGCCCCCGACCAGGTACTGGTAGTACGGCTTACCGCCGATAAACCGAGTGCGCTAACTTTTAATGTTAAATTAAGTCGGCCCGGCAATAAAGCCACCCTAGCCGCCAATGGCAACGAACTAACCCTGCAGGAACACGTGAACAGTGGTGTGGGCGTGAAAATGGCAACCCGAATAAAAATATTAAACGAAGGTGGCACTGTAGCTGCCGCCGCAAATGGCCTAAGCGTAAGCAACGCCAATACGGTAACGCTGCTGCTAACAGCTGCTACCGATTATTGGGGCAACGAACCTTTAACTACAGCCAATAAACAGCTAACGGCTGCCGCCAGCAAAGTTTTTAGCCAGTTGCAAGCCGAACATGTGCAAGATTACCAGCGATATTTTAAGCGCGTAGATTTAAATTTAGGAATTACCGAGGCAGCTTATTACCCCACCGATGCCCGGGTTAAGGCCATGCAGGCCGGTAACGTAGATCCGCATTTATTGCAATTGTATTACCAGTTTGGCCGGTATTTGTTAATCAGTAGTTCGCGCCCGGGTGGCTTGCCCGCCAATTTACAAGGTATTTGGGCCGATGGCTTAACCCCACCCTGGAGCGCCGATTATCATATAAATATTAATATTCAGATGAATTACTGGCTCGCCGAGCAGACAAATTTATCGGAATTGCACCTGCCATTCTTAAAGTTTCTGGAAGCGCTGGGGCCGGATGCCCGCAAAACCGCCCGCGACATGTACGGCCTGCAGGGTACGGTAGCGCATTTTACTACCGATGCCTGGCATTTTACCGAACCTTACGGGCAAACCCAATGGGCCATGTGGCCGATGGGCCTGGCCTGGAGCGCCCAGCATTTATGGGAGCATTATTTATTTACCGAAGATAAAAAGTACCTGAAAGATTTGGCTTACCCTGTTATGAAAGAAGCCGCCGCGTTTTGTGTTAATTGGTTAGTCGAGAACCCAATCACCAAAGAGCTGGTATCAGGACCGTCTATTTCGCCGGAAAACCAGTTTAAAACCCAAAATGGCAATATTGCAACCATGGTAATGGGCCCTACCATGGACCACATGATAATCCGGGATTTATTAACCAATACCATTGCGGCCGGTAAAACCCTGAACCAGGATGTTGATTTCCGGCGCAAACTGCAAGGCGTATTAGCCCGGTTAGCACCAACTAAAATTGGCAGCGACGGCCGCATTATGGAGTGGACCGAAGAGTTTGCCGAACCGGAGCCCGGCCACCGCCACATTTCGCATTTATTTGGCTTGCACCCCGGCAACCAGATTACCAAACAACAAAACCCTGAACTATTAGCCGCCGCCCGTAAAACCATTGATTCTCGCTTGTCGCAGGGTGGTGGCCACACCGGCTGGAGCCGCGCCTGGATTATAAATTTCTTTGCCCGGTTACAGGACGGTGAAGCGGCCTACCAAAATTTGCTGGCCTTACTGCGTAAATCTACTTTGCCTAATTTATTCGATACGCACCCGCCGTTTCAGATAGATGGCAATTTTGGCGCGACTGCCGGCATTACCGAAATGCTGCTGCAAAGCCATGCCGGCGAAATACAACTGCTGCCAGCTTTACCGGCTGCCTGGCAAAAAGGCTACATCCACGGTATTTGCGCCCGCGGAGGTTTCGACCTGGACCTGAATTGGGAAAATGGCCAATTAAAGCAAGTGAAAATATTATCGAAGTTGGGTAATACCTGCCAGATTCGGTACGGCAACCAGGTAATTTCGCTGAAAACCCAAAAAGGTAAAACCTATATCTTAAATGGTAGCTTACAACAGCTTTAAACACTCAAAAATAACACGCGTAACTGCCTTTTGCGTAATTAAAAGTATGCTGAGCGGAAAAGAGAAAACCTGCTTCGTTTAAGCATTTCGGCAGAGCAGGCTTAGGCCTGGAGTAGAACCAGGAATGTTGGCTGGGCAGTAGCCCAAAGCCCCATCTTAATTATAAAGATTACACTGCCACGATTGGTAAAGAAAGGTTAGGCATCCTTGTTAGACTACTACCAAAATTTAGCTTTACAACCGAACGAGACGCCGAATACGCGACCCGTACGTACCGTAATGTGAGAGGCGCTCCCCATCAGATAATTCTGGTGGGGCCGTTGCCAGCAATGCTATTTATTTGTTTTGAAGAAAACCTCGGCATTTTTTGAGTATATTTTTTCTTTTTGAAGATTCGAGAGAAAATCTAATTTTTCAATGCTTTCAATGGCAAGGTCAATGTTTCCGTTATCCGAGCCAAACATTAATCTGTCTTCAAGTCCGGCATCAATCAGCTTTTTCATAATAGCTTTAAAATCTGACGGTGGGAAAATATACGGATTATTTATGGCAGAAATGTCGGCATATACGTTTTCGTAATATTTCATGATCGCGATGGTATCATCGAGAAATGGAGCTCCAGCGTGCATAATCCAAATTTTTAATTTAGGATATTTCTGGAGGAGATCTTCCAGTAGCATTGGTGTTCCTAATCTTACCTTAAAATTAGGCGATCCGTGATCTGGACCCGCCAGGCCAGTATGAATGCCGACCGGTATTCTGTATTTTTCTGCTAATTCGTAATAGGGATATAGCCGCTCATCTGAAGGGGAGATGCCATAATATTGGCTAAGTACTTCTCCAATAAACTGAATTTTATTTTCTTTAATTAACTGTTCTACTAAATTAATATTGGGAAAATCTTTTTTGTCTTCAAAACAATATTGATTGCTGTAGGGAACCTTCCCATTTGGACAAACAAGCATTATGCCATGAAGGAAAGTAAAATCAGAAGTTGACTTGTAAGTACTTTGAATATTCCAAGATGTACTTATTGCCGCTTTGTATACTCCTGCCGCTTTTAATTTGGTTATTTGCGTAGCCGGATCGGTATTCCCATGAATATGTGTGTCAAATACTTTTTGCGCATGCACATAAGAAATAGTCGAAAGCAGCACTATGATAAGCTGAAAATATTTAATCATTCGGCAAATATTTTATTGTTCGATATTTTGGTATTGGTGGCAACGGTTGGGCTAGAAATGTTTTAATAATTTTTAGCTGTTGTGTGCGCCCAGTATGGGCATCAGGTACTGTAAGGTACCAAAATATTCCAGCGGGTGCAAGTCTCTTAGAGGCAAGTTGGTGGAGCCTGTTAATAAGCCGCAAGCTGGTTTACCCTGAGGTAAGCAGTAAAGCAAGCGGGACTGCAAAATCCGGTACTGACGAAAAGAAATACATAAGAAACCAATTAGTGCGGGTAAGCCAGCACCTCTTTGTAAAGCCCCTGACCAACAAGCGCTAATAGATGTACCAGGAATCGGAGGAAGGAGTATGTATGGTACCCCAAAAAATTAGGACAGGTGGATTAAGAATAAAAGCTGTTACCGACCAGGGAAGCCAGTGCACCTGATAATAAAATGCTAGAGTCGTGTTTAAGCCTTATCGATTAGCTATTTACGCCTATTCTTATTACGCTTCATTTTTAGATAAAATTTATTTGAAGAAATAAGCTTTTGCAAAATTAAATTAAAAAAGACTTGGAATAAAAAATTAAACCTTGTACTTTGGTTATGTAAGACATAATACAGGCTTTAAATAGCTGAACGCTTGCACTATAATTGAATCTGTTCTTAAAATTTTAATCGGAGCGGGTTTAACTTTATCATTCAGCTTATAACTAGTGTTCTACCAGTTTAGTCTTTAGAATCTTCTGAACGGTTAAGTTTTTCAATTTATCCTTTTTTATGGGGTATTGTCTGCTTAGTAATAATTAGTTTGGTGTAGTAGTGGTAAGTAAGCAGATAGTTATAAATAAATTTAAAATATTGATTATCAATAATCAATTAAATAATAGTAGAATTTATTTTTGTCTCTTTGCTTATGAGTTGCTTATGAGCTTTAACCATTTAATGCCTTAATATGTGTACCGATGACGTTCAGTTATGGCCAGACGAGAAACTACTTGTATTGATGCAATCGGATGATCAGGCTGCTTTTGAACAGATTTACAACAGATACTGGTCTAAACTCTATCTTTCGGCTTACAATATTGTGCGCGACAGACAAGCTGCAGAAGATATTGTGCAGGATGTGCTGGTGAGTTTATGGATGAGAAGAAACAGCCTGGTGGTTGATTCGCTCAATTCTTATTTATACACAGCTGTTCGCTACCAGGTATTTAAGATAATACGTGCCGGTCAGATGCGGGAGGCTCATTCTTATGTAATTGAAAATCCTGCTGTGGTTAATGTAGGAGAGAGTGCTCTTATGACAGCGGATATGGACCGGTTGCTGGAAAAGGGTGTTACGGAGTTACCGGAAAAGTGCCGGCAAATATTTCTGTTGAGCCGGAAAAAACATCTCTCTACCAAAGAAATTGCAAATTGGTTGGGAATAGCACCTAAAACTGTAGAAAACCAAATAACCATAGCTCTGAACCGACTGCGTACCACTTTAGGTGATTTCCTCCTCTGGACCGCTGTTTCTTTCATAAATGGGTGGTTTTAAATCTTTACAATTCTCCTGCTAATATTCTCCCACTACTTCGGATTGCCGCTTTATATTGTGTTCGTTTAACTGTTTAACGCACCTCTTTTAAACATCCCAGACGCAGCGTAACTTGCTAAAAGGTTACTTAGTAACCAACTCCTGTCTTCTTGTTTCATGCCAATAATTTAAACCACTAAACTCCTGTTCTTAGTTAAATCAACCGCTATCTGATACAGAATAGCAGAATTTTTGGTTAATGCACTAGTTGAGCTTTTGGTCTTATTTGTCTAGCCGGCGGCTAATACCCTGTTATGAGGTTACCTCTTAAGGCTGCTAAAGCTGCTTGTGCCTTGAAAGCGGCTGTAATATTTCTTTATTTCTTATTTGCCACTCCTTTAAGTTATTGCTCCTAAGCTTAACTCGTGGTCTGGTTGTGTTAATTTATCATACAAAAACATTTTTTACTTCTCTTTGGGGGTATGCCTGCCCTTTAGGTACCTACTTATGATTCCGGGTGAATTTTAATATGATGGATAAAGAAGAATTCGAAGAATTAGTGAAGAAATACCTTGCCGGTGAGGCGAGTAAGGCAGAGGAAACAATGCTATTTGAATATTATGATAAACTACAAGAGCAGAATCTAGATTGGAATACGGCCGAAATGGGGGAGCAGGGGAATATAAGAAATAAGCTTTATCACCAGATTTTACAGGATATTAAACATCGGGAAAGAAATAAATCCTTTATGCCGCGCCGTTGGATGGTGGCTGCTGCAATTATGCTGGCGGTGTTATCATCGGTTTTGTTCTTTTATCAACAATTCTCCCACGAAAGAGCTGTTGCCGAAAAAATAACCCTGTCCTCAAATAAAAAAGATATTCTTCCAGGAGAAAATAAGGCTACTCTGACTTTAGCTGATGGCTCTAAAATAGCTTTAGATGATACTGGCACGGGCGAGTTAGCCCGGCAACCAGGCGCCAGCATTATTAAAAAGGCTGATGGCCAAATTATTTATAATGTAACTGAGCCGGCAGTTGCGCATCAGGGGAAGGCCGAACTGGCTTATAATACCATTGAGATTCCCAAAGGGAGCTATTACCAGATAAATCTGCCTGATGGCTCGCGGGTATGGTTGAACGCCGGTTCTTCGCTGCGCTTTCCTACTAGGTTTACTGGTGCGGAGCGCGCGGTAGCATTAACCGGAGAAGCTTATTTTGAAGTGGCCAAAAACAAAAAGATACCTTTCCGGGTGGTGAGCCCGAAACAAACAGTAGAAGTATTAGGCACCCACTTTAATGTAAGTGCTTACGCCGATGAACCGCTCCTGAAAACCACTTTACTCGAAGGTTCGGTGCGGGTTTTGCTGCCCAACGAAACTAAAGGGAAATTGTTGGAGCCGGGCCAGCAAGCGCTTGTTCCGGCGGCCGGCAATTCAATCGCGGTTCAGCCGGTAGATGTGGAAGCCGCCATAGCCTGGAAGAACGGTTATTTCATGTTTGTAGAGGAAGATCTGCCAAGCATCATGCGTAAACTGGAACGCTGGTACGATATAGAAGTTGCTTACGAAGGCGACCTGGGGAATATGAAATTCGGAGGCATTGTCTCGCGCTCCAAAAGTTTGGCCGAAACGCTGAAAATATTAGAACTGACCGGCAATGTTCAGTTTAAAATAGCAGGAAGGAGGGTAACGGTTATGCCTTAACGGAATGCTTCTGCCCAAGAGTAATTCAGAAAAAGCCAGAAGTGCTGGTAACACTTCCGGCTAACACTAAGAATGCTCACCGAAATAACTCGCTTGCAACAGTCATCTCAATGAATAATTAAACATCCCCTAATGTATGAAAATATATAATTTAAAACCAGGCTGGTTTACCGGCCCGGGAAGTAATGTTTTGCTTGTTCTAAAGCTTACTTTTGTCTTGATGCTGTTTGCGTTAGGGCCGGTAAGTGCCGGCAGAAATGCCCAGAAAATTACCCTCTCCGAAAATAATGCACCACTGGAAAAGGTGCTGAAGGAAATCAGAAAGCAAAGCGGATATGATTTTTTTTACAACGAAGCCTTGCTGCAACAGGCCAAACGCGTTAGTATTCATGTGCGGAATGCTAGCCTGGAAGAAGCCCTGGCCCAGTCTTTTGCCGGGCAACCTTTTGTTTATACCGTGGCCCTGAATACCGTAGTAATAAATGAGGCCAAGAAACCCGAAAGTGTCAAAGCCACGCCACCCATTGATGTAAAAGGTAAAGTGGTGGATGAAAGCGGTAGTCCGCTACCCGGCGCCACCATTCTGGTTAAAGGAACACAAAACGGTGCTTCTACCGATGCCCAGGGAATTTTTGTTCTGGCTAATGTTCCGGATAATGCGGTTTTGGAAATAAGTTTTGTAGGCTACCTGAACAAGGAGGTAAAAGCCGCCACCGATCTGGGCACCATCAGGCTGGAGCTAAACGCTTCTAAACTCGAAGAAGTGGTAGTAGTAGGTTATGGTACGCAAAAGAAAGCCAACTTAACCGGTTCCGTATCCACGATCGATGCCAAAACGCTGGATTCCCGGCCGGTGCAAAACGTAGGGCAGGCCCTGCAGGGGCTTATCCCGGGCCTTAATTTACAGACCGGCGGTTTGGGTGGTGAGCTAAACCAAAACCTTAATTTTAATATCCGGGGTGCCGGCACCATTGGCGCCGGTTCTAACTCGGGCCCGCTGGTATTAATTGATGGCATGGAGGGGAACATGAATACCATTAGCCCGCAGGATATTGAATCGGTTACGGTTTTGAAAGATGCGGCAGCAGCCTCTATTTACGGTTCCCGGGCTCCTTTTGGGGTTATTTTAATTACTACTAAAAAAGGTAAGGCCGGTAAAACCAGTGTTAGCTATACGAATAATTTTCGTTCTACCAGTCCCATTGGTCTGCCCACCATGATGGATTCCCATACATTTGCCCAATATTGGAACGAAGCGGCGGCTAATGATGGCGAAGGTCCCAAATTCTCGCAAGAGGTACTGGACCGGATAGTTCAATACCAGCAAGGAGAAATTGACTATACCACAGTGGCGAATGCGAACGGCGACCGGTGGCAATATTATACTGGCTCCAATGCCAACACTGATTGGTTTAAAGAGCAGTATAAAAAATCAGCTTTCTCCCAGGACCATTCCCTAAGCATAAATGGGGGCACCGAAAACACGCAGTTTTTTGCTTCCGGTAGTTTCCTGGACCAGGGCGGTTTATCCCGTTATTCCGGCGACGAATTTAAACGTTATAATATTTCTGGTAAAATTAGTACCAAGTTAAGCCAGAGAGCCAAATTTGATTACACCACCCGGTATATCCGCGAAGATTACACGCGCGCCTCTCATCAGGATGGTTTGTTTTATCATAATATTGCCCGTCGCTGGCCTACCGTGCCGGCTAAAGACCCAAATGGCTTTTATTCTGACCCAAGCGAAATAGCCCAGTTGGTAAGTGGTGGTCGCTACAACGATCAAACCGATTTTCTTTACCAGCAAGGCCAACTAACGCTTACACCCCTGAAAGGCTGGAATATTATTGCCAACGGTAATTACCGGGTTACTAATACCAATTCTCACAACGATTTTTTACCGGCTTACAGCTATGATGTGGCAGGCAACCCATTTCCGGTTGCCGTAGGTAGTAATTCTGCCGGTTTAAGTTCGGTTTCGGAGTATGTCCGGAAAGATAACTTTTTTACTACTAATATTTTCTCCGACTACGTGTTCGCTATAAAGGAGAATCATCAGTTTAAAGTAATGGCCGGGTTTAACTCCGAATTAATGAAGTATCGTACTTTGTCTGGTTCCCGTACCGGTTTAATTACGCCTACGCTGCCCACCATTAGTACCGCTACCAACGATAGCCGGGCCAATGAAGGGCAATATCAGCACTGGGCTACCGCTGGTTTCTTCGGACGTTTGAATTATAATTATAAAGAACGTTACCTGCTGGAAATTAATGCGCGCTACGATGGGACCTCTCGCTACACCAGAGATAAACGCTGGAACCTATTCCCTTCTATATCTGCCGGCTGGAACGTGGCCAACGAAAGTTTCTGGGCTGTTAATGCAGTAAAACTGTTCAAAATCCGGGGATCTTACGGGGAACTGGGCAATCAGAATACGAGCAACTGGTATCCGTTTTATGCTAAAATGCCCATTGGGGTTAACAACGGTACCTGGTTAATTAATGGAGAAAGACCCAACACTGCCAGCGCACCTGGTTTGGTAAGTAGCCTCTTAACCTGGGAGCGGGTAACCAGCTGGAACGTTGGGCTGGACCTGGGACTTTTAGATAACCGCTTGTTTATAAACGCCGACTACTTTAAACGCAAAACTTTTGACATGGTAGGCCCCGCTCCGGAATTGCCGGTTACGTTGGGTACGGCGGTTCCGCAGGTAAATAATGCCGATATGGAATCTTATGGTTTTGAAGTAGAAGCTAAATGGCAGGATAAAATTGGCGAGTTTGGTTACGGCGTGCGTGCGGTATTAGCCGACGACCAGCAACGGGTAACCAGATACCCCAATACTACGGGCAATATCAGCACCTGGTACGATGGCCGGAAAGTAGGCGAAATCTGGGGTTATACCACCCTTGGCATAGCTAAAACCCAGGAAGAAATGGATGCCCACATCGAAAAAACAAAACAAAATATGGGCAGCAGATGGAGTGCCGGCGATATTATGTACGCAGATTTGGATGGGGATGGTAAGGTTGATGGCGGCTCGGCCGTGCTCGGAAATACCGGTGACCAGACCGTTATCGGTAACAGTTCGCCCAGGTTCCGGTATAGTCTGGATCTGACTGCCGACTGGAAAGGCTTTGATCTCCGGGTGTTTATGCAAGGCGTAGGCAAAAGAGATTATATGCCTAATGGCCCTTACTTTTGGGGTGCCAGTGGTGGTATGTGGCAATCAGCCGGTTTTAACGATCACTTAGACTTTTTCCGGGATGAAACTTCCGGTATGGTAAAATCCGGGATAGCAGGCGTTAACCTGGATTCTTACTTCCCTAAACCCTATTTTAATACCACCAAAAACCAGCAGACCCAAACCCGCTACCTGCAGAATGCAGCCTATTTAAGACTGAAAAACCTGCAGTTAGGCTATTCGCTTCCGCAAAACCTTACTGCTAAGGCGGGCATTTCCCGGGTACGGGTTTACATCTCCGGCGAAAACCTAATGACCATAACTAAATTAATTGGTGTATTCGACCCCGAAACCGTGGCTCTGAGTGGGTGGAATGATGGTAAAACGTATCCGTTGGCAAAGGTTTATTCCTGCGGCGTAAATATTAACTTCTAATTAATCTATTAACTAGATGATGAAAAAATCAATCAAAAATAAAATATGTACCTGTTTGGTACTCCTGGGCTTTTTGGGGGTAACCAGTTGTAACGAGTTTCTGGATCGGGAGCCCTTATCTGATGTAACGCCGTCTAATTATTTACAGAGCGAAGCCGATTTGGCAGCCTATACCATTGGCCGGTATAATTTCCCTACCCATAGTGGATTTACGGTTGGTACTTTCGGCAACGATAACCATACCGATAACCAGGCGACCAGCGGGTATGCCACGCGCTGGGTACCCGGCGAATGGCGGGTGCCGCAAGCAGGTGGTAGCTGGAGTTTTGATAACATCCGCCAGAACAATTATTTTATCGAAACGGTGGTGCCCCGCTGGAAAAACAGTAAAATTACCGGTAATGTGGCTAATATTTCCCACTATATTGGCGAAGCTTATTTCCTGCGGGCTTATGAATATTTTAGCAAGGTGCAGGCCCTGGGCGATTTCCCGATAATAAAGAAAACGCTTCCGGATAAATTAGAGGAGCTTACATTGGCGGCCAAGCGCCGGCCCCGTAATGAAGTAGCCCGTTTTATTCTGGCTGATCTTGATTCGGCGGTTATGTTGTTAAGTACCACGCCTCCCGGCGGCAAGAACCGGATTTCCAAACATGCCGCATTGTTGTTCAAATCGCGGGTTGCCTTGCACGAAGGCACCTGGCTCACCTATCATAAAGGTACTGCCCAGGTTCCTGGCGGGCCAAACTGGCCGGGCGCTGGTAAAGTAGAGAACTTCAGTATGAACATCGATACCGAAATCGACTTTTTCCTGACGCAGGCTATGGAGTCGGCCGCCCAGGTAGCCGATGCCGTTCAGTTAGTTAAAAACACGAAAGACAATGGTTATAATTCTTCTCAGAATACTTATTTAACCATGTTTGCCGATGCCGATCTGAATAAATATTCCGAAGTGTTATTGTGGCGTAAGTATGATCCGGCGAAGGGAATTAACCATAATGTAAACCATTATATTAACCAAAATGGTGGTAATACCGGTTATACCAGGGGTTTGGTTGATAACTTTCTTATGCAAAACGGCTTGCCTATTTACGCAGCCGCGTCCGGTTACCAAGGCGATGATACTTTCGAACAAGTTAAAGCCGACCGGGATAACCGCCTGCAACTGTTTATGAAAGCGCCCGGTGAAATGCGGTTATCGGACCGGAAAAATTCCGATGGAACCCCTATTTTGGAAGGTCGTCCGGACATTGTAGGGCTGGCCGAAACCCGTTACGTAACCGGCTATGGCGTTAAAAAAGGTCTTTCTTACCTGGGTGCCGAAGTGGAAGGCAGTATGGGATCTACGGGCAGTATTGTTTTCCGGGCCGTGGAAGCTTACCTGAATTATATTGAAGCTTCTTACCTGAAAAACAAAACCATCGATGCCAAAGCAGATCAATATTGGCGAGCTATCCGCGAAAGAGCGGGCATTAATCCGGATTATAATATTACGGTGGTGGCTACCCGAATAAACGAAGAAGCTAAAAATGACTTTGCTGCTTATTCGGCCGGTAATTTATTAACCGATGCCACCCTGTATAATATTCGCCGGGAACGCCGCAACGAATTAATTGCCGAAGGAATGCGGTTTTCAGATCTGAAACGGTGGCGCGCCCTGGACCAACTTAAAACCAATCCTTATATTATTGAAGGTTTCAAGATTTGGGGACCAATGCAGGACTGGTATAAAGCAACTAATGGTACCTCTTTGTTAATTGAAGCCGGCACCACCGGCAGAACGGCCAATATTTCTAAGCAAGCGGAGAGCCAATATTTGCGTCCTTACCGGATAAACCTGGCCAACACCAACCTGGTAAGAGAGGGTTACAAATGGACGGCGGCCCATTATCTAGATCCGATTGCCATTCAGCACTTTATTATCACTGCCGGTAATGCTACCGACCTGAGTTCATCGGTAATGTACCAGAACCCCGGCTGGCCGTTGCAGGCGAATGCCGGCCCTACGGAATAAATTTAAAAGCTACTTAAACAGCAATGCCAGCATATTTCTCGTTGCACTGCCAAAGTAGATAAATAACCAAAGGCTGACCTTAAGGCCAGCCTTTGGTTTATAGTTAAATATCTTGCGCAAGCCTGCAGCATATAGATAAGAATATTAACTGAATAATTAAATGATAATGCCAAGCCGGATGGTAAACCAATTGATTTTTGCAGGTTTGAAATAGGCTGTTAGATAAAGCTTTAGCATCAGAAATTAATAAGATTAGGACTTTCGCAAAACTATTGAAAGTCCCCCTTTGGAGGGGGTAGGGGGAGGATTTAAAGATTGAAAGGGCAACTTTGCATATATCCTAAAAATATTACTTTCCAGCCGGATATACATAACGGCAGAATTTAATAGAGAAGCATACAAAATAACCAAATTAGCATAGCACTAAACAACCATAAAAATATTTTAATGCGCCAGCGAATCTGCCTTTTTCTCTTGTTCTTATGTACCGGTTGTATTTCCCTGCCCCATAAAGAGAAAGCAGCCGGGTGGGTATTAAAATGGGAAGATGAATTTGAGCAGGCCGGCGTACCAGATCCGACCAAATGGGGCTTCTCTGGCCGCAAGTCGCCAAACTGGGCCTGTTATTGTGCCGATACTTCGGCCGTTACTTTTGTGAAAGGGGGCCAACTTTATTTACGGGGAATTTTAAACAGGGATAAAACAGATACGGCCCGGTACAAAACGGCCTGCATCCAAACCAAAGATAAATTTTATTTTAAATACGGTAAGATAGAAGTAAAAGCCAAAATTCCCCAGGGGAAAGGCTCCTGGCCAGCTATTTGGCTAATGCCCCAGGATAGCAAATACGGTGGCTGGCCTGCCAGCGGCGAAATTGATATAATGGAGCACCTGAATTACGATCCTTATATTTACCAAACCCTGCATAGCCAGTATATTGATAAACTAAACCAGAAAACCAGCCCGGTACACTCGGCTACTCCAGCTTATAAAGAAGGAGCATTTAATATTTACGGGTTAGAATGGTACCCAGACCGGCTGGATTTCTTTGTGAACGGAATAAAAACCTTTACTTATCCCAAAATAGCGAATGCCGATCATCAGCAATGGCCTTTTGACCAGGAATATTATATAATTCTGAATCAGGCCCTGGGTGGTAATTGGGTTGGTGCTATTGATGATAATGACCTGCCTGTACAGATGACCGTGGATTGGGTGCGGGTTTACCAAAAAGAATAAAATATTCCGTTAGCGGCAGATGAATAACATTAAAAGCAGCCGTTAATCTCTGAATATTAAATATCGGTATAAAAATAAGGCCGGTTAATATTTAAATATAGCCCCAGGAAGAGGCGTAGTTATAATGAGAATATTGATTAACTAGGCTACTGGCAATATTGATCAATCAACAATTAGAAAGAATAAATAGCGGCAAAATATTAGCCTTAAACCGAGTTATAATTTAAATGTAATAGCAGATGAGAAAGCTACTTTTATTCCTGATGCTCGGTATAACGCATTGGGGTTATGCGCAGAAAACCCCCAACGTTGTATTAATTTATGCTGATGATTTAGGTTACGGCGACCTGGGTTGCTACGGCGCTACCAAAATATCGACCCCAAATTTAGAGAAGTTGGCAAAAGAGGGTATCCGGTTTACCAACGGCCACTCCTCTTCGGCTACCTGCACGCCCTCCCGCTATGCCCTCATGACTGGCGAATATCCCTGGCGAAAACAAGGAACCGGCGTATTGCCCGGCGATGCAGCCCTGATTATTCCTACGAACAGATTAACGTTGCCCGCATTATTCCGGAAGGCAGGCTATCGCACCGGAATGGTGGGTAAGTGGCATCTGGGCCTGGGAGGGGCCGTCGAAAAGAACTGGAACGAAGATATTAAACCTGGTCCGAACGAAACCGGCTTCGATTATTCTTTTATTTTCCCGGCTACCGCCGACCGCGTGCCAACAGTTTTTATGGAGAATCACCGGGTATTGGGTCTGGATGCCGCAGACCCCATCGTGGTTGACTACAATAAAAAAGTGGGTAATGACCCTACTGGTAAAGATAATCCGGAATTATTAAAGATGAAGGCCTCACCCAACCACGGCCATAACCAAACCATTGTGAACGGCATTGGACGCATTGGGTATATGAGCGGGGGTACCAAAGCCCGTTGGACCGACGAAGAGGTACCTTTAACCTTCCTGCAAAAAGCCAAAGATTTTATTCAGACGAATCAAAAGAGACCTTTTTTCCTGTTTTATTCCTTAACCGAGCCCCACGTGCCCCGTATGCCTTCTACTATTTTCAAAGGTAAAAGCAGCCTGGGTTACCGGGGCGATGTTATTCTGCAGCTAGACTGGGCGGTTGGGGAAATCAGAAAAGAACTGGAACTTCGGGGGCTTTCTAAAAACACCATTCTTATTTTTACCAGCGATAACGGACCGGTACTGGACGATGGCTACGAAGACGAAGCGGTTACAAAACAAAACGGCCATTTACCTGCCGGGCCGTTGCGCGGGGGTAAGTACAGCGCCTATGAGGGCGGCACCCGCGTTCCCTGGCTCATGAGTTGGCCCGGAAGAATAAAACCCGGCGTTTCGGATGCCTTAATTTGCCAGATTGATTTAATTGCCTCTTTCGCCGATTTGCTGCGCCAGCCGCTGGCCGCCACCGATGCCCCCGACAGCTACAACCTGATGAACGCGTTGCTGGGCAAAACCAAACAGGGTCGGCAGGTACTGGTACAACAAGGGGGCGCTTTATCGCTGGTAAAAAACAACTGGAAATATATTGCGCCCAATAAAGACATACCCTTTAATAAACTTACCGGCATTGAAACCGGAAATGCCGAAGCGCCCCAATTATATAATTTAAGCACCGATATAAGTGAGAAAAATAATCTGGCCGAAAAGCATCCGGAAAAAGTAAAGGAATTGTCGGGGTTGTTGCAGCAGATAAAAACCGAGGGAAAGAGCAGATAATACAATTTAAATTAATACACATGAAGAAGCATTTATTTTTACTGATGGTGGGCCTTTTAACGGGCTTTACCACCTTTGCGCAGCAGAAAAAGAAGCAACCCAATATTCTTATTATTGTTTCCGACGATCACGCTTACCAGGCTATCAGCGCTTACGGCAGCAAGCTAATGCAAACCCCTAATATTGATCGGATTGCCAAGGAAGGGGTGCGGTTCAATAAAGCCTACGTTACCAATTCCATTTGCGGGCCAAGCCGGGCGGTACTCTTAACGGGTAAGTACAGCCACAAAAACGGCTTTAAAGATAACGAGAACTCCCACTTCGATGGGAGCCAGGACACCTTTATCAAGCAATTAGGGGCAGGTGGCTACCAGACCGCCTGGGTGGGCAAGTGGCATCTGGAGAGCAAGCCCCAAGGCTTCGACTTCTGGCAAATATTACCTGGCCAGGGCCACTACTACAACCCTGATTTTTTAATGATGGATGGTAACCAAAAACGAATAGAAGGCTATGTATCGGATGTAACGGCTGACGTGGCCGAAAACTGGCTAAATAAACGCAACACCGACAAACCCTTTTGCCTGGTAATTGGTCATAAAGCCACCCACCGCACCTGGTTGCCAGCCCCGGAAGATATGGGCATGTTTGATAAAGTCACGTTTCCGGTGCCTTCTAATTTTTACGACACTTACGAAAACCGCGAGGCTGCCCGGGTGCAGGATATGAGCGTAGCCAAAACCATGCAGATGGGTTATGACCTGAAAATGTTTCCGGCCGGAGAAGAAATAAAAGACGGTAACATTACGCGCATGAATGCCGCCCAGCGCGGTAAGTTTAATGCTTATTACCAACCTATTCAGGCCGATTTGATTGCCCGTAACTTAACCGGTCGGGCCTTAACCGAGTGGAAGTACCAGCGCTATATGCGCGATTACCTGAGCACCGCCGCCTCGCTAGACCGCAGCATCGGGCGTACCCTGGCTTACCTGGACGAGCATAAATTAACGGACAACACCATTGTTATATACCTCTCAGACCAAGGGTTCTTCCTGGGTGAGCACGGCTGGTTCGATAAGCGTTTTATGTACGAAGAGTCTTTTCGCACCCCCATGGTAATGCGTTACCCCGGGGTAGTAAAACCCGGCACTGTTTCTAACAACATGGTAATGAACCTGGATATTGCGCCCACCATGCTGGAAGCGGCTGGTTTGCCGGTACCGCGCCAAATGCAAGGTCAATCGCTGCTGCCGGTACTAACGAATACAAATGCCAAGGGGCGGGAGGCGCTGTATTACCATTATTATGAAAATGGAGAACATTCGGTTTCGCCGCACTTTGGCGTAAAAACCAGCCGGTATAAACTTATCAGATTTTATAAAAGGGTTGAAGGCTGGGAACTGTACGATTTGCAAAAAGATCCGCAGGAAATGCATAACTTATACGGCCAGAAAGGCTACGAAAAAATTACGGCCACTTTGCAAAACCAGCTCACCGGCCTGATAAATAAATACGAAGACGAAGACGCTAAAAAGTTATTGGCGAGTAACTAAATAGCCGATTTTACGGAAAATAATGATAAGAAGAACAACGTTATTTTTTTTGTTTGGGCTTGGCTTCTTAACCAGCTTCGCCCAAAATAAACCCAATATTGTTTTTATTCTGGCCGATGATTTGGGCTACGGGGATATTGGCGTTTACGGTCAGAAATTAATTAAAACACCCAACATAGATAAATTGGCGGCCAATGGCATCCGTTTTACCCAGTTTTATGCGGGTACCTCGGTTTGCGCACCTTCCCGGGCCGCCCTCCTGACCGGCAAACATACTGGGCATACTTCAGTGCGCGGAAATTATGAAATAAAACCCGAAGGGCAGTTTCCGTTAGCCGATTCTGTTTTTACCATGGCCGAAATGTTCCGACAGGCCGGTTATGCTACGGGCATATTCGGCAAGTGGGGATTGGGGTTTCCAGGTTCGACGGGTGAACCCAACCAGCAAGGTTTCGACCAGTTTTATGGCTATAATTGCCAGCGGCAGTCTCATAATTTCTTTCCGGACCATTTGTGGCATAACCAACAACAGGTAAATTTAATTAATACCCCAACGGTTCAGCAGCAATATGCCCCCGAACTGATTCAGGAAAAAGCCCTGGCCTTTATGGCGGCCCATACCCAAAAACCTTTTTTCCTGTACCTGGCCTACACCTTACCGCACGCCGCCTTGCAATTACCAGCCAACGATAAGGTTTTTGAAGCCTATAAAAAACAGTTTAATGAGCAGCTCAAATCTATTCCGGCTACCTGGAATGGCGTTGGCTATCAGCCGCAGGCTTACCCGCTCGCTACTTATGCCGCCATGGTTACGCGCCTCGACGACTACGTAGGCCAAGTGGTAAAAGAACTCAAAACGTTGGGCATCGAAAAAAATACGTTAATTGTTTTTACCAGCGACAACGGACCCCACCGCGAAGGCGGTAATATGCCGGAATATTTTAACAGCAGCGGCGGTTTAAGGGGCATTAAGCGCGATTTGTACGAAGGCGGCATCCGCACCCCCATGATTGTAAGCTGGCCGGCTGTAATTAAAAAAAATCGCCAGTCAAATTTTGTGGGTGCCTCGTGGGATTTTCTGCCCACCTTTGCCCAATTGGTAGGGCAATCTGTTTTGGCCAACCTCGATGGTGTTTCCATATTGCCCACCCTCCGGAACAAAGGAAAACAAGTGCAGCACGAATTTTTGTACTGGGAGTTTCATGAAGACGGCGGCCGGCAAGCTGTCCGGATGGGCAACTGGAAAGGCGTACGACTGAACGTAAAAAAAGACAGGAACAGCCCGGTGCAATTATTTAACCTGGCTACAGACCCGGCCGAGAAAAAAGATGTAAGTGCGGCGCATCCGCAAGTGGTAAAACAGATAGAATCTATTATGGCGCGGGAGCATACTGAAGATAAAAATTTTCCACTACTGGCTACAGAATAGGTTAATCAAAAGTAATAAGATTATTAGGGTAGAAATCTTGACAGAAGTATCTGGATATATTTAAATTAAGTAAACAGACAACATTAATTCTATTTTCAGGACTTACGCAACACCGGCGACCTGGTTGAGTCTAATGACCAGCTTGGGGAACCCGGATGTGTTTGCGTAAGTCCTGTTTTTATTTAGCGGAGTTAGTAAGCTTTCGGTTGTTAATAAGAAGGAAGGGGCGCTTACGGCGCAGTATATTTTTTGGTTGTTGGCTGAGCGCATAGTCAAACTACCAGAAAAATGCCAGCAGCTATTTTGGCTGAGCCGGAAAAAGCATCTCACCCAAAAATATTGCGCTGTAGCTAGGAATAGCGCCTGAACTTTGGGCAAAAGGGTATGCTTTACTCCAGTTAAAATTAAAACTTTTTTCCTCTCTTTGGGGGTATCCTCCCGCTAGTGGTACTTACATATAACCACAGTATATTATTTATTAAGGTACCGGGTCAGCCCGCTGAATTTACTACAATGCCTAATTAAATACCCAAAGATGTATGGAAATTTACCTCTCTAGCACCGGCAGATTTACCTGCCCGAAACCCAAAATCTTGCTGGGCCTGAAGCTAACGCTGGTCTTAATGCTCTCGGTCTTCATGCCGGTAAGCGCTACCGTTTATGCCCAACGGGTAACCCTTTCGGAAGATAATGTACCTCTGGCCAAAGTTTTAAAAGAAATACGGAAGCAAACCGGCTACGATTTTTTCTACAACGAAGCCTTACTGCAGCGGGCCAAGCGGGTAAGCGTGCACGTGCAGAATGTTACACTCGAAGAAGCTTTAGAAAAATCATTTGCCCAGCAGCCCTTTGTTTATACAATAGAGCTGAAAACTGTTATTATTAAAGAGGCAAAAAAAGCCGGGAGTAGCAGCGTTGTGCCGCCCATTAATGTGAAGGGTCGGGTGGTAGATGAAAACAACGATCCTTTACCCGGGGCTACGGTGCTGGTAAAAGGAACCAATAAGGGCGCTTCTACGAATGCACAAGGGACCTTTACTATACCTGATGTGGCCGATGATGCGATACTGGAAATTAGTTTTGTAGGCTACCTGAACAAGGAAGTTAAAGCCGCCGCCGATTTGGGCACTATTTCGCTGGAATTAAACGCTTCTAATCTCGAAGAAGTGGTTGTAGTGGGTTATGGTACCCAAAAAAAAATTAATCTGACCGGTGCGGTATCGGTGGTAAGCGCCACCGAACTGGAAAACCGGCCGGTGGTAAATGCTACCCAGAGTTTACAAGGGTTAGTACCGGGTTTAAACGTGAACATAGGCGGCAATACTAAACCGGGGCAAAGCTTTAATTTAAACGTGCGGGGTATGGGCAACATTAGCGGCAGCGACAACCCTTATGTGCTGGTAGACGGTTTGGAAATGTCATTAGCCGATGTTAATCCCAACGATATTGAATCCATCTCGGTTTTAAAAGATGCTTCGGCCTCTGCTATTTACGGATCGCGGGCCGCTTACGGGGTTATTCTGGTAACCACCAAAAAAGGCAGCGCCGACTGAACTAACTTGTCTTATACAAATAACGTGGGCATAACCACGCCCAATCGGCTGCCCAATATGGCTAATTCATTACAATTCGCTAATTTTTTTAATGCGGCTACTTTTAATGCCTTGGGTACCCGGCAATATTCCGAAGAAAAATTGAAACTGCTGGAGCAGTTTATTCAGAATCCGGCCGGCATGTCTATTTTCCCCGAAGTAAACAGCAACGATTACGCCAACTGGGAAAACAGCGCCAACGGCGTGGCCAATACCAACTGGTTTAACCTGCATTACAAACCTTATTCCCTAAAGCAAAACCACAACGTGAGTCTCAGCGGCGGCAACAAAACCACTCAGTTCTTTGTGTCGGGCGGTTATTACACAGAAGGGGGCAGTATGCGTTTTGCCGATATTGATTACAACCGGTATAACCTGAATGCCACGGTAACTTCCCAGGTACAGAGCTGGGTTAAAGTAAAAGCCAATACCAAATATACCCAATCAAAATATACCAGCCCGTTTTCCGGGTTCGAAAACCTTTTCTTTCATAACCTGGCCCGGATGCGGCCCAACGTATCGCCGTACGATTTAAACAGCAACTGGACCGAACAGTCGATGGTGCCTTATTTACAGTCTGGTTCCGAATCCAGGGAAGATGAAACCAACCTGGCTATTTTAACCGGTCTGGAGTTTGAGCCTGTAAAAAAATGGAAGATCAACGTAGATTTAAACTTACGCCAATCTACCTCAGAACAAACCAACCTGAAACTGCCGGGCACCATTTACGGCATAAACGGCGCGCCCATAACGGTAAACCGCTCCGAATACAATATTCCGCTGAAAGGCAGTTATGGCCGTAACATGTTAAGCTCCCGCTACATTTCGCCCAATATTTATTCTTCTTACAGCCTTACTATAAAAGAAAACCATGGTTTAGATATTCTGGTAGGGTTTCAGCAGGAACTAAATGAATTTAAAAGCCTGGCTGCTACAGCCCAGGATCTGATTAGTAACAGCCGGCCCGGTATTTCTTTGGCTACCGGTAGCCAGGCCATTAGCGAATCCCGGACGCACTGGGCTACGCGGGGCGGGTTTGCCCGCTTATCTTATAATTATAAAAGTAAATATTTGCTGGAGTTAAACGGGCGTTACGATGGTTCCTCCCGATTTGCCGCCGACTCCCGTTGGGGATTTTTCCCCTCTGTTTCGGCCGGGTATAACCTGGATCAGGAAACTTTCTTACAGGAAAATGTGGCCTGGTTAAACCAGTTAAAAATCCGGGGTTCGTACGGTTTCCTGGGTAACCAGTCCGGTGCCGGTTTGTATTCTTACGCCGAGAACATGGGCATTACCGTACCGGGAATTGGAACGGGTGGCCGCTGGTACTACGGTGCCGGCCGCGAAGCCTATATTACCGTTCCGGGCGCTTTTAATCCATTTATTACTTGGGAGAAAATAGAAAATGCGAACGTTGGCCTTGATTTTGGCGCATTTAACAGCCAGCTTACCGGTAGCTTCGATATTTATCAGCGGAACACCCGCGACATGCTGGGGCCATCGCTGGATATTGCCGATATGTATGGCGCTACGCCGCCCCAAACCAACAACGCCGATTTGCGCACCCGCGGCTGGGAATTATCCCTGAACTGGCGGGGCCGCATCAACAGCAATATTTCCTATAGTTTCGGTGGCTTGCTGGCCGACAATAAATCGGTGGTAACCAAATACCAAAACCCGAATAATAATGATCCGCGGGGTGCCTGGTACGTAGGTAAAACCGCGGGTGAAATCTGGGGTTTCCGTTCACCGGGCCTGGTGCAGAACCCGGAAGCAGCCGATGCCTTTAACCGCCTCGACCATTCTTTCTTGTCGGCGCAACCCTGGAAACCCGGCGATGTAATTTACGAGGACCTGAATAGCGACGGCAAAATTAACCAGGGCACCAATCAACTGGGCAACATGGGCGATTTAACCATTATTGGCAACAGCAATGCCCGCTACTCTTACTCCCTGAACGGATCTGTTTCCTGGAAAGGGTTATCGCTAAGTATGTTGTGGCAGGGGATAGGCAAGCGCGATTTTGCGCCGGCCCTGCTGGATGCTTATTTCTGGGGCTCGGGCTCGCTGGCTCAGGTAACGGTATTTAAAGAACACCTGGACTACTGGACACCGGAAAATCCGGGAGCTTATTATCCCAATCCTTACGCCTCGCCGGTAGGTTCCATTAATTCTTTTGTCGGAAAAACCCAGCAGATTTCGGACCGCTATCTGCAGAATGCCGCTTACCTCCGCCTGAAAAACCTGACCATTAATTACAACCTGCCGGTTAGCTGGGTACAAAGAGTAAAATTGAGTAAAGTTAATGTATTCTTCTCCGGCGAAAATTTACTTACCCAAACCAAACTGGCAAAAATGTTTGATCCCGAAACCCTGGTGGGCGGCGCCGCGCCCGGTAAAATATACCCATTAAGCAAAATTTATTCTTTTGGCCTTGGCCTTAGCTTTTAATTCTGATCAAGATGAAATATATTCTTAAAATATACTTTTTAGCGAGTGTTTTTGCAGCTTTTTCCTGCCAAGACGACTTCCTGGATCGGGAGCCGCTCGATGTGCTGTCTACCGCAGGTAGTTTGGCTACCACCAACGAACTGCGGCTGTACGTAAATCAGTTCTACGAAAGCTTTCCAGGCCACCCAACCATAACCGGTAACACCGGTATTGCCTTCTCCGATGCTACCAGCGATAATATGATTATTACGGCCGTGGATACTCGGCTAAACGGTAACTTGTCGCAGGGTAATGCCGCGCGCCTGACCGAGTACAACAACATTAGGTCGGTTAATTATTTTCTGGCTAATTATAAAAATGCCGGCGGCGACCAAGCCCTGATTAACCAATACCTGGGAGAAGCCAAGTTTTTCCGGGCCTGGTTTTATTTTAGCCTGATTAAAAAATACGGCGATGTAACCTGGGTAAATACCGTGTTACCCGCCGATCAGGAAATGACACAGTTGGCCCGGGATTCGCGGGTGGTGGTGGTTGATTCTATTCTGGCCGATCTGGATAAAGCCATTGCGCTTATACCAGCGGTGAGTACTAACGCCGGCATGCGCGTGCACAAAGATGTGGCGTTGGCATTTAAATCGCGGGTAGCCTTGTTTGAAGGCACCTGGCAGAAATACCACAAGCAGGACGCCGACCCATTCTGGACTAAAGATATTTCGGATGATAAAATCGCGAATTATCTGGCCCAGGCCAAACAAGCGGCAGAAACCATTATTACCAGCGGCCGCTGGAGCATTTATACTACCGGCAAACCCCTCGAAGATTACGGCAATTTATATACCACCCTTAACCTGGCAGGTAATAAAGAGGTAATGCTATGGCGGAAATACGATGCCAACGAAAATATTGGCCACAGCATCAGTAAATATTTATCTACCGGCGGCGGCGATATTGGCGTAACCTTGTCTTTGGTTGATGATTACCTTACCCGGACCGGAACGCCATTTGTAGGTGCTGCCCGCACCGAAGCACAGGCTGTTTACGGCCGCGAATTATCTCCCGACCTCCGCGACCCACGTCTTTCCCAAACGGTGGCCGTGCCGGGCAAACCCCTGAAGCCAAGTGCCGTGGTGCCCGCTTTTCCGCCCATTAATCAGAGCGGGTTTAACCGCAGCACCACCGGGTATCCTTTGTATAAATATATAGAGTACAACAGCGCTTCGGCTACTTTCGACGATAATAAAAGCTCGGTGCCGGCCATTCTGTTTCGGTACGCCGAAGTTTTACTAAACTATGCCGAAGCCATGGCCGAACTAGGTGAATCACCGGCCTTGGTAGCGCAAGCGCTGCAGCCGCTGCGGGCCCGCGTTGGTATGCCAGACGTGGATTTCGACCGGGAATATAACAATGATCCTGATTACTCTTTCCGCAACCTTGATAAGGTTATTCAGAGCGTTCGCCGTGAGAGAAGGGTAGAACTGGCTGCCGAAGGCATGCGGCTGGACGATATTTTCCGGTGGTCGGCGGCCGATGTGCTGATTGCGGGCAAAAGGCCGCTGGGCGTTTTGTTTGTGGGCAGCAATATTGCCCAGGAAAACACCGCCACCGGTCTCTACAAAGACGCCCTGTTGTATTACGATAACGCTCCATCCGGCAAATCGGTTAATTTTTACTTAACCGGCAATGCGCAGGCTTCGCTCCGTTATGTCGATCCTTACCAGCGGGTTCTTCCCAACGGCTTTGGGTTTAATCTATCCCGCGATTATCTCTTACCTATTCAGGACCGGATGATGCAACTAACTAACGGCTTATGGACTCAGAATCCGGGTTGGTAAAATATTATGTACAAAATAATAGCGCTAGAAATGAAAAATACCAAGATAAATTACCTCGCGGGCTTAACTATACTGTTGTTGCTGTTTATTACCGCCTGCAAAAAAGAACCCATGCCGTATAAGCCGGAACCTTCGGCCTTTACCGTAGAACCTAAAGGTACGCTAGCAGCTTTGCCGGCTGCTGGCGGCAAACTAGATGTAGTGGTTAATGCCAATTCGAATGGGTGGTGGATAGTGTTACCGGAAGAAAGTAAAGCCTGGTGCAAACCAAGCAAATTATTTGGGTCCGGTAACCAAAACATTGCCATTACGCTTTCGCCCAATACCTCGAATGTGGCCCGTAAAACCGAACTAATAGTTAATCCCACATTTAACCTGGAGCCGGTTAAACTGGTAATCGAACAACTGCCTAACTAAATTATCTCTCAAAAGCTTACAAAGAGGAGCTTAGTTAGAGAACTTTTATCATGACTATGGCAAGCCGGCCTACTCAATAAAAAGGCTCCTTCTTTAAATAAGACTAAAGAAATTAAATATTAGTCCTAAGCGGCATGCCTGGGACAGGGCAAAATCAGCCTGAAAACTAGCATACATATTTATTACCAATAATGATTCATAACCAAAATAGCATTACCTGTTTTCTTTTATTTTTCTTATTTGGATTTTTATTTCCGGCCCGGGCACAAGTAAATATTATTCCCCAACCGGCCAACCTTAAAATGAACAGCGATCATTTTGTTATTGATAAGTACACGGTTATTCAGTACAAACGCACAGATAAAGAGCTGGCAGCCCTGGCCACTTATTTTGCCAACCAGGTTAAAAATATATCGGATTATGCGTTGCCGGTGAATAAAAAAGAAAAGAAGAATATTGCGTTTGTGCTGGAGAAAGTAGCTGAAGTAGGCCCTGAAGGGTATAAAATGGCCGTAACGCCAACAGCCATCCAAATAAAAGCTAATACCAAAGCCGGTATATTTTACGGCTTGCAATCGTTGCTGCAAACCCTGCCGGCCCTGCGCACGAACGAGCCGCTACAGGTGCCCTGTATGGAAGTAACCGATGAGCCACGCTTTGGCTGGCGGGGCATGATGCTGGATGTAAGTCGGCATTTTTATTCGGTAGCAGCCATTAAGGAATATATTGATTTGCTGGCGCGGTACAAAATGAATGTGTTTCACTGGCACCTGACCGACAACGAAGGCTGGCGGCTGGAAATTAAAAAATATCCAAAGCTTACCGCGGTGGGTGCCTGGCGCAAAGAAATTCCGGGCAGCATTTATTACAAACCCGATTCTGCTTATACCCAACCTTTAAACAACACCCCTTACACCTACGGCGGATATTATACGCAGCAGGAGGCCAAAGAAATTGTGGCTTATGCCCAAGCCCGGCATATTACTGTAATTCCGGAAATTGAAATGCCCGGCCACTCTGGCGCGGCTTTAACCGCGTACCCGCAGTTTGCCTGCGCACCACATGCGCAGGAAGTGCCCAATGCCTATACCTGGAGCGGGGCCGTGGATGTAAAAAAACTGAATTTGAATTATTGCGCCGGCAACGACAGTTCTTTCCTGTTTCTGCAGGGTGTGCTGCAGGAAGTAATGGCCATCTTTCCCTCGGAATATATTCATATTGGCGGGGATGAAGTAGACAAATATTACTGGAAACAATGCCCGCGGTGCCAGAAACGGATTCAGGCCGAAGGCTTAAAAAATGAAGAAGAACTGCAGAGTTATTTTATTCGCCGGATGGAGAAATATTTGTTGGCGCATAACAAAAAATTACTGGGCTGGGACGAAATTCTGGAAGGCGGCCTGGCGCCATCGGCCACTGTTATGAGCTGGCGGGGCGAAAAAGGCGGCATTGCAGCGGCAAAAATGGGGCACCACGTGGTTATGTCGCCGAGCAACCCGCTTTACTTTAACCGGTACCAGGCCGACCCGGCCGACGAACCGTTAGGTGCCAAGTTTTCGCTGAACACCCTGGATAAAGTTTACCAGTATAATCCGCATTCGGCGGCGCTGAGCGAAACCGAAAAAAAATTAATTCTGGGCGGGCAGTTCGCCATCTGGACCGAATTTATTTCGTCGGTAGCGCACCTGGATTACATGTTGCTGCCCCGGATGCCCGCTATTGCCGAAGCCCTCTGGACCCCAGTAGAGAAAAAAGACTTTAACAGTTTTGTAAACCGCTTAAACCAGGGGCATTTCCCGAACTGGGAACAGCAAGGTATCCGGTTTCACCCGCTATTTTATAAAAGCCGGTCGCACGAAGCCAACCGAAAATAAACCAACACTTATGCGGGAATTTAGACGCTAACAGACGCACGCCGGTGCCTGTTCCGGGTGCTCTGTTGCCCTGATAAACCAGCAACCGGAATAAATATTCTGGTTGCTTGGCCCCGCTAAGCCTTGGGTTTGCTGCAACTGTAGGTTTTGGCCTGCTAAACCCAGCATTAAATCATAACCTGATGCAAACGGATGGGGCTCAGGAAAACTATCAACGGGCAATACCCCAGAACTAAACGCCTGCCGCACCAGCAACGGTTTTAAGCAATACCCTATAAACCTGAATAATAAAATACCACAGTAATATTTCTTTTTAACCCTAAACCATAATAGACGCAGCCCACAGAAAGAATAAAATATTACCGCCGCCCAAAGGTGCCTGGTTGCCGCAACCGGTAGCATAACCCGACTTAACCGGAATAAGCACCACCATTTTAACTAACCTCGAACCCGCTCAGGCAAAAAATACCTGATTTTCTAACCACCACATTCACCTGCTGTCATGGCCGGATAGCCTTTATGCACCCGGCAACCCAATTTACCTGATGATAGCTTTAACAGGCAAGTGCATGTTTATAAGTAGTTTACTCCTATTTAATTATGTATTATTCTAAAGCTTAGTTATGAAGAAAATAATTACCTTATTGTTAATGCTCACTTCAGCTTTTACGGTTGCCGGGCAGGTTCAGAATAAAGCCGCTAGCTTTGCCGGCGCTGCTACGAGTAAGGCGTCATTCGGAAATATCAGCGAAATAAACGGGGTATCCCAGTTCACTTTTGAGGCCTGGCTGTACATCGATCAGTGGCGGGAAAACAGTTATGTATTCAGTAAAATTGGTTCAACGAGCAGCCGGATTGACATGCAGCTGGGTACGGCAGCTAACCGTCGCCTGTTTTTTCACGTGGCTAATGGCACCAATAGCTATGCGGCCGCCGATAATTCAACTATTTCGGTGGGTAAATGGCACCATGTGGCCATAGCCTACGATGGCTCGCAGGGCGCTTACAACATGATAAAAGTATTCATCGACGGCGCACCAATAAATTTGTGGTATAGCGGGGGCAATGGTTTATTGCCTGCCACCACGCCGGTTAATGCGGCCAATTTTGAATTAGGCAGCGGCTTTGCTGGTAAAATTGATGAAGCCCGGTTGTGGAATACCCACTTGGCCGCCACTGACCTGGATCGCCAGAATACCCTGAATAATTATCATCCTTTATACGCCAGCCTGGTAGCGTACTGGAAAATGGATCAGGATGGCAGCAATATTATAGATTACAAGGGCAGCTACAATGGCACAATGAGTAATGGGAGTTTAGTAGCTGTTACCGATAATCCGACTTTTGTATACCGCCGGGTCAGCACCTATATCCGGTCTAATTTTTACGAAACCGGCCGCATTAGCGAAGAGTCGCTGCTGAATAACAACGATATTATTTACCTGACCACCAATACTTATGCCAACGGCGATTTGTTTTTTGAATATCCGGTAAACAACGGCGTATTAGCCAACGCTGAGCAGCTTTGCCGGCCGTAGCGGGGTACTGGATTTTGCTGGTAACGGCTCTGTCATGAATACCGGCAAAGATTTGCTGAACCGGCCCAATGCCGGTGTACCAGCCTTTACGTTTGCTTCATGGGTATATGTAGATGAATGGGTGCCTGGTAGCTATATTTTCCGGAAATACGAATCTGCCACCAAAACCATTGATTTGCAATTGGGCGCGGGCAGCACCAACAGCCTGATTCTGCACCTGGCCAATGGCGCCGACAATTATGTAACCCTGGATAACTCCGGCCTGACCCCCGGCCAGTGGCACCACGTGGCGGTAACCTATAGTGGTAATGGTGCGGCTTACCAACAGGCTAAAATTTATGTTAACGGCGAGAGCAAAGCCGTGACCTATAAAAATGCCGACGGTCTGCTGCCCCGCACCGGTCCTTTTATTCGTACTGATTTTGAACTGGGCGTGAACTTCGACGGTAAATTAGACGAAACCAGCTTGAATTTATTGAGCTTAAGCGCCGGCGAAATTACCGGCCTGAAAAATAATCCTATTGTAGCTACTTCCTGGAACGCCAGTAAAACCAATGCCTACTGGAAATACGACGAAGCCGCCCAACCCGGCAAAGATTCTCGAACCTGGGTAAGCGTGCTGGATGGTTTAAAAACATCTTTACAAGGCAAAGCCGGGGCTACCCTGCGCCTGGGCGTTACCGGCGGCGATTGGAAAGTAATGATGAAAACCGATGCTGCCCGCCGTAATTTTGCCAGCCAGGTGCAAGCCATTGTGCAGGCCTACAATTTTAGACGGGGTAGATTTTGACTTTGAATGGTGCGAGACCGCGCAGGAGTGGGCCGATTACAGCCTGTTGATTGAGGCAATGAATGCCGCCCTGCCTGCCAGTTCGCTTTTTTCGGTATCGCTGCATCCAGCTTATTATAGTATAACCCCCGCCGCCATTGCCGCCGCCGATTATATTTCGATTCAAAGCTATGGACCACGACCTAACCGGTTCCCTTACGACCAGTTTGTAAGCGACCTGAACAACATGCTGGCTTACGGTTATCCCCGGCATAAACTCGTCATGGGCTTACCCTTTTACGGTACCACATCCGATAACACGCTTATAACCACTGCCTATACCGATATTGTGAAGGCGCACCCCAACCTGGATCCCAACCTGGATGAAATTGCCGTAACCGCCAATGGTGTTACCAGAACCTATACCTTTAACGGACAAACCACTCTTATTAAAAAAGCCAAACTGGTAAGAGACCAGGAACTGGCCGGCCTGATGTACTGGGATATTGCCACCGATGTAAATTATACGAACCCATTGGCGTTGTTAAGAGCTGTTAACACCATTATTAATGCCAATCTGGATGTTGATACCAGCACGCCGGTAAGTGCGCAAACCATTAATTTCCCGGCGTTGCCGGAGAAACGGGTAGATGATTTGGATTTTGATGCAGGAGCGGTGGCCAGTTCGGGTTTGCCGGTAAGCTATACTAGCTCTGACCCCGCGGTGGCTACTATCCTGAACGGCAAAATTCACCTGACCGGCGCCGGTACCACTATTATTACGGCCAACCAAACCGGAAATGCCTTATACCAGGCTGCCGAGCCCGTATCCCAAACCCTGGTAGTTATTGCCGATACAGAGGCCCCCACCGCTCCGGCTAATCTTACCGCCACTGCTACCGACGAAACTGCTACCTTAACCTGGGCTGCCGCAACCGATAATTTTGCCGTTACTGGTTATAAAATATTCAAAGCCGGTGAGTTGATAGCAGAACTGAATGCTACAACCTATACTGTTAATGGTCTGCAGTCGTCGATAAGTTATGATTTTGTGGTTGTAGCCACCGATAAAGCTGGCAATATATCCGGTCCGGCGGCTATAACCATAACCACTCCCGATACCCAGGCGCCTGGTGCACCGCTGGCGCTTACCGGTAAAAAAACAATAAAGCACGAAATTGAGCTGACCTGGCAGGCTGCTACTGATAATGTAGCCGTAGTCGGCTATTGGGTTTATTTAAATGGCACGCCGCTGCATACCACCCCAATTACCGGCACTACTTACAGGGTGCCTAGCCCCAAAGGTCGGGATGCTTATGAGTTTACCGTTAAGGCCGTAGATGCGGCTCAGAATTTGTCGGCTGCCGGCAACAGCCTGATTGTAGTAAAAGGGATTATTGTAGAGCCAGGTGCTACGGCCAGCCGCCAGCCCAAAAGTGCAACCGAATCTTTTGTTCATCCGGATGGCGTGGTAGTTTATCCGAATCCTTCGCCGGGCCGCTTCCGGGTAAATTTAAACAGCCCGCAGAACGGCGAACTCACCATAAGCCTGTATAATGCCAATGGCCGGTTGCTGAAAGAAATAAAAGATGTAAAAAATGATGCTTACGAAAAAGAATTGGACCTGCGCGCTTTTGCTGCCGGTATCTATTTTATTCGGATTTCGGTGGGCAGCTTCGTGCAATCCCAAAGAATAAATATTGAATAAAGAAAAGTAGTATCCCCAATTTTGATGAAGTTCATAATTAAAATAATGTAAATCAAAGCTTTATCAGTTGAACTAGGGCTTTACTTGTAATTTAAAATACCCTGCTGCTTTAAGTAGCAGGGTATTTACCGATTTCCTGGGTATCGGTATTTCAATAATAGGAAACATACCCGTTTGAAGAGTTGCGAAAATCTGCTCCTGATTTAGGTCAGACTAGTAATCCGGATAGGAAATATTTGATTATTTCTATGCTGGTTTTTAAGTTAAATATACATAAATAAAAAAAATGAGATTTATTACCAAAAGTTTATACTTACTGCTGCTGGCTGCTCCGGCAACCGTATATGCCCAAAAGAGTAACAGCAATAGCGATAACCGTAATTTTGCTGTTATCAAGCCCGAAGATTCGGCGGCCGAAATTGTTCGCAAAGCCGCTATGGTGGTGCCTTCGCCCGCGCAGCTCCGGTGGCAGCAGTTAGAGCTTACCGCATTTTTTCACATGGGCGTGAATACCTTTACCAACCGCGAATGGGGTACGGGTAAAGAAGACCCGGCTATTTTTAACCCAACCAACCTGGATGCCCGCCAGTGGGTGCGCGAGGCAAAGGTCACCGGCATCAAGCAGGTTATTCTTACGGCCAAGCACCACGATGGCTTCTGCCTGTGGCCTACTGCCACAACCAAACATTCGGTAAAAAGCAGTCCTTGGAAAAACGGTAAGGGCGATGTGATGAAGGAAGTAGCGGCGGCTTGTAAAGAATATGATATGGGGTTAGGGGTTTACCTGTCGCCCTGGGACATGAACTCGCCGCTTTACGGCACCGATGCTTATAACGATTTATTTGTAGATCAGCTTACCGAATTGCTTACCCAGTACGGCAAGATTGATGAAGTGTGGTTTGATGGGGCCAACGGCGAAGGTTCGAACGGTAAAAAACAGGTCTACGATTTCGACCGCTGGTACGCCCATATCCGCAAACTACAGCCTGCTGCTATTATTGCCATTATGGGGCCCGATGTGCGCTGGGTGGGCACTGAAACCGGTTACTGTCGCGAAACGGAATGGAGTGTAGTGCCCACGGCTAACCTCGACCAAAATGTTACCGCTGCCAATTCGCAACAGGGTATTGCCTTTAAACCGCAGGGCGATATGCGCGGCAATGATTTGGGTAGCCGCGAGAAAATTAGAAATACCACGGGCCTGGTATGGTACCCCGCCGAAACCGACGTTTCGATCAGGCCGGGTTGGTTTTATCACCCCGCCGAAGACAATAAAGTAAAATCACCGGAAAAACTGCTGGATATTTATTACAGTTCGGTGGGGCGCAACGGCGTGCTGCTGCTGAATATTCCGCCGGATACCCGCGGGCTCATCCACGAAAGTGATGTGAAAAGCCTGCGCGAATGGAAACGGCTGCGGGATGCAACCTTCCGGACGAACCTGGCGGCCGGTGCCAAAATAAAAATTAGCGCGGGTAAAAACAGCAAAGCCCTGCTGGATGGCAAATACAACACCTATTATACTACCAAAACCATTAAAGATACTACCGCAACCATTGAGCTGCAGCTGAAAGGAAATCAGACTTTTGACGTGTTGCTTTTGCAGGAAAATATTGCCGTGGGCCAGCGTATCGAAAAATTTACGTTTGAATACTGGGATAACGGGCAGTGGCAAAAGGTTACCGAAGGCACCACGGTTGGTTATAAAAGGCTGCTGCGTTTCGAGCCGGTAACAGCGAGTAAAGTGCGGTTACGCATCGAGTCGTCGCGGCTGAACCCTACGGTGTCGGAGATAGGTTTGTACAAAAATGCGTTAATTCAAAATAATTAAAGCAGAAGAATTTAAGATAAAAACAGATTAAAATAATTCCTTGATGTTTCGGTAAAGCTGCCTGGCCGGAAAGCAAGGCCCGGCCAGTGATGATAATTATACCAAAAAGTAAATGTGGTATTCCATGACAGCCTAACGAATAATATTTCCAACCAGTCATTCTATAGAATTCGAAGAATTACAAAAGAATCTACTGCTTGAGTTGGAAAAACAGGTAATAAATTAAGTCTGGCATTTACCTGTAACGCCTTCTATACAGAAGATTCCTCTGGAATGACGGGTGATTTCTTTAAGCCGCTATGGAAGTCCCTGCTTATTAGCTGGTATTAGTACGCTGTCTTTCGACTGGGGCTTTATTGGCCGCTACCAAAGCAGCCATGGAACCCTGTAGATTAAAGCTATGAACAATCGCTAATAACAAAAACAAAGGGTGCCAATAAGAGCACCCTTTGTTTTTGTTTAAAATATTGTTTTCACTGCTTCAAGAACCATTTAGGCTTCTCCACCAATTCTTGTTACGACTTTGCTAATCATGTTTAACCGCTAAGGTGATATTTTCGGCCTATCAGATTCAGCTATAAAGGTAGGGCCGGAACTTAATGAAATAACCGGGCGAAATGGTTTTCGAGGTGGCTCCGCATGCCATTGCGCAGCATCTCAGCCGAGCCGTGTTCAATAATATCTACCAGCCCTTTGTGCGAAACAAATTTCCGGACAACGGCATCTTTTTTTAACAAGCCGCTTTTGTGCACATAATCAAATACCGGCAGCAGCATTTTCTGAAACTTTTTCAGCGTTTCGTTGCCCGATATTTCGTACAATTTGCCGTGGAAAGTAATTTCGTGCTGAATCTGAAATTGGTACGATTCGGTATGTGTGGGTTCATTGGCAACAATTTTCTTTAATTCGGCAATTTGCTCCGGCGTTACCCTTTCCATTATTAAATCAGCCATGCCTATTTCCAGCACCAGGCGCAATTCAAATATTTCGCGTAATGTTCCATCATCCAGCACCTGCGGAATCATTCTTTTCTCCAGCAGAGCCAGCAGGTCCGGGTTGGTAATAATAGCACCCCGGTGTTTTTTAGATTCAATCAGCCCTATCATTCGTAGCCGTACCAAGGCTTCCCTGATAACGGACCGGCTTACGCCCAAAGCTCCGGCCAGTTCAATTTCGGTTGGGATAGCGTTGCCCACCTTTAAATTCTTTTTTACCAGCAATTCAATCAGGTTCATTTCGACTCTATCCACCAGTGAGCTGGTATCAATCATCTCTAATTTATTGATCATATTCTCCATAGGTTGTATTTATTGCGGAAGATAGCCTAGATATATTCTGTTAAGGCAGATTAAAAAAAAATTGAGAATTAATTAAGACTTTGTTTGGAAGCAGGGAAAATAATTTTAATCTTTATTATGTCTTACATAAAGCAAAAACAGTAAATACGTGAATCCAAACTAATTTTAATTAAATAAATACTAATTAAAAAAAATAAGTTTCAGAACACCAATTTACTTGTAATAAAAAGTACTTCTCCTAGCTGCTAAGATACAAATTTATAAACACAACTAGCTGCTAACTATTGGAGTTGTAAGACTTGAGCTAATAGTTTAAATGAATTTATAATAGTCTATTCACTTATTTACTATTTATGTCCTACTTAATACAAATTCATCACCATGAAATTAGATATCCTATGCCAAATTATTTTTTAAATAATAGCTTTCTCATTAGCCATTTTTTAGTGCCCAGGTACCAGGAGTGAGTGGGCGCGTTATTTCTGATGGGAGATAATTACGTGTATGCCCATACCACGCTATCGCCGACTGAAGCTTATAAATTGCTGTGGCCAATAGACCGGAACTCTTTAACGAATAACCGGGCCCTGGAACAAACCCCCGGCTACGCTAAATTCTAACACCTCCGGAATTTTTCCGGAGCTTTTAGCCTAAAAAAGCTGTGAGGAACAAACTTGGTGGGTTTCTAAACCCGCCTGGCTTAACTACACTGGGCTTCAACAAAAAAAAGAAAGAAATTATTATTAATTAAAATCAAATGAAAATCAATCAATTAACCGGGCTTATTGCGGCTCCTTTTACGCCCATGCACCCCGATGGTAGCTTAAACCTGGACATTATTCCGGACTATTACCGCTTGCTGAAGGCTAACAATAATACGGGAGCTTTTATCTGCGGCTCTACCGGCGAAGGCGTTTCGCTAACCCTCGAAGAAAAGAAAAGTGTAGCCGAAGCCTGGGCCCGCGCTACGGAGCAGGATAAGGATTTTAAGGTTATTACGTTGGTAGGAGGGACCTGCCTGCAGGACGCCATAGACCTGGCTCGCCATGCCCAAAGTGTTAATTTATACGCCGTTTCTTTTACCGCGCCTTTCTATTTTAAACCGGCAAATGTGCAAATGCTGGCCGCTTGTTGCCAGGCCGTAGCCGACGCGGTACCGGAAATGCCATTTTACTATTACCACATTCCGGTACTCACCGGCGTTAATTTTTCCATGATTGATTTGCTACGGGAAGTGGATGGTCGCATTAACAATTTTGTCGGTATTAAATATACCCACGAAGATTTTATGGATTTTCTTTCGTGCCTGCATTTTGCCAATAGTAAATACGATTTGCTGTGGGGCCGCGACGAGAACTTGTTATCGGCATTGGTATTGGGCGCCAAAGGAGGAGTAGGCAGCACCTACAACTATGCCGCGCCTTTATACCACCAGTTGATTGATGCTTTTAACCAGGGTGATCTTAAAAAAGCGCAGGCGTTGCAGCAGCAATCCATTGATATGATCAGCTTGCTAGGCAAATACGGCGGCATTGCTACGGGTAAAGCTTACATGAAATTAGTAGGACTAGATTGCGGTGAATTCCGCCTGCCGGTAAAAAATATGAGCCCACAATCGTTTGAAGCTTTTCAGCAGGAGGTACAGGCCCTGTCGTTCGAGACTTATAAATCCAGAAACCCACAATTGGTAGAAAGTAATAAGTTTTAAGTTATACGTTGTACGTCTATAATGTTTTGTTTATCAAAGCATTATGCTCATTATGGTTGAAGGGTGTACAGGTAGTATTTACTATAAACGATTGCTGATGAAATTTGAGTTGCTCCACATAATTGTTTTGTTCTTAGTAATGATAATGCATAATCAAACGATGGCCCAAAGCCAAACCGTTCAGGCTATAAACTGGAAAGTGGCCGCTGAACTGCCAGCCCTAACCGGACAAGCCAAGGCCTTAGGCCTGGCCGGTCCGGTTGCGGGCGTTCACCACCAGGTGCTGGTAATAGCGGGCGGCGCCAACTTTCCGGATAAGATGCCTTGGCTCGGTGGCACAAAAAAATATTACAACGATATATACGTGTTTGAAAAAGAGGCTAAAGGAAATACTATTAAACCCAACCCAAAGCTTTTTCATTTGTCCAACCCGGTGGCGTACGGCGCCAGTTGTTCCACGCCTTCAGGCATAATTTGCGCCGGTGGCGAAAACGATAAGGGCATCACTAACCAGGTGCTATTAATACAATGGGATACAGCCACTAAAAAAATAGCGGTAAAAAACCTGCCGGACTTGCCCATAGCCATTACGAATGCCGCTATTACAGCTGTTGAAAATACCATTTATGTGGGTGGAGGTGAAATGGCAGACGGGGTTTCCAATCAGTTTTTTAGCCTTGATTTAAACCATCCAACGGCAGGGTGGCAGCAACTGCCTTCTTTGCCAAAACCGGTTTCCCACGCGGTAATGGTGATGCAGGCCGGCGGTGGTCATCAATACATTTATTTGATAGGCGGCAGAAAGAAAAACAGCAATGGCATCAGCGACTTATATGATTCGGTATACCGGTATGATTTGAACAGTAACCAATGGCAGCAAAAGCAATCCCTGCCTTATGCTTTATCGGCTGGTACCGGTATGGCAACCCGAGCCGGTGAAATATTATTATTTGGTGGCGATAAAGGCGAAACGTTTCATAAAACCGAACAGTTGCTAGCGGCTATTGCTGCCGAAAAAAGCGAAGCGAAGAAACAGCAACTAATTGGGCAAAAAGCCAATTTACAGTCAGCCCATCCGGGATTTAGCAAGGAAGTACTGCAATACAATGCCCATGCCGATACCTGGAAAAAATTAGGCACGATTCCTTATGAAGTGCCGGTTACAACCACGGCCGTTAATTGGGCCGACGGAGTACTTATACCCAGTGGTGAGATAAAAGCCGGCGTACGCACCCCGCAGCTATTACTCGGGAAATTTCTTCATAAATAATATAGGTGTTCGCGCTGATTGGTGCTGACAGAAACCTCTTTTTTAACAAATGCAGATGGTGGCTACACAATCAAAATTCCGAAAATATTACCCCTGGATAGTGGTAGGTTTATTATGGGTGGTAGCCTTGTTAAACTACATGGACCGGCAAATGCTGTCTACCATGCGGCCTTCTATGCAAATAGATATTGCGGAATTACAGTCGGCTACCAATTTCGGTTATTTAATGGGTATTTTTCTGTGGATCTATGGCCTAATGAGTCCCGTAGCGGGCATTATTGCCGATAAATTCGACCGCAAATGGATTATCGTGAGCAGCTTATTTGTTTGGTCGGGCGTTACGTATGCAATGGGCTATGCCGATACCTTCCAGGAGCTATATTGGTTGCGGGCCATTATGGGCGTAAGCGAAGCCTTGTATATACCCGCGGGCTTATCCCTCATTGCCGATTTTCATGAAGATAAAACCCGATCCTTGGCCATCGGTATTCACATGACGGGGCTTTATATGGGGCAAGCATTAGGTGGTTTCGGGGCTACCATTGCCGCTACTTATTCGTGGCATACCACTTTTCATACGTTTGGCTTAATAGGTATTGGGTATTCCGTGGTCTTAATATTTTTTTTAAGGGAGAAGAAAGATGCGGCGGCGGCGGCAAATTTTAATAGCATTAATCCGGAAGATAAAACCTCTGTATTGAAAGGGCTGGGCGTGTTATTTACGAATATTTCCTTCTGGGTTATCCTGTTTTATTTTGCCATTCCCAGTTTGCCCGGCTGGGCTACTAAAAACTGGCTGCCTACCTTGTTTGCCCAAAATTTAAACATCGACATGGCCACGGCCGGTCCTTTGTCTACCATTACCATTGCAGCTTCTTCGTTTTTAGGAGTTATTTTCGGCGGCATTTTATCCGATAGATGGGTGCAAAAAAATATACGCGGCCGGGTTTACACCAGCGCCATTGGTCTGGGCTTAACTATTCCGTCTTTATTGCTGATTGGTTTTGGCGATTCGTTGTTTAATGTAGTGGGAGCCGCCTTTTGCTTTGGTTTTGGCTACGGTATGTTCGATGCGAATAATATGCCTATTCTTTGCCAGTTTGTTTCGGCCAAATACCGGGCTACCGCTTATGGCCTGATGAATATGACCGGGGTATTTGCCGGCGCTTTTATTACTGATTTATTAGGCAAGTCGACCGACGCCGGCAATCTGGGTAAAAGCTTTGCGATGCTGGCGGGAATTGTAGTGGTGGCGCTCCTCGTACAATTATATTTCCTTCGCCCGAAAGTCAACAATTTTGTAAATGCTTAAGAGTCGGATGAACCGAATATACAATGCCAGATAGTATCAATCTACTGCCACCAGTAATAGTATTATATAAGAGTTTCTTCCAAAGAAGCTGATTATTACCTAAAAAAGCCTTAATACTTTTTGGTATTAGAAGCGCTGATATTTTAAAAAATAATGAGAAAGATAAAAGAACATAAGTTACTATGCTTTATGCTGGTTGCATTAATCAGCAGTTTTGGTTTTGTGGGAAAACAGCATAACCGGGTGTCCGAACCGGAAGTAATAATAACCAGTACGGATCCGGCCAACCCGGTATTATTGGGCGTGGCCGCGAATCCGTTGGTGCGGATTGGTATTTACGTACCGGCCGGGGTATCGGAAGTGTCGTATACCGGCATCCAGACTAGTTTGAATAAATCGGCGGTGCCGGCTATAAAGCAGCTAGACGTTTATTTCACCGACCAGGAACCTAAATTTGCCGCTACCAAACCGATAGCAACGTTTACCCCAACCAGTACCGATTTTAAAATTCCGGTGCAACTGACCCTGAAACCAGGATGGCATTATATTTGGCTGAGCGCCAGCTTAAAAGAGACCGCCGACATCAGAGAAAAAGTTGAGGTACACTGTACGCAACTTTTTAACAGCCAGAACAAAGGGCAAAAAATAACCGAAGATAAATCGGCTTACGTGAAAAGAATTGGTGTACCGATACGGCGCGCCGGCGACGAGAAAGTACATACCTACCGGATTCCGGGTATTACCACCACCGATAAAGGTACTTTGTTATCGGTGTACGACATCCGCTACGAAACCTCGCGCGACTTACCCGGCAATATTGATGTGGGCATGAGCCGGAGCACCGACGGCGGCAAAACCTGGGAACCCATGAAAATAATTATGGACATGGGCGCACCGCACGAAAACAATGGCGTGGGCGATCCGGCTATTTTATTCGATCCGGTTACCAAAAAAATATGGGTAGCCGCCCTTTGGAGCAAAGGAAACCGGTCTATTGCGGGTTCTAAACCCGGTCTTTCGCCCGACGAAACCGGTCAGTTTGTGGTGGTGAGCAGCGCCGACGACGGTAAAACCTGGTCGGAGCCCGTGAGCATTACCCCCCAGGTAAAAAATCCGGCCTGGAATTTATTCTTTAATGGTCCCGGCAACGGCATAGCCATGAAAGATGGTAAACTGGTTTTCCCGGCCCAGTACTGGGACGAAAAAGGCATGCCTTATTCCACCATTATTTACAGCGCCGACCACGGTAAAACCTGGGCTGGCAGCCTGGCCGGCCCCAAAGCCAACACCACCGAGAGCCAGGTAATAGAAACCACGCCGGGCACCTTAATGCTGAACATGCGCGATAACCGCGGCGAATTCCGGAGCGTAGCTACCACCACCGATTTAGGTAAAACCTGGGTAGAACACGTTACCTCTTATAATACTTTGATCGATCCGGTTTGCATGGGCAGCCTGATCAAAGCAAATGTAAAAGTGAAAGGCAAGCTCCGGGAGGTAACATTTTTCAGCAACCCCGATAATTCTTTTAGCCGCAACAACATGACCATCAAAGCCAGTCTGGACTTAGGCGAAACCTGGTCTCCGGTAAATAAAACCATGGTAGACGAACGCCCAAGCTACGGTTATTCGGCACTCACCAAAATAGATGACAACACCATTGGCATGATCTACGAAGGCATCCGGGATTTATATTTTGTAGCCGTACCGGTAAGCGAAATAATTAAGTAACCCCACCGAAGAATCCCGGACATGATAAAGCTTTTCCTGATTCTGTTTTCGGGTATGCTTGCCCTCCCTTGCCTGGCCGCACCAAGCCAGCCAAGGGAGAAGGTGGCCTGTATCGGTAATTCTGTTACTTATGGAGCCGGTATTAAAGATAGGGAACAAAATTCCTATCCGGCCCAATTGCAAAAGCTACTCGGAACTGGCTATGAGGTAGGAAATTTCGGTTTAAACGGGGCCACTTTGTTGCGCCAAGGACACCGGCCCTATCATAAAACCCAGCAATATAAAGAGGCAATTGCTTTTAGACCCGATATTGCTATTATTCATCTGGGCCTGAATGATACCGATCCCCGCAACTGGCCCAATTATCAGGACGAATTTACCGCCGATTATTACCGTTTAATTGATACGCTGCGCGCAGTAAACCCGAAGGTGCGCATCCTAATCTGCCGGCTCACCCCAATATTTGCGGGCCATCCACGCTTTGAATCCGGTACCCGCAACTGGTACTGGCAGATACAAAACGTTATTCCGGTAATTGCCCAGGCCAGGAAGGTTGAACTGGTTGATTTAAATGGCCCTTTGCATAATCGCCCCGACTTATTTCCGGATGAACTGCACCTGACAGCCGAAGGCGCCTCAATAATTGCCAAAACGCTTTTCGGTCAACTGACCGGAAAGTACGGTGGATTGCAACTGGCTGCGGTATTCACCGACCACATGGTGCTGCAGCAAAAAATGCCGATACCGGTGCAAGGCACTGCCGATGCCGGCGAAGAAATTACGGTTAAGTTTGGCAAGGAGCAGCTAAAAACCAAAGCCGGCGCCGATGGCCGCTGGAAAGCAATCCTGGCACCAAAAAAAGCGGGAGGACCTTACCAGCTGGAAGTCGCTACGGGTACCAAAAAAATATTGGTGCAGGATATTCTGGTCGGGGAGGTTTGGTTGTGTTCGGGTCAGTCGAACATGGCTTTTCCGCTGCAGGCGGCCCAACGAACCGGCGAGGAGATGAAACGCGCGCAACAATCCGGCAATATTCGCTTTCTCCGAATGAAACCCTTAGCCGAAACCGGCAATTTTGCCTGGGATTCAGCCACGCTCCGCCAGGTAAATCAACTCCAATATTTTTCCGGAAGCTGGCAACGCTGCGATTCGGTAAGTGCCCGCGATTTTTCGGCTGTAGCCTACTTTTTTGGCCAGCAATTACACCAGAGATTAAATATTCCCATTGGCCTGATTCAGGTGGCGGTGGGCGGTTCTAACACCGAGTCTTGGATTGACCGCTATACACTGGAGCATCATCCGCAATTGGTAGATATGTTGCCCAAATGGCAGACCTCCGACTTTATAATGGACTGGTGCCGGGAACGGGCTGGAATCAATATAAAAAATACGACGGTGGCTAAACAGCGGCACCCGTACGAGCCGGCCTATAATTATGAGGCCGGCATAGCGCCCTTCACTTCCTTTACTATAAAAGGAGTAATCTGGTACCAGGGCGAAAGTAATGCGCATAACCAGGAGTTGCACGCCGAATTATTCCGGACGCTGGTGCGCAGTTGGCGGCAGCAATGGGGCTACGAGTTTCCGTTTTATTATGCCCAGCTATCCAGTCTCAGCCGCCCCAGTTGGCCCTATTTCCGTGATAGCCAGCGCCGGCTGCTCACGCAGCTAAATAAAGTGGGTATGGCAGTAACCAGCGACATAGGTGATTCTACAGACGTACATCCGCGCTGGAAACAACAGGTAGGCCAGCGTTTGGCCGCATGGGCCTTAGCGCAAACCTATGGTAAAAATATTGTTTACAGCGGGCCGCTGATTAAAACAGCCAAGGTGAAAGGCCCTGAAGTAAGCTGCACGTTTTTTTCTGGCAAAGGAATGCAAACCAGTGATGGGCAAGCGTTGCGCGGGTTCGAAATTGCCGGCAGCGACCTGGTGTATAAAAAAGCAAAGGCCACCATCCGCCGGAACAGGGTAGTGGTTTCTTCGCCGGAAGTGCCGCACCCCCGGTATGTTCGCTACGGCTGGGAGCCATACACCAGGGCCAACCTGACCAATGAAGCAGCTTTACCAGCTTCTACTTTTAAAATGGAAGTGACAAATTCTGATTAACCAAGCTTATAACTTGCTTTGGCAGATTTCAGGTAGATAAAAATTAGCACTAAATGCAGACGGAGAAATGTAGCGCCTGGAATAATATTTAAAGTCATGATAACTGCTATAAAGCAAAAATTAATAATAAAATTTTAAGCAATTCACTCGTGTCATTCAGGAGGAAACTATTTGGCAATCTGCTACATAGATTCCTCCTGAATGACACGAGTGGACACCAAAGTCTCAAAAACGATTTACAAGCAAATATTGCGTGCTATCAGATAATAATATAACCATAAAAGTAACCCACTTATGGAAATCTCTTCCGAACCAAATTTAAAATATTACCAGAATTTTTATAAGCAACAACTGCTGGAAGATACTGTTCCCTTCTGGTTTCCCCGGTCCATCGACGAAGAATACGGGGGTTACCTGTTTATGCGCGATGCCGATGGCACCCTGCTCGACGACGACAAAGCCGTTTGGATCCAGGGCCGGGGCGCCTGGCTGCTCTCCACCCTGTATAATACCGTCGAGCCAAAACCAGAGTGGCTGGCGGGTGCCAAAAAGGGCATTGATTTTCTGCGGCAATATTGTTTCGATACCGATGGCCGTATGTTTTTTCATATGAACCGGGCCGGCGAACCCATCCGGAAGCGGCGGTACTTCTTCTCCGAAACCTTTGCCGTTATTGCGTTTGCCGCCTACGCCAAAGCCTCCGGCGATGAGGAAATTGCCGCCGAAGCCCGGCAGCTCTTCGGCAAATGCATAGAATATGCCACCACGCCCGGCCTGATCACGCCTAAGTTTACCGGTACCCGGCCCGCTAAAGGCATTGGCATACCCATGATTATGATTAATACAGCGCAGCAACTGCGCGATACCATTGGTGATGAACGCTGTGATGAATGGATAACCCGTTGGATTGCCGAAATCGAAAAGGATTTTGTAAAGGACGACATCCGCTGCGTGATGGAACAGGTAAGCCCGACCGGGGAAATTATTGATCATTTCGACGGCCGAACCCTTAACCCGGGGCATGCCATTGAGGGTGCCTGGTTTATTTTACACGAAGCCAAACACCGCCAGAACGACCCGCATCTGATTAAACTCGGTTGCCGGATGCTATATTATATGTGGGAGCGGGGCTGGGACAAGGAGTATGGTGGCATAATTTATTTCCGGGATGTATACAACAAGCCCGTTCAGGAATATTGGCACGACATGAAGTTCTGGTGGCCGCAGAATGAAACCATTATTGCCACGCTGCTGGCTTACCTGATGACCGGTGATCCAAAATACGCCGAGTGGCACCGCCAGGTACATGAATATGCCTATGCGCACTTCCATGACCGCGAGCACGGCGAATGGTTTGGCTACCTGCACCGGGACGGGCGTTTATCCTCCAGTATAAAAGGCAATTTATTTAAAGGGCCGTTCCATTTGCCGCGTCAGGAGTGGTATTGCTGGCAGATTCTGAATGGATATTTAAATACAGCGCCAGCAGCCGCCAATAATGCTGCTGCCGAACATAATGAGCCATTAGCTGCGAGCCGGTAACGGCGGTCAGCAATATTTAAAGGTTTAAAAAACCAGGGGCCAACGCAGGCCATTTAGGTTTTCGGGTTAAGAATAAATTTGCCCTGATAACTTTAAATGGCAGCGCTGGCTTCCCTGATGCTTGCCGGATACTAATGCGAGCAACATCTTTAGCTAACTAAATTTACTTACCTTACCATGTTCAGAAAATTACTTTTTTTATTCTGTTCGCTTACCTTTTCTTTTACCGGGCTGGCCCAAACCAGCCGGAAGATTAAACCAGATTCTGTTTTTTCTACTTATTACCACCAGCGTGTGAGCCATTTCGGCAACCTGCCGGCAACGACTAAGGATATTGTTTTCCTGGGTAACAGCCTCACCGATGGCGCGGAGTGGTCCGAAATATTCGCCGATGGGCGCATTAAAAACCGCGGCATCAGTGGTGATGTATCGGCCGGAATCTTGCACCGGTTACCCCAAATAGCTGCCGGCAAACCTGCTAAAGTTTTCCTATTGATCGGTACCAACGACCTGGCCCGGAATATTCCGGCCGATAGCGTCTTGCAGAATATTTACCGCATTGCTGCTTACCTGCGCCGCGAAACTCCCCAGACCCAACTCTTCGTTCAGAGCATATTACCGGTTGATGCTTCGTTCGGGAAATTTGCCGGTCATACCAGCAAAGGGGCTCAAATCAGAAATATTAATATTCAGTTGCAGCAAAATGCCGGAGCACATAAATATTCTTTTATCGATTTAGCAACCGAGTTTGCAGATGAAAAAGGGAACCTGGCGTCGCAATTTACCAACGATGGCCTGCACCTGACCGGTGAGGGCTATGCTTTGTGGAAACACCTGGTTTACCCGCTCGTTTTTGGGCTGGAGGCGAAACCGGCGCTTATTCCTTTGCCGCAGCAGTTAAAATGGAACCCCGGTTATTTCCGGTTACAAGCCACGCCTAAAATTATAAAAAAAATTATGCTTTGCAAACGGAAGCAGAGCGGCTTCGCCAGATTTTAAATGCCAAAGGAGTGGCTGCTACCATTGCCAAAACCGCTCCCCGCCACGAACCCTATCTGGAGTTACGGCTGGGCAAAATAAAAGTACCCCTAAATGAGGCAGAAGCTTTCGAACTGGAGGTAACAAAAGATAAAATAATATTAACCGCTAATTCCGCCCACGGCTTGTTTAACGGTATTCAGACCCTGAACCAGCTTATCCGGGACAACGTGCTGGTGGATGCCTGCCACATTACCGACTGGCCTGCTTACGCCTGGCGCGGGTATATGGTAGATGTGGGGCGCAATTTTCAATCGGTAGCCTTGCTGAAACAGCAGATAGATAAAATGGCCCAGTACAAGCTTAATATTTTTCACTTTCACCTGACCGAAGACATTGCCTGGCGTCTGCAAATTCCGAAATATCCGCAGCTCACTGCGCCCGAACACATGCTCCGCAACAAAGGCGCTTATTATTCGGTGGCCGAGATGAAAGATTTGATTCAATATTGCCGCGACCGCCACATAACGCTGGTGCCGGAAATTGATGTGCCGGGCCACAGTGCCGCTTTTACCCGGGCCATGGGCGTAGAGATGCAGAGCCCGGAAGGGCTGGCGCTGGTGAAAGAAATATTTACCCATGTAAGCGAAACTTACGACGTGCCTTACATCCACATCGGCGGTGATGAAGTTAAAATAACCAATCCGGAATTTTTACCGGCCGTTACCAAGTTGCTGCACCAATTGGGTAAAAAAACCATTGGCTGGGACCCGGGCGGAAATCTGGCAAATAATACTATCCGGCAACTCTGGATGACCGAAGGCGCGCGCCAGCCGGAACTTAAATATATTGAATCGCGGCACCTGTACATCAACCACATGGACCCGCTGGAAAGCGTTACCACCATTTTTAACCTGCGGCTAGGCGATACAGATAAAGGCACCGACCAGGTGATGGGCGCTACTTTTTGCGTGTGGCACGACCGGAACGTACTGAAAGAAGAAGATGTGCTGCACATGAACCCGGCTTACCCGGCTATGCTGGCCTTTGCCGAACGCAGTTGGCAGGGGGGAGGCTACCCCGGCTGGATGACCAATGTCAATCCCCAGGCCCACTCCCAGCTGGCCGCTTTTAAGTATTTTGAAGACCGGTTATTAAACCACCAGCAGCAATATTTTGCTGGGTTGCCGTTTCCGTATGCCGCGCAAACTGGGCTAAACTGGCAATTGCTGGGCCCTTACCCAAACGAAGGCGATATCACCAAGGCTTTTGCGCCGGAGCAGAAAGGTTTTAAACCCGAAAAGGCAACTGTATCAGCCGTGGGCGGCACCGTTGTACTGCGGCATTTCTGGCACCCGTTGGTTAAGGGCGTCCTGGAAAATCCGCAGGAAAACACAACCTGGTATGCCTACGCGCAATTCTGGAGTGAGGTAAGTGGCCCGAAAAAGTTCTGGATAGGCTTCAATAATTTATCCCGGTCCTATAATTCAGATTCGCCAGCTGCCGGCACCTGGGATAACCGCGGCAGTGCCGTTTACCTGAACGGTAAGGCCTTAGAGCCGCCGGTCTGGAAACGACCTGGCCAGAAAGGCAACAGCGAAATTCCGCTCTTGGACGAAGGCTACGAATTCCGGGAGCCCACCGTGACCCAGGTCCGCCAGGGTTGGAATACCATACTAGTCAAACTGCCGGTAAAAGCTTTTAAAGGAACCGATTGGCAAAACCCGGTTAAATGGATGTTTACGGTTGTTCCGTTAAGTGAAGAATAGTAAAAACAGGTGCTATTTTGTCTGGTAAACTCCTGAAATAGCTTTACACCAAGTATGTAAAGCTATGAATAAAAGGAACTTAGAATGTGACTTTAAAGAAACATTTTCAGCTTTAGAAAAAAGAAAGATTGTCGAATAAATTAGTTCTGGTATACTTACCATCCGGCAACATGCCGTACTTACCTCCCTATAAATAATTGAGTCTATCTTCGGAAAAATATTCCGGAACAAAAAAGCCGCCCTGTTTAAAGAGCGGCTTTTTTCGGTAGTTTGCCTATTATTTACCGCAAAACCAGGGCTTTGCTGTTTAGGTCTTTGCCTTTAGAAACCTGGGTGGCCGCATTCTTAAAATCTTCTTTAGCTAACTTCACATTTTGGGTTTTGGAGCCCATTATTTGCACCACCGGCGCGTTGTTTTCAAAAAACGTTAAGCCTTTAATATCAATATTTTTGCTGTTGTAAACCGTTATAGCGGGGCCTTTTTCCGGTATTACTTTTACGTTTTTCAAGGTAATACCATCGGCATCTACCGCCGAAATGCCTTGCTTGGCCTTAAGCGTGGCATTTTCGAGGCTTACGTTTTGCAGGTTCATTTCGGGTAAACCTTGCAGCACCAATGCTTTGTCGGCCCCGGCCACGTTAATATTTTTCAGGTAAATATTTTTAAATGACGGCGTTTCTTCCGTTACGGGCAATAATTTTTCGTCGCGGGCTTCGGTGCTGGCTTTCTGGTCGGCTTCCAGTACCGGCGAGTTGCCGCCGTAAAATAAATTAAAGCTAATAGCTTCGGTCGGGATGTTTATCATATCGATGTTCGAAATCCAAATATTTTCGACTACGCCGCCCCGGCCGCGGTTACTTTTAAAGCGCAAGCCAATATCGGTACCCATAAACAAGCAGTTAGATACGTGCACATTTTTAACGCCGCCCGACATTTCGCTACCCACCACAAAACCGCCGTGGCCGTGGTACACCACGTTGTTTTTCACAATAACATTTTCGGTGGGTATGCCGCGCGCGCGGCCGTCTTTGTCCTTACCCGATTTAAAGCAAATGGCATCGTCGCCGACGTCAAAAATATTGTCGTGTATTACCGCGTTTTTGCACGATTCCAAATCCAGGCCGTCGCCGTTCTGCGAGAACCAGGGGTTGCGCACGTTCAGGTTCCGGATGGTTACGTCTTCGCACATGAGCGGGTGCAAATTCCAGGCCGGCGAATTCTGGAAAGTAGGACCATCTAATAACACTTTTTTGCAGCTAATCAGGCTTACCATTACGGGGCGCATAAAATCCTTAACGGCTTCGAACTGCTCTTTGCGGGTAAAGTTGGGCACGTTAAAATTATCTTTGGTATCGCCTTTTTTAGAAATGGCCGTAGGGTACCAAACGTTGCCGTCGTCGCTTAAAACGCCGCCCGATTTAACCAGGTTATTCCATTGGGCCGCCGTCATTTTGCTCTTTTTTACCGGTCGCCAGGCTTCACCCGACCCATCAAAAGTACCTTTACCCGTAATTGCTACGTTTTCCAGATTCTTACCCGATATTGGTGATTGGCAGCGGTAGGTATTCAACCCCTCAAAACTGGTTTGGACCAGCGGGTAATCGTTGAAATCTTTGCTGAAAATAACCATGGCCCCGGCTTCGGCGTGTAAATTAATATGGCTGCGCAACACAATGGGCCCGGTAAGCCACAAGCCCCGCGGAATAACTACTTTGCCGCCGCCTTTAGCCGCCGCCGCCGCAATGGCTTTCTCGAAGGCCTGGGTATTTTTGGTAAGCCCATCGCCCACGGCTCCAAAATCGGTAATATTAACCGCATTATTCGGGATTTGGGGCTCCTGCACCCGGGGCATGTTAAATTCGAGGCCGGTGTATAAATCGGTAGCAGTAGTATTATTTACCGGAATGCCGGGAGTAGTAGATATTGCCGGGGTTGCGGCAGTTGAACTACCTGGCTGGGGCTGGCAGGCCGAAATAAATATTCCAATAAGGCCAATAAATAGGCCCAGCCGGTTGAAAATTTTACTATTAAAATTCATACGCGTATTTGTTAGCTATTAAAAATATTAGTTCTTATTGGGTGTTGGGTACATTGGCCGGGGAGAAATTATAGGGAGCTAAACCCGAAATAATTTACATTGGTATAATTCTATATTTTCTTTCTGAATAATTCTTTCATTCATTTGCGCCTGATTTTAGACATACCCCGGGCTAAAGCACCGGGGCAATGCAAGGCTGGCCGGTTGTTATTCAAACCAGTACTATTTAGTTAAGGGTTGCCAGGAGGTTTTGCCGGCAAAAATATTCGCCAGGGTATATTTTTTTACTTCGCGGGCGCTTAATGCCTTGGCCCATTTTACCCGGCCGGTATTATTTGCACCGGGTCCGGTACTTCCGTATTCGGCGTAAAACGCGGTTTGCTCGTTCTCCGGATTGCGCCAGTTATCCCAGCCTTGGGGCACAATGTGGCTGCCCATTTGAGTGCGGATAAAAACGGTTTTGGCATTTGGCCGCCAGGGGCGACCCAGGAAAACTTTTTTCGCAGCTGAATCGGCTACTAACTGGCAATCGAAGAACACGTAACCAAAAGGCTGCCGGGGCGTGGTAGAGGCGGCGGTAATGTAAGAGTTACTCAGGCTGTTAATAATGCAGCTCTGGAAAACAGCCGTAGCTTCGCCGAAAATAAAATCAGTAGTGCCCTGAATAAAGCAATTCTGGTAATATTGGCGGCTGGTTTCGGTACCGGTGTACAGCGTATCCTGGTTACCCAATAACCGGCAGTTTCTTACAATGGCGCGGTCACCTTCTACGTGCAGCGCTACGGCTTGCCCTACGCGGCCCGCTGTATTCTCAATGGTCAGGTTTTCGGCAATAAAATCGTTGCCTTGTACCAAAACGGTGTAAGAAGTAAAAGTCATGTACTTGTCGCGGCCCGAAGAATCTTTACTGCCCGGAAAAGGTTTGCCAGTGTGGTCGTTGTTGGTAATAATGGTATTTTCTTTGCTTTCGCCGCGCAGGGTTATTTTGGTTTTCCAGGATGGGATTACCAGTTTTTCGGGATAAATGCCGTTTTTAATATGAATGGTAACCTGCTGCTGCGAAAGGTCCCGGACGGCATTTATGGCTTCCTGAATGGTTTTAAACTGACCACTGCCGTCTTGTGCTACCGTAAAAGTATTGGGGTAGGTAGTAGGCTGGGCCAGCAAAGAAGTAGCCGATAGTAAACTCCAAAAGAATATTAGTAATATTTTCATTAATTTTTTTGGTTCTGTCTTTCTGATTAAACCTAGCGCGCGGGTGCTTTGTATTCCGAGCCGGGTTTCCAATCGCCTAATACTATTTCGGGGGTAAAGGCTTTGGCTTCTGCGTCGGTGAGTTGTTTGGCCCATTTTACCCGGTCTTTGGGGTTGGCGCCGGGTCCGGTGCTTTTGTATTCGGCGTAAAAAGTAGTTTTCTCGGCTTCGGGTTTGTCCCAGTTGTGCCAGCCCGCGGGTTTTATTACCTTGCTTAATCTGCAGTTTAAGAACACGGTTTTGGCGTACGGCCGCCAGGGCCGGCCCAGGTAAAAAGAACCATCGGGCGCGTTGCCGGTAATTTGGCAGTTCCGGAAAACGTAGCCGTATTTGGTTCTGGGCAGCGTTGAAGCCGCTGTAACGTAGCCGCTCTGTTTGCAGAATATTTCGCAGTTATCGAAGTAAGCAGTAGACCAGCCAAAAATAAAATCGACGGTGCCCTCGATGTAGCAGTTCTGGTAATATTGCCGGCTGTTTTCGCCGTAGGTGTACAGCGTATCCTGGTTGCCTAAGAAACGGCAGTTCTTAAAATATACCCGGTCGCCCTCAATCCTAACGGCTACGGCTTGCCCCACCGGGCCGGCGCTGTTCTCGAAAGTAATATTTTCGGCGGTGAAATCGCTGCCAAAAATATAGAAACTCGCCGAGCCAGTAGTGCCTACTTCTTCGCCAAACTGGTTCTTTTTCTGGGCAAAATCATCGTAAGTCAGAATGGTTTTTTTTACATCTTCCCCAACAAACGTAACCAGGGTTTTGGAAGTAGGCAAGGTTAATTTCTCTTTGTAAACCCCGTTTTTAATAAAAATAGTTGTTACTTTTTTCCGGAAATCGGGCACGGCGTTAATGGCTTCCTGCACGGTTTTAAACTGGCCGCTGCCGTCCTGGGCCACTACAAAATCGTATTGTGGCCGGGCTATTGCGGTGAGTATAAATATTAAATGCAAGCTTACTAACAGGCAATATTTCGGGCCATAATATTTAATAATCTCCATCTTAATTACTTTGGGGCTTGGCAAAACGGCTGGCTAAATCCAGGTTCAGGTTTTTAATTTCGGTGTAAACCAGTTGGGCCATCAGGCGGGCGCCTAACTCGCTAAAGTGGGTGTTATCGTCTTTGCCATCGGGGTAATTGGGGTGCTCGCCGGGGGCTAGTTGCAAAAACAATAATTTAGAAGTTTCGGGGCCAAACTGCTGCAACAAGGCCTGGCTTTTTACGTCCATATCAATCAAAGGCACTTTCTCGGCTTTCGCTACTTTCCGCACCAGTTCGGCATAAACCTCGTGGGTACCCACTATTTTACCTTGCTCATCGAACTTGCGGCGGGCTACCGGCGTGAATAATATAGGGATGGCTTTTTTGCGGCGGGTTTCGGTTACGTAGCGTTTTAAGTTCGTTTGGAATTCTTCTTCCGTAGAATAACTTTTCTTGGTTTTTACCTCATCGTTGTGGCCAAACTGAATAAACACATAATCGCCGGCTTGCAGGTTATCGGCTACGGGCTGCCATAAGCCTTCGGCAATAAATGTTTTGGTACTGCGACCGTTTTTGGCCCGGTTATCTACTTCTGCCGTGTTGTCGAAAAAGTAGCTAAAAGGCATGCCCCAACCGGTTTCGGGGTAAGCTTTTGTCTCTTTAATGGCCATGGTTGAGTCGCCGATTAAATATACCTTTAACTTTTTTTGCTGCGGCCAGGCAAAAGCCATTAAGCACAAAAGTGTAAAAAAGCAGGTGGTTTTAAATAAGGTGGTTTTCATGGGCATTATTTTTTAACAAAATGCTAACTGCACAGCCGGTAAATATTCGGGAAGCCTTAATATTGGCTCAACTTAGCTTATCTGGTAACGGTTAATTCCAATTTTACAGCATAATGGCTAATAAACGGCGGCACCAATCATATTTTTTTATGCAATCGATGCCGGTATCGTTTGCAACACCCTTGGTACATAAGCTTGGCAGCATAAGCCCCGTTGTATAAATAGCGCTACCGGTTTAAGGTTGTTCTCTTATTTATTCCTATATTTAGGTTCTAAACAGTTTAAGATTCTGCCGGCTGGATGTACAAACCTACCACCATTAAAGATATTGCCAAAGCACTCGGATTATCTACTTCTACGGTTTCGCGGGCCCTCCGCGACAGCTTCGAGATAAGTGAAGAAACCAAGCGCTTGGTAATGGATTATGCCGAAAAAATACATTACAAGCCCAACCCAATTGCCTTAAGTTTAAAAGAACGAAGAAGTTATTCTATTGGGGTAATTGTGTGCGAAGTGGCCAATAGTTTCTTTTCGCAGGCTATAAACGGCATTGAATCGGTGGCTTACAAAAAAGGGTACCACGTTATTATTTCGCAAAGCCACGACGCTTACGAAAGAGAAGTAATTAACGTGCAGCACCTGGCTAACCGCTCCGTAGATGGTTTGCTGGTTTCTATGTCGGCGGAAACCACGGATTTTACCCACCTAAAGCGCTTACACGACGAAGGCTTGCCCATGGTATTTTTTGACAGGGTAATCGCGGATTTTAAAACCCATAAGGTAACTGTAAATAATAAAAAAGGTGCTTACGAAGCCACGGAGTTGCTGATTAAAGAAGGCCACACCAAAATAGCCCACCTGGCCAATGCACCACACCTTTCCATTACCCCCGACCGCCTGGAAGGTTATAAAGAAGCATTGCAGGCCCACGGTTTGCCTTTTAACCCCAATTATGTGCAATATTGCCACCACGGCGGCATGATTTACGAAGAGGTAGAAGCGGCGGTACAACGCATCTTACAAATGCCCGATAAACCCGATGCTATTTTTGTGGCCAGCGACCGTTTAAGCACCGGCTGCCTGACGGCCTTAAAAAAGTTTAACCCCGGTAACTTACACGATATTGCCATTGCCGGGTTTTCTAACTCCGATGTAATTAATTTGCTACAGCCCTCTATTAGTTACGTGCGCCAACCGGCTTACGAAATGGGCCAGATTGCTACCGAAATGCTCATTCAGCTCATCGAAAGCAACAAACCCATTAAAGAATTCAGCAATGTTGTGCTCGATACGCAGCTTTTCCCGCACAATGCTCCACCGGTTTTGAAAGCATCTTAGGGCTCGGTAAAGTTCTTTTTCGTGCCCCTCTGGAGGGGGTATGGGGCAGATTTTTCCCGGACGTATTTCAAAACTTGTTTCCCCGGAATCAGTTAGCGTATAAGAAGTAGAAGGGGTAAGCGGTTCGACAGCATTGGTGGTATTAGTCCTCCCCCAACCCCTCCAAAGGGGGACTGATCAATATGCGGGTAAATAGGGTTTGGTAGCTACAAAATCTTCGTAGAGCTGCCTGTGAAAATCGGGTTGGCCTACCAGCATCACAAGGGTGAATTTCTTTGCGTGGACAGCCGAAACGAGCCTTGTGGTAAAAATAGAACAAGTTTTAAATTGGTGCTAGTTACAAACTAGCCCTATTGTAGCCATAAGTTACGGCAAAGCCTGAACTTGCGGCATGTGTTGTATTGAGTCCGGAAGTACTAAATAGCAATTATTAACATACTATCTAGGAGCTAAATAATAGGTAATTTCATCTATAAAGTCCCCTCTCATAGAAATACCGCTCCCACCAGAACCTATATTAATATTTTTTGACCTCAAACAGGCTAATTCTTTTACCCCATCCGAATCATAAACTCTGCCCTCTAAACCTTCACCAGTAAAGGTAACTTCTAGCCTATACCATTTATCAGGCAAAGAAATGAATTCAGCAGGGACCACCATTCTATATGGATGCCATACATAACCTGGAATCCCATGAAAGGATATTTCGTTACCTCCTAAAGCAAAATATTGTGTTCCATGTTGGCCGGCAAAGAATCCTAAACATGCCCAATCCTTTGCCCACATTGAAATTCTGTCTCCAGGTTTTCCTAGGGCAACATCATCCCTATAGAACCAATCCACTCCAACCATCCCGTAATTGCCGGAAACGGCCGCAGAAGTGGAAAGCTGTCCGCTCAAAAGTGGACTTTTCCATGGAAACCAAGGCCAAGGATTGGGTCGCTCAAAATCTTCCAGTACCTGCCAATTAATACTAGCACGAGAGGCGTAGATAGTAAGATTATTACCATTATCTATACCCAACACATTAGTTTTAGAATTTATTACTCGGATGCGGTACCCTGTTCCGAAGGGAGTGTTGGCAGGAATGGTACAGCTGATTTGCCAAAAATAACCTGAGTAGCTAACCCCTGTTCCTATAGTAACGGGCGAACTGAAGCTGCCAGTAGAATTAGATAATTGAGCTATATATTTATCCCTCTGGTCATAATTTTCCATTGTGATACTTTCCGTTGTGAAACCAACTATGATATCTTTTTGACCAACGTAAAACACGTTACTCGGAAGTGAAATAGTTTCAATTTCAGCCTTAAGTGGAATGGATACTAAAATTGGTTCGTTACTATTTGTAGTAGTTCCATTTCTCAATTGTCCAAATTGATTATAACCCCAAGCGTAAACGGTTCCGTCTAACTTACATGCTAGAGAATGAAAAAATCCTCCAGCAATGGCAACAACATCTGAAAGTTCCTCTACCTGCTTTGGTTCTAATCTGCCATTAAAAGTAACACTCCCATCTTGTCCTTCACCCTCCCCGCCCCAAATAAAAACATTTCCATCTACCTTTAAGGCTAGTGAATGTGAAACACCTGCTGCAATAGCCACAATACCTGTGAGGTTATTTACCTGTACAGGAACTTTACTATTAGCATAATTATCTGATCCCCAAGTAAAGACAGTACCATTTGCCTTTAGAGCTAATGAATGATTGGCTCCAGCAGAAACAGAAATAATTTCGGATAAATTATTTATTCTTTGAGGTTTAGCACTAGCATTTAAATTAGCAGAATAGTGGCCGTTCGGATGATTATAATCATTACCTAATTGACCATAACTATCATCCCCCCAAGCATATACCGTGCCGTCCGATTTAACTGCTAAACAATGATTAGCCCCTGCAGAAATGGCCGTTATATCAGAAAGGGAACCCACCGGCATTGATCTTGATGGGATATGATAATGTCCTAAATCAAAATGACCATTGCCTAATTGACCATAGCCGCCGTTTCCCCGAACGTAAATAATACCATCTATTTTTAGAGCCATAAAATGAGAATCGCCTACGGTAATATCCTTAATTCCGGAAAGTCCTTCCACTTCAATAGGTAATTCACCATAATTTCCTCCCCAAGCATATACCTTCCCATCCAAATCTACAGCCAGCGTATGATTACGACCACTTGCTACTTTTAGAATAGTTTTTCCAACTAGTGAACCATAATCTGAAATATTTACTGGAGTAGCACAATAAGAAATGTCACTTTCTGATTGCACATTTACATTTTCTCCCCATCCATATACTTTGCCATCCTGAGAAACCGCATAAGAACTCTTACTTATTCCTCCGCATCCATGTGCTAAAAGTCGAGCAAATTGGCGGTAACGCCCTTCTATTAATTCCTTAAAGTTTTGCTGATTACCTAAATTTGGGTTATAGTGGAAGTCTTGAGAGCCTTTCTCTTCCTCATGAAATGATTTGATAGCTAATAAAGGATATCTTTTTTGTTCAAGTAAGGTGTTAACATAGCCAATACGAATACATAAAAAACAATTAATAGGTACGTATTCTGTAACTATTCCAAGTAAAAGGCTAGTGTCTTCGTTTATAAAAAAAACAGGACCTCCTGAAAGTCCTTGAACATTCTCTTGTGCATCTGCAAAAGGAGTATCTAAAGGTTGTGTAGATAAAACTCTAAAATGCTTAGGATTACCAGGTATAAACTCTTCAAATCTACCTTTAAAAGACCTATTTTCCTTACTGTGTATTAATTTGGGGAAACCTCGTACAGAACAATCTAATAAGCTGTGTTCATCATTTATATAAACAGCCTGCTTTATGGTGTTCATATCAAAGACGGTATTGTTATTAATCACTATAATAGCAAAATCATCTTCATTCCTATCAGATATCAAGACATCATCTGTTTCCTGGACTTGATATGATAAAAACTTATGCGCTCCGGATAATATATTATCAATTACAATTCCCGTTTTTATTAATGGAATTTTAAAGTCTTTTCCTAAAAGTACATGTTTTGCTGTTAGTATATAAATATATGCTCCATTTTCAGGCATGGCAAGTACGCCAGTACCAGTTTCGCCATTGCACTGGATTCTAACAGTTATTCTTTGTTGTAATTCTGACGATTTTAAATTATTCATATTAACCCAAATCAATCAATAAGTAAGGAGAGCTATTATAATAGCAAGTAAAATTGTACTGTTCTTTATCATTATCCACCTCGAAAATACTCCTTAGTGAATCATTGTCATCATTGAAATAAAATTCAATTTTATCGTTTGAACGATTTGGATTGGTTATGATCTGAGCTAAGGTCCACTTGTTTGGAAGATTATGAGATACACCGTTAGCAAGTATGATAAATCTAGAGCAATTAACAATTTCTAATAAGGCAGGATTAAAATTACGTTTGCTTCCATGATGTGATAGCTTAATATAATCAACGTGTAGTTTATTCGTATCCGAATACCCTATTTGCCTCAAAGCATCAATAATAACTGATGGAAAACTATCAGCTAAAAATAATATTTTCTTTTCATTTTGCTCCAAAAGAAAAGCGATACTCCCTCCGTTCCATACGTCCGTATCTTCCTCGTAAGGCAGCTTCAGTAAAGATTCAATTGTATTGTTATAATCACTCAGACCAGCACCTAATAGTTTATCTGATTCCTTTTCCTGCCATGCAATTTTACTATTTGTAAGCCTATCTAAATCAGGAGATAGAATTGTAAACTTTAAATTATGCCAGATTATAGGTTGACTATCTGAGGAAATATCTATTTGCTTAAGTTTTCCTGTCTTGAATAAGTAATCTCTAAGAGTTATTCCTTGGTTTACACTTATTTTATCTGAGTAGGGAATAAAGTCATAAGTACTCCAATTAAACCAGTATTCCTTTACTAAATGTTCTTTATTTGGCAAGGTAGGATCTTTTAAGAAAGCTTCAACTCCGCCTATATGATCTCTGTCCGTATGGGTAATAATCCATATGTCAACAAACTGACTTTTAGATTGTATAGCAAGTAATTTCTGTTTTATCGTTCGCAAATAGGTTCCTAAGTATCCACCATCTATAAAAATATTTCTATTTATTTTATCTATATCTTCAAAATTTATCGTGATTGCATCACCACATCCAACTTTCCAAAACTTAATCTTCATTTTTTTCGATTATAATGTGATTTTAAAATCAAACCAACCTGACCTTGCCATTACGGTTTCGAATTAATTAAAATATTTAACGGCGGGTTCATGTATAGCCGCAAAATAAAGTAAAACAAAGTGGAGGCTGAGTACAATTTTACGCATCTTCAAAAATAGATTAATACCTATGTTTAAAAAATACCCAGTTTTAGGTATTTAGGTGGTGAGAACACTAAATAATTTTTCCTGGAGTAGAAAAATTTCGGAATGCTGGTAGGTTTTTGGTTTGAATCCAAACGGGATCACAACGCTAGTGTAGCTATACCTGTAGGAACCTTAATCTAAAATTTAATGAAGAAAGCTATATTTATTGCTATTACGGCTCTGTCGAAGAAAGAGCTTTAAATAATCCAACGCTGTCATTCAGGAGGAAACTATTTGGCAGGTAACTAAATAGGTTCCTCCTGAAGTACAAGGGTGGGCTCCTTAGGCTAATAATTTATTACACGAAGATTTTGCGGAATAGCCGTTATTTATTTTGCGCTGTAAAAATGCAAATAGGTAAAGGCTTACTTCTACGCAATCAGGTAAATAAGCCAGGCGGCTAAAGCGCCGGCGGCCGTGTTTAAGAAATTAACCCCGTTATTAGAAAGCAAGTGGCCGCGTTCTAAAGTAGCGCCCAACACAGAATCGGTGAAGTTGCCAAGGGTGCCGGCAATTATTATGACAAGTATATTCCCGCTCCAGCCAAAGCCGAACGCGTAAACCAGGCTAATTAGTGTACTGCCCAGCAATCCCAGCAAAGTGCCTTCCAGGCTAATTACGCCGTTTAAGCCACGGCTATCGGGTTTAAGCGTTGTAATGTTGTAAAAGCGCTTGCCGTACACATTCCCTAACTCCGACGAAACCGTATCGGCGGCGGCCGCAGCAAAAGCAGCCGCCAACATTACCCGCAATATTTCGGCTTGGGTTGGGAATAGCCAGGCGCATAAAGCCAGTATAGCGGCTACGCCCGCGTTGGCCCAGGCCTGACCGGCGGTGCGCCGGCCTTTGTTTTCTTCGGCCAAGCCTAAGCGGGCTTTGTAAGTATGCTGCCAGGCGGTTGCGCCGGTACCCACTACAAAAAATAAGGCCAGCATAGCCAAACCTGTAAAACCCGCTCCCTGAAATATTGCCAGGCCCAGTAAGCCGCCCGTAAGTGCACCACCCTCGGTCAGTTTCTCTTTTTTTACGCTAGCGTACATGCCCAAGGTTAGTACAAATATTACAAATAGGTATTGCAGGAGCATGTTGGGGTTAAAAAAGCTGGATTATTTTTCAAATTACCGGCATTTAGGCCAGAAATCAAATGGAGCCCAGCCGGTTAAAGAACAATATTTTTATGAGGCACACCATAAGCTTTTTGCTACTATGTTTTTAATAAAGAAGTTGCTTTAGTCCCGGGTTTTAAAAATACTCCCGACAGAAATCAGGGACAAATTAAAATCAAAAGGGCATGTAGTGAATTGTTCGCTTAGCCTGCTTGCCTTTGGTATTCTCATTGGCAATATTAAGGCTGCTGCTAAACTACTGGCCGGCGCATCTGCAGTAAAACAGCAGTTTTATTCAATTTACAACAGGCTAAACCACCTCAGTATTTTATGCAAACGTACGCCGCTAAAAAGGTAGCAGGTAGGCGCACAACTGGTATAAATTTACTGCCAGCTTATTAATTGGGTTAGCAATTATTAAGAATAACTTGCCAGTTAACTCTAGGCTGCATTTTATTGTATCGTAACATAAATAGTTGTGAAAACGTAATATATTTTAATTTAATATTATTATATTTATAGAATTTGTAGGTTTATTGGGCTTTTTATGAGCTATACTTGCTAATCGTGTTCCAACTCAAATACACCAAGTTAGGGAAAAAAGCAGGGTATGTTACCTTATGATTCAGGTTAATAGCTATAAAAAAGTTTAGGTTGTTTATTACGGTAGTGGTATAAATTGTCAGCCAGCGTGTAAGGCCTGCCTTAAAGTTTAGTGTATTAAATACTTACGGTTGCTCGCAGGAGGAGCCCTCTTAATATTTGGATCGGTTACCTGTATTTTTATTATGATTATATTTTATACCAATCTACTTGTAAGCTTTTCCGGTGTCCTTATCCGGTATGGTTAAGTTTGTTTAAAGCGAAATTTACAGTTTTCCTGCTCCTGATTTTTTTTAAGGCTTATTCCTTTTCTAACGTCTAACACCTGCCAATCGCTTTCGCTTAGTTGCATTCGCCTGCTTTTCTTTTCTAAAGTCCTGACCCGATTACCAATTTTATTATTCTACCACAACTAAATCAAAAAACTATTACCCATGAAAAAGAATTTACTGCTATTACTTGCTTATTCCCCGGCACCTGGTACTGCGGGTGCTAATATTTTGCGCTACCCCTGGGGCCAGTTTTATGCTGGTACTTTAACTGTTCTAAGAAAAGCAGCTTTTGTTTTTGCATTAATTTTTGCCTCTTTAAATACCCTCTTGGCGCAACCAACTATTCAATGGGAAAATACCATTCAGGGAAGCGATGGCGAAGATTTTGTAATGGCAAAACAAACTCCGGATGGTGGCTATGTTTTGGGAGGCTCTTCTAGTTCTAATGCTGGACTAGATAAAACAGAAAATTTGAAGGGTGTGGCCGATTATTGGATTGTGAAACTGAATGCGGCTGGAGTTAAAATATGGGATAAAACGCTAGGAAGTAACGATTTAGATTTATTGCGTTCTATTGATGCCACTGCCGATGGTGGCGTTATTGCGGCCGGAACTGCGGGTCCTACTGCCAGTGGAGATAAAACGGACAATATTGGGGGAACCTGGATTGTGAAGCTGAATGCCGCCGGCGGTAAAGAATGGGACAAAACAATAGAGAACGCGGGCACTATAATAGAGCAAACGCCCGATGGCGGATATATTTTATTTGGCGGTCCCAGAATTCTGAAGCTGAATACCGTGGGCGGCATTGTATGGGAAAAGGTGCCCACTTACGCCAGCAATTTACAACAAACCGCCGATGGCGGGTTTATATTAGTAGAACCTACTTCGGCTACTAAATTAAATGCTGCCGGGGTTACCCAATGGGTACAACCGCTGTCCGGAACAGGAAATTTTTATTTTTCGCAACAAACTGCCAATGGTGGCTATATTTTGGCTGATAGCCGGAATGGCTATTATATATTAAAGCTAAATGCCGCCGGTACAAAGGAGTGGGACAAATTTTTTACAGGAAATATGGGAGCTACTTTAAAGGCGGTAATCCAGACTTCGGATGGCGGCTATATACTGGGCGGCGAAACTTCTTCGGGTGCCGGTATTGATAAATCGGAGGGTAATAAAGGCCCCTGCAATGGTACCTTTTGTTATTACCGCGATTTTTGGCTGGTAAAAATAGATGTAGCCGGTAACCGGGTTTGGGATAAAACCATAGGTGCAATTTTTAATGAAGAATTGCGATCTATAGAGCAGACCACTGATGGGGGCTTAATTATAGGTGGCCAGTCGGATTCTCCTGGCAAGACGGGAGGAGGTGCTTTTGATGCGGTTAGCGATAAATCAGAAAACTCCTATAGTATTGATTATTGGGCGGTAAAACTTAGTAATGTTAATACTGCGCCGCCTAACCAACTTTGCAATTTAGCGCTTACCAGTAAAGTTACTCAAGCCGAACCCTGGTACGGTATATACCCAGGTGGCGGCGGTGGCATTGACTTAACCGTAACCGGCGGTACCCCTCCTTACAACTATACTTGGAATAATTTTCGCAATTCACCCGAAGATGCGCCTGCTCCTGTTCTCGCGCCTGGCGTGTACACGGTAGTGGTAACGGATGCCAGAGGCTGTACCGCTAGAGGTACGGTAGAAATAGGTAAAAAGAACGACCCTATGCGTTTACATACTTCTAAAATTGACTTGAATTCCAACGGCGACCCGATGGGTTCCATTGATTTAAGTGTGGTGGGCGGCACCGGCCCTTACAAATATTTGTGGAGCAACGGCGCTACTTCGGAAGATTTAACCAACTTAGCGGCGGGTACTTACACTGTTACTGTCACGGATGCTTTTGGCCGCAAATTATCTACCTCGGTTACCATTGTTAACCCAGGTAATCCAACCCCAGTGGTTTGTAATCTGGTAGCTACCAGCAAAGTTACACCCGCGGAGTCGTGGTACGGCATGTGGGGACCTACTTCGGGGGCGGGTGCTATTGATGTAACACCCAGCGGCGGCACGGCGCCTTATACTTACAAATGGAATACCGGCGCCACCACCGAAGACTTAGCTGTTGCGGCACCGGGCGTGTATACCCTTATCATTACCGATGCCAAAGCCTGCACCACCACTACTACTATTACGGTCAGCCGCAAAAATGGGCCACTTTCCTTAGTTGAATCCCACACCAACGTAACGGCTGGCGGTACCAACAACGGCTCCATTGATTTAACGGTAGTAGGCGGCACCGGTCCTTTTAAATACCGCTGGAGCAACGGCGCTACTACCGAAGATTTAACCGGATTAGCACCGGGTACTTACAGCGTAACTGTAATTGATGCTTTTAACCGGACGGCTACTATTTCGGTGCAAGTACTTGGAGCGGGTACAACCGCCCTCGCTTCAGCTAAAAAGCCAACTGAAACCGAAACCTTCCTGATAAACGAAAGCGGCTTAACCGTTTACCCCAATCCGGCTAAAGCCCAAACAACCGTTGCTTTTACGCTAGCTACTGCGGGCAGATATACCCTGGACCTTTATGATATAAGAGGCGCTAAAGTAAGAACTATTACTGCGGGGCAAGCTCAGGCCAATAAAGCATTAACCGTAGAAGTGCCTTTGGGTAACATTGCTGAGGGTATTTACCTGCTCAAACTCCAGACTGATAAGGGTATTGCTACTAAACGGATTTCGGTTATCCGGTAAATTCCTGGTCTCTTGCCAGTACTAATTGTAAAATTAGTAAAACTGCCCTGCCCTTTAGGTGGGGCAGTTTTATTTTGTAGTAGAATAATCAATAATTAATATAATAAAGTTTAATATTTAAATTAATTGGCATATAAATATAACTATAAAGCTATAAAAAATAAAATTTCTTTATATATTGCCAGTCTAATATTTGACTATAATAATTTTGTCTTTAGTTTGCAAAACCTACTATTCCTGAAGAAGCCTTTAAGTTTATACCAAATAATAAAGGCTGCCTCAGTTTACTTATTTTAAAAATTTATGATTAAAACACTTACTAAACAAATGGCTTTAACCAGCCAATCTTTACAGGTAATAAAACGAATCAGCTTTGCACTATTGCTTTTTGTTTTATGGTACGGTATTTCTATTAATAACCTATTAGCCCAGCCTACCAAACAGTGGGATAAATCGTTTGGCGGCAGTGGTTATGATGAATTAAAAACGGTTCAGCAAACCTCCGACGGCGGCTATATTCTGGGTGGAAACTCCAAATCTAAGATGAGTGGATATAAGAGCGAGGATTCTGGCGAAAGTTTTTATGGTGATTTCTGGATAGTTAAGCTGAATGCTGCCGGAGAGAAAGAATGGGACAATACTTTAGGGGGAATTGGAACAAACAATTTTACGGCTGTTTACCAAACAACTGATGGCGGTTACATTGTAGGCGGGTCATCTTTGTCTAATGCGGGTCGAGATAAGACTCAGAATTCAAAAGGCTTAAATGATTTTTGGATTATTAAATTGGATGCTCAGGGCAATAAAGTTTGGGATAAAACCATTGGCAGTCCTGCGGATGATTTACTGTGGACTATAAAGCCAACACGCGATGGGGGGTATATATTAGGTGGAGAAACACAAGAAGCAGCGGGTGGGGATAAAACCGGTACACCAAGAGGTAATTACGACTTTTGGGTCGTTAAATTAAATGCAGTTGGTAGCAAAGAATGGGATAAAGTTATTGGTGGAAATAGTTATGATATTCTACGCGCTATAGACCAAACTACAGATGGGGGCTATATTTTGGGAGGACTTTCGACTTCTGAAGCGAGTGGTGATAAAAGCCAAAATTCTAAAGCAGCAGGTTCTACCAATGCTATGGCAGCTTATGACTATTGGGTAGTAAAGATAAATGCATCGGGTATTAAAGAATGGGATAAGACCATAGGTGGTAACGGCTTGGATGATTTCCGGCAAGTTATACAAACCAAAGATGGGGGCTATATCGTGGGGGGGGAATCTAATTCTACCATCAGTGGAGATAAGAGTGAAAACCCTTATGGTGGCATAGATTGTTGGTTGGTAAAACTAGATGCCTCCGGCACAAAAGAATGGGACAAAACAATTGGCATGTATTCTGATGAATATTTACGAGACTTGCAGCAGACTGCTGATGGCGGCTATATTCTGGGAAGAACAGATCCCGCTTATACGGGGGTAGGAAACGATTACTTCCTTTTAAAGTTAGATGCATCTAGGAATATAGAATGGGAAAAATACGTAATTGCAGGAGGGCCATTAGGCTCTTTTAGGCAAACGGCTGATGGCGGCTATATCATAGGAGGGTCTTCTAACTATAATATTGTCTTAGCCTCTAAAGGAGACTATGATTACTGGGTTTTTAAATTATCCCCTGCAACCGCTGAGCGAAGTATTAAAATCAATAATGCTTTTTCCTCAGGTTATTGCACTGACACCCTGGTCCCTATTTACTTTACCACCACTGGTACCTTTAATCCGGGAGAAACATTTATCGCGCAGCTATCCGATGCTACAGGTTCTTTTTCCTCTCCCATAACTATCGGTACTAGCCAAGGCAGCCCGATTGCTGCTACAATACCGGCCAATATTAATTCGGGAAAGGGTTATCGTATCCGCATAGTATCGAGCTTAACACCGGCGGTTGTAAGTTCGGATAATGGTACAGATATAGGAATTTCGAAAATGAGTACATTGTCCTGGATTAATATTGAAGGACCAATGGAGCCTTGTGCCGGAACAACCGTTACTTATTCTTTTACGGACCTTATTGATTTAAGCCATCTGTTCTGGTCAGTTCCTTACGACTGGACGGTCATTGGTAGAGACTCCAATAAAATTACCGTCAAAGTCGGAAATACTCATGGTCTTGTTTCAGTAATGGCACAAAACTTTTGTGGATTAAAGTTACGTGGTGAACTTTCAGTATTTCCGGTGGTGGTGCCTTCAGAGCCGGGTATTATTACAGCTAGTGCTACCTCGGTTTGTGCGGGTGATACTGTGGTATACAGTACCTCCTCTCCGTACGAACCTAGTCTTCAAAACCGGAACTTATTTAATTGGACCGTGCCAGCTGGGTGGACTATTCTAAACGAAAAAGATATTACCAAGATTACTGTTAAAGTGGGTACTGGGTCTGGATTCATTAGGCTTATTATTTTTAATCAATGCGGTGTAAGTCCTGAGCAAAGGTTAGCGGTCTCCAGTTCAGGACCGGCAGCGCCGACGGTTACTTCTAAAACTATTTGTGGTCCTGGTGCTATTACTCTTACAGCTTCAGGCGCACCTACAACAGGTTCTTACCGGTGGTTTACCAGCAGTACCGGTGGCACGCCAATAACCAATGCAACCTCCGCAACTTTTACCACGCCGGTGCTTTCCACAACCACTACTTATTATGTGTCGGTGGTAAATGGCACTTGCGAAAGTGCCCGCGTGCCGGTTACTGCTACGGTAAACCCGTTGCCAAAAATATTAGTTGCCACCAATGCCACTACTATTACGAGTGGCGGCACGGCTACTTTAACGGCTTCCGGTGCGAGTACCTATACCTGGTCGCCGGTAACGGGCTTAAGCAGCACTACCGGGGCAACCGTTACGGCTAAACCTACGGCCACTACCACGTATACTGTTACCGGTACCGATGTTAATGGTTGTTCCGGCACAGCCAGCATTACCATTACGGTAAATACTTCCGGCTTACAAATGCAAACCATTACTTTCCCGCCTATTGCAGATAAAGTGTACGGCGATGCGCCATTTACCTTGAATGCCACGGCCAGTTCTGGTTTAAGTTTATATTACAAGATTATTTCAGGGCCGGCTACTGTATCGGGTAAAACCTTAACCATAACCGGGGTGGGTACTGTAACAGTACGGGCCTACCATCCGGGCAACGACCGCTACCTGGCGGCTACGCCAGTAGATGTAAGCTTTAATGTACGGTCTTCTGCTGTCAAACAAAGCCAGACTATTAGTTTCGCAGCGTTAGTTAACAAAGAATACGGCGATGCACCGTTTACCGTAAGTGCTACCGCTTCTTCTGGTCTGCCGGTAAGTTTTAGTGTGGTGGCCGGAGGCGCTACAATTTCGGGTAACACCGTAACGCTAATCGATTCCGGTATGGTAACCATTCGGGCCTCCCAGGCTGGCAATGCTAATTACTTGGCTGCCCCAAATGTAGACCGCAGCTTCCGGGTATGGGGACCTGCGAAGATGAGTCAGAGTATCAGTTTTGCGGCTTTACCGACCAAAACCTATGGCGATGCGCCGTTTACTTTGAGCGCTGCGGCCACCTCCGGGTTGCCGGTTAGCTTTAATATTCTTTCGGGACCAGCCACTATTACAGGCAATACCCTAACTATTAACGGAGCCGGAATAATAACCGTGCGGGCCACCCAGGCGGGTAGTGGAACCTATCACACGGCTACTCCAGTAGACCAAAGCTTTACCGTAAATAAAGCCAGCCAAAGCATTACTTTCATGAACTTAGTAGATAAAACTTATGGTGATGGCCCAATTTATTTAGTAGCTAATGCGAGTTCTGGGCTGCCGGTTAGTTATAGAGTCGTTTCAGGTCCGGCGAGTATTACGGGTAATATCCTCACGCTCACAGGCGCTGGTACCGTTACGGTGCAAGCCGAACAGGGAGGCAATACCAATTACTTAGCTGCCAATGCCGTGCCGCGTTCTTTCACAGTAATCAAAGCAAACCAAACCGTAGTGCTGGCTACTATTGCGGATAAAACCTATGGCGATGCACCTTTTACTTTAAGTGCGACTGCTTCTTCCGGTTTATCAGTTACCTACAGCATTGTATCCGGGCCAGCAACTATTTCAAACAATACTGTTACTTTAACCGGGGTAGGTACCGTAACCGTAAGAGCTACCCAAGTCGGCAATACCAATTACAACCCGGCTGCAGCCGACAAGAGTTTCACGGTAAAAAGTGCCGGTCCAACTCCTTTTCCTCCTTTTACTTGCAGTTTGGCCCATACAAGCAAAGTAACCCAAGCTGAACCGTGGTTTGGCATGTGGGGACCATCCACCGGAGCCGGTGCGATTGATTTAACGGTGAGTGGGGGAACTACCCCTTATACTTATCAGTGGAGCAACGGTCTGAGCAGCCAGGATGTGGCGATAGCTGCGCCGGGAACATACACCGTAAAGGTAACCGATGCCAGAGGCTGCACAGCTATTACAATAGTAACAGTAGGCCGGAAGAATGACCCGATAAGACTGGCTGCTTCGCAAATAAATGTTTCAACAACTAGTGGCCAAGATGGCTCAATTGACTTGAGTGTGGTAGGCGGAATTGCTCCTTTTACTTACCGCTGGAGCAACGGCGCCACTACCGAGGATTTAACCGGATTAGCAGCTGGTACTTACACCGTTACGGTTACCGATGCCTTTGGTCAGAAAGTTAGTATCTCTGTGCAAATTTTATCTCCGGGACAAGGTATCTTAGCCGCTGTTAAAAATCCGGATGTTTCGGAAGAAATATTGGTGAATGAAAATATTTTATTGGTTTATCCGAATCCGGCTAAAGACCAAACAACTGTAAACTTTACTTTAGCTACTACTGGTTATTACACCCTCGATTTATTTGATATTCGGGGCGCAAAAATTAAAACAATCGTTGCGGGTCAAGCCTTAGCTAATAAATCTTTTGATGTTAAATTAAAGGTAAATGATTTAGCTGAAGGGGTATATTTGCTCAAACTTGTAACCGATAAAGGTGTAGGTATTCAGCGTATTTCGGTAAAACGGTAAGCTTATTGTTATTTTTATTTTTTAATTGGATTAAAAGAACAGCCTTACCAAAACGGGTAAGGCTGTTCTTTTTAAGATTAAAGGGTAAAACTTTCGTTTCAAATTATTTTATCAATTATTGCTTTAAATTAACCTGATTGACTAGAATATTTTATAATTGCCTGTAACAAAAAAGCCTTCCCAAATTTGAGAAGGCTTTTTTGTTATTCAATTTCTAAATTATCTGTCCAGCGGAATCTCAATATCAATATTCACAAAGTGAATTTTATCGTCAATCAGCACCGCTTCTACCACGGCATCCTTCCGGATATTACCCGCTAGAATTTCTTTCGATAACTCGTTCAGGATTCTGGTTTGCAGCACGCGTTTCAGCGGACGGGCACCAAATTGCGGATCGTAACCTTGCTCGCCGAGGTAATCCAATACTTCTTCGCTAGCTTCCAGACGGATACCGGCTTCCTGTAAGCGGTCCTGAATATGACGGAACTGGATGGTAACAATCTGGCGCAACTCGTTCTGGCTCAGCGGACGGAACATAATCAGTTCGTCAATCCGGTTCAGAAACTCCGGCCGCACAGTTTTCTTCAGCAATTCAAACACCTCGTCTTTGGTCCGCTCAATTACCTGCTCGCGGTTGTAATCTTCCATTTCGGCAAAATTGCTTTGGATGATATGGGCGCCAATATTTGATGTCATGATGATGATGGTGTTCTTAAAGTTTGCTACCCGGCCTTTGTTATCGGTTAAGCGGCCATCATCCAGCACCTGCAACAAAATATTAAACACATCCGGGTGCGCTTTCTCAATCTCATCGAGCAATATTACGGAGTACGGCTTCCGGCGCACGGCTTCGGTTAACTGGCCACCTTCGTCGTAACCCACGTATCCCGGAGGCGCTCCAATTAAACGGCTCACGGCGTGGCGTTCCTGGTACTCACTCATGTCAATCCGCACCATGGCGTTCTCGTCGTTAAACAAGAAATCGGCCAGGGCTTTGGCTAACTCAGTTTTACCTACACCCGTGGTACCAAGGAAGATAAACGAACCAATGGGCCGTTTTGGGTCTTGCAGACCAGCCCGGCTCCGGCGTACGGCATCCGAAATAGCGGCAATCGCTTCTTCCTGACCGGCTACGCGTTTACCCAATTCTTCTTCCAGGTTCAATAATTTTTCGCGGTCGCTTTGCAGCATTTTGCTTACCGGAATACCGGTCCATTTGGCTACCACTTCGGCAATATCTTCGGCGGTAACTTCTTCTTTTAACATGGCATCGCCGGCGTGCAGTTCCTCCACTTGTATTTGCAAGTCTTTCAATTTCTGCTCGCTTTCCTGAATTTTACCGTAACGCAGCTCCGCTACGCGGCCATAATCACCGGCCCGCTCCGCTTGTTCGGCTTCCAGTTTGTAGCGCTCAATATTTTCTTTTTCGGTGGTAATATTGGTAATAACCTGTTTCTCGTTTTGCCATTTGGCTTTCAAGTCATCGCGTTTGCCACTCAATTCCGCAATTTCTTTCGATAAGACAGTTTCTTTGTCTTTGTCGTTTTCGCGCCGGATGGCTTCGCGCTCAATTTCGAGCTGCATTATTTTCCGTTGTACTTCATCCAGTTCCACGGGCAAAGAATCAATTTCAATGCGCAATTTAGCGGCGGCTTCGTCCATTAAGTCAATGGCTTTATCGGGCAGGAAACGGTCCGAAATATACCGGCTCGACAATTCCACAGAAGCAATAATCGCATCGTCTTTAATGCGCACGCCGTGGTGCAGTTCGTATTTATCTTTAATACCGCGCAGGATAGAAATCGCATCCGGAATAGTTGGTTCATCTACGGTAACCGCCTGGAACCGACGCTCCAATGCTTTATCTTTTTCAATATATTTCTGATATTCCTTTAAGGTTGTAGCACCAATCGCGTGTAATTCGCCGCGGGCCAAAGCTGGTTTTAATAAGTTAGCGGCATCCATCGCGCTTTCGCCACCACCGCCAGCCCCAATTAAGGTGTGCATCTCATCAATAAAAAGCACAATCTCGCCTTCGGCATCAATTACCTCTTTAATTACCGCTTTCAACCGTTCTTCAAACTCACCTTTGTACTTGGCGCCAGCCACCAATAAACCCATATCCAAACTCATCAGGGTTTTAGATTTCAGGTTTTCGGGCACGTCGCCGGAAACAATGCGCTGCGCCAAACCTTCTACAATAGCGGTTTTACCTACCCCGGGCTCACCTAATAAAACCGGGTTATTTTTGGTACGGCGCGATAATATTTGCAGCACGCGGCGTATTTCTTCGTCGCGGCCAATTACCGGGTCTATTTTACCGGCGCGGGCCAGTTCGTTTAAATCTTTGGCGTAACGCTTCAAAGAGTTGTATTTGGCTTCGGCGTTCTGGTCGGTTACCTTGTTGCCGCCGCGTAGTTCTTTAATAGCGGCTTTTAAATGCTTTTCGGTAAAACCGGCATCTTTCATTAAAGAAGCTACCTGGTCGCGGCCCGCCAACAAGCCTAATAATATATGTTCAATGGCGACAAATTCGTCGTGAAATTCTTTTAGGTAAGTTGTCGCTTTTTGCAGGGCGGCGGCCGCCTCGTTGCTTAAATACGGACTGCCACCGCTTACTTTAGGGTAAGCCGTTACAAGCGCGTCTAAGCGGGTGTTCAGCATGTTCTGGTTAACGCCTAACTTCTTTGTCAGGAAGTTAATCACGTTCTCATCGGTTTGCTGAATACCCTTTAATATATGACCGGTTTCAACCGCTTGCTGCTGGTTGCCGCCGGCAATCTCAGTGGCCTTCTGAATAGCTTCCTGAGATTTGATGGTATAATTATTAAAGTTCATAGCCTTATATTTTCCTGTTCCTATCTGTTATCCTGCTATAATCAAAATACTAGCCAAGGAGCAAATAGGTTTAAAATCGGAAATAATGGCGTGTAAGTCTAAATTATTTGGATTTATTCAAGACTTTTTGTCGGTATTTTGCGCTCTAATAATAAATAAAAATGCCACATTTTAGGTTTTGCCTTAACGGGCAACCATAAAGCCAATCAGCATCGCAATAAATCCGAAGGCATAAAATCCTAAAATGATGATAAACAAGATTCCCCAGAACTTGAAGAAAGATTTTAAACGCGAGAAAGCAAATGCTAAATCTACTTCTTGGTTGTGATAAAGGGCCGATTTGATGCGGGAAGAAAATTGGTATAAATAAAAGGTCGGGAAGAAATAAAGTAGAGCAATTAAAAGCAAGTAAATCGTCGGAATAATGCCCATCCGGCCATAGTTAAACGGCCCTGAATCGTCAGCATTTACCATGGTGGTCATCATGGTAGTCATAATTTTGCCAATGGTAAATGCGCCTACCACCATTAAGCCAATCAACAAAAAACCCGCAATCGCTAAAAACCTACCCCATTGGGCCGTGGCGAGTAAATGATTTTTCATTTCGCTGTTTATTATTAGGGCATTAGGGCCAGCATTGTAGGCACCAGGGGAATAAGGATTTTCTGTTTCCATTAGCTTTTAGCTTTATCAAGGGTCTTGTTATAACGTATAAATATAAAATAATAAAACAATTTTCATATAAAACTATATATAAATTTAAGGTTGCTATGTAGCATAAAGCCTTGCCTTGAAAAAGTTAAACAACCAACAGCTTTAATCATAATTAAAAGAATTTATTACAATAAAAATATTGCTGTTCTATTGGCTTCGTATGATTGATAGAGAAGTTCGAATAAAGTAGTTTGCTGATGCGCAGATATTCATCTATAATTGTAAGGGCTTGATAAGTCAGAAAATAGGGATAGCGGATAAGTCTGCAATTTTATAACTTTATTACCTAAATAAATACCACGCGCTATTTTAGCATTAAACTAAATTTTGGATAGTTTTTGAATAAAGTAGCTTTAGCCAGAATTGCGCTTGTAAGACTAATAATTTATAAAATATAATATTCCGGTAATTATGGAAAAAGCTGCTCCGCCCTAAATTAACAGCCTACAAATTGCAATTATATTATTTAAAACTATTTGTAGTTTAAGCATAATCGAATGCTGCACTATTTTAAGTGTGCGATAATTCCTGCTATACTCTTTTTATTATTTATCCTTAAATAAACTATATGAAAAAAAAATTTACAGGTCTGTTTTTCCAGGCAGTAAGAAGTTTACCAGTAGGGTTGGTATTTCTGGTTATTTCCTTTCCCGGTTTAGTGTCTGCGGGGCCTTTAGCGACAACAACAGGAAACAAGGCTTTTAAAATAATGGTGAACCCGGCTGCAGCTATTACCGGCCGGGTAACCGGCGAAACTGGTGAAGGACTGCCGGGCGTTACGGTTTTGGAAAAAGGTACCAACAATGGTACCGCCACCGACCCCAACGGCGGTTTTTCCTTAAATGTAGCTAATAGTAATGCCGTACTGGTTGTTTCGTTTATTGGCTATTTAACCCAGGAAGTGCCGGTAAATAACCGTACTACCCTAAATATTGTGTTAAGCCCCGATGCCAAAGCGTTGGACGAAGTAGTAGTAGTGGGGTATGGTACCCAGAAACGCCAGGATGTTACCGCGGCCATTGCTTCCGTGCCCTTAAAAGAAATTCAGGATATGCCGGTATCTAACGTGGCTACGGCCATTCAGGGTAAAGTACCGGGCGTGGTTATTCAGCAAAATAGCGGCTCGCCGGGCAGCACGCCGGCCATTAAAGTAAGGGGTTTTGGTTCTATAAGCGCCGGCAATAACCCCTTAATTGTGGTAGATGGCAATATTGTGAGCCCCAACGTTTTTAGTTTACTCAGCAGCAATGAAATAGAAAGCATTGATGTTTTAAAAGATGCTTCTTCTACCGCCATCTATGGTTCCCGGGGCGCCAACGGCGTAGTAATTGTAACCACCAAAAGAGGTAAATCGGGCCGCAATAATGTAAACCTCGATGTGTTTACCGGTTTTCAGGAAGTATCTAAAACCCTGGACCTATTAAATTCGCAGCAATTTGCCGAGTTTGCCAAAGAAGCCGCTAATAATGGTTATTTAGATAATGTGCCGGGGGGCAGTGCCACCGACCCTAATGGCGTGCGCCCCAGTAATTTTTTGCGTTACCGCTACCCCAGAGGCGAGGCCTTTGATTGGTTAAATTTTGATGATCCGGCCCGGATAGCGGCTTTGCCCTACCACGATTATCAGGATATGATTTTCAGGCGGGCCCAGATGAGCAGCTACCAGGTTTCGGCTTCGGGTGGTACCGATAAAGTACAGTACACGGTAAGCGGCGGGTATTTAAAACAAGAAGGTATTGTAAAAAAATCGGCCTTAGACCGGTACACCTTGCGGGCCAATGTAGATGTAAATGTAACTTCTAAATTTAAGCTGGGTTTAAACCTGAACCCGTCTTATAAAATAACCCAAGATGTAAATACCAACGGGCATTGGGCTGATAATGGTATTATTAATGCGGCACTGGCAGCCGTACCCATGGCCCCGATTTACGGTGCCGATGGTACTACTTACTCTTCGCAAACCGCTTTGGCGGCCCCTTACAACTGGCCCGGCGTAACCAACCCCATTGCCAATATTACCGAGAACAACAACGAATATTTATCTACGAATATTTTGGGCAACGCTTACGCCGAATACCAGTTTTTAGACGAACTGAAATACCGCGTTTCGGGCAATGTGAACTTAGGCGGCAACCGGCGTAATACTTACCGCACCTCGCGGATGCCTTTAAACCAGCTTTTGCCGCCCAATGCGGCTACGGCTACCACCTTATCGGACCAGAGCATAAGCTGGGTATTTAACCAAACTTTAAACTACAACAAGGCTTTTAGCGACGTGCACAACCTGGATGTATTGGTGGGGATGGAAGTATATAAATTACAATTTCAGACCAGCAATGCCGCCGGAACAACCTTTGCCAACGATATTGTGCAAACCTTAAACGGGGCCGGATTACCAACTGCGGTTAATTCTTCTGAAGTCGAAAATGCAACTACCTCTTATTTTGGCCGGGTAGGCTATAATTACAAAGGCAAATATTTATTAAATGCTTCTATTCGGCAAGATGGTTCTTCTGTTTTCGGCCCCGAAAACCGTTGGGGAACTTTCCCGGCGGGTTCTATTGGCTGGCGGATATCCGAAGAATCGTTTATGAAAGGATTAGCCTTTTTATCGGAAACAAAACTGCGTTTAAGTTATGGTTTAGCCGGCAATAATGCTTTCAGTAATTATTACCCCTATGTTGCTTCGGTGGGCAGCGATAACTACAGTTTTAACAACAACCTGGCCACGGGCTTAGCTCCTACATCGCTGGGCAACAACCAATTAAGCTGGGAAAAAAGTCAGCAATTAGATGCCGGTATTGATTTTGGCTTCTTCAACGACCGCATTTACTTTAGTGCCGATTACTACAACCGCATTACCAAAGATTTATTATTGTCGGTAAATGTGCCTACTGTAACCGGGTTTAGCACCGCCGTTAAAAATATTGGTAAAATGGAAAACAAAGGTTGGGAATTTGCCTTAAACACGCATAACCTTACCGGCCCCTTTACCTGGGATACAAACTTAAATATTTCCTTTAACCGGAATAAAGTGCTGGCCTTAGGGCCCTCCGGCGACCCGATAAAAAGTGGCAGTGGAGTAGGCGAAACCAATATTACCCAAATTGGCTCGCCCATCGGTAGTTTTTACGGGTACAAACAAATTGGTATTTTCCAGAGTCAGGAAGACCTGAATAGCTACCCGCACGATCCAACTTCCCGGCCGGGCGACATTAAATACGAAGATGTTACTGGTGATGGTAAAATTAACGCCGATGACCGCACCGTAATTGGTAATAACCAACCCGATTTTATTTACGGTTTTACCAACACTTTTGCTTTTAAAGGTATTGACCTGAATATTTCGTTGCAGGGCGTTCAAGGAGGCGAAATATTAAATTTGAGCCGTCGCTTTATTGAAAACTTAGAAGGAGCGCAAAATCAGTTAACCACCGTCTTAAATCGCTGGCAATCGCCCACCAACCCAGGCGATGGCATAACCCCACGGGCTAATGGCCGGCCAACCGGTAATAACAATGCTATTTCAACCCGCTGGGTAGAAGATGGTTCGTATTTGCGCATCCAGAATATTAGCCTGGGTTACCAGTTGCCAAAAGCGTTTATCGAAAAAGCCCGCTTAGTACAAGCCCGCGTTTATGTATCGGCGCAAAATTTACACACCTTTACCAATTATTTAAATTATAACCCAGAGGTGAGTAACTACGAAGGTCCGCTTACCGGCGGGGTAGATTATGGCGCTTACCCACTTCCCAGAACCTTTACCTTAGGCGTAAACCTCGGATTTTAAGCAGCGTGGGTAATTCAACAATAATTTAAATATTAAAAAGATGAAAATTAAAAACCTCTATATATTTCTGATTTCCGGCGCCTTGTTAAGTTCGTGCCAGGATAATTTCCTAGACTTACAGCCCATTTCTTCTGCCACCACCGGCAACTTCTATAAAACTGCCGACGATATTAAGAATGCTGTTAGCGGGGCTTATGCTTCCCTGCAAGCCGGTGGTATCTCTACGAATAATTACGTTTTCGGCGAAGTGCGTTCGGATAATACCTTGCCGGTAGCCTCTGGTTCGGTAACTGACCAAGACGAATTTGACCGGTTTTATATCCGGACCACTAACCCGTATATAAACGACCGCTGGAATAATGCCTATAGGGCCATTGCGCGTTGTAACGCTATTCTGGATAGAATAGGTGCTATTTCTATGGATGAAAACCTGAAAAGCCGCTACACCGCCGAAGTGAAATTTATTCGGGGGCTGGTTTATTTTGAGCTGGTGCGTTCGTTCGGCGATGTACCTATTATATTAAAAGAAGTTACCAATCCCGATGAAGGGTATGCGTTTGGCCGGAGCCCGGTAGCAGATGTGTATACCCAGATAGAAAAAGACTTGACCGAAGCGGAAGCCGTATTGCCAACTACTTACGCCAGCGCTGACGTGGGGCGAGCTACCAAAGGTGCGGCCAAAGCTTTGCTCGGAAAAGTTTACTTAACCCAAAGAAAATTTCAGCCGGCAGCAACTAAACTAAAAGAGGTGATTGATTTGGGCGTTTACGGACTTTTGCCGGAGTACGCCGATGTTTTTGATTCTAACAATGAAAATCACCGCGAGATAGTTTTTGATATTCAGTTCCGGTCCGGTGGAGTAGGCGAAGGTAGCCCCTGGCCAAATGCTTTTTCTCCGGAAAACTCTGGTAATGCGGTAATTCCGTTTGGCGGTGGCGGTAATAACCAGCCTACTACCGATTTAATTAATAGCTATGAGCCCAACGATAAACGCAAGAATTTTTCTTTAGCCACTTCTTACGTAAACGCCAGCGGGGCCACCATTCCTTATAATTTTATCCGGAAATACCGCGATGTGCCGGCTACTTCGGGCGATAATGATAATAATATTCCCGTTATCCGGTACGCCGATGTAATATTAATGTATGCCGAGGCTTTAAATGAAATAGGTTACCAGCCCACCGGCGATGCCTTTAATTACCTGAATCAGGTTAGGACCCGGGCGGGTTTAGGGCCGCTAACTGCCAATGAAGTGCCCAATCAGGGAGCATTCCGGCTAGCCATGGAACAGGAACGCCGGGTAGAACTGGCCTTTGAAAGTCACCGCTGGTTCGATTTGGTCCGTACCGGCCGGGCTATACCGGTGATGAACAGCAAAAAAGACCAGTTCCGGCTGGTTAAAACCCTCACCGAAACCGATTTAATATTCCCAATTCCACAAAGCCAGATTGATATTAACCGCGAAAAAATACAACAGAATCCGGGGTATAATTAATAAAGCCAGGAAAGCAGATTCTGTATTTAATTCGGGCAAGTTCTAATGAAGTGAACATAAACCGGTTTCTACAGAATCTGTTTCTTTTTAACTGAACTAGACTTACGCAAACAAGTTTAAAATTGCGTTTGCGCGGGTTCTATTTATCTTATTTGTATTTAAACTTTTAGCTCCTTGGGTTGAGACAGCATTCAGTCCAAGGAGTTGTTTTATACTAATAGTTAATAAGTGAATTATGTTAGGCAAAAGTTTAAATTATATAGGTTTAAGTAACCCACATCTGTTATTCAGGAGGAAACTATTTAGCAGGTAGCCAAATAGTTTTCTCTGGAATTCTATGAATTCTCCTGAATGACAGGTGTGGGGTTTAAGATACCAGAAATTAATATTTCCACTACTGTTGCGTAACATCAGTTAATAATAGGGGCGCTTTAAAATGAGTTTTTGTCATCCTGAGCTTGTCGAAGGATCTAACACAATTATTGAGTGTTATATTCAGCTATTTCAACAAGCCCAATATATCTACATTTCTTTAAGTGCATTATCTACTTAATGATGGTATAATATTTTACAAAGCCAAACAACTAAATGAATTTATAGCGTAATATTTTCATGAGAAAAACTTTTTGGTGTATTGGGCTGCTGCTGTTTTTTTATAGTGGTGTATCTGGGCAAAATCAACCCAAAATAGATTATAAGCAATTAATAAATCTACATGATATTCCGCAGCTAGCTTCCTGGGGACCTTACGCAAAAAAATACGCCGGTATTTCGCACATACCACATTTAGAAAAAGGCTTGCGTTTTGATTTTTCGGTAATGCCGGGCTATTACCGCAACAAGGTGCTTATTCCCAATGTCCGGTTCGAGTCGGGTTATTTTCCCTGGCAAGTAAACCCCGAAATGACCTCTTTGACTTACCGCTACGAACTGGAATGGAAAGACCAGGTGTTTGTAGATGTAACTTATACGGTGCTGGATACCAGCCAAGTACTGGTAAAATTAAGGAGCGTAAATAATACCAACCTGCCCCAAAACCTGGCGTTGCACCTGATGGGTTATTTGGCTTACCCAGATGTTTATCCGGCGCTGCAAGTAAATAATACAACCGAAGCAACCTGGCAGAATGCCGTTAACTATAAATCACTAACATTTGCCAAACCCCGCCCTTCGGATAACCTGGTTTATGACGGTTGGCTGCGCGGCGAAGCCCGGAATAATAATTATATTGACGGAAGCGCGGTTGCCCAAAACTTTGGCCGCGATAAAGGCGATAAAGTAGAATACGAAGTAACAATACCCAAACAAAATTTAAAGGGGCAATTAGCTATCCGCTACCGCTTACCCGAAGAGAAAAAATTTGGATTTAATTTAAACGGCTTCATAAACCAAATCATTGAACTAACCGGTACCGGCAATTTCGAATGTTTAAAAATTCCTTATGCTGTAAATAAAGCCGGAAAATATCGTTTAACCCTAACCTCGGAAGGTGGCAATGGCGTTGAGCTAAACGGTTTTTTTATTTCGTCGCCGGGTTATACCGTAGAGCAGAATATTATTCCGCAGCCCAAAGAATTTCAGCCGGAACTAACCCAGGGAAATTCTGCCTCTGAATTAATATTAAAATACCCCGACCTGAATAATTATTACGGCATAGCCTGGGATTTTTCGCCTTCGCAGGTAAGAGAACTGCTGAACGATGAATTAGATATTTTCTTTAAGGAACAAGTGCATAACCACGTAAGCGCCCGGATTATGGGGAATAACCAGGGGCATTATACCGATGTTTTTTTGCGCCCCGTTGCGTTAGCAGCAAACAGCGAACTTACTACTTATGGCTTGATTTGTACCGGCAGCCAAAACCAAGTTAAGAATTTGCTCGCAGCTTTTAAAGCTAAAAATCAGGCGCAAATCCAAAGCCTTGCTAATAATAAAACAACGGAACCAAAAATATTGCCCGAAGGCGAACCGTTTCGTTTTAGCCAGCAGTTAATGCAAGCCGCTACGCTAAACAATGTGGTCTATCCGGTTTATACCCAGGGGAATTATATTAGGCATTTTACGCCCGGCAAATGGTGGAACAGTTTGTATACCTGGGACTCGGGCTTTTTAGGTTTAGGTTTAAGCACCATCGACCTTCCGAAAGCCATTAGTAATTTAAATGCTTACACCACGCCTGTTGGTAGCCAGTCGGCTTTTATTCACCATGGTTCGCCGGTACCGGTGCAAATGTATTTGTTTCAGGAGCTGTGGAATAAAACGCAATCGCGGGAGTTACTCGCATACTTTTATCCGCGGTTAAAACAATATTATAATTTTCTGGCGGGTAAATCCGGTAGTTCTACTACCCGGAATTTACAATCGGGCCTACTCCGTACCTGGGATTATTTTTACAACTCCGGTGGCTGGGACGATTATCCGCCGCAGGCAGGGGTACATGCCCAAAAACTGGAAAGTTCGGTAACGCCGGTGGTTACTACCGCTCATTGCCTCCGGACAGCTAAAATATTGCGGCAAGCGGCTTTGGCTTTAGGACTTAAAAACGAGGCAAAAGCTTTTGATAAAGACATAGCTGCTTTTACCAATAGTTTGCAGCAATATTCCTGGGACGAACAAGCCGGATATTTTAGCTACGTGGTGCATGATGCAGCCGGTAAGCCATCCGGTTTCTTTAAACATTCCCAGAGTGGCTTAAATTATAATATGGGTTTGGATGGCGCTTACCCGCTGTTCTCAGGTATCTGTACCCCTGCCCAACAGGAAATATTACTCGAAAAAATGTTTTCGCCCAAACACCTCTGGACCCCGGCCGGCATGAGCGTAGTAGATCAATCGGCGCCTTATTACCGCATAGATGGTTACTGGAATGGCTCGGTTTGGATGCCCCACCAGTGGTTTATGTGGAAAACCATGTTGGATTTAGGTCGGGCCGATTTGGCCTACAAAATTGCGCAAAAAGGCCTGGAAGTATGGAAAAAAGAAACCGATGCCTCTTATTATACTTTTGAACATTTTTTAGCGCAATCGGGCAGGGGAGCCGGTTGGCACCAGTTCTCGGGTTTATCTACCCCGGTGCTCTCCTGGTTTGATGCTTACTATAAACCCGGAACAGTTACCACAGGGCTGGAAATCTGGCTGACAAAAAAAGCCTTTAACCCCAACCAGACTATTTTCAATGCTTCTTTGGAATTTGATACCGCCACACCTGCGCATACCCGCTCGTTGCTGGTTTGTATGAATCCCGAAGCTACCTACGAGGTTTTGTTTAACGGAAAAAGTATTGCAATCACTTCCCCTTACAAAGGGCTGTTGCAAATAAATTTACCCGCTACTAACCAACCCGGTAAACTCGTAATTCAGCCTGTAAAAAATAAAGGTTAAACCAGGTGGTTAAGGGATAGTTATCGTAGCAGGTTTTAGAATTAAAAAGTTGGTATTTATATTAAAACGAAATGATGGCGGCGCTTTAAAATAAAGCAAAGGCCATTCTACCCAACGCTGTCATTCTGAAAGAATCTTATTGGCTGCCTACTGGCAAGATTCTTTTGGATTGACAGCGTTGGACAGGATATTCTTTATAGAATATTAATATAGAAGCTTAGGTGCATTTTTAATTTAATAATGGTATTTAATATAAAACAGAAAAGGTAGTATTGATGCTACCTTTTCTGTTTTATAATCAGCTTAAAAATAAATGCTTTAATCAATTATATTATGCCTTTTTCTTCCGGCTGCTGGTTTTAACAGGAGTTTCAGTAACCCCTTCACTAGAGCCTAGTTCCGTTGGGGCAGCTTTGGTGCTGCTTCTTTTCCGGGTTCCGGTGCTGGTTACCGGTTCGGCCGATGTTGTTGATGTTGGCTCTTCAGGCGCTTTGGCAGTACTCGCTTTCTTGGCCGTTGATTTCTTCGGCTTTACTTCTTCGGATTGCTTGTGCATGGCGGTGGCCATAACTGAGTCGGGCAGAATATTGCTGGCGGCTACTTCGGCTTTGGCTTTAAAAGTTGGTACGGCGCGGGCTTCGCCTTTCTGCAGGGCCGCGTAACCACCAGCCGCCACTTCTTCGGCGCTGGCCAGGTTGCCTTGGGCTATTTTGCTGTTTTCAGCGCCAGCCACTTTAAAGAAATTTGTATCGGTAGCCGGCGGACACAATACGGTTAAAGTAACGCCCGAATCTTTTAACTCTTCCTGCAACGCTTCGCTGAACGACAAGATAAAGGCTTTAGTTGCTCCGTAAACCGATTGCAGCGGCGCCGGCATGAAAGACGCTACTGACCCCACCTGCAATATTTTACCAGTTTTGCGGCTAAGCATATCGGGTAAAAATAATTTAGTTAAGTGCACCAGCGCAATTACGTTCAGGTGAATCATGGCCAATTCTTTTTTCAAGTCAGATTCGCTAAAAGGGCCGTACTCACCAAAGCCGGCATTATTTACCAGTACATCTAATTGCCACCCTTGTTGTTGCACTTCGGTAAAAACTTTTTCGGGCGCATTATCTTTAGATAAATCAGCGGCAATGTGGTGAATATTTACGTGCTGGAATTCTTCCTGCAATCGTTCGGCGGCTTCGCGTAACTTATTAGCGTAGTGGGCTACCATAATAATTTGGTAGTGGTCGCGGGCAAAACAACGGGCCAGTTCGTAACCAATACCACTCGAAGCCCCGGTTATTAAAACAGTTTGTCCGGTTTTATTTTCCATAGCTTTAATTTTTAGGTTAAAAGATAAAAAGCTCCCGGTTGTGGCCGGGAGCTTTAGAATATTATTTTTTTACGTCTTCCAGTTGCTTATGCACAATGGCGGCATTAACCGAATCGGGTAAGGTAATGCCTTGGGCAGCGTACAGCTTCGCAACAAAAGTTGGCAACACGCGGGCATCGCCTTTCATTAATCCGGCATAACCAGCTTTGGCTACTTCGTCGGCTTCCTGCACCTGCGAGGAGTTTGCAATTTTAGAATTCTCCATGTTAGCCACCTCAAAAAAGTTGGTTTCGGTGGGTGGCGGACACAAAATTGTAATGCTAACCGGCGTGTCTTTTATTTCGTTTTGCAGCGACTCGGAAAAAGACAATACAAATGATTTACTGGCGGCGTAAACAGCCAGCAGGGGGTGCGGTAAAAAAGCTGCTACCGACGAAACCTGCAATATTTTACCCGAACCACGGCTTACCATTTCTCTTAAATACCGTTTGGTTAGGGTAACCAGGGTAATTACGTTCAGGTGAATCAGGGCTAATTCTTTGTCTAGTTCGTTTTCCAGGAAGGGTCCTCTTTCGCCGAAACCGGCATTATTTACCAGGAAATCTACCTGAAAGCCTTTGTCCTGCACTTCGGAATACAGCCGGTCGGCGGCGCCATCGCGGCTTAAATCAATTGAAACTGTTTGGATTGTTACCAGCGGAAATTCGGTTCTTATTTGCTGCGCTGCTTGCTGCAGTTTGTCTTCGTGGTTAGCCACCATTATTACATTATGGCCATCCTGGGCAAAGCAGCGGGTTAGTTCGTAGCCAATGCCGCTGGAGGCACCCGTTATCAGAGCATTTTTTCCAGATGAAGTATTCATAGTTTTAAGGTTTTGTTTTAGTGTGATTAAAGTTTACCTTAATCCGGTGTTAATGGTTTTGGATTTTTTAATTCTAAATTATTGACTTTAAACACCTCACCGGTTTCGAATACCGGTTAAGGATATTTCTTACCGTACTTGTTTCGATTAAATATTACCCGAAATAGCCGGCCAAAGAGATACGCTGCAGGTAGTAAATCTTAAAAATATTGATGATATTTATCTGGCTGTTAAAACCGGGAAACAATAAACACAAAGCGAAAACTGTAGCAGCTTATAGGAAGCCGCTAATTCTATATTTTACCCTAATGTTTGTTGATTTTTATTACCTAAAAGCCTGAACAAAAACTTTCTGTTCGGAAGCAAAGGTGAGCAGTGCAAAAAATCCCGGAAAAATAATAAGGAATTTTGTAGCTATATAATTTTAAATTTATAAATTTATAATAATCTTCTTTATAAAGGAGGAAAGCAGTGGTTAGCCATTTTTTTCTTTTCAAAACCGGAACACCGCTCGCTGCTATTCCCGCATCTGTTTAAATTATTTTTCAGCGCTTTAAAATTAGTGCTGATTAGTAAAATCCATTAAGATAACTTAACCTGGTTTTCTTCTAAGCCTATGCAGCTAACCGGCAAACAAGTTCTGAATGCAGCTCCTGCCCAAGTATGGGAAAAATTAATGGACATAGATACGCTTGCCAGAATAATGCCGGGCGTAAGTTCGCTGGAACAAATCGGTGAAAATTCTTTTGTATCTACGCTCCAAATTAAACTGGGTCCGGTAAATGGCTCCTTCTCCGGTAACATGCAATTGGAAGACATAACGGAAGAAAAAAACTTTACCTTAAAAGTGCAGCAGAGCAGTAAAGTGGGCAATGCTAACGCGGCCGTAAAAGTGAATTTAGTGCCCGTAGATGATAACCACACCGAAGTTTCTTTCGATGGGGATGCCCGGCTTTCCGGTATATTGGCCGGTATGGGTCAACGGGTTATTGGCGGCGTGGCTAATACCTTAACCAAGCAATTTTTTACTAACCTGGAAAAAGAACTCGCTCAATCTGCTTCTTAACAGAATAGTGGGCAATAGAATATTCATTATTTTAATATATAACGCAAAGCACCTGATCTGGATTTTATAACTCTTTAGGTAAAGGATTAGGTACTTATCCAATGGCTGTAGTGCCAGAAAAGCTTCCATCCTAATAGTAGAAGGGTAAAGGTGGCTATATAGGTCTAGCGAAAATCTTGTAGTTAATTAAAATATTATTCTCTGTTCTGAATTAGTCTATTACCGGCTTAATCAGGTTTTCCTTTTCAATATTTCTAAAGCTGAAAGGCAGAAAAGGAAAACCTAAGTTGTATTCAAGGTTCTATTTCTTCAACCATAAATCCACCACTATGCAAATTAAAGTAAAAGTCAACGGCGTTGATTATACCCACGAAGTTGAACCGCGGTTATTGCTGGTGCATTACCTGCGCGAGGTATTGCACCTGACCGGCACGCACGTCGGCTGCGATACCAGCATTTGCGGTGCCTGCACGGTTCAGGTAAACAGCAAGCCCACCAAAAGCTGCACCATGTTTGCCGTTCAGGCCGATGGTTGCGAAATACTTACGGTGGAAGGATTAGCGCCTAACGGAGAAATGCACGTGCTGCAGGAAGGGTTTAAAGAAATGCATGGCCTGCAATGCGGCTTTTGTACGCCGGGCATTCTGATGACCATGACCGATTTTTTGAAGAACAACCCCGACCCATCTGAAGAAGACATTCGCCACGCCCTGAAAGGCCATTTATGCCGTTGCACTGGTTACCAGAATATTGTGAAAGCGGTGCAATATGCAGCTGCCAAAATAGCTAATAGAGAGGAGGTACCCGCATGAGCACCACCAACGGCATGATCGGAAAATCCGTGAAACGGGTAGAAGATAAAAGATTTATTACCGGCAAAGGCCGGTATACCGATGATATTGTGCTGCCCTTGCAGACTTATGCCTGCTTTGTAAGAAGCCCTTACGCCCACGCCAAAATAGTTGGGGTAGATTTAGAAGTAGCCAAAGCCATGCCCGGCGTAGTAGCCATTTACACCGGTGCTGATGTAGCCGCCATTAACGGTGTACCCTGCGGCTGGCAAGTAAACTTTAAAAACGGCGATACCATGAAAGAGCCAAAGCATGCCTTACTGGTTGAGGATAAAGCCCGGTATGTAGGCGATGCGGTGGCGGTAGTTATTGCCGAAACCCGCGAACAGGCTAAAGATGCGGCCCAAATGGTACTGGTAGATTATGAAGAATTACCGGTAACGGTAGATGCCGCCAAAGCCGTTAAACCCGGCGCACCATTGGTACATGATCTGGCTCCTAATAATATATGTTTTGATTGGGAATTGGGCAACCCGAAAGAAGAAGTAGACCAAGCCTTAGCCGATGCCGCCCACCTAACTACCCTGGAGTTTGTAAACCAGCGGGTGGTGCCCAATGCCATAGAACCCCGCAGTTATAACGCCGCTTACGATGCCGTCAGTGAAAAATATACCCTGTATACCAGTACCCAAAACCCCCATGTAATCCGTTTGCTCATGTGTGCTTTTGTACTGGGTATTCCGGAACACAAAGTTAGGGTAGTTGGCCCCGATGTAGGTGGTGGCTTTGGCAGCAAAATATTCCATTACCCCGAAGAAGCCTTGCTGACCTGGGCTACCAAAAATATTAACCGGCCCATTAAATGGACCGCCGAGAGAACCGAAAGTTTTTTAACCGATGCCCACGGCCGCGACCACGTTACCAAAGCCGAAATGGGATTTGATACCACCGGAAAAATATTAGGCTTGCGGGTAAAAACCTACGCCAACCTGGGGGCTTACCTTTCTACTTTTGGCCCTTGTGTGCCCACTTACCTGCACGGTACCTTATTGCAGGGATTGTATACCACGCCTAAAATTAATGTAGATGTTACGGGCGTATTTACTAACACCACGCCGGTTGATGCTTACCGGGGAGCCGGTCGGCCCGAAGCAACTTACCTGCTGGAGCGCTTAATGGATTTGGCGGCGCACGAAATGGAAATGGACCCGGCCGAACTGCGGTTGCGGAATTTTATTCCGCCTTTCGATGGCGTAGAACAGCCGGGTTTCCAGACCCAGGTAGCCCTTCAGTACGACAGTGGTAATTACGAAGGCGTGCTTACCAAAGGATTGGAAATGTTGGGCTACAAAGAATTTCGGCAAAAGCAGCAGGAAGCAGCGCAGAACGGTAAATTATTAGGGGTTGGTTTTTCTACTTACATCGAAGCCTGCGGCATTGCGCCTTCGGCGGTAGTTGGTTCGTTGGGTGCCCGGGCCGGGTTATTCGAAGTAGGCCAGGTGCGGGTGCAACCTACCGGAAAGGTAAGTGTATTTACGGGTTCCCACGCACACGGCCAAGGCCACGAAACAACTTTTGCCCAAGTGGTTGCTAGTAAATTGGGTATCCCTATGGAAGACATCGATATTGTGCACGGCGATACCGATAGCGTGGCTTTTGGTATGGGCACGTACGGTTCCAGGAGTTTAGCCGTGGGCGGTTCGGCCATTATCAGAAGCCTGGAAAAAATAATTGAAAAAGGTAAAAAAATAGCCGCCCACCGACTGGAGGCCAACGCCGATGACATGGAATTTGAGCACGGCCAGTTTACCGTTAAAGGTACCGATAAATCCGTTAGTTTTGGCGATGTGGCCTTAACCGCTTACGTGCCGCACATCTACCCTAAAGATTTAGAACCGGGTCTGGACTTCAGCAGCTTTTACGATCCGGCCAACTTTACTTATCCGTTTGGTTGCCATATTGCGGTGGTAGAAGTAGAAAAAGACACTGGCAAAGTAGCCCTGCAGCGGTTTATTGCGGTGGATGATGTTGGTAATATTATTAACCCCATGATCGTGGAAGGACAAATTCACGGGGGTGTGGCGCAAGGTGTAGGGCAAGCTTTGTTTGAAGGGGCCGAATACGACAGCAATGGCCAGCTAACCAATGCTACCTACATGGATTATTGCATGCCCCGGGCCGACGACTTCCCGTTGTTCGAAACCGCTACCCAGGTTACGCCTTGTCCGCATAATCCGCTGGGCGTAAAAGGAGCCGGCGAAGCCGGTACCATTGGTTCTACGCCTGCGGTGGTTAACGCTGTAATTGATGCCTTATGGAGCGGCGGCCACCAGGTGAAAGATATCCGGATGCCCCTCACTTCCGAAAGGGTTTGGCGCGCCATGCAAACGCCTGTTAATACATAAGCAACAGGAATTTAAAGGTGGAAAGCATATAACTGAATACCTCCTTAACACCATCTTACGCTGTTTTTAACCTCTTAATTCTGAAAAATGATACCTGTAGCATTTGAATATAAAAAAGTATCCAGCGTGGAAGAAGCTCTGACTTCTTTGGCATCCGGAGGCGAAGGCAAATTATTAGCCGGTGGTTACAGCCTGATACCCGCTATGAAACTACGTTTAAACCAACCCGCATTGCTGATTGATATTGGCGATATTCCGGCCCTGAAAGGCATCCGGGAAGAAGACGGCGAAATAGTAATAAATGCCGGCACTACCCACAACGATATTCTGCACAACGACCTGATTCAACAGCACTTGCCGTTTTTTCACGAAGCGGCCAAAATGATTGGCGATGAACAGGTGCGAAACCGGGGAACCATGGGCGGCAGCCTGGCCCATGCCGACCCGGCCGCCGACTGGCCGGCCCTGGTGCTGGCGGCGGATGCTAACATTGAATTAGCCGGCACCAGCGGCAAAAGAACCCTAAAAGCAACCGAATTTTTTACCGGCCTTTTCTCTACCGAATTGCAGGAAAACGAAATTATTACGGCTATCCGGGTGCCTATTCCGGCAGAAGGGTCCAAATCGGTTTACTTAAAATTCGAGAATCCTGCCTCCCGGTTTGCCATTGTGGGTTGTGCGGTGTTGCGGTTACCCGATGGCAGAATAAATATTGCCTTCACCGGCGTAGCAGATTTTGCTTTCCGCGATGCGGGCGCTGAAAAGGCTGTTTCGGGCAAAACCATGGATGATGCTGCTATGCAGGAAGCGCAGACTGCGGCCGTAGTGGGGGTAGATATATTAAGCGATAATTTTGCCTCGGCAGAATACCGGAAACACCTGGCCAAAGTGTATCTGAAAAGAGCCCTCCAGGCGGTAATGTAGACGGCGGTAAAGTTTCTGGCTGTGGTTTAAGTAACAGCCTATTAAATTTAAAAATATTAATAATGAAAAAGTTAAATCAAATTTTACCCGTTGCTGTTTTTTTACTGATAGCGGTTTTAGTAATTATTTCCTCGGCCTGGGTACCCGCCATTAGAGGCTGCCATAAAATAAATGCCAAAGGCAACGGCGTTATTCTTAGCGCCCCTACGGAAGTTGTTACAGTTACCGAAGCGGAAATTATTGGGGGTGGTTTGTTGCACGGTACTACCCGAGCCGAATTTACATCTCCTGTAACCCCAGATACGTTTATCGGCACCCTGGTATTTACTACCAGGCAAGGTACCCTGGAATTCGAAATTAACAACGGGCAGTTTATCGGAACCCAATTTTTTGCTACCGCAGTAGCCATAGAAGGTAGTGGTACTGGAAAGTTATCCGGCGCAACCGGCACGTTGGTGCTGGAAGGCGCAGTAAACCCAACTAACGGCTCCTTCACCGAAGATGTAACCGGAGAAATTTGCTTTGATTAATTTTATTAAACTATAACCTTACATGGAAGCTGTATAGCATAATAATTATAGGCTAGTCAGTACCCTTGCTGTGAGTTTTCACCGGCAAGTAGTCGGGCAAAGCTTTAATTTTTAGCAAGAGTTTAAAAGGATAAAAGCTTATGGAACTTACATCTGTCATTCAGGAGGAAACTTGTTCGTGACTTACTAACAAGTTTCCTCCTGAATGACAGATGTGGGCTTCAAAGACTTATAGAAAGTAAATAGGTAAAAGCTATTTTATTTTAATAATTGTTTCCCCCCCTTTCCCAAATATTTTTTTAAATATTCCAGCTTGAATAATCAGAGCAGTCAAAATCAAATTACCCTAACCAATATTAGCCACCTGTTGCAGCAGCAAGGTTATATCACTGATCAGTCGGTGGCGATGTCGGTTTTTCTTTCGTTTCAACTTAACAAGCCTTTATTAATTGAAGGGCCGGCCGGCGTGGGTAAAACCGAAATTGCCAAAGTAATGGCCCGGGTGTTGGAAACCGATCTTATCCGGTTGCAATGTTACGAAGGCTTGGATGCCAGCCACGCGTTGTACGAATGGAACTACCACCGGCAACTGCTGCATTTAAAAATGCTGGAACAGGAAAAGCAATCGGTAGAAGAAAAAGAGAAAACTATTTTTAGCGATACTTTTTTAATGAAAAGGCCATTGCTGCAGGCCATCACTTACCACCAGCAACCTGTATTACTAATAGACGAAGTAGATCGTTCGGACGAAGAATTTGAAAGCTTTTTACTCGAAGTGCTGAGTGAATGGCAGATTACTATTCCGGAAATTGGCACCATTACCGCCACGCATATTCCGCAGGTAATATTAACCAGTAACCGCACCCGCGAATTATCCGAAGCCCTCCGTCGCCGCTGTTTATACTTGTACATCGATTACCCGGATTTCGAAAAAGAATTAAATATAGTTCGCCAGAAAGTACCCGGTATAGATGCTAGGTTAAGCCAGCAGATATGTGGTTTTATGGCGCAACTCCGCCTGTTGAAATTAGAAAAAACTCCCGGCATTGCCGAAACCCTGGATTGGGCCCGGGCTTTAAGCATCTTGCACATCGACCACCTGGATAAAGACATGGTAGAACAAACCTTAGGCGTAGTGCTGAAAGACTGGCACGATACCAGGCAGGTACAAATGAGTTTAAGCCAGTTGCTGGAAAAAACCGGGATACACTCCAAATTAGATAATCTTTGATTCTGCGCCAAACCTCACTCTCCGGTAATATCGTGCAATTCTGCCGGTTTCTGCGGCAGAAAGGGTTTGCCCTTAGTGCGGAGGAAGAAGCTACTGCCCTTAAAAGCTTAAGCTTTATTGATTATCAATCCCAACCCATTTTCCAGCAGGCTCTGAAAGCCGTTCTTTGCCGAAGTAAAAGCCAGCTAGATGAATTTGACGCTTTATTTTTGGAGTATTGGCAGGAAATTAACCAGGCGGTAGACGCTAAAGTGAAATCCAAAGCGGCCCCTGGCGCAAAGCCGGTTACCAACCCACCTTCTTTCCAGGCGCTAAAATCCTGGCTGAACGGCAATAACCACCAGGAGATTGAACAAACGGCGGCGTACAGTATTCACCAGAATTTATCCCGTCAGGATTTTTCCCGGATTCCGGCCGATGATATAGTGGAAATGATGAAAATTATTAAAGCTTTATCCAGGCGGTTGGCCGCGCAGGCCAGCCGGCGTTATGAAAAAACAGCTAAGATAAAGCAGCCCGACCTGCGCCGAACCTTACGAAAAAATATTCGGTTAGGGGGCGAGTTAATGGAAATTGCCTTCCGGCAGCCAAAGTGCAACCGCCTCAAACTGGTGGTGCTATGCGATATAAGCAAGTCCATGGAATTGTACACGGCCTTTCTTTTACAATTTATTTATTCCTTTGGGCAAGTATTCCGCCGCCTCGAAACTTTTGCTTTCAGCACCTCGCTGCATTCTATTACCTCTCTTCTTAGCCATCACGATTTTGCTAATGCGTTACAAGCTTTGAGTGTCCAAAATTTCGACTTACAAGGGGGTACTAAAATTGGAGAAAGCCTGCACACTTTTGTTACCGACTATGCCGCCCGGCTACTGGACAAACGCACCATGGTGCTAATACTAAGCGATGGATGGGACACCGGTGATATCCCATTACTGGACCAGAGTATGAAAGTGCTGCAGGAAAAAGCAAAGAAGGTTATCTGGTTAAATCCGTTGGCCGGTTATGCCGGTTACCGGCCCGAGGTGGCCGGTATGCAAACTGTCCTTCCGTATATTAATGTATTAGCGCCCGTGCATAATGTCGCCAGTTTACGAAAGCTGGCTAAGTGGTTATGAGTTTGCAGAAATAAATATTATCAAATATTTATTAACGCACTTCTTTCTTCAGTTCCTCGGCGTAGTGGTCAGCCAGCCGGGTGGGTTCGGGCAGTTTGTGTTTACGCGCCGTCTCTAGCGCTATGCGTGTGGCCGTTTCCAAATCCATCAGGTGTCCGGCCGAGACAAAAACTGGTTTTACGTTATCTTTCGTGCGCAGGGTATTCGCAATCAGTTCGTCGCGGTGAAATATTGGGGTAAGATTGCCTTTCTCCGGAGCGGGCAGTTCGTATTTACCCACCAATATTTTTTTGGCTACGCCCATGGTCGGTTTTTGCAGCAACACACCCAAATAACTGGCAATTCCTAACCGGCGCGGATGCGAAATACCGTGCCCGTCTACCATAATCAGGTCGGGTTTGGTTTGTAGTTTTTCGTAAGCCTTCAGCAAATTAGGCGCTTCCCGGAATGCCAAAAAACCCGGCACATAAGGCATTTCTACTGGTGCATAGTTATACTGTATTTCCAAAATATCTAGTTCCGGATAACGCAGCAACACAAACACCGATAAAATATTCTCGCCGATAAAAGACGAGTCGCAACCCGCCAGGGTACGCAAGGTAAACTCAGGCTTCTGAATAATTACCTGCTGGATAAGTTCTTTTTGCTTTTGGGTAAGGGTGCGCAATAATTCAGGGTCGGTGGGAGGTTGCGGGCGATAATACATAAACAGATAAACAGAAGGTTTTAAGTATAGCAGAATATTCCTTAATTCTGTAACACGTAGGCTTCCGGGTTTTAGTTACTTACCGGTTTCGGAATAGCAACTGGCTGATTTTAATAATTTATTTAACCCACTTGCAACCAATGAGCTATTACCGGAATCATTCACACACAGACCTAAATATTACCCCTGAAAACACTATGAAAAATTTTAACTTGAGTGCCGTTTTACTTTGTTTATTATTTGCGATTGCCTGCAAAAACGATGAGGACGTAGTAAAACCCGATAAAGATTTAAATATCTGCCTGCTTACCAACATAACGTTTGCCGGCACCGATGCCATTACTTACGAATACGACAATCAAAAGCGGCTGAAAAAAGCCAATCATGCTAAAGATGCGGTTAGCAACGAAAATTATTATAAAGAATACGACTACGACGCCGCCAACCGGGTTATTAAAGAAAGTTTTAAATTATCGGATGGTACCTTATTCAGCTATTTTGCTTTTACTTATAACAACAAAAACCTGCTCGAAAAAATAGCTTTTTATACCAAATCAGCCGGTAATAGCTTTAAGCACGAGTATGATAAAATTTTAATTTATTCCGGCACTAATAAAATAGAGCAGGTAAAATCTTTAAATCCAGACGACCCTGCTACAGATTATCGCGTGGCTGAATATACTTATGATGCTAAACAGAATATCAGCAAGGTTCAAGAGTTTGTTGTAAATGGCACTTCTAAACTTAACGACTTAACCACGGAATATACCTACGACAACCAAAATAATCCTTACCTGAACGCTACTTACCTGGGCATTGGGGCCGAAACAATTTCCCGAAATAATATTGCCACTGAGAAAGAAACGTATCACCTTTCAGGTTTAACAAAGAATTATACTTACACCTACCAATACAACGCGAGAGGTCTGCCTACAAAACAAATTCGGCAATCCGACACCAATACGCTGGAAATCTTGCGGGAATATGCCTGTACCGAATAAATCTAGTCGGTTCTAAATAATTTGCTGTTATCCTCTTATTTCATCGATTGAGAATGAAGTTAAACCGAAGCTTTCTCCGGGATGAAATCAGTATTATATTTCTTTTTCTAATAATGATTTACGAGTGCACCTCAGGTCCAAAAGCGCGTTAACTTCCAGGTTTATTTAATACAAACTCACGCCGCAGAAATAATTAGTTAAATTTTCAGGCTTGCATGTAGATTTATTCTTTTGGATTAAATAATTTAGGCCTATTGAGATAAAATTATTAAAGATTACACGTTAGGGCTAAATTTTTAATATTCAGCCGGGGTATTCTGTATTTTATCTCTGAAGCTGATATTATCCTGCATGTTCAAGAGATTAAGTATTCGCAGTAGCCTTACCTTTATATTTATATTGTTGGCTTACTTTGCCCAAGGGCAAAATCAGGTTTTAACCATGACTGAGGCCTTACAAACGGCCTTAACTAACTATGGTACCCTAAAAGCCAAAGCCAATTATACCCAGGCATCACAGGCGGCGGTCCGGCAGAGCCAGCGCGATTATCTTCCGAATTTCAGCGTTTCGGGACAGCATGATTACGGCACCATTAACGGGCAAAACGGTGCTTTTTACGGGTTCCGGGGGTTGAATTCTTCTTCGTCGGGGCCGGCCATGGAAACCCAGAACTGGAACGCTGCTTTTGGTGCGCTGTACCTCGCGAATGTAAACTGGGATTTTTTCTCATTTGGCCAGGCCCGCGAAAAAATACAAGTTGCTAAAGCGGTGAATAACCAGGACCAAGCTGACCTAGTACAGGAACAATTTCAGCACCAGGTGCGGGTAGCCGGGGCTTATTTAAATTTACAGGCTGCGCAACGGCTCACTCGCTCGCAGGAACGAAACTTGGAACGGGCAGTGGCCCTGAAGCGGGTGGTGGTGGCCCGGGCCAAAAACGGCTTAAACCCCGGTGTAGATTCCTCGCTGGCCATTGCCGAAGTATCGAACGCCAAAATTGCCCTGACCCGCGCGGTAGATACTGAACAGGAACAAGCCAATCAACTGGCGCAATTATTGGGCGTAGCGCCGCAACCTTTTGTGCTGGATAGCCTGTTCTTTACCCGCGTGCCGGTAGCTTTTGCGGCGGCAACCACCAACCCCGCCGACAATCACCCGGTGTTAAGTTTTTACCGCCAGCGCCTGAACCTAAGCCGGCAACGTGAGAAATATTTCCGGACCTTTAACTATCCCACTTTTTCGGTATTCAGCGTGTTACAAGCCCGGGGCTCGGGTTTTAGCCACGATTATAATATTAATCCGGAGGCTTATACCAAAAGTTTCCGGCAGGGCATTACGCCTACCCGGGGCAATTACTTGTTTGGGGTGGGCATGGTCTGGAACTTAACCGATAATTTGCGGGTGCAGCAGCAGGTACAAGCCCAGCAATATACCTCGCGAGGCCTGCAAAATGAATACAATTTGGTAAACCAGCAGCTTACCGCCCAACTATCTTTAGCCGAAACAAAAATTCAAAATGCCCTGAGTAATTACCGCGAAGCGCCAAATCAGATTCAGGCAGCTTCGAATGCTTACACCCAAAAAAATGCTTTATACCGGAATGGCCTGGCTACTATCGTAGATATTACCCAGGCGCTTTATACCCTGAACCGGGCCGAAATTGACCGCGATATTGCCCACAGCAACGTGTGGCAAGCCTTGTTGTTTAAAGCGGCTGCCGCCGGCGATATTTCCTTATTTACCAACGAGTTTTAAGCCACCAGATAATCAGAATTAGTCCTCCGGAAACTTAAAACTTACTACTTAAAACTTACTACTTTTTTAAATGGATTTAATAAGAGGAGCGCTGCGGAAACCCATCACCATTATGGTGCTGGTAGCTGGTTTATTTTTCTTTGGGATTAACGCTATCCGCACTATTAAAATCGATATTTTCCCCGACCTGAACCTGCCGGTAATTTATATTTCGCACCCGTACGGCGGGTACGCCCCGGCCCAGATGGAAGCTTATTTCGGGAAGCAATACGTAAACCTGATGCTGTACGTGGCTGGGGTAAAAAGCATTGAAACCCGCAATATTCAGGGCTTAACGCTCATGAAATTAACCTTCTACGAAGGCACCAACATGGCGCAGGCTGCCGCCGAAGTAACAGCTTTCACTAACCGGGGACAGGCACTCTTTCCGCAAGGGTCCCAGCCGCCGTTTATCATGCGCTTCGATGCTTCTACGCTGCCCGTGGGGCAGTTGGTACTAAGCAGTCCTATCCGCTCGAATAACGAGTTGCAGGATATGGCCAACACCTACTTGCGCTCCTCGTTTACTTCTATTCCAGGCTTGGTTACGCCGCCACCCTTTGGGGGTAATGTGCGATCTATTGTGATTAAAGTAGACCCACAGTTATTGCGTGCCCATAATCTCACGCCCGATCAGGTGGTATTGGCCCTTCGGGATTATAACCAAACCTCGCCTTCGGGCAACGTGCGCATTGGCGATTTTAATTATATTACCCCAACCAACACCTCCATTAAAAACCTGAAAGACTTCGAAAATATTCCTTTGTACAAAGGGGCTATTCACAACGTGTTTTTGCGCGATGTGGCTAAAGTAGAAGATGCCGCCGACGTTACGAGTGGTTACGCACTGGTTAACGGCAAACGGTCGGTTTACCTGGCCATTACCAAATCTGCGAATGCCTCTACCTGGGAGGTCGTTAAAAATTTAAAAAAGGCGTTGCCCCGTTTCCAGAGCATGTTACCGCCCGACGTGAAACTTTCTTACGAGTTCGACCAGTCGGTTTACGTGATTAATTCGGTGAAAAGCTTAATTACCGAAGGGGCCATTGGCGCAATATTAACCGGGTTAATGGTGTTGCTTTTTCTCGGCGACCGCCGCGGGGCTTTAATTGTAATCTTAACCATCCCTACTTCTATTATTTCGGGAGTATTATTTCTGCACCTGTTTAACCAAACCATTAATATCATGACCTTAAGTGGTTTGTCGCTGGCCATTGGTATTCTGGTAGATGAATCGACGGTTACGATTGAAAATATTCACCAGCATCTGGCTATGGGCAAGACCAAAGCTTTAGCTATCTGGGATGCCTGTCAGGAAATTGCCTTTCCGAAGTTATTAATCTTGTTTTGTATTCTGGCGGTATTTGCCCCGGCTTTAACCATGAAAGGCATACCGGGCGCGTTGTTTTTGCCCTTGTCGCTGGCCATAGGTTTTTCGATGGTAACCTCCTATTTACTCGCCCAAACCTTTGTGCCGATTATGGCGAACTGGCTGATGAAAGAACATCACCCGGCCGATGCGCACGCTGAACAAAAGAAACCAGGACGTTTCGAGCGTTTCCAGTTACGTTTCCTGACCTGGATTGACAAAATGCTGCCGGCCCGCAAGGCAGTGGTAAGTATTTATATTTTGGTGGCTCTTTTTATAACCGGCTTGATGCTGGCGGGTATTGGCCGCGATGTATTGCCCAAGGTAAACAGTGGCCAGTTTCAGGTGCGGTTGCGGGCTCCGGACGGTACCAGGATTGAACGCACCGAAGCCCGTTTGGTAAAAACCTTACGGGTGCTTGAAGATATGGTGGGCAAAAAAAATATTGAAATTACTTCGGCTTTTGTGGGCCAGCACCCAGGGCAATATTCTACCAGCCCCATTTATTTGTTTATGAGCGGCCCCCAGGAAGCCGTGTTGCAGGTAAACCTGAGCGAAGGTTACCACGTGGACATGGACGAACTGAAAGATAAGTTCCGGCGGGAAATTAAAGCCGCTATGCCCGATTTGCAGCTTTCTTTTGAACCCATAGAACTCACCGATAAAATATTAAGCCAGGGTTCTCCGACGCCCATTGAGGTGAAAGTCTCGGGTAAAAACAAAAAGCAGAACGAAGAATATGCCCATAAAATTACCCGGAAATTAAAGGAAATTGCCTACTTGCGCGACGTACAAATTGGGCAAGCAATCCGGTATCCTACCATTAATATTAATATCGATCGGGCGCGGGCTTCACAATTAGGATTAAGTATTTCGGATATTTCGCGTTCGCTGGTGGCGTCTACCTCTTCGTCCAGGTTTACTGAGAAAAACGTTTGGATTGATGAAAAAGCGAACCAAACCTACAGCGTACAGGTTTCGGTACCGGAATACAACATGGCCAGCATTAACGACCTTCGCGAAATTCCCTTAATGGCGAACCGCGCCCGCCCTGTATTAAGCGATGTAGCCGACATAGAACCCGCTACTGCCTACGGCGAAAACGACAACCTGGGAGCCATACCGGTGATTTCGGTAACCGCTAATTTAAACCAAACCGACTTAGGTACCGCTTCCACCGATGTAGATGCGGCTATTGCCTCGCTGGGCGAATTGCCCCGCGGCTTAACCATCGAATCGAAAGGCTTAAGCCAGACCCTGAACGAAACCCTCGATAGTTTGCAATCCGGTTTATTGGTAGCCATTGTGGTAATATTTTTGATGCTGGCGGCTAATTTTCAATCTTTTAAAGTATCGCTGGTGGTGCTGTCGACGGTGCCGGCGGTATTATTGGGTTCTTTGGCTTTGCTGCTTTTAACCGGCTCTACTTTAAACCTGCAATCCTACATGGGCATGATTATGTCGGTAGGGGTGTCGGTATCGAATGCGGTATTACTCATCACCAATGCCGAGCAATTGCGCCTCCAGAGCGGTAATGCGGTTGCAGCGGCACGCGAAGCCGCCGGTATCCGGTTACGACCTATCTTAATGACCAGTTTGGCCATGATTGCCGGGATGATTCCGATGGCGGCCGGTTTAGGCGAAGCCGGGGAACAAACGGCTCCGTTGGGGCGGGCAGTAATAGGTGGCCTGGTGGCTTCTACATTTGCGGCGCTCCTGATTTTGCCCTTGGCTTTTGCCTGGGTACAAGGTAAAGCCACCACCCAATCGGTGTCGTTAGACCCCACCGACCAAGAAAGTAAATATTATATTCCAGCGTAGTAAGATGAAGAATTTAATAAAATATACCCGGCACGGAGGTAAGTTGGTTGTAGCCGGTAGTTTTTTGCTTCTGCATAGTTCGTCGGCTTGCCATACCGCCGATTCTAAATCGGAGCAGCAGGTGCAGGTAACTGAGCCCGAAGTGGAAGTAATAACCCTACAGAAAGGCAAATTATCTTCGTCGCTACAGATTCCCGGCGAATTATTACCTTACCAGGAAGTAGATTTGTACGCGAAAGAAAACAGCTACGTCCGGAAATTATACGTGGATATTGGCTCGGAAGTAAAGGCTGGGCAAATATTGGCAAGCCTGGAAGCGCCCGAACTAAATTCCCGTTTGGCCGAAACCCAATCGCGGTTAAAATCGCAAGAAGCGCTGTATACCGCCAGCAGAGCCCATTATAACCGCCTGTACGAAACCAGCAAAACGCCAGGCACCATTTCACCCAATGATTTAGACCAGGCCCTGGCGAAACAAAATTCGGATAGGGCCAATTTAGAAGCCGCCAAAGCGGCTTACCGGGCGGTGGTGGCTACCCGCAATTACCTCGAAATCCGGGCACCTTTTAATGGTGTAATTACCTCCCGAAATGTGAGTCCGGGCGCTTATGTGGGGCCGTCGGGCAAAGGCTCAGAGCTGCCGTTGCTGGAGTTACAGGAGCAGAAGAAATTGCGTTTGGTGGTATCGGTACCGGAAATGTACACGGGCTTATTAAACCACCAGCACGCCATCAGCTTTACGGTTAAATCGGTACCCAACCAGGAATTTAAAGCCGTCGTGAAGCGCATGGCCGGTGCCTTGGATACGCGATTGCGGGCCGAACGCCTGGAAATGGACGTCGCGAATCCGGACCATAAATTGTTGCCAGGGATGTATGCAGAGGTAAATATACCGCTCCCGGCCAAAGACAGCACTTTTGTGGTACCAGCCAGCGCGGTAGTGGCTTCTACCGAAAAGGTTTTTGTGGTGAAAGTAGCCAATAACAAAGCCGAGTGGGTAGAAGTACAAAAAGGCCGCCAAGCTGATGACAAAGTAGAAATATACGGCAAATTAAACCCCGGCGATAAACTAGTGGCCGTTGCTACCGACGAAATTCGCGATGGGGCCGAACTCAAGAATATAAAAGTAAACGCCCAAACTAAACTATAAAGCAAAGACAAACCCAATCGTAAAGTAAAGACAAGGGCTTGATAACTGTAAAAACGCTAAACCAGATCCAAGCCTCAAAGGGGCGAAATATCCTAACACGGGGTGCAGCCCTGTGCCAAGCTAACTCTTAAAGGTTCCAAGCCCTGAAAGTGCGTAATATTCTAGTTATAAATTGCGTCCTGCACTGTACTTCGAGCTAGTACTTCGCCTTTCAGGGCTAAGCCGTAGGGTGGTCTTAATGACGATGGGCTGCACCCATCGCTAAGATATTACGCCCCATCGGGGCTGTTAGGAATTTAACTTTGCAATTTAAACTGATGCTATTGTCAGCTTCCTTTTATACCAACTTAGCTATTACTTTTTTGTCCGTAGAATAAAATATTGAAAAGAGGACAAGATTATCCCTGGATGAAACAGGAAAACAACCCGTAAGTTGGTATTAGTAGGTAATCTGAATTTTAATATTTATTTTGGGTTTACACAGGGTATGCGAAAATAGTAAAAGACCTTAAGAGATTGGTTCACCGAAAAATATTCCGCAAAGGTTTACTTAAGTACCAACCCATGCTGCCTGTAAGTTAAAAGGCTATTTTTTTAAGTAATAGACGTTTCCAGACACTAATTAAGCACCACCACAAATACCATTAACAATGGGTAAACATCCTTATTTACTGGTTTTAACCTGTCTGCAGTTGCTTTTTCTGGCTGGCTGTGCTCCCAAACAAACTCCTACGGTTACCAATTCGGCTCCTGCTCCGTCCGCAATATCCGGGGTAGAACAGGCCAAAGTTGCGGGACAAAAGCCTACAGATTCGGTTCAGGCCACCAGTCCGTACGCCTCTAATCCGCAGGTTATTGCTCAAGGCGAGGCTTTATTCCAGAACAACTGCGCCGCTTGCCATAATTTCAAACAAAAAAGCATCGGCCCTAACCTGGCGGGTGTTACCGCCGAGGTTTCGCATACCTGGATCACCAGCTTTATTCGCAATGCCCCGGCGGTTATTGCGAGTGGGGATGCTCGGGGAAAACGCCTTTTTGCAGAATATAACCAATACATGCCGCCTTTTACAAGCTTAAGCAATGCTGATATCCAGGCCCTAGTATCGTTCATAAACACCCATAAAAAAACGGCGCCCCTCACCGTAAGTAGCACCCAATATGGCGAAGCCATCAAAGACCCTATACCAACTAAAATTCCGAAGTCTAACCTGAAATTAATACTGGACGAAGTATTAACCGCACCGGCTACGGCCCAGAAAATACCTTTGGCCCGCATAAACAAAATGCGGGTATTAACCGGTGGTAAAAAAGACCGGCATTTTATACAGGAGTTGCGGGGGCTGATTTATGAAATAGAAGGTAAAAAGCTGAACGTATTTATGGATATTACCAAAGAACGTCCGGGTTTTATTCCGCAACCAGGGTTGGCCACCGGCTTCGGGAGTTTTGCTTTTCACCCGGAGTTTTACAAAAATGGTTTGTTTTATACCACCCACACCGAGAAAGCCAAAGCTGCCCCAGCTGATTTTGCTGTTGCCGATTCTCTAAAAATAGCCCTGCAGTGGGTACTGACTGAGTGGAAAATGAACGGCCCCCATGCGGCAACTTTTGCCGGTACGGGCCGGGAAATGCTGCGGGTTGACATGATGACCCAAGTTCATGGGGTGCAGGAAATTATTTTTAATCCTTTGGCCAAACCAGGTTCGCCGGATTATGGCTTATTGTACATTGGGGTGGGCGACGGCGGTTCGGCCGAAGGCGGCGCTTACTTTATTTGTAACAGCAACAAAACCATCTGGAGCTCGGTGCTGCGCATCGACCCAAAAGGCAGAAACAGCGAAAACGGCAAATATGGTATTCCGGCCCAGAACCCCTTTGCCCAAGACAACGACCCCCAAACCCTGGGCGAGGTTTATGTACGGGGTTTCCGCAACCCCAACCGCATTAGCTGGTCACCGGATGGTAAAATGCTGATTTCGGATATTGGTTTAAATAATATTGAAGAACTAAATATAGGCCAGGCCGGGGCCGATTATGGCTGGCCAGCCCGGGAAGGCACTTTCCTGCTAGACTACCGGGGCAAAATGGACCGGGTATACGCCTTACCGCCGGACGATAATAAATTTAACTATACTTACCCGGTCGCGCAGTTCGACCACGACGAAGGCAATGCTATTTCGGGTGGTTTTGTTTACACCAATCCCAATATTGCGGTTTTAAAGGGTAAATATATCTTCGGCGATATTGTGAGCGGCCGCGTATTTTTCGTGGATAATAGCCAACTTAAGCTGGGGCAGCAAGCACCCATTCAGGAAATGGATCTGCAAATTGCCGGCAAGCGCACTACTTTAAAGGAAATAATGGGCGGCAAAAAAACCGACCTCCGCTTTGGCTTAGGACCTAAACAGGAGCTTTATATTTTTACCAAATCCGATGGCCGCCTTTATAAAGTAACGGGCTGCTCAACTAAGGATGAAATATAATCCTAAAATATGCCCGCAAACTAAGGCAAAGCCCTGAAGGGGCGAAATCCCCCAACACAGGGTGCAGCCCTGTGCCTGTCAAGCACCCAAAACCAAAGCCCTGAATGGGCGTAATTATCTTTATTCTAAGTATTTCGCCCATTCAGGGCTTTGCTGTCGGGATTGGTGTAATTACGATGGGCTGCACCCATCGCTGATATCTTTCGCCCCTTTGGGGCTATTCGGAATTTATAGATAGCTTACTTAATATTCAGTCAAATTTCTAATCAAAAATATTGCTCCAAAAGTTTTTAACAACCTTTACGGATTGCCTACTATAGCTGTACTATTCCCAAAAGACTATTATATTTGCCGCTGTAACTATTGGGTTCTGTTGTTCGAATAGTTAAGTCCATCATACTAAAAAATAAACTAGTCATATAACTTATATGCACCACCTTTTGGTGTTTATAAAACCTTAAACCAAAAGCATAACATGACCAAAACCGCAAAAATTGTTTACACCATAACCGATGAAGCGCCGGCCCTGGCAACGTATTCTTTTTTACCCATTGTACAAACCTTTACCAAGGCCGCCGATATAGCAGTTGAAACCCGGGATATTTCGCTGGCCGGCCGTATCTTGTCGACCTTCCCGGAGAACTTAACCGAAGAACAAAAACAAAACGATGATTTAGCTTACCTGGGCGAACTAGCCAAAACCCCGGAAGCCAATATTATTAAATTACCCAATATTAGTGCGTCGGTGCCGCAGTTAACGGCCGCAATTAAAGAACTGCAAAGCCAAGGCTATAATATTCCGGATTACCCGGCCACGCCGCAGACCGATGCGGAAAAAGAAATTCAGACCCGTTACGGCAAAGTACTGGGTAGTGCGGTAAATCCCGTTTTACGCGAAGGTAACTCAGACCGCCGCGTGGCGCCGCCAGTTAAAGAATACGCCAAGAAAAACCCGCATTCAATGGGTGCCTGGTCCTCTGATTCTAAGTCGCACGTATCGCACATGGATGGCGATGATTTTTACGGCAGCGAGCAATCGGTGGTAATAGAACAGGCCGGCTCGGTTAAAATTGAATTTGTAGGGGCCGATGGTACCATCAAAACCTTAAAAGATAATTTAGCTTTAAAAGCCGGCGAGGTAATAGATGCTTCGCGGATGAGCAAAAAAGCATTACGGGCTTTCTACGAAAAAGAAATTGCCGAGGCTAAGGCCCAAGGTGTTTTGTTATCGCTGCACCTGAAAGCCACCATGATGAAGGTTTCGGACCCGATTATGTTTGGCCACGCGGTTACCGTTTTCTTCAAAGATATTTTCAAGAAACACGCTGACACCCTGAAAAGCATTGGCGTTAACCCGAACAACGGTTTAAGCGATTTGTACGCGAAAATCCAGAACTTACCCCAGGACCAGAAAGCCGCCATTGAAGCCGATATTAAAATGGTTTACGACAATGCGCCGGCCTTAGCCATGGTCGATTCGGACAAAGGTATCACCAATTTACACTTCCCGAACGATGTAATTATTGATGCTTCTATGCCGGCCGCTATTCGTACGTCGGGCCGCATGTGGGGTACCGATGGCAAAGCGCACGATACCAAATTTATGATTCCGGACCGCAGCTACGCCGGTATTTACGAGGCCGTAATTGACTTCTGTAAAGAAAATGGTGCTTTCGACCCGAGCACTATGGGTACTGTGCCGAACATTGGTTTAATGGCCCAGAAAGCAGAAGAATACGGCTCGCACGATAAAACTTTCCAGATAGCCGAAAGCGGTACCGTACGGGTGGTAGATGGCAGCGGCAAGGCTTTAATGGAGCACAAAGTAGAGGAAGGCGATATCTGGCGGATGTGCCAGACCAAAGATTTACCGATTCAGGATTGGGTGAAACTGGCCGTAACCCGCGCCCGCATTACAAACACACCGGCCATCTTCTGGCTCGATAAAAACCGGCCGCACGATGCCAACCTGATTCAGAAAGTTGAGAAATATTTACAGGACCACGATACTAGCGGTTTAGAAGTAAAGGTTATGTCGCCGGTAGAAGCCATGCGTTATACCTGCGCGCGCGCCAAAGCTGGTCAGGATACGATTTCGGTAACCGGTAACGTACTACGCGATTATTTAACCGATTTATTCCCGATTATAGAGTTAGGCACCAGCGCCAAAATGCTTTCGATTGTGCCATTGCTGGATGGTGGCGGCTTGTTCGAGACCGGTGCCGGTGGTTCGGCCCCGAAACACGTGCAGCAGTTTACCGAAGAAAATTACCTGCGTTGGGATTCGTTGGGTGAGTTCCTGGCCTTAGCCGTTTCGCTGGAAGATTTAGCTTACAAAACCAAAAACGAGAAAGCGGCCGTATTAGCCGAAGCCCTGAACCAGGCCAACGGCAAGTTCCTGGAAAACGACAAATCACCTTCCCGGAAAGTTGGCGGCATTGATAACCGCGGCAGCCATTTTTACCTGGCGCTGTACTGGGCCCAGGCCATGGCCGAGCAAACCGAAGACCAGGAGTTGGCTGCTAAATTTGCTAACCTGGCCAAAACCTTAACCGAAAACGAAGCCAAAATTGTAGAAGAACAAATTGCCGTTCAAGGTAAACCCGTTGATTTAGGTGGTTATTTCCGTCCGGATGCTGCTAAAGCTGAAAAAGCTATGCGTCCGAGTGAAACTTTGAATAATGCTTTAGCTAATTTCTAGTTGTAATAAACTAATTTAAAAAGGCTACTGACATTTAAATCAGTAGTCTTTTTTTTATTTAAGTTTGTATATAAATAGCTGAATATTCTTCATCTATTTCAAAATAAATTTGAATTATCTTCATTTAAATAGTAAATCAAAGGCTATTAAAACAACAAATAATTGAAGATTATTACTTATATATGCCGGGAACTGGGGATAAACGGAGGAACTCTGTATAATCAGTATTAAGCGACTATTTTAATGATGAATGAAGTACTGATACTACTTGTTTATTAATTAGAATTGAAAAGGTAGAGTTTATTCGTTTATTGTAAAGTAAATTTATCTTATCCAAAAAGTAAGTAAAGGCATAATGATTACAATTAATACTTTTACAGGTTATGGCGTACATAGTGATTTAGCATCTTACTTGATAAATGCTGGTGCAAACATAACTGAATTTAGAAAGTTGGCTAAAAGAGAGCTAATGGAAAAATATTCACTCTCTGAGCAGCAGGTTATATTCATCAAGAAATGTGTTAAAAGGAAGCCTATTGAGGAAGATGTCAGTTACAAATTACTTAGAAATAGTAATTTTACATGTTGCATTTGCAAAGGTAAAAAAAGCGATAGCTTTATTTTACATCATATTAAAAAGTATTCTGAAACCCAAGATAACTCATATGAAAACCTTGCAGTACTTTGTCCAAATGATCATGATATTGCCCATAGAGAAGGTGATGATATAACCCGAAAATTAACTCGGAATGATATTATAAAGGCAAAGACTGATTGGGAGCAAACTGTTAAAATGTATAATGAGGAGATGGCAAGTAGTCCAAAACCAAGAATTATATGGAATGAAATAGCGGGTAAAATTGCTAATTATGTTAGGAATTCACATTTTAATGTACATCGTGGTGCAATACTTTTCGATGTGAATACAACAGCTGTTTTTGGCAATGATGGATTCGAAGTTGAAGAGGGGCAAGATAATCGTGCTAAAATTGAAGTTGAGATTTTAACTAAAGTGATGTCTATAAATAATTTTAGTGAATTAGGTTTTGGTTTATCTAATGATGGGTATACATGGTGTATGTTAATACAAACGAACAAGGTAAAGTTCTTAAATGATGTAGTTTGGATGTGTTATCCATTAGGAGGTTCAAATAATCCTATTCAACACAAAATTTCGAATTCAAATTTATTGAAGTATCAGGATAAGCTTCTTAAAGAACAGGAAAGCTTTTAAATAAATCTTCCACATTAAGGCGCAGAAAATACTTTCGCGACTTGCTTACGACTCAAAATAGCTCTTAACTCTTATTTATACACTTTGTCATTCAGGAGGAAACTATTTGGCCTATTCAAGGCCGCTGACTACAAGGAAGTCTAGGTAAGGATTTATTAATTTGATTAACTCTAACTTCTTATCCCGGCTTATATCTTTGATTTCTTTTTCTCTATCAATAGCAATATTTACATCAGAATACCTTTCGTAGTAAAGTAGTTTATAGCAGTAAAATTTGCCGGCAAAAGTGCTTGAATTTCCTTTGTTCTCAAAATGTTGTTGTAGCCTGGTTGGTAAATCATTTGTAACGCCAGTATAAAGAACTGTCTTTTTCGGATTGGAGGTTATATAAACGAAATAGTTGCCTTTAAGCATTGTAGCTAGCGCTTTTGAATAGGCTAAATAGTTTCCTCCTGAATGACAAAGATGAAAAAACATAATTGCAAATTCTAAAAGAAAAAGGACAATATTGTATTGTCCTTTTTCTTTTAGAATTTGCAATTATGTACCTGTGATAATATTTAAAGTTAAGAACTTATTATTAAGGTTTTCCTGCATATAACAGCTTATCAATACCCAAACAGTTCTTTCAAACTCAGCTGTTTTACTTTGCCGTATTTCTGCAACTCTTTAAAGTTTAAGCGCTCTTTGGAGCCGATAACCAGGATGACCTGGTTTTGGCCTTTTACAAATTGCTCCTGAAATTTCTTCATATCGGTAAAGGTGAGGGAATTTACACTTTGGTAAATATCCTGCCGGATGTCGTAATCCAGGCCTAAGCGTTTGGACCGCTCATAATCAAATAAAATATCGGATTTGGTGATGCGCTCGGTAGAGATGCTGTTGAGGATGCTTTCTTTGGCGTTGGCAAAATTGGCTTCGGCCTGGGGCATTTCGTTGAGCAGGGCCTGCATGCCGGCTGTTGCTTCCGGTAATTTATCCGATTGCGTACCAATGTAAGATAAAATGTAGTTGGCCCGGTCTTTCCGGCTGGCGTTGGCGTAACGCGAACTAGCCGAGTAGGCGAGGGCCTTCGATTCGCGCAATTCCTGGAATACAATAGAACCCATGTTGCCGCCGAAATATTCGTTGTACAACGTAATGGTGGGTACCAGGTTTTTGTTGAAGTTAAAGGATTTCGTCAGGAAAAGCAGCTCGGCCTGTACCATGTTAAAATCAGTCCAGTAAACCTGGCGGTCGGTAAAGTCTTTTTCCGGGAATACTTTTAAAGGAGGAACGGGTTTTAAGTTGGCCGGCACGATATGACCGGTGTTTAAAGCCGCTGTTAAGTTTTCGGTAGCGCGTGGGCCGTAGTACAAAATGTGGTGCTCGTAGGTCGGGATGCTTTTAATTAAACTTACCAACTCTTGCGGCTTAACTTTACGCAGTTCTGCTTCCGGTATAATATTCGTAAACGGGTTTTTAGGGCCGTATTTGGCGTAGTTCACCATGGCCTGGGAATGAATAATGCCTTTGTTCAGTTTGGCATTGGCCCGTTCTTTTAACACGCCGGCTACCATGTCTTGTAAAGCTTGCTGATCGGGTTGTGGGTTTTGCAGCACGCTTTCGAACAAGGCCAGCCCTTTTTCAAAATTATCATCCAGGCCGGTTAAGCTTACATACACCTGCTCCTGCGACGAGAAAACATCGAAAGAAGAACCCAGTTTGAAAAATTCCTTTTGTAATTCCTCGGCGCTGAACTTATCGGTGCCTAAATACTTCAGGTAATTAACCGCCAGGCCCAGTTTGGGGTTGTTGTTGGTGCCGGTTTCGAGCACGTAGTACAGGTTAAACAAGCCGTTTTCCTGGTTGCGGGTAAAGTAAACCGGAATATTATTTTTGATTTTGGTTTCACCTACGTCTTTTTTGTAATCCAGGAATACCGGTTTCAGCTCCGGGGTTTTGCCAGCCATAACGGTTTTGTAAAACTCCGACTGCACATCGCGGTTAACGGGTACCGCCGTAATGGTGGGCTTTTCTACTTTCTGAATATTCGGGTCTTTGCCGGTACGTTTGTAAACCACCACGTAATTATTCGGGCCCAAATATTTATTGGCAACATCAACTACTTCCTGCTTGGTTATTTTGGCAAATTCATCGCGCATCGCCAGGTAATCTTTCCAATCCAGATGGGCAATATAGGCGCTCACAAAAGCATCGGCTCTAGCTTCGTTGCTCTCGAAGGCTTTCATTTCGGCAATTTTGGTGTTGTTTACGATGGCCGGTATCAGCCAGTCTTCAAACTTGCCTTGCTTTACCAATTCCACTTGACTTAGCAAAATATTCTTTACTTCGTCGAGGGTTTGGCTCTGGCGCGGCGTGGCGCCCAGCAGCAGCACGCTGTAATCGTTCATGGTGTACTCGCCGGCCGAGGCACCCAGTACTTTTTGTTTCTGGTTCAGGTTCAGGTCGATTAAGCCCGCCTGGCCATTTGATAATAGCTGGCTAATCATTTTCAGAACCAGTGCCTCTTTGGATTTTATACCCGGAAACCGGAAACCCAAGCGAATGCTTTCGGCACTCGGGCCAAATACTTCTTTCACGATGGGTTGGGTAATGGGTGCTTCGGCGGGTGGGTTGTAAGCCGGAACCGGCTGGTTTTTTAGTTTACCAAAATATTTATCGATGGTGCGAATAGTCTGGTCGTAATCCAAGTCGCCGCTCATGGCAATGGCCATGTTATTGGGTACGTAATAGGCCTCGAAATATTTCTTGATCTCGGTAATAGACGGGTTTTTCAGGTGCTCGACGGTACCAATGGTGGTTTGGGTTCCGTACTGGTGTTTCTGAAATATTCCGGCCATTAAGGCCTCAAAAACCTTACTGCCATCACTGTCGAGGGAACGGTTTTTTTCTTCGTAAACAGCTTCCAGTTCGGTATGGAAAAGGCGCGGCACCAGCTCCCCGAAACGTTCGGCTTCTACCTGGGCCCATTTTTCAACCTGGTTGGCCGGGATATCGCCGGTATAAACGGTTTGTTCTACCGAGGTATACGCATTGGAGCCGTTGGTACCAATGGCGCCCACCATTTTATCGTATTCGTTGGCAACGGCATAACTGGCCGCTACCCCAGAAATGCTATCTATTTGGTAGTATATTTTTTTGCGTTCGGCCAGGTCGGTTTTAGTCCGGTATACATTGTAGAGGTTTTCTATTTTGGCCAGCTCGGCTTGTTCTTTAGCGAAATCGCGGGCACCCAGGCGGGAGGTACCTTTAAATACCATGTGCTCCAGGTAGTGCGCTAAACCCGTAGCGGTAGCCGGGTCGTTTTTGCTGCCCGCCCGCACCGCAATATAGGTCTGGATGCGCGGCGCATCTTTGTAATCGCTGAGGTAAACGGTTAAGCCGTTATCGAGGGTATAAATACGCGCCTTCAGCGGGTCGTTGGGTACGGTGGTATAGTTGTACTTTTTTTCTTCGGGCGCAGCCGGTGTTTCGGTAGCGGTAGAAGCCGATTGGGTATTGGGGGTTTTACATTGCGAAAGGGCTAAACCCGACAGCAACGCTAAACTCATGAATATTTTTTTCACGGAATTGGGGTGTTTTAAGTTATGGAAAGTACTATCGAATATACAAGAATGGCACCAAAATAAAAATCCCTGAGTTGCGCAGGGATTTCAGCTTTAAAGCTGTTTACCATTTTATTTAATGGTAATAACCGTTTCCCTTGCTGCGGAGGCACCAGCAAGTAGTCTGGCAGAAGCTTTCGAATTGGCGGTGAAAATATCACCAATGGTACCGGATTCTGTTCGAAACAGAAATACTAAACAGCTTATTTCCGCTTCAGCTAATCAGGTATTTTAGAAATCAGTATCCAGCATCAGCCGTTTTCTGAGTTCGGGTAAAATCGGGTGCTTCTCCGATAAATAATTAAACTTATCTTGCGAGGTGTAGAGCTTACGGCCGCCTTGTTGTTCTTTTACCTCCAAACGCACGTTCAGGCGGTTGTTGCGGAGACGCTGGCGTAAGGCGGATAAGAACTCGGCCCGGAACTCATTAAACTGGTCTACCTGCACTGGATTTTCTACCTGAAGCAATATTTCCTGCTTTTCGTCGAGGGTAACCGGGCGATCCAAAATAATATATTCCAGCATTTTGTTTTCGGCTCGCTTCTGCATCGTCAGTTCGCGCCAGGCCGCCTGAAAAGCTTCCGGGCTAACGACAGTGGCTGGACCAGTAGGCTCTTCTTCTGTTGATGTGGCCGTGTGAGTTTTTTGACTTACGGCAGGATTGCTTAACTGGGCCTGAATATCTTTCAGACTAGGCATTTTTACCATCTTTTTGGCACCGGGCAAAGGCACGTTGCGGTCCGGTGCCCGCGACGGACTTGGTTCTTCTACTACCGGCGGGGGCGGAAAATTTACCGTTGGCACCGGCGGCATCTTGTTGATGGCCGTTGGCGAAGTTTCCGGCGGTACTACCGTGGGTGGTGCCGCTGGGGCTGGTGTTTTAACAGTGTGGCCATTGTGGGCCGCAGCTAAAGACTGCCCGTTGCCATTGGTGGGCCCACTTGGAATCGAATCCGGCACTGACCGTGTAGCTGTTTGGTTTTCGCTGGTTCTGCTTTCCGCGGCCGGACTTACACTAGTTTTTTTTTTGACGTCTCCGTTCAGGGAGAAGTCTTTGGCAAAATTAACGGCCTGATTCAGGTGGGCCAGTTTTAAGAGGCAAAGTTCTACGTGCAGCCGCTGATTTTTGCTGTTTTTAAAGTTCGCATCGCAGGCGCTTACTACGTTTAATCCTGATAGCAGGAACGATAGCGAAGTTTGGTTAGCCTGTTGGGCATAGCGGGCTTTAATATTATCTGAAACCTGCAGCAACTGCACGGTTACATTGTCTTTACTTACCAGTAGGCTCCGGAAATGTTCACCAATACCCGTTATAAAGTTATGGGCATCAAAACCGTTTTTCAGAATATCATCGAACAACAGCAAGGTGCCGGCAATATCTTGGTTCAGCAGAAAATCGGTTAACTTAAAATAATAATCGTAATCCAGAATGTGCAGGTTGGCAACTGTTTCCTTGTAGGTAATATTATTACCCGAAAAAGTAACCATCTGGTCGAATATAGACAACGCATCCCGTAAAGCACCATCGGCTTTCTGCGAAATCAGATGCAGCGCATCGTCTTCGGCTTTAATTTCTTCTTTGCCGGCAATATTGCGCAGGTGCTTTACCATATCCTCAATCTGGATGCGGTTAAAGTCGAATATCTGGCAACGCGACAAAATGGTGGGAATAATTTTGTGCCGCTCGGTGGTAGCCAAAATAAAAATAGCGTAGGAGGGGGGCTCTTCCAGCGTTTTCAGGAAAGCATTAAACGCCGAGTTCGAGAGCATGTGCACCTCATCTATAATATAGATTTTGTATTTACCGGCTTGCGGGGCGTACCGTACCTGCTCTACCAGGTTCCGGATGTCTTCTACGGAGTTGTTAGAAGCCGCATCAAGTTCGTGCACGTTAAAAGAAGCATTGTTGTTAAAACTCCGGCACGATTCACATTCATTACAGGCTTCGGTCTGCGGCGTTAGGTTCTGGCAATTAATGGTTTTGGCCAGAATACGGGCACACGTGGTTTTACCAACCCCCCTGGGGCCGCAGAACAAAAAAGCCTGGGCCAAATGGTTGCTGGTAATCGCGTTCTTAAGCGTAGTAGTAATATGGTGCTGGCCTACTACGCTATCAAAAGTAGCTGGCCGGTATTTACGAGCTGAAACAACAAAATTTTCCATCCTATTACAAAGATACGCAAATGCGTTAAAGGTTAAAAGGTAAATATTTTGGGTTTGTATAAGCTTTTAAATATTAAACAGTTAACTTAATTAATTTAGAAAACCTACCTGATAACTGGTTACTGTTAACGGAAACTAGTATCTTTGCTCTACCAATCAGGTTAAGCAAATGAATTTTTCTTAACTATTGGCTGTTTATTTAGTACAAGTACCAATCCGGGGCTGACCGGAATTGACAGCTTGAGCAGGCTGCGTGTAAGCATGTCGGGAGTTGAATGAATCTCCTGTTAAAAAGTCATTCGAACAACAATCGGCGAGTCTAACTACGCTATGGCTGCTTAATCTAGGTATTAAGCAATAGTCATTGTCCCGCAGCTGCTACTCCAAACCGCGGCTGGGTACGGGGCATCGAAAACGCTTGGATAGCGATTGCGAAGGTGTGGCGCAACCGCGAAACTAAACACCTAAGGTAAATCAATAGGTCTGGTGCCGACCTTGATTTATTCGAAAACCCAACGGCAACTAAGCATGTAGAAAGCGCGACAGTTTCCTTGTCTGGACCAGGGTTCGACTCCCTGCAGCTCCACAAAAATTAACACCCAGCTTTAAGATAAAGAGCTGGGTGTTTTGTTTTACCCTTATCCTATATTTTTTATTATGAGTATTTAGGAATTTAAAGCCCCCAGTTCGTAATCAAAAACGCTCCATTTGTTTTAAACTAAACCCAACCCTACAGGTAATATTATGCTTAGTGTGGTTTTTGTTGACTTAAATTAATGCAATTATTTATAATTTGTTTATTTTAGAAATCAATGAAGCTGTTTAGAGTTTTTTTTGTTAATTTTTCGGATAAAGAGGACCATAAAAGCTAAGAGCTGGAGGTTGAACCAGTGCAGGGCTTTAGTTTCAAAGCGTACGAGTAAAGCTTTAAAGCTGTCTAACCAGGCATTGACCCTTTCTATAGCGTCCCTTCTTTTAAAAAGCTGTTCATCAAAATATACATAATCATCCGGTGGGTTTCCATTCCTGGGATTAAAAGCAATATTAACCTCTATTTACATTTTGGCGCACAAGCTTCTAAATTTAGCTGAATCAAAGCCGGCGTCGGCATTTAAAAATAAGCCTTCTGTTTCAATGCCTGCTTCTTTTAACAAATTAAAGAGTTGTTTAGATACCGCCTCTATCTCATATAAATCATGATGGGCACCTGATACGGGCGGGCTGCATGCCAGCATCTGCCCCTTATTATCAGTTAAAAACAGGCTGTTGCAACTGTTAGCGACTTTCCTGGTTTGATAACCAATGCTTTCCCCGCCATTCTTGCAGATAGTCTGGCTACTATCTAGTTGCACGCTGAACAAGTCTATTAGCCGGCGCTGGCTTTTAAGAAGCTCCACCCAGGCCTTGGTCAGGCTGCCGTCACAGGGCCATTTGCGAAAATGGCGGCTTATTGCTTTCTGAATTTTTGATAATCAAAAAAATGCAAATAAATTTTGCTGGTTGGCAGTAATATGCAAAAATATGCTTTTTTTTCTATATCTTCATCCCGAACCAAATCAGCTGAAAATAACCTCTTAATACCAGGTGCTTTATGAGTATTTTTTCTGAAAATAATGTTACCTACCTATAAACTAATTCATGCTCATAAATTCACCCTTTACGGAACTACAAAATAGTACTATTACCTGGCAGGAATTCAGAACAAACCGGGATAACGCCCTATTAAAACCGATTTATCGCGATACAGGCCAAAAACCGGAACGCATGCGCCGCCAGATTTTTCATTACGAAATAAAGCAAACGTATTACATCCATCAGCAGGATTGCCTGTTAGATGAACGCTACCCACTAGTGCAGGCCCAGGCCGAACTGGAATATAATTGTTATTGGTATGCACCATTTTTGGGCTTGAACTTGCCCGGCATTAAGGACATAAGTTTTTACCAGGATGCTGAATTAAATATTGCCCACATGGTGCTGGCTACGCAAGAAGTGCCGGGTACCCGACTGGCAGATATTTTGCAGGACGAAACAATTGCCGAAGCCCTCCGGAAAGAACTGGCGCACCAGGCCGCCTGGGATGCCACTAAAATTACATTAGGTTACGGAGACAATGACCGCAAGCCGAAGAATATGATTGTTTCCAATCCATTCACGCCGGAATGTGCATGCCATCATGTTGATTTTGAATACGCTATGAGTGCTGGTTATACCGGCTTAATTGATAACTGGTTTACAGAAGACATGCCGCGGGAGTTTGGCCGGGAAATCCGGTTTGACCGGCAAGCGGTTATGGAGATGGTTTTGGATTTATTGAACCGGGTGCAGTGCTTACCAATGGGGGATTTTAAAAACAGAATTATTCAAAATCTGAACCAGGCTATTCCTTTAATAAAAACCCACCCGTCTTTAACGGGTCCTGTTTTATAACTGGTAGCTGGGGTCTTTAAGTTTATAGCCCTCCGCTATCTGGGTAAAGACCTCACCTATTTCCGATACTGTTTTTACCGGCAAAATGGTCGCCTGGCAATCGAAACTCAGGGGTAAATCGCCTACCTTTATAACGACTCCGGTTTCTTTTAGAAACACATCCATCGGAGTATCGCCGGCCCCAATAAAATTTTTTAAGTTACGCCCAAGCTGATTTACAAAAGCGTGGGCACCGGCAAGCTTGTTTACACCGGCGGTGGTGTAAAAATCTTTGAGGTTATGTTGCAGGTGCGTACCTGGAATAAGGTCTTTCTTAACCAGTAAAAAAATCATGCTGATTTCTTCGGCGGCTAGATTCTTTTCTAAAGTTGAGAGGCTACTGCTGTAAACCCTCGAAGCGCTTTTATACGTTTGCGCCATTTCGGCAACCCGGCTTTCCTCTGCCGACCAGATAATCTCTCCTTTGGTCCAATCCCGTGGATAATAAAAAGCGGCTATGTTGGGTACCTTTTGTTGTATCAGGAGCCGGATATCATCCATAAAGCGCTTAATTTCTGCGGGCTTTAAAGGTTGCGCTCCGGCTTCTGAGAAACTAAACTCTTCGTTTTCCCCTGGCGAAATATAACCCCATTGGCTGCCGTTTAACGAAATTACCGGAATTGGATTCTGGGCAATCGGATATAAAACAGCGGCAAAGGTTTTGATGATGGAAAGGGGAAACCGGATGGTATTTAGGATGATGGGGCAATTAACCCGGTATAAATTATTTAAGCCGGCCTGCACCTGGGTGGGTACGGAATAATTTCCGTCTAGGTGCTGCACAATGGTGCCATCTAAATCAGTTATTAACCCGCCATTTTGCCTGAAAGCGGGTTGAATGACATAATCCTGAATTAGTTTTTTCTGTTCTTCCGTTAGCGCCATATACAATTTCCGAGATTACCTCTACCAACTTACCTTTAAAAATAAAAGACAGTTACGTTGATGGAATTTCGTATACGATAGTGGGCTAAATAGTTTGGACTTTGCCCTGCCGGAATATGGGCTATGTATAGCCAGGACAACTTCGATTTCCCTTAAGAATGTTTATGGGTCTGTTTAAACAAGTAATTTCCTGTTAGTTGCCTTATATACCGGGTTATGTTAATTAGCACCCGAAATTAAGATTATTACGACCCTTCTACATTTAGCCAGCGCTTTTACCCTGTGCCTGGACATTATTCAGGCTCACTACATCTAATCTAAGGACCGAATCCTGTCGGTGGGCAATAATATAAGCACTAGGCCATGGCTGCCATCGTATAACAAGGTAGCACCTAAACCAATTAAATAACTTTGCCCAACACAAATTAAAGCTTATTAAAATGGACCCCTAGCCGAGGACCGTTATGTGCCAAAGTTCAATTCCTAATTCTGTTATATGTCAAAAGAAATTAAGTTGAGAATAGTACTACAGAACCTGGTTGAGGGTGTGATGTATGGATTACAGAAAGGGAAAGGGGCCGATTACGATACTGAGCAGGCGCAACTCGGAAAAAGAACGGATTCTACCTTTGATTTTGCCATTCAGGTAACGCAAGCAAACGGACAAGGTGTTCCTCTTAGGGGCCATTTGTCCAAGGCCTGGCCGGGAATCGCTTTGTTTACATTAACATTGGCTGCTATGCCGGACAAACTGGAGCACCCTGGAGCAGCCGCCTGAAGGTTCCCTTTCTCGAAGCAGACTTTCAGGACTCTTTATTAGATGAAGATGCGTATTGCAGGTCCTGCATAGTGCCTGGCAGAACGGAGGACGGCAGGCTTGTCTTTGCAACGGTGAAGCCCTTTGGCGGATGGTCTATGCTCAAGCTTTACGACTTAGCGGGCGCATAACATAGTATTGCCGCAACCAAGGCGGAGAGAATACTATTGCGGTGACAAACGCTAAGGGAACTATATATATTTATGCAACTTCGGTAATGCCCTGGCTGAGGCAATACCTGCAATGTGGTGGCGATAATGTAGGACTAAAATATGTTAACTAGTTGCCTTAAAAAAGGACCAAAAAATGAGAAGTAAAAAGACTTGGCATCACCAGGTCTTTTTTATTGCCTATTCATTTTATTAAACCATCTTTTAAATCAGGGTATATTTATGAATACTTAGATGGACAAAGTGATACAGAATTAAAAAATCAAATTTTTGTAGCTTTTTATAAGTACCGGTTACTAATAAGAGAGTAATCAGTTTTACCATGACGGAAAAGTTAGACCATCGTTTTCTGGAAGCCATTAATGAGAACCTGGGCATAGTGCATAAGGTGCTTCGCGTATATTTTCAGGATGCTCACGACCGGGAAGATGTCTTGCAGGAAATGATGTACCAACTCTGGCGTTCTTACCCGTGTTTTGATGGCCGAAGCAAATTTTCTACCTGGATGTACCAAGTCTGCCTGAACACCGCCCTAACGATGAAGCGCAACCAAAAAAGAAAAAAGTTTGAATCGCTTTCTTGGGCGCACTATGAAATTGCTGCCGAGATGCCGGAAAATAAAGAAGAAGCGATAAACCTGCTGCTGGATGCCATTGCCTTTCTTTCCCCGTTGAACAAAGCCATTGTGCTGCTTTACCTAGAGAGTATGAGCTATGAAGAAATAGCTGCTATCGTGGGGCTCTCCCGTTCTAATGTGAGCGTCCGATTAGTCAGAATAAAAAAAGAACTAGAAACCCAATTAAAAGAAAAAATTAAATCCATTAATAATGTCAACACTTGAAGAATACAAAAGAATATGGGAGCAAAAAGAAAATGCAGGGGCTAATCAGGGCACTATTACGCAGGCTTCTCTTGTAAAAATTATTCGTAATCGGGTTCAGCAACACACCAAAAGCGCGTTGAACTATTTTTGGGCCTCATTTACCTTGCAGTTGATTGTTTACGCACTGCTCGGTCATGTAATGGTGAAGTACGGGCAAAGCAGCAGGATTCTTTATTTGGCTATAGCGGGCATTTTATTGTATATCCCTTTTACCATAGTGCTGTTGCGCAAATTTAAAAAGCTGGTTACAGAAAAACCGGTGCTGCAGTCAAACATCGACACCTCTTTGTATAATTATGTGTTTGGCCAGCAGGCTTTGTTACGCAGCTTTTACCATTTTAAAAAATTGTATGAATTTCTTTTAATACCCTCCAGCTGTGCCATCGGAGTTTTCCTCGTGTTTGCCTTGTATGTGCCGGGAGGCGTTCACCAGCATTGGTGGGGCGCTATTATCACCTTCCTTCTTTCACTTGCCTCCTGCATAGCCGCTATCTATGCGGAAAACAAAAAGAGCTTTATCCTTCCGATAAAGCAACTTCAAACTATTCTGGATGAATTTGAGCAGAAAGACTAAATGAAGCTCATCCATTATAAAGCAGCTGAGGCGGGGAATAACAGCGGTTAATTCTAGTAACTCAGGTTAAAATAGCAGGAAGTACACCTCACCAGGCGTACTTCTTCTTATACCAGTATTAATGTTATCCAGACTCCTGGTTAACATAACCACACTTATCAGCTAAACCCCTTTTGCAGTAAATGGAGTGGAGCTTTTTTGGAGGCTTTTTCTGGTACTTTATAAGGGAATCTCCTTTCTTAAAAACCTGCCGGTACCAACCTTGAATATATAAATTTTATACTATATTAACGGCCGCTATTACGTTTAGCCAACTACCGTTTGGCGGCTAAACCTAATAACTCCTTTATACTACTAGATGACGGTCATGCGGTGAAAGAAATCTGAAAACGAAAACATTTTATAATATAAATAATTTTTTGTATCATCATAGAGGTTTATGTTGGTCAACTGTACCAATCTTTTTCTTTCTTCAACTACAGTTCTGTAAAGTTAAATTCAGCATTTTTAAGTTTTCAATCTTTCAGATTTAGAAAGTAATTTTTTCTATAAACAAAACCTGACGCCAATGAAAGCCAACTTCCATACAGCTTTGTTTATCCTCTTGGGATTTATTTCATCCTGCACCCCAAAGCAGGACAAAGAACTTAATACCAGTCTATTGCTTGGAGCAGGATTTGGCATTAATAGTGCAACATTAATTATACAAGACTTAGATAGTGCCCGAAATTATTATGCAAAAGTTCTCGGATTTAATATGCCTCTGCCTGAAAAATCTCAAAAAGGAATATATGACGGAACTCTTAGCGCTTCTGTTAGTTTCCCGGACTGGTCATCGTTAGAACTTCTTTCGGTTAAGGATACAGCACTAGTTACAGCAAAGCATTCATTTATTCCATCTTTTTTAAAGCATTATGAGGGTGTGCGATTGTATTCACTATCTACATCTTCAGTTGACACAACCCGAAATTGGCTCCATTCACAGGGATTTAAAACGGATGCACCCCAGTCTGGCCGTGTTACAACAGAAATGCCTAAGGGATGGGATTGGGATGATGGCGGTCCACAGTGGCGCAGTATAGAATTTAACAGTAATAACCCGCCAGCATATCTTCCCAGCTTTAAGGAAGTAGTTGGTCTTCCTTACCAGGAAGTGCAAAAAGCCTGGAAGCCCTACACCTGGCGCAAATACTATGAGAATCATCCTAATGGAGTAGTGGGAATATCCTCTTTGCGGATTGTTGTTAGCGACTTCAAAGTTGGGCGTAAAGAATTTAAAAAGCTCGGATTGAAGGAACTGGAAGTAAACGACACATTAGTACGTTTTAAAATAGCGCATAACCAGGAGTTGCACTTAATGGCTCCCAAATCACCCGGCGATGAACTTAGCAACTTTTTGAAAACACGTGGACCAGGTGTATATGCCATACGTTTTGAAGTGAAAAATCTTAAAGACACGCGTGCGTTCCTGAAAAAAAAGGTACCAGCCAAGGCTATACTCGCTGACACATTACTGAAACAGTTGAGCGTATCAAAGGAATATGCTTACGGTGTTCAGCTTGAATTTATAGAAGAATCAAAAGAGCAGGCAGATCTAGCTAAAATATACAATTTTAAAGAAGGTTCGAAACTCGAAAGTGCTTCTATACGGTATGCATCAGGCATGTATGCAAAATACTGTGCCTTGTGTCATGGCAAAAATCGCGAAGGCTATGCTGCAGATTTTGCCCCTTCATTACGTTCTCATTCGTTGATAGCGACAACTCAGTTGCCCAGATCCAGTTACAATTATCTCAGGCATGCAATTTCATACGGACGCTCAGGTACTGCTATGGCTCCTTATGCGAAAAGCCAGGGTGGTCCGTTAGAGGACGTTGACATCGATTTATTATTACAATGGCTTCAAGAGTCAAGCGGGGTGAAAAAACCTATTGAAATGTCAGCAGAGCCTATCACCGGGAATGTAGCGCTCGGGAAAGAGTTGTATGGTAAACACTGTACAGGCTGTCATGGTACAAAAGGAGAAGGTGTTAGTGCCCCTGCATTGGGAAACCCCATGCTGTTAGCCACGGCAAGCGATGCATTTTTACGTTATGCCATTTCAGAAGGAAGGGATAATACGCCAATGCCATCATTCAAAGACAGTCTCAGTAAGGTTGAAATAGATGCACTTACGGCCTATCTCAGAAGCCGGGCTTCGGGATGGAATGCTCCGGAAGCAGTTACGGTAACAGAACCGCTTCCGGAGAATTATGTATTAAACCCCCACAACAAAGCACCGAAGTTTTCATTGCGTGATAATCGTTACGTATCTGCCGAACAGCTTCGTAAAGCATTAAAAAACAGTTCGCGTATGATTATACTTGACGCAAGGTCGAAAGCAGCTTGGTACCAGACCCACATTCCAGGTGCTATTTCTGTGCCTTTCTATGAAGAGCCGGATAAATTTATTAAGGATATCCCCAACGACAGTACATGGATTGTTGCTTATTGCGCCTGTCCTCACGCAGCATCTGACAAGGTTGTAAATACATTGAGGCGTTTTGGCTATAAACATACAGCAATCCTTGACGAAGGAATTCTTGTATGGGCGCAGCGTGGTTATCCTGTGCAATACGGACAAGACAATAAGACAAAAAAATAATGTATAAACAAAGAGGAAAAGGCACGAACCGCCAACATTGGTAGGGCCAAAAGCGTGGCTGATGTAATGCAATTGGGCTGACCGAAGAAACTGAACATTTGTTACCCTATTGAGCAGTAGTACTGAACTACCCGGTCTTTGGCAATACTCGACACATTGGTAGTAAGTGTAAGAGAACAGAGATATATCAGCTTAGCTTATCGATAAAATATTTAAAATAAGATAAACTGTAAAAGTGAATACCAAAATAGTAATGACCACGAGTGCCATTATCTTAGGAATTATGGGATTGGTCTTGACCTTTATTCCTGATGAGATATTGCATTATTTTAACTTAAAAGAAAGCAGAATTACTCTGTTGCAAATGCAAATTCTAGGGGCGCTTTATTTGGGCTTTGGGATGCTTAATTGAATGACTAAGTCCAGGCTCATCGGTGGAATTTACGATCGTCCAATTGCTATTGCAAATCCTTATCATTTCTTGATAGCAGGTCTTGCCTTAACAAAGGGGCTGATTACTTATCCCAGTTTACCGCTCAGCATTTATTTAGTAGGGATATATTATGCCGGGTTTGCGGTATTATTTGGAATTATATTATTCAGGCATCCAATAAAGGAGCCCAAATATAATTACCAACTGAGTAGCTTGTCATAGGTAAAATTTCCACGGTGAGGCTCTCACCCCCAGATGCGGGGTAGCTTTTGGAAGGTTCCTGAAAATACTTTACAGGTTAAACGGTTAAAGTACTATTTAAATTATTTACTATCTGGCTTGTATTGGTAAGGTTCTTTCTTCCATATTTTCGCCACCGCTTTTTTAGCGGA
>NZ_VWSF01000014.1 GCF_008629685.1 Adhaeribacter rhizoryzae | reverse complement strand
TAAGTCAATGGAACCATCGCTCGCTCCGGCAGCCGATACATCCTGGTGGGAAGAAAGTACGCGTAAAAAGTCGTTCTTGCGGCCTACTTGCACGGTGGTCCAGCCAGTGCAGCCGGTGGCATCGGTCACCAGCACGGAGTAAGTGCCCGGGGAAGCTAAGCCTAAATCCTGGGTAGCAGCGCCGGCGTTCCAGCGGTAGGTGTAAGGCGCCGTACCGCCGCTTACGCTTAAGTCAATCATGCCAGCCCCGTTGAAAGCACCCCACATGCCGTACCAGGGTTCTGCTTGCGTTACTTTCGTGATTAACGTTAAGCTGCAATTAGGATTAGGATTAACATTGAGTATGGTAAACGGCGAACTACTCGCTGCGGTACCACCGGCAGTTACTACGGTTATCAGGCCGGTGGTGGCAGTTGCGGGAACAACAGCTTCAATTTCGTCTTCGCTGATAATATTAAAGTTGGCGGCTACACCATTAAATGAAACGTTGGTAGTAGTGGCCAGTCCTTCGCCCTGGATGGTAACAGTTGTGCCTGGTGCACCTGTAGCGGGTGCAAAAGATAAAATTTGGGGAGCTAATGCCTGGTAAACTGCCCGGGCAATAACATAAGTATCGGCGCCGGCAAAGTTAGACAGCACCGCTATGGTTACTTTCTGGGTTGGTTCGTGCACTAATATAGATCGGTAGCCGGGGGCATCGCCGTTGTGTCCCAGAAAAGGATCGGCATTATCAATTAATGGGATAAGTTTAACGCCGTAGCCTAAATAATTGCCGTTAACATCAGGAGTAGGATAAAAAGAGTTCAGCATCATATCTAAAGTAGCCTGACTGGTGGCGCGGCCGCCAAAAAGGGCAGAACCCCACTCGGCCAGGTCTGCTGCATTCGAAACCAAACCGCCACCCGCAAAAGCCAGCGAGATAATGGCTTGCATCGGGAAACGGGAAATATTGGTGTAGGCATTGGGGAAGGTAGGTAAACCCAGTTGCATAAATATTGGGTTAAACTGGCTTATATTATCGTGCGGCGCAGCCAGCACACCCCGATTTCCGATTTGCTCTCTTACACCCAGGTACATCGATTCCAGGCCAAGAGGCGTAAAGAAACGCTCACGGTAATGTTGCTCTAATGGTTTGCCGGTTACAATTTCGATAAGCGCACCCAAAATTAAATAATTGGTATTGGAATATTGCCGTTTAGTGCCGGGCGGAAATATTTGGTTTAACAGTGCAACTGCTTCTTCGGGTGTCCAAACCCTACCCGGTTGCGCGGCTACCTGTAATAAAACCTGCAGCTCGGTAACAAAATCGGAGTAGCCACTTTCGTGGGCCAACAATTGCCGAATGGTTACGGTAGGATCAAGGTTGGGATTAATTTGGCTTAACGGTACCGGAATATATTTAATAAATGGTTCATCTAACCCAAAATAACCTTCCTGCGCCAGTTCCAGCACCAGCGGTGCCGTAAAAGTTTTGGTTACGCTATACATTTGCGACAAAGTACTGGGAGTAAATGGCGTACCGCCGGGCAGTAAATTATTTTGCAGATCTGTGTTGCGGGCGGCATAACCGGTAGCGCCCTGCCACTCAGGGCCGCCAACTACTTTAATGGCCACCGACATGCCACCCACAAAAGGTTTGGCTGGGTCGTTTTGGATAGCATCAATAGCAGCTTGCAACCGGGCTTCTGTTTTAGGCCCGAAACCTTGCCCCCAGGAGAGGAGCGGAAAAGTAATAAAGAAAATAAAGAGCAGGCTAACAGGCCTGATACGTAAGTAAAAGTAGTTTTTCATACAACGCAGACTTATAGTTAAGAATAAATTATTAAAATCGACTTTAAGAAAATGCTGCAAACAGAAATTGTAAAACCAGCTAGAGCCTGATTGTACAATTTCTCCGGAATACCGGTAATTATTTAAATACTAAGGTGTTATTATTAGGTAAATTCCCTATTCTGGCGCAGAAAAGCGTAATTCAGTTCTGATTTAAGCTAATTAAATTAAAACTGAATTACGCTTTTCTGCGCTTACTTTATCTTAAGGGTGAATATTTACTTAAAGTGATAATTTATAAGAGGTTAGCTTTCAAATATAGGAATAGCTTTGTTTATAATCAAACTAAATAAACAAGTATTTTTATATATTTTATTAATTTATTTATACGGGTGCTACTTTTAAGAAGTTTCTTGTAATAGAATAGTTTTTTAAGAAACCCAATAATTTTTTTAATACAGCTTTAAGCTAGCTATAACTTAGAATATAGGTAAGCGATGCAATTGTAGCTTGTAGCCCTTTAGATTCTGGTTGAGCCTGATGATGAATATTTGAATAATGGGTGATATGGCTAATATTTACCGGTTTAACCAATAGCAGGCAATAAATTATTAAATGAATAGTAGCGTTAAACAAAGGAGAGTAGCAGGCTGCGAAGAAAAAGAAGTATGTAGATTGTATGTAATGAAAAAAGCCACTAACAAGTTTTACCCTGTAAGTGGCTTTTTTGAAGCTCCCCCTCTTGGGCTTGAACCAAGGACCCCATGATTAACAGTCATGTGCTCTAACCAACTGAGCTAAGGAGGAGTTTGCGATTCTGCTTTAGCGCTGAATTCGGATGCAATATTACGGCACTTTCGGGTACGATGCAAGCCTTTTTCAGAAAAATTTATTCTTTTTTTACGTTAGTTAATGCATTAAAATATTAGTTGGTGATATACAGGAAATTACCTTGCAGGGTGGTGCCATATTGCCGCAATGGGTAAGTGGCCGGTCCGCCGGTTACCTGCCCGGTTAGGTCAAACTGGGAGCCGCAGCAGGGATCTTTCAGAAATAAATTAGAGGCATCTACCTCCACAATGCCACATGCGTCTTCGGGTTTATAAGAACAGTTGCGTTCAATGGCCCGGTAGCGGTTGGCATTTTCGCGAATAACAATAATACCCCGTACGCCCGCATTCAGGTACACGTAGCCGTTATCCTGGCGCAGCCGGTTGTATTGAATATTAGTAAGGTTTAGCTGATCGTTTACGATTACGTTGGGAATAAGCGGTGCAGCATTATTATCGTCGCAACCCGCAAGCAGTAAAAAAGAACCAGCAATTAAATAATTACGAATAGTCATAGAATCCTTTGCCAGTTTTGCGTCCGAGGTGGCCGGCATCCACTTTTTGTTCCTGTATCCGGTTGGGCCGAAACCGGGCTTCGTAGTTAAACGCTTTAAACAGCGAAGCCGTAACGGCCAGGTTTACATCGTTGCCAATCAAATCCATCAGCCGGAAAGGCCCCATTTTAAAACCCGTAGCTTCCAGCAATTTATCAATGGTCTGGTGGTCGGCTACTTGTTCTTCCAGTAATTTCAACGATTCCAGGTAATAATGACGAGCTACCCGGTTAACGATAAATCCTGGCGAATCTTGCAACGGCACCGGGATTTTATTTAACTGCCATACTAAATCTGTTACTGTTTGCATGGTTTCGGCCGCGGTAGCCGCTCCTGCTACTACTTCTACCAAAGGCATTAGCGGAGCCGGGTTAAAAAAATGCATACCAATAAACCGTTCCGGGTTTTCTAACCCAGCCGCTAAGCGGGTAATCGAGAAAGAAGAAGTATTAGTAGCTAAAATGCAGGAGGGTGGATTAATGGCGGTTAATTCCTTAAAAATACCTTGCTTCACTTCCAGTTTTTCTACTACCGCTTCAATTACCAGATCCACTAGTAAGTCCAGGGTATCTTGCGTAAAGGTAAGGTTGGCTAGCGTATTCTTAACCTGGGCTTCGGTTAATTTGCCTTTTTGCCGGCTTGTTTCCAGGTTTTGGGTAATATCGGTTTGAGCTTGGCTTAAAGCAGCGGCATTTATATCGAACAGAAGCGTACGGAAACCGGCCTGGGCGCACACCTGCGCAATGCCGTGCCCCATGGTGCCGGCACCCACTACGCCAATTGTTTTTATCTCTGGCATGATTTCGTTAGTCGTTGTTCGTTAATCGTTATTCGTTTTTTGAAGCACTTGGTTCTATAAATTGCCGCAATAGAATATTACCTTTTCAATAATAAATCTTTTAGGGTTTAACCAAAGCTAAGAACATCCTTCTCCTAAAAACGAACAACGACTAACGACTAAAACGACTAAAGCGATTCGAACTGGCGCAGGAACCGGACATCGTTTTCGGTGAAAAGGCGCAAATCTTTTATTTGATATTTCAGCATGGTAATACGCTCGATGCCCATACCAAAAGCAAAGCCGGAATATTTTTCGGGGTCGATGCCGCAGTTACGGAGCACCTCCGGATCTACCATGCCCGAACCGCCAATTTCTACCCAGCCGCTGTGCTTGCAAATATTACAGCCGGCCCCTTTGCAAATCAAACACGAAATATCAATCTCGGCGCTGGGCTCGGTAAACGGGAAAAACGAAGGCCGGAACCGGATTTTGGTTTCGGGACCGAACATTTCCTGCACAAAGTAATAAAGCGTTTGTTTCAGGTCGGCAAAGCTTACGTTCTCGTCAATAAATAAGCCTTCTACCTGATGAAACACGCAGTGCGCCCGCGCCGAAATAGCTTCGTTCCGGAAAACGCGGCCTGGCGATAGCGTGCGGATAGGCGGCTTTTGGTTTTCCATAACCCGCACCTGCACACTGGATGTATGCGTCCGCAACAGCATATTGCCTTCCACGAAAAATGTGTCCTGCATGTCGCGGGCCGGGTGGTTCTCCGGAAAGTTCAGAGCCGTAAAATTATGCCAGTCGTCTTCAATCTCGGGGCCCTCAGATAAGTTAAAACCAATGCGCTCGAAAATGCGAATTATTTCTTCGCGCACCACCGTTAAGGGGTGGCGGGTACCCAACGTATCGGGCACGGGCGGCAAAGTAAAATCAATATTTAGTTTTTGCTGACCGTTGCTGCTGGCTTCCAGTTGCTCCTGCATCTGGTTAAATTTAGTTTGCGCCAGTTCTTTCAGTTTATTAACCTCCTGCCCATAAGCTTTCCGTTGTTCCGGCGCAATATTTTTAATATCGTCGAACAAGTCAGCAATCTGGCCTTTGCGGCCGGTATACGAAATCCGAAATTGCTCTAAAGCTTCTTTGTTTTGAATAACAAAAGCTTCAACTTCCTGGGTTACTTTATTTACTTTTTCGAACATAATTGCAAATATAGGCACTTATCTGTTTTCTGCCACTAACCCAACCTGTCAGAATAAAATAATGCCCTTACCTTTAATACCCAGCCTATTGGATTGCCGCGATATAATATTTAAATTAACTTGAAATTCAGGTTTACCACCATACTTTTCGGTTTAGCAGGCATCCGCATTTATTTCTTATTCAAAGCGCGCTTAAATATTTGGCTATGAAACTTACCCGCCGTCGTTTTTTTGCTTTTCTAGCTGGTTTGCCTTTAATGGGCTTATTGTCGTCGGGTGTTTCTTTCCGAAAGCCCAAAAAAATATTGGAACCCACGCCGGCCTGCGACGACCACGACGAACCCACGCCGCCGCAAACCGAAGGTCCTTATTTTACGCCTAACTCGCCCGAAAGAAATAATTTGCGGGAAAAGGGGCTGAAAGGCACGGTGCTGGTTTTAACCGGGCAAGTGTTGAATACCAACTGCAAGCCGGTAAGTCACGCTTTGCTGGACTGGTGGCACTGCGATGATGCCGGTAACTACGACAACGCGGGCTTTACTTTACGCGGCCACCACTTTACCGATAAGCAAGGTAATTTCCGGCTCGAAACCATTGTACCGGGTTTGTATCCGGGCCGTACCCGGCATTTGCACGTAAAGGTGCAGGCGCCCGGCAAACAAATATTAACCACGCAATTATATTTTCCGGATGAGCCGAGCAACAAGCGCGATGGCATATTTAAACCAGTGCTGGTAATGGATGTAAAACAAGCCGCAAACCAACTGCAAGCAGGTTATACTTTCGTGTTGAAAGCATAGCTGATTATTTTGGTTAAATGCTGTAGCCCAGTGCTTATTTTAAATTTAGGTTTGTTAACTTAAAAACAAAAATTATTCTATTTACTAAACAAAATCTCTATGAAAAAAACGTTATCACTCCTTAATCTTATTTGTTTGCTGCTCTGCCTGTTTATAAGCAGTACTGCGGCTGTGGCGGCGGGCCCAGGTCCGTTATCTAAAAGCCAGATGACAGCCGAATGGCAGCGGGCCAAAGAATACACCAAAGAATATTTAGATGCCATGTCGGAAGAAGGCATTAGTTTTAAACCTACCCCGGAGATGCGCAGTTTTGCCGAACAAATGCTGCATTTAGCCAATGCCAATTTTATGTTTGCTGCTACCGTTTCGGGTAAGGCCAATCCGTACCAAGGCAAGAACCTGGAAAAACTGCCCGATTATAAAACCAAAGCGGCCCTTTCTAAAGTAGTGCTGGAAAGCTACGATTTTGTAATTAGCACCCTCAACGGCACTTCCGAGGCCCAACTAAGCGAAAATATTAAATTATTTAACCACGACCTTTCCCGGGATTTGGCTTATCAGAAAGCTTTTGAGCACCAAACGCATCACCGCGGCCAGACTACCGTTTATATTCGTTTGAAAGGCATTAAGCCACCCAACGAAAAATTATTTTAAGCATTTACCCGAAACATAAGCCCCATAAGTTAGTTCTTATGGGGCTTTTGCTTTTTTAGCGAAGATAGATTAGGCCGCAAAAAGTGCCAGCTTACTTAATTCGTATTTACCTGCATAAACCGCAACCAATATTTACAAGCTGCTTCCGGTACTTATTACCAGTGTAATCAGAAGAAATGTAGCTGGTAAGGTTGTAATATTTGCAACTCTTTAGCTTTAACTGTTAAAATTTATAAATAAAAACACTTTTAAATTAAAAAAAGTACTTTACCTTTGCCGACCGAATGAACGTTCATTTGGGAAGCTGAAGGGTTAGGATTGGAAAATATTACAGATAAGAAGCGGGCTATATTTGAAAGTACCTTGGTATTGGTAAAAGAAAAAGGGTTTCATGGTACGCCCATGAGCCAGATTGCCAAAAACGCCGGGGTGGCAGCCGGTACTATTTATCATCATTTCGATAGCAAGGAAACCCTGATTCTGGAATTATACAGCTACATCCGCGACAAAATGTTAGATGCCATGCTGCAGCTAGATAATGAAGCCATGAACTACAAAGACCGGTTTTTTAATTTCTGGATTAGCCATTGCCTCTTTTACATTAAAAACCCGAACGCGCTCTTTTTTATGGAGCAGTTCGTGAATTCGCCCTACAGCAACCGCGATCCGTTGCAGGATAACGAACGGTTCCAGAACACTTTCCGCGATTTAATTAAAACCGGCGTAGAAACTGGTGTATTAAAATCGGTTAATAGCCTGATTTTAAGCGCCCTTATTCACGGAACTATTGTGAACACCGCTAAAATACACCTTTGCCGGCGCATTAATATGGGGCAGGCAGAATTGCAGCAGATTGTAGAATTAATTTGGGATGGCATGCGCAATATACCCAACGCCAGCAAGGTTTAACCACCCGGAAGAAATTTGCAAGAAGGTAGCCTGCCAAAAAGATAAATAATATTTAAGTTTTATATGAAACGAGTAAGATTACTTTGGTGCCTGGTAGCGGGGTTATTACTAAGTCCGCTGGTTATTGCCGCCCAGGTGAGAACACATAGTGTGGCCGGCGGCCTGACGCTGGAACAATGCCTGGCTTTTGCGTTAGAGAACCGGCCGGTAGTACAACAGGCCCAACTCGACGAAAGAATAGGGGAGCGCGAAATCAGGGCCGGTTTAGCGGGCTGGCTGCCGCAGCTGAGTGCCCAATATAACCTGCAGCATTATTTAAAAATGCCGATTACGTTGTTCCCGAACGATGCCGGCGTACCTACGCCCCGTACCATTGGGGTAGCAAATACATCTAACGTATTGCTGCAGGCCAACCAAACTTTATACAGCAACGATGTGCTGCAAGCTACCCGTGCTGCGCGTTTTGTACGGTTACAAGACGATCAGAACACGGTTAACACTAAAATAAATACGGTTGTAACGGTAAGCAAGGCTTTTTACGATGTGCTGCTTACCCAGGAACAACTACGCATTTTAAACGAAGCCATTACGCGCCAGGAAAAGCAATTGCACGATGCCAAAGCCCAGTACGAGCAAGGCCTGGTAGATAAAACCGATTACCAGCGCGCCAGCATTACCTTGGGCAATATTCTCAGCGACCGCAAACGTGCCCTGGAATCGGTAAAATTTAAACATACTTATTTAAAAGAATTAATGGGGTTTGCGCCGGAAAATAGCTTGAAACTAGCTTTTAACCCAACCCAGATGGAAGGCAATGTTTCGATAGATACTACCCAGAATATTACTTTTGCCAACCGCATCGAGTACCAGCAACTGCAAACCCAAAAACAATTACAAAACTTAAACATTAATTATTTCCGCTGGGGCTTTTTGCCTTCGGTTTCGGCTTTTGCCAATTATAATTTGGTTTACCAAAATAATCAGTTCAACGAGTTGTTTAACCAATCTTATCCTAACTCGCTGGTAGGTTTAAGTGTGGCTTTACCTATTTTTCAGGGTACCCGCCGGATTCAGAACCTGCGCCGGGCGCAATTGCTCGACCAGCGTTTAGACCTGGATATTTTGGATCTCCGCAACCGCATTACCTCCGAGTACGACCAGGCTTTGGCCAATTACAAAAGCGACCTGAACGAATGGCAAACCACCAAAAATAACGTAGCCCTGGCCGAAGATGTGTACCGCCTTATTAAACTCCAGTACAACGAAGGCATTAAAACTTACCTGGATTTAATAACCGCCGAAACCGATTTGCGGGTAACGCAGCTAAATTATTTTAATGCGCTTTACCGAGTGCTGGCCAGCAAGCTGGATGTACAGCGCGCCCAAGGAACCGTTAGAATAGATTAATCCAAAACAGAAGGTATATTTATTATTATATGAAAAGCAATTTATTAATGCTGACTGCGCTGGTTTCAGGCTCTTTGCTGGTAACCTCCTGCGGTAAATCAAACAATACGCCGGCTCAGAACCCCATGAATGCGCCGGTTCCGGTTAATGCCTACACGGTTTCGCAGGAGCAGGTAGTAGGTATCGATACTTACCCCGGCACCGTAGTACCGCTGAACGAAGTAGAATTGCGCCCGCAGGTAAGTGGCTATATTACGAATAGTTATGTGCAGGATGGCCAGCTGGTTACCAAAGGACAAAAATTATACGAAATAGACCGTACGCAATACCAGGCCACTTACAACCAGGCGCAAGCTAATTTACGCAGCACGCAGGCTAACCTCGAAAGAGCCCGTCAGGACGCAGAACGTTTCGAAAACCTGGCCAAGCAAGATGCCGTGGCCCGGCAACGGGTAGATTACGCCCGGGCCGAATTAAATACTGCCCAAGCCCAGGTAGCTGCCGCGCAGGCCGGCGTTTCCGGTGCCTCTACTAATTTACGATATTCAATTATTACAGCGCCCATGAGCGGCCGCATTGGTATTGCCCAGGTTAAGGTGGGTAGCCAGGTATCGCCGGGTCAAACGCTTATCAATACCATTTCGGCCGATAACCCGATTGCGGTAGATATAGTGATAAACGAAAGAGAAGTGCCGCGTTTTGCGCGGTTACAACAGAAAACGGCCGCCGACTCTACTTTCACCATTCAATTTTCGGATGGTACCAAGTACCCACATGCTGGTAAAATACAGGCAATCGACCGGGCCATCAACCCACAAACCGGTACTATTACCGTGCGGGTAAGTTTTCCCAACCCTAACCGGCAATTAATTCCTGGCATGGTTACCGTGTTACAGGTGCGCAACGAAGATATTGGCCGCCAACTGGTTATTCCGCATAAAGCAGTTACCGAGCAAATGGGTGAGTTTTATGCTTATGTAATTAGCGGCGATTCGGTACTTCAGAATAAGGTAAGCCTGGGTACCCGCGTAGCCGATAAAATTGTAGTGCGCGAAGGCCTGAAAGACGGTGATAAAATTGTGGTAGAAGGTACCCAAAAACTGCGGCCGGGCGCCAAAGTTACTTTAGATGCGCCGCAACCGCCAGCCGGCCCATCTGCTGGTAGATAGCTATTTAGTAATTAGTCCTTAGTTATTAGTTTTTTAGGAAGGTTCAGCTTTAATATTTGTTGAACCAGCCGGACCTGTTCGGAACAGCATTGCTTTAAAATATTAAATAAAAAGTTTGAAAGGTTCTGGTAGAATAAAATAAATCAGCTTGTAACCTGCAACTTTTAACATTTAACCCTATATGATATCAGAAGTATTTATAAGAAGGCCGGTTACCGCCATTGTTATCTCGCTGGTAATATTGTTGGTGGGTACACTGGCTATTTTAAGTTTGCCGGTTAGCCAATACCCCAATATTACCCCACCCGTAGTATCTATTAACGGTAACTATACCGGTGCCGATGCCCAGACGGTAGAGCAAACGGTAGCAACGCCGGTAGAAACCCAGGTAAACGGTACGCCCGGCATGACTTATATGTCGTCGAACAGCACCAGTACGGGGCAAATGTCGATGAACGTGAACTTTGAAGTAGGCACCGATATTGATATTGCTACCCTGGATGTGCAGAACCGGGTAAGTATTGCCGAACCGCGTTTGCCGGAAGAAGTACGGCGCTTGGGTTTAACCGTGCGGAAGCGGAACCCAACCATTATGATGGTAGTAACTTTTTACTCGCCTAATGGTACCCACGATATTAAATTTTTAGATAACTACACCAATATTTACATCCGCGATGCGATTTTACGGGTACCCGGCGTAGGCGATATTAATACTGTAGGTGAAGAATTTAGTATGCGCGTTTGGTTACGGCCCGATAAGCTGGCCCAAATGGGCGTAGCACCCACCGAGGTAGCTGCCGCTTTGCGGGAACAGAACGTACAGGTAGCCGCCGGTTCGGTAGGTGGCGCGCCCCAGTTCTCTACCCAAGCCTTTGAATATCCGCTTACGGTAAACGGCAAATTAACCGGACAAGAACAGTTCGAAAATATTGTGGTGCGTACCCGCCCCGAGGATGGTTCGCTGGTTTACTTGCGCGATGTAGCCCGAATTGAATTAGGCAGCTTTAATTATACCCGGCAGGCCTTTGTAAACGGCAAACCCGCTACCTTTTTGCTGGTGTACCAGTCGCCGGGCAGTAATGCCATTGCTACCGCCGACGGCGTTTATGCCGCATTGGATAACCTGAAAAAGTCTTTCCCGAACGATATGGATTATAAAGTGTCTTTCGAATCGGTATCGGTGGTGCAGGTTTCGATAGATGAGGTGGTTAAAACTTTGGCGGAAGCCTTGATTCTGGTAATTCTGGTGGTGTTCTTGTTCCTGCAAAACTGGCGGGCCACGCTTATTCCTATTCTGGCCATTCCGGTTTCTATTGTGGGTACCTTTATTTTCTTTATCCCGCTCGATTTTACCATTAACACGCTTACTTTATTTGGGTTTGTACTGGCTATTGGTATTGTGGTAGATGATGCCATTGTGGTGGTAGAAGCCGTGCAGCATTATATTGATCACGAAGGACTTTCGGCGAAGGAAGCTACCCGCCGGGCCATGAAAGATATTACCGGGCCGGTTATTGCCATTGCTTTAATCTTGGCAGCGGTATTTATTCCAGTTGGTTTTATTCCGGGTATTGTGGGGCGGCTGTATCAGCAGTTTGCCATTACCATTGCCATATCGGTATTAATTTCGGCCTTTGTGGCCCTTACGCTAACGCCGGCTTTGTGCTCTTTAATGCTGAAGCCGATGAAACTGGACGAAAACTCGCGCGGCCTGAACAAGTTCTTTTATAAGTTTAACCAATGGTTTGCCCGCGTGAGTCATTCTTACTCCAACGGGGTACGCCGGAGCATTAAAGCGGCGCCGCTGGTACTTATTTTACTGGTATGTTTGTATGTGGGTACCGTTGGTTTATTCCAGATGAAGCCTACCGGCTTTATCCCGACCGAAGACGAAGGCCGTTTGTTTGTAACGTTTGAATTACCGCAAGCGGCTTCCAGTACGCGTACGGTTGCTGTATTAAAGCAAATTTCGGAAGAATTACGTACTACGCCGGGCATTAATAATTATTCGGCTATTGCGGGGCTTAATATTCTGAACTTCTCTATCAAGTCTAACAGCGGTACCATCTTTGTGCAGCTAAAGCCCTGGAAAGAACGGAAGGAGGAGGCCCAGCAACTGGCAGGTATTATCCCAACGTTGCAACAGCGGTTTGCTAAAATTAAAGATGCGAATATTGTGGTGGTGCCGCCACCGGCTATTCCGGGTTTAGGTGCTACCGGTGGTTTTAGCTTTATGCTGCAACAACGCGAAAGCACCGACGATATAAAAGCCTTTGAAGGTGTGGTAAATACCTTTTTGGCCGAAGTGCGGAAACGCCCCGAAATATCGGGCGCCTTCTCTTTCTTTACAGCCCGTACGCCTGGTTACCAACTGGAAGTAGATCGGGAGAAAGTGAAAAAATTAGGTGTTTCTTTAACCGATGTTTTCTCGACGATGAGTACGTATATGGGAAGCCAGTACATAAACGACTTTACCATGTACGGCCGTAACTTTAGAGTTGTAGCCCAGGCCGATACGGCTTTCCGCGATAATATTCAGGATTTGCAGCAATATTATGTACTTAACCGGCAAGGCCAGCAGGTACCTTTAAGTGCCTTGGTGTCGCATAAAATAACCGAAAATGCACCGGTAGTTTCACACTATAATTTATTCCGGTCCACGGAAATAAATGGGAACGCAGCGCCGGGTTACAGTTCCGGACAGGCTATTCAGGCCCTGGAAGAAGTAGCCGCGCAAGTGTTACCGGCAGGTTACGGTTACGAATTCTCCGGCTTAAGTCGCGAAGAATTATCGTCGGGCAACAGCACCATTTATATATTTGCTTTATCTATTACGCTGGTATTTTTATTACTGGCGGCCCTTTACGAGAGCTGGTCGGTACCATTTTCGGTGTTGCTGGCGGTGCCGCTGGGTGCTTTTGGGGCGATTGTGGCCTTAATATTTTTGCCTAAGCTTTCGAACAACGTGTACGCGCAGATTGGTTTAATTACCCTGATTGGTCTGGCGGCAAAGAACGCGATTCTGATTGTGGAATTTGCGAAAGAGCGCGTAGACCACGGTGTGGAAGTATTAACCGCTACCATTGAAGCCGTAAAACTCCGTCTGCGCCCAATTATTATGACTTCGCTGGCCTTTATCCTGGGTGTGTTGCCGCTGGCTTTTGCTTCGGGGGCTGGGGCCGTGGCCCGCCAAACTATTGGCTGGACGGTAGTAGGCGGGATGCTGTCGGCTACTTTCCTGGCCTTATTTGTGGTGCCGGTATTATTCCTGGTAATTACCCGCTTTGCCTACGGTAAAAAGAAACTGGCAGAGCTGCAGGAGTTATACCCCAAAGTAGATTACGACCACGACGGCGAAGGTTTTGCCCATTAATTTTCCTGTTTTCTTTTTTAGCCAAAAAAGCCCCGCTTGTTATGAGCGGGGCTTTTGTTTTGCTTTTTATACTGCGATATGAAAAGGATTGTAGTACCAGTGATTTATGCACTTAAATTGTAATAGTCCTGTTGAGCTTGTCGAAATAGCTATTAATTATTTTATGATGCTGTTATAGATCCTTCGACAAGCTCAGGATGACCAATAATGTACTTTTAAGCGCAATACCTGTTTTTAACGATAGCCAGCCAATTAGTTAAACAACCATTTTATTTGTTGCGGGCTTCAACGGGTAAATCTTCCAGTTGGGCGTAGCTCAGTTTCCAGTTGCCTTCTTTATCTTTTTTCCAGAGCAGCAAAAAATTACCTTCGCCGTAGCCATGCGGCTGGTCGGGTTCTTCAGGCAAAACATCCACCGAAAAAGTGCCGCCTTCATAAGCAATCTCGCTATCGGTAGCCGAACTAACCACATTAGTTTTTAAATCTGCGATAGTGCCAACGGTAGCCCGGACCCACTTATCAGCTACTTCTGATTTGCCGTTAAAATGGACCTCGCCTTGCAAAAAATGAACATCTTCGGCCAGTAAAGAGGTTATTTTATCAGCATCTTTATTGTTCCAGGCGCTAATAAATTGCTGATTGAGTGCCTGTACGTTTACTGTTTCACCGGATTTAGCACAAGCAGTAAACAGAAAAGCAATGAGTAAACTATATAGGATTGGTTTCATAGAACAAGATATTTAATTATAGTAAAATTTAAATATAGATGCTTTTACTTATTTATAGGGATTAGGGTTATTAAAAAACCCAGGCGATATCGCCTGGGTTTTAATATTATAATGGTGTAAAACTTTTTACCAGCTTTTCCGGCGATATTCCGAAGTATGATACGGTTTAGAAGAATCGCCGTAGTGTTCGTTAGGTAAGTAACCGGCAGCCAAAATGCGGCCTAAATCTACGCCATTAGCGGCGTACATGCCGGTAGAAGCAGCAGCAAATCCGTTAGCAACCGGTGTGGCAGCAGGCTGATTAGCCGCAATAGCTTGTTTAGCGGGTGCGCTGGATTTCTTGGCGGCTACCGTTTCGCGTTTAGCGGCGGCCCGGTTAGCGGCGGTAGCCCGTTCGGCAGCGGCCCGGTTAGCAGCAGCCACACGGGCGGCTTCTTTATTTTTATTGTCTTTGTGCTTACCAATGGCATAACCAGCGGCGCCGCCTACTACACCACCTACTACGCCACCGGCTACCCGGTTACGCTTATGAATAATAGCACCGGCAGCAGCCCCGGTACCCGCACCAATTACCGTTCCTTTGGCCTGGGGGCTCCAGCCTCTTTTTTCCTGGGCTTGCACCTGAACCGAAGTAATCATTATTGCTACTAATAAAATCAGGCTGAATATTAAACTAACCTTTTTCATAACAAAGTCTTTAAAGTTGATAAACTTACTCTTAATCTGCGTTGATATTTCCAAACACTATGCCAAAAAGAAATATTAATAAATATTTATATAATATTTCTTGATTTAACTTAAGTGAATATTTTATTTAACCTGTAAGTGTGTTCAAAATATAAGCAACCAGAAATTCCAGCTTTTTACGTTAACTTAAAATATAGCGTTTAGTAAATTCTTCTAGCCAGGTAAATTTCTTCTTCTAATTATTATTCCATAAATAATTTTATCTGTTTATCTTTTAAAAGCTTCCATCTTTCAAGGCGGAGGTTTTAACTGGTTTTGAATACCTAAGTTGCCTTACGGCCGACGGGGCTCGTTTGGTCACCAAATAATCAAACCACCCCTGCCCCTCCTTAGCCAAGGCGGGGAGCCCGGCTAATGCAAAACTTAGGCCTATCCTATGCATTAGCCGCAACTTCTTCTCTAATTTAGGGAAGGTGCCCGGAGGGCGGAAGGGTTAATCTTCCCCAGAAGAATATCCTACAGGCGAAAGCTAAAAAAGCAGCCCAAGAGCTGCCTTTCTAATTATGTTTGATAAATAATATTTTATCTCTGTTTAGAGTGGGCGGTAAAGGATTGGCAAGGTACCAGTCTGCGGGTTATTAGTTGGTTCAGGTCTTGCTCCAGGGAAGTAAACTGGTTGCGGTTACCGCAATGGCATAATTCGGTAAAAGGCTCTTTATCAATAATGCTGGCTTTTAGTTCGGCTAGGGTTGGGGCTTTGGCTAAGGCGGCGTATTCTTCAAAGGTGTATTGGGTAAATGCCGCGTTTTCGTTCAAGCCCTGGTTATCTAATAAATAGCCTTGCGCTAGTACGGTGGGTTTTACCCTATTTCCCTTTTTAGCAATATCTTGCGGGTGCGGGTAAGCCACGATAGCGGTTTTTTCGGCATTAAATATTACCGCTACTTTATCGGAGTAGTCGCGCTTGGTTTTATACACAATCGTAGGCGGACCGGCTGTAAAATCAAGCTGAGTACTTTCCTGGTTTTGCGTCATGGGTGGTTTGGTGTTACGGCAGCTACCGGCCATAAAGGCCAGCAGGCACAAGCAAGTTAAATATTTATACATAATTATTTTTTTAGAATTTTTTGTACCTGGTAGCCTTCTTCTGTTTGTATCCGAAGCATATAGATGCCGGTGGGCAAGTGCGAAATATCTAACCGGGAAGTGTTTTTCGGTACTTCCAGGAGTACTTGTCCGGTAAGCGACACCAGGGAATATTGCTGGAAATCCTTTTTCTGCTGCAGGTGCAGAATGCCGGTAGTAGGGTTCGGATACGCTTGTACTGCTAAATCTTCCAGGTCGTCTTCAATGCCGGTGGTTATCATTTCTTTAACCGTTATATCTAACAAGTAAGTACCGGTTTCGCCCTGGAAATACGGCGCTACATTGGCGTACAGGGTTTTGCCGCCTTCTACTTCTAGGGGTTCTTCCATTTCATCATCAAAAGCCTCGGTCCATTCCTGGCCATCTTCCGACAAAGAAAAAAGTACATCGTTGGTATAAGTATTGTTATCGGTAGCCGCATAAGAGTCGTGTACCCGCACCGAGATTTCGTATTTCTTACCGGCCGGTAAATTCAGTTTAAAATAATCGTAATCGGTGCCTACGTGAATATTGGTGCCGTTAGTAGTTACCCGGGCGGTGGTACCGTTAAAGTTCAGCGGCAGGGTATAAGCTTTGGCAACGGTGTTGTTATCTTCGTACTGATCGCCGCTGATGGGCGCTACCTGTACCACCACTTTTACGGGGTTCGCGAATTTGGCCGAGCCGGTTAGTTGCCAGCCATCGGCATCGGTGTGGTGCTGCATGGCCAATAAATAGGTGCCCGGCTCAATATTTAAGTTTTCGTTAGTAAAAGTAATGGCGCTGGTGTTGCAAGATTTACACAATTGGTTTACCTGTTTCTGCTCGATGGTAAAGGCATGTTCGCCATCCAGGTTATATAAACTTACGTCTAGTAAGCCGCTGTAAGCAGCCGTGCCGTTGTTTTTAATGGCCGAAGTAATTACAATTTTTTTGCCCTGGTATATTTCGTTTGGTTTTGGGGTAGAGAAAGCGGCAAATAAATCGATGGTGTTGTTATTAACTACTTTTAAAGTAACGCCAGCGGTAAAGGTGCCGCCTTTAACTTGTTCCCATTGGCCGCCGGTTGTGCGGGCATAAATGTAAATATTGTAGTTGCCGGGCAGCAAAGAAGCCATGCCGTCGGTTTTAAAATCAATGCCTTCGGTGTAGTGGTAGTTAGCTTGTAATTCGTTGCCGGTAAAAGTTTGCACAAATTCAATAAAGGTACCAGCCTCATCAAAAATCGCTGCTGCGTAATCGCCCTGGAACGTGCCGGTGCCCCGGTTAATAATATCGGTATGCACCGTAAAGGCGCCCCCAAAATTAACGGTACTGGCATTAATGGTTACATTTTCGTAAAGTTCCAGTTTGCTGGTTTGCTCCTGAGGGGTGTTAGTAGGGGCTTTAATATTAATAACGGCTTGCTGGTTGCTGTTAAAACCGCCGGTGCCGCCGCCGGTACCAACCCCACTCGGGTTTAGCGCCGAGATGGCAAAAAAGCCATCGTACGCACCATCCCAGCCCCAGTTCATGTGAAACATATTATTCTGGTCGTAGCCGTCGCAGACAAACGCGTGGCCGCCGCCGCTGCCGAAACCAGCGTACAAAATGGGCCGGCCTTCACTTAATTCTTTTTTCAGGAGTTCGATCCAGGCGCTAAGGGTGTAATCATTCCGTTCTACACCTTTCACTTCGGTGTAGCCAAAGTAAGTTTTTAAAGCATATTCAGAACAATGTTGCACCGGGCTCGCCGACGAAATAACGTAAGCACCGCTACCGCCGTTGGCTGCTACATCGTAGTTCATATCAACACTTACCCCAATATTTTGCATTAAGGTAGCCACAGCAGCATTAGGGCCGGTTAGCCGATTGGGCATGTTGTTCCAGTCGTAAGTGGTATTGCTAAAGTTAGCCGATAAAGTGCCGTATTTTTCGTGGTTGTACGAGTGAAAACCGCTGCCTTTGGCCGGATATTTCCAGTAGCGCATAATCTGGGCCATGGCAGTAGCTACGCAGCCGGTTACGGCTTTTTGTCTGGCCGCATTATCGTAAGGGCACAATTCGTTGTAATACGGCGATTGGTTCCAGGTAGTCGTAAGCAAAGGATCTACTTCTTCGGCGGTGGTTAAGTCGGAACTGGAGCTGGTTTTGTCGCCGGTTTTTAAATCTTGCCAGGCGCTTTGGGCGGTAGGGTTAGCAGTAGCCTGTTTTTCGGCAAACCGGATTTCGTTTTTATAGTTTTCGAGCCATTTTATTAAGCTCGGCGGCATTTTAGCCGGATCGTACCCGCCTTTTAAAGTATAACCCAGTATTGGCGTTACGCGGTCGTCGGCCGCCACAAACACCGTTCCGCCGGTTTCTTTAGCCGAAAACACATAATAAAAGGGCTGGGGCTTTTTAGGAGCGTTGGTAGCAGCGGCTTTTGCTAGCTCGCGGTGCACCAAAGTTAAGGTTAAGGTGCTGCGGCCATTGGCCCGCAGGGGCATAACTTTAGTTAAAAAGTTGCTGGCTACTCTCTGGGCATCTGCCTCAGGTACCTCTTTGGCCAGGCTGCTTTGCCAGAAAATTAGGCAGGCCAGCAGCATTAAGTAAATTTTTTTCATAGTTGTGTTAGTTTATCAGGGCGTATTAATGGGGTTAGGCAAACAGGTTTAGGAAAAAGAAATATTTAGTTTGGTATGAACAAGACCTGAATATTTCATTTTTTGCCTGCCTCCAATACAAAGATGGGCTACGCTTAAGCGCGTTAAAATTTTAGTTTGCTGAATGGCTTAAGGCATAGGCTGAATGCCCGAAAAGCCGGGTTGACTTTAGTAGCCTCGCTGCTTGAATTATCTGAAAATAGCTGTTCCGAAATATTAGTTAATTATTTATAATATTCAGAATATGAGCCGCTTATTAGAAGTGTTAGCTTGAAATTAATTTTAAATATTACGCCACTAGGATAGTGCTACCTACCTTTAATACGCAAGCTCAAGTAAAATAATGCTTCTCTTAACCTGGTTTAATTCCTGGTGTTCAGAGGTTTCTTAACCTAATACCAGCTGAGTTTCACCTGCCTCAAAAACCTTTTAAGTCCTGTTTTCCGTCATTCAGCCGAAAAGAATACCTATTCACCGATTAACTTTTTGGATTAACGGCTACCCCTAACACCTTTGTTCGGTCTTTTAAATGCCGAATTAGTAGCAATATTTAGGTGTTAGAAATGTTAAAATGATTATTAAAATTATTCTACAGGAAACTTTGGAAACAATAAAAGTTTCTATAGTTTTGTATTGTTTAAGCTAAACAGTGGAAGTAAAAGACAAAATTTTGACTGAGTCGTTCCGGCTATTTTGCCGCCGGGGAATTAAAAGTGTTTCGATGGATGATATTGCCCTGCAATTGGCAATGTCGAAGAAAACACTTTACAAATGGTTTGAAAATAAAGACGAATTGGTAAAGGCGGTAATTGAGTTGCATCTCCAGGCCAACGAATGTGGCTGTGCAGAAACAACGAATGCATCGGCTAATGCAGTAGAGGAATTATTACGGATTATGGCCCTGAACAAAAGATTGTTTTCGCAGTTACATCCCTCCGTATTTTACGACCTGCAAAAATATCATCCGGGCGCCTGGAACCTGTTTAACGAGCATAAAACAAATTTTATTCTGGCTACAGTTAAAGCTAATATCCGGCGCGGCATGAAAGAAGGCCTTTTTCGGGCTGATTTAGATGTGGAAATGATGAGCCGATTGCGCCTGGCCCAAATTGAGCTTGTTTTTAACCCCGATATTTTTCCGCCCGACCAGTTCAATATTGGCGAGGTGCAACTGGAATGCCTGGAGCATTTTATGTTAGGCATTGCTACCCTTAAAGGGCATAAACTTATTAATGCATACAAAAAAGTAAACGAGGAAGAATAAATTTTATAACTATGAAAATAAAACTACTAATCCTGGCCTGGTTGTTCGGCGTTGTTGCTACGCACCAGGTATCGGCCCAGGCCACAACCGGAACGCAACCTTTTAGCCTGCAACAGGCCATCCAATATGCTTTAGAAAACCAGCCGGCCATGAAAAACGCCGAGCTGCAAACCCAGGCTGCCAAAGCCCGGATAGGTCAAATTCGTTCGATGGGGCTGCCCCAGATTAACGGTGGCGTAGATATTACCGATAATTTTAAACTACAGAAAAGCCTGGTAGATGTTTCGGCTTTTGGCGGTGGCGGCCAGCAGCAAGTTACCATTACCCCGCAGAATTTAGGTCAGTTAAATAATGGCCAGAACGTGGTGCTGGTGCCGGAGTTTGTGCCCTCTACCGAACCGGTGCAACCCATTTATTCGGCTTTCGCTTTTGGTTTGCAGTACGCCGGCGCCGCCGCCATTTCGGGCAACCAGTTATTGTTCGATGGATCGTACCTGATTGGATTAAAAGCCGCTAAGGTTTATACTGATCTGGCCCGGAAGCAGGTTGAGCAAACCGAGCGCGATGTAATCGAGAATGTAACCAAAGCTTATTACGGCGTGCTGGTTACCCGCGAACGCATTGGTTTACTGGACCAGAACCTGGTTAGGCTGGAGCGGATATTGCGCGAAACCACCGAAATAAACAAGCAGGGCTTTGCCGAAAAAATAGACGTGGACCGCTTAAAGGTAAGTTATAACAACCTGAAAGTAGAGAAAGACAAAGCCGACCGCTTGCTGGCCTTGAGCATTGATTTACTCAAATTCCAGATGAGCCTGGACCAAAACCAAAATATTGAACTGACCGATAAGCTGGATAACGTGGTGGTAGAATCTAAACAAGTGGCCGCCACTACTTTCGATTACGGCCAGCGCATAGAATACGCTATTTTGGAAACCCAGCGCGATTTGGCTTTGCTGGACGTGAAAAACAAAGTAGCCGGCTATTATCCCAAATTATTCCTGACCGGTAGGTACGGCATTAACGGCAGCAGCCGCACTTTTTCGGATATGATGGAACTGCGCACCAAAGATATGGGCGTAGGTTATTCTGGATCTAATTTCCCGAACTGGTTTTCTTTTGGCTCTATAGGTTTAAGCTTGCAGGTGCCCATATTTGATGGGCTGCGCAAAAAATACGAAGTGCAGCAAGCCCGTATTGCCGTGGAAACCGCTAACAATGGCTTTAAAATATTAAAACAATCCATCGACCTGCAACTGCGGCAATCCAACACCAGTCTGCAAAATGCCTTACAAGTGCTGGCATCGCAGAAACAAAGTTTAGACCTGGCCCAGGAAGTTGCCCGCGTGGCGAATATTAAGTTTCAGGAAGGCGTAGGCTCTAACCTGGAAGTAGTTACCGCCGAAACCGAACTGCGCCAAGCCCAAACCAATTATTACGGCGCCGTTTACGACGCTGTTATTGCCAAGGTAGACTTACAGAAAGCCAACGGCACTTTAACAAAATAAAAAAATATTCCCCTAAACATGTGCTATAAACTTATGAAAAATAAAATTGGAGTATTCGTTTTAAGTTTCGCAATTGTGCTTTCGGCCTGCAACAAAGAAGCAGCTAGCAAAGAAGAGCAATTGGCCGAACTGAAAAAGCAACAAACCGAAATACAAGGCCAGATTGCCAGCCTGGAAGAACAACTCCGGACCGAAGGTAAATTAAGTACCCCTGCCGCTGCAGCTGTGCCGGTTGCCACCTTAACCGTTACCCCCCAAGCTTTCAGTAATTTTTTAGAAGTGCAAGGCCGGGTAGATTTTGACCAGAATGTGGTGGTAAGTGCCAAGGTACCAGGCGTGCTAACCAGTGTGCGGGCCAAACGCGGCGACCAGGTAAGCAAAGGCCAGGTGTTGGCTACCATAGATGCCGGTATTCTGGAACAAGGCGTGGCTGAATTACGCACCAGCCTGGATTTAGCCCGAACCGTTTACGAAAAGCAAAAGAACCTCTGGGACCAGAAAATAGGTACCGAAATTCAATATTTACAGGCTAAAAATAACAAAGAGGCCCTGGAACGCCGGCTGGCTACAATGCGCGAGCAACAAGCACAATATTTAATTAAAGCTCCTATTAGCGGCGTGGTAGATGAGTTTAACCCCAAAATAGGCGAAGCCGTTGGTCCGGGATCGCCGGTGCCGGTGGCCCGCATTGTAAATACCACCGGCCTGAAAGTAGTAGCCGATATTCCGGAAGCGCATGCCGGCAAGTTACGCAAAGGTGTAGATGCCCTGGTTTCGTTGCCGGATATTGGCCAGGAGTTTCCGGCTAATGTAACAGCCGTTACCCAGGTTATTAATACATCTAACCGGTCTTTCCCCATTGAAATCAGAATTAAAGGAAAGTTAGATGCGCCTATCAGGCCCAATATGGTGGCAATAGTAAAGGTGAAAGAATACAACAACCCGAATGCGTTAGTGGTACCGGTTAATATTATCCAACGCGATGAGAGCGATAGCTATGTGTACGTGGTGGAAAAAGAAGGCAATGGTACGGTCGTAAAAAGACGCAAAGTTACCCTGGGGCAAACTTACGCAGGCAATACCGAAATAACCAGCGGGCTTAATCCCAATGATCAGGTTGTTACGGCCGGCCAGCAAAATCTGAACGAAGGCCAGGCGGTAGCTTTGAATAAGTAATATTTTATACGCTTTCGGGTGGGCCGCGGCGCGCCCGGAAATAAAGCTTATTATCATGAAAGAAACTAAAGGTAAAATCAAAGAATTTTTCCTGACCAGCTTATCTATCGATAACAAAACCAGCATTTACGTGCTGACCGTTATTGTGACGCTGGCCGGTATTATTACCTATAACAAACTCCAGAAAGAAAATTTCCCCGATATCGTAATCCCCACGATTATGACCGGGGTAATTTATCCGGGTACGTCGCCTTCGGATATGGAGAACTTGGTAACGCGGCCCATCGAGAAAGAAATTAAATCTATCTCGGGGGTAAAACGGGTTACCTCTAACTCTATGCAGGATTTCTGTATTATTTCGGTTGAGTTTACAACTGATGTAGAAGTAGACGCCGCGAAGCAGAAAATAAAAGATGCCGTGGATCGGGCCCGTTCGGAGTTACCGAATGATTTACCCAACGATCCGCAGGTGCAGGAAGTTAGTTTCTCGGAAATGCCGATTATGTACGTGAACCTCTCGGGCGATTACAGCGGCGACCGCTTGAAAAACTATGCTGAGGCCGTAAAAGACCGCATTGAAACCATGCCCGAAATTAACCGGGTAGATATTGTGGGTGCCCTGGAACAGGAAGTGCAAATTGATGTGGACTTGTACAAAATGCAGGCCGCGCAGGTTACTTTCGGCGATATTCAGCGGGCCATCCAGCTCGAAAACATGACCATTTCGGGTGGTTTGTTAAAAGTAGGCGAAATGCGCCGGGCGGTGCGCGTAGTAGGGCAATATACCGATGCCAGCCAGATTGGCAATATTGTGGTAAAATCCTTGCCCGGCGGAAATATTCCGTTGCGCGATATTGCTACCGTAACAGATGGCTTTAAAGAACGCGAAAGCTACGCCCGTTTGGATAACAAGCCGGTAATTACCTTAAATATTATCAAGCGGAGCGGCCAGAATTTAATTGAGGCTTCAGATAAAATAAACAATATTCTGAAGGAGATGGAAGGTACGGCCTTGCCCAAAGATTTAGAAGTAACTGTTACCGGCGACCAATCTAACATGACGCGCCATACCCTGAACGACCTGATTAATACCATCATCATCGGGTTTGTGCTGGTTACTTTTATTCTGATGTTCTTTATGGGAACCACCAACGCCATTTTTGTGGCTTTATCGGTGCCTATTTCGGCTTTTCTGGCATTTTTGGTAATGCCGGCGCTCGGGTTCTCCTTGAACATGATTGTGCTGTTCTCGTTTTTGCTGGCCTTGGGTATTGTGGTAGACGATGCCATTGTGGTTATTGAAAACACGCACCGCATTCACCACCAGTTCCACTGGAATATTATAAAATCGGCGAAAGCGGCAGCCGGCGAAGTATTTGTGCCGGTGCTGGCGGGTACTTTAACCACGGTGGCGCCTTTTGTGCCGCTGCTGTTCTGGCCCGGCATTATTGGCAAGTTTATGTACTTTTTGCCCGTTACGCTTATTCTTACTTTAATGGCTTCGTTGCTGGTGGCCTTTATTATTAACCCGGTTTTTGCGGTATCGTTCATGGGCAAAGAAGAAAATCCCAACCCGGTAAAAGCCCGCAAAACGTTCCTGTTCTGGATGATTGGCTTAGCCGTTTTGGCCGGCATCTGCTACTTGGCCGGCTGGACTGGTTTAGCTAACCTGACCGTATTTATCATGCTGTTTATTGCCCTGAATAAATACGTGTTTATTCATTGGATAAATGGTTTCCAGAACAAAGTGCTGCCGCGCTTTATGAATACGTACGAACGGGTGCTGCGCAGCCTGTTAGTAGGCCGACGCCCTATTTTAGTGTTGGCCGCTGTAGTGGGTTTATTAATTCTTTCGGTTTTTGCTACTGTTTTGCGGCAACCAAAAGTAGATTTCTTCCCGCAAGGCGATCCAAACTTTATTTATACTTACCTGGTAATGCCGGTGGGTACCGACCAGGCAGCGACGGACTCGGTTACGAAAATAGTTGAAAAGCGGGTGTACGATGTGGTAGGCGCAGATAACCCCGATGTAGAATCTATTATTTCGAACGTAGCCATTGGTGCCGGCGACCCGATGGAAGCTTCTTACCAGGCCGAGTCGAATAAAGGTAAAGTAACGGTGGCTTTCCGGGAATTTCAGTACCGTACCGGGCCAAGTTCGCGCACTTACTTAAATAAAATCCGGGAAAAAGTTAAAAATATTCCGGGTGTAGAAATTACCGTAGACCAGGAGCAAGGCGGGCCGCCGGTAGGCAAACCCGTGCAAATTGAAGTAGCCGGCGAAGATTTTGGCACCCTGATTAAAGTGGCCCGCAAAGTAGAGCGCTTAATCGATTCGTTGCAAATTGGCGGCATTGAAGATTTACGTTCCGATTTGCAGGACAAGAATCCGCAGATTAGCGTGGAAATTGACCGCGTGCGGGCCAACCGCGAAGGCATTAGCACGGCCCAGATTGGTTCGGAGCTGCGGACAGCAATATTTGGCTACGAAGCTTCTAAACTAAAACGCGACGAAGACGAGTACCCGATTCAAGTGCGCTACGCCGAGCCATACCGCTCTAATATTGATGCCTTAATGGATATGCGCTTAACTTTCCGCGACATGGTTTCGGGCCAGATTAAGCAAATTCCGTTATCGTCGGTAGCCAAGATTGATTATTCTACTACCTACGGTGGTATTCGCCGGAAAAACGTGAAGCGGGTAATTACTTTATCGTCGAACGTACTGGCCGGTTATAACGCAAACGAAATAAACGAAACCATCCGGCAGAACCTGCAGCAGTTTAAGGCACCCGAAGGTTATGAAGTAAAAATTGGCGGTGCTCAGGAAGATCAGCAGGAAACCAGCGATTTCTTAAGTATTGCCTTAATAGCTTCTGTTGGCCTGATTTTCCTGATTCTTGTAACGCAGTTTAACTCTATTTCCAAACCGCTCATTATTATGTCGGAGATTATATTCAGTTTAATTGGGGTTTTACTCGGTTTCTCCATTTTTGGCATGAATATTTCGGTGGTAATGACGGGCGTGGGAATAATTGCCTTGGCTGGTATTGTGGTGAAGAACGGTATTTTGCTGGTAGAATTTGCAGATGTACTGCGCGAACGCGAGGGCTACGAGTTGCACGAAGCGGTGGTAATGGCGGGTAAAACGCGTCTGACCCCAGTATTATTAACCGCTACGGCTGCAATTCTGGGCTTAATCCCGTTGGCTATTGGGTTAAACATTAACTTCTTTACCCTGTTTTCTAGTTTTGAGCCGCACTTTTTCATAGGCGGCGAAAGCGCGGTATTCTGGGGACCATTGGCCTGGACAATTATTTTTGGATTAGCATTTGCTACTTTCTTAACTTTGCTCGTGGTTCCGGCCATGTACCTGATTAGCGAAAGAATAAAATTAAAGGTAAAAGGTAATAAAACAATGCAACCTTCTGCCCCTGTTACGCATCCTATTTATGAAGAACAACCTGCCTAATTTAAATAATACCATGAGAACACAACCTACCTCTGCTATACAAAATGAAGTAATAAAAATAATAAGCCGTACTAAAGAAATTAAACCCTCACGTTTGCGCACCAATGCTAACCTGAGCAAGTTTGGCTTTGAAACCTTAGATGTGGTAGATATTATTCTGGAGTTGGAGAAGAACTTTCATATTGTAATTCCTGACGAAGTAAAGATTGACACCGTAGGCGATTTTGTTGATTATGTATCAACGCATACACCAGAACCAGCTCATTAATTTAACCTTAATTTGTAAACAAAAGAGGCTACCCGTTAGGTAGCCTCTTTTGTTTTTGATACCATTATAAACCTAAACCTGCGCTTAGGTGTTTACTACTGGGTCATCCTGAGCTTGTCGAAGGATCTATTACAAACAAATAAAAGCAGATTCAGCTATTTCGACAGGCGTAACAAGACCGCAATAATTTAAGCGCATTAACCAATTAATATTATAAATTCACTTTTAATATTTATTCTACTTTCAAATATTCCACTACCAAGGCTTTCAGCTTTAAAGTAATGCTTTTTAGTGATTACTGTAGTTAATCTTAATCGAGATAAGGTTTGTATTCAATACGCTGCAGCACATCGTTCTTAAATATCAAATACACATAATCTACACCTTCGCCCGCCACAATTTCAATATTATCGGGTAAATACGTTTCGCGCGTGAGCGATGGAAATATTTTTTTAACCTCGGCTTTGCGCTGCCCAATTTTTAGCGGGTACTGAAAAATTGGCATTGGGTCTTTAATATCGGCTTCCTTAAAAAAACATTTAGGCTCGGCACTTACCGCGTATAACGTTATGTGCGATTTATTTTTGCGCAGCGTAATCAGCGTATCGGTTTGGTCTGGTTCAAAATGGTTGCGCGTTGGCTTTTTGGTTATCTGCACATCTTTGCCCATTAACCGGTGTACCTCTATAAACGAAACCGAATCCAGGAGAAAGGGGGCATTGGCAAAATCATCTTCTACCCGCAAGGTATCCGGATCAGGTGCCTGAACGGGCGCTGCCGGGCGGGTAGTAAGGGGCTTTTGAACGACTGCCGGATCTTTGCGGGGTTCCGAACAAGCAATATTGGTCAGGATGCCAATACTTAGTAGTACCAGATAAACAGATTTTTCGGGCAAGATGCTATCAAACATACACAATCGGGCTGGTACTATAGGTGAGTTTTTATACTCTAGTATACGCTAAAAAGATGAATATTTTTTTAATATTTTGAATAATTTGTTGGAATATATTAATTATAATATAAACTTCTGAAAAAGGTAGATTACAAGCACGAATCTTAAATTTACAATTTTATCTGCTCTATTGGCGCTTAAATAATTTCCGGAACAAGTTTTACAAAAACAGAATGCAATTACCAGCTTTAATCTAAATTTAAATGCTATTTATTGAATGTGGTGAGAACTTACGTTTACATTTTGGGTAGCGATAAAAAAACGTATTTGAAAATAATTTAATAAAGCTCGATGCAGTAGTTTTTAATTTCTTTGTCCAAGCCTACAGCATTACCGCTAATTTTATCGAGCAGCGCCCAAAACCGGGGGCCATGATTTTTCTCGACGGTATGCGCCAGTTCGTGCAGAATTACATAATCGCGGAGGTGGGCGGGGAGTCGCATCAAATGCAAATTAAGGTTAATATTATTTTGGTAAGAGCAACTACCCCAGCGGGTTCCGGCTTTTTTTATAACCACTTTCTGGTAGCTAAACCCAAATTGCCGGGCAAAATAATCAACGCGGGTTGGTAAATATTGCTTGGCTTCTGCGCGGTACGTTTCTTCCAGGGCTTTCCGGATAAATTGCTGCACTTCGTCGTCTGAAGAGTTGCGGTAAGCCGGGTAAAATACCTGTATTTCGCTGGCGGTTAAGCGCGCTTTTAAAGTTGCTTTGTCGTGGGGCAACAAACGGAGCTGGTGCGAAAAAGTGTAATAATTTTCGTCGGGTCGGAAAACCGTCAGGTTGGTTTCCTGCTTTTCTATTTTTGGTAAGTGCAGTTTAATCCAGTCGAGTTTACTTTCCAGAAATTTTTGGGCTTCTTCGAAAGTAGCGCGGGGCGGTACCACTACCCGTATGCCTTTAAGCGGTTGCAACCGAATACTAATGCGTTTGGCTTTGGCGCTACGCTGCAGTAAAACCAAACCAATATCGGGCAAATGTAATTGTAAAGATTTAAGCGAATAAGCAGATGTTAGGGACACAAATAAAAAACTAGCGTGCCTCAAAAATAAGCAATCTTCTAAAATAAAACAGCCGGATTATAGATAAAATAATCCGGCTGTTCTTAAATATTAAATTTATACTATGTATTCTTTAATGGTTCCGGTAACTTAACTACCGTACATTGCCGCCGGCGCGACTATCGTCGGCATTGGAGCTGGGAATACGGGTGCTATCGGTGGTAGCGGCCCGCACATTTGGCTCGCCGGAACCCGAAGAAGTAGCCCGGATAGCTGCATCGTCGGGTAGTTCTTCTGTAGGCAAGTCGTGGGCAGCAAAACCTTTTACTTCGGTTTTATTAGCGAGGTCGTTGCGGTTATTATTATCGTTCGAAACATCTACCGGGGCAGAAGCCGCGCTGGCACCGGCTGCCGCATTAACGCCCGAAGGTGCATAATTGCTATTGGTAGCGGTGGCAGTATTTGCGGTTTGCGCCTGGTTACCTTTTTCCCAAGCTTCAAATTTCTCCATCTCGTGTTTAATGCCGGTCATAAACCAGGCCAGCAAAGCTACATCGTCCAGCAATCCAATAACCGGTATAAAATCCGGTACAAAATCAATAGGCATTAAAAAGTAAAGCAATACCGCAATACCCCCTACAATAGTGGTGGTCGGGATACCTGTATATTCGCCGGTAACGGCCGCTTTAATTAACCGCGACAACGTTTGCAGGCTTTCCCAGACTTCGTGCGCCAGCGTACCCAATTCTTTTTTCTCGCTGGCTTTTTTGTAAGTGTCGTTTAAGAGCTCTTTCACCCGTAAAGGTTTCTTGGCATACTCTTCGGCTTTGCCCAATATTTTCTTAAAAATGCCGGAGTCGGCAATATTTTTTCCTTGATTCGTTTGGTTTTCCATAATAATATTTCGTGTAATAGCGGTTAAGGGTACTCGGTTTTCTAACGCAAAGATATCTAAATTTAGTCTTAAGCAGTAGTTTAAGGTAGCCGCAAGATTCTTAATTTACTATACTTTATCTGTTAAAAATAGTTTGGCGCTAATGTTTAAACTTGCCGGTACAAGTCGCAATTTGTTGGCCGGCTATAAAACAAAAAGCCTGCCTTTTTAAGAAAAGACAGGCTTTTTGCAGTTAATTTTTAGGTTTAAATTACCCGGCCGGCCGCGTAATAATTGCGTTGATAATAATGCTCTTTTAAAGAACTAATAATAACGCCGCCATTGGTAGCCGAATGAATAAATTTATTGTTTTTCAGGTAAATACCTACGTGGTAAATGGGTTGGCCGGGGCCGCGCCGGAAAAATACCAGGTCGCCTTCTTTTATATCGGTTTTGCTGATGCGTTTTACGTCGTGAAACATGGAGCGGGAACTGCGGCTCAGGTCGATGTCGTAAACTTCTTTGTAAATGCGGGTAACAAACCCCGAACAATCGGTGCCTTTTTTAGAAGCAGAACCACTGCGGTAAGGCGTACCTAACCACTCGGTAACCGTTTCTATTAATTCTTTGTTTTCGGTGTATTCTAATTTAAGCCCTAATGTTTGCGAGTAATAATTATAAAACAGAGAATCTTTATAAGAAGGAATTTTGCCAACAGGTTCGGACGGCTTATTTACTGGATTATTATTTAAAGATTCGGGCAGGAGGGAGGCGGTTTGTAGACTTATTGCGGGCTTTTCTGGGGTTGCGGTAGATTTGATTGGTGCTTTCTCGAAGAAAAATGATAAAGCTAGTGATACTGCGGCTAGACTGCATAAAATACTATTCTTCATAAGGTGTCTTTATGGTGCTTAGCTTAAACTATGTTTTTAAAAAAGCTATAATTTAAGCAGGACGCGTGTTTGTTAAATAGTTTTTAGGTTCGAAATATTCTTTTTACAAGTTGTTTAAAGCAATTTTTGTCTTTTTTGTAGTTCCAAATTAGTAACTGCTTTCTAAAGTACCAAATAAAAAAGGTTACATTTTTTAAATATTATTTTTGGTATCCTTTTAAAATTATATTCCGGATTAATTTGTGCCTGCTATAAAATTAATTTTTTATTTTGTAGATTCCTGATGATTAAGGTTTTAGCTTTTAGAAACTGAATATTGCCAAGCGTAAAAAGAGCGGGATATAATTTTAGGGCCAAGCAAAAATTTTTTAATCCGGATGGAAGAAAAATCAGGCAGAAAAGTTCTTTTTGTCTTAAAAGTGGCTGGAGCCCTAACTAATTATGCCGGAAGCGGTAAACCAAAATAGCTGAAAGCGTTTAATATTTTGCGTGCAAGATGGAACACAAAATAATTGAAAAATCGGTATTGGCCCGGGTGGCTCGTTTTGTTTTAAAATCGCCAAATGTGGCTATGGTAATTGGGCGCACCATTCATATAAGCGGCGTAAAAAAAGAAGAATTTCTGCAAAACCGGCCCTGGGTTGCCCACGAACTTTGTCATATCCGGCAATTTCAGGAACATGGTTTCTGGCGTTTTTTGTGGTTGTACCTAGTGGAATCTTACCGACATGGGTATTACAATAATAAATACGAAGTGGAAGCCCGGCTGGCCGGCACCAAAGAAGCTTTAGCTATAAATCAGGAGCAGCAAGCGCGTTCTTCGCCGGTTTAAACCTTGCCAAAAGTATTTTATTTAATCTACCTTTACTTAATAAAATCAACACTGATCATGAAAGACCAGGAATTTGCCGGCGAACTGGTAAAAGTGCCGGAAAGTAAACTGTTTGTGCGTTTCCAGGATTGTGACCCGTTGGGCCATTTAAACAACGTACGGTATATTGAATATTTCTTGAATGCCCGCGAAGAGCATACGTACAAATATTACAACATGAGCTTAATGGAACTGGCCCGCCAACACCAAGCTAATTGGGTAGTTTCTAACCACCAGATTGCGTATTTAAAGCCAGCTGATTTAGGAGCAACTATTTATATTCAAACCCGCATTATTCACTTCGATAACACCACTATTGTAATAGAGGGCTTGATGCTGAATAAAGATAAAACCAAGCTTAAATCGCTGCTCTGGACTACCATGCGCTATGTTAGCCTCGCAACCGGCAAGCCCACCGACCACCCCGATGATATTATGAACATGCTGGAATTACTGGATGATAATGAGATAATGTTCGATCCGGACGGTTTTCAGACGCGCATTAAGCAAATAACCAAACACCTGAAGACTTTGGGAGAATAGACCAATCTGTTTTCTTTAGTAGAATAGAAGGCAAGCAATATTGCAGTATAATTAATAAAAGAAAAAGGGGAAGCTAGCTTCCCCTTTTTCTTTTATTAATATTTATTTTTAATGGAACCCGACGCCTACATAAACCTGAAAAGCGCCATTCTTCATATCTCTGTTTACATTAGTAGCAATATCGCGGTAGGTGTCCTGGTATATTTGGTTCAGGCCTAAATTATAGCGCGCACCAAACCTGAAAATAGATAGGCGGGCTTCCACGCCGCCCACCATACCATAATCGAGGCTGTTATAAGAATCTTCTTTGTTTATTTCCTTATCGCCGTCTTTCACGGTCATGAGCAACGAAACCTGCGGCCCCACGTGAATACTAACATTATCGAGCGGATTAAACACCAGCAACAAAGGAACATCAAAATAATCGAGGCGGCGGGCCACATTGGTAGAGTCGTAGCCTTTGCGCGAATAAATTACTTCGGGTTGCAGCGAGAACCAATCGGTAATGCTAAACTGGGCAAAAGCCCCTACGTGGTAACTGGTTTTGGGATCAAAATTAACCCCGCCATCGGTGTTGCGCACATCCGAAAAGTTTAAGCCGCCCTTTATACCAAAGCCGGTGTTTTCAGGGGCAGTAGAACCTTCGAGGTTATGATTAATAGGAGCGGTAGTGGTTACTCTTTTCTGCGCAAAGCCCGCTGTACTTAAGAGAATGGCCAGCAAAAGGAAAGTAATTTTTTTCATAGTTAAAGTAGTAATAATTATGGGAGCAGGAGATAAATAGTTACTAGCAATTTCCGGGGTTGTTTCTTTTGTCCCTATATACTAGGTCTTGCCGTTAAAGTTACAAGCAAACCGCTCTGGTTGCCTTCAAAAAGCTTTTTACACCCGCGGTATTGCCTTAAAACAAAGGATTTTAAGATATGCCGATTTTTTTTACCTTTGTCTTACCGCGGGATGTTAGCTCAGTTGGTTCAGAGCGCTACCTTGACAGGGTAGAGGTCACTGGTTCGAACCCAGTACGTCTCACTTAAAAAACGCCCAGCTGGGCGTTTTTTGTATTTTAATCCAGCGCAAAAATCACCTATATTGGCATGACCAGCCCCAGCAACCCGAAACATCCCAAAGGTTTATATTTTTTGTTTTTCTCGGAAATGTGGGAACGCTTCGGCTATTACCTCATGATTGGCATCTTTTTTCTGTACATGATAGATGCGCAGCGCGGCGGTCTGGCCCTGGACAAAGGATTGGCTTCGGATATTTTCGGTACGTTTATCGCCTTTGTGTACCTCACGCCCTTTATTGGCGGTTTATTAGCCGATCGGGTGTTGGGTTACCGGTTATCTATTACGGTGGGCGGTATTTTAATGGGCTTGGGTTACTGCGGTTTGGCTTTAAAAGGCGACTTGGCATTTTACGTGTCGCTGGGTTTAATTATTGTGGGCAACGGCTTTTTTAAGCCCAATATTTCTACGCTGCTGGGTAATATTTATTCGCAGGAAAAATACCGGCCCCTGAAAGATACTGGCTACAATATTTTTTATATGGGCATAAATGTAGGAGCCTTTATCTGCAATTTTGTGGCGGCCTACATGCGCAATAATTTTGGTTGGGGCTACGCATTTATTACGGCGGGTATTGGCATGTTTGTAGGGGTAATTATTTTCTGGCTGGGCAACCGGCATTACCAGGGTGCTGATGTCCGGAAGCCGGTGCAGCCCAACGATATGCCTATTAGCCGCATCATGGGTATTGTAATGTTGCCGGCTTTTCTGGCTGGTTTGGCGGGTTGGCTTTTAATTCCGGGCAATGTTTTTGGCTCCGACTCTACCGATGCGTTTATATTCGGGGCGTTGCCAATTGTGTTTTACTATATTTCGTTGTGGGTACGGGCTTCGGCTACCGATAAAAAACCAATTGCGGCGCTGCTGGCTATTTTTGCGGTGGTAGTGGTATTCTGGGCTATATTTAAGCAAAACGGTACGGCCCTAACTACCTGGGCTGAATATTACACCGACCGCGAATTGCCGGCCTCCGTAGAAAAACCAGCCCAAACCTTGGGTATGGTGCAGCGGGTAGGCACCGAAGAAAAAACCGTACCGGCTTATGACTCCATGTTCCGGACCCAAACCGATGCCGCCGGCAAAGTTATTACCAAACAAGGTGTAGAACCTTACCTGAATAATTTGAATCGGGCAGAATGGCCCGTGTCTGGTCAGCAGCTTTCCTTAATTTCTACCGAAATATTCCAATCCATCAACCCATTTTTTGTGGTGATTCTTACGCCGGTGGTAGTTTCTTTTTTCGGGTTTTTGCGACGACGCGGTAAAGAGCCTTCTACGCCGGCTAAAATTGGCTGGGGTTTGTTTATTACGGCTTTATCTACGCTGGTAATGGTGGGGGCCGTTTACGCCGGAGATAATGGCGCCGATAAAAGTTCGGGCTGGTGGCTGGTGGGCACGTACGCGGTAGTAACGGTTGGCGAGCTTTTCCTGAGCCCCATGGGCTTGTCGCTGGTGTCAAAGTTAAGTCCGCCGCGGCTTACGGCCTTAATGATGGGCGGTTGGTTTCTGGCTACTTCTATTGGCAATAAATTATCGGGGGTGTTGGCCAGTATGTGGGATACCTACGACCATAAAGCAAATTTCTTTTACGTAAACTGCGGATTAACCCTGGTAGCGGCTTTGGCCATATTGCTGATGATGCGCTGGCTACGCGAAATTGTACAGCAATATTCGGAAAAGTGAAATAACCCTACTCTTTAAATTTTAAGCCCGGGCATCGGCGGTTTGGTTTAAAGCCAGCCAATCCAAGGCCTTATCTTCGGAGTCGAAAATTGAAATATGGGTAAGCGGTGAATAATTTGCCAGTTTATCGGTGCTTACTACTTCCCGAATGTGCACGTAATGGCTAGGCGTTACCAAATAAGCAAAATATTGCAGCGCTTTTACCTGGCTTTCTGCCTGCGGAAAAAAATATTCCAATATCCATTTTTCATCTTCTGCTGAAATAGGGCCCCGTCGCCGCAGGTCGAAAAGCCAATAGCGGGCCTGGTATTCCTGAGCAGTTTGTAAAGCTTTTCCGTACGCTTGCCGGAGTAACGCCGAGGGTATTGGCTGAATAAACCGGCAAACCAATATATTCAGTTCGGGCCTGAAATTAAGGGATAAATTGTCGCTTGCCTCAACCATATGTTTACTTTCTGCAAAGGTAAATATTAGAAAGAAATTATATTAAAAAGAATAAAAATAGATCCAAAACTTAAGGCTGATTATGGGCTGTAAGCTGGCAGTAGTACAACAACTAAAGGCCTTTATGGGCTAGAGAATTGCTATTATTTATGATACCTGGTTAAAAAAATGCCATGCTGTTTGGTTTGGTAAAAAGTTAAGCAGGCTTAAAAAATGAGTGAAACAAAATTATATTAAATAGCTGTTCGTAAATTTTTAGTGGTTAACCAGGTAAATGCTTTACCCGCTTCTCTAAAATAATTCATGCTCAGCAAATGGCTTAGGCTTTCTAAACTGCCATTCGGCGATTCTGCTTTTAACGCCCGATAATGGCTGGCATCGAGCAAATAAGCCAGGTAAATACCTTCCTTAAAAAATTGCAGCAGCCGTGGCACAAACTCGCGCATCATCCAGGTTTCGTCGGCGGCAGTGGCACGTCCGCGCCGACTTACATCCAGCAAAACGTGTTTTACCTGGCGGCTTTGCATCTGCCGGAATAATTGCTCGTATACCTCCTGAATTATAACCGACGATGCTTTTGCTTTCCAGCTTAACCATAATATTCCGGATTCGGGTAAAAAAGAAAGCTCCGCTAATTCGGATTGATATAACAATTGAGCCGAAAAATTTTCAGGTGTCATGGGTGCTGGATCAGGGGCACAACCAGTTGCCGGAAATAGCAAGTTCTGCCTCTTTAAAGGTAGTAAATAAAAAGGATAACATTAGCATTGCAAGCAAATAATAGGTATAAATATTTAATTTATTTAAGATGGCTGTACTCCGGTTCTGGTATTTATACCTAAGTATTTTATCTAAATCTCAGCTTTTTTCGCGTTTAATTTATACATGATACCCGTACCAGCCGCCGCGCCGCACGATCCTTATGCAGCGCTCAAAATTCCGGAATTCAGATTATTTGTATTGGCCCGGTTGTGTTTATCGCTGGCTTTGCAGATGCAGGCCGTGGTGGTTGGCTGGCAAATTTACAGCCTTACCAAAGACCCGCTATCGCTAGGCCTGATTGGTTTGGCCGAAGCCATTCCGGCCATTATAGTAGCTTTGTACGCGGGTCATGTAGCCGATAATAACAACCGGAAAATTATTATTCTTACCTGTGTGCTGGTATTGCTGGCTTGTTCGGTGGCGTTGCTGGTGTATACCTTGCCGGTAAGCCGGGGCGTGTTGCAGCAATTTGGGGTGTGGCCTATTTACCTGGTTATCTTTTTTACGGGCATTGCCCGCGGCTTTAATAACCCGGCGGTTTTCTCGTTTATGCCGCAAATTGTAAATAATAAGCAATTATATGGCAATGCCGTTACCTGGTCTACTACTACCTCGCAGGGTGCTTCTATGGCCGGACCGGCTATTGGGGGTTTAATTTACGGGTTCTGGGGCGTTACGGCTTCGTATACAGTAGTGGTAGTTTTATTATTTCTGGCTACGCTGTTCTTCTTACTAATTTCGGCTAAACCGTTGCCACCTTCCCAAGGGCGCTTACCCATAAAAGAAAGTTTGTTGTCGGGCCTGCGTTTTGTGTTTAACAACCAAATAATTTTAAGCGCCATGTCGCTGGATTTATTTGCCGTGCTGTTTGGCGGTGCGGTGGCCTTGCTGCCGGTTTTTGCTTCCGATATTTTACATACCGGTCCGCAGGGGTTGGGTTTTTTGCGGGCAGCTCCAGCTATTGGCTCTATTTTAATGGCGGTTTTTCTAACCCATCGTCCGGTAAAAATTAATGCCGGCAAGCGCATGCTGTTGTGCGTAGCGGGGTTTGGTTTGTGTATTATCTTGTTTGGCTTGTCTACTAATTTCTGGTTTTCGCTGGTGTTATTAGGCTTGAGTGGCGCCTTCGACAGCATTAGTGTTATCATTCGGTCTACGTTAATGCAAACCCTTACGCCCGAGCATATGAAAGGGCGGGTTTCGTCGGTAAACAATATTTTTGTGGGCTCTTCTAACGAAATCGGGGCTTTCGAATCGGGGTTTGCCGCCCGGTTATTGGGCGTAATACCCGCCGTAATTTTTGGCGGCTGCATGACCTTGCTGGTAGTTGGGGTTACTTCCTGGAAAGCTGATAAGTTGAGGAGGTTGCATCTGTAAAAGGAAAGCAGCTTTACTTATCGAAAGGTTATTAATTTATTTCACGGTTATCTTTTGAAAGATTCCATCTTTCAATGCTAAGGTGCTAACTAATATTCTAAGCCTAAGTTGCCTCCCGGCCGGCGGGCCCCGTTTGGTCATTCGGGCTGCTCATCTTTCCTTCCCTCCTGCGTCGGGATGCTGCGCACCGGAAACCTGAAAGGCCCTCATCGCCCAAACTGCTGTAGTCTCCCTGTAGCAGCTGCCATTCTCTATTAAACTATAGCACAATAAATATTTAAAACAGCCTATTATATAATCTTCAGACTTTACTTAACCTTTAGCCCGGCTCCCCGCCTAAGTTTAGGAGGGGTGGGGGTGGTTGTCTTTTAAATATTCGAGTTAGTTATTTTTGCCGCTGAATCAACTTAAACTTAAAACGGCAGCTTTATACCATACACCGGTATTTTAGTAGTAAAGTGTTGCTGTAAGCGGCTTAAAATATTAGCGTTGGCGCGGTTTAATATTTGGCGGCCGTCTATTTCGTGAACGGGTGTAAGTTCGCCCATGGTGCCAGTGGTAAAAACTTCGTCGGCATTGTAAAATTCGGTTAGCGATAAATTCTTTTCGGTGGCCGGAATTCCTAGCTCGGTAGCTATTTCTAACACCAATTTACGCGTTATACCGGGCAAACAGGCATCGCCGTGGGGCGTAAACAAATGGCCGTTTTTAATCATAAATAAATTGGTGGCATTGGTTTCGGCTACAAAACCTAGTATGTCCAGCATTACAGCATCGTCGGCACCGGCTACGTTGGCTTCTATCTTAGCCAAAATATTATTTAATAGATTATTGTGGTGAATTTTGGAATCTAAAAACTGCGGGTTGTTGCGGCGAATGGCACTGGTTATCAGTCGAATGCCCTGGGTATTGTCGTAAACTGGCGGTTTGTGTTCGGCCAGAACAATTAAGGTGCAACCGGCCTGGTTTAGGCGTGGGTCCATGCCCGAAGTAATTTTTTCGCCGCGGGTAAGCGTAAGCCGGATATGGGCATTATCGCGCATGCCGTTGGCTTCTAAGGTGGCAAAAACCGCCTGCTTAATTTCTTCGCGGCTAGGAATATTGGCAAAGGCCAGTGCGTGCGCCGAATAATGCATGCGGTCGATGTGCTGCTCCAGCATAAACGCGTAACCGTTGTAAATCCGGATGCCTTCCCAAACCGCATCGCCGCCCTGCACTGCACTATCAAAAACCGAAACTTTGGCTTCTTGGCGGGCACATAAACCATTTACCCAAACTTTAATATCTGCATTCTGCGGGTTATATTTTTGCTGCATAACTAGTCGGTAATTGCTTTTTGTTTTAAAAGATTGTAATAGGGCAGGGCGCTGGCGTACACGTCCTGTAATTGAGCCGGAACTGCTGCATTATTTTCGGTGGGCGGTACAAACCCGGTTGATTGGTGCACATTGCTGTACCAATATTTAGCCCAGATACCATCTTCGGGACGGGCACCGGCCGACCAGGATAACATGGCCTCAGTAAACGGAATATTCAGGGATTGGCACAAACGCGCTAAAACGCCGGCTGGGTTTTGCCGGATAGCATCGCCATCAACCACCAGCGGTTGGCAGCCTTCGGCCTCCAGCCAGGAGAATATTTCCTGTTGGTGTTTCAGGCCAATATCATCCAAGGTAGGCGATTCGCGCACTTTGGCATAAGATACCAGCATCTGGCCCGGCTCCCGAATTAAAAACACATTGCGGTAATTTTTTATCTGGTCAAAATTAAACCCTTGCAGGTGGTGCCCCATATTTTTTACAAATACATGCTCTTTTTTCTGACCGGCTTGCGCAATTAACGCAAACACTTTGGCTGGGTCGGGTTCCAGGGTATTAAGTACTTCGTCGCGGCCGGGGTGGTGCAGTCCGGTGTGTTGCAGGTAAAAGCCGTAAAAAGGCTCGTCCAGCACGCGGGTGTCGGGCCGCTGGGCAAAAGCATACATCAAGGCCGTAGAAATATTGCGAGGCCCCGAAATCAGGTGTATTACCATATAAAAATTAAGCGCTTTGGTTTTACTGTTGGTGTTCTTAAATATTAACCAACAGGCGCGCTAATATAGTGGAATAGCCTAAACTACCAGTAATAAATTGTGTAGGTATGTGTTAAAAATAGCAGAATGGCACTGAGGTTAGGTATGTGGTAATTATTCTTTTTTGTCTCCGAAAAATTCGTCGGTAAAGTGTTCTTTTTGTTTGGGCTTCGAAAATTTCTCTGCGTTATAAGTTTGGGAGTTTCCTTTGGGTATAGACAAAGAAGCCCAGCTCTCTGCCAGCATTTTTCCTAAAAAAACTATTTGCCCAACATGATACGGATAATGTGCCAGTTGCCGGTTTATGGCTTCGGTTACGGTATGTCCTTGATTCCTGATGTAAATAATTTTGTCAAGGTCGTCGGCAGTTAAAGAATTTATGGCGTTAAACAGGCAAGACCAACCTTCATTCCATTTTGCTAAAAGTTCTTCCCGGCTATTAATATCATTTTCGAATTCTGCATCCCGGTTGCGCCAATCTTTTTCACCGTCAGCGGTTAAAAAGTCTGTCCAGCGCGAAAGCATATTTCCCCAGAGGTGTTTCACGATGGTACCTATGCTGTTACTCTCGTTGTTATATTGCCAGAATAATTTATCGTCCGGCAATTGCGAAAAGGTTTTGTCGCCGAGCATTTTGTAATACTCAAATTGTTTCCGCACACTTTCTAAGTAATCGTTTGCCATCTTTTTGTTAGTTTTTGTTCAGGTTAATTACACATAATGGGCTCATGTCAGCGGCAGCGAAGGCCATTGTTCGAAGTAGGTGTTGCCATAGCATTGGCAGGAGTTTTTTTACTTCTCTAGTTGAAATAGCTTAATTAAGTTTTTATTCAACTGCTGAATATCTGCTTCAATCAGATTACCTAATTTCCCAATCAGCAACTCGTTGTTAATGGTAGCTAATTTGCTAAGCCTTACCAGAGAAGTCTTTTTGAGGCCATTTTTGGCAGATGGCTCAAGTTTTAAATCGTGCTCTTCCTGCCACTTTATCTGAGAAGTGATAAAAGCTACTGTAATGTCTGTATCTGTCGTAACTAAAACCAGGGCAGGTCTGTTTTTCTGCCCCGTTAAATCTGTAAAAGGAAACGGTATAAGTAAAATATCGCCTTTTCTCACTTATACTTTTCTTTTAAATCAGCTTCCGTGTATAAATCTTCTTCATCTTCCAGAAACTGGAATGATTTTGAATCCGTTGTCAGCTTCTTGATTCCTTCTGTTAAGAGTCCTTCTTCTAACTTACTTAACAAGAACTCCGCAAAGTCGGATACTTCTTTTATTTTTTGGTCAGGAAGCTTAGATAGATGATCAATGGTCTGTTGTATCAAAACTTGTCTGGTCATAATATTTCTACGCTTTATAGTTTTATAACGAATATTGTAGTCAATTCAATATTTCTACTCAAAATTACTGCCAATGGTTCATGGATTTAAGCAGTTGCAGTTAACTTGCAATATTCTTTCAGCCGGAACTAAAATAAATAAAAAGCACTAAGCTTTCCATTACCATCTTTCCCGCAAATGCTTGAAGCCGTTGTTAAGAGAATTAAATTTATTCGCTTTCAACTTTTTTGTCCTTTATAAATTTGCTTAGCACCCAAAAAGTTAAAATGAACATTACAAATTGAATAATAAATACAAGCTACAGAGATTCTGAATCGGCATATCTATAGCCAAAACTTATTATTGAAACCGGGAATGTAATTATAAGTCCTAATAAAGACAAGTCTCTGTAAAAAAGGTCAGCTGGATAAACCGAACAAACGGTTAAAATCGCAAAGCTAACACAGATTATTGCGATTCTTAAGGCTCGTCCCCTTTTGTTCAAGTAGCCTGTTTTTGAGAAGCTTTTCTAAGTCATTAAAATTATAATTTAAAGTAGTAGAAGTTATCGCCAACGGCGTTCCATACATTTTCATATTCCCCTGCATAAGCTTTCGCTTAAATCCTTTTACTCTTTCTAAATATTTATCCGGATTTATAGTGAAAATGAGCAAGAATTTTGTTGACATTACTTCTTCGGTTTCTATACCGGTAATGTCTGCCCAATCAATTAGTCCAACGCTCGATGCATTTGTATAATCCGTTATGCCATGCTCATCAACGATAAGCCCAATTTTTTGGTCAAACAGCTTTCTAAATCCGTAGATACCTGTTGCGCTAAAAAATATAACGGCTGCTATTCCTATAATTCTTAATATCTGAGGGTTTCGGAAAATAGGAGACACAAAAGTTTCAGGATTTAGTATAAAAAGTATTCCAAAGATTACAAAGGCAATTGAGCCAAGCACTAACAGCAAGATCTTTTTCTTGCTTAGGGGAACTTCAATCCTGTTCATAATTAATATTTATGGTTTTTTATTAGCGGTTTATTGTTGTTTAGCTATTGTTAACAGTCGACGTCTTAATAAATCTTTACTACTAATCCAGTCAAACACCCGCTGCAAGTAACTACCTCTGAATTCCGTCTTTTAATGTATTTGATAATTTCTTTTTGTTCTTTCGATATTTTGACAAACTTTTTAGAAAGCATTTCAAACCCAGCAACCCCATATGTTTGAGTTTCAATATTTATACTATTTAGCATTTCATTCAGCTTATTAATGCTTTTAGTATTAACCAATCTTTCAATGTGCTTCCCTTCATTAGTCTTTGGTAAGCCATCACCACAATAAAAGGCATAGGTAATATTGGATGAAATTTCTTCTTCCAAGTCTTTTATTTTTTTATTTGAACCATAAAAATCATTCCTTAAACCTAAATATTTTAAGACTGCAGCTTCTGTGTAATAAGTTGATTGAAGCTTTTTGTGATCATTGTGTGATATTACAGAAAGAAGAACAGAGTCATTGCTTGTTAATAAATCCACACGAAAATCTTCAAAATTGATTTGAATGTTAATTCGTTGGTGCTTATATCCAAAATCTATATCTCTATCTAAATATTTCAAAATACCGCTTCTTGAAGGTATTTTTTTGCTTGCAGGCTATCTAGTTTGTTATACAAGTTGCTTGAAACGATTTCTTTGCCAACTAATTTATTAATTTGTTCAAAATACTTCTGTGCTTCCTGTCCAAATGAAGGAATAATAGACAAATAAGCCAGTATAAGATAAATTAGTCTTGTTTTCATTTGTTTACTGCAAACGGTTAGTATTTGCAAAGCCAGTAGTGGGACAAGGGTTCCGTAATATTGCTGGCTTAAATAAATTTTTTAAATCATGTCAAACAAGGATAGGAAAATATAAGCTATCAAACCTGTGCCGATTATAACAAACAATCTTGGCGCTAGTATCAAACTTGTGTAAGAATCCAAATCTACGATTTCTGGATTTTCGGGATTATAAATCAAATCTACCTGTGTACCCTCAGGGTAATGTGATGGGTTAGACCCAATACCTAACTCTTTGGTTATCCAAATATCTTCTTTTGTCCGAAATCTTACTATTGGATAATAAAGGTTTTTCCTTTGCTCTAATGAATAAACTATACCCTTCACTTTTATTCCACTGCTTTTTAAATAATTATTATCTCGGATTTTTATCAATCCTCCGATTATAAAACAAACTCCTAGAATTGTTAATATTATTTCTGTTATCATTTTTATTGAAGCTAACGGTCTCGTGTAAACAGCTTGCAAGGTCGTCGGCTGTGATTTGGCTTATGCGCCTTATTGGGCGAGGATATTTTTTATTTTTTTTGCTACAGCTTTATGAATTAATAACCCCACAGTAAAAGGAGTAAACAAGATTGAAATCACGGCTAAAGTTAAAGGTGTAATTACTCCAAAACCTAGGTCAAATACTTTTTTTGTAATTAAATGTACAACAAAAAAAGCTGGCCAAATAATAGAATTTACAAGAATTGAGTATTTAAATGTTACCCTTATTCTATCTTTTTTCGCATAAATGTCTCTTGCAAGCATCTTACCAGCGAAGTAGAGAATTATGATGAAAGCCATCAGTAATGCTAAAGTTGAATAGGTGTTGCTAAAGAACCAGCCAAATAGGAACATACTTTCTCCTGTTATCATAACAGAATAAAGTGCAAATAAAACCATTGCAGCAATTCCCATTGGCAGCCCTATAGATAATGAGGTTGTTGCTCCAATAGTTTCTATTATTTTCTGGTGCTTCATTTTAACATTTTGTTTACGCCCAACAACTGGGTAAACAGAGTTTATTCCGTTTATCCAGCCAAAATCAACAAATAACCGGAACCGGAATAACGACTATAATATATAGAAAATAAGTATAAAGAAAAGAAAGTCTCTGAAAAAATATTGATATGGAAATTCTGCCGACCCAAGAGTATACTTGCATAACAGCTAAAAAAAAGAAACCCTCCCGGTAAACAAGGAGGGTTTTGAATTTATCAAAAGAAAATAGTGGCTACTTGGCAGCAGCAGTAGCGGCAGTAGGTTTGGTGGTTGCAGGTTTTTCGCTGGCTTTTTTAACTGTTTTATGCGGACGGCTATTGCCAAATGAACCTTTGACTAATTTACCTTTTCTGGATTTTTTATCTCCTTTACCCATAGTTTTTATGTTGGTTTAAATAGTGAATGACTTACTGCTTACGAATTAAAAAAAACTGCGTTACAAATGCTAGCCAATGCCGCAGAAGTTTAAGGTATTTAGTTGTTTTTCAGGAAGGTAAACCTAACAGCAAAGAGCAATGCTTCTTATTCCGGTAATGTCTTCGTAAATTTGCGCCCGAAATCAATCTTTTCGCCGTAATTTTTGTTACGGATAGAATGGTTTTGGACCAACCTAATAGCATGACCTCACATACCGATAATAATATTATAGATTCCCTAGACCCGAAGCAATTTATTCTAATAAAAAACGCGCGGGTACATAATTTAAAGAACCTGAGCGTGGCCTTGCCGCGCAATAAATTTATTGTGGTTACCGGCCTCTCGGGTTCCGGCAAATCGTCGCTGGCTTTTGATACGCTTTACGCCGAAGGCCAGCGCATGTACGTAGAAAGTTTAAGCTCTTACGCCCGCCAGTTTTTGGGCCGCATGGATAAACCCGATGTCGATTATATTCGGGGCATTAGTCCGGCCATTGCCATTGAGCAAAAGGTGAGTATTAAAAATAACCGCTCTACCGTAGGCACCAGCACCGAAATTTACGATTACCTGAAATTATTGTACGCGCGTATTGGCCGCACCATTTCGCCAGTTTCGGGGCAGCAGGTCAGGAAAAATTCGGTGAGCGATGTGGTCGATTTTATTTTTAGCCTCGAAGATGGCGCGCGGGTGATGATTCTGGCGCCGCTGCAAGTGCTGGATGGCCGCGACCTAGCCAAAGAATTAGATTTACTCCTGCAAAAAGGTTATTCCAGAATATTTGCCAATGGCCAGGTATTGTTTATCGAAGATTTACTAGCCGGTGGGGCCGTTAATATTACCGGTCAGGTATTTATTTTAATAGATCGGGCCGTAATACGCCCGGACGACGAAGATTTGCAGTTTCGGATTTCCGATTCGGTGCAAACCGCATTCTTCGAAGGCCACGGCGAGTGCCACGTGATTTTTGGCGAAGAAACCCGCGTATTCTCCGACCGGTTTGAGCTCGACGGAATGGTGTTTGAAGAGCCCAACGTAAATTTTTTCAGCTTTAACAACCCTTACGGGGCTTGCCAGCGCTGCGAAGGTTTTGGTACCGTGCTGGGCATCGACGACGATTTAGTTATTCCGGATAAAAGTTTGTCGGTGTACGAAGGGGCTATTGCACCGTGGCGGACCGAAAAGCAAAGCGAATGGCAAAAGCCGCTCATCAAAAATGGTATTCTGTTCGATTTCCCGATTCACCGGCCTTTTAATGAACTTACCGAAGAACAACAGCAACTCCTCTGGACCGGCAATGAATATTTTGATGGCCTGAACGCCTTCTTCGACCACATACAAACCCAAACGCACAAAATACAATACCGCGTAATGCTGAGCCGCTACCGCGGCCGCACTACTTGCCCCGACTGCCGGGGAACCCGCTTGCGCAAAGATGCCTCTTACGTAAAAATAAACGGCCAGAGTATTACCGATTTATTGCTGAAACCTGTAACCGGCGTACTCGAATTTTTTCAGCATATAGAACTGGATGCCCACGAAACGGCGGTAGCCGACCGCTTAGCTATTGAAATTACCAACCGCCTGAGTTACCTAGTGCGCGTTGGCTTAGGTTATTTAACGCTAAACCGGCTTTCTTCTACCTTGTCGGGCGGAGAGTCGCAGCGGATAAATTTGGCTACTTCGTTGGGGAGTGCGTTGGTGGGTTCTATGTATATTCTGGATGAACCCAGCATTGGTTTGCACCCGCGTGATGCCGAGCAACTGATTGGTGTACTGCGCTCTTTGCAGCAAATGGGTAACACCGTAATTGTGGTGGAGCACGAAGAAAAAATGATGGAAATCGCCGACCAGATTATTGACATCGGGCCGGAAGCGGGTACAGGGGGCGGTAACCTCATGTTCCAGGGAACTTACGACGATATTGTAAAAACAGCGCAGACCTACACGGGCAAATATTTAAGCGGCAAGTTAGAAGTACCAGTGCCGGCCCAACGCCGCAAATGGCGCAACGCCGTAGAAATATTAGGTGCCCGCGAAAACAACCTCAAAAACGTGAGCGTTAAGTTTCCGCTCGATGTCATGACGGTAATAACCGGTGTGAGCGGCTCCGGTAAATCGACGCTGGTAAAAAAAATATTGCACCCGGCGCTAACCAAAATATTGGGCGGCCACTCCGATGCTACTGGCAAGTTCGATAAAATACAAGGCGATTATTCCAAAGTGGCGCACATAGAATTTGTGGATCAGAACCCAATTGGCAAGTCGTCGCGGTCGAACCCGGTTACTTACGTCAAAGCCTACGACAGCATCCGCACTCTTTTTGCCGACCAGCCTTTAGCCAAAGCTCGCGGTTTTAAGCCGTCGCATTTTTCGTTTAATATTGAAGGCGGCCGCTGCGAAGTGTGTCAGGGCGAAGGTCAGGTAAAAATAGAAATGCAATTTATGGCCGATATTTACCTCAAGTGCGAAAGCTGCAATGGCCAAAAGTTTAAGCAGGATATTCTGGACGTAAAATACCAGGATAAAAATATTGCCGAAGTGCTGGACATGACCATTGCCGATAGCATTGGTTTCTTTAAAGACCAACCCAAAGTAGCCGAAAAACTAAGACCGCTCGATGATGTAGGTTTAGGTTACATCCGGTTAGGGCAATCGTCGAACACGCTCAGTGGCGGCGAAGCGCAGCGGGTAAAATTAGCTTCGTTCTTAACCAAAGGCGCTACCGCACATTCCGAGAATATTCTTTTTATCTTCGACGAGCCTTCTACCGGTCTGCACTTCCACGATATCAGCAAACTGCTTACTGCCATTAACGCCCTGATTGATAAAGGCAACTCGGTACTAATAATTGAGCACAACATGGATATTATTAAGTGCGCCGACTGGATTATTGACATGGGCCCTGAAGGCGGCTTAAACGGCGGGCATTTATTATTCGAAGGCACCCCGGAAGAAATGGTGAAACTAAAAGATAACCAGACTGCTAGGTTTTTGAAGGAAAAATTATAAGCTTACTCCACGAGTTTAATATTTTAGTTACTACATTCACTTTATACCGAAAGCTCTGTAAAAGCATGAAATATTATTATAGCTGCTTAATTGTGTTTCTGCTTTTACTGGGTTGTCAGGTGCCGCATAAATCAGCTAACCAGCAAGCAGATCCCAACTTTCATTTATATTTACTTGTGGGGCAATCAAATATGGCGGGTCGGGGCGCTCCGGAAACAATAGATACTACTGCGGTGCCGGGTTTGTTGGTTTTCGCTAAAGATAAAACCTGGCAGCCGGCCAAAGAACCTTTGCATTGGGATAAGCCCGCTGCCGGTACTGGTCCGGGATTTTCTTTTGGCCGCGAAATGCTGAATAACGCCGGCAATAAAATCCGCATTGGGCTAATTCCGGCGGCGCACGGTGGCTCTTCTATCACAGCCTGGGTAAAAGGTGGCTACCACGACCAAACCAAAGGTTATCCTTACGACGAAGCCATTGATCGGGCCAAAGCAGCCATGCAAGCCGGTGTTTTAAAAGGCATTATCTGGCACCAGGGCGAATCCGATAGTAACCCGGAGGCGAGAGCCTTGCATCTTAACAGGTTAAAAGATTTGATTAACCGTTTCCGGACAGAACTGGGTGCGCCCAATGTGCCTTTTGTAGCCGGTGAACTGGGTTATTTTAAAGATGCTTATAAAAGCATGAACCAGGTTTTAATGCAATTACCGGCGGAGGTCCCGTTTACAGCAGTTATACGTGCCGATGGATTAGTTGATAAAGGTGATGCTACCCATTTTGACGCTGCTTCGGCCCGGGAACTAGGCAAAAGATATGCCCAAGCCATGCAAAATTTACAAAAAAATACTACTGCCAGATAATCACTACGGCCAGATAATCGTTCAAGCCCGAATAGATATTCAATATTTATCTATTTCGGTAAGGCGAAATATTCTTTTAAGAGTTAGGAACAGCTGCTTTGTAAATTCTAAAAGAGGAGGTCTAAGCAATCCATCACTGTCATTCAGGAGGAAACTATTTAGCAGGCAGCCAAATAGTTTCCTCCTGAATGACACCTGTGGACACCATAGCCTTACAAACAATATACAGGCAAATTGTGCGCATCAACAGTTAGTAATTAAGCGTCTTGTTATTTTGGTCTTTAAAATCAGAAAGCAAGACTTTTTTATGAACTCACCTTAATAGAACGAAATATTTATTTCTAAGAGGTTCCTATAGCCTTATGCCCAATACTATATTGGCTTAAGAAAATATTGCGGCTATAAGCAATTAAGCATCAAGGTTTTATTTTGTTGTTTCCTGCCTATGAAAAAAATAATATTCAGGAGAAATATTTTCCTGATTTTGGCGCTGCTTTTTAATCTGGCTAAAGTCCACGGGCAAAACAAGCTAAGCCTGCAATTCCGGGTATCACCTTTAAACTTACTCCACGTGCGGGCGGCAACATTGCAATTTGGCGTGCAGACTACTATAAATAACCGCGTGGGCTTTTCGGTTGACTATGGTTTACCTTACAAAGGGTTATCGAAGCAGTTTGTGAAGAATGAAGAGTACCAATACCGAAATCACGGATATTTTAAACTGCGCGGCGAAATCAAATATTTTTTTCCTCCAACCTGGGTGCAGGCCGAAGCAAATGTGAAGCCTTATGTGGGTGCCGAAGTATTTTTTAGCCCCGAAGAATACCGCAAACTTAATAATTGGTTAATAAAAGACGATGGTGATTATTATTATGAATACTCGGATGTGACCCGCCGAATGTGGGGCAGTTGTATAAAAGTTGGGCTGGAATATTATTTGGGGCAGCGGTTTTTGCTGGATGCTTTTGTGGGGCCGGGTTTACGCTGGATAAAAGTAGACCACCAGACCTTCGGCGAGCAGCCCGGTGATTACAAAGAACCAGCAGATTTTTATTTTGAACCCGTTGACCGGCAAGAAGGCAAATTCAGGCGCCTGCATCTGGGTTTTAACGTTAAGCTCGGCTTTGTAATAATAAAATAATTCACGCCCGAAATAAGGCATTAGTAGCTGTAAATTTAAATCCTGCTTTAACTTTTAGGCATTCCCCGGCAAAATTATTAATCTTACGCCGTATAACGCAATTTTAGATACACAACCCAAAACCAAATAGTATAATATGAGAAAGAAAATTGTTGCCGGCAACTGGAAAATGAATAAAACTTTTGAGGAGGCGCAGGCGCTGGTATCGGAAGTAGTAAATATGGTGCAGGACGAAGTAAACAACCAGGCCGAAGTAGTATTGTGCCCGCCATTCCCTTTTCTGAGCAGCGTAAGCAAGGCTCTGGGCGGAAACAGCAATATTCATTTAGGTGCCCAAAATTGCCACCAGAAAGAAAGTGGCGCATACACCGGCGAAGTGTCGGCCGCCATGTTGAAATCGGTGGGAGTGGAGTACGTAATTCTGGGCCACAGCGAACGCCGGCAATATTTTAACGAAGACAACCAGTTATTAGAAACAAAGGTGAAAGCCGCTTTGCAAGCTGGATTAATTCCAATTTTCTGTATCGGCGAATCGCTGGAGCAGCGCGAGCAGGATTTAACGTTCGACGTTATTGAAACCCAGCTAAAAGAAGGACTTTTCCATGTTACGAACGAAGAGTTTGCGCGCGTGGTAATTGCCTACGAACCTATTTGGGCCATTGGCACCGGCAAAACCGCTACGAGCCAGCAAGCCCAGGAAGTGCACGCTTTCATACGCGAGCAGATTGCCCGCCACTACGATGCCGAAGCTGCTGCGAACACAACTATTCTGTACGGTGGCAGCGCTAACCCGGGTAATGCCCGCGAATTATTCTCGCAACCCGATATTGACGGTGGCCTGATTGGCGGTGCTTCGCTTAAATCGCGCGATTTCACCGATATTATAAAATCATTCTGATAAAAATAAGAATTTTTTGTTCCGGAAATAGTTAATTTGTACCTTAGAGCGGATGTAATTGGGATTATTCTAATTCACTTGCATCCGCTCGGGTATAGTTGCAGTTTAGTTTTTCCGGAATGCTTTATTTTCTGCCTTTATTTTACTTGTTACTGGGCCTTGGCAGCCCGGCGGGTTCGGCTGTTGCCAAGCCCGAAACAATATCGATTGTAGCTCCCCGCGAACCCGAAATCTGCCGCATGTTCGGCTCTGTATACCTTACCGCCGATCCCAAACAAAAAAACTACGCGCGCTTTACCGTATACATCGATACCGAAGATACTTACGCCGATTTATCTGTTTTTAAAGAAACCAACAAGCTTTTTGCCGATGCTCCCGGCATTTGGCACATTACCACGAGCCGCAATTTTGCCGATCACGTTTTATTTATAACCACCAACCGGGCTTTCGCCGATTTTACCATTTATTACACCAAAGCGCGAACATTAGCCGGTTGTAGAAAATAACCTCTATATGGATTTTATCCAAATTACAATTTTTGCCCCCACTGCGTTTAACGACATTTTAACTGCCGAGCTGAGCCAGTACGGTTACGATACTTTCATGGAAACCGACGAAGGTTTGTGCGCCTACATTACCGAAGATATATTCTCGGAAACCGACCTGCAGGAAGTCTTAAATAAATACCGCGAAGCTGCCGGCGAAATAAAATATACCATCGAGAAAATCGAGAAGAAAAACTGGAACGAAGAGTGGGAAAAGAATTTTGAGCCCTTGCTGATTGCGGATATTTGTTCGGTGCGCGCTTCTTTTCACCCAAAACCCGAGGGTGTGGCTTACGACATTGTTATCAACCCGAAAATGTCTTTTGGCACCGGCCACCACGAAACCACTACCCTCATGATAGAGAACCAGCTAACCGTAGACCATGCGGGCAAACGTGTGCTGGATATGGGTTGCGGCACGGGTATTCTGGCTATTCTGGCCTGTAAACTAGGTGGCACCGAAATATTGGCCGTTGACATTGAAGACTGGACCGTAGAAAACGCTCGTGAAAACGCCGACTTTAACGATTGTGCAGCTATTGAAGTGCGTTTAGGCGATGCGGCGGTAATAGAGCAGGAACAACCATTTAATATTATTCTGGCTAATATTAACCGCAACGTATTGCTGGTCGATTTGCCGGTTTATAACAGAATATTAGCAGCTGGTGGTACGTTAATAATGAGCGGGTTTTATACCGAAGATTTAGACCAGATTAAAGAGAAAGCCGCTTCGGTTGGGTTGAATTTTACGAGTAATCGTATAAAAAATAACTGGGTATCAGTGGTTTTTGAAAAGGAGTAGTTTAGTGGGTTTATTATATGAAACAATTTTACTTTAGTTTATTTTTTTTACTGGGGGTGTTGGGCATGGCGCAGGCACAAACCCCAAAACTCTCGAAGGAACCGGCCCAGTTTATGCTGGACGTAAAAACCATGATGGCCGGCACCAAAAACGAAAACGCCATAAAAGTAGCTTCCCGCCTCGAAGAAATTTGGGGCACCAACACTTTAACCAGTAGTCAGCAGGCCAAAGTAATAGCACTTTCCCAGAATATGCTGGTTAAAAAATTAAAAGCCCGGCCGCATCTCGAAAATTTATACGGCGCGCTGGTAAGTGCCGTAAATATTCATAAATTAAATAATGCTGCTTTAGACCAGTTTTTAGTTGTTACGGAAAAAGCCCTCGCCAATGAAAAAATACCCCAGTTCGAAAAATTTCTGCAAACTTCTTATGCTTTCCTAAACACCAAAGTTGTTTACAAATCTTCGGTAAATACCTTGCGGGTATTGGGCGGCAATTTTTCGTTTGCTTACCGCGATGGCACCGAACCCCAGGAAGAACCTGCCCCGGTAAAGCCCGAACCAATTAAAGAAACACCGAAAAAAGCAGCAAAACCAGCCCCCAAAGAAGGCGAAATAGTCTGGAACGATGATTTTAAAGATACGCCACCAGCAACCGCCGCGAGTGAAGATAAAGGAACAATACCCACCAACGGGGCTATTCCGGTAATAATAGGTCCGGTACTTCAGCTGAATAATATTGATTTATTTTTTGTTTCGGGTCCCGATTCGTTGCTGTTAAAACAAACGGAAGGCGCTTTAATGCTGGCCCGTAACGTATTTGTGGGCAATAAAGGCGTATTTACCTGGGCACAGCCCGACGGCGAAGCCACTGCTACGCTTAAAAAGTTTAGCTTCGATATTAGCAAAACGGCGTTTAAAGCCAAAGATGTAACATTAACTTATCCGGCGGTGCTGGAAGCCCCGGTAGATGGTGTTTTTGAATTCCGGAATGTGCGCCGCAAAACCCCTGGTGCCGATACCGGATATCCTAAATTTATTTCCTATACCAATAATGCCCGCCTCAAAAGCATCGGTGAAAATATTAAATATACCGGTGGTATTACGCTGGCCGGTAATAAAATAAGTGCCGGGGCTTTAGACGGTAGCGGTTCCGAAATTACCGTTAGTCGCGAGGGAAGCCCCAAGTTTAAAGCCACTGCTGCTAATTTTATGCTCCAGGATAGCGTTATTTCTTCGGAAAATGCGGCCATCTTAATTTTTAACAAAGCCGATACCATTGCGCACCCTGGTTTAAGGTTAAAATACAGCAAGCCTAACCAAAAATTATTGCTAACCCGCAGCGACCAAACCATGGCGAGCCCGTTTTACAGCTCGCACCACCAAATGGAAATTAGTGCCGAAATGCTGACCTGGGTTTTGCCGGAGCCTACCATTAATTTCTCTATTTTAACAGCTAAAAACGAAGTGCCGGCGCGCCTGGCTTCTAAAGAATATTTTACTGAAGAACGCTACGAACACTTAAAAGGAACCGCCGATTTTCATCCGCTTATCGTGATTGCGAATTTTGCCGATAAGCGCCGCACCAATACGTTTTACCTGGCCGAACTGGCCCAAAGTACTAAAATAAAAGAAGACGAACTGCGCCTGGCGGCTTCGATGCTGGCAAAACAGAATTTTCTGGATTTTAATACCGTTACTGGCCAAATATCGGTAAAGCCTAAAGCCGTGCATTACATGAAAGCGGCGCGGGGCAAAAAAGATTTCGATTTTATTACCCTTAAATCTTTAATGCCATCGGGTAAAAATATTACCCTCGACCTGAATAAAGACGAGATGCTGGTGCGGGGGGTAAATAAATTTTACTTTACCGGCGATTCGGCAGCGGTTTATGCCAAACCCGACAGTAATCAGGTGCGCATTTTAAAAAACCGCGATATTAAATTTAACGGGGCGGTAGTAGCTTCTGATTTGCGGTTCCGGGGTTCTAAATTTACGTTTAAGTACAACGAGTTTCTGATCGAAATGGCTAAAATTGATACCATTGCCATTGCCGCTCCTAAAAAGAAGAAAAACGCCAAAGAAAAAAGTACCGGTAATGAACAATTCAGCAGCAACAGCCTTACCAAATCATCGGGTATTCTTTATTTAAACAAAGCCGATAATAAATCGGGCCGGAAAAAATACGCCAATTTCCCGATGTTTGATGCTATTGGCGGCGCTTACGTATTTTTTAATAAACCCGAAATATTGGGCGGCGCTTACGATACCACCGTATATTTTGCCATTCCGCGCTTTAAAATAGATAGCCTGGGTACCAGTATGCCGGGCGCCGTTGGTTTTCAGGGTAAGTTCTATTCCGGGGGTATTTTTCCGCCTATCGAAACCCAGTTAGCCGTAATGCCCGACCAATCGCTGGGTTTTGAGTATACCGCCCCCAAAAACGGTTTGCCGGCTTATGGTGGCAAAGGTAAGTTTTACAACAAACTTACCATGACCAACAAAGGTTTGCAGGGCATCGGCGAAGTAGATTACCTAACCACCAAACTAAAGTCTAATGCCTTTACTTTTTACCTCGATAAAGTACAGACATTGGGTACGGAGGCTACTATCCGGGAGGCTACCGTGGGTAAAGCGTATTACATGGGCGGTACCTTCCATAAATATGTAATGGAGTGGTTGCCCAAAAAAGATACTATGAATATTAGTACCGTAAGTGAGCCCTTTAAGCTGTATGCCGGCAAATATACGTACCAGGGTATTGCTATTTTAACGCCCGAAGGATTTTTTGGCGATGGGGTTGTAGAAGGCACCGACGGTTTAATTAAATCGCCGAACCTGGCTTTTGCCAAAGACCACTTTAAAGCCCAAAATGCCACCCTCGAAATTAAATCCAGCACGCCGGGCAAACCAGCTTTGCGGGCTTCTGATGTATTGCTGGATTTTAACGTAACCAAGGGCCAGGCCACCTTCTCGCCGGAACGTACCGGGGTAGCCAACACCGACTTCCCGATTTCTCAGTTCCGGACTTCGCTCAGCGGCGGTATGTGGGATGTAAACAAAAAAGTGGTAACCATGCGCCAGTCCGAGGGCAGTAATGGCAGCCAGGCTTACTTTGTTTCGGGTAGGCCGGCCCACGAAGGACTTAAATTTAAAGCTAAATCGGCCAGCTACGACATCAGCAAAAATACCTTAAATATTGGTGGGGTGCCTTATATTGCCGTAGCCGATGCGCATGTAGTACCCGATAGTGGCCGGGTATTTATTGAAAGCGCTAATCTGAAGTCATTGCAAAAAGCTGTTGTTATCAGCGATACTTTAAATAAATACCACCAGCTATACCAGGGCGAAGTAAATATTCTATCGCGGCTAAACTACCAGGGTAATGGCAGGGCCAATTACGTAAACGCCGCCGCCGATACGTTTGCCATCAAGTTCGACAAGTTTGCCATGAAAAACATGGACAAGGTAAAACCAGTGGTAACCGAAAGCGATTTAAATGAATGGAGCAACCGCGATAAAGTAGGTTTGATTAGTACCGAAATAATGCCCGATGATACCACTGCCGCAGTAGTAGCGCCCGTAAAAAAAGGTGGCCTGTTTCGGAAAGCAAGTTTGGTAACCAGTAAGAAAAAAGGCAAAGCCGCTACTGAAGATGCACCAGCCGGCGAAATGCCTGTAACCCCGGAATCTGATTTAGCAATGGAACCGGTGGTAGCTACCCGCAAAAAGAAAAAGAACGCTCCAAAAGTTAACGCGGAGATGCGGCCCGATTCTACGTTGTTAGCCATGAACACCGATGAGCCGGCCAAAAAAGAAAGGCTGCGCTTTTTACGGAAGTCTGATGCCCAGGACGAAACCATGCCGCATACCGAAGCCTTAGCTACCGTAACCGAAAAAGATAAATTTTTGATTGCGCCGGGAGTGGGGTACAAAGGTAATATTACCATGTCTTCGAACCAGCAGTTCTGGAATTTCGATGGCTATGTAAAAGTGGCGGTGAGCGGCGAAGCCGGTGCTTCGGACTGGTTTCCGTACAAAGCAACCGTAAACCCCGCCGAGGTAAAAATTAATATTGAAGCGCCCAAAACAGCCGATGGTACACCGCTTAAAACCGGTTTACACGTAAGCGTAGCCTCTAATAAAATATACAACACGTTTGTTTCGCAGAAGAAAGACGAAACCGATCTGGATATATTTGAGGTGGAAGGGCAATTGGCGTACAACAAAGATCGGAAAGAATTTAAACTGGGCAAAGAGGCCCGTATTGCCGGCCAGGAATATTCCGGTAACCTCATGACCTTTAACGACTCTACCGGTATAGCCAACTACGAAGGTAAGTTTAACCTGATTCAGGCAAGCAAAACGCTTAAGTTAGAAGCCGCCGGCGCCGCAACCGCTAAGCCTAAAGTTAATTTATACGTGCTGAATGCGTTACTGGCCTTTGATTTAAATATGCCGGAACAAGCCCTGAATGCCATGGCCACCGCTTTGGCCAACAATGCCGGCAATGCCCCCGAAGCCATTACCGATAATAGTTTGATGCTGAATAAATTGGCGCAGTTTGTGCCCGCTAAAGATGCCCAGGCCTTTGCTGATCAGTCTAAATATACCCCGTTGCCGGTATTTTCTTCTAAGTTTCAGAAGAGTTTCGTGTTCAGCAACGTAGAGTTACGGTGGTCCGATTCTACCAAAGCCTGGTACAGCAAAAATATGCTGAGCTTATCTAACATGCTCAAAAAAGATATTAATGCGCAGGTGCCCGGCTATATAGAAATCAAGCGCGGCCCGGAATCAGATATTGTTACGATGTATTTGCAGCCTAACCCGGGTTTGTGGTATTATTTCACGTATAACAATAATGTCATGATGGTGGCTTCTACCGACGAAGAGTTTAACCGCCTGGTAACTTCTAAACGCAACAGCAGCTTGCTTACCGCCGAAGAAATAGAGAAAAATCAGTTTGTAACCGATTACCAGAAAGCTTACCTGCAAAACAGCGCCCACGATCCGCTTAAAGGCGTTGCCGGCAGTAAGGCAGCTCCGGTAAAAACCGGTAATTTCGATTTTATGGAAGAAAGCGGCGGCAAGAAAAAGAAAAAAGATAAAGCTGCTAAGTCTGATGATTCGGATATGACGGATATGCCCGCAGCCCAGCCAGCTAAACCCGAAAAACAAACCGATAACATTGCCTTACCCGGTATGACCGAAGAGCCTAAAAAGAAAAAGAAAGGTAAAAAAGGCAAAGAAGATGAAGGTCTGCTGCCCGACATGAACTAATATTTATCTTCTGCAAAACAGAAAGCCGCTCCGTAAGAGCGGCTTTTTTGTGCCCGACGCTAGGCTTATATGCGCCAAAAGCTTTTGGTTAATGCGGTGAAAAATGAGCGTTGCTGCGAAGAACCCTAGAACGGAATTATAATTTGCAGCCCGGTTCGGGTTTGGTATTTTACTATATTTGGGCTAAACTTTCCCGCATAATATTTACTAGTCCGGTTTATTTGCGTTTATTAGGTATAAGTCCTTTCAGATAATATTTATGGATATTTTAATTATTGCCTTTTTCTTAATTGCTGCTTATTTAATTGGTGCTATCCCCACGGCCGTTTGGGTAGGCAAAAAGTTTTACGGGATTGATGTGCGCCAACACGGCAGCGGTAACGCCGGCGCTACCAATACGTTCCGGGTACTGGGTAAAAAGCCGGGTACTTTTGTGATGCTTTTCGATATTTTTAAAGGCTGGGCCGCAACTTCGCTCGCCAATATATTAGTTATGCAGGAATTAATTCCGGATGATAAGCTGGTATTGTTTAAATTAATAATGGGTGCCTTAGCCGTTTTAGGTCATATTTTTCCGGTGTACGTGGGCTTTAAAGGTGGTAAAGGTGTAGCTACGCTCATGGGTATGGTGCTGGCCGTACATCTGCCGGCTGCATTAATTTGTCTGGGTATTTTTATTGTGGTTTTACTTATCTCCAAATACGTGTCGCTGGGCTCCATGATTGCCGCCATTGCTTTCCCGTTGTTGCTTTTATTACCCGCTTTCCACCCCGATGAGCCGCTCTTACTGGTTTTTGGCGTGCTTCTCTCTATTATGGTAGTGTTTACTCACAAGAAAAATATTAATCGTTTGATGCAAGGTCAGGAAAGCAAGGCTAATCTTCCTTTTCTTGGGAGGAAGTAATTACTAGCAGTTATGTTTAGTTAACCTTAATAAAGAACCAGTTAATTAAAATATTAAAAAATAAATATTGTTGCATTATGAGTATGATAGGAAACTTACTTCGGGTGACTAGTTCTGAACTTGAAGAATATTTACAAGACAGTTCACTATTAGAAAACAGAGTCTATGACGACGAAGCCGAAGATCCTAATCTAGTGGACATAGATAAATCATGGGAAGGTATCCTTTTTTTGTTAACGGGACAAAATTTAGAAAATTCTAGTCATCCATTAGCTAAGGTTTTATTTAGTGGACAATTTATAGATGAGGACCAAGACTTAGGCTATGGCCCAGCTCAATATTTAACCCCAGAACAAGTAAAAGAAGTAAATGCTGAAATATCAAAAATTACCATCTCTGAATTAAGCAAAAACTACAATCCAAATAGAATGAGTGAACTGGAAATTTATCCTAATATCTGGGATGAAGAAGATAATCTGGAATATTTAACAGATTACTTCAAAACTGTTCAAGAAGTTTATTCAGAAGCAGCAGGAAGAAATGAAGCTGTAATTACCTTCCTTAATTAAAAATATTAAGGCTACTCACAATAATTACTTAATATTTTAGTCTTTACCTTAATTATAGGACATAGATAAATAAAATGAACAACTACATCCAGGAAAACAAAGACCGATTTATAGACGAATTATTGCAGTTACTGCGCATCCCGTCGGTAAGTGCCGACCCCAAGTTTAAAGGCGATGTGCGGCAAGCCGCCGAATTTATTGCCGAGAAACTGCGCGAGGCTGGTGCCGATAAAGTAGAACTTTGCGAGACCGCCGGCAACCCGATTGTGTACGGTGAAAAAATTATTGACCCAGCGCTGCCTACGGTGTTGGCTTACGGCCATTACGATGTGCAACCCGCCGACCCTTATGAATTGTGGCACTCGCCGCCTTTTGAACCGGTTATTAAAGACGAAAAAATATACGCGCGCGGTGCCTGCGACGACAAAGGGCAAGTGTATATGCACATAAAAGCCTTCGAGATGATGATGCGGCAAAACGAACTGGCTTGTAACGTGAAGTTCATGATTGAAGGCGAGGAAGAAATTGGCTCGAATAACCTGGGTATTTTCGTAAACCAGAACAAAGAAAAGCTGCAGGCCGATGTGATTGTTATTTCGGATACCGGCATTATTGCCAACGATATTCCTTCTATTACCACCGGGTTGCGCGGTATGAGCTACGTAGAAGTAGAAGTAACCGGACCGAGCCGCGATTTGCATTCAGGCTTATACGGTGGGGCGGTGGCCAACCCCATTAATATTTTGTGCCAGATGATTGCTGCGTTGCACGACGAAAACAACCACATTACCATTCCGGGTTTTTACGACAACGTAGAAGAATTATCTTCAGAAGAGCGGGCCGAAATGGCCAAAGCTCCTTTTAGCCTGGAGGAATATAAAAAGGCCTTGGATTTAGGCGATGTACACGGCGAAGCGGGTTATACTACCAACGAGCGGAATTCTATTAGGCCAACGCTGGATGTAAACGGCATTTGGGGCGGCTATATTGGCGAAGGCGCTAAAACCGTAATTGCTTCTAAAGCTTTTGCTAAAATATCGATGCGGTTGGTGCCTAACCAGACTTCCGAAGAAATTACCGAAAAATTTACCCGGCATTTCGAAAGTTTGGCACCGCCCAGCGTAAAAGTGGAGGTAAGGCCGCACCACGGCGGCGAACCAGTGGTTACCCCTACTAATTCGGTTGCTTACCAGGCGGCTAGTCGGGCTTTTGAACAAACTTTTGGCAAGAAACCTATTCCGGTACGCAGCGGCGGCAGTATTCCCATTGTAGCCATGTTTAAAGCCGAACTGGGCATAGATTCGGTACTAATGGGCTTTGGCCTGGATTCGGATGCTATCCATTCACCTAACGAACATTACGGTGTTTTCAACTTCCTGAAAGGCATTGAAACCATTCCGTACTTTTTTAAATATTTAGCCGAAATGAGCAAATAAAATAAAGAAGGCAATAAAAAAGCTGGCTGGTACTTTACCAGCCAGCTTTTTTATTTTAGTACAGTGCTACTTAAGCTAATACTAATTAATGTACTTAAAATATTGAGCTTGTCGAAACATCTAAATCTACTTTATAATGCTGTTATAGATCCTTCGGCAAGCTCAGGATGACAACAATAATGTAAGCCCATTTTCTATTTGATAGTGGTATAAAATAAAGTCAATAAAAAAGCCGGCTGGTAAAGTACCAGCCGGCTTTTTTATTAAGTAAAGGCCTAATTAATTGCCGCCAACCATAAAGCCAATAGTAGCCTGGAATAACGAATGACGGGCATTCATCAGGTCGTTGCCATTGTAATCGTTGGCCAGTTTGTTAAAGCTGCCGTTGTACCGAATGCCCAGGCTCAGGCCATTTTGGGCCATAAAACCCAAACCAGCGGCGTAGCCAACTTCAAACTTGGTTAAGCCATCTTTGTTTAATTCGGTGTAGCTGTTATTTTCAATGTCATTAATGCTTTCTTTTGTTTTGTCATTAATGTTTAATAAATAAGAAGCTATCGGTCCGCCTTCGAAGAATAAGCCGCCCGCATTAACTTTTAACAACACAGGCAAATCCAGGTAATTAAAGCCGCGGCTGCCTTCGCGTTTAATGGTATTGTTGCCAATTTTAAACGTTTCGTCGCGGTACTGGTAACCTTTCTGCGAATACAAAAGCTCCGGCGCCAACGACAAGAAGCCATCGCCTACTAACGGAATGCTGGTGGCAATACCACCTACAAAACCAACTTTACCTTCGTTGTTGGCTTCGTCGGTTAAATCGCCGGCAATATTAGAATAATTAATACCTGCTTTTATCCCAATTTTTTGGGCTTGAGCAAACGAAAAGCTAAAAAGCGCAATAGTGAGAATTAATAATTTTTTCATAGTTTTAATTTGTTAATGGTTTGTAATTCTAAATACAGGAATTACAAAAATCCTGCCTTATATCGTAAAACAGGGCTGTTAGGGTTCAGAATATTTATTACTATTATGTTAATAAACAGAAAACCCGGCCGGCTCATTTATGTATCCTGTTTATTATCTGATACTTAATTAGAGCCAGCCGGGTTTATTCTGGATGGATATTTAATATATCCCGGCCGTATTTTTATTTAAATTAACGACTGCCACCGAGTACATAACTCAATTGCAACTGAAAAGCCGAATGACGGGCATTTACCAATTCGTCGTTATTGGGGTCTGATTTGGCTAAATGGTTAATGCTGCCGTTGTAACGCAAACCAATACCTACACCCATTGGTGTTTGGTAACCTACGCCGGCTACATAACCAATTTCCAGTTCGGCCAGGTTGTCTTTTTCTATTTTCATCCGGGTTTTGTCGTCGTTGCCGGTGCCTTCGTTCTCCATTTCGGTTTTATCCCGGATAGCCAGCAAATAAGATGCCTGCGGACCGGCTTCAAAAATTAAACCGGCGGCATTAACCCGCAGCAGTACCGGTAAATCCAGGTAGTTAAAGTTTCTTTTTCCTTTTAACGAGTATTTTGCGTTGTTAATAGTTACTTCCTGATCCAGGTATTGATAGCCTTTCTGAGAATACAGTAATTCGGGCTGAAGCGATAAGAAGCCATCTCCCACCAACGGAATATTGGCAGTTACACCCCCTAAAAAACCAACTTTGTTGTCGTAGTTAATTTCATCTTGGAGGTTGCCGGCAACATTAGAGTAATTTATACCACCTTTAATGCCTAGTTTAACCTGGGCCTGGGCAATCGAAAAACTAAACAGTGCCACTAGCAGTAATACAATCTTTTTCATAGTTAATAATTTAAATTAATAGATATTGGTTAAGCGTAATAAATTTAAAATTTGTATTATAATAACATAATGTAATTCGGCATACTATACGTATTTTATAAATTTTGTTTCGTTTAATTGCTTATTTTATTTTGTTTAAGCGATTATATTACTTAATGCCAGTATTTTATTGATGATGTATGGTGTTTATAAAATATTTATTTTTTTGTACAAAAATAATTTTGTAGTGGTTTGGGTTGCTTAGCCTGACTGGTAATAACACTTAAGTGCCCCAATTGTTTAATACCTTTGGGTATTATTTAAAAATGATGCGGGCTTTGCTTTCAGGTTTTTTCCGTTTTGGCTTAGGAGTAATTTTATTACTGTTGGTAGGGTTTAAAGGTATAGCGCAAAACCAGGAACCTTTTATCTTGGGAGGCGCCCTGCAGCAAGGTTCTGTTATTGTACATACGCCCAAAATAGAACATTTTGCCGGCACCCACCCAATTGGCTTTGAGTTAAACTTACAAAAACAAACCACCGGTACCCAATATTGGCAACAGCTTTACCGCTATCCGCGTTTCGGCCTTTCGCTTACTTACTTCCAATACCAAAACCCGGTGCTGGGGCAATCGTGGGCTTTCAGTCCTTATTTAAGTTTGCCGGTGCTGCAAAAAAATAACAGCGCGGTTTATTTCCGGTTTGGTACGGGCCTGGCTTATTTAAGTAACCGGTACAATTTTGAACAAAACCCCACCAATAATGTAATCAGCAATAATATTAATGCCGTTATTCAAACCCGCCTGGAATATACCCGGAAAATAAGTGCGCACCTGGGGTTACTAACCGCCGTGGGTTTAAACCATTATTCTAATGGCGGCGACACTAAACCTAACCTGGGCTTAAATATTGCCACAGCTACCGTGGGCCTCAATTATTACCACCAACCCGCACTGCAATTTAAAACCCAGCCCAAGCCGCCCCTAACACAAAAGAATTTTGTTTTTATTAATACCAGCGTCGGGGTAAAGCAGCGCGCCGAAAATGATTTAAATAAATATATTGTAAACAGTATTGCCGTGGGTACGCTGCGCCGCCTGAACCAAAAAAGTACGTTGGCTTTGGCCCTGGAAGGTTTTTACGATCCGTCTTTATTTCCGCGCCGGGGCTGGGACCCACGCGTACCGGCTGGTACCAAACCCGATATCCGGCGCGCTTCCTTAACCGGCGGCCACGAACTAAATTTTGGCAACTTGGCCTTGGGTACGCATGTGGGTTGGTATATTTACCGGCCTTACAAAGCCGATGCCGGTACTTTCCAGCGCCTGGAAATTAAATGGCAATTCCATAAAAACCTGTATTTGGCCGGCGGTTTAAAACTGCACGATCTTATTAAAGCCGATATTTTTGAGTACCGGTTAGGCGTAAGAATTTAAGGCGCTTTCGCTTGCTCCCGTTGATAATCTGTTAAAAGTAATTGCTGGTTAGCTGCTTTTGATTTTGCTTCCCCTTCGAAAAGCACTTAATCTTTTTTGTCTGCCTGCTAATACCAAATAGTAATTATCACCTTCCAGAATCAGAATATAAAAATAGCTTGCTTGTCATGCTGAAAGCATCTATTATCTGGAAAGTAAAGGAGGTAATTCCCGCTCTACTAGAGTTACCTGTAAGAACTTTTGAGCAATAGTTCTTTTCAAGATGACAAATAGAAAGAAGTACTATGTCAGATAGTAAATGCTATTTGGTATAAGCCACGCGGCAAAGCCATTCTGGTGGTTTGTTTTAACTACCCGATTTGAAAGCAATATCTAATAAATACAAATAAATTTAATCAAGCTAGTTCTGGGTAATGCTAATCTTTATTTTCATGTTGTTCGAGCACATTTATATATCAATCATGTGTGTACGAGCACATTTTATTTGATTTTTGTTGTTATTGTAAAATGTAATTAATAAGTTAAGGCTGGTAAGTACAAAAAGTAATATTTTTTAACAACTAAACTAATTTATTAATGGCGTATGAAAAATTTACAACGTTTCAGAATTACTTCGTTTCTGCTGGTTTGGATAATGGTCTTAACCACATTTTGTAAAGAAAAAGAAGATTTAGTTATTGCGAAGGATGTTTCGGGGCAGTCAGTAACCGAGAATGCCTTTAAATTTCCGCCTTTTAAAATAGTAGTGCCCGGCGAAATGGTTACTACTCCGGCGGCTATTGATGGCGTAAATACCAAAGAAAAAATCGTAGATGGCAGTTTATCTACACGCTGGTCGGGTTTGGGCAACCCGCAGTATATTACCCTCGACCTGGGTAAACGCTACACCATTGCCCATGTAAATATTGCCTTCCATACGAGCGGCAGCGCTACCCGCACCTCTAATTTCGATATTGCCGTTTCTTCGGATACAACCAAAGAAAAGAAGTGGGAAATTGTGCTGGCCAACCAGAATAGTGCTCCTAATAACGTGCACCTCCAAACGTTTGATTTCGACGATTTAAAAGGCCGTTTTGTGCGCATTATTGGCCACGGAAACAGCCAGAGCCAGTGGAACAGTTATACCGAAGTAGAAGTTTGGGGCTGGGACAAACACAAATTACCCGACACTACAACACCCGACGATGGCACTGCTAACCTGGTAGCCGATTGGGAAACCGGTGATTGGAGCCAGTGGGATGGGGGCCTGATTGCGAAAGATCGGGCAGCTCAGTTTTCGGTGGTAACTTCGCCGGTGCGCCAGGGCAAATACGCGGCTAAGTTTGTGGTACGGCCCGGCGACCAGTATTGTAAGCCAGCGGGCGGCTGCACCAGCGGCGAACGCACCGAAGTATCGTTGTGGAATTATAAGCGCGAAGCCCTGAACGATGAATATTATTACGGCTGGTCTACTTTATTTCCGGAAGACTGGACCGAACCTTACCGTTGGGGAATATTTATGCAGTGGCACGCCCACACCACTATTTCGCCGCCCATTGCTTTTAATGCCCGCGCCAACCAAGTACAGGTAGATTTTAATTCCGGCAATATTGAAAAGTGGTGGCCTGCGGAGTACGGCGAAAGCTTTACCATCTTAAACGACTTAAGCAAAGGCAAATGGCACGACTTTATTGTGCGGGTTAAATTCCGGCCCGATGCTACCGGTATTTTCGAAGTGTGGCACCGCTTAGAAGGTCAGGCCGAGTTTACCAAAGTGCTATCGCTTCTAAATATTCCAACCTTGCAGTGGACGCCCAATATTAACCAGATTGAAGCCGGTTACGATGTGCCGTTTGTGAAAGATGGTGTAAACGGCTTTACCACCGGTTGCTATATTCAGCACGGTTTGTACCGCGGCAACGGCGATGCCAGCACCGGGACCGGCCAAAATACCAATACTTTATACCAGGATAACTGGAGCCGCGGCGCTACTTACAACGCTGTTCGGGAAAGATTCGCTAATTAAACCACAGCAAAGTTTGAAAACCGCATAAATAAAAAAGAGGCCTTTCGGCCTCTTTTTTATTATACTAAAATATTAAGGCAATGATATACAAATTTGCACCAAAGGGCAATAAAAAAGAGGACTAGTGTCCTCTTTTAAAATTATCTAATTTGAAAGTTTATTTACTCAGGTTAGATAAGACAAGGGTTTTTCCTTTCGTGAGAGCTTTAAGTTTCTCATTAACAACCTCTTTGTCCTTTTTATCTTTCATTCTCTGGGCTGAGATGAAATCGGAAATGATGTTCTCGTACAATCCCTTGTCCTTCACATCTTTTTTAATTGTTGCCATCATAATTTGTGCAATAATAATGATTTTTGGTTTACGAACAATTTTATAGATTGTTTGGTTTTGTTATTTCATCACCACTTACAAATCTAAAGCCTTTTCTGTCAATTACCGCCAGCTTTATAACCCCTCCTACTGAAGGAATTTTCTCAGTATATTTCTGAAGGTCCATTTCAATATGCATCAATAATGCAGCCAATTCTACAGCCTGTTGCAAGCTTAATTCGTTAAGCTTAGCAAGCTTCATTTCTTCTTGCATAGCTTCTGTAATTATTGAACCATCCTGAAGCAAGGAGTCAATATATCCTTCTGGCATATCTTTATCCTCTATATTGAAGTCTTTAAGAATTTTTTTTGCGATTGCAGGGACAAGATAGTAAGCTGTTAATAAATCGCCAAACAGAACTTTATCAGTAGTTCTATTCTGTCCTTCACAGACAACCTTATAAAAACTTGCATACTTACTAAAGTTTACAAGGATTTCCGCTCCCCTTATATCATTTTCGGTAAGCCCAGGGACTTCTACTCTAAATATAACAGTTTCGTTGGAAGAAACTATATAATGAGTAATAATAAATACAAGTGAGCCTATTGATTTAAAGGTAACAAGATGTTGTTTTACTCTAGCATCAATAAGGGATACGAAATTTTCAACTTTTTCTTCAATGGGTAAATCAATATAAGCCACATCTACCTCGTTAACGGCCTTTATTTCTGATATTACCGCCTCAATTCTTTTCCCGTTTAGAACTGCAGCACCTGCAGTAGTAATAGCTGTAAAATTGTCATATTCGAACAGCTTTTCCTCATAGTCCTTTGTAAAAGAGGGTTTTAACTTAAATAGGTTTGCTATTTCTTGGGCATCTAGTGCTATCTGATTACCACCTTGTGATTGTTCCTCTTTTTGTTCTATATATTTGGCAAAATCTTCTAGTTCAATAACTTGCCTAGATGATGTTACAAGTGAATCGGCTATAATTGCCACACCTTTTTTAGCTACTACGCTAGCGATAAACGTCATAATATTATTAAAAGTACATTATTTCGCATTATAATCAAACTTATCTTATTTAACAAATAAGTATATGATAATCTAAATATCTATTTTTTAAGCAAAAAGAAGAGTAAACCTACCCCGCCCAGCCTTCGCGGTCGAGGCTGCGGTACTGGATGGCTTCGGCCAAGTGCTCTATTCTGATTTCGGGGCTATTGGCGAGGTCGGCAATGGTGCGGCTTACTTTTAAGATGCGGTCGTAGGCGCGCGCCGAAAGGCCTAAGCGCTCCATGGCAGTTTTTAACAAAGCTTTACCGGCAGCGTTTATCTGGCAAATATCCTTTACCATTTGCGACGGCATCATGGCGTTGGAATGAATTTCGGGAAAATCTTTAAACCGTTCTTCCTGTATCTGGCGCGCATTTACTACCCGTTCCCGTATTTCGGCGCTGCTCTCCGAGCGGCGGGTTTCCGTCATTTGGTCAAAAGTTACCGGGGTTACTTCTACGTGCAGGTCGATGCGGTCGAGGAGGGGGCCACTTACTTTGTTTAAATAGCGCTGCACCATGCCGGGGCCGCACACACAGTCCTTGTCTGGATGGTTGTAAAATCCACATGGGCACGGATTCATGCTGGCAATGAGCATGAAGTTAGACGGAAAATCGATGGTGAGTTTAGCCCGCGAAATGGTTACCCGGCGTTCTTCTAAAGGCTGCCGCATAACTTCCAGCACGGTGCGCTTAAACTCCGGTAATTCATCCATAAATAAAACGCCGTTGTGGGCCAAGGATATTTCGCCGGGTTGCGGAATGCCGCCGCCACCCACGAGCGCCACATCCGAAATGGTGTGGTGCGGCGAGCGGTAAGGCCGGGTAGAAAGGAGCGAAGCGGCTACACCTAGTTTGCCCGCTACCGAATGAATTTTAGTTGTTTCCAGCGCCTCTTGCATGGTAAGGGGCGGCAAAATAGATGGCAGCCGTTTGGCCAGCATGGTTTTACCGGCACCCGGCGGACCAATCATGATGACGTTGTGGCCACCGGCGGCGGCAATTTCGAGGGCGCGTTTAATATTTTCCTGGCCTTGTACGTCGGCAAAATCGGCCTGGTACTGGTTTACCGTGTTTTGGAATACTTCGCGGGTATCTATTTTCAGCGGCGGTATATCAATTTTGTTATCAAAAAAATCAATGGCTTGCCGGATATTTTCTACACCCAAAACATCGAGTTTATTTACAATGGCGGCTTCTTTGGCGTTTTCGGCAGGTAAAATAAAGCCTTTAAAACCTTCTTTCCGGGCCTGAATAGCAATGGGCAGTACACCTTTAATGGGGCGCAACGTGCCATCCAACGAGAGTTCACCCATAATCAGGTAATCCTTCAGCTTATCACCCAGCATTTGGTCGGAAGCGGCTAAAATGCCCAAGGCAATGGGTAAATCGTAAGCGGAGCCTTCTTTGCGGATATCGGCGGGGGCCATATTTACCAGCACTTTCTGCCGGGGCATGCGGTAGCCGTGCTGTTTCAGCGCCGACTCGATGCGTTGCTCACTTTCTTTAATGGCGTTATCGGGTAAACCTACGAGGTAATAGCGGGTGCCGGGCGTTACGTTTACTTCAATGGTAATGGTGTAGGCATTTACCCCGTGTACCGCGCTGCCAAAAGTCCTGATGAGCATAAAAAAGAAATATTCTTGCTTAAAGTTTTTAGAATAATTGGATTACCAACACGGCCGCCGGCAGATAAATTCCACCGGAATTTTCAAAAATTTAAACCCGCTCGGCCAGGCTTTTCTCGATTAATAAAATTAAAATATGAATAACTTTTATATGAATTTCCTGGATGCGGTCGGCGTAGCGGAAGTGCGGCACGCGTATTTCTAAGTCGGTTAAAGGAGCTAGTTTACCGCCGTCTTTGCCGGTGAGGCTAATTACTTGCATGCCTTTGCGCCGGGCAGTTTCGGCAACTTTCAAAATATTGCTTGAATTACCGCTGGTACTAATGCAAAGTATTACATCGCCGGGCTGGCCCAAAGCCTCTACGTACCGCGAAAACACAGAATCGTAGCCGTAATCGTTAGATACGCAACTCATGTGGCTGGCATCGGAGATAGCAATAGCCGGAATGGCCGGGCGGTCATCGCGGTAGCGGCCGGTTAGTTCTTCGGCAAAGTGCATGGCATCGCACATAGAGCCGCCGTTGCCGCACGATAATATTTTGTGGCCGTTTTGCACGGCGGCAGCCATTAATTCGGCAGCCGCCTGAATGCGGTTAATATTTTCGGGATTGTTTAAAAAGTTGGTTAAAACCTGTTGCGCCTCGTTTAGTTCGGCCAGGATAATATTAGCGGTTTGGTTCACGGTAAGTATCAGAATCAGTATTTCGGGTTGGGTAATTGGTTGGGTTTACCGGTCTGGGCGGTAAAGGAGCCGGGGTAATATCAACATCCGGGTTAATGGGCGTGAGCACGGGCCGCGAAGTTGGCTGCGGATGTTGCACCAAAGGCGGTGCCGCATTTTGGTTAGCCCGGGCAATAGCCAGTTCTTCGTTGTGCTTTTTTATTAATTCCTGCGTTTCTTGTTTCTGGTCATACAGGCTGGCTTTAAGCTCGTTAATTTTGTTCTGGTATTGTTTTACATGGCTCCGTTTTAAGAACAGGATGTAAATATTCTCGGTTACTAGTTCCAGCAGCATCAGTAAGCCGCCCGCCAGGAAAAAGTTAGCGTAAAAACCCGGATTAGTGTTTTGCCCAATATTTAAAATATCTAAATAAATAAGCAGAGCCAACACCAGGTAAATCATTAACAGAATATTGACGGTTTTCTTTACTGTTTCCATAGTTTTTTTAGTTTATAGTAATAAAAGAATATATTTTCTTTTACGCAAGCTTAATCTTACAAGTAAGCCAACGGCCGCATAGCATATTAACTTACCAACGTAGCTTAAAGTGTAAACCAGCTACCAAATATTTAGCTCAGGGCTACCACCTGCATTTGGTTTAACCGGGTATAAAGTCCATTCAGGGCCAGCAATTGCTCGTGGGTACCGCGTTCCATTATTTGGCCTTTCTGCATTACTACAATTTCGTCGGCGTGCTGCACGGTACTCAGGCGGTGCGCAATTACAATCGAAGTGCGGTTTTTCATTAAGTTAGTCAGGGCTTCCTGCACCAGTTTCTCCGATTCGGTATCCAGGGCCGAGGTAGCTTCATCTAAAATTAAAATAGGCGGATTTTTGAGAATGGCCCGGGCAATGCTGATGCGCTGTTTCTGCCCGCCCGATAATTTGCCACCGCGGTCGCCAATAAGTGTATTGTAACCGTTCGGGGTTTGCATAATAAACTCGTGGGCGTTGGCAATTTTAGCCGCATTTATAACTTCGGCTTCGGTAGCGTTAGTTTTGTTAAAGGCAATATTGTTGAAAATGGTATCATTAAATAAAATGGCTTCTTGCGTTACAATGCCCATTTGCTCCCGCAAATCGGCTATTTTTAAATCCCGAACGTCTACGCCGTCAATTAATAATTGGCCACCGGTTACATCGTAAAAGCGGGGCAGCAAATCGGCGAGGGTAGATTTACCGGAGCCGGATTGCCCGATAAGCGCAACCATTTTACCTTTCGGCACCGAGAGCGAAATATTATTTAATACTTTTTCTTTCTCGTATTGGAAATCGACGTGACGGTACTCAATGCCGGATTTAAATTCGGTTAGCGGCAAAGAATTGGGTTTTTCGGTAACTTGTTCGGGGTAATCAATAATTTTGAGGATGCGGTCGCCGGAAGCAATACCCCGCTGAATATTGGTCATGGCGGTAGAAATATTCTTGGCCGGGATTAATATTTGGGAGTAGAGCGCAATAAAGGTAATAAATTCGCTGGCGCTTAAATCTGATTGCTGGTTAATAATTAAATGGCCGCCGTACAGCAGAACGCCTACTACTATCGTAATACCCAAAAATTCCGAAACCGGCGAGGCCAGTTCGCGCTTGTTCCAGACTGAGCTTAATACATCTTTGTAGCGGTTATTTTCTACGTCAAATTTATCCTGCACGTAAGTTTGGGCATTAAAGGCTTTTATTATGCGGTTACCCGAAATGGTTTCTTCCATTACGCTCAGCAAATTACCCAATAAGTCCTGGCCTCGTTTGGCATCGCGGCGTAATTTGCGCCCAATAAAAGCAATAATGCCGCCCGAAATTGGTAAAACAAGCAAAGTAAAAAGGGTAAGCTGGGCCGAGATCATGAACAGGAAAATAAAGTACCCGATAATCATGAGCGGTTCCCGGAAAACTACTTGCACCGAACTAACCACGGAGTTTTCAATTTCGCTTACATCGTTCGAAACGCTCGAAAGTAAATCGCCTTTGCGCTGGTGGTGAAAATATCCCACGTGCAGGTTCGATATTTTCTCGAACAAAGCCCGCCGCAGGTTTCGCACCACGTACGTCCGCATGGAAGTCATAACGCGCTGCGACAAATATTTGAACAGGTTCGATAAAAAGACCGAGACTAAAATAATGATGCAAACATATTGCAGTGCGCCCATTGGTCCTTTCTCGGCCCGGATATTATAAAATGTGTAGTTAAACAGGTCTTTAAAATATTCAATATTTAAGGCAAAAGTGGGTTTGGCAGGAGCCGCTACTTCGGGCGTGGTATTAAATAAAACGTTGAGTAAAGGAATTAGCAGCGAAAAGTTTACCAACCCGAATAAAACGGCCAATATTGCCAAAATAGCATAGGACGGTACAAACCGGCTATAAGGTTTGGCAAAGGCCAGTAAACGGAAATAGGTTTTCATCCGGAGAATAAATGGGTAACAGAAAAACGCTGCAAGTTACGCATTAATCTGCAACGGAACAGGAATGGTGGCGGGTTTAGGTTATTTTGGTACCTTTGCAGCCTGCTAATTACTTAAAAACACAACATGGTCAGTATTATTACAGCGGTGCATAACCAATTGGCAATGAACAAGCTGTTTTACGAAAAGCTGGTAAAATATACCCATAACCCGTTTGAGTTAATCATAATTGATAACAACTCTACGGATGGCAGCCGCGAATTCTTCCAAAGCGTAGGCGCCACCGTTATTCAAAACCAGCAGAATTATTCTTATCCGTACTGCCAGAACCAGGGCATTCGGGTAGCAAAATACGGGGTGCTGGCTTTTTTAAACAACGATATTATTGTGGCCCCGCACTGGGACCAACATATTCTGGAAGCTATGCAGGCCAACCAACTCGATATTATTACCAGTTGCGGCATTGAGCGGGTAGAAAGTGTGCCGGCAACTTTGGCTTTGGGCCGGCGCTGGAAATTAATCAAGAATATTATCAGCAATATTGCCCGCAACGGCTTTACTTTCAGACTCATGGCCAAACTGATGTACGGCGACTGGGAAAAATTCTGCGCCAAACGTTACGCGCGTTTTGGTAACCAGGTGCAGGAAGGCTTTGTAGGCAATTCTGTAATTATGACGCGGCGCGGCCTGGAAAAAGTGGGGCTCTGGGACGAGCGCATTCAGGGCGCTGATTTTGATTTGTATATGCGCAGCAAAAAACGGCATTTGGAGCAAGGCGATGTTAAACCCATGCATATTGCTTTGGGGGTTTTTAACCATCATTTCATCCGCCTTACTGTTAAATCCAAACCCGTAAAATTTGCCGATGCCGGTAATATTATTAAAATAGAACAAAAATGGACCCCGGAAGAAAGGGCACTTTACCTGAAAGATTACGTTGCGATTTAAATAATATTTAAATGTTAATCAAAATAAAAACGGCCGATAATTATTACCGGCCGTTTTTATTTTAACTTAATTATACCAAATAGTAAATTTTACCTTCCATAAAACGCACCTTTATTTTTGTCATCCTGGAAGGACCTTTTGGTTAGAAAATCAAGTAGGCAATATACCTTTTAACGCTAGTTGCCTGTAAGAACGTCTAAACAATAGATTTTTTCAAAATGACAGAGAGCGTATCTATGGAAGATAGCTTATATTATTGGGTATTATATCTGTTGCCGAGCCTCAAAACACTTGATTTATAACATTTAAGCAGGTTTTGAGGTATTATTATACATGGAAAGATATTATGACACAACAACTGCCGGATCTGGTGATACCGGAAGGTTAATATTGCGATTAGCGGTTGGTGGCCTTTTATTGTTGCATGGCATTAGTAAACTCATAAACGGCATTGGTTGGCTGGTAGGTATGCTGGAAGGCAAAGGCCTGCCCGGCTTCTTCGCATACGGTGTTTACATAGGCGAAGTAATTGCGCCCATCCTGCTCTTGTTAGGTTTCCGGACGCGCATTGCAGCTTTGCTGGTGGTTGGTAATATGCTAACGGCCATTATTTTATCGCATATGCAGGAAATAGGGCAGTTAGGTAAAAGCGGCGGTTGGGCCATAGAACTACCGGCTTTATTTTTACTGGGTGCTTTAGCCTTATTTTTCCTGGGCGGCGGACGTTATGCGGCTTCAACCCGCAACCGCTGGGATTAAAAATATTAAAACTCCTGTAGCCGTTGCGGAATATTCCAGCGGAATGATACCGAGGTAAACGAAGCATTGTTGTTCATCAGGTCTAACTCGCTTGTGCGCCGCCGCAATATTTGTTTTACATCGATAAACATGTTGTGCCGGAGCTGCCAGGAAGCTGTTAAATCCAGGTGTAACAGGTTGGTAGCGTTTTGTCCGGCTACTTTGTGCCCGTATTCCTGCTGATTGGGCGCTGGGTAGGGGCGCTGGTTATACGATTTTAAAACGTTAGAACCCCAATTGGCGCTGTCGGCATCTACGCCTTGTTTGGTATACAAAGCTTTGCCCGTCAGGAAAAGGCGGCCGGTGGGCTGGTAACGCAAAATACCAATAAACTCGTACAGGTTAGCCCCCATGGGGTGCGCCAGCGGCTGCCGGTAGTGCTGGTAATTCGTAAACTGATCTTCGTGCTGGTAAGTGTAGGGCCGTATAAAATTAAACTCGCCCTGCGCATCTAAGTTCCGGATGCCGGCCACATCAAAATATTTAGCGCCCAACTGAAAAGACTGCTTATTGGCCCACCAGCCATTGCCCGCCCGTACTTCACTCAGTAAAAACTCATCCAGCATAAATTGCCCGTAAACTTGCGCGGTGCGCAAAATATTGGCTTTAAAATCGAAGCCCAGCAAGGCATTATCGTTGGAGCCTAATTGTTGTTCTACGGAGCGGTAAAAAATAATGGGGTTGAGGTATTGCAACTCAAAGCGTCCTTTGCCCCGCGAAAATATTACTGATTCAAACAATCCCACATTTATGGCCGGGGTAATATTCAGGCTCAGATGGTGGTAAGCAAAATATTTCTTGGGCAGCAACTGATCGCGGAATTCAAAATCCGAATTCATTTCGGCAAATAAATTCATGTAGTGCAGCCGCCAGATTTTGGTGTTCAGCTTCAGGAAAAAGTAAGGCGCGGTATAATCCGATAACACCAATGAGCGGTAGCCATTGCCAATAAAGTTTTTATCGTGACCAAACTGCACGTTAATATCTTTGCTCAGGCCGTAATTAATATAGCCGCGGGCGGTAATAAAATCGTAGCCGGTGGCTTTAAATGGCTTGTAATAACCTTCGTTCGGCACAATATTGTCGCGGTCTATGCGCTCTTCTACGTAACCCGGAAAACGGGCCTGGTTATCGGCCAGAAAAGTGTAAAAGCCTAAGCGGTTGTTAATATTGCCTTCTACCTGCACCCCCCGCGTGTTAATATACCGGGAACCTTCGGTGTCGGAATCTTTGCCCACCTGAAACTGCAACACCGGGTTTACCCGAATGCTATAATCCTGGTCGTCTACGTGAAACAAATCGGGTTTATTGCGGAAAAAATATTTCAGAAAAGGTTTGCCGGTGTGGCGGGTTTCGCGGGTGGTATAATCCCAGTTATCGTTGAGTAAATATTCTTTGTTAAACTTATCGGCTTCCGATAAATTTTGCTGGTCCCAGTGGGCTTCTTCGGCTAGTTTGGCTACGTCCAGGCGCCGGTAGGGTCGGATGCCGGTATGTAAATCTGGTGCTTTACTCCCGTATTTTACCTGAAACCGATCAACAATATGGTAGATTTCGCGGTCGAGGGGAACAAAGGTGCCCTGGGCCAGGGTGCAAAAAGGTGACAACAACAGAAAATAAAGGAAGTAATTTTTGCGCAGGTTCATAGGCGGTAGCAGTCCGAAAAATCGGTTAAAGTAACGAGATATATTTCTAAATCACAATTTGTACTCGAATGGGCAAAATTAGTTTAGGTAGAATTTTTTGCGCGCTAATTACCTTAATTTTAGGCTATAATAGCGGGTAGCAGGCATAGCTAAATTACAAGCTGCCGGTTCTTGTTCTAAACATTTGCCTTTATTAGGTTTTTAGAAGCTATAAAATTTTAAGTTAAGGTAAGAACAAAGTCCGGGGGTTATGTATCTTTAGTCCACCAACTGCTTAACCGGAATTTTAAAGCCAGCCCATGATCTATATTCTTAACCAGGAACCTTCCGTAGCCAATCATTTTATAGCCGAGTTACGCGATATTAATATTCAGAAAGACAGCCTGCGTTTCCGGCGCAATATGGAGCGGATTGGCGAGATTCTGGCCTACAAAATATCAACCCAACTCACTTACGCACCCAGGCAAATCCGGACTTTGCTGGCTTTAACCGAAGAACAAACCTTAACGGATTTTCCGGTGCTGGCTACAGTTTTGCGGGCGGGTTTGCCTTTTCACCAGGGTTTCCTGAATTATTTCGATCAGGCCGGCAGTGCTTTTGTGGCCGCTTACCGCTTAGAAGCAACTACCGAAATAAGCGTGAATGTAGATTACCTGGTGGCACCCTCGCTCGCCGGAAAAGTACTAATTCTGGTAGACCCGATGCTGGCAACCGGAAAGTCGTTGGTTTTAACGTATAAGGCCATGCTGCGCTTTGGTAAGCCCCGCCAGGTGCATATTGCCTCGGTTATTGCCAGCCCCGAGGGGGTAGAGCACGTACAAAATGAGTTGCCAGATGTTAATTTGTGGCTGGGAGCCATGGATGAGAAGCTAAATGAGCATGCTTACATTGTACCGGGTTTAGGCGATGCCGGCGATCTGGCATTTGGAAACAAGTTGTAAATCCGGAAATATTACCATTTCTTTATCTGTTGTTTTCTTTTCAAGAACTTTTGGTTTCGGATAAAAAATGTTAGCCATGTGTATAATAATTGTCGTATGTTTAGCGATTAGTATACATACAAATTAGATTACTAAAGGTGGTGGCTGCCGAGATTTTTAAATATATATCTGTTTTTTTGCTGAGCATGGTCAAGTTCTTTGGCGGACCCTTAGCGGGTGTGTCGTTGGGTTTGTCGTTGGGGGCTACCATGGCCCTGACCGTTGCCGGCATGATGACGAGCGTTTTTATTTTCTCGGGTATTGGCACCCTTTTTTCGAAGTGGTACGCCGAGCAGCAACGCCAAAAACAAAAACCAATATTTACCAAAAAGAACCGCCGGATTGTAAGGGTTTGGCAGCGTTTCGGGATGGTAGGTATTGCTTTCTTAACGCCTATTCTTTTAACCCCGATAATTGGTACCGTAGTGGCTACAGTATTAGGCGCTTCGCAACGTCATATTCTGGTGCACATGCTTTGGAGCGCCGTGTTTTGGGGCGTAACCCTTACTTTCCTGGTTTCGCAGGTTAGCACTCTCAATTTACCTTTCCTGCACCGTTAATTACAATGGTCAGTTAACAGTATTCAGTAAATATTGATTGTTGGTTGTTGAGTGCTTGTGGCGTTGGCGTCTCACCTGTGTCTGTTTTTATCAGGCTTCTGGCCACTTCAACTAACTATTCTTTTAATAATTAATTACAGCGGCCAGAGGCCGGAAGAAAACCTCACGAGCGAGGACGCTCGCGATAGCTGCTATCGAAAAAAAACAGCCTCTTTTTGGTGAGCATAAAAATTACGTCAGTAAAAAATCGAACAACGAATAACGACCAACGAATAACGAATAACGAAACTAAGATTTATTCCGGCGGAAGCCCCTGATTTTGGTTGGTTTTTTCTCCTGGAAAGGCCGGCCGGTGCGCTTATCTATTACGCCTTCGTGGAGTTGTTCTTTTTTCTCGTGGAAAGCGCCTTTAAAGTTGGGGTCAGATTTACGCTTTTGTTTGTCCAGGTCGCGGGCAATTTCTTGCTTTTCCTCAAATCCGGTATCCGTTACAATTACTTCGGGCGGTAAAGTTGCTTCCGGAATCTGCATTTTAATCAGCTTTTCTATTTCGTGGATGTGGTGCATTTCGGCCTCATTGGCAAACGTAATAGAACTGCCGGTTTGCATCGCCCGGCCGGTGCGGCCAATGCGGTGCACGTAATCTTCGTAAATAACGGGCACATCAAAATTAATTACGTGGCTCACATCGCTAATATCAATGCCCCGCGAAGCCACATCGGTAGCTACTAAAAACCGTACTTCGCCGCTCCGGAAGGCTTCCATGGCGTTGATGCGGGTGTTCTGCCCTTTGTTGCCGTGAATAACCCGGGTTACACCGGCTACTTTCCGGTCCAGGAATTTCGAAACGTTTTCGGCGTTTTTCTTGCTTCGGGTAAAAATCATGACCCGGTTAAATTCTTCGGTATTCTGGAATAAATATTCGAGCATATTTATTTTAGTAGGCAAATTGGGGATTTGGTACAGCACCTGCGATACCGTTTCTACGGGCGTGGCCGATGGCGTTACTTCTACCTTCATCGGGAACTCCAAAAACTCTTCCGATAATTTTTCGACGCGTTCGTGCATGGTAGCCGAGAAAAGCAAGTTCTGGCGCTTACGCGGAATTACCTCCAGCAGCCGCCGGATTTGCGGCATAAAGCCCATATCCATCATTTTATCGGCTTCATCCAGCACCAGGGTTTTCAGTTCTTTTAGTACTAAATCGCCTTTCAGGTAAACTTCCATCAGGCGCCCCGGCGTAGCAATTAAAATATCTAATCCGGCTTTAATTTTTTCAATCTGGGTTTTGGGGCCAACGCCACCGTAAATAGCCAGGTAGCGGATATCGGTATATTTACCCAATAATTTTATATGGTCTTCAATCTGCATGGCCAGTTCGCGGGTGGGTGCCACAATTAAGGCCCGCGGGTGGGTGCCCTGCGCAAATTTTACCTTCATGAGCAAAGGCAACACAAAAGCGGCGGTTTTGCCGGTACCGGTTTGGGCAATACCCATTACATCGTGGCCGGCCGTAATCAGCGGAATGGTTTTTTCCTGCACCGGCGTTGGGGCAGTATAACCGGCTTCGGCAACCGCCATTAGCAATTGTTTATTTAATTTAAAATCTTCGAAAGTAGTGGCCATAGCAATAGTATTTACACAAAGGTACGGTAAATAAGCGGTTAGCGATTTGTTTTTAGTTGTTAGGGATTAGTTGTTGGTAATTGGTTGTTAGTTGTTGGTTCTGAATTGGATTTATTTCTGGCGAAAGCAGGCGAGTACGCAACGGCTTAGCTCCCCGCCTTTTTCCAGAAAGCTTGCTTTCCAGGAGGGGTAGGGTGGTATTCTGTCTTAAGTTTAAAGCTTATAACAGGGTTAGTTCTTTAATATTGGTTTGTTTTGTAAGTACTTCTTTGCTTGCTTTGTTACTGGGTTCCAAAATCTTTACCAAGTATTAACATAGCGAATCCATTATCTAGTATCTAATATCTAGTATCTAGCATCTAATATCTAGTATCTGCAACATGAAAACCTATCTCATTAAAAATGCCCAACTGGTTAATGAAGGCCGAATATTCCGGAGCGATGTGTATGTGCAAGATGGCCGGATAAGTCAGGTGGCGGAAAATATTACTTTAACAGCCGATGAAACCATTGATGCCAGCGGTAAATATTTATTGCCAGGCGTAATTGATGATCAGGTGCATTTCCGGGAGCCGGGCTTAACCCACAAAGGCGATATTTTCACGGAATCCAGAGCAGCGGTAGCGGGTGGCGTTACGTCGTTTATGGAAATGCCCAATACGGTACCCAACACCATTACGCAGGAATTACTCGCTCAGAAATACGAGATTGGTGCCAATACCTCGCTGGCGAATTATTCTTTTTTTATGGGCGCCACTAACGACAACCTGGAGGAGGTACTAAAAACAGATCCGCAGAATGTGTGCGGCATTAAAATATTCATGGGCTCGTCTACGGGCAACATGCTGGTAGATAACCAGGCCGTACTGGAGAAAATATTTAAAGAAGCGCCCATGCTGGTAGCGGTGCACTGCGAAGACGAAGCCACCATCCGGGCCAATCAGCAAAAATACGACGAACAATACGGCGAAAATATTCCGATGCGCTGCCACCCCGAAATTAGAAGTGCCGAAGCTTGTTATAAATCATCGTCGATGGCGGTGGAACTGGCGCAAAAGCATAATACCCGCCTGCACATTCTACATATTTCTACCGCCGACGAACTGGAATTATTCCGGAACAATATACCGCTAGCCGAAAAAAGAATTACCGCCGAGGTGTGCGTGCACCACTTGTATTTCGATAAGGATGATTACGAAACGCTGGGCTCTGGCATAAAATGCAACCCCGCCATAAAAGAAAAAAGCCACAAAGCTGCTTTGCTGCCGGCACTGCTAAACGATAAACTGGATATAATTGCCACCGACCACGCGCCGCATACCTGGGAAGAAAAACAGAACCTGTATAAAAAGGCGCCTTCGGGTTTGCCCCTGGTGCAGCACTCGCTGGCCCTGATGCTCGATTTTTATAACCGTGGCGAAATTTCGTTGGAGAAAATAGTGGAAAAAATGAGCCACGCCCCGGCTATTTGTTTTGATGTAGCCGAGCGCGGCTATATCCGGGAAGGTTACTGGGCCGATTTGGTGCTGGTAGATTTAAACCAGGAGCAAACCGTAGCCAAAGAAAATATTTTATATAAATGTGGCTGGTCGCCGCTCGAAGGCAAAACCTTTACGGGTGTAATTACGCATACCTTTGTATCGGGGCACCTGGCGTATGCCGAAGGCCGCTTCGACGAAGGTAAAATGGGCGAACGTTTATTATTTACCCGATAAAAAATTAAAAAATTTAACTTTGCTATTGAAAAACTAAAGATAGTATGTTACCTTTGCATCACTAAATAATACGGTGGTTGTAGCTCAGTTGGTTAGAGCACCAGATTGTGATTCTGGGGGTCGCGGGTTCGAGCCCCGTCTCCCACCCCAAGAAGCCTCTGCGAAAGCAGAGGCTTCTTTGTTTTATAACATATCCTGGTTTTCTTGATAAGATTCATTATCTTCTAATTATCAAAGACAACATTTTATTCCGGAGATTTTGTATTAAACAGAAAAGCCTTATGACAGATATTCAATTATTCTCCCAGATATCGTCTTTGCCACCTGATCTCAAGAAGGAAGTTTCAGACTTTGTGGAATTTCTTAAGCAGAAAGAGAAATCAAAAAAAGAAATAAAAGAACGCCAATTCGGGTATGCCAAGGGCTTTTTTGAGATGGCACCCGACTTTGATGAACCATTAGAAGATTTTAAAGAATAATTTTAAAGAATATATGTAATAGACTTATTCCTGAATAAGCATACGTTCATTTGGTTTATTAATGGTGATGAATCTTTACCGGAGCAAGTTCGAAGGGACATAAAGAATATCAATAATAAATGCTTTATTAGTATTGCCAGTATTTGGGAAATTGCTATAAAGCTAAGCCTTGATAAACTCCGGCTCCAATCAGGTTTTAATAAAATAGCAGACTTGCTGGCCGATAACGACATCGAAATTCTACCTATTATCTATCCACATATTCAGGTACTTTTACAACTGGAATATCACCATTGCGATCCGTTCGATATAATAATTTTAGCCCAAGGAGCTACCGAAAATTTATTAATCCTGACAAAGGATGAAAACTTTTATAAATATCGAGTTAAAATAAAGTGGGGGTAAGGGTTTAAAGCAGCGTTTAAGTTTACTTAATTTTTTATCTTTCTTGCCGAAATATTAAGTAGGATAAAGCCTTAATGAAAACACTACCTGTAATTTTAATTTCCCTCCTTCTGCTTGCTTGTAACCCTTGCTTTGCTCAAAACACCACCTTACCCCAAATAAGCGTGCAAGGCAATAAATTCGTTACCAGCGATGGCAAAACCATTGTATTCCGCGGCTTGGATACCAGCGACCCGGATAAACTCGAAAGAGATAAGCACTGGAACAAAGAATATTTTCAGGCTATGAAAAGCTGGGGCGCCAATGTGGTACGGTTTCCGGTACACCCGAATGCCTGGCGCAAGCAAGGCCAGGAAAACTACCTGAAACTGCTGGATCAGGGCGTGCAATGGGCCACCGAACTGGGCATGTACGTAATTATTGATTGGCACAGCATTGGCAACCTGCGCTCGGAACTTTACCAGCGCGGCAATTACGAGACAACCAAAAAGGAAACTTTTGAGTTCTGGCGCACCATGGCCCAGCATTATAAAGGCAATACCACGGTTGCTATGTTCGAGTTGTTTAACGAACCCACTGTAATGGGCGGGGCAGCCGGTACCTGCACCTGGGCGCAGTGGAAAGAAATAGTAGAAGAAATGATTGTAATTATCCGGGCAAACGGTTCTAAAGCGGTGCCGTTGGTAGCTGGTTTTAACTGGGCTTACGACCTTACCCCGGTGGCCCAGGACCCCATTAAAGCCGAAGGAATTGCCTATGTTAGCCACCCGTATCCGCAGAAACGCGAAAAACCCTGGGAACCAAAATGGACCGCCGACTGGGGCTTTGTCGCTAAGAAATACCCGGTAATCTTAACCGAAATTGGCTTCTGCGGCCCCGACGACAAAGGTGCCCACGTACCAGTTATCAGCGACGAATCTTACGGCGACGCTATTACCAAATACGCCGATGAAAATGGTATTTCCTATACTGTTTGGGTTTTCGACCCGCAATGGTCGCCTATGCTCATCAGCGACTGGCAGTTTACACCTACTCGGCAAGGCCGATATTTTAAAGGCGCACTGCAGAAATACAGCCAGAAACAGCCCGGCGCTCAAAGTAAAAAGTAAGCCAGTAATTATTCAGCAGTTTAAATAATTCCTTATCCTTAATTCAAATCTGTCATTCAGGAGGAAACTTTTTAGAAGATTCAGAAGCGGTAGCTATTGGCAAAATTGAGATTAGATTTATTTAATATTCAATTTAATTTGATCATAGCAACGGTCCTTGAATCAGCTACATAGGTTCCTCCTGAATGACACGCGTGGGTTGAATTCATAAAAAAGCCAGCTCTGTTTTTAGGCAGAAGCTGGCTTTTTGTATTTATTTTAATTGTTATTATTCCTGGTAAGCTGTAATGGTTTCGATGGTACCATCCGGACGGTGGGTAAGCTCGGTAACTTTTACGTTGCGCAGGTGTGTCTGGCCTTTTGAAAGTTCGGTATCGTGGTAGAACAAGTACCACTTATCTTTAACCTGTACGATGGAGTGGTGGTTGGTCCAGCCCAGCACCGGGTTCAGGATTATGCCCTGGTACGTGAAGGGGCCGTAAGGGCTGTCGCCAATGGCGTAGGCAATATTATGGGTGTCGCCGGTAGAGTAGGAGAAGTAATATTTGCCATTATATTTATGCAGCCAGGCGGCTTCAAAAAAGCGTTTATCGTTTTCTTTCGCTAACAAAGGCTTTCCGTCTTTGCCTAATATTTGTACGTTCTTAACCGGTTCGGCAAACTCCAGCATGTTCTGGCTGAGTTTTGCTACTTTTGGCGTTAAAGCTGGCTGGTCGTCGGCGGGGTATTCGTCTTTGGGGTTATATTTGCCGCTGCTCCAGCGTTGTAATTGTCCACCCCAAATACCACCGAAATACATATAAGAAGTGCCATCGGTATCGGTAAATACGGCTGGGTCCATGCTGTAGCTATTTGCGATTGGCTGCGGCTGGGCTTTAAACGGACCAGTCGGCGATTTGCTCGTAGCTACCCCAATCCGGAAAATATCCTGCTTGTCTTTCACTGGAAAATACAGATAATAAGTGCCATTTTTAAAGGCGGCATCGGGTGCCCACAACTGGCGGCCGGCCCACGGAATATCTTTAACATCCAAGGCTACGCCGTGGTCGGTAACTTTGCCGTTGATGCTGTCCATTGATAAAATATGGTAATCGCGCATGGCAAAGTGGTCGCCGTTGTCGTTCTGCGGAATGCCCGCTTCTATGTCGTGCGAAGGATAAATGTAAATGCGGCCGTTAAATACGTGCGCCGAAGGGTCGGCGGTGTAAATTTCGGAAATCAACGGTTTGTTCATGAATTTTCGGCCGGTAGAATCCGCAGTTTGAGCGGTTGTATCTGCCGGCTGATTCGTTGATGTTTCTGTTTCGGCGGCGGGTCTTTTTTGCTCGCAACCGGTTAATAAAGCAGCCGGCAGCGTTATAGCCAGCAAAGCTTTTTTAAGAGAGATAGATTTATACATTTTTATTTGTGTGGATGGTTTATTATTAATTACTGATGTACGAAAGCTAAAAAAGTAAGTCTTGCTTATACTTATTGTCAAAAATACAATAATTGAAAATAGCGCGCAAGTGAAAGTTTAAGGTAGAGGCATTGGAAGAGAAAACTTTTTAAAGAGTTTAATATTTGTGAAATATATTAAGGCCTGAAGTTGGCTTATATTGATGCTACTTACGTTTGGTAGAGGGTAGGCTAATCCTCGGTTTTATGATTTTGGGTTAGCTGCTGTTAATCCTCCCCCTACCCCCTCCAAAGGGGGACTGTTCGTGGTTCTTGTTTAATATTTTGTTTGCCCAAGTAGGTGTTATTAGTTAACACTTATTTTAGTTAGGTCGGGAAAGGCAGCAGCTCCGAAGCAGACTACAGCAGTTTGGGCAGCGAAGACCTTAAAGGATTCCGGTGCGCAGCATTGCGAGGTACGAGCAAAGGAAGACGTTACAGTCTGAGTGCCCAAACGGGGCCTTGCGGCCATGAGCAAACTTAAACAATAGCTAACTGTTAGCACCTATGTATTGAAAGATGAAATCTTTCAAAAGATAACCACTATACTTTCCTGATGTAATAATACTTATCCTATATAATCAGCTTAGAATAACAGATTTATGTTGTTTAATATCTTAAGTCGAAGAAATTGGTTTAAAGATGGATACGCTTTGAAATATATTTTAATAACATACATCACCAAATAATATAAATAAGCAAAAATATACTTCAAAAAAGCAGTGGTCTGTAAACAGCGAGCCTAAACTAATTTTTCTTCTAAAGCCTTCCGCACTAACTCTACAGCATTTTTTACACCCAGGCGTTTCATCATACTGGCCCGGTGGTTATCGATGGTGCGGACGCTGAGATTTAGTTTTTCGGCAATTTCGCGGCTGTTCGAGCCTTCTACAATAAATTTCAGAATAGCTTTTTCCTGTTTACTCAGCTTCTTTTTAGGCGGCAGCGCTGTTTCGGGTGATTTTACTTTTTGCAGGTAAGAAGAGATAATAATATTAGATACCGACGGGCTGTAATATTTCTCGCCGCTGGCCACGGTCCGGATGGCGCGCAGCATTTCGTCGCGGGTCGTATCTTTTAATAAATAGCCGTAAGCCCCGGCCTCTACCGATTTCAGAATATAATCTTCGTTGTTGTGCATCGAGAGCATCAGGCATTTGGTGCTTTTATGCAGTTTGCTGAGCTGGGCGGTGGCTTCCAGACCATTCATAACCGGCATGGCAATGTCTATCATCAGTACATCGGGCGTTAATTCTTTTACTTTGGTGAGGGCTTCGGCACCGTTTTGGGCTTCGCCTACAATTTCTATATCCGTAAGGCCTTCGAGTAAAGACCGAATGCCGTTGCGCACTATGGTGTGGTCGTCGGCTAATATTACTTTTATTTTATGCATGGTCGGTTAGGAGTAAAGGTACTTTTACGTGTATCTGGGTGCCCTGTCCGGGCTTGGAATTTATGTTAATGTCGCCGTTTATAATGTAAACGCGCTCTTTCATGTTGCTGATGCCGTGCGAGGGACCGGATTTACGGGATCGGGTAGATAATTTCTGCGGACTAAAGCCGCGCCCATTATCCAGGATGGTCAGGTGAATATATTTCTTTTTGTGCCAGAGCTCGACGGTAATATCAGTAGCTTCAGCGTATTTTACGGCGTTGTTGAGGGCTTCCTGACTTACCCGGTACAAGCCGATTTCGAGGTTGCGGGCCAGCCTTTTGCCGTTCCAGTTGGTATTAAAAGTTACGTTAACCGCAGCGTTGGAGGCCACCTGCGTAGTTAGTAATTTTAAAGCCGAAGAAATACCAAAATCGTTTAGTACAGCCGGCATTAAATTAAACGAAATGGTGCGGGCTTCTGTAATAGTTTGGCTCACGAGGCTGCGGAGTTCATCCAGGTTTTGTTGGGCGGTTTCGGTAGTGTTTACCGAATCGCCAATTTTCTCAATGCCAAATTTCAGGGCCGTTAGCATCTGGCCCAGCCCGTCGTGAATTTCTAAGGCTACCCGTTTGCGCTCTTCTTCCTGGCCTTCTATTAAGTACGCCGACCGCATTTTCTGCTCGTTTATTTGCTGCCGGTATTTTTCGTCGGTGGCTCGCAGTAAGGCTTCGCGGGTTTCTTCCAGCGATTTATTTACCGCTACCAATTCTTCGTTTACCCGGTGGGTGCGTTGTTCCGAATCGATGAGCAACCCAATGGTACGTTGAATTTGCCGCACGGCCGGCCGGAAAATAAACAAACCTTCCAGGGCCAGAATAATCAGCGTACATAATAATAGTATAAGCTCAATTTGCTGCGAAGCGTTTACCCGCCGTTTGGCTTCGGCATCGTACTGAAAAACAATCTGGTTCATGCCCCCAAGGTAAGCCCGCTCGTTGGCAAGAATTATCCGGATGTTATTTCGGATGTCCGCCGGAACTGGAATATTGGTTGCGTGCTGATGAAAATATTTACTTACAAACTTTGCATTATTATAGATAGCTCCAAAAAGCGGATTAATGGCCGCAAACATAGCCCGGGTAGAATCGCTGTTGTTTACCGGCGTTTGAATATAAGCCAGGTAACCGCTTTGCAATCCTTTATGGCTTTTCTGCCACAAATCCAGCGCTTCATCCAAATCAGCCAGGTAAGTAGCTAGTAGCAAGCTATCGGGTTGCTCCTGCAGCAACAAAACCGTTTTGGTTATTTTCTGGCTGAGCATGCGCTGCCGGCCCGCAATATTTACCACCCGCGAGTCATTGGATTGACTTTCCAGCGAACGCTGCACCAAATATTGCCCACCTATAGATAGTAATGCCACTGCCGTGAGAGCCAGCAAATACAGGCGGGTAATTTTACGGGCAATCTGTGGGTCAGCGGACAAATTCATAATAAGGCGATTAGATGCTGCGGTTTGGTAGTGGTAATTGGTTTTTGGTTTAGGTTAAAGCTATGGTGTTATTGAGCAGCGTAATCTTAACTAAGTAACTATAATAAGTTTAGAGAATTGTTACTTTTTAAGTATTTAATAAAAATACTATAAAGTTGATTATTTTACAAATATACTGTTCAAATGAGGTATGTTTTACAAGAAAACATAAATATTATAAAATAATGGTTAAATATTTAGGTGTATATTGATGTATTAAGTATAATTACTCAAAATTACGGTTAAAATATTAAGTAAATACCTGAGTTAATAAAATATTAATAAAGAGAGTGGCTTAATAAAGAGATAGGTAAGTGAGGAATAAGTAAAATTTTTCAGAAGCTTAAAAAACAGCAATAAAAAACCCTGGAAGAGCGGCAACTCTTCCAGGGCAATAATTAAAGGTTCATTTTAAATTATTTCTAACTTAAAACTATTCAAACTTATGAAAAAAAAGTTACGGAATCAACTTTTCGGCGCGCTATTGCTGGGGCTGTTGAGTAGTAATTTTGCCTTGGCGCAGTTTACCGTTTCGGGGCAGGTACGCACCCGCTCAGAGCTGCGCAACGGGCAGGGTACCCTAACCACCAAAGAGGCGGCACCCGCTTTTTTTACCTCCCAGCGCACCCGCTTAAATGTAGGTTACACCGGTTACCGCTTTAAACTTTTTACCGCTATTCAGGATGTACGGATTTGGGGACAAGATGCCTCTACCATTAACCGCATTACCCCTGATGCTAATGATGGTTTACTCGTGCACGAAGCCTGGGGCGAAATTATGCTATTGGATACTACCGCCGCCATTGAAAATCTCTCTCTAAAAATAGGTCGGCAGGAACTGGTTTACGATGACTCCCGCCTGTTGGGTAACCTGGACTGGCTGCAGCAAGGTCGGCGCCACGATTTGGCTTTGCTAAAACTGGAACACAAGGGTTGGATGGGGCATTTGGGTGTAGCTTATAATCAAAACCAGGAACGGAAGGCCAGTACTATCTATAATGGTATCCCGACCGGCTACACCGCCGGCACCAATGGCATAGGTACTTTGTATAAATCATTGCAGTTTCTGTACCTGGGTCGTAAATTTGGTAAAGGCAATGCCTCTTTTCTGATTCTGAAAGATGACTTTAATAAATACCATATGGATAGCACCGTGCGGGTGCTGGATAAAGGCACCTGGAGTCGGGTAACTTCCGGTTTTTATGTGGCCACCAACCTTTCGCCCAAAATTAGCTTTACCGGCAGCGCTTACCTGCAAGGCGGCAAAGATAAAAATGGCGGCAAACTGCGTTCGCACCTGGTGTCAGCGGCGGCCATGTATGCAGTTTCGCCGCAACTGAGCGTTGGGCCCGGTATTGATTATACTTCCGGCAATAACCGCGTTACGCCTAATGCTACCAACCGGCAGTTCGATCCGCTTTATGGTACGCCGCATAAGTTCTGGGGTAACATGGATTACTTTTACGTAGCCGATGGCTTTGGCAAAAACGGCTTAATTAATTATTACCTCAAATCGCGCTATAAACTAAAAGATAACTTGGTTATGAACCTGGATGCGCACCAGTTTGTGGCTTCTAATAACGTTGTAAACAACGACCGCGTAAGCCTGGATCGTAACTTTGGTACCGAACTCGATTTGGTGGTAAACTACGGCTTAACCAAAATGATAAATCTGGAAGCCGGCTATTCTCACTTCTTTGCTACTTCTACGCTGGCATCTTCGGCGGTAAAGAACGTTTCTAATCCAGATTTGCAGGCCGATTGGGCTTACCTGATGATTAACATCAAGCCAACTTTCCTTTCTAAATAAGTTTTCCGGAACATCTTTCTTGCTTCAAGCAGGCAGTTTTACGGCACTGCAGGGCTACCGCTTTTTATAATATTCTTTAGGACTCAAATAAAATAGAAATGAAAAAATTAAAATTTAGTTTCCCCGCCCTTTTTACGCTGCTATTGGCACTAGCTGCCTCGGCTTTATTCTCGTCGTGTAGTTCGGGCGGAAAATCAGCGGCCGAATCAGAATCTGCTACGACTTCAGAAACGGTTGCTACAGGTAAAAAAATAACCTTGGGTATTATTCCGCTTACCGATTGTGCGCCGTTGGTGGTGGCTTACGAAAAAGGTTTGTTTAAAAAATACGGTTTGGATGTACAGATATCCAAGGAAGCTTCCTGGGCCAATGTGCGCGACAAGCTTTTAACCGGCGAACTGGACGGCGCGCATTGTTTATTCGGGATGCCTTTCTCGGTATACACCGGGGTAAGCGGTAAAGCCGGTTCCGAAATGAAAATTGCCATGCTGCTGAATAACAACGGGCAGGCTATTACGCTCTCGAAAGATTTCTGCGGCAAAGTAGGTTTCCGGAATATTGATGGCGTAGCCGCCGCCGTAACCCAAATGCAGGCTCAGAAAGAACTCACCTTTGCCATGACTTACCCCGGTGGTACGCACGATATCTGGTTGCGTTACTGGCTGGCCGCCGCTAAAGTTGACCAGAATAAGGTAAAAATTATTACCATTCCGCCGCCGCAAATGGTAGCTAACATGAAGGTAGGCAATATGGATGGCTTCTGCGTGGGCGAGCCCTGGAACCAGGTAGCCGTGAAACAAGGCATTGGCTTTACGCATATTTCTACCCAGGATTTATGGAAAAACCATCCCGAAAAAGCTTTGGTGGTAAACAAGCAGTTTAGCGAAAGCCGCCGCGACGACCTGAAAAAAGTAATGAAAGCCGTTATGGAAGCTTCTATGTGGCTGGATGATATGAAAAACCGAAAAGAGGCCGCCGAAATAATTGGTCGTCAGTCGTACGTAAATGCCCCGGCCAAAGAAATTGAAGCCCGCCTGCTAGGTAACTACGATTTAGGCTGCGATTACGGCAAGCACACTTACCAGGACGATTACATGCTTTACCACAATAAAGGCCAGGTAAACTATCCGCGCAAAGCCCACGGCATCTGGTACCTGAACCAATATGTTCGCTTTGGTTACCTGAAAGAAACGCCCGATTACAAAGCCGTTGCCGACAAGCTGATTATGCAGGATTTATATACCGAAGTGGCCAAAGAAATGGGTGTTGCCATCCCGGACGACGACATGAAACCGTTCACCATAAACCTGGACAAAGTTACTTTCGACCCGAACAATCCCAGCGGTCCAGTGGCACAAAAATAAGTCTGTTTACTTATAATAATAAGTTAAAGCTCCTGGTGCCAGTTTTCCTACCTGGCGTCAGGAGTTAAACAAAATCATTTAAAATATCAAATATTTACCATGATGAACGCTCAAACCAGCACCCCCGCCATAGAATTACAGTCTTCAACTTCTTTGGCCAGCCGTATTTCGGTTAAACCTATATTTCAAAAACTGAAACCCTCTTTGGAATCTGCCGCTTATACGCTGGGTGGATTCGGGATTCTGTTATTAGGTTGGTACCTGATTAGTAAGGTTACGGCCGATGCTTTGCCCGGGCCTTTTGCTACGCTAGCTGTTTTCTGGGAATTAATAAAAGACCCATTCTACGATTATGGTCCCAACGACAAAGGTATTGCCCTGCAACTGATTAGCTCTTTGGGTAAAGTGTTTCTGGGTTTTAGCCTGGGTTCGCTGGTAGCTATTCCCTTTGGTATTCTGATGGGCGCAAATTCCTTTTGCCGGAAACTATTGTATCCCATTGTGCAAATATTAAAACCGGTTTCGCCGCTGGCCTGGTTTCCCATCGGTTTGGCCGTTTTTCAATCGGCAGGTTCTGCTACCATCTTTATTATTTTTATTACTTCGCTTTGGTCTACTTTAATCAATACGGCCTTCGGGGTAAGTACCATCCCTGCCGACCATAAAAACGTTGCCAAAGCCTTTGGTTTTTCTACCTGGCGCTACATTACCAAAATTCTGATTCCTTACAGCTTGCCGCATATTATCACGGGCTTGCGTCTTAGTATAAGTGTAGCCTGGCTCGTAATTGTAGCCGGCGAAATGCTTTCGGGCGGTATGGGTATTGGCTTTTTTGTGTGGGATAGCTGGAATGCTCTGAGCCTGGAAAAGGTAATCTGCGGCATCTTAATTATTGGCCTGGTTGGTCTGCTCCTGGACAAAATATTCACCCTGCTGGAGAAAAGATTCTCTTACAGTAATTAGGTGTTAGTTTTTAGTTGTCAGTTGTCAGCGATTAGTAATTAGGAACTAGCTGTTTACATCTCTCAGCTATTCCAGTCTGTCATTCAGGAGGAAACTATGTTGCAGGTGGCCAAATAGTTTCCTCCTGAATGACAGGAGTGAGTTCTTTTCCTTATTCAAAATTTCAAAACAGAATATTATGTACCTCGAAATAAAAAACTTAGAAATATCTTTTCCCACGCCTAAAGGCAAATATACTGCCGTTCGGAATATTGATTTGGAGATTAAAAAAGGGGAGATTGTATCGATTATCGGTCATTCGGGCTGTGGTAAATCTACCATCATGAATGCCGTTGGTGGCATGTTAACGCCTACCAAAGGTACGGTTACTATAAACGGCCAACCGGTAAAAGGTCCTGGTCCCGACCGGGGAATTGTATTTCAGAATTACTCTTTGCTGCCCTGGCTTACCGTGTACGAGAATATTTTTCAGGCCGTAGATGCCGCGGTAAAGAATAAAACCCGGGACGAGAAGAAAGAGATAACGGAAAAATATATTAAGATGGTAGGCTTATCGTCGCACCGCGAAAAGCTGCCGAAACAGATGTCGGGAGGTATGAAACAGCGGGTAGCCATTGCCCGGGCTTTTGCCATTAACCCCGATATGCTTTTGCTCGACGAGCCTTTTGGTGCCCTCGATGCCCTCACTAAAGGCGATATGCACATTGAATTGTTAAAACTCTGGAACCTGGAAAACCGGAGCAAAACCATTATTATGGTTACCCACGACATTGAAGAGGCAATATTTTTATCGGATCGTATTGTGGTAATGACCGATGGTCCGGCTGCCACCATCCGGGAAATTGAAGAATTGCACCTGCCCCGCCCCCGCAATAAAAAAGAGATTGTAAGCATGCCGGAATACAAAATTATCCGCGAACGATTATTAAGCCTGCTGATGGATAAGGTAGAAATTGACCAGGCCGACTTTTACCAAGCTGCAGAAGTGGAGGTAGGATAAGTGCAGTTATCGACAAATTTCGTCATTTTATTTCGGGGTAAACCTAATTAGTATTTGGCTCAATCCAAAATCCTAACACCCTCTTAAGAATTTTATCAGGCTCAGAACCAGGCGTAGGCATAAGTTTAAATTAATATCTTATTTTTGCCGCTTGTTCTAAATCCGAAATAAAATTCTTAAATCTATAAAATGAGCTTATTAGTAATTGGGTCGGTAGCTTTCGATGCCCTGGAAACGCCTTTTGGCAAAACCGATAAAATTGTAGGCGGCGCGGCTTCCTATATTTCTTTGTCGTCGTCGTACTTTGTAAAACCGGTAAACCTGGTGGCCGTGGTGGGCGGCGATTTTCTAAAGTCCGATATCGAATTATTTCAGGAGCACGGGGTAGATACTGCCGGTTTACAGATTAAAGAAAACGAAAAGTCCTTTTTCTGGTCCGGTCGGTACTTCAACGACATGAACAGCCGCGAAACGCTGGTAACCGAGCTGAACGTGTTAGGCGATTTCGACCCAATTATTCCGGAGGCTTATCAGAACTGCGAGTACCTGATGCTGGGTAACCTGGCGCCCCAGGTGCAGCGCACGGTAATCGAGCGACTGCAAAACCGTCCGAAACTGATTGTGATGGATACCATGAATTTCTGGATGGATATTGCTTACGATGAGTTAATCAAAACCATAGCGCTGGTAGATGTGCTTTCTATTAACGATGAAGAAGCCCGGCAGTTATCCGGAGAATATTCGTTGGTGAAAGCCGCTCGGAAGATTATGGCCATGGGACCTAAATATTTAATTATTAAGAAAGGGGAGCACGGTGCTTTACTTTTCGGCCAGAACGAAATATTTTATGCCCCAGCATTGCCGTTGGAAGATGTGTTTGACCCAACCGGAGCTGGCGATACATTTGCCGGTGGTTTCATTGGTTATTTAGCCAAGGCGGGCGATGTAAGCTTTAACAACATGAAGAGCGCCGTTATACATGGTTCGGCTATGGCTTCTTTCTGCGTAGAAAAATTCGGTACCGAGCGATTGGTTAATTTAAGTCAAGAAGAGATAGACGCCCGGGTACAGCTATTCGCCGATTTAGTGCGTTTCTAAAAAATAATTTAAGTAAAAAGCGAAAGCCTGCTGATTAGTAATCGGCAGGCTTTTTTGTTGGTAATGCTTTTTCTATAGGATAAACCCTGAATATTATGCTTTGTAAAACTTGAGTATTTCTACTCATAGTTTTTTATAAGTAATGCAGTCTAAATATTCCCGAACTGTTGATTAGTTCTGGATATAATTCTAATCTTAAAATAGCTTGTTCGGGATAATATTGTTCCACCAAGCTTAAAAAAATACGCCCCCCAGATTAATTACAATGGACAAATACAGGTTATGCTGTTCTTTTTGCACCTGATTTAATACAAAAGGTATAAAAATTAGGCCCTACTGAGGTTAGGTTAGCAGCATTAAAGGACTTTTGTCGGGAAATTAGGAAGAATTGTAATACCAGGTTTCTAATAATCTTGCTCAAAATCTGAAATATTTAAAATAATAGTCTGTTTTTGAAGGTGGTTTTATAGAAAAACATAAATTTTATAAAAAAGTAGTTATAAAAATAACCATGTATAGATGATTTGAGTATTTTTACTCAACAAAAGGTTAAAAATAAAGGCACTTGTCAATAAAAGAGTAGGTTTTTAAATAAAAGAGGTTCAAAAGTAAACCTGTTTGGCTGAAAACTCTACTAAAATGAAAAGTAAAGCCTGAATTTATAAGATACATCCTTAGCAGGAGCGGCAACTCCTGTTAAGGCAATAATTAAAGGTTCATTTTATAATTATTTTTTAAGACTTAAAACCTATGAGCAGTTCTCCAGCACATCCGCAGCGTATAGTAGTAATAGGCAATGGCATGGTCGGCTATAAGTTTTGCGAAAAGCTAGTAGCAAAAGCCCAGCCCGGCGCCTATCAGATAACTGTTTTCGGAGAAGAGCCTCGGCCAGCTTACGACCGGGTACACCTGAGTGCTTATTTTTCCGGTACCACCGCCGAAGAATTAACCATGGCTCCCGTTTCGTGGTACGAAGAGCACAATATTAATCTGCATTTAGGCGAGCTGGTTACCGGCATTAATGCTGCCAGCAAAATAATCACAACGCATAAAGGATTAGAAGTTAGCTACGATAAATTAATTCTGGCTACTGGTTCCAGCGCTTTTGTACCGCCGATAAATGGGGTAGAAAAAGAAGGTGTATTTGTATACCGCACCATCGAAGACCTGGATGCCATGCTCGCCTATGCGCCTAAGGCCAGAACAGCGGCGGTAATTGGCGGCGGTTTACTGGGCCTGGAAGCGGCTAAGGCGGCTATGGATATGGGACTGACTACCCACGTCATTGAATTTGCTTCCCGGTTAATGCCGCGGCAGTTAGATGAAGCGGGTTCCGAAACGCTGAAGAAAAAACTGGAGAGCCTGGGCATCAGCATTCATTTAAACAAAAGTACTACTGCTATTCTGGGTGACCCCGGCGTACGTAAAATGACTTTTGCGGACGGCAGCGAACTCAATGTTGATATGCTGATTGTTTCGGCGGGTATTAAGCCGCGCGATGAGTTAGCCGTAAAAGCCGGTTTATCGGTGGGGCCGCGGGGTGGTATCCTGGTAAACGATGCTTTACAAACTTCCGACCCCGATATATTTGCTATTGGCGAAAGCGCTTTGCACGGCGGCATGATTTACGGCTTGGTAGCACCCGGCTACGATATGGCCGAAACAGTTGTAACCAACCTGGTAGGCGGCGAAAAAACCTTCAAAGGTTTTGATATGTCTACCAAGCTGAAATTAATAGGCGTAGACGTTGCCAGCTTCGGCGATCCGTTTATCTCGGAGCCTAATGCCCGCACCATTGTATTCGAAGACCGGATTAAAGGTATTTATAAGCGCGTTAATATTTCGGAAGACGGAAAATATTTACTGGGTGGTATTTTAGTAGGCGAAGCGGCTAACTACAACATGCTGCTGCAAACGGTGCAAAACCGGATAATCGTGCCACCAGATGCCGAAGATTTAATCCTGGGTAGCCGGGGTGGTAGCTCAGAATCTGCCGGAGCCGGGGTATTGAGTTTACCCGAAGAAGCTACTATTTGCTCCTGCGAAGGCGTAAGCAAGGGCACTATCTGCAATTCTATTAAAGATGAAAAACTGTGCGATGTAGCCTCAATTAAAAAATGTACCAAGGCCGGCACCAGTTGCGGCGGCTGTGTACCCATGCTCGGCGATTTACTCAATGCCACCCTGAAAGAAATGGGTCAGGAAGTAAAACAAGTTTTGTGCGAGCACTTCCAGTATTCCCGCCACGAAATCCTGGATATTGTAAAAGTAAACAATATCCGCACCTTCGACGAGCTAATTAGCCACCACGGCAAAGGCGATGGCTGCGAAGTTTGTAAACCAGCCGTAGCTTCCATTTTGGCCAGCACCTGGAACGAACTCATCTTAAAACAAGCCACCATCCAGGACACCAACGACCGTTACTTAGCCAATATCCAGAAAGGCGGAACCTACTCAGTCGTTCCCCGGATTGCCGGCGGCGAAATAACTCCTGAAAAACTGATTGTAATCGGACAAGTAGCGGCTAAATACGGCCTGTATACCAAAATAACCGGTGGCCAGCGCATCGATATGTTTGGTGCCCGGGTAGACCAGTTGCCTGATATCTGGGAAGAACTGGTAAACGCCGGTTTCGAGAGCGGCCACGCCTACGGCAAAAGCCTGCGCACGGTGAAAAGCTGCGTAGGTTCTACCTGGTGCCGTTACGGTCTGCACGATTCGGTAGGCTTTGCCATCCAGATAGAAGAGCGTTACCGGGGTCTGCGGTCGCCGCATAAATTAAAAGGCGGGGTATCGGGTTGCGTACGGGAATGTGCCGAAGCGCAATCAAAAGACTTTGGTATTATTGCCACCGAAAAAGGCTGGAACCTGTACATCTGCGGCAACGGCGGCGCCAAACCCCAGCACGCGCAACTTTTCGCCACCGACCTCGACACCGAAACCTGCCTCCGTTACTTAGACCGGTTCCTGATGTTCTACATAAAAACGGCCGAACCATTAAACCGCACCGCTACCTGGCTGAATAAAATGGAAGGTGGCATCGACTATTTGCGGCAGGTAATCATCGAAGACTCATTGGGTATTTGTGCCGACCTGGAACGCGAAATGGAATTTATGGTGGATACTTACGCCTGCGAGTGGAAAGAGGTGGTAAATAACCCCGAGTTACGCAAGCGTTTCCAGCACTTTGTCAATACCCCCGAACCAGACCCATCCATTAATTTCCGGCCCGAGCGCGGACAAAAAGTGCCTGTCATCTAAACAGAATAAAATTTATTAAAGCCCAAAATAGGTGGCCAGAAAGGCTACCCTTGGAAGGCTTTTTCCTAAATAATCAATTATTAAATATTCAATTACAGCTATGTTAAGCACACAAAACCCCGATACCCGCTCCTCAGAAGTTACCTATTGGTTTAAAGCGGCCGAAGTAAGTGCTTTCCCCGAAGACGGCGGCGCTTGTGTTAAATACCAGGACCAGCAGATTGCGGTTTTTAACTTTACCCGCCGCAACGAATGGTACGCCTGCCAGAATATGTGCCCCCACAAGCAGCAAATGATTCTGGCCCGCGGCCTCGTAGGCGACCAGTGCGGCGAGCCCAAAGTAGCCTGCCCTTTCCACAAAAAAACCTTCTCGCTTATTACCGGCGAAAACTTGAACGGCGAATGCTACGAGATACAGACGTACCCCGTGAAAGTAGAAGATGGCTTTGTGTACATCGGGATATCAGAATAATATAAACCCAAACCATCGAGATTAAATATTCCATGAAAGCAGTCTCCACTCCTAAAGTAGGCAAAGCCTCCCGTATTAACCTTTTCAGTCTGGCAACGCCGCACATGCGCACGTTTCATGTTACCTGGTTTGCCTTTTTTCTGTGCTTTTTCGGCTGGTTTGGTGTGGCCCCGCTCATGCCCATTATCCGGGAAGAACTGGCGCTAACCAAATCCCAGATTGGCAATATTGTAATTTCGTCGGTCGCCATCACCATTTTTGCCCGCCTGTTAATTGGCTGGCTCTGCGATAAATTTGGTCCTCGTATTACTTACACGTATATATTACTGTTAGGCTCGTTGCCGGTAATGTTTATCGGCCTGAGCAACAGCTACGAATCGTTTTTATTATTCCGGTTGGCCATTGGTGTTATTGGAGCCTCTTTCGTGGTTACCCAGTTTCATACTTCCATGATGTTCGGGCCTAATGTGGTGGGCACCGCCAACGCTACAACCGCCGGTTGGGGCAATATGGGTGGTGGCGTTACCCAAATTATTATGCCGCTTATTTTTGCCGGCTTTGTAGGCTTGGGTTTTGTAGAAGCCAGCGCCTGGCGCTATGCCATGGTGGTGCCTGGTGTAATGTTGTTTTTGATGGGTATTGCCTATTATAAGTTTACCCAGGATACCCCCGAAGGCAACGTCGCCGACCTGAAAAAATCAGATCCAGAATACCGCATGAAAGCCGCCGAAGCCAAAGGCGCTTTCTGGAAGGCCTGCAAAGATATTCGGGTGTGGATGCTGTTCTTAATCTATGGTGCTTGTTTTGGCATCGAAATTACCATCGATAATATTGCCGCCATTTATTACTTCGATAAGTTTAAGCTGAGCCTGGAAACGGCTGGATTAATTGCCGGTTTGTTCGGGATGATGAATATTTTTGCTCGCACCCTGGGGGGGTATTTCGGCGATAAATTTGGTATCCGCTACGGCTTAAGAGGCCGGGTGTTGTTCCTGGCCTTCGCGTTGTTTATGGAAGGTATTGCGCTCCTTTTATTCTCCCAAATGACCGTGCTGTCTATTGCCATAGCTACCATGCTATTCTTTAGCTTGTTCGTGAAAATGTCGGAAGGCGCTACTTACTCCGTGGTTCCTTTTATCAATAAAAAAGCCATTGGTACAGTTTCGGGTATTGTAGGCGCTGGCGGTAACGTTGGTGCGGTGTTAGCCGGATTCCTGTTAAAAGACGAAAGCTTAACCTACAGCGATGCCTTATTTATTATTGGGTGTGTAGTAATAGCCGTTTCTTTTACATCGTTTTTGGTTAAATTTTCCAAAGCCCACGAAGCTGAAGCACAATCTGAAATGGATGCTTCTTTGGGTGATATTCCGGTAACAGAAGGTAAGTTGAAACCGGTTTTAGCAGAGGTGTAAGAAAATTTACCCTTCCGCCCTCCGGGCACCTTCCCTAAAATAGGGAAGAAGTTGCGCCTAACCGAGACGTTGCTACTAAACTTAAATAAAACGCTATCAATATTTTAAGGAATATTTATTAAGACCTGTTAAGAGGGTTGCTACTGGCATACTTCAGCAGTTTGGGCGATGAGGGCCTTTAAGAGTTCCGGTGCCGACGGAGGAGGCATTGCGAGGTACGAGCAAAGGAAGGCTTAACAGCCCGAATGACCAAACGGGGCCTCGCGGCCGGGAGCAAACTTAGGCAGTAACTAACCTTTAGCACATTTACATTGAAAGATGCAATCTTTCAAAAGATATCAGCTACAAAAACAATACTCAGCAAGAATAAAATATTAGCCCTAACCAGCTAAAAAAAGCTTAAGACCAAAATGAAAAAGAGCAAAGAAAAAAGCTTTAAAACCACGTGTTCTTACTGCGGAGTAGGGTGCGGCATCATCGTGCAGCAGGATGCCAAAGGTAAAATCCGGGTAGAAGGTGACCCCGAGCACCCCACCAACAAAGGCATGCTTTGCTCCAAAGGCTTAAACTTGCATTATGTAGCCTCCGATTATTCCGACCGCCTGCTTTACCCAGAAATGCGTTGGGCCAAAAACCAGCCGCGGCAACGGGTAAGTTGGGATACCGCTTTAGACCGGGCCGCTGCCGTTTTCAAATCTATTATTGCCAAGTACGGTCCGGATTCCGTGGGTTTTTATGCTTCCGGCCAGTGCTTAACCGAAGAATATTACGTAGCGAATAAATTGGTAAAAGGCTTTCTGGGTACAAATAATATTGATACCAATTCACGCCTGTGCATGAGCTCGGCGGTAGTAGGTTATAAAATGGCCCTCGGCGAAGATGCCGTACCTACCTGCTACGACGATATTGAACTAGCCGATTGCTTCTTAATTGCTGGTGCTAACCCGGCCTGGTGCCACCCCATCGTATTCCGGCGCATCGAAAAGCACAAAGAAGAAAACCCGGATGTGAAGATTGTGGTGGTAGATCCCCGCCGGACCCAAACCTGTGCCCTGGCCGATTTGCACCTGCAAATTAATCCGGGTACCGATATTGTGTTGTACCATGCCATTGCCCGGCACCTGATAGAAGAAAATTTAATTGACGAAGCCTTCCTGTCGCAGCACACTGATGGGTTCGAAAAGTTTAGAGAGTTTGTGCTGCAGACTTCGCTGGAAGAAGCAGCGGTTATCTGCGATGTTTCCGTAACCGATATCAAGTTGGCGGCTACCTATATCGGCCAGGCCAAAGGTTTTATTTCTATGTGGGCCATGGGCCTGAACCAGAGTGTAATTGGCGTTGATAAAAATTTAGCATTATTAAATTTATCCCTTATTACCGGGCAAATTGGCAAACCAGGGTCTGGTCCTTTTTCCCTGACTGGCCAGCCCAACGCCATGGGTGGACGCGAAGTAGGGGGCATGGCCAACCTGCTTTCGGCCCACCGCGATTTAGCCAATCCGGTACATCGGCAGGAAGTAGCCGATTACTGGGGCGTACCGAGCGTACCGGCGCAACCCGGCCTGACGGCTACCCAGCTATTCGAAGGCCTGCGCGATGACAAAGTAAAAGCCGTTTGGATTATTTGTACCAACCCGTTGGTGAGTTTGCCGGATGCCGCGATGGTAGAAGCAGCCCTAAAGAAAGCCCGGTTTGTGGTGGTGCAGGATATTTCGGGCCGCTCCGATACCCTGCAATACGCTGATTTGGTATTGCCAGCGGCTGGCTGGCTCGAAAAAGAAGGCACTATGACTAATTCGGAGCGTCGCATCAGCTACCTGAATGCCGTATTGCCGCCACCCGGCGAAGCTTTGCCGGATGTGGAAATATTATGCCGCTTCGCCCAAAAAATGCAGTTCACAGGCTTTGATTACGAAAGAGTAAGCGAAATTTACGAAGAGCACGCCGGCTTAACCAAAGGTACTAATATTGATGTTAGCGGCTTAAACTATGCTGATTTAATAGAAAAACAGACCATTCAGTGGCCGGTACCGGTAAGCGGCAATGCCGGTACGCCTCGGTTGTTCCAGGATAAAAAGTTTTATACGCCTAACCAGCGGGCTCAAATTCATACGCCGGCCAGCGTGGTTAACCAGTCGGAACCGTTAACCGGCGAGTTCCCATTGGTGCTCACCACCGGTCGTATCCGCGACCAGTGGCACACCATGACCAAAACCGGCAAGGTTAACAAACTGAACCAGCACCTGAGCAAACCTTTCATTCAAATAAACCCCATTGATGCGGCCTTGCGCGGCATTAACGACGGCGATACGGTGGAAATTTGCAGTGCCCGCGGCAAGGTGTGTGTAAATGCGGTATTAACCACTGATATTAAAACCGGCGTAGTTTTCCTGCCGATGCATTGGGGCAAAATATTAAACCGCGATTTCGGCCGCACGAATAACCTCACGAACAACTTAGTAGATCCCAAATCCAAAGAACCGGATTTTAAATTTTCGGCGGTACAGGTGCAGAAGTACGAAAAGCATTTTGAGAAAATAGTAGTTATTGGGGCAGGGGCGGCGGCCTACCGCTTAATTAATACTTACCGGGAGAAGAACCGACGGGATGAAATTCATGTGTTTTCCCAGGAAGAATATCCGTTTTACAACCGGGTATTGCTGCCGGAATATTTAAATGGTCACCTGGATTGGCAACAACTTGAAAAATTTAAAGCCGGCGAATTAGCCAAACTGGATGTGCATTTGCACCAGGCTACCGGTATTGCGGCCATTAACCGCGAAGACAAAACCGTTACGGATACCAAAGGCCAGGTACATTCTTACGATAAACTAATTATTGCCACCGGCAGCCGGGCCTTTGTACCCAAAGATGTGCCGATGAATTTGCCAGGCATTTTTACCATGCGTAACCGCGGCGATGCTGACCGCCTCAAGACTTTCCTGAATTACAAAGGCCACGTGGTAATTGTAGGCGGAGGTTTGCTGGGCCTGGAGTTGGCGGCTTCGCTGCGCGAAATAGATATCAACGTTACCATTGTTCAATTAAGCTCCCGCCTGATGGAGCGCCAACTCGACCAGATTTCCGGCGATTTACTTCGAGAGTATGTGGAAGAATTGGGCATTCAGGTTTACTTCAACGACCAGGTACAAACCATCTTCCCGAACAAAAACGAACCTGGGCTGGTGGTAAATTTAAAAAGCGGTAAAAACATAACCTGTAATGCGGCGGTTTATGCCATTGGTACCCGTCCGAATATGGAATTAGCCCTGGAGGCGAAGCTTCAGTGCGGCCGGGGCGTAGTGGTAAACGATTATTTACAAACCAGCGACCCCGATATTTTTGCCATGGGCGAGGTAGCCGAGTTTAACGGGGTAGTAAACGGTATTACGATGGCCGCCGAAGCGCAGGCCGACGTAGCCGCCCGCTTCCTGACCGGCGACCAGAGCAGTTATTATACCGGTTCTATCTTCATGAATATTCTAAAACTATCAGGTCAGGATTTATGCTCCTTAGGTATGGTAGAAGCGCCGGATAATAACCCGGATTACGAAGAAGTAATTTTCACCGACAAAGCAAAACGCTACTATAAAAAGTGTATTATTCACCAGGACCGCTTGGTAGGTGCTATTTTAATGGGGGATAAAAGCGAGTTTGCCGAGTTTAAAACGCTCATCGAAAACAAGCTGGAGCTATCGGAAAAACGGATGGAATTGCTTCGCTCGGGTAAAGCAGCCGCCCCGGTGTTGGGTAAACTGGTTTGCTCCTGCAACAACGTAGGCGAAGGCAACCTTACCAATATGATAAAAGGCGGCTGCACCGAGTTCCGGCAACTCTGCCAGCAATCCGGCGCCGGAATGGGCTGCGGCAGTTGCAAACCCGAAGTAAAAAATATTCTGGAAAAGCTGAAAGAAGTGGATGCAATGGTGGTGTGAAATTTACCACCCCTAGCCCCTCCTAAAATAGGCGGGGAACTGCGGCTAACTAAAAGCTACATTCCATCCAGAGCATTAGCCGCAACTCCTTCCCTAATTTAGAGAAGGTGCCCGGAGGGCGGAAGGGTAAAAACTTAGATAGTTACAGGCCAGAAAATACGAAGCAAAGCACTGTCGCGAGCGTCTCGCTCGTGACGGTTTTCATCCGGCCTCTGGCCGCTAGTAATTTTAAATGAATTTTATCGGCCAGAGGCCGAAGAATAAAAAGACACGAGGCGGAGCCTCGCGCCAGCAATGACTAGCATGGCGTAAATACAATAATTAAAAGGTAAGGTTAAAACGGTATGGAGAAGAATGATTTAATCCGGGTATTTGCCAGAGGCGGCGTAGTCTCACCGGGCGATATGAAAAAAATTCTGGAAACGGCCGAAGACTTTGGCAATGAAAATATTCATTTCGGGTCCCGCCAGGATATATTATTCCCGGTAAATATCCGCAGTAAAACGATTCTGGACCATACCTTTCAGGCTATCCGGACCGAGTACGACTTCGACGGAAATAATTACCAAAATATTGTGAGCTCATACGTGGCCGCCGATATGCTGCCCAATACCAGTTGGCTGCATTCCGATACTTATCTTTATATCCTCGACGATTTTGAGCAGTACCGGAGCAAGCTGAAGATAAATATTGCCGATCCGCGCCAAACATTAGTACCGTTGTTTACCGGCAATCTTAATTTTGTTGCTTCTAAACAGGATAATTATTGGTACCTCTATTTGAGTCTGCCCGAACTGGGCGAGGAACTGGTGCTTTGGCCGGCCCTGGTTTTTACCTTTGATGTGGTCCGGACGGTGAAAGCCTTGGAAGCGGTTTATTTGGCTCATCCCGATTTGCCCGTTAACGAATTATTCTCCCAAACCAACGCCCGCATGAAGGCTAATAACCGGCCGCTAGACGGTGGTTTAGAGCTTTCCAAAACGCCGTTCCCGTCTTACGAGGGCATGAACAAAATGGCCGGTGATAAATATTGGTTGGGGCTTTACTGGCGCAACAACTGCTACACCATTAAATTTTTAAAAGCGCTGTGCGATTTGTGCGTCGAAACAAATATTGGTAAAATCAGCCTTACTACCTGGAAGTCATTTATTATAAAAGGTATTGCGGAGAAAGATAAAATTAAGTACGAAAAGCTGCTGGGGAAATACGGTATAAACATGCGGCACTCATCCCTGGAGCTCAACTGGCACTTACCGGTCCTCGACGAAGAAGCCTTGCAATTAAAGCGTTACCTGGTCCGGACTTTTGACCAAAACGATATTAGTACCGAAGGCTTAACTTTTGCCGTTAAAACCGTGCCGATGGTATTATTTACGGCAGTTGTTATCGAGAAAAACCCGGTTTCGCAGTACGCCAATAAATACGATTTATTGGATACTTACAACGTGCTGTATTGCCAGGACTTTAACCCGAATAAACGGAAATATAAAACGTTTGCGAAGGATGTGCTGAAGGAAGATTTAGCGCCTTTGCTAATGGAACTGAGTTGTTTGTATTACGAGCAGCTAAACTACGAGCCCGAAGTAAAAGTAAATAAACCAATAGTTGAAAGTAAACCGCAGCCAAACCTGCACCAATGTCCGGATTGCCTTACCGTTTACGACCCGGCTTTCGGCGATGGCAATATTCTGCCAGGCGTACCTTTCCTGGATTTACCAGCCGATTATACCTGTCCGCTTTGCGATGCTCCTAAAAGTGCGTTTAAGCTAATGCCGACCCATGAAAGCGAAGTAGCTGCTTAAAGTTACAATTGGTGAAAGTAATCTTAGCCAAACTTATTATTTGCAAATAATATTAATAACGGGCTAGAATTAGGCTTTTTCCAGCCGAAATAAAATTTGTAGGTTTGGCTTCCGTTTCCAAGATATGATAACCGTTACTGAAGCCGTCCGCTTAATTGGCGAAAATACTCTAACCTTACCCATAACCGAAGTTACGTTAACAGCGGCTAATGGATCAGTTTTAAGAGAGCCGATTTCGGCCGATCGCGATTTCCCGCCATTTCACCGGGTAAGCATGGATGGCATAGCCATTCGGTTTGCCAATTTTCAGGCCGGTGAAGATACTTTCCGGATTGAAGGTGTGCAACTGGCCGGCGCGCCGCCCCAAACGTTGCATCAAAATGATGGTTGCCTGGAAGTAATGACCGGTGCCATATTACCCGGTAATACCGATACTGTTATTCGGTATGAAGATTTAAAAATATTTGACCGGAATGGCATCCGGTACGCGCATATTTTTGCCGCACCAAAAGGCCGGATGCAGAATGTTCACCAACGCGGTTCCGACCGCCAGGCAGCTGATTTATTAATTCCGGCAGGTACTTTATTGTCGCCCGCTGAAATTGCTGTTATTGCTACTGTGGGTAAAACCACCGTACAGGTTAGTCAGCCGCTCCGCGTAGCCATTATTTCAACCGGCGATGAACTGGTTGAAGTAACAGAAATGCCGCTGCCACACCAAATCCGGCAATCGAACAGCTACCTGTTGCAGGCCGCTTTGCAGGAGCAGGGTGTAAAGGCCCAGCGTTTCCACCTCCGCGACGACAAAGCCGCTTTATTAACGGAGTTGAAAGATTTGCTGTCCCGCTTCGATGCGTTAATATTAAGTGGTGGCGTTTCGAAAGGCAAAGCAGATTTTATTCCGGAAGTTTTAGCCGAATTAGGCGTACAGAAGCTGTTTCACGAGGTGGCGCAACGCCCCGGTAAGCCTTTCTGGTTTGGCCGTGTGGCCAACGGGCCGGTAGTATTTGCGTTGCCGGGCAACCCGGTTTCTACGTTTGTTTGTTTTTATAAATACGTCCGGCCGTGGGTACGGGCTAGTTTGAGCGCGCCGGCCGCCTTAGTACCCAAAGCCATTTTGCAGGAAGAAACAGTTTTTCGGCCCGATTTAACTTATTTTTTACCGGTGAAAGTTGCCATTGGTACCAGCGGCATGCTTACGGCTAAACCGGTCCATATTGGTGGCTCCGGTGATTTTGCCGCACTACTTTCGGCCGATGGTTTCCTGGAATTACCGCAAAAACAAAGTACTTTTTCGGTGGGCGAGGTTTATGCTTTTTATGGTTTTCGTAGTTAGAAATAAAGTTTTTAATGAATACAGTCCAAATCCTTTTCTACCAATATTTTTAAACCTTTGTCGGTACCATTGGGGAGTTTGACTTCAAAACCATTGTGTTCGGAGTTTGCCCAATCTTTTGCAATGGCTGCCGGAACACTAATGGTAATATTATTTTCAGAAAAGGAAGCGGTTACCTCTGTATTTTCATAAGATTTAATCAGCAAATAATTTAAAGTTTCTTTCTGGGTAGGGCCAAATACAACAGACTCTTCCAGGTGGCCAATTTCCCGGAATTTTGCCACTTCGGTTTCCGAAACCCGCACCCGCAGGCTGTTACCCTGAATTCTTAATTTCATAATATTAATTTAAAAAGTAAGATTAGGCTTACCACTGGGTAAAAGCAGTAAACGGTTAAGCTAATTTACTAAAATATTATGCAACATTTTACTATTTAAAAGTATAGTCAACAGCCAGCGGCAACACAAATTACTTTAGAAGCTTTTCTTTCCTTAAGTTGAATCCTAAACTTTAATTAAAATTAGTACTTTAAAGAATAACTACTTAAAATATTCGGAAGGAAAGAACACCTTAAATTAAATGCAGGAATGGCCTCAAATAAAAAGAATATTAACCAGCTAGGAAGAAGAAAATTTATAACTGCATTAGGCAATACCGTTGGGGCTTCGGGGCTAATAACTACACCAATAGTAACAATGGCTAATAATTTATTCCGGCAAAACCAAACCTTTACGGTGCGGCAAATAATAGCGTTATTTTTGAAAGAAGTGCCCGGTGCACCCTTCAATACTACCGTAGATACTTTAGAATCTGGTAGTTTAGACACTAAAGTTACTGGTATTGTAACTACGATGTTCGCAACCTTGGAGGTTATCCGGAAAGCCATTGATTTAGGTGCTAACTTTATAATTGCGCACGAGCCTACCTTTTATAATCACCAGGACGATACGGCCTGGCTGGAGCAGGATGATGTTTACCGGTATAAAGCCGATTTGCTGAAAAAACATAATATTGCCGTTTGGCGCAACCACGATTATATTCATAGCCACAAGCCGGACGGTGTACAGACCGGTTTAGTAGCCGCTTTGGGTTGGCAGAAATATTACAATCCGGAAATCCGTAACCGTTTTGTTATACCGGCTATATCTTTAAAAACAATAATCTCACTCACAAAAGAAAAATTAGGTATCCAGATGGTTCGGTATATAGGCGATCTATCGCAAAATTGCGAACGTATATTACTTTTGCCTGGTGCTTCCGGCGGCAAAAGACATATTGAAGAAATAATTAAGGAGAAGCCCGATGTGATTATGGTAGGGGAGGCGCAGGAATGGGAAACAGTAGAGTACGTGCGCGATGCCCGGGCTAAAGGTAATAAGCTGTCGCTGGTTTTATTGGGCCATGCCGTAAGCGAGGAACCCGGCGCAGAGTGGCTGGTAGCCTGGTTAAAACCCAAAGTGCCCGGCCTTAAAATAACCCATGTGCCATCCCGTAATCCGCTAAGTTTTATCTAATAGATACCTAAATTTTTGTCCCCTTTAAAGGAGGACTTCGAATATTTTGCAAAAAAATTGTTTATCAAGCTTTTTACCTGACGTGAACGAACAAGAAAAAACATTTTCGCATTTAGATGCCGGCGGTAACCCGGCTATGGTAGATGTAAGCGCCAAAGCCGAAACCAAGCGTACGGCCCAGGCCCAGAGCATTGTGGTGCTGGGCGAAGAAATTATGCAACATTTAACCAACGGCGATATTCAAACCAAAAAAGGACCGGTATTTCAGACGGCCATTATAGCCGGCACCATGGGTGCCAAAAAAACTTCCGACCTGATTCCGTTGTGCCATCCGCTGGGGCTGGAAAGCTGCAAATTTAATATTCAGGTAAACGAAGCCAACGAAGTAGTAATTGATTGCACCGCCAGCATAACCGGAAAAACCGGCGTAGAAATGGAAGCCTTAACCGGTGCCACCGTAGCGGCGCTAACTATTTACGACATGTGCAAAGCTTTTTCGCACGACATCGTTATAAAAGAAACAAAACTTATGACCAAAACCGGCGGCAAAAATGACTTCGAACGAAAATAAAGCACCGCATCAGAAACATACACAATTGGCCCGGGCCGCCATTGGGCACTTTGGCCGGGTTGAACTGGCTATTTTGGGTACGCCTTGCGGCAACATAAAAAAGCTGGCATTTGCCATTTCCGAAAATCTGGGTAATAAGCTAAAAATAGCTTATGTAGATGCCGATCATAAAAATGCGGATGCCGAAGCAGCTAATGGCCCGGATTTAAATGCTGCTTTAGGAAATGGAGCGACATTAGAATATACCGATAAAATTACGTTTCAGCGGTTCGATAATAAAATTGGCTGGAATGCGTACGAACAGAAAGCATTATTCCGGCAGGCCGATTTAGTGTTGGTAAACGGCAACCATTTTCCCGCACAAGCGCAGATTATTGTTATTGATCCGGCTAAACCCCTCGAAAAAAAGCTGGATAAACTCACTCGGGTAAAGCTAATATTATTACAGGAAGGTGTAACGGAAGTACCAGATTTTATTCAAAATCATGTAGTAAATTTTCCGGATATTCCGGTTTACCGGTTAACCGATATAGAGAATATTACTGGCTTTGTAGAGCATTATTACCAGGAAAATATACCGCCGCTGCATGGTTTGGTGCTGGCCGGCGGCAAAAGTACCCGGATGCAAAGAGATAAAGGCTCGCTGCAATACCACGGCGCAGACCAGCGTACCCACGTACATCAGTTGATAAGTAACTATTGCCCAGAAGTTTATGTATCGTGCAATGCGGCGCAAGTAACCGAAGTAGCCGGTAAATTACCTTATCTGCAGGACCAATTCTTAAACCTGGGACCAAAAGGTGGTATTTTAACGGCGCTGCAATCTAACCCCAATGCAGCCTGGCTAACTGTAGCCTGCGATTTGCCATTTTTAACTACTGACACTTTAGAATATTTAGTGCAGCACCGCGATTCTACCAAAATGGCTACCGCTTTTTACGATTCAGACGGAAAGTTTCCGGAGCCTTTGCTCACTATTTGGGAGCCGCGTAGCTACCCGCAACTCTTACAGTTTTTAAGTTTAGGATATTCCTGTCCGCGTAAGGCCCTCATTAATTCTGATGTGAAATTATTGACGATTCCGAATGTGCGGGATTTACGTAATGTAAACGATCCGGTGGCTTACGAGCAGACTTTGCAGGAATTAGAAAGAAGAGGAGAGTAGAAATGTTTTATGGATGTGCGGCTACCCACACATCGCCATCTTCAAATTTTTCTTTTTTCCAGATAGGTACAACTTGCTTGAGGGTATCAATAATAAATTCGCAGGCTTCGAAAGACGCTTTGCGATGGGGGGTAGAAACGGCAATTACCACAGCGGCTTCACCAATTTGTAAGGCTCCTTTGCGGTGCACGATAGCTACTTTCTGGATGGGCCAGCGGGCTGTAGCCTGATCAGCAATCTCCTGCATTTTCTTTACGGCCATAGAATCGTAAGCCTCAAAATCTAACTGAATAACCGGTTTGGCCTGCGTCTGGTTACGAACAGTACCAATAAATACATTAATCGCCCCGGCGCCGTCGGCTTGTACGGCATCAATAACAGCCTGCGTGTTAATTGGTTCTTCAGTTATGGCAATCATTTTTTAGTATCAGGTAGTTAGTATTAGGTATCAGGATTTTAACTTTTATTTTGATGATAATGGACTGCTGCTATCGTACATTTTAATGTGTTTAAGTAGACGTTAGGGACGGGTATTTTTTAAGCTGTTTAGTATCATTCTGCTGAATAATAAGAATAAAAATTTTAATACTAAAAGGTCGAAAGCAATTATAAAAGAATGCTCTTCTATTCCTGTTCCACTACAGATTGATTCATAAAGTGCGAAAGGAATAAAATTAAACGGGCTTGGTGGGATTAATATTAAGTAACCAATCGGAACTACAACTATTAATGGAAGTACTATAGCCAAAGCTAAGTTTTTGACATTCATTTCTGCTATATCTATCAAACTAAATTCATTTCTGATTTAAAATAGAACCATCGCAATAAAAATCAGTGTTAAAAGTAGTTTACTAGTATTGTAGTTTACTAAAGGTAGAAATATATTATCAGGTATCATCAAGCATTTAATATCCAAATGATTCAAATACATATAATCCAGATACTTGATACCTGCTACCTGCTACAATATTTACCCACCACAAACCGGCGGAATTAAGGCAATTTCGTCGTGCGCTGATAAAGTTTGCTCTGGCGTAGCGTAGTCATCGTTCACCGCAATCATTAGTGAGGTGAGCTTTTGCAGAGCGGGGTAATCGGCTTTTAAGCTGCTTAGTAACTGATTTACATCAGCTTTTTCGCTTAACTGATAATTCAGTTTAGAAGCCCCAATTATTTCTTTTGTTATGCCAAATAAAGCTATTTTGACTTGCATATCTAATAAAACCTGGATAATGATACAATTTATCTAATTTTAAGTTAACTTGTGCTATATAAATGTAAGAAGCCTGAACTTAAGTTCCACACCGGGAGTTTTGGGAAGAGATGCAAATGCAAAACATGATAGTTGATAATCACGGTCGGGTTTTAGATTACGTGCGCTTGGCGGTAACCGATCGATGCAATTTGCGCTGTTTTTATTGTATGCCCGAAGAAGGCATAGATTATCTGCCCAAAAAGCAATTACTTACTTACGAAGAAATGGAGCGCATGCTGCAGGTTTTGGCCGGCATGGGTATTCGCAAAGTGCGTATTACGGGCGGTGAGCCTTTCCTTCGGAAAGATTTGCTTGCTTTTCTGTGGCGCATCAAAGCCATTCCGGGCATTGAAGAAATTCATATTACCACCAATGGCGTACTCACCGCTCCACTGATACCAGAATTGAAAAAGCTTGGTATAAAATCGGTTAATTTAAGCCTGGATAGCCTGGACCGGGAGCGTTTCTTTAAAATTACCCGCCGCGACGAATTGGACCGGGTAATGGCTACTTTCTACGCTTTACTGCAACACGACATTCCGGTTAAAATTAATGCGGTAGTAATGGAAGGCCAGAATACCGAAGATATTATTCCGCTAGCCCAACTCACCGAAAAATATCCGGTGTCGGTAAGGTTTATTGAAGAAATGCCTTTTAATGGCGGCGCCAATAATCATCCTAGCCTTACCTGGAACTATCTCCGGATTCTGGATGAACTACAGGAAATATACCCCGGCATTACCAAAGCAGCCAATGCGCCTAATGCTACCGCCGAACACTTCTCTATTCCGGGACATGTGGGTAATATTGGTATTATTGCTGCTTATACCCGAACCTTTTGTGGTACCTGCAACCGCATCCGGGTAACCGCCCAGGGCGGCCTTAAAACTTGCCTCTACGGCGACGATGTATTAAATATTCGGGATTTATTGCGGGCCGATACTTCTGATGATAGCTTAAAAGCTGCTTTTTTACAAGCCTTTGGCAATCGGGCCAAAGATGGTTTCGAAGCTGAAGACCACCGCCGGTTTTTATTACCGGTATTTCAATCTATGTCTACGATTGGTGGTTAATTAATACTATAAAAGCTTATCCTGCCTTACCAATAGGTAGCAAAAATCAGGCACACTTTCGGTGAGTAAAGTTAAGCTGCTCTTTTGTTTAAAGGCAGGTGCCAGCTAGTTTTGCGGTTAAGGAATATTTATCCAAATCGTATAAATATTCTTTCCTAGCCGCACTATAATAATAGCTTTTGAACAAACCTCACAGGTCTTTAAGACCTGTGAGGTTTTAAACTATGGCAGCTTTTTAGGGCGTAAATATTTATTAGAAGCCAGCCGGCGCATAACCTTCTACAAAAATCGCTTCTCCGGTTTTGGTACTTTCAACAGCGGTAAGGTAAGCTTGGGCGGTTTCGGCGGCATTGGGCCACGGCGCTGGGTCCATGCCTAAAGCGGCGGCTGTTTCGGCTACCCACGGCGGATGCACAATTAAAATCCGGCAGCCTTGGGTTAAATCCAAGGCGGCTGCTTTGGTAAATCCTTCTAAACCAGCATTTACCATTGCAATCATAGCTGTTTGCGGCGCAGGATTGTAAGCCAGGAAACCCCCGGTAATAACAGCCACGCCGTTCGGGCGCAACCTGGATAAGCCTTTCCGGACCATGTTAATCTGGCCTAAAAGTTTGCTGTTTACACTTAACTGAATTTGATCGTCGGTTAGTTTATCTACCGGTACAAAGGCCGCTTCACCCGCAACACTTACAATGGCATCTACTTCGCCAATTTGTTCATAAAACTGCTCAATGGTAACCGGATCGGTAATATTTACGGATGGGTTGGTAGAACGCGAGGCCGCAATTACTTCGTGCCCTTTACTTTGCAGCAGCTCCAAAACGGCTTTGCCAATAGTGCCGGTAGCACCTAAAACAACTATTTTCATGCTATAATATTTATATGTAAGAGAATATTCTGAACTAAGTTAGCAAGCATTAAACCTTTACATTAGTTTAGCGCTAAGGCCCAAATTATTAATTAAGAGTGGTAATTAAAACGTGGTTTAAAATTTTTTTAAGAAAATTTACTTAAACTGTTAGGAGATAGTTGCCTGGTGTACCAACGGTATAAAAAGGAAGTAAGTTAGCCATTATGCCATATTTTAGGCATGGTCAGCAATTAATTTTACCGGGTTTAAATTAATATTTTTAAGTTCGCATACCATTCCGGATTGAATATTTTTTAACGCATGCAGGCACAAAATTTTGATGTTATAATAGTGGGAGCCGGACCGGCCGGAGCAGCTTGTGCCATTAAATTAGCCCATAGTGGTTTAGCCGTGGCGCTACTCGATAAAGCCGTTTTCCCCCGCGATAAGACCTGTGGCGATGCCTTAAGCATAGATGTGGTGAACCAGTTAGCGATGCTCTCGGATAAATTGGCGGTAGAATTTAATTCCTTAGTTGCAAAAGTACCTTCCTACGGAGTAAAAATATTCTCGCCTAATCATCAGCATGTAGATATTCCGTTCGTTTATAAAAAACAGGAAAGTTGTGGTTATATCTGTCAGCGCCTCGATTTTGACAATTTGCTTTTTCAGCATTTGAAAGAATACCAAAATATTCAGGTTTTCGAGAATTGTGCAGTAGAAAAAGTGGAGCAGCAAACCGGGGGAATATTGGCTCAAACCAGTTTGGGCGATTTTACCGGAAAGATAATAATTGGAGCCGATGGTGCCCATTCCGTGGTATCAAAAAATTTGGGGCCGATTAAAGTAGAAAAGAAACACTACAGTGCCGGGCTGCGGGTTTACTACGAGGGCGTAACTTCTTTTCACGACGATAATTATATTGAGCTTCATTTCTTTAAAGATATTTTGCCGGGCTATTTGTGGGTTTTTCCGCTGCCCGATAATAAGGCCAATGTGGGCATTGGGGTATTGTCGTCGGTTGTATCGGAGAAGAAACTAAACCTGAAAGCATCTTTGCAAAAATTGCTGGAAACTACGCCTAATCTGAAAGAAAGATTTAAAGATGCCCGGCCTTTAGAAACCATAAAAGGTTATGGCTTGCCATTAGGTTCTAAGCCCCGGAATATTTCGGGAGAACGATTTTTATTGACCGGCGATGCGGCTTCGTTAATAGATCCTTTCTCGGGCGAAGGAATAGGCAATGCGATTAGAAGCGGACGGGTAGCGGCCGAACATATTCTGAAGTGCTTTGAGCAGCAAAATTTCTCTGCCCAGTTTAACCTGGCCTACGACAAAGAAATTTACCGGCGTATGTGGAAAGAATTAAAGGTGAGCCACAGTTTACAAAAATTGTGTCGTTATCCGTGGCTTTTCAATTTTGTGGTTAAAAAAGGGAATCAAAGTAAATATTTAAAACAGTTTCTGGTAGAAGCGCTCGCCAACGTAGAAATTAAGCGATTGCTAACGAAGCCGGCTTTTTATTACCGTATGCTGTTTAAATAAAAACAAGCAATCAAGCGGCGCTATTTTCACTTACCGAACTACAATAAAAAAGCGGATGAATAATTTCACCCGCTTTTTTTATTTCTAAATAATATTTCGGTTTATAAAATATTGCTCAGTAAACCAGGAGCAATGCCTAGCACAAAGGTAAGTACGGTCATGAATATTAAAGCGAAAGTAGCTACACTACCTACTGGCACACGGTCGCCGCTTGGCTCGCGCATGTACATGGCAATAATTACCCGGAAATAATAATAGAAACCAACCGCTGCCATTAAAATGGCTACAATAATCAGCCATAATAATTCTTGTTCTAAAGCCGCGCTAAAAATAAATAGTTTGCCAAAGAAACCGCCGGTTAACGGAATACCCGCCAGCGAGCACATCGAAATGGTCATGACCGCTGCCAGCAAAGGATTCGTGCGGCCCAAACCGTTAAAGGCGTTGTATGAAACATCGTCGCGCTGATCGGCTACTAGTTTAAGAATACCGAGAGCGGCAACCGTAGAAACTGAGTAAGCCAGCGAGTAGAAGAAAATAGCGTTTTCGGAGCGATCGTTGAAAGAAAGCAAGGCAATCATTAAATAACCGGCGTGCGAAATGCTGGAATAAGCCATCATCCGCTTAAAGCTGTTTTGTGCTACCGCGCCAATATTGCCAATAGCCAAGGTAACTACGGCCATGGCAATAAGCGTTGGGAACCAAATATTCTGTGCACCGGCAAAAGAAACCGACATTAACTTGTAAAATCCGGCAAAACCAGCGGCTTTCACTACCGTCGACATAAAAGCCATGAAGAAAGTAGGCGTACCTTCGTAAACGTCCGGCGTCCAGAAGTGAAACGGGGCGGCCGAAACTTTAAAGGAAATACCAATTAGGGTAAACAACAAGCCCATGCCCAGGAGCGGTGAGGTTAATTCGTTGTTGCTTTGGGCCGTTGCCGCTGAACTGATTTCAGAAATATAGAAAGTACCGGTAGCGCCGTAAATGAGCACAATCCCGAAAAGCAAAATGCCGGTGGCAAACGAGCCCATCAGGAAATATTTAAGTCCGGCTTCGTTCGATTTCAGGTTTTTCTTGTCGCTGCCCGCCAGTATGTACATACTAATGGATAATATTTCGATACCCACAAAAAGCATCAGCAGGTTTTCGTAAGCTACCATCATAATAGCGCCTACCAGCGAAAACAAGAGCAAAGAATAGTATTCGGCTAAACTATCGTTTTGCTGATCGATGTAGCTTTGCGAGAATGGCAGCACCAGAATAGTGGTTAAAACTACCACGGCGGTAAAGGCTATCGCGAAGTTATCAATCGTCAGCATCCGCTCGAAGTACGTTTGGGTATCGTTCCAGCCGGTTAGGTTTACCACGAAAACAATAGCCAGGAATAACAGCACCAGCGGCATAATTATTTTTTTGGATTTGCTGAACCCAATGAACAAGTTCAGAATACCAAAAGAAGTAAGTAAAATAATTGAATTCATATTTTAGCGGTTAGCTATTAGTGATTAGCTGTTAGTAATTAGTATTATTTAATAATTAAAACCAGCTTTCCTCTTTAATCTAAAATCTAATATCTAGTATCTAAAGTTTATCTGTTAATAATGCCTAATAAATGACCAACCGCTGGTTCGGTCAGGCTTAAGAAGGTGTTCGGGTGTAAACCAATCCAGAAAACCATTACTACCAGCGGAACTAAAACAGCGGTTTCTAAACCGGTTAAATCCCGGAAATTTGCGGTATTGGCATTTTGCTCCCCGAACATTACGCCCTGGAACATACGCAACATATAAACTGCCCCCAGAATAATGGTGGTACCGGCTATAGCGCCCATCCAGTTATTATATTGAAATACCCCGGACAGCAATAAAAATTCGCCCACAAACCCGTTGGTGAGCGGCAAGGCCACGGTACCTAATAATAATATCATAAAGAAAATCGAAAGCGCCGGGGTAGTTTGGGTAATACCGCCCAGGTTTTTAATGTCGCGGGTGTTGGTGCGGCGGTAAATAATATCGATGATAAAGAATAAACCAACTACGTTAACGCCGTGGCTCAGCATCTGAATAATGCCACCCTGCAGGCCGTGTTCGGTTAAGGTAAAAATACCGGCAGCAATCAGGCCCACGTGACCGATAGAAGAATAAGCTACTAAGCGTTTCAGGTCGCGTTGACGTATAGCAATAATAGAACCGTACACAATACCGATTATAGAAAGAACCAGCACCAAACCGTCCCATTGACTTACGCCCTGCGGCACAATAGGCAATAACCAACGGATTACGCCGTAAATACCCATTTTCAGCATAATACCGGATAGCAGCATTGTCGCCTGGGTAGGCGATTCGGTGTAAGTATCGGGTTGCCAGGTGTGGAAGGGGAAAACCGGCATTTTAATGGCGAAAGCAATAAACAAAAACCAGAATATCCAGCTTTGCTGCGTAGTATCTAAGCTTAACTGGTAAAAGGCATTAATATCGGAAGTATGCGTGCCGGGTGTTTGGAAATACAGGTAAACAAACCCCACCAGCATAAACAACGAACCAAAAATGGTATATATAAAGAACTTAAAGGTAATGGGAATCCGGCGCTCGCCACCCCAAACGGCTGAGATAAAATAAATTGGAATAAGGGCTACCTCCCAGAAGAAATAGAACAGGAACGCATCAAACGCAGTGAAAACGCCAATTAAGCCCATTTGCATAAACAGGATTAAAGCGTAAAATACATTCGGGTTTTTGTAGGAGTGCGGGAAAGACGATAAAATAATTAAAGGCACCAGGAAGGTAGTCAGGAAAACCAGTAACAAACTGATGCCGTCCATACCAATGGCAAAATTAATCCCGAAGTTCTCGATCCAGGGCTGAAAATATTGGAACTGCACCTGCGCATTGGGCTGGTACTGCAGCATGGCATATAAAGCAATAATAAATTCTACTACGGCTGCTCCAAATGCCGCCCGCTTGGCGTTCTGGCCTTTTATGAACAGAACCAGTACACCAGCCAGGGCCGGCCAGAAGAGTAATAAGGCTGTAATCATGTTGGGGTTAACTTATCTTATAATAAAGTTCAGGAACAGAATAAGGGCAATGCTGAGCACCATGGCAAAAAGATAAAAGCCAATGGCGCCGGTTTGCAGGAAGCGCAGGTTCCGGCCGCCCAGAATAACCCCTTTGCCGAAGCCATTCACTATCGGGTCTACCAACCCTTTCTCTACAAAGCGGTACAAGCCCGTAGAAAGCCACATTAATGGCCGCACAATTAGGGCATTATAAATTTCGTCGATATAATATTTATTGTAAACCAGTTTGTGCAGCGGCGAAAGCTCGGTTCTTTCATCGGCCGGAACTGATTTTTTACTCACGTAAATTACATAAGCCAGAATAATAGCAACTACCGCTACAGCTACCGAAATAGCCATCAGCATATATTCCGTGGCATGGTCCAAATGAGCCGCTTCAAAGGCCGATGGCACTGCCTGACGGGCATACCCGAATATAGGGCTTAGGAAGTTAGATAAGATATGGTTTTCGCTGAATACCGCCGGCAACCCCATAAATCCACCAACGGTAGAAAGAATAGCCAGGATAATCAGCGGAATGGTCATGCTGGCCGGCGATTCGTGCAGGTGATGCCGTTGCTTATCGGTACCCCGGAAGGTGCCAAAGAAAGTCAGGAACAGCAAACGGAACATGTAAAAGGCCGTCATGAAAGATGTTAACAGACCAAAGGCCCACATGATTTTGCTATGCTCGTATACCTGCGCCAATAATTCGTCTTTGGAGAAGAAACCGGCAAACGGCGGAATACCCGAAATAGCCAGCGTACCAATTAAGAAAGTAATAAACGTAACGGGCAAATATTTGCGAAGGCCACCCATGCTGCGGATATCCTGCTCGCCGCTCATGGCGTGAATAACGCTACCCGCGCCTAAGAATAATAAAGCCTTAAAGAAAGCGTGCGTCAGCACGTGGAACATAGAAGAGGTATAAGCCATTACGCCCAGCGCCAAAAACATATAACCCAACTGGCTTACCGTAGAATAGGCCAGTACTTTTTTAATGTCGTTCTGAAATAAGCCAATAGTAGCGGCAAAAACCGCGGTGGCTAAACCAATAATGGCTATAAAATCCAGTGTAGCAGGCGCGAGGGTATATAATACGTTGGAGCGGATAACCATGTAAATACCGGCGGTAACCATGGTAGCCGCGTGTATCAGGGCCGAAACCGGGGTAGGACCGGCCATTGCATCGGGTAGCCAGGTATATAAAGGCAACTGGGCACTTTTACCCATCGCCCCTACAAATAATAACATGGTAATGGCGACGATAACCGGTTGGTTTACGTCGTGTAACTGTCCGGCCTGCTGGAAAATATCGGCAAAAGTAACACTGCCGAAGGTGATAAATAACAGGAAGATGCCTAACAGGAAACCTAAGTCACCGATGCGGTTAACAATAAAAGCTTTTTTAGCGGCATTATTATACGGCGTAACTTTGTTCCAGAAACCAATAAGCAGGTAAGAGCACAAACCAACACCCTCCCAACCAATAAACATCATTACGTAGTTAGAACCCAGCACGAGCAGTAGCATCGAGAAAATAAACAGGTTCAGGAAAGCAAAGAACTTGCCAAAGCCGGCATCGTGGCTCATGTAGCCCGCCGAATAAACGTGAATGACAAACCCCACACCCGTTACCAACAGCAACATAATCAGCGATAATTGGTCGATCATGAAGGAGAACGGAATCCGGAGGCTGCCTACATTAATCCAATCGAAAAGATCTACCACGTAAGGACGGCCATCGAACTGGAAAAACAGGATAAGCGAAATTATAAAAGCGGCCAGTACGCTGCCGCAGCCAATTAAGCTAATCAGGCTTTTGGGTAATACACGGTTGCCTAAGCCGTTGATCAGAAATCCGAGTAAAGGTAAAAGCGGGATAAGTAAGCAGAACAATGCCATGTCGGAATTAGTGGCGGGTAAGAGGTCTGTTTGCATGCTTTAGTTTTGTTGTTCGTTATTCATTGTTCGTCTTTTGCGAACGAGAAATATTTTATTAAAAAAATCTTGATACCAATGTCTCGCTACCAATGGCTAATTATTACCACTTCAGGTTGCTCAGAATATTAATATCCGTAGAGCGTAAGTTGCGGTAAATCATAACAATAATGGCCAGCCCCACGCACACTTCGGCAGCTGCTACGGCCATGATAAAAAATACAAAAACCTGTCCGTTGGCATCGGAGCGATACGCCGAGAAAGCCGTTAATAATAAATTTACGGCATTCAGCATCAGCTCAATACACATAAAAATTATAATAGCGTTGCGCCGGGTAAGTACGCCGATAATACCAATAACAAATAAGGTGCTGCTGAAAAACAGGTAGTACTGTAAAGGAATGGTTCTGATTACCTCCGGAATTTCGTTCATTTTTAATTAGCTGTAGTAGCTTTTAATATAAAATTGTGTGCTGCAAAAGCGGCGCAAAGTTACCGGCATTTTGCTATTTACCCAATAAATCGGGCTTTTATCTAAATACAAATGGCGGCAATACCGGCCGCCATTTGCATAAATATTTTAAAAGTGACGTTGCTGCGTTTCTTTCTTCCCTAACATTACCGCACCTACCATGGCTACCAAAAACAACACGGATGCCAATTCAAACGGTAATAAATATTTCGTGAACAGCAGGTGGCCCAGGTTTTCAACCAAACCAATTTGCGAATCGAAGTTTTCCGGATCGTAAGAACCTACTTCAGCATCTTTTAAAACGGCAATCATAATAACCAGTAGCAGTCCGCCCGAAATGGCTCCGGCTACTTTGGTCAAGACCGATTTTTTTTGTGCCTGCTCCGTATCCATGTTCAAGTTCAGGAACATAATCACGAACAGGAACAACACCATGATAGCACCCGCATACACAATAATATTTACCGCCGCCACAAACTGGGCATTGAGTAAAATATAGTGCCCCGATAAACTGAAGAAGGTCAGGATTAAGAATAGAACACTATAAACCGGGTTCTTCGAAAACACCACGCCCAGTGCGGCAAACAAGGTTAAAAAGGTCAGGAAATAAAATAAACTACCAGTCATTCGTTTCAATTATGAGTTATGAATTAGAAATTATGAGTTAATGGTTAAGCAATAATTTCTAATTCGCACATTAGCAAATCAGCACCTTAAATAATTAGTACCGGTATTTAATATTATCTTTTGAGTTAGCCTGGTTCAATGGCTCTACCAAACGGTCTTTGCCGTAAATAAACTCGTCGCGCTCAAAACGGGGCGGTACGGTTTTATCGTTCTGCAAAAACACGGCTTCTTTCGGGCAGGCTTCTTCGCACAAGCCGCAGAAGATGCAGCGCAGCATGTTAATTTCGTACGATACCGCGTATTTCTCTTCGCGGTACAAGTGCTCTTCGCCTTTTTTGCGCTCACCCGCTACCATGGTAATGGCTTCGGCCGGACAGGCTACCGCACACAAACCACAGGCCGTACAACGCTCCCGGCCTTGTTCATCGCGGCGCAATACGTGTAAGCCCCGAAATTCCTTGCCAAATTCTCTGGTTTGCTCCGGATATTGGATAGTCGGCTTTTTCTTGAAAAAGTGGCGCATGGTAATAGAAAGTCCGTTGAAAATAGCCGGAAGATACATCTTCTCCGCTACCGTCATGGGTTTCTGTTCCAGTACTTTTTTTCTATTGGTTAACTGCATTTTCTGATTAATATTAAAGTCTCTGGCAGCTTATAAAAATTTAAGAAGCTTTACGGAGAACAATATTCTTAACTAATTTTAATTTAATTCTACTTCGTTCTTACGCCTTCATTCAAGAGTAAGAATCTGGTAAAGTACTTCATCCGCTTATTTAGTTCGTAAAAGCCCCGAAACAGATAAATCTTCATCAATAGATTCCCAATGGATGCCTTTTCCCCGGCCAATAAACCGCCAGTTGTTTCTTTCCTCAGTTGAAGAATCCCTTAATTTAGGAAACCAATCAAGGGGCACACCTAACTCCCGACCATCTACTAACCTAACGTACATTTTAATATCGTCAAACCAAACCGCTACGGCTGATGCTTCTGCTATCTTATCAACTAAAATCTTCATGCCAAGCCTTATTAAATAGTTGTTGATGGTCTAACGTTAATTTCCTTAGTTGATTTATCTCTTTAGCCGAAAATCCATTTGAATACACCAGTTCAACAGGCTCTAACCAAAATTTAGCTTCACAATCACCTTTTTCAACATGAATGTGGGCTGGTTCAGTACCCTCATTGCTATAAAAGAAAAATCTGAATCCAAGTAGTCTTAAAACTGTCGGCATCTGGTTTTACTTTTAAGCCGAAATGGTTATTCCCAATTATTTCGGAGTACTACCAGCCAAAATGCTCGGATAACAAAATAAAGCCGCCAGTTAAAACAATATTAATAATGGCCAATGGAATCAATCCTTTCCAACCCAGGTTTAACAACTGGTCGTAGCGGAAACGCGGTAATGTCCAGCGTACCCACATAAAAAAGAAGATAAATGCAAATATTTTCAGGAAGAAAACCACGGTTCCTAAAATGGTAATAATATTATGCGCAATACGCGGGTCGTTGGAAAGCAACGCTCCAATCTCGTTCTGGAACGGGAAATTAAAACCGCCAAAATACAAGGTGCTCATTACAGCCGATACCACAATAATATTTACGTATTCCGCAAAAAGGTATAAACCCAGTTTCATAGAACCATATTCGGTGTGGTAGCCACCTACCAGTTCCGCTTCCGATTCCGGTAAGTCAAATGGTGTCCGGTTCGTTTCGGCAAAAGCACAGGTTAAAAATATTATAAAGCCCAGGGGCTGGTAAAAAATATTCCAGTTCATGCCCGAAATACCAAACAAAGGTTCGGCTTGCTGCAAGGCTATTTCCCGCAAAGACAAGGTGCCACTCATCATCAAAACCGCTATTAAAGACAAGCCTAAGGCAATTTCGTAGCTAATATTTTGCGAAGCTGCCCGGATAGCACCTAATAAAGAGAATTTATTATTCGAAGCCCAACCCCCAATCATAATACCGTAAACGCCCAGCGAAACCACGCCAAAAATATAGAGCATCCCGATGTTTACCTCAATGCCCTGCAACCGGATTGGCCCGAAATCTTCGAGTACCAACGTATTGCCAAAAGGAACCACGGCGCTGCTCATAAGGGCTGTTAACATAGCCAGCGAAGGGCCGGCAATAAATAACCACTTATTCGCATTGGCCGGTATAAACTCTTCTTTAAAAAACAACTTCACGGCATCAGCTAAAGGCTGGCCTAATCCCCAGAGGCCAACCCGGTTGGGTCCCGGACGATCTTGCAGGAAACCAGCAATCCGGCGCTCGGCCCAGGTGCAGTACGTAGCAATTAGTAAGGTTATACCAAAAATGGCGAGGATAATAAGCGCTTGTATGGCAATTACGGGTATTTCCATCAGGGTTTAAATAGGTCTTGGAATAAGGTGCAATTCTTTGGTGGTACTTTCGGGCAGGTCGGCAATAATTTGCGGATTTACCACGGGCAATTCGTAATGGTTTGCCGAAATGACAGACGCACGGGCAATGTGGCGCGGGCCATCAATAATCCAGTCCGACATTTCTTTTTTCTCGAACCGGCACTCGTTACAGATAAATTCTACCACCTCGCCGTACTCGTTTTTGCGGGCCGTTACGCGTAATACATCGCTGCCCCGGTTCCACAACACTACTTTACCCGAACATTTCGGGCAATCGCGGTGCGCATCAACGGGTTTGGTAAACCATACCCGGTTTTTAAACCGGAAAGTTTTATCGGTTAAAGCGCCTACCGGGCACACATCTATTACATTACCGGAGAAGTCGTTATCAATTACATTTTCGATGTAAGTGCCAATTTCAGCAGCATCGCCGCGGCCTAATACGCCGTGTACCCGTTTGTCGGTAATCTGGTCGGCGGTATACACGCAACGGTAGCACAGAATACAACGGTTCATGTGCAGCTGAATCAGCGGACCAATATCCTGGCGGTCGAAAGTACGGCGCTCTTCTTCATAACGGGTGCCGGAGGTGCCATGCTCATAAGAAAGGTTTTGCAAATCACACTCACCCGCCTGGTCACAAACCGGGCAATCCAGCGGGTGGTTAATTAACAGCATTTCTACTACGCCTTTGCGGGCTTCCAGTACCTGCGGCGATAAGGTGTTTTCTACCACCATGCCATCCTGTACCGGCGTTACGCAAGACGCTACCAGTTTAGGCATTGGGCGCGGGTCTTTTGCCGAGCCTTGGGTTACTTTTACGAGGCACACCCGGCATTTACCGCCGCTGCCTTTTAAAGGCGTATAGTAACACATGGCCGGCGGCACCACTTTACCGCCAATTTTACGCGCAGCATTCAGGATGGTAGTTCCGTCTTCTACCTCTACCTCAATGCCGTCAAAAGTTATTTTAGCCATTTTTATTTAATTATCAGTTGTCAGTCATCGGTTGGTTTTACAACATTAAACTAACATATATTTATTCTTGTATATTTCTTTTTAAAAGGATAATTTATTGTCCCCTTATTTATTATTTAGTGTTAGGTGAGAATCTCAAGTTTATTATTAGAAATGGAATCCTCTCAATCTGAATATTTTTCAATAACAACAACAGGCAGAGGGATATCACCTATGAATTCAGGACTTGTTTTATCGTTTATAACCCTTACAGGCATTGATGTAATATCTCTATATGTCACCTTTAAATAATATGTCTCATCCAAATACTTAAATTCTTGTTTTTCGGAAAACTCCTTTTCTCTAATCTTTAAGTATCTTACCTGTTGATGGTCTACCTCCTTTATATCTAAAACTTTATTAAAGGCTTCATTTAGGTTCTTATATTCATCTATTCCTCCACCTCGTTTAATTACATTAGCTACTCCATCAGTTTTTTCAAGGTATTTAATTATTTCATTTACAATCTTATCCTCTTCAACTCTTTTTTGATGATTGGCAAAATTTAGAATTAGTGGCATTAAACATTTACGTCCAACGTTTTCAAATTGGATTATCACTAATTCCATGCTAATTTGTACTAACATAGTTTAAGAAATTTTATTCCTTAATTTTAGTTAAGCAAACGCCAAATCTTCGGCTCCGCTGTACACGGCCCCTGGGGCAGTTGCTTTTTCCGGGTGTTTCACGTGCCATTCAAATTCATCGCGGAAGTGGCGTACCGCACTGGCTACCGGCCAGGCTGCTGCATCACCCAACGGGCAAATGGTATTGCCCTCAATCTGCTTCGACACGTTTACCAATAAATCAATGTCGTGCATATTGCCGTGGCCGTGTTCGAGGCGATGCAATATTTTCTCCATCCAGCCGGTTCCTTCGCGGCAAGGGCTACACTGTCCGCACGATTCGTGGTGATAAAAGCGGGAGAAGTTCCAGGTATTGCGCACAATACAAGTGGTATCATCCATTACAATAAAACCACCGGAACCCAACATGGTACCGCTTACAAAACCACCTTCGGATAAAGATTCGTAAGTCATTAACCGGGGCGTACCCTCGGCGGTTTTCAGGAATAATTCACCGGGTAAAATAGGCACCGAAGAACCACCGGCTACAATCGCCTTAAATTTTCGGCCTTTCCAGATACCGCCGCAATATTCATCCGAGAACAAAAATTCCTCAACCGGTAAGCCTAATTCAATTTCGTAAACGCCGGGGTTATTGATGTGGCCAGAAGCCGAAATTAGTTTGGTGCCGGTACTGCGGCCAACGCCGATTTTAGCGTATTCGTCGCCGGTATTGTTTATAATCCAGGGCACCGAAGCAATAGACTCCACGTTGTTTACTACGGTTGGGCAGCCATAAAGGCCCCAAACCGCCGGGAAAGGCGGTTTATTCCGCGGGTTACCCCGCTTGCCTTCCAATGATTCTAATAAAGCTGTTTCCTCGCCACAGATATAAGCGCCACCACCGGGGTGCACGTGTAAATCTAAGGAGTAACCGGAACCCAGAATATTTTCGCCTAATAAACCGGCAGCATAACATTCGGCAATTGCTTTTTCTAAAATCCGCAGCACAAACATTAATTCGCCGCGAATATAGATATAAGAGGTACGCGCACCCAACGCATAACTGGAGGTTATCATGCCTTCAATTAACGCGTGCGGAATTTTCTCCATCAGTACGCGGTCTTTGAAAGTTCCCGGTTCCGATTCATCGGCGTTGCACACCAGGTAACGCGGTTTGCCTTCGGGCTTCGCCAGGAAGCTCCACTTTAAACCAGTCGGGAAACCAGCCCCGCCGCGACCGCGCAAACCCGATTTCTTCACCTCTTCCACTACTTCTTCGGACGTCATGGTTTTCACGGCTTTCTCCACGGAGCGGTAGCCACCCATTTTGCGATAGGTTTCCAGGGTATTAATGCCTGGTACGTTTATATGTTCAGTTAATATTTTTAGTCCCATTGTCTATACATTTAGACACTAGTATCAGGACACTAGTATCAAGACTTTGCTATATTATTTATTTTTCAGGCTGAATTTTCAAGTATCTGTTTATAATTTCTGATACCTGCTACTTAATACCTGATACCAATTTATTCTTTACTTAAATCGTCAAGTAATTGGTCCATTTTCTGCGGGTCCAGGTTCTCGTAATATTTTTCCCGGATTTGCAGCATCGGTCCCATACCGCAAGCGGCCAGGCACTCAACTGTTTTTAGGGTAAACAGGCCATCAGCACTATTTTCGCCTACGTGGCAGCCTAAACGGCTCTCCAAATGTTCAATCAGGTGGTCGGCACCGCGCAACATGCAAGGGCCGGTGCGGCATACTTCCAGCACGTGTTTGCCAACCGGTTTCAGGTTGAACATGGTGTAAAAAGTAGCTACTTCGTATACCTCTATTGGTTGAATATCTAATATTTCGGCTACTTTATCTTGCACCTCTGGGCTAACCCAACCACCAAATTCGGCCTGGGCAATGTGCAGAATAGGCAAAATGGCCGATTTTTTCCGGTCGGCCGGATAATGTGAAATATATCTTCTGATTTCGGCCATGGCCGCATCCGAAAATTGTACTTCGTTTTGCGTTGTTGTTTGCTCCATGTATGTATAAGCAATTTCAGCAGGCTTCTTTAACTGGAAAGAAGTCTGCTGATTAAATTAATTTTAAGCGTCTAATTCGCCGGCAATAACGTTCATGCTACTCAAAATCAGAATAGCATCGGAAAGCTGGCTGCCTACCACCATTTCGGGGTAAGCCTGGTAATAAATAAAGCAAGGGCGGCGGAAGTGCAGGCGATACGGCGTACGGCCGCCATCACTCACCAGGTAAAAGCCCAACTCACCGTTACCACCTTCCACGGAGTGGTACACTTCACCAACCGGAGCATCAATTTCGCCCATTACAATCTTGAAATGGTAAATCAAAGCTTCCATGCTGCGGTAAACTTCCTGCTTCGGTGGCAGGAAATATTCCGGTGCATCGGCGTGGAAAGGACCTTCGGGTAAGTTCTCCAAAGCCTGTTGAATAATCCGGAAACTTTGCCAGATTTCTTCGTTACGCACCATAAAGCGGTCGTACGTGTCGCCGGTAGTGCCCACCGGAATTTCAAAATCGAAATCTTCGTAGGAAGAATACGGGTTCATTACGCGCACGTCGTAATCAACGCCAGCCGCCCGCAGGTTAGGGCCGGTAAAGCCATAATTCAGGGCGCGTTCCGCCGTCATCGGACCAACGTCTTTAATCCGGTCCATGAAAATGCGGTTACGGGTAAACATCGACTCGAACTCCTTCATTACTTTCGGGAATCCGGCCATCCAGTCGCGCAGTTTCTGAATGGCAACCGGCGTAAAATCACGCTCCATGCCACCAATGCGGCCCATATTGGTAGTTAAGCGAGCCCCGCTGATTTCTTCGTAAATTTCGTAGATTTTCTCCCGCTCCTGAAACACGTATAAAAAGCCGGTAAAAGCGCCGGAGTCCACGCCCAGAATTGAGTTACAAATCAGGTGGTCGGTAATGCGGGCCAGTTCCATTACAATTACGCGCATGTAATCGGCCCGCTTCGGGGTTTTTACCCCCAATAATTTTTCTACCGTCATCCACCAGCCCATATTATTAATAGGCGAGGAGCAATAGTTCATGCGGTCGGTAAGCGGGGTAATCTGGTAAAACGGCCGGCGTTCGGCAATTTTCTCAAAAGCCCGGTGAATGTAACCAATGGTTGGAACACCCGAGATAATTTTCTCGCCGTCCATTTGTAATATATTCTGGAAAATACCGTGCGTGGCCGGGTGCGTTGGCCCCAGGTTCAGCGTGGTAAGTTCGCGTTCGTTTTCGTTATACTGAGCAGGCAGCGAATCCGGAATTTTTTCTAATCCCAGATTGGTTTTCACCTTCTCTTCTGTTTTATATTCTGCCATGTTTGCGTTGTTCGTTGTTCGTTATTTGTTGTTCGACTGCTCTAATTCCTTAAGACACAATAACAAGTAACGCATTGTTGTTTTTATATTTATTCGTTGTTGTACTTTGTTAAATCCGAGTAACGAACAACGAATAACGAATAACTATAAAATTATCTGCCGAAGAACACGTCTACTTTGTCTTCGCGGGTACCATCTTCCAGCGGATATTCTCTGCGCATGGGATGATAGGTCATGTCTTCAACATTTAAAATGCGGATAAGATTGGGATGACCTTCGAACTGAATGCCGTAAAAATCAAAAGCTTCGCGCTCCATCCAGTTAGCAGTAGCGTACAACTTGGTGGCCGTGGGTACTATCGGGTCTTCAATCGGGAAGAATATTTTGATGCGCAGGCGCTTATTATGTACCAGGCTGTGAACATGATAAATAAGGCCTAATTCCTCTCCTTTGTTCTCCGGATAATGAATGCCGCACATGGTGGTGAGGAAATTCATTTGCAATTCCGCATCGTGGTACAAATGCGTTAAAAGCGGAATAATCTGGTCGCGGGTAGTGGTTACGGTTAGTAAACCATAAGGCTCGTGCGCGTTAAAAATAGCGTCGCCGAATCTGGCTGTAATATTTTCTAGAACTTGCTGATTGGTTAAACCTTGTTCGGCCATTATTTATTGGATGTTGTAAGACGCTAATAGTTCCTGGTATTCCGGAGAATTACGACGGCGCAGCGATTCATTTCGGGCTAAATCCTGTACGCGCATTAAACCATCCAGTACCTGCTCGGGGCGCGGTGGGCAACCCGGTATGTAAACGTCAACCGGAATAATGCGGTCGATGCCTTGCAATACGCTGTAAGTATCGAAAATACCGCCGCTGCTGGCACAGGCACCCATGGCAATAACCCAGCGGGGTTCGGCCATTTGCTCGTAAACCTGCTTCACAATCGGCGCCATTTTCTTCGCAATCGTTCCCATAACCATCAACAAGTCGGCCTGGCGGGGCGAGAAGCTGGGGCGTTCGGAACCAAAACGGGCAATATCGTAGTGGGCGCCCATGGTAGCCATATATTCAATGCCGCAGCAGGAGGTAGCAAAAGGCAAGGGCCACAAAGAGTTACTGCGGGCTATACCTACCACCTTTTCCAAAGAAGTAGCAAAAAAGCCTTGTCCCTCTACGCCGGCCGGCGCCTCAACCATATTTATCTTACTCATGTTAGTCTTATTTTGGTGCTTAGATTAGAAATATCCTAATATCTAACACACTTAAAGCTATAAAAGTTTACGAACCGGGAATTAGGAAAACCAGGATTACTCCCATTTTAATATTCCCTTTTTAATTACGTAGTAGAAGCCCAACATCAGCATGGTCATAAAGACTATCATCTGAATAAAACCTTCCATGCCCAGGCCCCGGAAGTTCACCGCCCATGGGTACAGGAAAATTACTTCTACATCAAATATTACAAAAAGGATGGCCGTCATAAAGTATTTGTACGATACCGGCGTACGGGCATTCCCTACCGATTCTACGCCACATTCCCAGGCAGCATCTTTAACTTTACTGTGGCGTTTCGGGCCAATCAGGTGGGTTACTACAATGGCAAATATTACAAAGCCTAAAGCGGCGGCAAATTGTATTAAAATTGGTAAATAATCCGAAGGTAAATGCGTGGTTGCAGTTGTTTCCATGTTGTCTGCGCTCTCTCGTTAAAATTTGGTGCAAAATTAGATATTATTCAGGGATATTCAAAGGATACCGGCAGGCATCTCGGGTTTAAAGTAAATTTAGAAATTGTTTAAATTAAGATAGTATTGCTTAAATTAATTAACGATACTAAACCGGTTTTAATATTTTTTGTTCAATGTTGTTGCGTAATGGAGTATGCATTGCCTTATTAATGGGTGTGCAAACATTGTTCTTTGTTGCCTGGTTCTTCTAACTGAATAGTGGCGTGCGCAATATTAAATTTATGAAAAAGGTCGTCGTGAATGCGGGGTAAGAGGTTTTCCTGCTGGTCTTCGGTGAGTACTAAGTGGGCGGTAAGCGAATTATCGGTAGTGCTTAGGGCCCAAACGTGCAGGTCGTGTACTTCCTGTACGCCTTCAATATTTATTAAGTATGCCCGAATGGCGCCTAAGTCTATTCCGCGGGGCACCCCGTCGAGCGAAAGCCTTAACGATTCTTTAAGCAACCCCCAGGTGCCGGCAATAATAACCAAAATAATAAGTAAACTCACCACCGAATCTATCCAGTACCAATTAGTATATATAATAATCAGGCCCGAAATAACCACGCCCAGCGAAACCAGCGCATCGGCGGCCATGTGCAGGTAAGCGCCTTTCACGTTCAGGTCATGGTCTTTGTCTTTAAAAAATAATAATGCCGTAACGCCATTAATTAAGATGCCGGCTACTGATACAATAGTAATCCATTTGCCGTTAAGCGGTTGCGCCTGGCCAAACCGGTTAAAGGCTTCCCAGCCAATGGCGCCTACCGCTACCATTAACAAAATAGCATTAAATAAAGAAACTAAAGTAGTAGATTTGCTGTAGCCAAAGGTAAAACGATCGTTAGGCTTTTTTTGTGAGATTTTAATAGCTACCAAAGCCAACACTAAGCTAATTACATCGCTCAGGTTATGCCCGGCATCCGATAAAAGCGCCAGCGAATGCAGCCACAAACCGGCCCCGGCTTCTAAAATTACAAATACCAGGTTTAGCCCAATACCAATTACGAAAGCTTTGGTTAAGTTAGTTGGTACGTGGTGATGGGTATGATCGTGGTGCGCGTGCGACATGATATATAGATAACATTAGGCCGTTCGTTTAGTTTTTGCTACCCTTAAATTAACGGGTTACTATTACTTTTGTTATTTAGTAGCAAATAGCGCTTAAGTACCTGTTTTATTTGGTGGCGGCGGTAAATAAAATAAAAAGCATGGCCTTACCGCTGTGTGTTTCCTGCTTCTTGGGGTTTAATCAAGCCCGCAGCAGGCAATTTTAGTAGGTTTATATTCAAGATGAGTAATATTTTTAAGTTCTTTTTATTTCTACTTTTTTTTACCCAATTAACCGCAACTGGTGGACCGGTCCTGGATATGCAAAATATTGGGGTGCCTTACGTACAGAATTACAGCAAAAGAAATTACCTGGCTGGCAATAAAAATTGGTCGGTGGTAAAAGATAAAACCGGGGTAATGTACTTTGGTAATTCTGATGGTTTACTAACTTTCGATGGCAAATTCTGGAACCTTTACCGGCTGCCCAACCGGCAAATTGTAAGATCTGTAGCTACCGATAACCAAGGTAGTATTTATACCGGCGGTTTTAGCGAATTTGGGTTTTGGGCTTATAACCAAGCCGGAAAGTTTACTTACCACTCCTTAATTAAACTGCTGCCCCGCCACCTGCGGCCTTCTGACGAAATTTGGAAAATATACGTAGACGGCGACCGGGTATTATTTCAATCGTTTGGCGGCATATATATATATGAGAACGGCAAAATTAAAGTGGTACAGGGCCAACAGCCGTTTTTATTTTTGTTTAAGGCCAATAACCGCTTTTTCGCCGAAGTTATAGGCGAAGGCCTTTACGAGCTGAAAAACGATTCGCTACATTTTATAGCGGCTAGTAAAATTTTGGGCAATTCCGGGGTGCTATCAGTTTTGCCTTTTCAAAAAGATAAATATTTAATTGGTACGGCTAAAAACGGCTTGTTTTTGTACGATGGTCAACAAATTACGCCCTGGCAAAACCAAGCCGATAATTTTCTGAAAACCTATCAGTTAAATAATGGTGCCCTGGTTCTAGGTAAATATTTTGCTTTTGGCACCATCCTGAACGGGGTAATAATTCTGGACGAAGCGGGTGGTATTGTGCAGCGGCTGAATAAATCGAGCGGCTTGCAAAATAATACCGTTTTAAATTTATACACCGATAACGAACAAAACCTGTGGGCGGCGCTCGATAATGGCATCGACCGGATAGAAGTAAATTCGCCGCTATATTTTTATTTCGATCAGACCGGGAAATTTGGTACGGTTTATACCAGTTTGGTACACGATAATAAAATTTACCTGGGTACCAATCAGGGTTTGTTTTACAGTAACTGGCCGGCAAATAACGAACGGTTTTTCCATGCTTTCGATTTTACCTTGGTGCCCGGTTCGCAGGGGCAGGTCTGGCATTTATCGGTGCAGGATGGGCAATTGCTTTGCGGCCACAACGAAGGTACGTACCGGGTGCAGGGCAATCAACTAACAAAAATATCGGATGTAAAAGGCGGCTGGGTAATAAAAAAACTAAATGCTAACCCCAATTTATTAATTCAGGGTACTTATACAGGGTTGGTTATTTATAAAAAAGATGCCGCCGGCAATTGGGTGTTTAGCCATAAAATACCCGGTTTTAACCAGCCTTCGCTGTACGTAGAGCAAGATAAAGAAGGCAATATTTGGGTAAGCCACGCTTATAAAGGCGTATACCGGCTTAACCTGAATGCTAATTTAACTAAACTAGCGCATAGTACTTTGTACGGGAAGGCCCAAGGCTTACCCAATAATTATAATGTTAATATTTTTAACCTGGAGGGCAATATCCTGTTTTCTTCGGATGCCGGATTTTACGTGCACGATGAAATCAGCGACCGGTTTGCTCCTTATACCCAGTTAAACAAGAAACTGGGGGCTTTTGCTTCCTCTAACAAAATAATTAAAGCCGGCGATAAAAAATATTGGTTTATTAACCATGGCAAAGTGGCTTTGGTTAATTTATTAGAGCCCGGAAAATTAAAGATTAAAACCAGCCCGTTTGATGTTTTAAACGACCGTATGGTGCAATATTACGAAAACATCAGCCAGATAAATAAGCATATTTACCTGATAAGCGTAGATGACGGCTTTGTTTTTTATAATACCCACACCCGGCTTCATAACCAGAATTCCCTGCCAAAAGTATTAATCCGGAAGGTAGAAAATATTACCGAAAACACGGCGCTTATTACCGAAGTGGGCAGTACGCCCGTACAAATTCCTTACGCCCAAAATAATATCCGGATTGCTTATGCTTTGCCTTATTATAACCAGGCTAAAGTAAAATACAGTTATTTGCTGGAAGGTAATGCCGCCCGGTGGTCTGATTGGCATACCGAAACCGCTAAAGAATTTACCAACCTGCGTTATGGCAAGTACCGGTTTTTAGTGAAAGCCCGGGTAAACGACGAAGCCGAATCCAAAATAACCGTTTTTACTTTTACCATTCTGCCGCCCTGGTATGCTACCGGTTGGGCTTATTTCTTATATGTTGTTTTATTAATTGGCCTGGTTTTTCTGCTCCGGCACCTCTACCGTCGCAAATTACTGCGCGATCAGCAACACATTCAGGCAAAACTGGAAAAAGAAAAAGAAGAATTTCTGCAACAGGAAATTTTAATTAACGAGCAACGCATTGTAAAATTAAAAAACGAGCAACTGCAAGCCGAACTGGCCAGCAAGAGCCGGGAACTGGCCAACTCGGCTTTAAATATTGTGTATAAAAACGAGTTGCTGCAAAATATTCAGGAAGAAATAGTGCAGCTAAAAGATACGGCCGGCAAAAAAATAGCCGCCGACCAACTCCGTAAAATTCAGCGGGTAATAGACGAAGGTAAAACCGATGAGCGGGATTGGAATTTGCTGGAGCACAGTTTTAACGAAGCCCACGAAAATTATTTTAAAAAGCTGCGCTTAGGCCACCCGGAATTAACGCCCAACGATCTTAAATTATGCGCTTACCTGCGCATGAACATGAGCAGTAAAGAAATTGCATCGCTGCTAAATATTACCGTGCGCGGAGTGGAAATACGGCGTTACCGGCTGCGCAAAAAACTGAATTTAGACCACGATAAGAACTTGGTAGAGTTTTTACTGGAGCTTTAAGCTAATTTAAGTACTACATCATTACCTCTCATACTACTTCAAACGCTTTCTCAAAGTACTTTTTTAGGTATATAATATTTACTGAATGAGCTAAATACTTGAAAAATATTTAAGCTTAGAATCGCAAGTTTAAACAAATAACAAAAAATGCAGATATAGGGTTTTTGATGTAGTGATGTAGTGGACCTTTTTTCGGATTTGGGGGTATAATAATAAATATTTGAACCATAATTGTTAACTACCCAAATTCTATATGATGAAAAGAGTCCTACTGTTGTTGTTTTGTTTGTTTACGGTTAACCTGCTCTATGCTCAGGAAAATATTACCGTAACCGGCAAAGTTACAGATGCGGGCACCGGCGATCCCCTGCCGGGTGCAACTGTACAAGTAAAAGGTACCACTTCTGGTGGCGTTGCTGATGTTTCAGGAACTTATACCGTATCGGCGCCGGCTAACGGCACGCTGGTATTTTCTTTCCTGGGATTCATAGACCAGGAAATAGCCATTAATAATCGCACTACCATAAACGTTGCGCTGGCTACCGATGCCAAAGCCCTGGAAGAGGTAGTGGTAGTAGGTTACGGCGTGCAGCGTAAAAGAGATCTTACCGGTTCTATTACTTCGGTAGAAGGCGAATCAATTGCCCGGCAGCCCAACGTTAACCCTTTATCTTCTTTGCAAGGTAAAGTAGCTGGTTTAACGGTGGTTAACAGCGGCCAGGCCGGTGCCAGCCCAACCGTACGTATCCGGGGGGTAAACAGTACCAGCAATACCAACCCGCTGTACGTAGTAGACGGTGTTTTTCAGACCAACATCGATTACCTGAACCCGGCAGATATTGAAAGTATGGAAGTGCTCCGCGACCCATCCTCAATTGCTATTTTTGGCTTGCAGGGTGGTAACGGGGTAATAATTGTAACTACCAGACGCGCGGCCAAAGGCGAAACCCGGATTAATTTCCAGAGTTCTGTTGGGGTACAACGCGTTAGCAAAAAAATTGATGTGGCAGATGCTGCGGGCTTCAGAAGGTTATACAACGCCCAGTTAACTAACCTGAATGCAGCGCCTTTCGATTACACCAATTACACCGGCAACACCAACTGGCAGGATTTAATATTCCGGGATGCCTTAATTACGAACAATAGCCTAAGTATTTCTAACAGCGGCGAAAAAAGCTCGACCCTGATAAACTTAGGTTATAACGAGCAGGAAGGTGTTGTAAAATACAATAACTACAAAAAGTTTGTTGCCCGCGTTAATGAGGAAATCCGAATTAACCAAAATATTAAAATAGGCGGCGATCTTACCGGTTTCCACTGGCGGCAGCAAGGAGCAGGAGTGGGCATCACCAATGCTTTATGGGCAGCGCCTATTGTACCGGTGCAGGCCGGCGAAAACTTGTATTACAGCATGCCTTCTTTCCAGCGGGCGCAGGTAGGTAACCCTATTGCCAGCTTAAACCGGAATACCGGCAATGCGGTTGACCAAGGTTACCGGGTGGTTGGTAGTTTATTTGCCGAAGTTAAATTCTTAAAAGATTTTACAGTGCGTTCATCGGTATATACCGACTTAGGTTTTAATAATTTGCGTAGTTATAGCCCCCTGGCCAACCGGTTTGTAAACCTGGGCGAAGGTACAGCCGCTACCGATACTACTTACGACGCACTTGTCCGGACCAGCGTTTCCCAAACGCAGCAGCAATTCCGGAAATATCAGCAGGACCATACCTTAACGTACAACAAAACCTTTAAGGAAAAGCACAGCGTAACGGCCCTGGTAGGTTTTACCACCTTGTTCAACGGCAGTACGGCGCTTTCGGGCATGCGGCGCGATACTACTTTAAATATTCCGCGCGATCCTAATTTCTGGTACCTGAATGTAGCCGATGCTTCCATGCCTTTGTCTAACAGCGGCAGCGGCGGCGAAGAATCTTATATGTCTTTTTTAGGCCGGATTAATTATTCTTTCGCCGGCAAATATTTAGTAAACGCTACTTTCCGGCGCGATGGCAGTTCTAAGTTTTCACCGAGCAACCGCTGGGGTAATTTTGGTAGTGTTGGTTTAGGTTGGGTAGTAAGCGACGAAGGCTTCTTCCAGAACATTAATCCTTTCGACTTCTTAAAACTGCGGGCAGCCTGGGGTACGGTAGGTAGTGGTTTAGGGTTGCCGGCTAACCTGTATTTACCAGGGCTGGTTACTTCCGATAGGGCCGTGTTTGGCGATAATGTAAATACCTCGGTTTCGCCGGCGTATGTACCCGACCCTAACTTGCACTGGGAAGTTGTGCGCGGGATAGATGTGGGCTTGGATTTGCGCGCTTTAGATAACCGGTTTAATGCCGAAGTTACCTTCTACGACCGTACCACCAAAGATATTCTTACTTCTTTAACCTTGCCGGGTACTGCGGGTAATTATACCTACCGTACCAACCTGGGTAATATTAGCAACCAAGGTATCGAGGTTTCTATGGGCTGGAACGACCAGATAGGAGATGCTTTTACGTACAGCATTGCGCCTAATTTTAGTTACAACAAAAACAAAGTAGAATCTATCGGGCCAAACCTGGAATTCGAAATTTTAGGTAACGGTGGGGTCAATGTTACCAGAACCGGACGTTCTATCGGGTTTTTCTATGGCTACGAGCAAGTGGGTGTTTACCAGTCTACCGCCGCTTTAGACAATCAGCCTAGCTTTACTAACTCGCTGCCCGGCGATATTGCTTACGCTGATAAAAACGGCGATGGCGTAATAACCCCGGCCGACCGTACTTACTTAGGAACGCCTTTCCCGACCTGGAACTATGGCAGTACTTTTTCGGCGGGTTACAAAGGTTTTGATGCCCTCGTAGAAATTCAGGGTGTAGCCGGTAACAAGGTATATACCCAACGCCGCACCGCTACCTTTGCCACATTAAACTACGAAACCAACCGCTTATACGCCTGGAGCGGACCCGGTACCAGCAATATTGAGCCTATTCTGGATAATACCCGCGCTAATAATTACTTGTTCAGCAGTTATTTTCTGGAGCCCGGCGATTATTTCCGTTTCCGTACCGTGCAGTTAGGTTATACTTTCCAGTCTGAGCGCATGAACAAAGCCGGTATAAAGCAATTGCGCTTATCTATCAGCGGCCAGAACATAGCTACTTTCAGCCGGACTTCAGGTTATTCGCCGGAGGCTTCTTTGGCCGATCCAATTGCCAGCGGCGCCGATAATGGATCTTTCCCGGTACCTACTATTTATTCTTTTGGTATTAATGCATCATTTTAAAATTTCTTAGATAATTATATATGAAATTATTTAACAAAGTTCCACGACCTAACAGCATTGCCGTATTATTGCTGGCGGTTGCTTCTACGCTGGCGTCGTGCGACAAAGACTTTTTAGACCGCGCCCCGCAAGGCCAGTATACCCAGGATAATTATCCGTATCCGGGTGGGTCCGGACCTTACGATCAATATTTGTTTGGCGCTTACTCCAGCCTGCGCGATTTTAATGTGCACAGTCAATCGTTTATTGCTATTACCAGTATCCGGAGCGACGATGCCGATAAAGGTAGTACCCCGGCCGACGGTGGCGCTAATGCCATTGACATGGATAATTTTCCGGTAGCGGTAAACAACGGTTTTGCCAATGCCATGTGGTCGGGCTATTTTAACCTGGTAAACAAAGCCAATATTGCTTTAGATCAGGTGGCCAACAACGATGAAATTGTAGCTACGCCCGAAGTAAAAGTACAGTCTGAAGCCGAAGCTAAATTTCTCCGGGCTTACGCTTATTTTATGCTGGTGCGGGTATATGGCCGGGTACCACTCATAGATAAGGTATTTGAAGACCCGGCAGCGCAAGCCAATGTGCCGCAGAGCACCCCCGAACAAGTTTATGCTTTAATCGAAAGTGATTTGCAGTTTGCCGCTGCCAATTTACCTATGAGCTGGTCGCCTACTTTTGTGGGCCGGGCTACCAAGGGTGCTGCTAGTGGCTTACTGGCTAAAGTTTATTTAACCCAACGCAAATGGGCACCGGCCATGACGGCCGCTAATGCGGTTATTACTTCCGGCCAGTATAGCCTGTTTCCTTCTTACGACCGGTTGTTCCGGGAAGAAGGCGAAAACAGCAGCGAATCAGTGTTTGAAGTGCAGGCAACCAGTAGTCCGGCTTTCCCGGATGCCAATGGGGTGCAATACGCCCAGGTTCAAGGGGTAAGAGGAACCGGAACCTGGGATTTAGGCTGGGGCTGGAACACACCAAGCACTAATCTGGAAGCTGAGTACGAAGCAGGCGACCCGCGTAAAAACCGTACCATTTTATATACCAGCACCACCAGCAGCCCCACCGAAGGTTTAACTATTTACGGCGAAAAAACCCCACTGGGCTTACCCAACCCCCGCTACAACCAAAAAGTTTATACCAATCCTTCCCGCAGAGCAGCGGTTAATAATCGGTTTGGCCACTGGTTTAATGTTAGGGTATTACGTTACGCCGATGTGTTGCTGATGTACGCCGAAGCTGCCAACGAAACGGGCAATACGACCGAAGCCTTAGAAAAATTAGAAATGGTGCGCGCCAGAGCCCGCGCCGGCAATAATGCTATTCTACTGCCGGTTACCACTACCAACCAAGACGAATTACGCGCCGCTATCCGCCACGAAAGACGGGTAGAGTTAGGCATGGAGCACGACCGCTTTTTTGATTTGGTGCGTTGGGGTATTGCGGGTGAAACGCTACGCGCCGCCGGTAAAACTAATTTCAATGATGCCCGGGATATTTTATTGCCCATTCCGCAAACGCAGATTGATTTAAGTAAAGGCGTATTAACGCAAAACCCTGGTTATTAATCTTAAATATTACCTACAGAAGAAGATGAAATTCTCTTATTTATATACAAAAGGTTGCTGCCTGGGCATGGCCCTGGCAGCAACCATGCTGGTGTCCTGCGAGTACGATGGCAACCCGAATAAACTGGACGATGTAAGTCCGGCAGATTACGAAGGTAAAATTGATGGCTACACCAGCTCCGAAGAAATTTACCCGGATAACCTGATTGCCTACTGGTCTTTCGACGATACCAAAAACGAAACCATTAGCAATACGGCACCTACTTCTACAGCAAACGATTCGTTTGTAGCCGGTGGCGTTAGAGGCAAAGCGTTAAACCTGAATGCCGGCTGGCTGTATTATGCCAAACAGTTCGAAAACTTTAAAACCGATAAATTAAAAAGTTTTACCATCAGCCACTGGGTACAAATTCTGAATAACGGCTCTAAAAGAACCATGACTTTTCAGTTGGCCCGGCCGGGTATGTTCAACGGCAATATTAACCTGGCTTTAAACACCAATGCTAACCCCGCTTCTAATACCGATATTCTGCGCATTCAGCCTATTTTTAACACCGTGGGCGGCGGCACGCAGGATAACCTTAATAATAATTTATCGCCTAAAATTGGGGCCGATAAATGGACCCACATTGTAATTACCTACGATGGCAACTCCGGTGTTTTTAATATTTGGGCCGATGGCGTAAAAGTAGGTGGTTTCCCCAACCGGGGTGTAGGCAATAATTTATTTAAGGCTTATGAACCAAGCGAAGTAATTATTGGCGCCAATTATAACAGCATACCAGGCAAAGAAGTAAATACCGATGCCAATTTTGCGCCCATGACCGGCCGGATAGACGAAATACGGGTTTATGACATTCCTTTACCCGATGCCCATATTCGCAGCTTATACAATTTAGGAAAAGCGAATAAATAAAGACCAATGCAGCTACCTGTACTTGTGCGTAATGCCGCAACTACAGGTAGCTTTTATTAAGTTCAGATACCCCGCATGCAATGATATATGTTAAACATACCAATGGCAAATGGCTGGCAAAACGCTGTAATGTAACGTTATACTTGTTTTATTTAAGCTGTTTGCTGTTGTGGGCGGGATGTAAAAAAGAAAAAGAAAATACGCCGGCCGATACCTCGCTCTCGTTTACTGTTAACGGGGTTTATAACGGTACTTTAAAATATACCGGCCTCAATACCAAACCAACTATTCAATTCAGCTTTACCGAAGCTGTTAACAGTACCACGCTTGCCACAGGCGTGAAACTAAGTACGCCTTCGGGTGCGCCGCTGCCACTAACTTTTAATTTACAAAATAACGATCAAACCTTAATCGTTACCCCACAAAACAGTTTAAGCGCCTTTTCAGATTATATTTTAACGGTAGATAATTCGTTGCGCACCGTTAGCAGCGGCCGTCTTATTAATCCCGTAACCATAGCGCTAAGCACCGGCCTGGATAGTACCGATAAATTCCCCCGGTTAACCGACGACGAACTCCTGACCTTGGTACAGCGCCAAACCTTTAAATATTTCTACGATTTCGGGCATCCGGTTAGTGGTTTAGCGCGCGAGCGGAATACCTCGGGCAATACGGTTACAAGCGGCGGCTCTGGTTTTGGCATTATGGCTTTAATTACCGGGGTACACCGCGGCTTTATTACCCGGGCCGAGGGGTTGGCCCGGCTGCAGGTAATCGTTGACTTTTTAAAAAATAAAGCCGAGCGTTTTCACGGGGCTTACCCGCACTGGCTCGATGGTAATACAGGCAAGGCAATTGCTTTTAGCGCCAAAGATAACGGAGCCGATCTGGTTGAAACTTCTTTTTTAATACAAGGGCTTTTAACGGCCCGGCAATATTTTAACACCAACAGTGCTGCTGAAACAACGCTCCGGAAAGATATAAATACAATTTACCAGGAAGTAGAATGGGACTGGTTTCGGAAAGACAACAGCAATACCCTGTACTGGCACTGGAGCCCCGATTATAAATGGGAAATGAATATGCCCATCCGGGGCTGGAACGAGAGTTTGATTACGTATGTGCTGGCGGCGGCCTCACCTACGCATACCATACCCAAAAGTGTTTACGACAACGGCTGGGCGGCTAATGGTAGCCTGCGCAACGGCAATATTTATTACGGCCTAACCCTGCCGCTGGGCCCCGAACTGGGTGGGCCATTATTTTTCGAGCATTATTCTTTTTTAGGCCTCAACCCAAAAGGCTTAACCGATGCTTACGCCAATTACGAAGTACAAACCCGAAACCACACCCTCATCAATTATAATTACTGCAAAGCCAATCCAAAAAAATATTACGGGTATAGCGAAAACTGCTGGGGTTTAACGGCCAGCGATATTCAGAACGGCTATACCGCCAGTTCGCCCACCAACGACCGGAGCTATATTGCGCCCACGGCAGCGCTTGCTTCTTTCCCTTACACGCCCCAAGAATCGATGCAGGCGCTTAACTTCTTTTATTATAAACTGGGCGATAAAATCTGGAAAGAATACGGGTTTGTAGATGCTTTCTCTTTGCAGGAAAAGTGGTTTGCCGATTCTTTCCTGGCCATCGATCAGGGGCCAATTATTATTATGATCGAAAACCATAGGAGCGGCTTGCTTTGGGATTTATTTATGAGCGCGCCCGAAGTAAAAAACGGCTTACAAAAGCTTGGTTTTACCAGCCCTAATATTTAAAAGTAAAACACCCCAGTAGTTTTAAATTTTAAAATCTAAAACAACATGAAGAAATACCTTTTACTAGTTGTAATTTTTTTAACCGGAAGTTTTTGGAGCTGCCAAAAGCCGGGCAAAACTTCAGCAACTGAAAATTCCAATGCTTCAGCAACCGAAAATTCGAAGAAATTAAGCGATGATGAACTGCTTACGCTGGTGCAGCGCAACACCTTTCAATATTTCTGGGATGGCGCCGAACCTACCTCTGGTCTGGCCCGCGAACGCATTCACCTGGATGGTGACTACCCGCAAAACGACCAGAACGTAATTACCACCGGCGCCTCGGGCTTTGGGGTTATGGCCATCTTAGTTGGTATCGAACGCAAATTTATCACTAGGCAAGAAGGGTTCCAGCGGTTTCAGAAAATAGTAAGCTACCTCGAAAAAGCCGATCGTTTTCATGGGGCCTGGCCGCACTGGATACAAGGCGAAACCGGTAAAGTAAAACCTTTCAGCCGCAAAGATGATGGCGGCGACCTGGTAGAGTCGGCGTTTCTGGTGCAGGGTTTATTATGCGTACGGCAATATTTTGCTAACGGCAACCCCGAAGAAAAAGCCCTGGCGGCCCGCATAAATAAATTATGGGAAGAAGTAGAATGGGATTGGTATCGCAACGGCACCAACGCCTTGTTCTGGCACTGGAGCCCAAAATACAACTGGGAAATGAATTTTGCCGTGCGCGGATTTAACGAATGCCAGATAATGTACGTGTTGGCGGCGGCTTCGCCTACCCACACCATACCGGCCGAAGTTTACGACCAAGGTTGGGCCCGCAACGGCGATATTAAAGCAAACGCCGAGCAATACGGTTTTAAAATTCCGGTAGATCATCAGGGGGCAAAAGGTAGTGTAGGGCCGCTTTTCTGGGCGCATTATTCTTACCTGGGCTTAGACCCGCGCGGGCTGAAAGACCGCTACGCCGATTACGGAGAAAACAACCGCAACCAAACCCTTATTCACCGGGCGTATTGCATCGATAATCCTAAAAACTACAAAGGCTACGGCGAGAAAGCCTGGGGTTTAACTTCCAGCTACTCGCCCAAAGGCTACGATGGCCATAGCCCTAACAACGATTTAGGGGTTATTACGCCTACGGCGGCCTTATCGTCGTACCCTTATACGCCCAAAGAATCGATGCAGGTAATGCGTTATTTATATGAAGAGTTAGGCGATAAAGTCTGGGGCAAATACGGCTTTTACGATGCCTACAGCGAAACTGAAAACTGGTTTCCGCAACGCTACTTAGGCATCGACCAAGGCCCAATTGTGGTGATGATTGAGAACCAGCGCAGCGGCTTGTTATGGAATTTATTTATGAGTTGTCCCGAAGTACAAAATGGGTTGAAAAAATTAGGTTTCCAAAGTCCGGCTATTAAATAATTGGTTTAAGGCGCAGATCAAAAATTAAAGAATGAGCCGGGTTTGGGCCTTAAATATTAAAATTATTAAGAAAATCAGCTTAAGACACCAGGGTAATCTTCAGGTGTAAGCTTAAAGGAACCAAAATATTCCTTTTGCAAGCAAGGCCGATTTTAAAGCTGCGTCGGGTTTAGAAGCTTTAATAAAGACTTAAGTTAATTTATAAGGCAACCAACCTGCATAACGGATGAATATTAAACGATTAGGTAAATGTGAGAAGGGCCGTTAAAAAATAAGGAATGAGAAATTTAATTATTTACCTGCTTTTAGTTCTAGGCATGGGCTGCCGACCGTTGGCAAACCAGCCTAATAACACAGCGGCTGTTCCTGCCTCATCGGCAATAAACCAGGTTAAAGATCCGGAAATGGACCGCTTTGTAAATGATTTATTGGCGAAAATGACCCTGGAAGAAAAAATCGGGCAGCTAAATTTGTTAGCGGTAGGGTTTGATGTAACGGGGCCGGTGGTCAGCAAAAACGTAGATGAAAATATTAGGCAAGGCAAGGTGGGTGGCGTTTTTAATACCTTTACGCCAACGGCCGCCCGTAAACTCCAGGAATTTGCCGTAAATAATACCCGCCTCAAAATTCCGCTGCTGTTCGGGTACGATGTTATTCACGGCCATCGCACCATTTTTCCTATACCGCTGGGTTTGTCTACCAGTTGGGATTTAACCGCTATTGAAAAGAGTGCCCGGATTGCGGCCGAAGAAGCTTCGGCCGATGGCCTGAACTGGGTATTTTCGCCGATGGTAGATATTGCCCGCGATGCCCGCTGGGGCCGGATTGCCGAAGGTTCCGGCGAAGATCCTTGGTTCGGTGCGCAGGTAGCCAAAGCTATGATAAAAGGTTACCAAGGCAATGACTTAACCCAAAATAATACCGTATTGGCTTGCTTAAAACACTTTGCCTTGTACGGAGCCGCCGAAGCGGGCCGCGATTATGGCACTACCGATATGAGCCGGCAGCGCATGTACAATGAATATTTTCTGCCCTACAAAGCCGCCGTGGAGGCTGGAGTAGGCAGCGTTATGACTTCTTTTAACGAAGTAGACGGCATACCCGCTACGGGTAATAAATGGCTCCTGACCGATGTTTTGCGCCAGCAATGGGGTTTTAACGGCTTAGTGGTAACCGATTATACCGCCATTAACGAAATGGTAGCGCATGGCGTAGGCAGCGAAGCTGAAGCCGGGGAGTTGGCCCTGAAAGCCGGCACCGATATGGACATGGTAGGCGAAGTGTTTATCAAACATTTGGGGCGGTCGGTGAAAGAAAATAAGGTAACGGAAGCCGAAATAAACCAGGCGTGCCGCCGGATTTTAGAAGCCAAATATAAATTAGGGTTGTTCCAGGACCCTTACCGCTACACCAACGAAAGCCGCACTGCTATTATCATGCAACCGGAATTTCTGGCCGCCGCCCGCGATATTGCCCGCAAAAGCATGGTGCTGCTCAAAAACAAAAATAATGCCTTACCTCTGAAACAATCGGGTTCCATTGCGTTAATTGGCCCGCTGGCTAACCGGCAACGCGATTTAATTGGTAACTGGAGTGCCGCCGGCGACTGGAAACAAGCCGTTTCGGTGGAACAAGGCATCCGTAACGTGGTGGGCAATAAAGTTAAAATAAATTATGCCCAGGGTGCCAATATTGCCGATGATGAACAAATGATAAAAAGGCTGAACGCGCACGGCGGCAACCTGGATATAGATAATCGTTCGTCCGCAGCCATGATTCAGGAAGCAGTGCGGGTAGCCCGGTCTTCCGATGTAATTGTGGCCGTAGTGGGCGAGTCGCAGGGTATGAGTGGCGAGGCCGCCAGCCGGTCCGATATTAGCTTGCCGGGGCAACAACTCGAATTATTAAAAGCCCTGAAAAAAACTGGTAAACCGTTAGTGGTGGTGTTAATGAATGGCCGTCCGCTGGCTTTGCCTTGGGAAGAACAAAATGCCGATGCCATTCTGGAAACCTGGTTTGCCGGTACGCAGGCCGGTAATGCCATTGCCGATGTCTTGTTTGGGCTGTATAATCCGTCGGGTAAACTTACCACCACATTTCCGCAGGCAGTAGGGCAAGTACCTTTGTTTTACAACCACAAAAACACCGGCCGGCCGTTTGGCGGCGACCTGCTCGATAAATATAAATCGCGTTACCTCGATGTTACCAACGAACCGCTTTATCCTTTTGGTTTTGGGCTCAGTTATACCACTTTTGGCTACGGCAAACCCCAGCTAAGCAAAACCGCCATTAAAGCCGGCGAGTCGCTGGAAGTAACCGTGGCCGTTAAAAATACCGGAAATTACGATGGCGAAGAAGTAGTACAACTTTATATCCAGGATTTGGTGGGCTCGGTAACCCGGCCCGTGAAAGAACTTAAAAACTTCCGGAAAATAAGTTTAAAGAAAGGCGAATCGCAGGAAGTAAAGTTTGCTATTACACCCGATGACCTGAAATTTTACAATAGTGCATTGGAATACGTGCTGGAACCCGGCGATTTTAAAGTATTTATTGGCCCCAATTCCCGCGATGTACAGGAGATGCGTTTCAGCGTACAGAAAAATTAAAAAAGATAGCAGTAAATTTTTTCATAACCTAAACGTAGGTTCAGCAACCCAGAGAATATAATTATTAAGTAGATTAAGTAGTTTATTTAGCTATTAATCAGAATATTAAAAGAAGTGCAAATGAAATACAAATTGGCTTATTTAACTAAAAATAATGTACGTAAGGCTTTAGGTGTAGCAACTACGGCCTTGCTTATTTACGCTTGCAGTAACCCGCCCCAAACCACAATTGCCGAAAAGCCTTTTGAGCGGGTAGTAGTAGATAAAAATCCGCCGGTAACGCCGCTTTCGCCGGAAGAAAGCATGCAGAAAATTCAGTTGCCGCCGGGCTACCGCGTAGAACTGGTGGCCGCCGAGCCGATGGTGCAGGAACCGGTAGGCATGGCCTGGGATGCGAACGGTCGCTTGTATGTGGTAGAAATGAATACCTACATGAAAGATTCCAAAGCTACCGGCCAGTTTGAACCCCTAAGCCGCATTAAATTACTGGAAGATACCGACGGCGATGGCAAAATGGATAAATCTTCTATATTTATCGATAGCCTGTTATTGCCCCGTACCGTTTTGCCGGTTGGCGATGAATTATTAGTTACCATTACCAATATTCAGCACATTTATAGCTACCGCGATACGAACAACGACGGCAAAGCTGACCAGAAGAAAATTGTGTTTAAGAACGATGCCATTGATTTGCGCAACGTAGAGCACCAAAACGGCGGCATGATGTGGAACCTCGATAACTGGATTTACCCGACCCGCGATAAATTCCGGTACAAATACCAGAACGGCGTACTCGTAGCCGATACCATGATCGATAACATGACCGGCCAATGGGGAATTACCAGCGATAATTACGGCCGCTTATTTTTCTCCGAAGCCGGTCCAGGTTTGCCTGCCGTACAAATTCAGCAGATGCCGGCTTACGGTGCTTTAAATTTTAAAGACCAATATGCGCCCGAGTTTATGATTCCGTGGCCCATTATTGGTACCCTCGATGCCCAGGGTGGACCAAATGCCTTGCGTCCCGAAGATAATACGCTGAATCGTTTTACCTCGGGTGCCGGCCAATCTATTTTCCGCGGCGACCGGTTGCCCGCCGATTTGCAAGGCGATTATTTTATTCCGGAACCGGTAGGCCGTATTATTAAACGGGGCCGGGTTACCAACCAGGACGGGAAAATAATATTGAAAGACGTTTACGAGAAAAAAGACTGGCTGGCCTCTGCCGATTTTAATTTCCGGCCCATGAATACCTACACCGGCCCCGATGGTACTTTTTACATTGTAGATATGTACCACGGCATTATTCAGGAAAGCGAATGGAGCGGACCGGGTACCTATTTAGGTAAAATAATCCAAGAAAAAGAGTTGTATAAAAACCGGGGTATGGGCCGTATTTACCGCGTGGTGCACGAAAATATTAAACCCGATAAAACCCGGCCCAACATGCTGAATGAACCGGCGGCGAAACTGGTTACCTACTTAGACCACCCCAACGGCTGGTGGCGCGACAATGCCCAACTGCTGCTGGTAGTGCGTAACGATAAATCTGTAGTTCCGGCTTTAAAACAAATAGCCCGCGGCGAAAAAGGCCCGTTAAAAAATAAACCCAGCCTTCTGGCCCGCATTCACGCCCTCTGGACCTTAGAAGGCTTAAATGCCATGGATAAGCCTTTGTTATTTCAGGCCCTGGCCGATGCGGAACCCCAGATTAGAAAAACTGCCGTTTGGATAAGTGAAATGTATCTGAAACAAAGCGATGCGGAAGTGCTGGAAAAACTTAAAGCCATGCAAAACGATGCCAGTCCGGATGTGCGGGTGCAACTAAGTTTATCGCTGCGGACGCATAAAACGCCGGCTACCCAGGCGTTGCTAACCAGTTTGTTAGCCGCTAACCCCAACAACGAATTAATGCAGCTCTCTTACAAATCGCATGAGCAAACTTTAAAAATGCTGGCTGCCGAACGCGAAAGAGTTAAAAATATTAGTCCTAAAGAAAGAGAATTGGTTTCTAACGGCTCGGTTATTTTTAAACAACTGTGCTCTAACTGCCACGGCTCTGATGGTAAGGGTCGTATTATTGCCGGTGCTCCCATGATGGCGCCACCTTTGTATAAATCGCCCCGCTTGAGTGATCCCGATAAAATCGTGCCCATCGAAATAATGCTGCACGGCTTAAAAGGGCCCATCGACGGGAAAACTTATCCGGATATAATGCCTTCAATGGCCGGCCAAAGCGACGAGTGGATTGCTTCGGTACTGAGTTACGTGCGCAACAGCAGCGAACTCGGCAATAATGCCTCGGTTATTACCCCGGAAGAAGTGAAGAAAGTACGGGCGAGCATTAAACAACTTACCCCTGGTGGCGAAACTATGCAGAAACTGGAAGTACACAAAGGTTACCGCAATACCAAACGCAACTTCGTAGAATAAAAGTAGCCAATAAACAGATAATTATTCCCCCAGCATTAGCCGAAAGTTTCCATCCTAAGATTAGGATGGAATTGATTTACTAAATAACTGATGTTACACAAAAGCCAAATAAATGGAAGTTTAAGTAACAAGTTTCTGTCATTCAGGAGGAAACTATGTAGCAGACAGCCAAATAGTTTCCTCCTGAATGACATAAATGGGCATCAAAGACAAGTGGAAAGTATACAGTTTAATTTTGCGTAACATCAGTTAATATATATCTATCCTGGAAATCTGGTAATGAAGATAATTAGCCTTGAATTGGTTTAAAATCATGCATAAAAGAATATTAGTGCTGCTCTTTTGGGTATTTACAGGTGCCAGTTTACAGGCGCAGGCACCAACCTTTACCAATTCCGTCGGGATAGAATTTGTTTTGATTCAGCCAGGCAGCATGGTAGTAGGTAAATTTGAACCGGCGGTAAGTCGGCTCAAAAACAAACCCGCTAACCGGAGAACCTTACCCGAATCGACGTACGTGAAAGCCGACGAAATGGCCCGGCAGGCAGCTCAACCAGGTTTTACTGTTACGTTAGATAAGCCTTATTACATTGGTAAATTTGAAGTAACGCAGGCGCAATGGCAAAAAGTAATGGGCAATAATCCGTCCTTCTTTAAAGGCGATAAGGTGGTGGATGATGCCGGCAAACACCCCGTAGAAAATATTACCTGGCAGGACACCCAGAAATTTATTCAAAAATTAAATAAACTTGACCCAGCGCACCGCTACCGGCTACCTACCGAATTTGAGTGGGAGTATGCCGCCCGGGCCGGAGCTGAAGGCGATATCCCTTGGCCGGATGCCCGCGCCATGGCTGTGCTGGGCGGTACTACTACCAGTACTATCGGCCAAAAGCAACCCAACGCCTGGGGCCTATACGACATGCTGGGCAACGTATGGGAATGGGTGCAGGATTACTACAACGAAAAAATATTCCCCGACCCGGTTCCCCCGCGCTCCGGCAAACAACACGTACTAAAAGGCGCTTCTTTTACCGGCGACTCCAAAAATGCCACCTACATGACCCACGCTGCCGGACCCGGTAATGGCTACGATATTGGTTTCCGGTTGGTAATGGAAGTGAAGTAGCAGTTAGTTAATAGATTGGCTTAATTTTAATGAAGGTGTCTATATTGTTAGTATTTAACAAAAACCTATGAAGACTCTAAATAATCAAACTAGTAAAGTTATTTTTAATAGTCGAGAGATAGTTAAGACAACCCCGGAGTATCAGCAAAAAGTTGGCATTATTAGAGATAAAATTAATTTGAAGTACCAAGTTGTAATAAAGAATGAAAGAAATCCAATTAAAAAATTTTTTCTAATAATTAAGAAGAAAATTGAATTAAAAAGAGCTATAGAACAATTAACCTCCTTGGACAAAATGTATTTAACTGTGAAATAGGATGTTTTTTTAATCATACCTGTTAATATTTTTAGAATCACTTTGCCTAAACACTTACCCTGGCGCAAGTTTAGCGAAGCGTAACTTGTGTCTATAGATTACAGGAAGTTTTCAACTTCCGGAAGTCGGAGACTTCCTCTTTGAATATTTACCAGCCAGAAACTGACACGAATGAAAAAGTGAGCAACTTATTACTTAAAACTTTTAACTTATTACTTGAAGGCCTTTGAAACTACTCCTGAACCTACTTATACTTTTGCTGCTAACCAACTGCACGGTAGCCCAGATTCCGGCCGGCTATAAACGAATATTTAACGGCAAAAATTTAAAAGGCTGGCACATCAGCCGCACCACGCATCAGGGCACCACGCCCAGCGTACAGGTAAAAGATGGCGCCATTGTCCTGACGCAGCAGCCGTTCGGCCAGGGTGGCGTGTTGTTGTCGGATAAAAAATACAAGAATTTCGAATTGTACCTCGAAGCCAAAATTGATTCTTTTACGAACGGCGGTATTTTTATTCGTTCCTCCGAAAGCGGCATTGCTTACCAGATTGAGTTAGACGATGCCGCCAACAGTACGGGTAATTTATTGGGCGAACGCATGCCGGTAAGTAAACCTATGCGCGCCACCGATCGGGCAAAAGTATGGCGGCCCAACGATTGGAATTCCTTCAGGATAAGAATGGTAGGGGAGGTTCCGCATATTACACTCTGGATTAATGGCGTGCAGATGTGGGACGTGACCCAACCCAAAAACGACTTTACCGCCGGGGCCACTACCGGCATGATTGGCTTACAATCGCACTGGACAACTTTGTTCTCGCCGGCCGAAGTAAGCTGGAATATTCTGGATTCCTGGGCCCCTGGTGCGGTGCATCGCTTCCGGAATATTGCGGTTAAAGAATTGCCTGCCGACCTGAAAGAATAAATTATTGCTGGTACAGAATATTACTGCTGCTTGGTGGTTGCGGAACAACTCGAAGCATTGGTATTATTAATAAAATAATCAATTCATAATATTTATAGGAATGAAAGCAACGTCTGGTCTTGCTGTAAAATATTGCCTTGGTTTAATCTTGTTTTTAAGTTTTTTGGGTTGCGGCCGCTCAAAAGAAAATACCGAAAATACTAAACGTCCGAATGTGGTGCTTATTTTAACCGATGACCAGCGTTGGGATGCGCTGAGTGTAAACGGTAATCCGCACCTGAAAACGCCTAATATTGATAAACTAGCGGCCGAAGGCGTTAATTTCAAAAACTATTTCTGTACCACTTCACTTTGTTCGCCCAGCCGCGCTTCTATCCTGAGTGGTAAATATGCGCACGCGCATGGAGTGGTTAATAATTTTACCGAATTTCCGGCGGGCTTACCCAACTTCCCAAGCGTGCTGCAAAAAGAAGGTTACGAGACAGCGTATATCGGAAAGTGGCACATGGGCGAGGGAAACGACGAGCCGCGGCCCGGCTTTGATTATTTCGTTACCCACAAAGGACAGGGCAATTATTACGATACCGAGTTTAATATAAACGGCGCGGGCAGTAAACTTATAAAAGGCTATTACACCAATGTGGTTTCTAAACTGGCCAACGATTGGCTGCAAAAAGACCATACCAAACCTTTTATGCTTATTTTGGGCCATAAAGCACCGCATAGCTTCTACACGCCCGAACCCAAGTACGCTAAGGCTTTCGAAAACGTCCGTATAACTTACCCCGAAAGTGCTTTTGATTTGCAAGATAAACCCAACTGGATTGCCCAGCGGCTGCCCACCTGGCACGGCATTTACGGCCCGCTATTCGAATGGCGTAAAAACTTCCCGGATTCTTCGGCAGCGGCAGTAAAGGATTTCCAAAACATGGTGCAGGCTTACTGGGCTACCATTCTTTCGGTAGATGATAGTGTAGGCGAGATTTACCGGACGTTAAAAGAGAAAGGCGAACTGGATAATACCATTTTTATTTTTACTTCGGATAATGGTTTGCTGAACGGCGAACATGGCATGGTAGATAAGCGCACCATGCACGAGCCTAGTATTCGTATTCCGTTGGTAATACGATACCCGGGTTTAACGCCCGTAGAAAAGCCGGTGGTGGTTGAAAAACAAGTTTTAACCTTAGACATTGCGCCTACCATCCTGGAGCTATGCGGCGCGCCGCCTTTGCAAAATATTCACGGGCAATCTTTTAAAAACTTAGTGCAGGGCGATACCGCTAACTGGCGCACGGCGTGGTTTTACGAATATAATTACGAAAAGCAATTCCCATACACACCCAACGTGCGGGGCATTCGCACCGACCAATGGAAATATATGCATTACCCCACCGGCAATGGCTCCCCCGATAAGCACTTGGCCGAATTGTACCACCTGGCGGTTGATCCGGGCGAAAATAAAAACCTGATTAATGACCCGGAATATGCGGCTAAGATAACAGAATTGAAAAATCAACTGGCCCAATTGCTAAAACAAACCGGCGCTGACCCGGATAAGATGCCGGTTGATGAAGGTATCAAAACTGCCTTACCTGAGAAATCAATCCGGTAATATTTTGTAATTTCTGAGATAGAATATTCTGGAGTTATACCAAATAGGAGGTTCCAAAACAGCACGGCGAATAGCTTTTCCTACCCGTCATTCTGCAGAATTCGAAGAATTCCAAAAGAATCTTCTGCATAAGTTGGATAAACAGGTAATAAACCTAGCCTGATATTTACCTGTAACGCTTTCTATGCAGAAGATTCCTTCGGAATGACCGAGAGGAATGTATTTAGCTCCAAATATTGCGGTCAGCCTGAGTGGGAATTTTTTCAAACACTGAAGAAGAAATGACCTAATAATGTATGTCATAGGTAGCCTGTCGAAGGATCTAAATCTACTTTTATAATGCTGTTATAGATCCTTCGACAGGCTCAGGATGACCAAGAGCAAACATTCAAGCGCAGCAAGCATTTTATTTTGGTATTATATTATTAGCTATGGAAGGTACTTCATACTAACTGGTACTAAAATAAAAAACCTCCCAGGGCTTAAAGACCGGGGAGGTTTAAGCTGAATAATACCATTAAAAAACGAAACTTACGCTTAGGTGTTTACTACTGGGTCATCCTGAGCTTGCCGAAGGATCTATTACAATTATATAAAAAGTAGATTCACCTATTTCGACAAACTTAGGATGACTACAATAATGTAAGCGCAATACCCAAATAAATAATAAGGGTATGGCGCTTACTTTCTTAGTTGCCGCCAGCCCGGTTTAGTTCTTCCAGGTTGGTGTTACGTTTTTTAGCTTCAAACTGGCTGCCTTTGTTAAAGCGGTAACGCAGGTTAAACCGTACGCTTTGCTGCCCAAAATATTGATTAAACTCATTAATATTGCCGTTGTAGTTAGCCTTACCAATCACCCGGCGGGTCCGGAAAATATCGGTAACATTTAAGCTGGCTTCGAGTTTATCGGTCAGGAAAGTTTTCTTAATGCCCGCATCCACGCCCCAGTTAGCCGCTATTTTGTATAAACCATACGCCCCAGCCCCCTGGTAAACACCATTTAATTCTAACCTAAAGTTTTTAGGTAACTGAATATTGCTCGTAGACTGGGCGTAGAAGAAAAGCTGTTCGTTGCGCATGGCTTGTTCGTTCATTATAATAGTATAATCCTGGTGCGATAAAGTCAGGTTGTTGCTGATATCCCATTTAGGCGATACTTTAACGGGAGCCACCAGCGTAGCGCTTAAATCTTTAAACTGGTCTACGTTGCGTTGCTGGAAAACCGTGATGCGGGTTTCTACAAACTGCTCCGGAATTTCGGCCATAAAATCGTTGGTAACGGCGTAACCCAGCGTTAAGTTATAGGTGTTTTTAAACATTTGCACCACCTGGAACGAATTGGTGTATTGCGGCCGCAAATAAGGGTTGCCGCTGGCGTAAGTATATTTATCGAGGTAGAATACAAAAGGGTTAAGGGCTTCGTAGCGGGGCCGGTTAATGCGGCGGCTGTAGTTGTAGGTAACCTGGTAGTCTTTGTTTACTTTCTGGGTAATAAACAGGCTCGGAAATAAATTTAAATAGTTACGGGTGTTGGTAGAATCGGTGGTAACAGAGTAGCCTTCGGCATCAGTTTTTTCGGCCCGTAAACCAGCTTGTATTTTAAATTTTTCGCCAAGGTTGGTGCTAAAATTAGCGTAGCCGGCAAAAATATTCTCTTTGTAAATAAAATGGTTGCTCTTTCTTAAATCCAGGCTTTTTACTTCGTCGGGGTAATTAAAGAATTTCAGGTCGCTGTCGGAGGTTACGTGGCTGGCTTTGGCGCCTAGCTCAAACTTGGTATTTTTGTTTAGCGGTTTAGTAAAATCTACCTTAGCCGAATAAATATTAAACACGGGCCGGTTTTCGCTGGTGAGTAAATCCAGGCGGCCTAAGCCGGGGTCAGTTACTTTTTTGGTATAATTAATAAATTCGGCTTCTCTTTTGTCGTGCAAAGCCACGTAATCTAAATCGGCGGTAAGCGTGGTGCCGGTAGTATCTAGCTTGCCGGAATAATGCGCGTTAAAAGTAGTGTTGTAAAAGCTGCCGTTAATTAAGTTAGTAGCGCTGGTTAAAGAGTCCTGCTGCACGTTGCCGTTGCGGAGGTAGGTATCGGTCCGGAAATCATTATCGGCCCGGAAAAGCATTAAATTAGCCATTACACCTACGCTGTGTTTTTTATTGATGTCGTAATCGGTGCCTAAGCGCAGGGTCGGAATATCCCGGATACCTTCTTCGCGGGCGTTCTGGTCGAAGTTGGTGCTAAGTTCTTCGCCTTTAAACAAGCGGGTAAAAGTAGCAATACGCAACTGGGTACGGCGGGCCACATCTAAATTAGCAAAAGAATTCCACTTGCCTTTTTTGTAGTTAATATTGCCGCCGCCCGAAAAGCCTTGCAAGCCATTATTCTGCAAACCCCCGTAAATGCTGCCGTTAATGCCGGTCAGGTCGTTTTTCTTTAAATTAATATTAATAATACCGGCCGTACCTTCGGCATCGTACTTGGCCGAGGGGTTGGTAATTATTTCCAGGTCTTTCAGATTCTCCGCCGACATGCCCTGCAGCATGGTTTGCAGCTCCTTGCCCGATAAATAAGTCAGTTTGCCATCTATCATTATCCGGACGCCGGCTTTGCCGTTTAACTGAATATTGCCGTCTTGGTCTACAAATACGCCCGGCGATTTAGCCAGTACATCGTAAGCGGTGTTGCCAGCGGTTAAAGCCGTGCCTTCTACGCTCACCACCATTTTATCCGGATGGTTAACAATGGTGGGGCGCAGGGCCTGCACTTTTACTTCGGCCAGTTGTTTGGTGTTTTCTTTTAAGGTCAGGGTGCCGAAATTTTTCGAAAAATTTTCGTTGGTTACTTCAAAAGCAGGAGTATTAATGTTGGCATAGCCAATTAAGCTTATCCGTAGCAAATATTTTCCGGCGGCAGGGGTTTTTATCGCAAAGCTGCCGGCTGCATCGGTAATGGCTCCCGTAACTGCCACCGAATCAGAAGTGCGCAGTACCGCCACATTGGCAAAACCAACGGCAGCGCCTTTGCTATCTTGCAGCATACCCGTCAGACTACCGCTAGCCTGGGCACTAACCAGGTGCGTGCTTGCCAGGAAGAAAAATAAAATCAGACGAGAGTACCAAGTTTTCATAGTATGTTTTTTTATTAAGGGTTTGGGTGATAAGAATTAAACTTGTTTAAACCAGCATTGTGCCATATTGTAAAAAGCTGTTTTAAAGCTATTTAAGGAGTAAATGCTCGTTATGTGTGTCCGGAAACAATACACATTTCGTTCGTTTCCGCACAATGGAAGCCAACAAAATAGCTATGTATATTTTCAGCTTTGGTTTTAACCAGGTTTACTGTATTACCCAGATGCAACCGCGGCTAATTGCGTTGCCTGTGCTTTTATATTTTTACTGAGAGTAAGCTTTTATTCCGTTCCGGAAAGAGCACACTGTTCATTTTGTAAAAAGTTACAGCAACCTTATTGCCTTAGCTTAAAATTTTTTAGGTAGCTATTGGCTTAGCTTCACGCAATTCTTGTTTTGTAAAAGCCTGCACTATTGCTATCGTTTTTGATACAATTATCCGATACGCTCAAGCTAATTGAAAGTAGTATTGTCTGAACAGCGGAAATTAAGGGGCGAATGGTAGATTTTGCGGGTTAAAATGCCGGACAAATCGGGCCTATGCGTGCGGTTTTATTTAAATATTTAAAGCGGTAAAAGCAGTTAAGCTGAATAAAGTTGAGCGGAAGGAATGGGAATTGGTTATTCTGGCAAATTATTGCTTACCGAAATTATTGAGCATGTTTAAGCAAATTAGCCGGTTGAAAGCTGGCTTTAGTTCTTGGTTACAAGTTGCCATTGCGCTTAAACTTAAACCAGATAAGGCCATATTCTGGTGGTGCAGCAAAGAAATACTACTAATATTAAATAAGAATTGCGCTTACATTATTGTTGTCATCCTGAGCTTGTCGAAGGATCTATAACAGCATCGTAAAATAACCAATCAGGAATAAAAAAACCTGCCCGTAAGGGCAGGTTTCGCGTTTTTGCTGTGTGTTGTTAAATAAGGGGGAATATTAATTTGTTTGCAGCATAGCTACAAAGTTTTCTGATTGTTTCGGCGATAAAACGGCTACCACATTTTTCTGGTAAGCTTCTTCAATGTCTTTTAATTTTTTAGCCCGCATCGCAGAGTCGTTTGCATACATTTCGTTTACTTCTTTAGCTGCAATCAGTTTTTCCAAAGTGTAAGCTTTTACTCTAATGTATTCTTGTTCGTTAAAACCAATTTTTTGGGCTAACTGGCGGGTAGTTTCAGTGGCTTTGGCTCTGATTTGCTCGGGTGTATCGGCAGCCTGGGCAGATACTAAAACAAAAAGTAAGAAGGCGGAGGTAAGTAGTTTTTTCATGGCGTAAATGTTTGCTATAATATTTAAGTTTTTAAGTAGGTGTTTTTTGCTTTGTAAATATTGTTAATTAAATATATGCAATTATATATAATTAAGCTTACATAATCAAAATATTTTGAGTAAAATAATTTAAATTATTTTTTAAATAATACTATTCCTTAGAAATGTGAATAATTGTCCAGAATTTGGAAAATTATTGCCTCGAAATTGCCTATTTTTAATCTGAATTCTACAACCCAAAAGTAGTAAAATATTTACTAAAACGCATTCAAGAAGCAATTTTATATTTAATATACGTAAAAGTATATATTTAGTTAAGGCATCAATTAAGGCTAATAATATTCTGCATAAGTAATTGCTAAAAGAGTTAGAAATATTAGAATGTTACTAAAAAAAATATGGTTTTATAAGTTTTAGATATTACAAAAGCTGATAAATATTGGTGGTATAAGAGCTACCAGGTTCAATTTTTTTAGGTGAGCAAGAGAAAGGGTGGCTGATATTATTTAAATAAATGCGTAGTAAGCTGGCTGGAGAAACTAGTTACCAGACGGGTATTTAGTTAAACTATTCACCTAAAAAGAAAAGCTACAACCAAACGCTGGTTGTAGCTTCTCTTTTTAGGCGAAATATTGGAGTCTTTAGATACCTAACGATTTAAAGAAAGCTTCGGGGTTCGGTTCGCGGCCCAGAAATTCTTTCACCAATTCGTATTCATCGCGGCTGGCGCCGCTAGCCAGAATAATATCGCGGTACCGGGCACCGGTTTTAGCATCCAGAATGCCATTTTTTTGGAATACCGAGAACATATCTTCGGCGTATACTTTACTCCACAAGTAACCGTAATAACTGGCACCATAGCCATTTAAGTGACCAAAAGCAGCTTGCATGTTGGTGCCTTCGAGGTAAGAAAAGGGCAGAATACTGTTTTGCAGTTCTTTTACCAGGTCGGTGGAAGTTTGGGTGCCGTTGGGGTTAAATTTATCATGCAGCGTAAAATCCAGAATACCGTAAAATATTTGCTGCGAAGCGGCAATGCCGGAACCCACGTTGCGGGCCGCCAGCATTTTCTGGTGTAGTGCCGCGGGTAATATTTCGCCGGTTTTATAGTGTTTCGCAAATAATTTTAAGGCATTGTAATCCCACACCCAATTTTCAAAAATCTGGGAAGGAGCTTCCACAAAATCGCGTTTAACCGAGGTGCCCGATTGGCTGCCTAATTCGGCTTTGGTGAGCATGTTGTGCAACACGTGGCCAAACTCGTGAAAAAATGTATTTACCTGGCTGTGCGTTAAAAGCGCGGGTTTATCGGCGGTAGGAGCATTAAAATTACAAATAAGCGCAGCGGTTGGTAGCTGGTAAGTTTTACCGTACTGCTTGCCCTTCCGGATGGGGAAACAGGCGGCATGGGTATATTTATTATCGCGCGGGTGCAAATCTAGGTAAAAGCGGCCAATGGTAGCGCCATTCTGTTTTACTTCAAATAACCGCACCTCGGGGTGCCACACCGAAGCATTTTTTACTTCGCTGTATTGAATGTTAAAAAGGTTTTGGGTAATCTGGAATAAACCGCTTAGTACATTATCCAAAGCAAAATATTCTTTTAACTGCTCCTGGTCTAGTTGGTATTTGGTGCGCATGAGCTGGTCGTTGTAAAAGGCGGTTTCCCATGGGCTGAGCGTTGTAGCGGTCGGATTTTTCAGGTAAGCTTGTTTTACGGCCAGCAATTCGGCTACATCTTGCTGGGTTTTTTGCTTTACGCGCGCTATCAGGTTGTTTTCGAACTGCCAAACGGCATCGGGGGTTTTTACCATGCGATCGGCGGTGCGGTAAGCGGCATAAGTAGGGTAGCCCAGCAGGTTAGCCATTTTTTGCCGTTCCGCTAATAATTGCTTCAGCACGTCCAGGTTTTTATCGGCAGCCCGGTTATAATATTTAATATATAACTGCCGGCGCGCCTGCTCCGAAACAGCATACCGCATAAAAGTAGTGTAAGAAGGCCCATCCAAAGTAATAATATATTTATCGCCTTCTTTTTTCCGGCTCTTCCGGTAGTCTTCGGGCAACCCTTGCATATCGGCTTCGGATACGAGCAAGTAATCTTTGTGCGCCGCAATATTTCTATCAAAGGCCAGGCCCAGTTCCGAAATTTTGTTATTTATTTCCTGCAGCTCTTTCCGTTTTTCTGGCGTTAGGGCAAAGCCGTTGCGTTCATAAGATTCTATTGTTTCCCGGACAAATTTTTGCCGGGCACCAGTTAGTTTTTTTGCTTCCACTGATTGGGAATAAGCTTTAACGGCCGCGTACAGCTTTTCGTCCAGCTCCAGTTCGTTGCTCAGTTTATCTAATATTTCCAGGCTTTTCTGGGCTTGTTTTAGCAGAGCCGTATCGGGGCTGGCATTGGCCAGAATATTAACGCCGGTCAGCACCGAAACAAATTTATCCGAAAGGTTATCGGAGGCCAGCATGGTGTTGGCAAAAGTGTGTTGGCCGGGCTTAATGGCATAAATATTCTGCAAATTGGCTTTGGTATCGGCAATGGCCTGGTCGGTGGCATTTTTAATATCGGCAACTGTTACCGCTTTAAAATTTATGACGCCATTTAGTTCGGGCAACAACGGGTTGCGCGGTTTAGAATTTTGGGCAGTAGCCGGACAACTGGCAAAAACCAGCAGCAAAGCCATAACCAGCAGGAATGGCTTAATAGGTTGAATATTGATTGTTGGGTGCATGTTAATTAGGAGCTTAGATATTTATTAAAGATAATCATATTAGTCCGTGCTCAGGCAAATAGGCAGGTAGTTTATTTCCTAGCATATTAGTAATTTTTGCTTTCAAAAATAAGCATTAAAATAGCTCAGATTTTTTTGAATAGCATTTGCTAACCGTCATCCCGAGCTTGCCGAGGGATCTATTACCGCCATGCTAACAGGAATTGCTCTACTCCTGACCGAGCGGGAAGATCAGCAGCTCCAATAACTGTTCAAAAATTTAGATAGGGTGAAATGAGCCATTAATCTATACTAAAGCACTCCACTTGAATCGAATTGCTAACTTAAGTATCAAAAGCCATTTCCTTCTATATGAAGCTTCATTTTTATAAGGGTAATAGATCCCTCGACAGGCTCGGGATGACGGTTAGCAAATGCTATTCAAAAAAATCAGGGCTAACCCTATATATAAAGGTTTTCTAGTTAATAAGTTTGGATTATCAAACAATTAATAATATTTCATAGAAATATAGATGTGACATTCCGACAAAAATGCATTTTGGATTAATATACTTTTGGTAAAGAAATTCCTTTAATTTTCCGGTACAGCGAAATGGCAGCTTGGTCGGTCAAGCCCGAGATAAAATCGGTGATGCGTAAAATGCGGTCATACGTATTGGAACTAATGGTACGGTTGACATCTAAATATTGATCGGGTACTAAGTCGAGTAGTTTCTGGTGGCGACGGGAGCTAGGTTCAAATACGGCTTTCAGGAAAACTTCTAATAACCCGCCCAGTACTTCAAAGCCGGCCGCTTCAATTTCCAGCACGGGCCGGTTGCGGTAAATTTCTTTCACCGATAAAGTTTTAATTTTATCCAAAACCGCTTTTACCGAAACTTCCCCGATTAAAGGCTTATCGTATGCACCGGTCAGGATAGCGGCTTCGTTTTGGATAAATATATCGGCTGTCTCGTTTATGAGTTTATCAATAATGCGGGCCCGCAGGTAGCCAAGTTGCTCGCGCCAGTCGTAAAAAGTAAGTCGCGATTGCCGTTCCGATGTTTCTTCTAATATTTCGCGCAATAGACCAATGCCTTGCTCCGGCGGAATAAGGCCCAGGCGGCAGCCATCTTCAAAATCAATAATGCGGTAACAAATGTCGTCGGCGGCTTCTACTAAAAATGCCAGCGGGTGCCGATGGTAAAATACCTGGTTATCGGTAGCTTTCGGCAGTAAGCCCAGCTCGTCGGCAATAATCCGGAACCAGTCTTTTTCGCTTTGGAAGAAACCGTATTTTTTCTCGCTGGTGTTGGCGGTGCCTTTTAGTTTGGGTAAGCTTTCTTTGGGATATTTGGTAAATGTAGCCAGGGTAGTATAAGTCAGGCGCAGGCCGCCGGGCATGTTGCACTGCGCCGGGTAAGTATGGGTTAATATCCGGAACCCGGAAGCATTGCCTTCGAAATTCTGAAGGTCGGCTTTTTGCGCATCGTTAAGTTCGGTAATAAATGGCTGGGCCTCGTTGCTCTGGAAAAAGGCCGAAATAGCGTCTTCGCCGGAGTGCCCGAAGGGTGGGTTACCAATATCGTGGGCCAAACAAGCGGCCGCTACAATATCGCCAATATTAGAGTCGTTTACCTGGTTGGTTTTACTAAGGTTGGGGTAGTTCTGCAATATTTGTTTGCCCACCAGGCGACCTAGCGAGCGGCCCACGCAAGAAGTTTCGAGGCTGTGGGTTAAACGGGTATGCACAAAATCGCTTTCGGGCAAGGGCATTACCTGGGTTTTATTTTGCAGCCGCCGGAAAGCCGAAGAAAAAACAATCCGGTCGTAGTCGCGCTGGTATTCGCCCCGTACCCATTCGTCGGAACTGGTTAGCACCTGATTTTGGTAACGCTTGCGGGAAAGCAGTTTTTCCCAATGCATTTTATTCATACCGCATACACTCATTTGTTGCCGGCAAGTAAAGGCTAAATCTTTTAAAGTAAAATACTTTGGCCGGAATTAATGCCTAAATAAATCTGGTGGTTAAAAACAAGTGCTAGTAATATATTAAGTTACCTTTTAATAAATCTGGCTTGGTGCACTTCTTTTTCCTGAATAATTTGGAGTACATACAATCCGCTTTTCAGGCCGGGTACATCGAGGTAAAAAGGGTTGTTGCCCGGAGTTACATTCCGGGCCAGCAAAGCATGTTCGCGGCCAATAATATCGTAAACCCGGATGAGTATGCGGCCGTTGGCCGGTGTCTGGTATTCGAAATGCAGGCTGTTTTGAGTAATAGGGTTTGGAAAAAGCTGGAGCCCGAAGGCTAAATTTGTTTCGGTACCCACCCGACGCGATGGCGAATAATTATACAGGTCGTTCTGAGTTACCAGCCGCAGGCGGTAATAGGTAAAACCCGTAGCAGGGCGGGAATCGGTAAAGGAATATGTACGGCCGGCGCCCGCCACCGTCTGGCTGCCGAGCGGGTACCACGCAATGCCATTAATGCTTTTCTGAATTTCATAGAAAGCCAGGTTGGTTTCGGTTTGACTCACCCAGCTTAACAAAGCAGTACCGTTGGTTTGCAGGGTAGCTTCAAAAGAAAGTAACTCGGTTGGTTGCGGACAATTAGTCGCCACCAAAGGCACCATGCGCGTAGGGCTGCAAATATTATTCTGGAAACTTCGGCTAGCCACGTGGTTGCCGCCTTCCACATCGTTGCGGCCACTAAGGGTGCGGGTAACCTGCGCGCGCGCAATAGAATAATGCATCACCGACCGGGGCTGAATAATGTGGGCCAGTTGGTGCGCATGGCCTAATTCGTGTAAGGTAGTTGTCTGGAAATCGTACTGGTTAGCGGTGGGCGTAGCCGGCCCGAATTGCCAGTTGGAGCGGTCGTTAAATTCAAAATCAAATTCGCTGACCAGGTAAGAAAAGGTGGTGCCGGTTTGGCAGCCTTCGTAGCGGCTAACGGTGCGGCCTAATACGTTCGTGGGCAAGTCGCCGGGGCCGGCTAACCTTACCAGGTTAATATTATCTTCGGCGGTGGTATTAGCGGTAGAGGTAACGGCATCGGCTACCCAGTTAATATTGGTGTAGCAAGTCCAGGTTTGCATAGAACGGTTAAAAGCACTCCGGGCCGCCGCCGGCATATTGGCCGCAAACTGGATGCTATAGCCGCCCTGTCCATTGGCATTAATATGGTACGGCTGGTAAGCTTTGTCTTCTTTTAAAACGTTCGAAACTGCGTACCGGATGGCTAGTTCGGCGGTGCTGGTAGCTATGCGCGTATCGTTGCTGTTCATTACCCGTATTTGGCCGGTTCCGGCTACGCCGTTCCCGCCGCCCGCCGGAATAGAAGGTACCTTTAATTGAATGATATTATCGCTCCAGGAAATATAATCTGCATCTAAGGGCCGGATAAAAGTGCTGCCGCCATCGTTGGCATTTTTAAATTCCACAAACCCGGTCCCGCGCGTATTGCCAAAGTTCTCACCCGTAATGGTTAATATTGCCCCGGTACCGGCGGTAATTGTGTCCGGCGAAAACCCCGTAATAGCCGGTATGGCCTGGGTGCGGGCAGCACGGTTAGATAGGGGAGTTGTATAAATTGGAATATTTTTTAAATCAGGATTTTCTTTAATGGTTTTTAAAGTTATTTCGGGGAAAGCCAGCAGCGCCGGATAGACGTCGGTTGAAATGCTGCGGTACGCTTGGAATGGCTCGCCGGCGGTGTGGGAAGGAATATTATATCTAATAAAGCCTTGTAAACTACCATAAACACTGTAGCGGGTACTGCCCGGGAGCGCCTGATTAGCATTGGTAAAGTTAGATGGTTCCAGAAAAAATATTCCTTGTTGCCCTTGTTGCAAAGAAAGCGTAGCCGAATACACGTGCATTTTATTACCGACGGTGCCACCTTCGGTAATAATTTCTATTTGGGTTGCATTAGCTAACTGGCCTTTAAATATTTTGAAAACTTCTACGGTGTTGGCTGTGTAAATATTCTGTTGCCTTGCATCCCAGAAACTCTTCTGGGCTAAAACCTTGCCTTCCAGAATAACCGTAGCCTGTTCTACGCGTTGCGCCAGCGGCATTGGAATCAGCATACAGGCATCTTGCGCTTTACCTGTTTCCGGCATAATTGCTAAAAACCAAAACAACATAAATGCTTTGATCCCGATAAACCAAAAACGCAGAAAACAACTGATTTTGCCGGACATAGTGCTAAATAAAATTTTTGCTGGTTAAGTTACGGTTTTGCCGCTTTTAATAAAACTAGCATTACACTGGTTTATTAACGCGGCAAGTTACAGGCCGGCTACAACTAATGGCAAAAATAATTTAGGTTAAAGATTAGAGGAAAACCTGTAATGCCAATGTGCCTTAACGATATTTCATAAATAGCCTGGTATTCCTGTTTATCTTTTGAAAGATTGCATCTTTCAAGGCGGAGGTGCTAACTGTATTTGAAAGTCTAAGTTTGCTCCCGGCCGCGGGGCCCCGTTTGGTCATTCGGGCTGTCTAAGCTTGTTTTCCTCGTACCTCGGAATGCTAAAGCACCACACCTTAGAAGGCCCTCATCGCCCAAACTGCTGTAGTTTACCAGTAGCTACGGCTTTTCTAGGTTCTATAATAATTATAAAAAATCAATGAACAAGCCTGCTCAACAAAGCAAATCCGCAACAAGACAGATAGGCCGAACTCCTTCCCTAATTTAGGGCTACGATTAGGACACAAAATGGAGCGGGGAGCTGTTGGGGGTAAATGGCAGATGCAATATTTAGCAACATTCGGATAGCGCGACGGGTCAAGCAAGTAGTAGAAAAGATAATAGAAAAGCAAAGTGTGGTGATACATCAGCTAAGTGCGAGCGAAGCCGAGCAGCGGAGTTACTACCGTCTGCTGCATAACCCCCGTTTGCA
>NZ_VWSF01000013.1 GCF_008629685.1 Adhaeribacter rhizoryzae | reverse complement strand
GTTATGCAGCAGACGGTAGTAACTCCGCTGCTCGGCTTCGCTCGCACTTAGCTGATGTATCACCACACTTTGCTTTTCTATTATCTTTTCTACTACTTGCTTGACCCGTCGCTCTATCCGAATATTGCTAAATATTGCATCTGCCATTTACCCCCAACAGCTCCCCGCTCCATTTTGTGTCCTAATCGTAGCCCTAATTTAGGGAAGGAGTTCGGCCTAACCGTATTGTTGCGGATTTGCTTTGTTGTGCTGGCTTGTTAATTATTAACAATAATTTAGGCTTGGAAAAGCAGTAGCTACAGCGCAAACGACAGCAGTTTGGGCGATGAGGGCCTTTCAGGTTTCCGGTGCGCAGCATTGTGAGGTACGAGCAAAGGAAAGATGAAAGGCCCGAGTGACCAAACGGGGCCTCGCGGCCGGGAGCAAACTTAGGCTTTCAATTACAGTTAGCACCTCCGCCTTGAAAGATGGAATCTTTCATAAGTTAAACCAGGCTAGCTATGGAATATCGTTAAGGATAATTATTATAATAAGTAGTAAGTAGAAATAAATTAAACCGTTGTACAGCTGCGGAAAAACAGATAAATTAACCAACCACTATTACGTATGGACTAAATGAATCCCCTGCTTGCCATTTTGCATCGTTTTTCGCCGTTATCGCCCAGCGCACAGGAGGCGCTTCTGCAAATTATTCAATACAAAGAATTTCCGAATAAAACCGAGTTGCTGCCCATTGGCAAAGTAGCCCGCAACCTTTATTTTATTCAGCGGGGATTAGGCCGGGTTTATTATTACAAAGACGAAGTAGATGTAACCGATTATTTTGCCCAGGACAACCAGTTTATTGGGGCGGTAAGCAGTTTATTTACGGGTCAGCCTTCGCGTAAAGGCATCCAGTTGCTGGAGCCTTCTCAGGTTTATTACCTGGCGTACCAGGACTTTGTACAACTGGGTGCGCAATATTCTGACATTGAACGGGCTGGCGGGCGACTGGCCATTTTCGCCTTCCTGGAAGCACAAACCCGCTTAGAAAGTATTCAGTTTTTATCGGCGCAGGAGCGTTACCAAGAGCTGAACCAGCAATACCCTGGCTTGCTGAACCGGGCACCGCTCAAACACGTGGCCTCATACCTGGGCATTACACAGGTAAGTCTTAGCCGCATTCGGGCGCAGGTATAATATTTTAACATAAGATAAATTTTTTCTCCGGTTTCCGCCCCACCTTTGTCTAAGAAAATAAACCTCCTAGCACTATGAAAACAGGTATAATTGGGGCCGGCATTGCCGGGTTAACCACGGCCATTGCGTTGCGCCGGCAAGGCATAGCAACCGAAATATTTGAATCAGCCCCGGAACTGAAAGCAATTGGAGTAGGATTGGGATTAGCGGCTAATGCCATTAAAGCTTTTCGCCATTTGGGAATTGCCGAGGAGGTAATTGCCGCCGGCTTATCTTTAAATTCGTACGAAATTCTGGACGAGCAGGGCCGCATTATAAATACCACCGACAGCCAGTTATTGGGCAAGCGTTACGGCCTAAACAACTTTACCATTCATCGGGCAGAACTACACCGGGTCTTGCAAAACCACATTGTACCCGGCACTTTGCACCTAAATAAAAAAGCCATTAATCTGGAACAATTACCAACCGGCACCAAGCTCTTTTTTGAAGATGGCAGCGAAACAATCGTCGATAATTTAATTATAGCCGATGGCATTCATTCACTAATCCGGCAAAAATTATATCCGCAGGTACAGCCCCGTTACGCGGGTTATACCTGCTGGCGCGCTGTTATTCCTAATCCGGGCTTAACGTTAAATACCGCCGTAGAAACCTGGGGTATCAAGGGCCGGTTCGGGTATGTGCCGCTGGCCGGAAATAAAATTTACTGGTACGCTTGTGCAAATGCTCCGCAAAACAGCCCCCAAATGCAGGCTTTTACAATCCTGGATTTAAGAAAATTATTTAACCAATACCACGCGCCCATTCCGGAAATGCTGGAGCATACCCAAACCCATCAGCTTATCTGGAACGATATCTGCGATTTGCCGGCTTTACCGCAATATGCCTTGGGCAATATTTTATTTATTGGCGATGCCGGCCATGCTACCACCCCCAACATGGGGCAAGGCGCCTGCCAAGCCATTGAAGATGGCGTTATACTGGCCGAAGCCTGGCGCAAAAACGGTTCGTTTGCGGCAGCAGCGCAATATTTTGAGCAGCACCGCCGCGCCCGTACCCAATGGGTAATTGAACAATCGTACCGGCTGGGAAAAGTAGCACATTTAGAGAACCGCTTTTTAATAAAGCTTCGCAATAAAGCTTTCCGGATAATGCCGGCGCGCATAAACCAAAGTCAACTCGATAAGTTGTTTCGTATTCAGTTTGAATAAATACTTTTGCGGCATTTTATACTTGAATTTAAGCTTTTATTTATCTACTCTTGCCCTTATTTTTCGTAAATACAGAAGGGTATTTCTTGTTTAATTATTAATAAATACAACCATGAAAAAGCAAATACTGTTAGGCATGGTTACTTTATTAGTAGCTGTACCGGGTTTCTCACAAATAAAAGCAGAGGACAAAAAGGATTTTCCTTTTATGTCACAAAATATTAACCAATTGCCTTACGCCAAATATCAGGGTTGGCAACCAGCATCAGATTTGTATCAGCCCAAAGGTTTTCAGGGTGTATTGCTGCCCAAAGCACAATACGAGAAACCAACCTGGCTTAAACCAGAGGCCTTGCCGCACCACATGCCCCAATTTAAGCCACAAAACAACCAGAAAATACGCGTGGTTAAACCCGATTCTGCCATCAGGTACCACTAATCAATCAGTTACAAGTAGATTGTTTTTCAGGCAAAAACCAATAAGTTTCTGATACAGATGGTTTTTGCTTTTTTATTTATTAAGCTTGATTTATTAAGTTTGTGGATAATATTAATTGTGCTCTTTATTCAATAACTTTTCTGATCTTGCCAAACCAGTAACTTTGCGGAGCCGCTTTTTAGCTAAAAAATCAAGTCTTTTTTAATATTATTGTTGTTGGTATTATTCTGCCAAAACTGGTATTTAATTTGTTTTGTCCTTAACCAATATTTATTAAATATTCAGGCTTACTAACTTTTAATTAACTTAAACACTTGTTTGCTATAAAACATGAAAAAACTAATTACCTGCTTTGTTTTAGCCCTTTTTCTGGCGGGCTGCGCTGGTTCTAAATCCGGTAAAAATAACGATAAAGGTTGGGTGCGTATTTTTGATGGCCGCACCTTAAACTGGTGGATGGCCAGCGAAAACCCCGAAACCTTTAAAGTGGAAGATGGCGCTATTGTGGTAAATGGCCCGCGCGCGCATTTATACTACGTAGGTCCTTTACAGAACCATAACTTTAAAGATTTTGAATTTAAAGCCCAGGTAATGACTACCCCGGGTTCTAACTCCGGTATGTATATTCACACCGAATACCAGCAAACCGGCTGGCCCAGCAAAGGCTACGAAATACAGGTAAACAATACCCACACCGACTGGCGTAAAACCGGGAGTGTTTACGCCATCGAAGACGTGAAAAAGCAATTAGCCAACGATAACGAATGGTTTACCCAGCACATTATTGTAAAGGGCAATAAAATTACGGTAAAAGTGAACGACAAAATCGCTTCTGAATACACTGAACCCGAGAATGTTACGCGCCCCAAAGACATGTTTGGCCGTATTTTATCGAGCGGTACCGTAGCCCTGCAAGGTCACGATCCTAAAAGCAAGGTTTATTTCAAAGATATTATGATTAAACCACTGGATTAATTATTTCGAAATTTAATTTGAGCCACAAAAGCCGCAGAATATTTTTCTGCGGCTTTTTTATTTATACCAGCTGCAAACGGGTAAATAATACCAAACCAAATATTAAAACCTCACAGGTCTTTAAGACCTGTGAGGTTTGTGCAAAAGCCCGGCAACATATACTTTGGTTAAGTTAAAATTTCAGGCTATGGTTATTACATAAAATCTAAAAAAATATAGGTATCTGAAAAATAAAAATTAAATTAAAATCCATTGCCCTAATCCCTGCGCTATGACCACCCAAACCGTAAAATCGAACTTAAACGAAACTACCCTGGGCACCCCCGACCCTTATATTATTACCTATGATAAAATTAAAGAGCCGCCCCAAAACCTTACCGGAATATTTCAGCACCTAGGGCCGGGCTTTGTGTTATCGGCCGCTATTGTGGGTTCCGGCGAGTTAATTGCTACTACTGCCTTGGGCGCAAGAGCGGGCTTTATTACTTTCTGGATTATTATTTTAAGCTGTTTGGTAAAAGTTACGCTGCAACTGGAGTGGGGTAAACATGCCATTCACACCGGCGAAACCACCATGACTGCCCTGAACACATTACCCGGCGGCAAATTAAAAAAGGTAAGCTGGGGCATTTGGCTCTGGCTCTTTATTCAGGTATTTAAGTTTTTGCAAATGGGCGGCATTGTGGGAGGCGTAGCCATTATTCTGAACATGGTTGCCCCGGCTATAAATATTCCGGTTTGGGCCGTAATGATTACTTTAATAACGTCTTTCCTGGTATTTAAAGGTTATTACCGGGTAATCGAAAAGTTTTCGTTGTGGATGATGGTTTTCTTTACCATTTCTACGCTGGCCTCGGTATATTTTCTGCAGTTTACCCAATTCCGGATTTCCTGGCCCGAACTGCAACAAGGCTTAACCCTGGGTTTACCCCCCGACATGGTAATGGTAGCCATTGCGGCTTTTGGCATTACGGGCGTGGGCGGCGACGAAATTATGTATTACAATTACTGGTGCATCGAGAAAGGTTACGCCGCTTTTACCGGACCCAAACAAGCTACTGTTGAATGGGAAAAAAGAGCCCGTGGCTGGATTAAAATAATGTACTACGATGCTTTTCTGGCCATGGTGGTGTACACGGTGGTAACGGCGGCTTTTTACTTATTGGGCGCCGCGGTACTGCACCGGCAGGGCTTGGTGCCCGAAGGCTACAACGTTATAGAAATATTATCGGATATGTACACGCAAACCCTGGGTTCCTGGGCCGAAATAATATTTATGATTGGCGCTTTTATGGCCCTGTACTCTACTTTATTTACGGCCGCGGCCAGTTTTACCCGCACTTTTACCGATGCTTTCGGGCAAATAGGCTGGATTGATTTTTACCACTACCCTACCCGCAAGCGTTTTATTTCTATTTTGGCCTGGGTATTTCCGCTGGCCTGGTGCGCCTTGTTTATTTTTATTAAGCTGCCGGTGAGTATGATTTTAATAGGCGGCTTCATGACTTCTATCTTGTTGCTACTGGTAGTAGTAGCCGCTATTCATTTCCGGTACCGCCGATTGCCGGCCGCGCTAAAACCAAGTTTATTCTACGACTTTGCTTTCTGGCTGAGTGCCGGCACCATTGTGGCTCTTGGGCTGTACGGCATTATACAAGTTATTAAAGGTTAATATTTTAGCAACAAAATATTGTTACGCCTGCTGGATTTATTTTTTACCGGGCTGCACCTGGTAATTATCTGCTTTAACCTTTTTGGCTGGTTGTGGCCGCGCTACCGAAAGTGGCACTTTTTATTGGTGTTGGCTACGGCGGCTTCCTGGCTGTTACTGGGTTTGTGGTTCGGTTTAGGTTACTGCCCTATAACCGATTGGCAATGGCAAGTTAAAACAAAACTCGGCGAAAGGAACCTGCCTAATTCTTTCATAAAATATTACGCCGACTGGCTTACCGGCCTGGATTTTAATCCGGCTTTGGTAGATACCTGGACGGCTATTTTATTCGGAGTTGCGGCCTTGCTTTCGGTTTACTTTAATTTTATTCAGCCTAAAATAGAGAAAGGATCAACTTAAGTTTTTTTCTAACCTTAATAATATTTTTAGAGGCAATAATATTTGTGGGGCGTAATTAGAAATATTAACTGGCCGACGGTTCAGCGGCCGGCTGCCGGGCCAGGTATTTATCTACGAAAGGGGTGAAAATAGCCAGTAAGGTAAAACCTAATAACAAATACAAATACCAGGCATAAGTTAATATTGCTGCAAACGAAACAGTATTTTTGGTAAACCCGATTATTATTAATATTTGCGCCCCGTAAGGTAATAAGCCTTGGATTACACAGGAAAATATATCGGTTAAAGCGGCGGTTTTGCGTTTATCTACCCCGTACGTGCGGCTGATTTCTTTTACCACCGGGCCCGTAACCACAATAGAAACCGTATTATTGGCAATGGCCGAATTGGTGCCACTCACCAGTGCCCCCATTCCCAACTGCGCTGATTTATGTCCTCCAATGGCTTTGCTTATCTTGGAAACCAGGTAATCTATTCCGCCGGCCCCTCTTACCATCTCGGCTAAACCACCCGTTAGCATTGACAGCAGGAATATTTCGATCATGCTGGTAAAACCTTCGTAAACTTTCTGGGAGAACAACAAGGGCGGCAAACTGCCGGTGGTAAAACCAATTAATCCCGCTAACAAGGTTCCTATTGTAAGCACTACAAATACATTCAGGCCCGAGATAGCCAATATTATAACTACCAGGTACGGCACAATGGGCCAGAAAGAAATTGCTGGTGCAGCGGGTAAAAGGTTAGGCAGCGCACCTGTATATTGGGCAGCCAGCAATAATAGTAAAGCGGTTAGCAAAGCCGCTGGCCCGGCAATTAAAATATTTACTTTAAACTTATCGCGCATGCTGCAATCCTGCGATTGGGTAGCCGCAATGGTGGTATCCGAAATAAAAGATAAATTATCGCCAAACATAGCCCCACCCAGCAAAGACCCCAGCATAAGGGGCAACGGAGTCTGGCTTTGCTCGGCCAAACCTACCACAATAGGCCCCAATGCCACAATACAGCCCACCGAAGTACCTGTAGCCGTAGAAAGAAAGCTGGCCAGTAAAAATATACCCAAAGCCAGAAACTTAATGGGCACCAGCGCCAGGCCCAGGTTAACGGTGGCATCTACTCCGCCCATGGCTTTGCTTACCGTGGCAAAAGCGCCGGCCAGCAGGTAAATCAGGCACATGGTCATAATCCGGGAGTCGCCGCAACCCCGAATAAGCGCATCTACTTTGGCCTGCACCGATCCTTTTAATATTACAAAAGCCACTATTATTCCCAATATTACTGCTACCGGCGACGGAAAAGCATAAAAATCGCTCAACGCAATACCAGCTCCTAAAAAGCTTAATACAAAAACAAAAAAAGGAATTAAAGCTTTTCCCCCGCTTGGCTGTAGCTGGTTCATTCAGAAAAATATATAATAAGTTTAACAAGCAACCGTCATAAACCGGGCAAGCAGACAAGTTTATAAAGTAAATAAATATTAACCTTAATCTATTACTACCGTGCGGTACAAAGCTACTTGGTTTTATATTGATGCTAAAACACGCTTAGTTTATGCATCCTTTAAGGCTGGAATTACTTTTGCCCCAAAATCTTCGATAAAAGGAATATGATTCAGGTTTACGTTGTGCAGGTAAAGATTACTGAAACCCAGTTCCATATATTCGCCCAGCCAGTCAATGTGTTGTTGCACGCTTGAAGATATCCGCACAAAATTATCCAGCTCGTTGGGGTTCACAAATTCGGCGGCGGCTTCAAATTGTTCGGGTATGCGCAAATCGGTTAAAAGGCTGTTATCAAAAATATTGCCCCGCCATTGGTCGTGGGCGCCTTGCCGGGCTTCCTGCTCACTGCGGGCATACGATAATTGCACTTTTAAATACATGGGTTTGCCTTCGCCGCCACCTCGCCGGAAAGCTTCTACTGTTTTTTTCAGGTCCTGGGGCTGCTTTGAAACAGTTATTAAGGCATCGGCCCAACTGCCCACCCACTCGGCGGTTTTATCCGAAACGGCTGCTCCCACAATTAAAGGTTTTACTTTGGGTAAAGTGTACAACTGGGCTTCTTCTACGGTTATTAATCCTTTGTGCGTTACGCGCTCGCCGTTCCAGAGCGCACTAATTATTTCTACCGATTCTTTTAAGCGGGCATTGCGTTCGGCTTTGGTGGGCCATTTATCGCCGGTTATCATTTCGTTTAAAGCCTGTCCCGATCCTAAACAAATAAAAAACCGTTCCGGAAACATCTCGGCCAGGGTGGCTGCCGCCTGCGCAATAATGGCCGGGTGATACCGCTGTCCGGGCGCATTTACCACGCCAAAAGTAAGGTTCGTGGCCTGCAAAGCTGCCCCCAACCACGACCAGGCAAAGCCGCTTTCGCCCTGGCTATTACTCCACGGATGAAAATGATCCGATGACAAGGCTCCCTGAAAGCCGGCTTGCTCGGCTAGCCGCACATACTCTAATAATACACTGGGTTTAAACTGTTCGTGCGAGTTATGGTACCCGATTATGGCCATACATTTAATATTTTAAGTGTAAATATTCTTTTCTAAGCGCATCGCGGTAAAGCGCGCATGTCCTTGAACAGGGTACGTATTCGGATTTTCGTACAGAAGGTTAAATATTTAATTTATTAATAGCTTATTATTGATAATAACAGGCGTTTTTACGTACTATAACGGACATGGAAATTAACTTTTGCGTTAAACCCTTAAAATGGTTGGTATTAGCTACTAAATAACCGCGTTACAAAAACCTTTTTCCAAAACTTTCTTATTAGTGGTGAAGCTTTATTATTTGCTAATTATATAATGTACCAATTATTATAACCTTATCTTTTTGTCCTGTTACGCGTTAAATCTGCTTTCAATAATTTTATTTTCCCTCTTTGCCGGATAGACTATTTCTTCTTTTGTCCGTACATGGGTTCAAATTTTCAATACTTTGCCCCTACCCTTGATTATTTACTGACTAAATTAATTTATGAATACAGTTGTATACCCTGGTTCTCCTTATCCCCTTGGTGCTACCTGGGATGTAGAAGGAGTAAATTTTGCGATTTATGCCGATAATGCTACCGGTGTTGATTTATGCTTGTTTAATTCTATAACCGATGAAGTAGAATCGGTGAAAATCCGGATGCGGGAACGTTCGCATCATGTGTGGCACGTGTATGTGCCCGATTTAATGCCGGGGCAACTTTATGGCTATCGCGTCTTTGGCCCTTTTGATCCGGAAAATGGTCATCGTTTTAACCCCAATAAATTATTAATCGACCCGTATGCCAAAGCCATTTCGGGCACTATTTTGTGGCACGATTCGCTGTTTGGTTACCAAATGGGCCACCCCGACGAAGATTTAAGCTTTAACGATTTCGATAGTGCCCCTTTTATTCCCAAGTCGGTTGTAGTAGATCCTAATTTTGATTGGGAAGGCGATAAGCCGCCTAAAATTCCATACTATAAATCTATTATTTACGAAACTCACGTTAAAGGCTTCACCAAACTGCATCCCGAAATACCTGAAGAAATAAGAGGTACGTACGCCGGGCTGGCGCATCCCGTAACTATAAAATACCTGAAAGAATTAGGCATTACCGCCATTGAACTCATGCCGGTGCATCAGTTTGTAAATGACAGTATTTTGCAGGACAAGGGTTTGGCTAATTACTGGGGCTACAATACCATTGGTTTTTTTTCTCCTGATGTGCGCTACTCCGGCAGCGGTACTTTGGGCGGGCAGGTAACCGAGTTTAAAGAAATGGTAAAGGAACTGCACAAGGCCGAAATAGAAGTTATTCTGGACGTGGTGTATAACCATACCGGTGAAGGCAACCACATGGGACCTACACTCTCTTTTAAAGGGGTAGATAATGCGGCTTATTACCGGCTGGTAGAAGATAACAAACGCTTTTACATGGATTATACCGGCACCGGCAATACCTTAAACGCCAACTTGCCCAGCGTGCTACGCCTGATGATGGACAGTTTGCGTTATTGGATAACCGAAATGCACGTAGACGGTTTCCGTTTTGATTTAGCTTCTACCTTGGCCCGGGAATTGCACGAAGTTGATCGGTTAAGTGCTTTTTTTGATATTATTCACCAGGACCCTATTATTTCGCAGGTAAAATTAATTGCTGAACCCTGGGATATTGGCGAAGGCGGCTACCAGGTAGGTAAATTCCCGCCGGGCTGGGCCGAGTGGAACGGCATGTACCGCGACAGCATCCGGGATTACTGGCGCGGCGCCGAAAGTATGATTGGCGAATTTGCGCTCCGTTTTACCGGCAGCCCCGATTTGTACCAGGACGATTATCGCCGGCCAACCGCCAGTATAAATTTTATTACGGCCCACGATGGCTTCACGCTCCACGATTTGGTTTCGTACAACGAAAAGCACAACGAAGCTAATGGCGAAGACAACAACGATGGCGAAAGCCACAACCGTTCGTGGAACTGCGGAGCCGAAGGGCCAACCGATGACCAGAATATTATTGTTTTGCGCAACCGCCAGAAACGTAATTTTATGACTACCTTATTTTTATCGCAAGGCGTACCCATGTTGGTAGCCGGCGACGAAATAAGCCGCACGCAGGGCGGTAACAACAATGCTTATTGCCAGGACAACGAAATATCTTGGCTGGATTGGGCTGGTGCCGATAAAGGTTTGCTGGCGTTTACCAAAAAAGTAATTCACCTGCGCAAAAATCACCCGGTATTCTGCCGGCGCCGGTGGTTCCAGGGCCAGCCCATCCGGGGCATAAACGTAGAAGATATTGCCTGGTTTTTACCTAGCGGCGACGAAATGAACGACGAACATTGGGATCAGGATTTTGCTAAATCCTTAGGCGTTTACCTAAATGGCCGGGGTGTACATTCGCTTGGGCCCAAAGGCGAGCAAATTATTGATGACTCGTTCTATGTAATATTTAACGCAGCACACCACCCCATGGATTTTAAACTGCCCAGCGATAAATATGGTAACCAATGGATTAAGGTTTTAGATACCCGGTACGAAACAGTTGATATTCCGGAAGAAACATACGGCCCCGGCGAAACATTTGAAGTAGATTCCCGCTCAGTAGTAATTTTAAGAAATCCAATTTTTGAATTAGAACAAGCATGAGTCAGATAAATGTAAGCGAACGCACCCTGGGTGTAAACTTTACCCCTGCCGGCGAAGCCATTATCCGGGTATGGGCACCCAAAGCGCAAAAAGTAGCCGTTGCCCTACCCGATAATATTACTTTGCCCTTGCAAGCCGAAGAATTTGGTTACTGGAGTGCCAAAACCTACCAACTGGAGCCCGGCGATACGTACCAGTTTATCCTCGACGACGATAAAAAATTACCTGATCCGGCTTCTTTATCCCAACCCGAAGGAGTACACGGTCCTTCCCAGGCATTAGCCACTAAAGATTTTGCCTGGACGGACACGGCCTGGAAAAATATTCCGCTGGAAGAATATATTTTATACGAACTGCACACCGGTACTTTTACGCCCGAAGGTACTTTTGCCGCCCTCGAAGAAAAATTAGATTACCTGATAAAATTAGGTGTAAATGCCATCGAAATAATGCCGGTAGCGCAATTTCCGGGCAGCCGCAACTGGGGTTACGATGGCGTATTTCCGTATGCGGTACAGGATTCTTACGGCGGGGCAGCCGGCTTGCAGCACCTGGTAGATGTTTGCCACCAGAAAGGCATTGCCGTTATTTTGGATGTGGTGTATAATCACCTGGGTCCGGAAGGAAATTATTTAGGCGAGTACGGCCATTATTTTACCGATAAATATAATACGCCCTGGGGGCCGGCCTTAAATTTTGATGATGCCTGGTGCGATGGGGTACGCCAATATTTCGCCGAAAATTTATTAATGTGGTTCCGCGATTTTCACATTGATGCCGTGCGGATGGATGCCGTACACGCCATTAAAGATTTCAGCCCAAACCATATGCTGCGGGAAATGAAGCAACTGGTAAACCAACTCATGCAGGAAACCGGCCGCACGCACTACATGATTGTGGAACTGGATTTAAACGATACCCGATTTATTAACCCGCTGGAAGAACAAGGCTACGGCATGGATGCCCAGTGGATAGATGAATTTCACCATGCGTTGCGGGTAACCGCCACCGGCGAAAACACCGGCTATTACGCTGATTTTTCGGGTATTCAGCATTTAGCCAAGACTTACCAGGATGCTTACGTTTACGATGGGCAATATTCTCCGCACCGCAATAAAACCTTTGGCATTAAAGCCGAAAATAATCCGGGAGAGCAGTTTGTGGTATTTTCGCAAAACCACGACCAGGTAGGTAACCGCATGTTGGGCGAGCGCACCAGCACCCTTACCACTTACGAAATGCAAAAACTGCTGGCCGCCGCTGTTATTGTAAGCCCTTATTTGCCAATGTTATGGATGGGCGAAGAATACAGCGAGCCAAACCCGTTTTTGTACTTTGTGAGCCACACCGATCCGGAGTTAGCTGAAGCCGTGCGCAAAGGCCGTAAAGCCGAATTTGCCGCTTTTCACGCCGAAGGCGAAGCGCCCGACCCGGTAGCGGAAGATACTTTTAACCAATCGAAACTGCAGTGGGATTTAATTAACCAGGAGCCGCACCAAACCATGTTTAAGTGGTACCAAACCTTGCTTAAACTTAGAAAAGAGTTGCCGGCTTTACGCAACCTGAACCGGCAAAACCTGGAAGTAGAAACTTTAGAAGAACATAAAACCCTGGTACTGCGCCGCTGGCACGAAAACCAGCAAATTGTTTGTTTCCTGAATTTTTCTAAAGGTACCCAAACTGTTCCGGTACCCAAACCAGCAAAAGTTTGGACAAAGGTTCTGGATTCGTCAAATCCTGAATGGAAAGGCCCCATGGCTGCTCCGGAAACCCTGGAAGCCGGCAATACCATAAGTTTATGTCCCGAATCGTTCGCCTTGTATGTGAACGAATAAATATTGTAACTGAATATATATAATACAGCAAAAGCGTTAAGACCAGCTTTGCACCCGTTACGCAATATTAAAAATGCTTTTGCTGGTAAAGGCTACTCTGCTGCCATTTGTCAAACCTCACAGGTCTTAAAGACCTGTGAGGTTTACTTAAACCAACCTATTAGCCTTATACAAAATATTTAGCAAGTTAATTTATTAAATTTATTATTCTGAACAGAATATCCCAATGCTTAATTATTGCGGACACTTAATGGCCAACTAACCAAAACAGCCCTGAAGGGGCGCCATAACCCAGCGATGGGTGTAGCCCATCGGAAAAGCCAAGCATTTAGGATAAGCCCTGAAAGGGCGCAATATTAAATTTATACCCACCCAAATTCAACTTCTATTTCCGGCGGCCAAGGCTTAGTTACATTTTCTTTAAAAAATCCCAAAAACGAATAATTCACAAAATATTCATGCGCCTTTTAAAACCTGCATTCAAAACTACGTAAAAGGCCTACTGACACACTTAACGGATAAAATGAATAATCCCAATACTACTTATAGATTTCAATTTAATAAAGAATTTACCTTCCAGGATTTTGAGAAAGTAATTCCTTATTTACAAAAATTAGGCGTTAGCACGGTGTATGCCTCGCCCATATTTGAAGCCACGCCCGGCAGTACCCACGGCTACGACGGCGTAAACCCGCACCGTATAAATCCCGAAATAGGTACCGAAGACCAACTGCGGGAATATTCAAGGTTATTAAAAGAAAACGGCATCAACTGGCTGCAGGATATTGTGCCGAACCACATGGCGTTTCATCCGAATAATCCGTGGTTAATGGATGTGCTGGAAAAAGGGCCGCAGTCGGCGTACGCGAAGTTCTTCGATATTGCCTGGAACAACCAATCGTTGCGGGGCCGCATTATGGTGCCGTTTTTAGGTTCGCCGTTGGAAGAAGTAATTAAAAACAATGAACTGCAAGTAGCTTACGATGAGCAGCAACAGCGCCTGGTTTTAAAATATTACGATAGTGCTTACCCGCTAGGATTTCATTCTTACGAAACCATTTTGGGTACCGGCGAGTCTTCGCAGGCCATTCAGCAAGCGCTCGAAACGCTTAATAGTTTGCATGGCATCGAAGATGCTACCGCTTATACTGCCGGCTTCTCCGATTTTCAGCAATCGCTGGCGGGGCTCATGAAAAATGAGGCGGTGCGGGCTTCGGTAGAAAAATCATTAGCCGAAATAAATAACAATCCGGAACGCTTGCAGCAAATTGCCGATGAACAAAGTTACCGGCTGTGCTCCTGGCAGGAAACCGATTACCAGATTAACTTCCGTCGGTTCTTCACGGTAAATGGCCTTATCTGCTTAAATATTCAGGAGCCGGAAGTTTTCGATACCTATCATCAATATATTAAAGCGCTGCAGGAAGAAGGAATATTCCAGGGCGTACGCATCGACCACATCGACGGCTTATACAACCCAAATGGCTATTTAGAGCAACTGCGCAGCTTAATGGGCGAAGAAACGTACATTGTAGTTGAAAAAATATTAGAACCCGGCGAAGATATGCCGCATACCTGGCCCATACAAGGCGCTACCGGTTATGAGTTTTTAGCTACCGTAAACAATGTTTTCACGAACAAAAAAGCCGAAGAAGCCTTTACCCAGTTCTATCATAAATTGGTAGGCGAAGGCGCCGAAGTACAGGAGCAAATTCACGAAAAGAAAGCCTATATTTTAAAAGAGCACATGGGCGGCGAGCTGAATAATTTATACGCGCTGTTTGTGGAATTAAACCTGCTCGACGAAAACGAAAGAAACGCCGTTGATGAAGAAATATTAAAACAGACCATTGGCGAATTTTTAGTGCAATGCCCGATATACCGTTACTACGGCAACCAGTTTCCGCTCGCTGAAACCGAAACCCAAGCGGTGCAACTAATATTTGACCGCATCCGGAACGGCAAACCCGAATTATCGTCGGCGGCTGATTTACTGGAAAAAGCTATTCTGCAAAAATCACAAGATGCTGATGAAGATTACAACGAAAAAGCGCTGCGTTTTTACCAGCGGCTGATGCAGTTTAGCGGTCCGCTCATGGCCAAAGGCGTAGAAGATACCTTAATGTATACTTACAACCGGTTTGTGGGTCATAACGAGGTAGGCGATTCGCCGGAAGCTTTTGGCTTTAACCACTTAGATGAATTTCACGAGGCCATGCGGCAACGGCAACAAAATTGGCCGCTGGCGATTAACACCACTTCTACCCACGATACCAAGCGCGGCGAAGATATACGTACCCGCCTGAACGTGCTTACCGATTTACCCGAAGAATGGCTGGCAAAAGTACAGGAATGGCAAAATTTAACCGCCGACCTAAAAACCGAAAACCAACCCGACGTAAACGACGAATATTTTATTTACCAGACTTTGCTGGGCGCTTACCCCATGCCGGGCCAGGACGAAGATAATTGCGGGCCGCGCCTGGAAGAATATTTGCAAAAAGCCTTACGCGAAGCCAAAGTAAACTCCAACTGGACCACGCCAGACGAAGCTTACGAAAAAGCCGCGAAAAATTTTGCTACCAGATTGCAGGATAAGAAAAGTTTGTTCTGGGAAAGTTTTGAGCCATTCCAAAAAAAAGTAGCCGATTATGGTATTGTAAATTCCTTGTCGCAGGTGCTTTTAAAGTTTACCTGCCCCGGCGTACCCGATACCTACCAGGGCACCGAGTTGTGGGATTTAAGTTTAGTTGACCCCGATAACCGCCGCAAAGTAGATTACGAAAAACGCTTTGCTTACTTAGAAGAACTCGACCAATACGACCTGAATCGCTATGACCGGCTTTGGGAAGAACTTTGGCAAACCCGCTACGATGCCCGCATTAAACTGTGGCTTACCCGCAATTTATTAACCGAGCGCCGCAATAACGCCGATTTATTTGCCAAAGGCGAGTACATTCCGTTGGCGGTAGAAGGCGAATACAAAGATTATGTGCTGGCTTTTGCCCGTAAATATTTGCGTACCTGGTACGTAACCGTGGTGCCATTGCACGTTGCCCAAATTTGCGAAGAACAAGGAGTAGATGTATTAAATATTGATTGGAAAGACACGAAAGTTGTTTTGCCGGCAGAAGCGCCCGCCGACTGGACGAATATGCTGCTGCGCACAACCGGTAAATATGCGCATGAATTGTCCGTGCGCGATTTATTTAATACGGTACCGTTAGCTTTACTAAAATTACAAGCTGTAAACGAGCGCGGAGCGGGTATTTTAATGCACATTACTTCTTTGCCATCGGCTTTTGGCATTGGCGACATGGGACCCGAAACCCGTAAATTTACCGACTTCCTGCACCGCACAAAGCAGAAATATTGGCAGTTGCTTCCGCTCAACCCAATCGAAAAAGGCCAGGGCTATTCGCCGTACAGTTCTATTTCGAGCCGGGCCGGTAACCCGCTGCTCATTAGTCCGGTGCTGCTGGCCCGCGAAGGCATATTAGACGAAAAAATATTGCCGCAGTACTATTTGCCCCAAACCGGCTCTGTAGATTACGAAGCGGCCAAGCGGGTAAAAGACGAACTCTTGGACAAAGCATTTGCCACCTTTAAAGCCGGCGACTTCCCGACCATGCAACAGCAGTTCGTAGATTTCTGCCTCTCGGAAGGTGCCTGGCTGCACGATTTTGCTTTGTACATGGTATTAAAAGAGCAGCATGGTGGCGCGGCCTGGTTCCAGTGGCCCGATACCTACAAAAAACGTGAACCGCAAGCCTTGGCCAAACTGGCCGCAGAACATGCTGAAACCGTGGAGAAAATAAAATGGGTGCAATATATTTTCACGAAACAGTGGAAACGGCTGCGCACCTACTGCAACAACCGCAATATTCAACTCTTCGGCGATATGCCGTTCTATATTTCTTACGACTCCGTAGATGTTTGGGGCGATCAGGAAATATTCGCGCTTGATGAGGAAGGTAACATGACCGGTGTAGCCGGTGTGCCACCCGATTCGTTCTCCGATGACGGACAATTATGGGGCATGCCCGTGTTTAAGTGGGATGTACTAAAAGAACGTAACTACGATTGTTGGATTGGCCGCCTGCGCAAGAACATGGAGTTGTACGATATTGTGCGCCTCGATCACTTCCGGGCTTTTGCTGATTATTGGGAAGTGCCGGCCGGCGAAACAACGGCTAAAAACGGTGAGTGGCGCATTGGTCCTGGTACTGAATTTTTCAGTTTTGTAGAAAAAGAATTGGGCAGTTTGCCGTTTGTAGCCGAAGACTTAGGCGAAATAAACGACCTGGTTCTAAAACTGCGCGACGACTTTAACTTGCCCGGCATGAAAATATTGCAGTTTGCTTTTGGCGAAGGCATGCCGCAGAACGACTATATTCCGCATAACTACGCGCGCAATTTTATTGCCTACACCGGTACCCACGACAACAACACCACGCTGGGTTGGTACCGCCAGGAAGGCCATAAATACCACGATCAAATTCAGCATTACGTTGGCCGCGAATTAGGCGAGCACGACATTAACTGGGTTTTTGCCCGTCTGGCTTATGCCTCGGTAGCTAAAACCGCTATTTTGCCGTTGCAGGATGTCATGGGTATAGATGAGCAGGGCCGCATGAACACGCCAGGTTCTTCCGAAGGTAATTGGGGCTGGCGCCTGATGCCCGGCCAACTTAACCAGCAAGCCGAAAATATCCTGAAAGAATGGACGCATTTATATAATCGGGGTTAAAACCTTTTGACTTCACAAAAAAAGCCATAGCACAATGCTATGGCTTTTCTTTTTGTCTTAAAATATTTTAGAGCTTCGAACTATTTTAAGGTTTTGGTCTGTCCTTCTCAGATTCGCCAGCCTTATTTTCCCGCATATCTTCTACCCTGCCCCCGTCAACTGCTATTGAACCACCCGAATTAAAATCTGCCATTAAGGTGGCAATGCTGTTTTTAATCGCTTCCGCTTTCCGGTTGTAATTCATACTGGTTTCCGCAGTAGGCTTCTTGCCTTGTAACTTCGCGTGGTCCTTCTCTTTATTATTTGCTACAATTTTCTTTTTTGATTCCTAAGCCGGTACAAATCTGGCTTAACTTTATTCTTACAGAACAAGCTGCTACTGGTTCCGGCACAATAGAAAAAAGAAACCAAGTTAAAATATTGTAGGAAACCTTTTAAAAGATAACGAAAGCAAAAGCTTTTGCAATTTTTTATTAACCCTTGCGACCTAAATTAAACTTTAATGACCCATTCGGTTCGCATGGTACGGGAGCGCATGGCGTTGGCTTCTTTATCGCCTTTAAATTTTTCTTTTTTGGGGTTCCAGGTTAAAGGCCGTTTCAGTTCATAAGCAATATTGCCTAAGGTGCAAACCGTAGCGGTCCGGTGGCCTACTTCCACATCGCAAATAGGTTTTTCGCGGGTACGAATAGCATCCAGCCAGTTTTTATAATGATTCTCGCTTAAATAAACGTGCTTTTCGTTGGGCCCGATAACCTGGGTTTGCAGAGAACTAGGAGTAGTTTCGAGTTTGCCGCGTTGCACATCAATCTGACCTTTGGAACCAATAAACCGGATAGCATTATTTTTACCGAAATCTTCGTGGGTCATGGTAATGCCGTTGGCGTATTTATAAGTTAAATATTTATAATCTTTGCCGTCGGGCGGAATAATGGCTACAGGTCCGCTGTTATCCATATCTAAGGCCCACTGCCCAATATCAAACATGTGCGCGCCCCAATCGGTCATGCCGCCGCCGCCAAAACCTTTGTAGTCGCGCCACCTGGCCCAGAAAGTTGCTGCTGGTGCGGGTGCCAGGTAATTATGAAAAGGCTTAAACTCATTGGGGCCCAGCCACAAATCCCAGTTTACGCCGGCCGGCACCGGTTCGGCACCCAAAGTATAAGGCAGCGGCGGCCCGCCCACGTTTACTTTTACAGTTTGAATATCTCCAATATAGCCGTTTCGGACCAACTCTGCCGCTTGCCGGAATTCGGCCCATGAGCGCTGCATATTGCCCGTCTGGAAAACCCGTTTGTGTTTACGGGCGGCATTTACCATAGCCCGGCCTTCTTTAATGGTAAGCGACAGCGGCTTTTCGCAATAAATATCTTTACCGGCTTCGGCAGCCCGCACCGCTTGTACGGCGTGCCAATGATCCGGCGTAACAATTACGACCGCATCCACATCGGGCCGCGCCAACACTTCCCGGAAGTCGCCGTATGCTTTGCAGCTTTGGTAATTTTCCTGACCTGCTTTTTCGGCGTAAAACTGGTTAACCTTTTGCGTGAAATCAGTTAATTTACTTTCGTATATATCGCAAGCCGCTACAATCTGGGCTTCGTTGGTTTTCAGGAAATTACTGCGTAAACCACCACTTTGCCGGCCAGTGCCAATAAAACCCAGGTTAATTTTATCGCTGGGCGCCACATAGCCTTTGCCACCCAGCACGTAACGGGGCACAATCATAAAAGCCGTTATAGCCGCCGCTTTGCCGATAAACTGCCGTCGCGAAATATTATGCTGCTTGTAATCTTTTTCCATGAATGATTTTAGTTGGTGGATAGTAAACGTGATTTAAAATAGGAATTTTGCTCTGAATTATTGCAGACAGGTAGTTTTAAATATTCAAAGCGATAAATTATACTTAGTTAAATCTTATAATTAAATATTTGCCACTTAGAATATTCAAACCGACTTATATTGTTCAGTTATTACCATTGAAAAATCGTTAGTATTTAAGCCGGAGCTTGTATGTTGGTGCTTGCTGCAATAAGTTTTTACCTGCCATTAATATTCCGCATTCAGGAGTTAGAAAACTTTCCAGCTCCATACATGCGGAATATTAATTGGTATAAGTAGTTTATCAGGCTAATTTCCAGCCATTCTGGTACTCGCGTTTCACAAACTGGTTTGCTTCATCGAAGTTGGTAATCCGGGTATTTTTACCATCCCACAGCAGCTTTTTGCGGCCAGGGTAAGTAAAGCTTTTGCCATTGGCAGTGGGGGTGCGCAAGTTGTAGCTCCGGATTGCCAGATTGCCCATCAGTACGGTTTCGGTTAAAGGACCAGCGTAATCAAAAGAAGAAGTTAAAGCTTTGTGTTTGGCGCTATTATAGCCGGCTTTGCAAGCTTCCTGCCAGGCTAGGTTATGGCCCCACTCCGGTACACTTGGAGTAGCAGTACTAGCGCTAGTCGTTAGCACCTGACCGTTGTTTAAAAATACTTTGGGGTTTACACCGTATGTACCGCAATTCATTACGCCTTTGGTACCTATCATGTAAACGCCGTTAGCGCCGTCTGGTTCGCTCAGTTGCGCATCGGCCGGAATAACATCGGGCCGGAAGGCCCGAATACCACCATCGGACCAAGTCATGGTTATCGGGGTTTTGTTTTTAGCAGTAGCCGGGAATTTTAACTGTACATGCGACGATGGTGGCGCGCCATCTGGTAAATATTCCGCATCCCAGTCTTTCAAAAACACCGAACCCACGCTGGTTTCCACTTCGGTAGGGTAGCCTAAGCCCAATACCCGGAAAGGTGGATCGATGAGGTGGCAGCCCATGTCGCCGAGCGCCCCGGTACCAAAGTTCCACCAGCCCCGCCACTTAAACGGATGGTAAGCCGGCGTATAACCTACTTTAGTGGCCGGACCAATCCATAAATCCCAGTCTAAATATTCCGGAGCAGCTCCGGTTGATTTAGGCGCCGGAATGCCTTGCGGCCAAACCGGCCGGTTCGTCCAGACGTGTACGGTATGTACATCGCCAATAACGCCGTCGTTAAACCATTTTATCATTTGCAGCTGGTCGGGGTTAGAAGCACCTTGGTTACCCATTTGGGTTACCACTTTGTACTTCCGGGCCGCTTCGGTTAGCAGGCGGGCTTCGTAAATATTATGGGTAAGCGGTTTTTGTACATAAACGTGCTTACCCAATTGCATAGCGGCCAGCGTTACCAAGGCGTGGGTGTGGTCGGCGGTAGATACTGTTATGGCATCAATATTCTTCCGTTCCTTTTCTAACATCTGCCGGAAATCTTTGTATTTCTTGGCTTTCGGGTGTTTGGCAAACTGGTCTTTGGCATGGTTCCAGTCTACATCGCACAGAGCCACAATGTTGTTGGCGCCGTTGTTATAAGCATTATTTACGTCCGAAAAGCCTTTTCCGGCTACGCCTACTCCGGCAATATTTAGTTTATCGCTGGGGGCAATAAATCCTTTGCCGAGCACATGGCGTGGAAAATAAAAAAAGCTACCCGCCGCAACTAAGGCTCCAGTCTTAAGAAAATCGCGGCGGGAAGCCGTTTTTTTCTCTATTTCTTTTTCTTTCATATTTAATTAAAGGTGGTGGTAAACGAAATTAATAAGCAAATAAAGTTATAAATATAAAATAACAATAAGCAGCAGCAGAATTAATATTTTAAGGGCATATTTTTGGTACAGAAAGTGTCCTTTATAGCTCCCGGATGCCTGCAATTAATATCCAATATTTCTTAAATGCCCTGCAAGTTCACATCGGAACTTTCCCGCATTTCTACCTGCTTGCCCATTTTTTTCTGAATAATTTTAAAATGGTGTTCGTCTTCGGGGGTGATTAAGGAAATAGCCTGGCCGGTAGCACCAGCCCGGCCCGTACGGCCAATCCGGTGAATATAATCTTTGGGGGAGCGCGGCAAGTCGTAATTTATGACAAAGGGCAGCAACTGAATATCGATGCCGCGGGAAGCCAAATCGGTTGCAACTAATACGCGTAAATGGCCGATTTTAAAACGTCGTAATGCTTCGGTGCGGGCACCCTGGCTCTTGTCGCCGTGCATGGCCATAGCCTCTATGCCGTTTTTGTTTAGTTTTACCACCAAATTATCGGCGTTGCGCACACTCGATACAAAAACCAGCACCTGGGGCATTTGCTCGTGCTTAATCAGGTGGCGTAAAAAAGGGCCTTTTCGCTCGGGGCTAACGCGGTAAGCCACCTGTTTTATTAATTCCAAGTTGTCGGCTTCGGGCTTTTCTTCTACCGAAATAATAACCGGGTCGCGAAGCAATTTTTCTTTTATAACCTGAATATCGTCGGCGAGGGTGGCCGAGAAAAGCAGGCTCTGGCGCTTAGAGGGCAGTAGTTTAAATATTTGGTCCATTTCTTCGGCAAAGCCCAAATTCAGCATTTTATCGGCTTCGTCGAGTACCAAAACTTCTACTTCTGATAGGTGCACTGCTTTGTTTTGAATTAAATCGAGTAACCGGCCCGGCGTTGCCACTAAAATATCGGTGCCGCTTAAAGCTTTCATCTGTGGATTAATGCTTACGCCGCCAAACACCGCTAGTGTTTTTACCCGCTCGCCCAGGTACATACTAAAACCCTGAAAAACGGTGGCCACCTGCAAGGCCAATTCGCGGGTAGGAACCAACACCAGCGCTTGCACAAAACGGTTGCGGGCTGGTCTTCTGTTCCGGAACTGCTCCAGCATAGGCAAGGCAAAACCAGCCGTTTTACCAGAACCAGTTTGGGCAATTCCCAGAATATCGTGGCCGGCCAAAATAGCCGGTATGGCTTGCTCCTGAATGGGATAAGGCTGTTGGTACCCTTGGGCAGAAATGGCTTTGAGTAGTGGAGCAGATAAACCAAAGGCAGAAAAATCCATAAGAATAATGGTTGAGGTAGTACTAAATTATGATTTGGCGGGTAAAGGTACACTTATTCTTCTAAACAGCCGGAAGGAGCTTACCAAGGTTGCATTTACAACTTATAGGCTGGTGGTAAATGAATACACAAGTTCTTAATATATAAAATTATTAATATTTAAACTTTAGGTATGCTTAAGCTTAAACAGATAGTTGAAGTACCTATTTAATCTTAATATTTTCAAAAATATAATATATTTTGTGTATATTGTAAAAAAATTGAACGTATATACCATCTACTATGTAGTAAGTATATAATAAAGAACACAATATGAATAACGGAAAAGTAAAATTCTTTAATGACCTGAAAGGGTTTGGGTTTATTAAAGATACAAATTCAGATCAGGATTACTTTGTACACGTATCTGGACTGATTGATGAAATCAGAGAAAATGACGAAGTAACTTTTGACCTGCAAGAAGGCAAAAAAGGACTAAATGCGGTTAATGTTAAGCGTGCTTAGTTTTACCATATAAGTCATTGGTAGAGAAGCCTTACGGTTAGTAAGGCTTTTTTATTTATTTAGCTCAAAAAAACAAAAGCTATTGTAAACACCATTTAGCCAAGTTTTTAATTTAAAACAAAAAAGATGAACAGAAAATATTTAGTGGACCCAGCCACCCGGGAGTATTTATGCGTTGCCTTAAAAAAAGGAAAAGATTGGGTACCTAATAACCAGAATTTTTTACAAGGTTTTATGGACTCTCGTCCGTCGCAGCATAATGACGATTTTGAATTAGTTTCCGGCGAATTTAGCGATAACTCTTTTTACGAAAAGTGGATCCGCAATGGCACTAATTACGTTATAAAATAACCACACTGTCATACTGAAACATAAACGATTGAATTACACTTTAAAAAGCAAAAATCAGGAATAAACAATGGGTAAATCTCAGGAAACATTTAATAAAAAAGAAAAAGAGAAGAAAAGATTAAAAAAACGGCAGGATAAAGAACAGAAAAAAGAAGAACGCAAAGCTACTGCCGGTAAAGGACAAAGCCTGGAAGAATTATATGCTTACGTAGATGATAATGGCAATATAACTTCTACCCCGCCCGATCCGAAGAAAAGAAGAGAAGTAAACCAGGAAGAAATTCAAATTGGCGTTTCCCGCCAAGCGCCTCCTGATCCGGCTGATTTAATCAGAAAAGGAACGGTAACTTTCTTTAACTCTTCTAAAGGTTACGGCTTTATTAAAGATCACGAGTCACAAGAAAGTATTTTTCTTCACCAGAATAGTTCTTCGGGCCCAATAAAAGAAAACGACCAGGTTACTTTTGAAGTTGAAAAAGGGCAAAAAGGGCTGAATGCGGTTAAGGTAAAGGTTATTTCTTAAGTTATAGCGTTGCGCTTGCCGCAACTCAGAAATATTAGTTTGGTTATTACTGCTAAACAAACATTTACGCTTTAGCAGAGCCATTTCTATTGTGTCAGGTTTAATTACCTGACACTCAACTTTACCTTATTGGTGCTCTATTAAGCATTAGTACTTTCATTTTAAAAGCTCTCTGTTAATTACTTTAAGCCTGAATGATATAATTAGTTTTTGGTAAATGCTAACCAAACCGGTTAATAAATTCAGGCAATACCACAAGAGCCATTAGGCTAAGAAATATTAAAGAATATTTTTCTTCCACTCGCGCCAGCTTTTAGCCGGTGTCTACCAAGTTTACAGAGAATATTTATACAAGAAATTTTTCTGGCAGTTAACTAATTATCTGGCAGGGATTATTGTGCGGTTTATTCAAAATTAGCTGTAAAGTTTAACCTGGGCCCAGTACCAGAGTTCCGGCGCTACGGGGTTATCCGGATTATTCATAAAATTTATAATTTCTTTTTCCTTGGTTTCATCGGGCACTAAACCATACTGGTTTACCTGCACGCCCAAAGGCTCGAATAAATTTTTGCCGTGCACCAGAAAAGAATCCAGGGTTTCAACCCCTAACTCCACCCCAATAACATCGTAGCCAATTACCTCGCCCGGTTCTTCGGGGTCGGGTTTTAAATGCCTGGTTAAGTTTTCCCATAAATGACCTGCGTGGCCCATACCGTTTATTTTAATCATTTGCAGGGTTTCCTGCACATCTTCTTTTAAAAAAGAAAGCGACAAAATACAGGTATTGGGTAGGTGGTTAAAAAATTGCGCGCGATACGCTTTAGCCGTTTTCAGGTCCGAAAAAATTTTACCAAATGATAATTTACCTTCCGTTTCTTTAGCCGCTACCCAGGTTCTTATAGCCTCCAGACGCTGGTCCGATAATGCAAATTTTTCCTTAATTTTAGTCAAGTCCTCTTCATGCTTAAGCCATGCCATTGGTTGCCAGGCCCAGTAATCAAGCAAACTATCGTTAAAGTTGGTACAAACCGTAAAGTAAGGGTGCGGCGCATTAGCCGGCCTATTCAGCTGCATGGCAAAGTATCCGCCTAATTGGTATCGCATAGCTAAGCTTTTTAAGGTTGATACCTGAATATAGCAAAACTCTGTTAATATTAATAAATATTTAACAATCAAATATTTACCAATCTTCAACAAAGAGAAAATCACCTTAAATGCTTATATTTTTGTAGCTCGTATAAAATAAAAAAAGCGGCCGGAAACCAGCCGCTTTTACACAAGAATATAAAAGATAATATTTACCTGCTAATTCAGAATTTGGTTTAGCAATTTTCTCCAACCTCGCAGGTTGCGCCATCAGCTACTATTTTCCCGTAAACCGGGGCAATTTGTTGTAGTACATTTACAAAGGTTTCGGTGGGCTGCGCGCCACTAATCAGGTAACGGTCGTTTATAATAAATGCCGGCACCCCGCTTATACCCGATTGTTGGGCTTGTTGCTCTAAAGCCTTTACTTCTGCTTTTCCTTCTTCGCCCGCAAAAAAATCATTCAGTACTTCGGCCGGAATATTATGTTCCAAACCTATTTGGGTTAATACGGCCGGGTCATTCACGTTTTCGCCGTTGGTAAAGTTAGCCCGAAACAAAGCTTTTGCTACTGGTACTTGTACGTCGTATTTACCAGCCAGCCAAATTAACCGATGCCCGTTAAAGGTATTATGTACTGTTGTCGATTTTTCAAAATCAAAAATAATATCTTCTGTTTGGCCAGCTTCTTTTAAATGGCGGCTCGATTCGTCGAGGCGGCTTAAACTTTCAGAGCCGTAGTTCCGGATAAAATAATCTTTTTTGTTTTCTCCTTCCTGCGGTGCAAACGGGTTTAGCTCGTACGGTTTAAACTGCACTTCAAAATTATATTTGTCTTGCGTTTGGTTAATGGCTTTTGCCAGGCGGGCTTCGCCCAAATAGCACCAAGGGCAATTAATATCCGATACAATATCTATTTTAATATTCTGCTTATTCATGTTTATCCTTGCTTTTAAGCTGATTGGTATATAGTTTTTTTAAATAAAATTAAATTATTGCGCTGGTAAGCAGCTAATTATTAACCGGTTTGTTAAACGAAATGCCCGAAATAAACAACTCAAAAGCCGTAGGCTGCAACGTATAAGTATAGTTACGGCCTGCTTTCTCGGCTTTAATTAACCCGGCTTCAGTTAATATTTTAAGGTGGTGGCTAACCGAAGGCTGCGCCAGGGCCAGACACTCCTGAATAGCCGAGCAAGGCCCAGTACCCCCTTGTTGCGCCAATAAAGCCAATATTTTCAGGCGGTTTACATCGCCTAAAGCTTTAGCTGTTTTTTCCAAGTTTTTAAAGTCGGCTGCCATATACATTGATACATGTAAATGTATCGATAAGTTCCGGGAGAACAAATTATTAACCTTATATGGCAGCAGCAGCATATTTTTGCCGATATCCTGATTAGTTTAGGACCAATAAAACTTATTAAAAGCTTTTTAGCTAAACAAGTAACAAATGGATGGTTTAACGGTTAATTAGCAATATGTTTTTACTCTGGTATGGTATTCTGAGCACTTTATATTGGGTAAGCACCAGTATTTACCTTACTGTAAACCGACGAAAAATAAAGTTTTTAGCCGAAGTGCCCCAGACAACAGCAGAAACTTTTCCGGCAGTAGCTATTATTATTCCGGTGCGTAATGAAGAAGCCAACTTAGCAGAAGCATTGGCCAGTGTTTGCCGGCTCAATTACCCCAATTACCATATACTGGTTATCAACGACCGCTCTACTGATCGTACGCCCGAAATATTAGAGGATTTTGCCCGGCGCGAACCTAACATAAAAGTGTTAACAATAGCAGAACTGCCACCTGGCTGGTTAGGCAAAAACCACGCTTTGTACCAGGGTTACGCGGCTACTACCGCAACCTGGATGTTATTTACCGATGCCGATGTAGTTTATGATTCGGATGCGTTAACCAAAGCACTGCATTATACCCAACAGCAGCAACTGGATTATTTAACTATTCTACCCGAAATAAAATCCCGGTCGAGATTACTAGTGGGCGTAATTTCTACATTTAAAATTATGCTGGAATTTAAGTTGCGGCCCTGGGCTGTCCGGAAACCAAAAACCAATGCTTATATGGGCGTAGGCGCTTTTATGCTGGTCAGGCGGGCAGCTTACGAAAATGCCGGTACCCACCAGGCGCTCGCGCTCCGGCCCGATGATGACCTGAAACTAGGCGAATTAATTAAAAAAGCCGGTTTCCGGGCCGATGTTTTGTACGGCGATAAACAAATCTGGCTGGAATGGTACACGAGTATCCGGGAATTTACCCAAGGCCTGATGAAAAACACTTTTGCGGTAGCTAATTACAATGTATTTATTGCCTTAGTTGGCGTAATAGCTACTTTAATAGCCTTTGTGTTGCCGTGGCCTTTGCTGCTACTATTTGGGGGCGCAACCGAACGATGGCTGGCGCTAATCATTTTTATGTTTCAAACCTTACTTTACTTGCCCTGGAAAAGCATGGAAATTAAAGGTTGGCATGTGTTGCTGATGCCGTTGGCGGGACTGCTTATTTCCTATATTATTTTAAAATCGACTTACCTGACCTTAAAACAAGGCGGTATTTACTGGCGCGACAGTTTTTATTCTTTAGCTGAACTGCGCAAAAAATCCTAAACGGGTTAATGCATAATCTGTTCAGCAAAAATTACTTTTCTACAGAGCTGCTGTTTTGAGTTGCGCTTCTTTGGCTGTAAGCTTGTTTAGCAGCGTAGGATTAGTTAGTTCCCGCAAAGCATCAGTGGCTATCCATTGGGCACTTTTTGCCGGTTGTTGTTTTAATTGCTGGGCTAGTTGTACAGCAGCCTGGTTTAAAGTTAGATTTCTTTTACCTACTTGCCGCAACGCCCAATTAATAGCTTTTTTTACAAAGTTTCGTTCATCGTTAGCTTCTTGTTGCATAAGCGGAAAAAATGGCATAAAAGCTTCATTAGTCGCTTTTTTATCGTGTATGGCCAAAGTGGCCATTAAAACAAAACCTGCTCTTTTTTCGAACTCCGGCGTTCTTACAGCCCATTCTTGGGCTTTGCTAAATGCCCAGGGAACCCGGACGAAAATACGGGCGCAGGCCTGATCGCAAATATCCCACGAATCAAAACGCCTGATCCACTGCTCCATTAAGGCTTCGGTAAATTGTGCCGGAACAGCCAGAAATATAGCCAGCAGCCGGGCTTTGTGTAGGTTAATTTCCCAAAGCGCTAATGCCAAAGCCTGATTCTTTTTTAAAGATTTAGCATACGCCTGCAAAACTGGTATTTTAATGCCCAAAGCGTGCTGGTTATTAATACCAAAGCGGACTAATCCGGCTTTCAAATCAGGATTAGCCAGAGCTTGTAACGCTTGCAGTACTTCGTTTACCAGAGGCTTCGTTTGCATAACCTTTAAGCACAAATGAATAATGCCGGAGATAAAGCTAGTACCTTTTAATTATTCAGTTTACGCAGGCATTGCGCCAGGCTGTCGCGCCAGTACGGAATTTCAATCTGTAACTGGTTTTTAATTTTGGCTTTATCCATAACCGAGTAAGGTGGCCGCACAGCTTTGGTAACATATTCGGCGGTTCGTACCGGAATGGCTGTCACCGGCATTTGGCTTAACTCAAAAATACTTTTGGCAAAATCGTACCACGAGGTGAGCCCTTCGTTACTGTAATGATACAGCCCATAATGCTGGCTTTGGCGCTGAATAATGGTTAAGATACAAGCCGCCAAATCCATGGCGTAAGTAGGCGTACCCACCTGATCCCAGATTATTCTTAATTCGGGCCTTTCTTTGCCAAAGCGCAGCATGGTTTTAACAAAATTATTCCCGAACTCCGAATAAAGCCAACTGGTGCGCAGGATAAAATAATTGGTTAAATATTGCGGAATTACGTTTTCGCCGGCCAGCTTGGTTTGGCCGTAAATATTAATCGGTTCGGTGCTATCAGTCTCGGATAAAGGCACATAGCTCGTACCGGCAAATACAAAATCCGTAGATACATGCACCACCGTAGTATTAAATTCCCGGCACAATTGGCTTAGATTTTCAACAGCATCCCGGTTTAACTGGTAGGCTATTTCGGGTTCGTCTTCGGCTTTATCTACGGCCGTGTAAGCGGCGCAATTAATGCAGTAGGCTGGCCGATATTGAGCAAAAGTTTCGTGTAAAACAGCCTTATTCAGTACATTGGCCTGGGCCTTTGGTAAAAAATAAATATTGGTTAAATTTCTTTCCTGCGCTACGGCTTGCAAGCATTGGCCTAATTGGCCCGCTGCGCCAAAAACTATCGTATTTCCCATCTATAAAAAGCAGGTACTTTTTCGTTTATGTAAAATTAGCAAAGGCTAAAATTAGCTTTTAGTAGATAGCTGTAAAAATAAATTTGGTTTTTCTGCGCTATAAATAGTTTACAGGCGCTAGAAAGCAATAAATATTAACCAACAAATACAGCTAATACTTTCTGAATCAGAAATAATACTTCCCATTTGTATGCAGCTTACTAAAGAATTTTCCTACGCTAAGGATTTAGGAAAAATTAAAAGCTTTCCGGCTTTTGGATAACACTAATTTTGCTTTCCGGATCTATTTCCACCAGTAGTTTTTCCTGGTTATCTAATAAATATTCAAATACTATAATTTTTTTAATTTATATAAGCCTTGCATTTATATTATTAATAACAAGTTAACATCATTGTTAAATGCAGCACAAAAAAAGACCCGCTTCTTGCATGGGTCTTTTAACGCTTATTAACTTATATTAATTCTGAGCTGAATAAAAGTCTTATTTCTCGCGGTCTAAACCTGCATTTGATTGGTTGTTCCGGAACTGTTTATCCGAGCTATCGGCGCCGCGCGCATCAGAGGGGTTGGCGTGCGTTTGATTTAATAAATCGGTAGCTTCGTTTTCTTTGCCTTTTTTGGCGCCGCCGGTGCTGGCTTCCCAGCTGGGTTTATTTTCGCCCCGGGTATTAGCTGCGCCACCTGTAACTGATCCTTCGTGCGTGCCGGGTTGCTGGCCGCTTACACCAACCTTTTTGCCGGTATTATCGTGCTCACCCTGACTTTTTCCTTCCTGCATATCTACTCTGTCTGCCATAATTACTTTTTCTATTTAGTGAAACATAATTTTGTTCATCCGAAAAGCCTTCCGGGAATATTATTTTACGGGCAAAATGCCTTATAAGGTTAAAGAACTTATACCTAATTTTATTTACCGAGAAGCCCGAATAAAGAGCAATAGCTGCTAAACGTATTAATTTCCTGCTTTTTCTTAAACCCCAATAGGTACCGGCAAATTTGCGGGCATAACAATTCTGTGTTTGTATTTGGAAGCTATAAAGCCTTTTTCTACTTTGTGCCGCTAACTAAAAGTTAGCTCTAAAATTGAAAAAATTTAATAGTATAAAAATAAGGCATTAGCCTTGCAGGTAAACCAGGCAGAATATTATTACTACCAACTAAAAAACTTTTTATCACCACCTATTAAACTAATATGAAACGACGGAATTTTGTTAAAGCATCGCTGCTTACCGGTGCGGTAGCCGGTTTATTACCAGAAGTAAGCCTGGCCCAAGCCAAGCCTAAAAAAGCAGCTCAGGAATTTTACGAACTGCGCGTGTATACCCTTAAAAACGAAACGCAGCAAAAATTAGTAGAAGATTACTTCCGGGAAGCAGCTATTCCGGCTTTAAATAAATTGGGCAGCAAAAATATTGGCGTTTTTACCGAACATCAACCCCAGGGCCAAACCAAAATTTATGTTATTATTCCGTTTAATTCGCTGGATGATTTTAGTAAAGTAAACGATAAATTATTGCAGGATGCCGCTTACTTAAAAGCCGGCGCCGCTTATTTAAATGCCCCCGCTACCGCCTCAGCCTACGAGCGCATACAAAGTTCTTTCATGAAGGCCTTTGCCTATATGCCTAAAATTGAATTGCCCGCTAAAAAATCGCGCATATTTGAGTTGCGGCGCTACGAGAGCCACAGCGAAGTAGCCGGCAAAAAGAAAATAGAAATGTTTAATGAAGGCGGCGAAATTGCCATTTTTAAAAGAGTAGGATTAACCCCGGTATTTTTTGGCGAAGCCCTAATTGGAGAATTACGCCCGAACCTGACTTATATGCTTACTTTCGACGATATGGAAGAACACGACAAGAACTGGAAAGTATTTGGCAGCGACCCTGAATGGAAAAAAATCAGCAGCATACCCGAATACGCCAACGCCCGGATTGTTTCTAATATTACCCGCACGTTTCTGGTACCAACTGCTTTCTCTCAGATCTAAAAGTAGAGTTTAAAGTTATTCGGAAAGAATTTGGTTAAGAAGCTGTTTATTAATTTATAAATTGGCTGAACCGTGGCCCTTGCTGTGGAGGCACCAGCAAGAAGTTTGGCGGAAGCTTCATAATACGCGTTGACAACACCACCAATGGCCCTAAATTCTATTCAAGACAAAATACTAAATAGCTTCTAAGGCAAATTATTAAGAAAAAATTTTTCTACCGCCGTTTATAGCTTCCCTAACTCAAGCTATAAATGGCGGTTTTATTTTTAGTTATGCGCGCTGTAATTATCCTAACAAAAATTTACTTACCAGGTAGCTTTTCCTATGCTATTTGCAGGCAAGTTGTTTGCTAAACTCAGCCGTTTTCGTTGGCACCAGCAATTACTATTTCGCTCCGTATTTCGTTTTCCAGTTCCAGCTCATCAGATTTGTTTGGCTGCGATTCTGGTAAATAAGGCAAAACCTTTTCTAAAGCAGCCTGCAACGACAGCAACGCTTCTTGTTTAAGGCTGCCCGCTTCTTCCGGGTGCAATAAGGTTTTTACATGATCCAATAAATCTTTTGCGGATTGGGCAGTAAGGCTTACCGGTAAATTTGGTTGTTCGTTCATAAATGGTAAATAAGCTTTGTAAATAATCAATCTTACTTTACTGTTTACGCAAGAATATTTAGCAAGGATGAACAACCGCTGCCAAGGCTTTAATACTAATATTTCAAATACCTAAAATATTACCTAAATATTATTTTATCGCAGCTTTATAGAATTAAATAAAATGAATTAAATAAAAATATAAAGAGTATAAATTACTAATATGTAACTTATACTCTTAAAAAAAAGCAAACAAATATTTAATTTTTAAGCTACTATTACAAATCTTATTTGGATATTACTAATTTTTAAAAATGCAATTAATAAAACAGTGAAGTCTATACATTGTGCCCGACAAACTTTGCTTATACCTAAAAATAATCCTTAATTAACCGAAACCATTTTATAGCGTTGCAGCTCGTCAACGGGGCCAATCTGCACCTTCTGAATAATCCGGCGACCTTTCTTCAGCGACACTTCTACGGGCGCCATGGCTTTGGTAAAGTCTGAGGCAATTACTTTTCCGTAAAAATTTAAAGCTTCCTGCGAAGCACCTTTCTCAAAAGTATGCCGCATCTGGTTTTTATTAACCGGTAAACCAGGAATTAACTGGTAATTTGTACAAATTACTTCATACTTGGGCAGAAACGGCTTGATAACTTTGGTAAATATTTTTTTCATAATCTTCTATGTAAATATATCTTTAAATTAAATTTATCCTGATTTTTAAATTCTTGATAAAGTAATAAACTTATTCTCATACAAGCAAGTATAACAAATTGCATTTTTATTATTTTTTAATAATTATACAAGTTTTACGAAATATTACTATTTTAAAATCGCCTATAAATATTAAAGCTTAAATACTGCATTCGCGCTTAGACTAGAAAAGATTCGGATAGCACCAGGTAAAATTTAAAGAAGCTACTTTCTGAATAAAATGGGGAGAATTGATGTGGGTAACGGTGCCGGTCAATTAACGGCTAATAAACCTGTTTTTAGCCCTTCTTAGACGAATTAAAATAAGATAAATTCATTTTTTTTAAACATTCGAAATAATATCTCCGTTTTGATACCTAAGTATTAACAATTCATAAACTTTTATAAAACTATGGAATCATCAAACTTAAAAGCTAAAGCCGAAAATTTTAATCCGGAGTATAAAGAAGGCCCAGTAGCCGCTACCATCGAAAAATACACCGCAAAACTGCCATCCGATTTATTTTTATGGGCAGCCTTAGGCTCTATGGCTATTTCTGCCACTTTAAAAGTCATGAAAAAAGATGACGAAGCATTATTTGTGGGCCAGTGGCCTGCTCCTTTCTTGCTTTTAGGCTTGTATAACAAGCTGATAAAAATGGAAGGTTTTGAAAAAGACAAATAATAAATTTAAAATGGCTTACATAAAAAAGAGGAAACACTTGTTTCCTCTTTTTTGCTTTTAAAAGCTAAGTAACTATTCGAATTATTTTTACAAGCACTAATATCACAATACGCTTTTTACAACGCCAGCCATTGCTTCAGCGCTTCTTTCTGCCCGTGTAAGCCTTTATACTGCAACGATGCCGTCGACATACTTTCGATGGCTGCCCACAGAGCTGCTTTTTCATACTGCTGCAGGGTATTTACCTCGTAAAAATAAGTGCGGATGGTAAAAATAAAGGCATTTACCGCTGGCAACCCAATTGTACTCTGCCTTTCTACCCGAACATAAATTTGCGGCGTATCTGGTTGTATTTGCCGGCCTTGCCATAATATTGGGTCAAAACCAAGCGGCGGTTCGGGATGGTGATTTAAGCGCTTGTCGGTAGTCAGGCCCCAGGCAAAACGCGTAAAAGGCCCTTTCTGCACGAGCAGTTCCAGCATTTTAAAATAATGCTGATTAATTTTTTCCATGCCCGGTATATTGCCGTGCACCACGTTAAAAGATTTGCCAATTTTATCGTGCGCCGCCCAATGATTAGGCGCACACAAGTGTATGGCCGCCAGCCAATCCTGTTTAGGCGTTAACTGGCAAATAACTACATCTTCCGGCACCTGGCAACATAAAGCATCAAATAAAGATTTATAATCGTTTTCGGTAGTTTGTAGCCAATCGGCATGCCAGATTATTTCTTCTCCGGTTAAGTTATTTTTAAGGCAATACGCCGTTGGTGCTGCCGTTAACGAAAATTCTGTTGGGTATTCTTTTATTAGTTGCGCGACAAGGCATTTATTAGCTGCCACCGCCGTAGCTATTGGCAAATTCTTCTCAACATAATATTTAGCCAGGTTTTCGGTCCGGCATTGCTTTTTGTTTGCCAGGTAATCAGCGTAAGAATTATCTAGTTGAAAAATAAGCCTATCGGCGGCATGTTTTGCATTTTGCGTTATTTGCAAGCCGGGGGCGGTGGAATAGTTACCGTTTAAGAAGGGCAAATATTTTATATGATTAGGTTCGGTTCCCAACTTAGCTGACATTGAAGTAATAAAGAAGTTAACAAAAATAATCTGTTTTAGTGGAAAGGATAATAGCAGTTCTGCTTGCTATAAAATAATATTATTGCTTCCTGCCAGGTAAAATTGCTTTATTTTAATACCTTCCTATATTCTGACACTATATAATATTTTTGGTATTTCAATTAAGGTAAATTTATCTTAATTAGTTAAAACTGTTACTTACCTACTTTAAAAATTAACCTTAGTTGAAATAAAAACTATAAAACAATCTGGTTCACCTTATTTTTTTAAGCCTCTTCTGTTAAAATATTACTTTTATCCTAAATTCATCTTGAAAATACTGCTTCACCAACGTTTAAGTTAATTGCTTAAATAATTTAACAATACAAATATTATTCTTCAAAAATTAGCTATACTACTTAAAAATAAGGTTTTACTTTAATTTTAATTCTATTTTAATGTTTGTTTAATGTTGCTTTAATATAGCTGACATATATTTGTAGTATTAAAATAGTTTAATTTTTAAGACCCGATTAGCCATGTATAAATTAAGTAAATTTAAAGTGATAGCAGCCGTTATGGCATTTTTTAGTGTGAGTTTCTTTGTTTTTGGTCAGCATTTCTCTGACCGCGAACTTAAAAAGAATGTAATACCGGTTCAGGATGCGCTGGTAACGTTACAGAAACTGGAACCTAAAAAATTTGAATACAACACCGATAAGTATGGCAAATTAAAACTGCCATCTGGTAAACAATACGGTTTTATAGCCGAAGATGTACAACAAGTATTGCCAGATTTAATTCGGGCAGAAAGTCGTAGCATAATGGTAGGAAAGAATAATTACCAGCAAGCTACCCTGAAAACTACCGATTTGGAAAGCATGGTGCCGCTGTTGGTTGCAGCCATACAGGAACAACAAAAGCAGATAGATGAACTAAAGCAGCAGGTAGAAGCGCAGCGTAATTAATTTGGTATTCTACCGTTTATTCAAATCTCAGATTACAGTCTAATAAATATTCAGGAGGGCTTTCTATAAACAAGAAAGCCCTTTTTTTATGTGCCAATGAGAACAACTCAAAGTTAGCTAGTAGCTGTAATTCCACTGCTTATTCCGGCCGACCCCGGATAACCTATTTTCTTTATCAGAATAATATTGAGGGGTTAAACTTAACATCTTGGCAATAATATATAGCCCAACGAAGGCAACGCTATTACGATGGCCGCTGCTGGTAGGTAAACGCTTAAACGCGCTGCCAATATTTCTCCGGCTTCTTCCCTGTTTCTGAAAACCACAGCAGTACGGGCAATATTTATTTACTTGATTATACGGCATTTACATATTTTAGAAGCGGGTAAGATTAAGAATTTGAGCGTTCAGGTAAACTCCGGCCCCAACCAGCCGTTTTAAGATTTAACCGCTTGCCTAAAATTAACCTCAACCAGGCCAAAATATGTCCTTACATTTTGAAGATTATGTAACCAAAGCCAATACCTGGCTGAACCGGGTAGCTGAACACATGAATATTCCGGACCGGAATAAAGCTGGCCGTATTTTCAGAGCGGTGCTGCACGCCCTGCGCGATCGTTTGCCTTCCGGCGAAGCCGCTCATTTTGGCGCGCAGCTTCCTATTATCTGGAAAGGCATTTACTACGATGGTTACCGTCCCGACCACGAACCGGTGCGCATTCGCCACGAAGACCAATGGCTGGAATTTATTCGGTCTAAAGACGCACTGGCCGAAATTAAAGATTTGCCCACCTTGGATGATGCCCGTCTGGCTTTTGAAGGCGTTATGCAGGCGTTGCATGATTTACTATCGCCAGGTCAGTACGAAAAATTACAGAATGCCTTACACAAAGATATTAAGCCTGATAAGATCAGCCATTAATTGATGCTAATTTATAAATCAGGGATTTAAGGTTAAGAAATATATTATTGCTATTTCTTTTTAAACCAACCTTTAATTTTCTCGACCCAGGCAGGTTCCTCGGTTTCGTTGTTCAGCAAAAAAGCGTACGGATGTAAGCTGGGTACGTGGTCGCAAATAATTTTAAGAACAGCAAACAACGGTACAAATAATATTACACCGGCCAAGCCCCAGGTTAATTCCCCTATTACAATGGCCACAATGGTAAATATGGGGCTTATATCCAGGCTTTGGCCTTCTACTATGGGTTCTATAATATTATTATCCAGCACCTGGGCCAGCACCAAAATAATAACCACTGGTAAAAACGTGCCCGGCGAACCGGTAACCAAAGCCATCATTAACGGGAAAAAACCGCCTATAATAGACCCAATGTACGGGATGATAGTTGGGATTACGGCAATCAGGCTCAGTAACAGCCCGTTTTTTAAACCAACCACCGTAAACCCGATGCCGTAAAAAACCGCCAGAAACAACATCGAAATTAAACGCCCGATTAAATATTGCGAAGCAACCTGGTTTATTTCCTGTAACTCTTTCCGGACAGTAGGTTCATTTTCTTTGACTACCAACTTCAGAAAAAATTCTTCGTATTTTTCGCGTTTCCACATTAAGAAAAAGAAGTACAGCAGCACCAGCACAAAACCGGTTACAATGCCCATAAATCCACTTAAAGTGGTGCTTACATATTTACCCGGCGAAGACAAAAATTTACCAACCTGGGTTTTCATTATCTGAATCTGTCGTTGGGGCGTTACGCCAAATTGTCCTTCAATCCAGCGTTGTACCCAATCTACCATTTGCTGAAACTTCTGCTGGATTTGGGGTAAGTCTTCGGAAAGGCTAACGGCCTGGGCGGCTATAATGCCAAATATGCCGGCAATAAATAACAGAAATATTAAAATACAAATGAGCGTTGCCAAAATGCGGTTAATCCCCCAACTTTCGAGCTTCCGGCTAATGGGGACCATTAACATGGCCAGCAGAATGGCAAAAAACAAGGGTATCAGAAATACCCGGGCATGGTAAAGCGCATAAAAAACTAATATTCCGAAAAGCACAACCGCATTGGCCCGGTAAATAGAAATACTTCGCATAGATTTAGGACGGTATTGCAGATTAAAATTTCTAGTTTATAAATAAATTTTAAATCTAGCCGCTCCTTTTCTCCCCTACTTACCCGGATCTAAAATTTAAACCCCAATAGCTTATAATTAGAATATATACGGAGAAAAATATTAAATATCTATAGCAAAGAAGAGTTTTCCGAAAGAATTATTCCTGATACAGTTTTATGGAGTTCAAGTATTTTAGCTGACGTACTTAGAGAATCTTTAAATTTTGAAGAACCTACTTATTGCAACCCAATTATATAATTATTTCTTTTTACCCTTTTTCTTACCATAGCCTGGATTAACTTTTTGGCCGGAGTTACCCGGGGCATAATACTTGTTTTTTTTCTGCTGACCGGGCGCAAATGCTTTAGCCGATTGATGGCCGTACACTTTTTTGGCCTGACCTGGCGGCAATTGTTTGCCGGCTGGCTGATACACCCGCGCTACCTGGTTGGTCCGGCATCCGGAAACGGTAAGTACTAAAGCTAGCAAAAGCACAAGAGGAGAAAGAAACGCAATTCGCATGGTTAATAAATTCAGGTGAAACTTATTTTATATTTATCAAAGTAACCTTCAAATATCAATCCAGCTTCTGCTTAAATCTATAACCAATAATTAACTTGTTGAATATTAATATTTTAAATTTATCTCAAAAACAATAAACAGAAAATACTCTTAAGCCTATATTATTGCAGCCAGAAAGTTGAATGCATTGGTAGACTTGTTTACAACGCTGGAATATTAAATTAAGGCAAAGCAGAATTTAAATATTTCAGGATAATTTAAATGAGAAGAGAAATAAATGTATAACAATTAATAAGCACTCAAGAAGTATTATTTACAGAAAGGCCTAATATTTATTGCCGCATTTGGTAAAATAATGCAGCCAATTTTTTGCGTATTGCAGCAACTCGGCGTTACACTAAATACTTATTTTTACCGGATAAAAACTGATTCTATTAATATAAGTCAGCCTTTTTAATTTTGCGCCGTTAGGTTATTGAGATATTGGATAAAACGCTGATGCAATAACTAATATGGTGATAGATATTTTACTTAAAGTAGAATCGATGAACCTGGACACCTTGAATAAACAAGAGCGGGAGTCATTGATTACTATTCTGCGCTACTTGAGCAGAAGGGAGCGTAATCCGCGATTAGTGCATCAAATCCAGAACAATATTGTGCGGTTATTGGCTCATACTCATTAAGTAAATGCAAAAAACTGCAAATTGTGGTTTTCTGTAGTTCTAAATATTATTAAAATAAAAAAGAGCGCTTTGGGTAGCGCTCTTTTTTATTTTAATAATATTTAAAGAATTACTTTTTCAGCGACAAAATATAATTTACCATTTCGCGGGCATCTGCCGAAGAAAGATTTGGGTGCGGGCTCATAGGAATTTGTCCCCAGGAACCGGCGCCGCCTTTAATAATTTTACCTACTAAAAAATCAACATTCTTAGCGTTGTTTTCATACTTATTCGCTACTTCTTCATAAGACGGTCCTACCAGTTTTGCATCGTCTTTGTGGCAAGCTAAACAGTCAGATTTGGCAATCAGGTTTTTGCCTTTTTCGAAGCTTTTGCCCGCCGGTGAGGCTTGCAGTTTATCTTTGGGCTGAACCGCTACCTGTACTTCATCTTTATTGGCCGGAGCACCTTCAATTTTAGCACCACTCGGTTGCGGGGTAGTAACAGCTGGCATATCAGCAGCGGCTGCGTTGCCGGCGTTTGTATCAGCGGCAGCAGAGGTATTATCGGCGGTATTGGTTTGTGCCGTAGCATTATCGGTTGCGGTTCCGGCCGCAGACTGGTTCACTTTTGGCTTATAATTGGGATCGTAATATTCTTCGCCAGGTTTTTTCTCGGAACTTCCACAACCAACCAAAAAAAACAAATTGCAGGAAGCTAACAGGATGCTTATTTTTTTCATAGTTTAATAAATTTTAAAATTTTGTTTTGGGCACTTACCGCTGATTTTAAACGAAGCGCCAATATTAGTTAATCGTTGTAACAAAAAGCAATAATTTTTAAAATAGATACCCACATAAAATCAGCGGTGAAGTCTACTATTAAAATTGCGCTTACTTTTGCCGTTTTTATACGAATAATTAGGCTAATTCGATACCGGTAAAATTTAGGCGCTATTAGTCTAAAACTGGTTGAACGCTTAATATTCGCTACTTCTTTAAAATTAAGGTTACCTTTGCGTACAGGTTTATTTAGCGCCAATAATTATAAACGAATGCTTAACGCGGCACAAGCGGTAGTAAACAAAAATTGGTAAAATATTTAAATAAACCTGCTACTAAAGAAGCCGCTGCATTTTATTCTCGTAAAACAGCCTATAGCGCTTTACAAAAGGCAACTTATGAAATTTGAAGAATACGACATTGCCCCCGAAATAATCAGAAGCCTGACTGAATCTAATTTTATACGGCCCACCGATATTCAATATAAATCTATTACGCCCATTTTAAAAGGCGAAGATGTGCTGGCCATTGCCCAAACCGGTACCGGCAAAACCGCCGCTTTTGCCATACCGGTATTAGATATTTTGCACGAACAAAAGAAAAATGCCCGCCGCGCCGATGGCATTAAATGTTTGGTAATGGTGCCCACCCGCGAATTAGCCATTCAGATTACCGAAGTTTTTGATCAGATTGGGAAATACACCAAAATTAAAACTTTTGGCTTATACGGCGGCGTGGAGCAGGCGCCGCAAATTGCCCGTTTAGAGTCCGGGTTCGATATTTTGGTGGCTACGCCAGGCCGCATGTTCGATTTAATTAGCCAGGGATATTTAAAATTGCACCGCGCAGATATATTAATTTTAGATGAAGCCGACCACATGCTGGATTTGGGTTTCATAAAAGATATTCAGGATGTAATTAAACGCTTGCCCCGCCACCGGCAAACCTTGTTTTTCTCGGCTACCATTAACGAAAAAATAAAAAAACTGGCTTATTCGCTGGTGCACAATGCCATCCGGATTCAGGTTTCGCCCAAAGACCCAGTAGCTAAAAACATAGACCACGCGGTTGCTTTTGTGGAAATGGATGATAAACGTTTCTTCCTGGAGCGCATGGTTAAAGAAAACCCCGAAAGTAAAATATTGGTTTTTGTGCGCACCAAAGTACGGGCCGAACGGGTAATGAAAGCCATGGAACGCGCCGGCATAACCGCCCAAACCATACACGGCGACAAAGAACAGCAAGACCGGCTGGCGGTAATGCAAAAATTTAAAAGCGGCGAAGTAAAAGTATTAATTGCTACCGACGTAAGTGCCCGCGGCATTGATATAGCCAACGTAGACTTTGTTATAAACTACGATTTGCCCGAACAAGCCGAAAACTATGTGCACCGCGTAGGCCGTACCGGTCGGGGCACACAAAAAGGCCACGCTATTTCGTTTTGCAGCACCGAAGAAAAGCCTGTTCTGGCCGAAATAGAAAGCTTTTTGGACAAGCCTATAAAAGTGATGGCAATTAACAAAGCCGATTACCAGGAAACCCTGGATTTTGCTCAGGACCAGAATTACGATTTAAAGGCTTTATTGCGCGAAGTAGACGAATTTGAGCAAAAAAAGAAAGGCAAAAAGAAATAACCTCTAACCCGGTCTGGTAAAAATATTCCTTCGGGTTGAATATTTATTTCCGGAACTACCTTTATTTGCAGAAAACTTTAAAAGCAAAAATGATAAACGTAAACGAATATTTTGACGGCCAGGTAAAATCTTTGGGTTATGCTACCGCCGAAGGCAAATCAACAGTAGGAGTTATTGCACCGGGCACTTACGAGTTTGGCACCTCTATGCACGAAATAATGCACGTTCTGGAAGGTGAGCTAAAAGTATTATTACCCATCACCGATAACTGGGAAACTTTTGGCGGCGGCAGCAAATTTGAAGTACCGGCTAATGCTTCTTTTAAAGTAGAGGCCGCTGCTCCTACCGCTTACCTTTGCCAGTACCGATAATACTAGCCTTAATAAATAATATTCCAAATTCATTCGGCTCTTTGGCCCGCAAAAAAACCTTTCAGAAACCTTTAATACTTGGGCTTCTGAAAGGTTTTTTAACTTAAATACAGCAACAATATTTTTCTCGAAAACGCCAGGTTTAATTCTTTGAACCTCATTAAAAAAAGTAAGCTTTTTTAACTACTGTTATATGGCTGTTAATGCCTTGTTCAGGAATTACGTGGGCAGGCCTTTTTTGCTTAATCAGGGCTTCGGGCAAACCAACTGAGCGGTCATACAGCAACAACCGGACACCTCCTGTTTGGGCCATTGTTAACTGTAATTCTACGCCTTTTTCCTCGGGCAAGCCTAATAACAGTGTAGTTAACAATACGCCTTCCTTCACAATCTTTTTAGGGTTCGGAATCTTAACGCCGTTTATAGTTGCTTCCTGTAAGGCTTCTTCGGTTTGGCTAATTATATCTATTTGCAGTTGGGTGGCCTCTCTCTCCGACCGTAGGTGTATTTTTAACTTCCGCTGTCCCTGGTAAATGGTATCGGCTATTACTTCGGCTACCGGCGGCGTTAAAGGCAATCGTTTAGCCTGGCTTTTAAGCAAAATAGTAGCTGCTGCCGGAAAATATTCAGCTAGCAAACCTACTTTGGCATTACCGAAGAATTGTTTATTCCATTCATCGGGTTTGGTATAACCAGATGCCCAAAAAGCTTTGTTCTGATCTACATCCAGGTAATAACTCACATCCGAATGGAGCGGCTGCGCAGGCGAAGGTTTTTCGAGGTAAACAGCGGCAGCAGTTAAATAGCCGCCTCCTGTTAGTAATATTACGGAAACTAGAGGTACCGAGCGCCAGCGCAGGTTTGCATCTATTTGGTAAATTAAAGGAATAGCTAAACCCCAAAACAACAGCAGCACCAGCATAGGTACCACCGCCAATTGTAATGCAAAAACTACTGCTGTAAGGCTAGCCAAGGGCACCAATAAAGATATTGCCGGCAGAAAACCTGCTACCAAAATCAGGATAAACCACCAGTTAAACGCATCCGGAACACCCCAAAGTATTACACCTAAGCCAGCCAGTGTGCAAAACAACAACGGAAATAAAAGAATAAATACTGCCGCCGGAATAGTTAAATAAATTGCTACAATCAGCCCATATATAATTAAATATACCCCGCCAGCCAATCCCCAGGCCGAAGTAAAACGGTAGGCTAATCTGGTTAACAACAGAAACAAACCTAAAGCCACCAACACATAAGCCAGGAAAAATAAATCTGCGTTATATACCCCGTTAATAAAGCGGTGAAATGGCATTAGTTTTACTACGCCCTGGTTTAAAAGCACTAATAATCCGGCTACCAGGGTAAATATCAGGAGGTAAAAAATAAGGCCTTTCAGGAGTTGCCATAAGGTAAAAGCTTTACTTTTAAAACCGGCTACTAAAAATAAAAACAACGAAATGCCGGTAATCACAACCCATATTGGAGTATGGCTGGCCGGGTAGTGCACCAACCAACTACCAATAGGGTTAAAAAATACTTTATCGGGCGCCTTGGTAGTATTAAGCGATAAGTTGCCAAGATGGCGAACCAAGGCCAAGGTATTGCTGCCGTGGTGCTGCAAGCTGTTTTGGTTCAGGTTTGCCGGCGTATCGGTTAGTTTATGGTAATGCACATAGCCATCTACAAAGGCCGAGTTAAAACCGCTGTAACCCGCTTGCCGGAAAACCGAAAAATCGGTATCATTGGGCAGAATTCGGTATATTTCGTACATTAAAGAACTGGCTAAAGGATAAGGCGCGGCTCGGGCAAATTGTTCTATTATCCAACCGTTTTCCGGGCTTATCTCAAAAGTTAAACTGGGACCGCTGTTTCCGCGCCCTTCCAGGTTAATTACCAAGCCTATTTTTTGCGCTAAGGAATGCTGTAAAAAGGCCCTCGCTCCAAACAAGCCAAATTCTTCGCCGTCGGTTAATAAAAAAATAACATCATTCTGCAATGGCGGCCCGCTGCGGAGCGCGCGGGCAACTTCTAACAAAGCGGCTACGCCAGCCCCATCGTCGCCGGCACCAAAGGTATTGGGCTGCGAATCGTAGTGAGCCATTAGCAAGATGGCTTTACCAGTGCCGGTTCCTTTGAACACGCCAATTACATTTTGCACATAAGCCATTGCCGAACGCCGGAGGGCCTGGTTGCTGACTACGGTGGCCTGTACTTCTGTTTGCAGGCCCAGTTCTTTTAGTTCGGTTAATAAATATTCCCGCACTTGCCGGTGGGCCGCCGTGCCCATAGAATGCGGCTGTTGTGCAATTTTGTTAACGTGTTGCATGGCTCTGCCGGCGGCAAATTCTGTTTCGGGTGCGTTGGTCAGCAAAGCTCGCGGTGGCCTTAGTAAATAAATACTCAGCAGGCTTAAAGCCACCAAAATAAAAAACAGCAGCAGCGCAGACAGGTACCGGCGGTTTGGCATGGCAAGAGAATAAGGTTTAAAGCAAACCCATCATTTTTAGCGGGTAACCAGGTAAATAAAAGCAAACTAATCAGGAAGTAATACGGGCAAACACGTAGAAGGCTAATTAAATTAAAAGAAAAGCCTCATGAATATAGCTCAAAATACAGTATTAATTACCGGTGGTGCCTCGGGTATTGGCTGGGCCTTTGCCGAACGTTTTCTGAAGGCCGGCAACAAAGTAATAATTTGTGGCCGTCGCGCCGATAAATTGGAAGCCATAAAAAATCAATATCCGCAGGTGCATACGCGGGTAGCCGATGTGGGCCAGGAAAAAGACCGCTTGGAACTATACGATTGGGTAAAAGCTAACTTTCCGGAAGTAAATGTGCTACTGAATAATGCCGGTATTCAGCGGCGGGTACTGCTTACGCAAAACGATGAACCCTGGAGCAGCCATCAGTCTGAAATTGCCATTAACCTGGAAGCCCCCATTCACCTGGCGCTGCTTTTTATTCCGCTATTGCAACAACGAACCCAAGCCTATATTATTAATGTAACCTCCGGTTTGGCTTTTGTGCCAATGGCGAAAGCCGCCGTGTACAGTGCTACCAAGGCGGCGTTGCATTCGTTTACGTTATCGTTGCGGTACCAGTTAAACCAAACTCCCATTAAGGTGATTGAGGTTGCCCCACCCGCCGTAAACACCGATTTAGGCGGACCCGGCCTGCATACCTTTGGCGTACCATTAGCTGAATTTGCCGATGCTGTAATGGAACGCCTGGCCAGCGGCGAAGAAGAAATTGGTTACGGCACTTCCGAATTTTCGCGAAAAGCCTCGCGGGCTGAATTACAAGAAGTATTTAAAAGAATGAACCTTTAATTAACCCATGTGGTCGTGAAGTTATTTTGTACTGAAGCAAAAAAGAACGCCCCAAAACCATGCGTAGGTTTCGGGGCGTTTTGTATTACTAATCAGAACAGAATATTATTTACCTAATAATTTAAAGCCTAAACTTAAAATAAATTGCTGGTTATCTATATCGAAGCTGGTATTTTGGGTATTGTTGGTGTAGTCGCGCTTCACGTTTTCGTAGCGTAAGTCAGCGGTAAAGTTGCCAATATCAAACCCAACGCCGGCTTGCCAGCCCCAGTCCGATTTATTTAAATAATCTTCCAGTTTCTGATCCTGAAATTTACCGCTCACCAGCATCGACGCAACCGGCCCTGCCTGCACCCGCGCCACTTTAAAGAAATTATATCCAATTAATAAAGGCACATCCAAGCGGTTGAAAGTAAATTTTTCGGTTTGCACGTTGGTACCGTTGTCAGTATCGGTTACTTTAACTTTGCCGCCTGTAGAAGTAAAATAAGCTTCGGGTTGCAATATAATACCCGCCGCCTTTACGCGCAAAAAAGCACCGGCATGGTAGCCCGTAATATCGTCGGCGGCCTTAAACTCCGATACCGAACTTCTTATATTTTTAATATCGACCTGCGAAGAACTTGCCCCGGCTTTTAAACCCAAAGCAACTTGCGCTTGTGCCACCATCCCGGTGGTAAACGTAAATAGCGCTAGTAAAATAATTTTTTTCATGGTTGTGGAATGTTGCGTTTTTTTATTTTGGAAAAAGGCTCCTATGTTGAAATAAAGTTTAGCAAATACTAAACCAAAAATTTTCAACCAGCCTTGTTCGGCTATTACCCTGCGCTTTCTTACAAGTTAACCAGTTCATTTTCAAATATTTTAAAAAACATAAACGCCTTAAAATATTAAATATTTCACCAGACAAACGCCATATTTTTAAATTAAACCGTAACCCAAAAGCTAATTTTTGCTGCCTTACATAAAACGGTAACGCTTATTTTTTATATTGCCCTTTCATTCTAAATTTTTTGAATTTACTTTTTATTGCATGAGCCAAAACCTTTACATTCCGAAGCAATACCAACCGCTGCTTAATCTTGCCCGTACCGAGAAAGCCATAAAACTGACTAAAGACTTTTTTGAGCGGCAATTATCGGCGGAGTTACGCTTGCGGCGGGTTACCGCGCCATTATTTGTATTAAAAGGAACCGGCATTAACGATGACCTGAACGGAATAGAAAGACCGGTAAGCTTCCCGATAAAATACATGCAGGAAACTCACGCCGAAATTGTGCACTCGTTGGCAAAGTGGAAACGCCTGATGCTGGCAAAACTCCAGATAAAGCCGGGTTTTGGGTTGTATACTGATATGAACGCCATCCGGCCGGACGAAGATTTAGATAATATTCATTCGCTGTACGTGGACCAGTGGGATTGGGAACGGGTAATGCAACCGGAAGAACGCAACCTGGATTTTCTGAAAAAAATTGTAGAGCGGCTATACGGCGTAATGAAAAGAACGGAATATTTGCTCTCGGAAGAATACCCGGAACTGGAACCGCAACTCCCTGAAAATATTACCTTTATTCATACCGAAGATTTACTCCGGCAATATCCGGATTTAACTTCTAAGGAGCGCGAAGATCGCGCTGCTAAAGAATTTGGCGCCATATTTATTATAGGCATTGGCGGAAAATTATCTAACGGCCAAAAGCACGACGGCCGGGCACCTGATTACGATGACTGGACTACCGAATCGGAACCGGGTTACCACGGTTTAAACGGCGATATTGTAGTTTGGAATTCGTTACTAGATCGTTCTTTCGAACTTTCATCAATGGGAATTCGGGTAAACCAGGAAGCGTTGTTGCGGCAGTTGGCATTGGCTGGTTGCGAAGAGCGCGCTAACCTGCAATGGCACCAGATGCTCCTGAACGGCCAATTGCCCCAAACTATTGGCGGCGGCATTGGTCAATCAAGGTTGTGCATGTATTTTTTAAGAAAAGCCCATATCGGCGAAGTACAATCAAGTCTCTGGCCCGACGACCTGGTAGAAAAGTGCCAGGAACATAATATTATTTTATTGTAACCATCACTTACGCTGTTGCAGAATATTTTGGCAAATAATATTTTGAATATTAGGCGTTAAAAACAAAGAAGGCTCTTTCGTAAGAGCCTTCTTTATTTAAATACGGGTATTAATATTTTACACTTCATAGCCCGTTAATCTTCTTTGCATTGTCTTAGTAATTGTTCCTCGGCCAGGTAATTACGGACTTCTTTCGAGAATAAGCGCATTTTAACTTTGCTGTTTATAGGCACCCGTACACTTTTATTACCAGGTAAGTTAAATATTATTTCCAGGCTTCCGTCCGCCGGATTAAAATCGGCTACCAGTTGCCGCAGCTTTTTAATTTCTTCTACTTCGGTTAATAGAGGTGTTAATTTTTCTAAATTGTTCATATTATTTAAAGTTGTTCTGAGCTTAATACGCAGGAACAAAAAAAGTAACCGTAATTAAATGTTAAATTTTCATTAACAACCTTATTGTATTATAATATTTACACAATATTCCGTTAATAATAGAAAAACAATTAAATACACAATAGTTTTATTATTATATTTTCAATTCAATATTCTAAGGTAATTATTGTTAAGGCATAACGTTTAGACTGGCTTTTTTATCAGAAGTTTGCGGGTATAATCCGTAATTATAAATCAATTATTTTAATTGTAGCCGATCCGGTTGGTTATTAATCTTCATTTGCAATAGCTAAACCTGTTAAAAGAAATTTAATTACTTGGCAGTTAGAAATTTTATCTCCTAAATTTCATGATAGATTTACATAATTTAGGTTAATTAATTTTTTGTGCACCCGACCTCTCGTTGTAAATGGATTGAACTGTTATATACACAAGCGGGTTATCTAAGTATAATTAACTAACTATTACGTATTTATTGGTAATAATTATTTAGTTTTGGAAAGCGAGCTGCTTACAGGATTTTTTTTCCTGAACCATCCCGCTCTCTTTCTTCAGTATATTTATTTCTGTTTATATGCAAACCACCAAACGTGTAAAATTTACTAATCCGAATAAAAGTAGTTTTTACCCTACCCTGAAAAAAAGAGTAGATCAGTATTTTGCTGATCAGCAAATTTCGAGGCATGCCAACGGCAGCATGGTTTTAAAAACCATTGTTTTGCTGCTTACTTATGCTTTGCCATTTGTGTTGCTTTTAATGTTTCAGCCGGGTTGGGGTATAAGTTTGCTGCTTTGGTTTATTATGGGCTTAGGCATAGCCGGTATTGGCATGAGCATTATGCACGATGCCAACCACGGCGCTTATTCCGAAAACAAAACGGTAAATTACCTGGTGGGGCACAGCCTTAATTTAGTAGGCGGTTCGGTGTTTAACTGGAAATTGCAACACAATATTCTGCACCATACTTACACTAATATTGCGCACCTCGACGAAGATATTCAAGACCGGTTGGTGCTGCGGTTTTCGCCGCATACATTGGTAAAAAAATACCACCAATTACAATATATTTACGCTTTCTTCTTTTACGGCTTGCTTACTTTATATTGGGTGCTGGCCAAAGATGCCATTCAATTTATTCAGTTTACCAAAAAAGGTGTAAATCCGCAGACTAAAAAAGAAAACATTATAACGGTACTTAAAATAGCAGCAAGTAAAATCTTTTACTTTTTGGTAATATTTGGCGTGCCTATTTATTTCTTTAATATTCCTTTTGTTCAGGTTTTGGTTGGTTTCTTGCTGATGCACTTTACCGCCGGCATTATTTTAACGGTGGTATTTCAGTTGGCCCACACCGTAGAAGGCACTAGCCACCCGCTGCCCAACAGCGAAGGCAACATTGAAAACGACTGGGCGATACACCAAATAAATACCACGGTTAATTTTTCGCCGGATAATAAATTTATTGGCTGGTACGTAGGCGGCCTGAACTACCAGATAGAACACCATTTATTTCCGCGGATTTGCCATGTACATTACCCCAATATTTCCAGCATTGTAAAAGAAACGGCGGCGGAGTTTAATATTCCGTACATGGTTAACCCTACTTTCGGGCAAGCCCTTAAATCGCATTTAGCTACCTTGCACCGGTTTGGCCGCCTCCCCGATTGGAACACAGCCATCGGATAAAAGCTTAAGTGTAACAATCCGGATAATATATTAAATACATAAAAAAGAAAGCCCGACTAATTAAGTTGGGCTTTCTTTTTTATGCTATACTTTAACAACAGCAGTTACTCTTCGGGCAACCGAACCTAATTTAATTTTGATGCGGTTGCTCTTCTTTTTCTTCTTCAAATAAAATCCGTACCGATGGGGTGTAATCATCTTCGTATTGTCCGGATTTAACTGCCCACAAAAAAGAGCTTAAAAATATGACCGCAACGGTAAGGCTTATGGCAATTAATAAATAAATAATGGTCATACGGGTAAAGCATTAATGGTTGAATATTTTGTTTTGTTTGCTCGGGTTAAACCCATGCGCCAGGCTACAATGCGCACGCCAATTACGGCGGCCAGTACCACACTAATAGAACTAATTGGCATGAGGATAGCCGAAATTACCGGGGAGAATTTGCCCATTACAGCCAAGGTTAAACCAATAATGTTGTAAATAAAAGATACGCCGAAGCTAAATAAAATTACCCGCAAACTGTTTTGCGTAAACCGCAGAAAATCTGCTAACCGGCTAAAACTACCAGAATCCAGAATGGCATCGCAGCCCGGCGAAAAACCATTTACGGTATCGGTTACCGAAATACCAGCGTCGCTCATTTTTAAAGCACCGGCATCGTTCAGCCCATCGCCTACCATAATTACCCGCCGACCTTCTTTTTTCAGGTTTTCGATGTAAGCCAGTTTATCGGAAGGTGATTGGTTGAACAATAAATCGGAATCTTCGCCGAAAAGCAGTTGTAAGTTGCTTTTCTCTGCATCGTTGTCGCCGGATAATACGGCCAGCATTTTGGTTTTGCGTAGTTCCCGGATTAATGCTGCTAAACCTTCGCGGTAATGGTTGCCAAAAACAAAGTAGCCCGGTTGTTCTTCCCCAATTTGCACATAAACACTGGTTTCGCGGTTCGTCCGATTTGCCTGCTGGTATTTATTGCCCGCAAAAGATACAGAGCCAACCCGTACAAGTATTTCATTTACCTCCCCTTCTACGCCTTTGCCTGCCAGTTCTTTAAAGTTTGCTACCGGTTTAACCGCCCCCATTAACGATTCGTAAACCCGCTGACTTAATGGATGCGTTGAGTGCTGCAATACCGATTTTACTAATTCCTGTTGGTAAGCAGTTAAGGACTCGCCGTGGTAGGTTACATCGGTTTGGTTGCTGACGGTTAAAGTGCCGGTTTTATCAAAAACAATGGTATCGGCTTTGGCCAGATTTTCGGCTACCTCACCGTTTTTTAGGTAAAATTTGTGCTTGCCAAAAATGCGCAGCACGTTAGATAGCGTAAACGGCGTAGACAACGACAAAGCACAAGGGCAAGCAATAACCAACACCGAGGTAAAAGCTTTTATGGCCATATCGTGGTCGCGGGGCACCCAATAAATTAATGCACCCAAAGCAATAAGTAAGGTAACCGAGATAAAATATTTACCTACGTTGTGCGCATAAGTCCCAAAGCTGGCGTAACTACTTTCTTTCCGGAAAATATCGTTGTTCCAGAGCTGGGTTAAATAACTCTGCGAAACATCTTTTATCACTTCCAGCTGAATGCTTTCGCCGGTTTGCCGCCCGCCCGCGTAAATTATTTCTCCGACTACTTTGGGCACCGGCACCGATTCGCCGGAAACGAAGCTATAATCGATAAAAGCTTGGCCGCTTAACAAAATGGCATCGGCGGGCACCAGTTCCTGGTTGCGGATGCGGATGCGTTTACCCGGCACCAGTTCTTTGACCGATATTATTTTTTCTACACCTTTCTCCAGCGTGGTAACCGAAATTGGGAAATAAGATTTATAATCCCGGTCAAACTCCAAAGCATCGTAAGTACGCTGCTGCACGTATTTGCCAATCAGCATAAAAAATACCAGGCCGGTAAACGAATCGAGGAAGCCCGGGCCATTAGCTGTAAAAATATCGTACAAACTAACCAGGAACAACGAAAGCAAACCTAAGCTAATGGGCACATCGAGGTTAATGTGTTTTTGTTTTAAACCTTGTAAGGCCGATTTAAAAAATACCGGCGCACCGTACAGTAAAACCGGCAGACTGACTAAAATATTCAGGTACCCGAAAAAAGAACCAAGTTCGCGGTTCACTTCATCGGTAAGTGAAAAATAATCCGGGAAACTCAGCAACATAATATTGCCAAAGCAAAAGCCGGTAAGGCCCAACCGGATAAATATGGAATAATCTTTCTTCTTTTTCTTTCCCGATAAATTATCGAGGTTAAGGGTGGGCGCATAGCCAATTTTGTGCAGTAAAGTTACAATAGCACTTAATTTGGTTCTGGCCGGGTTGTACGAGATGCTAATTTCTTTCCGCAGAAAATTAACCCTGGACTGAATAATGCCCGCATCGAGCTTAAATAAATTTTCGAGGAGCCAAATGCAGGAACTGCAGTGCATGCCCGGTATCTGGAAAAGGACTTTATGCAGCGAATTGTCTTTAAAACTTAGCAACTGCCCCAGCACCACCTCTTCGTCGAGGTAAGAAAATTTATTTAAATCTACTGCTTCATCGGTTACGGTTACGCCCGGTTTCTCGCCGGCTTCGAGGTTATAATAGGTACACAGGTTATTGGCGTACAACAATTCGTATACCGATTTACAGCCGGTACAGCAAAATGCTTTTTCCTCGGCATATATTGGAGTGGTGGTACATTCATCGCCGCAATGGTAGCAATGCTCTTTTATTTGGGTTGAAGCCGTAACTTGCATGGGTTTTCTCCTTAAGCAAATGCAATATTACAAACCCTTAGCCCGGCGGTAGATGAGGTAAATCAACGCAACCAATGACTTTGCTCATGTGGCAGAAAGCCGTTAAACCGGAAATTTGTTTTGGTAAGATTTTGTTTAATAGCTCCGGATTAGCATGAATTAGCAATATTCAGCATAAGATTAAATATCGCAGCAGGTTTTTGCTGGCGACATCCGGTATAAAAATAGAAAACAGGTTACATGGAAAACAGAATAGAAATTAAAGGACGGCCCGAAATAGAGTTGTTGGTTGATAAGTTTTACGACCGGGTAAACAACGATCCCATGCTCAGCCCAATATTTAACGATCAGGCACAGGTAAATTGGCCCAAGCATTTGCCCAATATGTACGATTTCTGGGAGACCTTACTTTTTGGTAAAGCCGTTTACAAAGGTTTTCCGTTCCCGAAACACACTACTTTAAATTTGCGCGCCGAGCATTTTGCGCAATGGCTGCACTTGTTTAATAAAACTGTAGACGCAGATTTTACTGGTGTTTTAGCCGACGAAGCTAAAAGCAAAGCTTTAAATATTGCCACCGTTTTCCAGGTAAGATTAGGTTTAATGCCCGCGGCTATTGGCGTAGCCGCTAAATAAAAAAGCTCCCGGTTTCCGGTAATTAACCAGAAACCGGGAGCTTACAGATTTAACATTCGTATTATAATAATATCAATTGGTTAATGCGCTTAAGCTATTGCGGTCCTCCTGAGCTTTTCAAAGGATCTAATAATTATTTAATGCTGTTATAGATCCTTCGAAAAGCTCAGGATGACTACAATAATGTACACTTAAGTGCAGTGCTGGTTTCGCTTAATAAATATTATTTTGGCATTATTTACCAGGTGTAAAATCGAAAGTATAGATAAAGGCGGCACCTATAGTTACCTGCGATTTTTTGGTCAGGTTGCCATTGGTATCTTCAAAATATTTATCTTTTGCGGTATCAATTCTAAGTTCTGGTTTCAGGTTAAAATGTCCGTCGGCTAATTTAATATCGCCGGTTAAAGTAAATTCATTGCCTTTAAAAGGGCCAAAGTAACGCACGCCGCTTGGGTCTTCAAAACGCTCGGCCCGGAAGCCCAGTCCAAATTTATCAGAAGCTGCAAAGTTCAGGTAAACAGCTCCGCCTTTCCAGGTAGCATCTTCTGAATACGGGTCGGTATCGTCTACTATTTTTGCCCCGGTAGAATAAGCCCCATAAGCAGCATTTACACCAAATTTAACTTTATCGGAAGCCTGGAAAGAAGTAGTTAAATCCCATAAATTAGTACGGGAACCTTTAATAGAGCCAAAGTATGATTTGCCATCGTGCTCATCGCCACCAATATAGTTGGCGTAAATATGAAAACCTTCTACCGGCGCCAGGTGCACCTGGGCAGTAACTGATTTTTGTTTATTTAAATCCATGAGCATATCCCAGCCATTCACCACGCCCACCATCAGGCCCAGTTTATCGTTTACAGCATAATCAAATTTAGCCCCGGTGTGGTAAAAAGGGCCGTTGCCAAACAAATAAGATAAACTATAGTTAAAATTTAGCGGCGCATCTATCAGCTCGTAACCAATGTGGGTTCCGTATTGCCCAATCGTAAAAGCTAATTTATCGGTAATGTTGTAGCTTAAATAAGCTTGTTTAATAGCAAACGAAGAAGAAGTAATATTATCCTGGTTGGTATTTAAACTGCGGTAGTTACCAAAGTTTCCCAAATCGGCATTAGGACCGTACGTTAAATCGGCAACTACTTTTGATTTACCGTAAGTATACGTAAACATGGTTTGTACTAAACCTAAAGAAAAAGTATTGGTTGGCAAATCAAAAATGCGGCCCCGGTTTAAGCCCGATTGCGGGTTATTAAAGTTATTAAAATAATAAGCATCTACGTAGCCATTTATAGATAAGGCGCCGGTTGCCGGAGTTGCTTCGGGAGTAGTAGTTACAGCAACCGAGTCGGTATGCTGGGCAGCAACTTGAAAGCTCGTAAAAGCTATTAGCAGAGATAACAGTAAAGGTTTCTTTTTCATAAGGGTTTTATATATAAGTTTAAATTTTACATCTGAATAGTCTGTCGGCAGAATACAACTGCTTTCAACTGAATCTTAATCTTAAAACAAAGCACCTTATTTTTTATGTACTTTGTTCTGTTTTTCTACACAAATGTAAAATATACCTTCATATTTTAAGCATATTGTTAAAAAAAATAGTTTTTTATCATAATTTGACCTTTAATTTAATGGTTAATTAATTTATTTAATCTAAAACAATCCTTTTAATACATTTTTTTTAACTAACGGGAATGAACAAGATTATTAAATCTAAAATCTCATTCATTTTTAAAGCTACTTTTGAATATTATATACAAATAGTCAGAATACACCTATCTAAATGTGGTGTATAAAATAAAATCCAAACAATATTTATCAAAAGGCTATTAAAAAATTACAGGAAAAGATGTAAGACTTGTTTTTAGTGAAAAAGGAGAAGTATTTAGAAGGACTAAAGTGTTTTAATAAATAATGTTTAACTAACTAATATTTAATAGTTGCAGCTAGCCCGAAATCGTAAGCACATTTGTGAGTACCGTAAATATTATTAAATTAAATGCTGGTTAAATATTGAATTCATTTCATCTTTCTGCATTTTTACATAATTTCGCTCCGACGAGTATACTGATTATATCTTAACCCTAACCATATTATATGTCTGACACCGCTGAACTAATCATTGAAGGCAAGTCAATCCAATTGCCTGTTATAGTAGGTACTGAAAACGAAAAAGCCATAGATATATCATCCTTGCGTGCTAAAACTGGTTTTGTAACCCTTGATTCAGGATATAAAAATACTGGTGCTACTACCAGTGCTATTACTTTTTTGGATGGAGAAGAAGGTATTTTGCATTACCGGGGTTACCCCATTGAGCAACTGGCAGAAAATTCTTCTTTTATTGAAGTAGCTTACCTGCTTATCTACGGCGAACTTCCTTCCCAAGCCCAACTCGATGGTTTCAGCAGTCAACTTAGCCAACACAGCCGTTTACCCCAAGGTTTAGAGAATATTCTGGCAGGTTTTCCGGCTAATGCGCACCCAATGGGCATTTTATCGGCTTTGGTTAGCTCGCTCACGGCCTTCTATCCCGAATCGGTAGAGCCTAACCAGACGAAAGAACAGATTGCCTTAAATATTACCCGGCTTATTGCCCAAATTTCTACTATTGCGGCCTGGGTTTATAAACACGGTAGAGGCGAGCAGCTTATTCAGCCTAAAGCAAACCTGGATTATTGTTCCAACTTCCTGCACATGATGTTTTCTACACCAGAGCAGGATTACGAAATTAACCCGGTGGTAGTAGATGCTTTGAATAAATTATTAATTCTGCACGCCGACCACGAACAAAATTGCTCAACCTCTACGGTGCGCTTAGTAGGTTCTTCGCAAGCCAGTTTATATTCTTCTATTTCGGCGGGCATCAATGCTTTGTGGGGACCATTGCACGGCGGCGCTAACCAGGAAGTAATTGAAATGCTGGAAGCCATTAAACAAGATGGCGGCAACTCCGAGAAATGGTTAGAAAAAGCCAAAGATAAAAATGATCCTTTCCGGTTAATGGGTTTTGGTCACCGGGTTTACAAAAACTTTGATCCGCGGGCCAAAATTATTAAAGCAGCCTGCGATAATATTTTAAATAATTTGGGTGTAAACGACCCTACCCTGAATATTGCTAAAGAACTGGAGCAAGCCGCCTTACAAGATTCCTACTTTGTAGATCGCAAGCTTTACCCTAATGTTGACTTTTATTCCGGCATTATTTACAAAGCCATTGGTTTGCCCAACGAAATGTTTACCGTAATGTTTGCTATAGGCCGGATGCCGGGCTGGATAGCCCAATGGAAAGAATTGCGGGAGAACAAAGAACCAATCGGTCGGCCACGCCAAATTTATACCGGCCAATCTGTTCGGGATTATACCCCTATTAACAACCGTAATTAGAACTTAATATTTAGATGGTATTATAAAAAAGAGAAGCCGGCTAATGCCGGCTTTTCAGTTATTAACCAACTAAATTGTTACTATGAAAAATCTTTTTAAGCCATAAAGGTTATAATTAACCTAATCCTGAATTATAATTCTTGCCGGCTACGCCGTTATTCCAAACACCAACTAATATTTTTTACCGGTGATTTACGCGCCTCTTCCAACACTACCGGTAAACAACCTTTGCTCACAAATACACTAAGAAAGCTCCCCCAATTTTAACCATCCGGTTAATTCCGGATGGCTAACTAAAAATTAACTTTAAAAGGTGTTTATCAGGGTATCAGGGCTTTTATTTGATTCAAAGATATAAGCTAAAAACCCACAGGTGTAAAATTTTCGGTGAACCTGCTTAAACAACAGGTAAACCTTAACAAAAGGCCGATAAATAAACTAAAAGTCATTAAATGGTTACTCGTATTAACCCTTTTAAACTTGTTCGGCTTTGGATCTAAAATATTAATCCTACCATTCAATGCTATTTTCAAGCTTACTTAAATTAATTAAAAATATAATTTTTTAAAGTAAGTTACAGCTATACTATTGCTATCTAATTAATATCCAATACCACTAATCATTACGATGCGTTTAATAGGCAAATATTTAGTGAACCTAAAAATTTACAACTATGAAAAATTTCCAAATCTATATAGCAAGTGTATTTGCATTTATCTTATTAAGCAGTAATCCGTCTCAGGCTCAAAGCAGCAGCCAACCCGAACCGGAAAAGAAAGGCTGGAGTAAAAAAGCGAAAGGTGCGGTAATTGGCGGGGCAACCGGAGCAGCCGCCGGCCGGGTAATTGCTGGTAAAAGAGGCGGTACCCGCGGCGCTATTGTTGGTGGAGCAGCAGGTGCAGTAGCTGGCGGTGCTATTGGCCGCAAGAAAGACCGTAAAAAAGACCCGCAACGTTACGAACAGTACGCTGATAAAAATAAAAAGCAGGATAAATAAGCAAGATGCTTAAATAATGCATTAACTAAAAAGACCGCCCAAAAGCGGTCTTTTTAGTTAATGCATTATTTAAATTTATAAGCAAAGCCTATATAATTTTTAACTCAATACGGCGGTTAAGTTGGCGGTTTTCTTCGGAATCGTTTTTAGTAACCGGCTTCGACTCGCCGTAACCTGCCGCTACAATGCGGTCGCGCGCAATGCCATGCTGGTTTAAGTACTCCAACACCGATTGCGCCCGCTTTTTAGATAAAGTTACATTGGCCGCTTGTTCCCCTACATCATCGGTATGGCCGGATATTTCGATTTTAACCTGTTTGTTCAGGCTCAAAAACTGAATAAGCTTGTTTAACTCAGTCTTCGATTTTGACTCAAGGTTGAATTTACCCGTCGGGAAAAACAAATTATTCAGCACAATAGCGGCGCCACTGGTTATGGGCTCCAGGTACACATCTAAAGTTACCGGATTAAAGTCTTTCCTGGTTAAATAATCAAAACTTAAGCTTTTTAACAAATATTTAGGGGCAGAAACATATAAAGCATATTGTTTCCCTTCGGTTAGTACCGTGGTATAATCACCCGAAACCGCATCGCTTTTAACTTGCTGTACCAGCTTATCAGCGCTTACATCGTACAACTGCACGGTCGCGCCCAATGGTTTCTTAGTTTTTGCATCAAATACCCGGCCTTGGGCAAATGTACTTTCTTCCCTGCTCTTCCAGGCGGCCGGTACTTCAAACTGGTACAACTCTATGGTGTTAGGCCCTTGCTGGTTGGTTTGCTGCCGCGAATAATACCCGGTTTTGTTATCGGTGGTAATAAAAATAGAATTTTCGTTTTCGTAGGTATTAAGCGGATACCCTAAGTTCTCGGGCTGCAGCCATTTGCCGGTAGCATCGGTGGTTACTTTAAAAATATCGGTTCCGCCCAAACCCACTTGCCCATCACTGGCAAAGTACAAAGTAGAACCACTGGAATGAATAAAAGGCGAATTTTCGTTACCCGTTGTATTTACGTTTGGCCCCAAATTTTCCGGCTTCGACCACGTATCGTCTTCCTGCAAAGTAGTTACCCAAATATCTTCGCGGCCCTGCCCACCGGCTCTAATAGAAGAAAAATACATGGTGCGCCCATCGGCAGAAAGGCACGGTTGCGAATCCCAGCCCTTACCATTTACCGTTTCGCCTAAATTAACGGGCTTCGACCATTTTTCGCCGGTTCGGTAAGAAATATACAAATCGCAGTTACCAAAAGAATCGGGCCGGTCGCAAGAGGCAAACACCAAGGTTTTGCCATCGCCCGAAATACTGCCGGTGCCCTCGTTGTAGCGCGTATTTATATTAGGTGAGATCGAAACCGGTTCGGTCCAGCCTTCTTCTCTCCGGGCCGATACAAATAAATTTTCGTCGTTTTCGGGTTTGTTGCCCATGCGGGCGGTAAATAAAATATGCTGCTGGTTAGCTGTTAGCGCTGGAAAATATTGTAAAGCAAAGGTATTAAAAGGTGCGGTTAACCGTTGTGGGGCAAAACTGACGGGGTTGCGCATAGCGGTTTCGGCGAAGGCAATATTTTTGAGTTGCGCCTGCGCGTAGTTAGCCGCTTTGGTACTTTTTGCTGAAGCCTGTAAAAATTTCTCGAAATTAGTTTTGGCTAAACCATACTGCCCCAGCGACAAACTTAAGTCAGCAAATGCATAATATTCCTGCATCAGGGCTGGTGTAAACGCAATTAGTCTTAAACCTGATTTGTAATTCTCGTAAGATTGTTTTCTGTCGCCCAGCACTTTATACATGCCGGCCAATTTTAAATAAGCCTCGCCAAAAGCCGTATCTTTTTTCTTGGCATCGTTCAGCGTTTCTATTGCTTTCGGAAAATTGCGGGCGCGCACATATTCATCGGCTTTGTTATACAACTCAGCCGCTTTCTTAGAGGAAGTGGAAAGCTGCTTTTGCTGACCGAAGGCCAAGCCGGAAAATAACAAGAAAAAAAATAAGAGAATGCCGCTCTTCCCCATGCTTAAGGAATATTCATGTACTTGTGGGTTTGCAGGGAAATTTGCCATTTCGGATGCTCCTTCACGTAATCTATAATCAGGGGAAGCGTTTCGGTGTGCCGGCTCCATTCGGGCTGTAAGTAAAGCCGGGTAGCCGGACTTACTTGGCTTGCGTAATCTTCCGCCCATTTAAAATCACTTTTATTAAAAACAATTATTTTAAGTTCCTGGGCTTGTGGTAATATTTCGCCCACTGGCTGTTTAAATTTTTTCGGCGACAAGCAAACCCAATCAATATTTCCGGACAACGGATATGCTCCCGATGTTTCGATATTTATCTGGAAGCCGGCTGCCTTTAATTTAGCCGTTAACGGAGTCAGGTTATAAATCAGCGGTTCGCCGCCGGTAATTACTACCAACCGTCCCGGATACGCCAAAGCACCGGCTACAATTTCGTCTAAAGGCGTTAACGGATGCAGTTCCGCATCCCACGATTCTTTTACATCGCACCAATGGCAACCCACATCGCAACCGGCCAACCTAATAAAATAAGCTGCGTGGCCGGAATAATAACCTTCGCCTTGTACGGTATAAAAAGCCTCCATCACCGGCAGAATGCTGCCATCCCGTGGTACAGAATAAACGGAAGCTGTATTTATTTCTTTTGTAGTTTCCAATTAAATATTAAGCGTAAACTTCTTTTTTGGCTGATTTTAAGGTGTTCAGCAGTAAAGAAGCAATGGTCATGGGGCCAACGCCACCCGGAACGGGCGTAATAAAGCTGCACTTAGGTGCTACTTCCTCAAAATTCACGTCGCCTTTCAGTTTAAAGCCCGATTTGGTAACACTACTTGCAACCCGGGTGGTTCCCACATCTATTACAACTGCGCCTTCTTTTACCATATCGGCCGTAACAAACTCGGGTTTGCCAAGAGCAGCAATAATAATATCGGCTTGTAAACAGATTTCTTTTAAATTGTGGGTGTGGCTATGGCAAATGGTAACGGTACAATTACCCGGATAAGCACTTTTGGCCATTAAAATACTAACCGGTGAACCCACAATGTGGCTGCGGCCAATTACCACGCAATGTTTCCCTTTGGTCCGGATTTCGTAGCGCTTTAATAGTTCCAGAATGCCGGCGGGTGTAGCCGGTAAAAAGGCTGGCAAATTGGCTACCATGCGGCCCACGTTAACCGGGTGAAAGCCATCTACATCTTTCTGCGGCGAAACAGCTTCCGTCACTTTATCCGAAGAAATGTGCTTAGGCAGCGGCAACTGTACAATTAATCCGTCAATATCAGGGTCGTTGTTTATTTCCTGAACCTTGTTTAATAACTCTTCTTCGGTAACCGAATCTTCGTACCGGATTAAGGTAGATTTAAAACCTACTTTTTCACAGGCCAGCACTTTATTATTTACATAAGTAATACTGCCGCCATCGTTGCCCACCAGAATAGCTGCCAGGTGCGGGGTTTTCCCACCGCTGGCTTTTAATTTTTCAACTTCTACAGCAATTTCTTCTTTAATTTGGTCTGATATTTTTTTACCGTCGATGAGTTCCACTTTTGAATTATAAATTAGAAATGATGAATTATGAATTAGAAATTAAAAGTTTCAAAGTTTACTTATTTCCAAGGAATATGCACATCGCAAATAACTTTCATTAAGCAAGTTCTTGCAACGATTTACCAGATAGCAGTAGTTTAGCAAAATTTATACTGGCAATTAAATCTTCCTTTTCCAGTTCCGGATGATCCGCCAGAATTTCTTCTTTAGTCATATCTGAGCTTAATAAATCCAGCACTACCTCTACGGGCCAACGCATTCCCCGAATACATGGCTTACCATGGCATATTTCAGGGTTTATCGTAATTCGATCCAGGTAATTCATAAAATGCTGCTTTTTACTTTCGGTTAAATCCTTTTTCAATTACTATTAATCCAAAGCAAAAGGTATTAAAAATTAAGTCCACAAGCTTTTAACACCTGTGGACTTTTAGATTAATCCAACTTCAGAACGGCTAGGAACGCTTCCTGCGGTATTTCTACGTTACCCACCTGGCGCATCCGTTTTTTACCTTTTTTCTGTTTTTCCAGGAGTTTTCGTTTCCGGGAAATATCGCCACCGTAACATTTGGCCAAAACGTTTTTGCGCATGGCCGAAATAGTTTCGCGGGAAATGATTTTTTGCCCGATAGCTGCCTGAATGGCAATTTCGAACATTTGGCGCGGCAATAATTCTTTTAACTTTTCGCACAACCGGCGGCCCCAATCGTAAGCCTTATCGCGGTGAACAATGGCGCTTAAAGCATCCACCTTTTCGCCGTTCAGCATAATATCTAATTTTACCAGGTGCGAAGTCCGGAAGCCAATTAGTTCGTAATCCAGGGAAGCATAGCCGCGGGAAAGCGTTTTTAGTTTATCGAAAAAGTCGAACACAATTTCGGCTAATGGCATCTCAAACACCATTTCTACCCGATCTGAGGTTAAATAATTCTGATTTTTAATCTGGCCCCGCTTATCCATACAAAGCGAAATAATGGCACCCACGTAATCTGACTTGGTAATAATTTGAGCTTTGATAAATGGCTCTTCAATCCGGTCGATGTAATTCGGTTCCGGCATATCGGAAGGCGCATTTACGGTAATTTCATCGCCTTTGGTCGAGAATACTTTAAACTGAACACTTGGTACGGTGGTTATTACCGTCATGTCGAATTCCCGCTCTAGGCGCTCCTGCACAATTTCCATGTGCAACATACCTAAGAATCCGCAACGGAAACCAAAACCTAAAGCCACAGAGCTTTCCGGCTCCCAAACCAAAGAAGCATCGTTCAGCTGCAATTTTTCCATAGCCGACCGGAGTTCTTCAAACTCGCTGGTTTCTACCGGATAAATACCGGCAAATACCATAGGTTTTACTTCTTCAAAACCCTGAATAGATTCCTGCGTGGGATTTTCTACGGTGGTAATGGTATCACCAACTTTAACTTCTTTGGCATTTTTAATACCCGAAATAAGGTAGCCTACATCGCCAGCCCGCATTTCTTCGCGCGGTTCCTGGTTTAGCTTTAATACGCCAATTTCGTCGGCGTTATATATTTTGCCAGTATTTACGAATTTTACTTTGTCGCCCTTTTTAAGGGTACCATTCATAATCCGGAAATAAACCTCAATACCGCGGTAAGAGTTAAAAACCGAATCGAAGATGAGGGCTTGTAACGGTGCCTTCGGATCGCCTTTAGGAGCCGGAATGCGGTCGCATATGGCATTTAATATATTTTCAATACCAATACCGGCTTTACCGGAAGCATGAATAATATCGCTTTTATCGCAGCCAATTAAATCTATAATTTCATCCGAAACTTCTTCCGGCATGGAATGCGGTAAATCTATTTTATTTAAAACCGGAATAATTTCTAGGTCATTGCCAATGGCTAAATATAAGTTAGAAATGGTTTGGGCTTCAATTCCTTGGGAAGAATCTACAATTAAAAGCGCACCTTCACAAGCGGCAATCGACCGCGACACTTCGTACGAAAAATCCACGTGGCCCGGCGTATCAATCAAATTCAGCACATAATCTTCACCTTTATAATGATAATTCATTTGGATGGCGTGGCTTTTAATGGTAATCCCCCGCTCCCGCTCCAAATCCATATTATCCAGCAACTGGTCCTGCATTTCGCGTTCCGCTACTGTAGAGGTAAACTCTAGTAAACGGTCGGCAAGGGTGCTTTTTCCGTGGTCGATATGCGCAATAATGCAAAAATTCCGAATGTTCTTCATACTAGCTTTATACGAAATACAAAGGTAAGAATTCTGCTTTTAATTATAGTATTAAAATAAAGCGGCGAAATTCCCCTGCCTGATTATTTTTTTTGAAAATATTAGTGCCTTTGGATCAGAATACTTAATCCCAAGATCGCTTTCTGCAAATTATTCCGTGTAAAATAGATTCTCAAAATTATGTTTTCGGTTGATCACAGATTAGTCGGCTTCGTATAATTCCCAAATAAATTTTTATGAAGAATCAATCACAATCATCCCAACGCCCTGCTTCTTCGCCGCGCATGGCGCAGATTGTAGAACGCAATATTCAGGCATTATTAGACAGACAGCAGCAAGAAGATAAAAACCGAAAATTAGAAACCCGCATTGCCGATACCGTTACCCGATTTACCGGCAGCATGGCTTTTGTATACATTCACCTGGTGCTGTTTGGCTCCTGGATAATTATTAACTTGGGCTGGGTAAGCCTTAAACCATTCGATCCCTCCTTCGTAGTTCTGGCCATGTTTGCTTCGGTGGAGGCAATATTTTTATCGACGTTTGTTTTAATTAGCCAGAACCGGATGGCCGCCCAAGCCGATAAACGCGCCGATTTGGATTTACAAGTTAGCTTGTTGTCGGAACACGAAATTACCCGGCTAATAACTTTGATACGGGCAATTGCGCAAAAAATGGAAATTCCGGAATCAGCCGACCCGGAAATTGATGAACTAGCCGAAGATGTGCACCCCGAAAAAGTGCTCGATACCATGGCAAAACGGGAGGAAAATACAAAAGAAAATTTTAAAGCCGAGAGTTAATAACAGGAGTTAACTAAACAAGCTGGCCGGTATTTTCCATTAATATATACGGAATACAGTTTTTATTCCATTTACTCCGGAACAATCTTACTGCTTGGTCTTTGGCTAAGTTAATAAAGCTTTCCCATTGGGCCGGATGAATGGTTTGGCACCCTAAACTGGAAGTAGTATTGTAGCCGCCTTTATGAATATTAATACCAAAGCTGCCGGTATCTTCATAATCGGGGTTGCCATCGCGGATTACCGTTACTTGCCCCATGCACTGAATTAAAGCCATGTATTTATTTTTGTGCAAACCAAAAGAATGGGCCAGCCATAAACCTGGTTTAAGGCGCGCTATTCCTTTGCGATCCTGCTTGCCAATACCTTTCCGGAACACCGAAGGATCAGTATTAGCGTTAAAAGAAGCCGTTACAAACGGCGAATCGATAAACAGGGCATCGTCGTAAATGCCCCTGTCGTTTTCGCCGGGCTTTCCCAGCGTATTTAGGTAATATCCCCGGATGCCCACAACCACTAAAGGATGCTTTTCACGATCTATTTGAAAACCCGTAATCAGGTTTTGTAACTGGCCCGAAGAGAGCCGGGGTTTTGCAGCAGGAACTGGTACCGCCATGATTTAATATTTACGTTTTAGAAAATCAAGTAAGCAGCAAAAATCACCGGCATTAAATACTTAATTTAACCGGTAAACCAAGGGTAAATATTTTCAAATACTTAAGCCTTCAGCGGCTAAATGCTTATTAATTAGCTTTTAATATTTAACTGCTGTTACGCAAAATTTAAATTGTGTACTTTCTATAAGTCTTTGAAGCCTACATCTGTCATTCAGGAGGAAACTTGTTCGTGATTTGCTAACAAGTTTCCTCCTGAATGACAGAAATATCTATTTAACCTTCTATTATTTAAACTTTTGCGTAATGGCAGTTCTTAATAATTCAGAAATTAATTTACATAAATATTTTTTCTTTTCCAATGCCTGTAAAATATTAGTTGAGGGTAGCTAAACCGAAATAAAACAGTAAATAAGCTATTTATATAAACAGCATAATCAAAATTCGGGCAGGTGCGTTTAGATAAAAATAGGTGCTGATATTTTTAGTTATCTTCGCCCGAATAAGTATTTACCCTGTTTTCCTGTATGCAAACAACTAAAACCGAGGTCTACAAACCCCAAAACCAAATTCGTATTGTAACGGCTGCTTCTTTGTTCGATGGGCACGATGCCGCCATTAATATTATGCGCCGCATTATTCAGGCTTCCGGGGCGGAGGTAATTCATTTGGGCCATAACCGTTCGGTGCAGGAGATTGTGGATTGTGCCATACAGGAAGACGTACAGGCCATAGCCATTACTTCGTACCAGGGCGGGCACCTCGAATTTTTTAAATACATGCACGATCTGTTGCAGCAACGCGGCTGCGGCCACATAAAAATATTTGGCGGTGGCGGCGGCGTAATATTACCTTCCGAAATTGCTGAATTGCAAGCTTACGGCATTACGCGCATTTACTCGCCGGATGATGGCCGGGCCATGGGATTACAAGGCATGATTAACGACATGCTGCAGCAATGCGATTTCCCGACCGGCAAAAACCTGAATGGCGAAGTAAATTATTTGCAGCAAAAAGAGGCAAAAGCAATTGCCCGCTTAATATCCGCAGCTGAGAATTTCCCGGAAGATTACGAAGCGATTAAAGCCCAACTAATAAACAATATCGACCAACGATTAACGAATAACGAACAACGAACAACTCCCGTCCTGGGTATAACCGGTACGGGCGGTTCAGGTAAATCGTCGTTGGTAGATGAACTGGTACGGCGGTTTTTACACGATTTTCCGGAGAAAACGGTAGCCATTATTTCGGTGGACCCCTCGAAACGCAAAACCGGAGGCGCCTTGCTCGGCGATCGCATCCGAATGAACGCCATTAGCAACGAGCGGGTGTATATGCGTTCGCTGGCTACCCGGCAATCGAATTTAGCTTTATCGCGGTACGTGCAAGATGCGGTAGATATTGTAAAATTGGCCAATTTTGATTTAATAATATTAGAAACCTCCGGTATAGGTCAGTCTGATACCGAAATTGTAGAACACTCGGATTTAAGTTTGTACGTGATGACGCCGGAATACGGCGCGGCTACCCAGCTCGAAAAAATTGACATGCTGGACTTTGCCGATATTATTGCCTTAAATAAATTTGACAAGCGTGGGGCCTTAGATGCGTTGCGCGATGTAAAAAAACAATATAAGCGCAACCACCAACTCTGGGAAACACCCGACGAAGAAATTCCAGTTTTTGGCACCATTGCTTCTCAGTTCAACGACCCCGGCATGAACCAGCTTTACCGGGCTACGCTAAAAATATTAAGCGAAAAAAATAATCTGAATTTCGAATCTAATATTCTGGCTTCAACAGAACAATCTGAAAAATTATACATTATACCGCCCAGCCGCACCCGCTACTTATCTGAAATATCGGAAACCAACCGGAACTACGATAAATGGGTAAAAGCCCAGGCGGAAATTGCTCAACGCCTTTACGGACTAAAAAAATCGAAAGAAGCCATTAACGGGCTCCCGCTGGAAAACAAGGAACAACTGCTAAAGCAATTAGAGGAAGCTTACCACGAACAAAGCTTACAACTAGATGGGCAAAATAGAAAATTATTGGAAAAATGGCCCGATAAAGTAAAAGCTTACCAGGACGATTATTTTGTATTCCGGGTGCGCGATAAAGAACTGAAGATTAAAACCCATACCCGTTCGCTGTCGCAACTCGATATTCCTAAAATAGCCCTGCCCCGCTACCAGGCTTGGGGTGATCTATTGAAGTGGAACCTGCAAGAAAATGTTCCCGGCGAATTTCCGTATACGGCTGGCGTATTCCCGTTTAAGCGCGAAGGCGAAGACCCAACCCGGATGTTTGCCGGCGAAGGCGGCCCTGAACGCACCAACCGCCGTTTCCATTACGTAAGTTTAGCCATGCCGGCCAAGCGCTTATCAACTGCTTTCGATTCGGTTACTCTTTACGGCGAAGACCCGGATCACCGGCCCGATATTTACGGCAAAATTGGCAACTCGGGCGTTTCGGTTTGCTGCTTAGATGATGCTAAGAAACTTTACTCAGGTTTTAACCTTGCCGATCCGCTCACTTCTGTTTCCATGACCATTAATGGCCCGGCGGCTATTCTAACCGCTTTTTTCATGAATGCCGCCATTGATCAGCAGTGCGAATTGTATATTAAACAGAACGGGTTAGAAGAAGATATTCATAAAAAAATAGACGAAATATTCCGGGCTAAAAACCAGGAGCGGCCGCACTACCAAGGCGAATTACCCGCAGGAAATAATGGTTTGGGCTTAATGCTGCTGGGTGTAACCGGCGATCAGGTTTTACCGCCCGCCATTTACCAGGAAATAAAAGCCAAAACGTTAGCTGCGGTACGTGGTACCGTTCAGGCTGATATTCTGAAAGAAGACCAGGCCCAAAATACCTGTATATTCAGTACGGAGTTTTCGTTGCGGCTCATGGGCGATGTGCAGCAATATTTCATCGATCAAAACGTCCGGAATTTCTACTCGGTTTCTATTTCGGGTTACCACATTGCCGAGGCCGGCGCCAACCCTATTTCCCAACTAGCTTTTACCTTGGCTAATGGCTTTACTTTTGTAGAATATTATGTGAGCCGGGGCATGGATATTAATGCCTTTGCCCCTAACCTATCGTTTTTCTTCTCCAACGGTATTGATCCGGAATATGCGGTAATCGGGCGCGTAGCACGGCGTATTTGGGCCAAAGCCATGAAACTGAAATACGGCGCCAACGCACGGTCGCAAATGCTTAAATATCACATTCAAACCTCCGGTCGCTCGCTCCATGCCCAGGAAATAGATTTTAACGACATCCGGACAACGTTGCAGGCCCTTTACGCCATTTACGACAACTGCAACTCTTTACACACCAATGCTTACGACGAAGCCATAACTACACCTACCGAGGAATCGGTGCGCCGGGCCATGGCTATTCAGTTAATTATTAACCGGGAACTGGGTTTGGCTAAAAACGAAAACCCGCTGCAAGGCTCGTTTATAATTGAAGAACTAACCGACTTGGTAGAAGAAGCCGTACTGCTGGAGTTTGATAGAATTTCGGAACGGGGCGGCGTATTAGGCGCCATGGAAACCATGTACCAACGCGGCAAAATACAGGAAGAAAGCCTTTATTACGAAACCCTGAAACATACCGGCGAATACCCGATAATAGGCGTTAATACTTTTTTGAGCAGCAAAGGCTCTCCTACCGTTATTCCGGCCGAAGTAATTAGAGCTACCGAAGAAGAAAAGCAATACCAGATTAAAATGCTGCACCAGTTACACCAACAGCACGCCGATGAGCAGGAAGCCGTTTTAAAACGGTTAAAACAAGTTGCTATTACCAATGGCAATATTTTTGCAGAATTAATGGAAACGGTAAAATGCTGCTCGCTCGGCCAGATCACGCATGCCTTATTTCAAGTGGGCGGGCAATACCGGCGGAATATGTAAACTCAAGGTAAACTCACTTAAAGCAGTACTTGAGGCTGGCTTATAAGCTACAATATTTCAAGTGTTTAGCTTATTCTTAGTAAAACTTTAAATAAACCCGTTTAGCTATTCAATTATTTCGAAATTAACAAATTGATAACATCATAATTCAACAAGTAGCAGTTTTTTTCGTTATATTAGTAACAGTTAAATCGCTGCTTTTATGAAAAAATATACTACACTATCCTCCCTGCTGGTTTTAGGTACCTTAGGTTATCTGGTAAAAGTTTGGATAACCCCCGAAGACATACAATTAAATTTTGCGGATGAAGAAATTCATCTTTATTTGTAAAATACACCATTATTAAAAGGCGAGGGCCACTTTCAGCATGAAAGTGGTCCTCGCTTTTTTACGAGGTAACTCAAGCTAACCTCTTCTTTCGTGTTTACGGAAAAAATATTGTTCCTGGCATGCTTAATAATTAATTCACTATTTAAATAACAGTAAAGATAAAGGCTCAAAATGCAACAACGTTTTAGCAGAGATTCCAATTTGTAAGTTGAATATTCTCTAAATACTTAAATATATTTTCAGTTATTAAGGCACTAATAATCAGATATTAACAATACATAATTTACATCAATACTTAACATCCTGAATAATCAATTTTAATATGCTGGATTATCATCTTGCCAGATTGCAGTACAACTTCAATTAATCCTTTGCGTTGAACAACTGGGCCAGGATTTAATTATTTACTCTATATTGGCGCCGATTCAGAAAACACAAACATTATTTTTTTACCAAAACTATGAGAACAAAGAACCTTAAAGATCGCATCAGTTATATTATTGGTCGCGACATGGCTGCTAATTTCCAAAAGCAAGGACTTGAAATAAATCCGGATATATTTATTCAGGGGATGAAAGAAGCCATGAGTGGCACCAAATCGGAACTGAACCAGGACGAAGTGCAGGAGGCCATGATGGAATTGCAGCAATTAATGCAATCGCGGCAGGCATCTACGCACAGCCGGGAAGGTGAAATTAACCAACAGGAAGGCGAAGCTTTTCTGGCCGAAAATAAAAACCGCGAAGGCGTAGTTACTTTACCGAGTGGTTTACAATATATGGTATTGCGCGAAGGCACCGGCAAAACACCCGGCCGCACCGATAAAGTTACTACACATTACCACGGTACCTTAATTGATGGCACCGTATTCGACAGCTCGTACGAAAGAGGCCAGCCGGCTACATTCCCCGTAAATGGGGTAATCTCGGGCTGGACGGAAGCGCTGATGCAAATGCAGGAAGGTGCCAAATGGCGCTTGTTTTTACCTTCTAACCTGGCTTATGGTGCCCAGGGTGCCGGCGACGATATTGGCCCGAATGCGACCCTTATATTCGACGTAGAATTATTATCGGTTAATTAATAGTTTAAACCTAAAATATAATTACCCCAAAGAGCAAAAGCACCTTTAACCTGCTTTTGCTCTTTTGTTTTGTGCCGGTATATTATTTCTGCAAAACGCTATTTTACATTAGTTAGCACCTAATTTATCCACCATTCATTTAATAGTATTAACCGGTAAGATTTAATAGCTTAAACATACCTAAATCAATATTTCTGTTATACCTTTGGCGAAATTTTTTAAATTTTAAATGTCAGGTAATCAAACTGCACACCGGGTTTCTACCGCCGGTTTACTTATATCGTTAGGCATTATTTACGGCGATATAGGCACTTCTCCGCTTTACGTAATGAAAGCCATTATTCTGGGAGGAGGCAAAATCATAAACTTAGATCTTATTTACGGCGGAATATCCTGTATTTTCTGGACCTTAACGCTGCAAACCACCTTCAAGTACGTAATTTTAACTTTACGAGCCGATAACAAAGGTGAAGGCGGCATTTTTTCGCTTTATACGTTGGTCCGGCGTAAAGCCAAATGGCTAACCATACCGGCAATTATTGGGGGTAGCGCTTTGCTGGCCGATGGCATTATTACCCCGCCTATTTCGGTTTCTTCGGCCGTTGAAGGTTTACGCTTGCTATACCCCGATATTCCTACGGTGCCTATTGTTATAGGAATTTTAACGGTGCTGTTTTTACTCCAGAGTTTTGGTACTCAAATTGTTGGTAAAACCTTCGGCCCCATTATGCTGGTTTGGTTTTTAATGCTGGGTACGCTGGGCTTCATAAATATTCTGCACCACCCGGAAGTATTAAAAGCAATAAATCCGTATTACGCTTACCAGTTGCTGTACAATTTCCCGGGTGGCTTTTGGTTGCTGGGAGCCGTTTTTCTGTGTACAACTGGTGCCGAAGCTTTGTATTCGGACCTGGGCCATTGCGGCCGGGGCAATATTCGCATTAGCTGGATTTTTGTAAAAACCTGTTTGCTGCTTAATTATTTTGGCCAAGGTGCCTGGCTTACCCTGCACGTGGGCGATACGCTAGCCGAAAATAACAACCCGTTTTATGCAATTATGCCGGAGTGGTTTTTATTTATTGGCATTACCATAGCTACTATTGCGGCCATCATTGCCAGCCAGGCCTTAATTACGGGCTCTTTCACCTTAATCAGCGAAGCCATCCGGCTGAATATGTGGCCCAAAGTGCGGCTTATTTACCCTACCAATGTTAAAGGGCAATTGTATGTACCCAGTATTAATCGGCTGCTGTGGCTGGGCTGCGTGGTGGTGGTGCTCTATTTCCGCGAATCGGCTAATATGGAAGCGGCTTACGGCTTATCTATTACCATTACCATGTTGGCCACAACCATTTTGCTGAGTTATTACCTTTACCTGAAAAAGTTTTCGAAGCTGGCCGTATTCTCGTTTTTAGCAGTGTACCTGAGCATCGAAATATCATTTCTGGTAGCTAATCTTATTAAATTTCCGCACGGTGGTTGGGTTTCGGTGGCTTTAGGTTTAGCTTTAATTTCGGTAATGTATATTTGGTTGCGGGCCTTTTTCATTAAACGGCGCTTAACCGAGTACGTAAAACTAAAAGATTATGTAGAGTTTTTAAAAGAACTCAGCGAGGATAATTCTATTCCAAAATATTCGACGCACCTCATTTTTATGACCAGTGCGGAGCGCAAGAGCGAAATAGAATCGAAGATTATTTATTCGATATTTCAGAAAAGACCCAAGCGGGCCGATATTTACTGGTTTGTGCACGTTGATACGGTAGACGAACCTCACACCATGGAATACAAGGTGCACCACTTGGCCCAGAACGATGTAATCCGGATTGATTTTCGGTTAGGGTTCCGGGTAGAACAACGCATTAATTTATTTTTCCGGAAAGTTATTGAGAACCTGGTTAAAAATAAAGAAGTGGATATAACCAGCCGGTACGATTCTTTAAATAAAGCCAACGTTATCGGCGATTTCCGGTTTGTGGTACTGGAGAAATTCTTATCACTAGAAAATGATTTGCCCTTCCTGGAGAAACTGATTATGGAAGCTTATTTCTATATAAAAGAATATACCCCTTCCGAAGATAAGTGGTTTGGCCTCGATACCAGTTCGGTTAAAGTAGAAAAAGTACCGCTTATTATTAGGCCCGTGCGGGAAGTAGATTTGCAGCGAATAGAATAATTTTAAAATATGGCGAGAAATCCTGAAAGTAATATTTCAGGATTTTTTTTATACCCCTGCGCGCAATCCGGCTCCGTATATTCCGGCTAAACTTGTATTTTATACGTATAAACAGCTTAGCATAAAACAGAAAAAGCTTTATAAATATATAAGAATGAAATTAGCCTGGATTATATTTGGCAGCCTAATAGTACTTTTACTGGCCTACGGCCTCTGGAACAAAGAAAATATCCGGCACGAGAACCTGGCTTCCGAGATGCCGCAAACTTATTCTGATAGCAGCCGGAACGGCGGAATTGACCCAGAGAAAAGTGGTGATTTTTTTTCGCGGATATTTAAACAGAAAAAACAACCGGCCAAATTGCCAATAACACAAGCTTTGCTGGCCGATAGCATTGTAAGTTATGGCTTGAGCTTAATTGGTACGCCTTACTTACCAGCCGGTATTACCTGCGAGGGTTTCGATTGTTCCGGTTTTGTTTACCACATTTATCAAAAATACGGCATAAAATTACCGCATTCATCGGCTATGCTGATGCAGGAAGGGAAAGAAGTACCTTTAACTGAAGCCCGGAAGGGCGACTTAATTGTTTTTACCGGAACCGACGAAAATGATACTACGCCAGGACACGTGGGGGTTGTTATTACGGAACCCGGCCAACCCGTAGAATTTGTGCATGCCTCTTCTGCAACGCGCCAGGGAGGCGTAAAAATAAGCAAGGTAGATAGTACGGGCTACGAAAAGCGATTTTTACAAGTAAGAAGAGTGCTATAAAAAGAAAATACCTGATTGCCAGCCGGTAGATACGCCAGCACAGCAATCAGGTAATAAATCCTAAAAATCTTACCAAGCCACCAATCTGTTTTGCAGACCGGCAATCTTAAAAAATAAGATCTAAAGAACCAGGTTGAGTTTTGTCTATCAGGCAAAAACCTGATTTAAAACTTTAAACCAGTTGAAGGTACAACATGATTCAGGCTTGACAAAATTTGTTTCGGACTAGACATTTAGACCTCCTTTCTTTACGTTCAACATCTCTTACAGGGGGCTCCAAGCACCTTATGGATTCAGCCGGTAAGCTGTAGCACTCGCTACTATTTACTAAAGTAAAAATTAAACCTTAAGGTTCAAAAATAATTGCACTATTTTTTATATTTTTTTCTAATTACTTTAAAAACAGCGTTATGCGTTAAAAACAAGGCATTTATGAATTTACATCTTCATAGTTAATAGTATTTTTAAAATATAAAATATTGACTATTAATGCTTTGTAAAATAATTTTTATGCTTAAAAAAGTAACCGTCTGGGTTAATAAAAGTCTGGCTTCGGCGGCAGCATCTAATAAATACACATCCCCAATTATATCGTACTTGGTATAATAAACAGCTGTAGCCATTAACCCTAAATCGCTGCTTAAGGCCAAGGTAAACAGGCAGCATTAAACTCCCACCGGAAATCCGCCACCAAACAGGTAAGTCCTATTGCCATAATCAAGACTGCTCCTATTTTTTAGGGCCAGTAATCCACAAAAAGCCTTTTAAATGAATAAATGGCCAAATACCCGTAAGCGAAAAAAAAATACCCTTAATACAAAGTAGCAGCATTACTGATTTAGAATTATTCTTTTATGAATAGGTTAGGCTAAAGATTTTCACATGTACTAGTAATCCGTAAATGTCTGCTTGCGGGTTTGCTCTCAATAGCCGATATTGTTTATGCCAGTCTGTTTCAATTTACCGGAATATTTAATTAATTTTATAAAGCCCGTAATAATTGTAATTTTTTCGGCTTGGTTTTTAGCTTATTTTACGCCCGCTAAACCATAATTTTTATGACAGCAGCATACCTTTATTGAGTTTTGAGAGTAAACAGCTTTATTTAATTTGTTTTTACCTAAACTAATTTCCTCATGAAATTAATTGCATCTTTTATATGCTTTTTACTCGTTTTTCTCTCTGTTCAGGCCCAGCAAAATAACGAACCAGCCTTGGGTATTTGGACCAATGCAAATAAAGAAGCCCGGTTTCAGATTTATAAATGCGGTGAAAAATTATGCGGTAAAATTATTTGGCTAAAAGAGCCGCTGCTACAAGGTAAACCCAAAGTAGATAGTAAAAATCCGGATGAGACAAAACGCAGCCAGCCTATCTTGGGCATGGTTTTTCTCAAGAACTTTGGCTACGTAGGCGGAAACAAGTGGGATAATGGCTCCATTTACGATCCGCAGAGCGGTAAAACTTACTCTTGTTATATGAAAATTCTGGACAAAGATAAACTGGAAGTAAAAGGGTATATTGGCATAGCGCTGGTTGGCCGTTCCCAAATCTGGACCAGAGTTGAATAAGTATTTAGTATTTCAACGAAACCCGATAAAATATATTTATAGCAACTTATCTTAACTCAACCTGCTATAAATAGCCACAGCCCAGCTTAGTGTTACTAAGCTGGGCTGTGGCTTGCCAGATTTAGAATAAGACTAAAATATGCTTTCTATACGGTAAGTGTTATCGCGGAAAGTAAACTCCTCCCCTTCAGATTTGCCGACCATGGCTTTAAACAACGGCGACATGGCCGAAATGGCAAAGTATTTCTCGCCGTTTACCGTAATTTCGCCTAAACTAATTGAAATAAAATATTTCTGAAGGCTGGTGATTACAATACTGCCCAGCATAATGTGTTTATTTTCTTTGGTAGCTACAATCCGCTTCAATACAGATAAGCTGATTATGGCCTCATCCAGTTGTTTGGCAAACATGTCGCGCTGAATTTGGCAGGCTTCCCGGAAAGACTCAAACTTATCTTCTAACGCTCCCTGGTGTTCATTAGCGCTTTGCTGGGCTTCATCCATGGCACTCTTGGCCGTTTGAATAACTGAGTTTTGGATGCGCAGGCATTCCGCTAATAATTGTTGCTTCAGGAGTAAGTTTGTAGCAGGTTTAGTAGTGGTTTCAGGAGTCATATCGGACTTAATTTTGAATACTAGGTTTAGTAGAAAAGATTTCCTTATTCGAAAAAGAGAGAAATAGGTTACCAAATAGTAAAAATCAAAAGCTATATCAAGATATTGATTTTTTAGCTAATATTTAACCAAATACTTAAGATAATGTTTAGAAAAGACAAATACTTTGCTATTGAAGAACACCAGTCAGAATAGCAGTATGCTGTAATTTTAATAAAATATTGTCTTTGGTTGGTTGGGGTCGGTTCAACTGCATTGGAAAAAAATGCAGGTATTTACAATATAAAAAATTAAAGGAGAACCCGTAACATATAAAAGTTATAACGAGTACGAACAAATATTGTAATTAACGAGCAGTCGGATTTTAGCTAATGCTGCTTTGTTTACGTGAGAAATACTCAGGGCTTTAAGGTAAATACAAAAACCAAAAACAGGAACACCCACATGGCATCCATAAAATGCCAGTAAGTATTTAATAATTTTATTTGCTGCCTTACGTAAGGGTTGCGGATATACAAAAGCATCCGGATAGGTTCGGCAGCGGCGTGCTGCGTTTTAAAATATAAGTACGATAAATATAAAAAGCCCGCAATTAAGTGCACTGCGTGCAAGGCCGAAATAAGATAAATATAAGTACCGGCCGCTAAACCACTAAAACTAATACCGCTTTGGGAAATTTCGTACCAGCTGGCCACCTGCACCAAAATAAAACTTATACCCAGCAGCATGGTGTATAAAAAAGTTTTTTTAAGCTTAGCCAGGTTGTCTTTTTTATAATACCGGGCCGCTTTGGCAATGGTATAGCTACTGAGCAGCATCAGAATGGTACTTAAACTAAAATATTTCGGCATTCTGATTTGGGAAAAGCCATTATCGTAGGTGCGGGTTTGTAAGTAGGCAATCACCAGCATCAGAAATAATACCCCCACCCCCATAATAGCCAGGTACAGCATCATTTCAAAAGGATGTATTTTCTCTATCTTAGAAAATGCCGATTTCTTTGATGACCCAACCTTATTTTTTTTATCAAAATTCATGCTTACAACTCTAGCTAAATTCTTTTATTGCGTAAATACATCTGGCGGTAAATATGCAGCGCTAATAATATGGCCTACTCTTTTTTATACTTTAAAACCCTTAGATTGTTTAACATCTATCCTATAAAATTAGGAATGCAAATAATTTCTTTCAAACCCCGGCAGCTCAGGGTGTTAATCAGGAGACTTAACACAAAAATCAATACTAATATAGCATAAATAAGGTGCTTTTTAAAGTAAACCAGAACTTTCCTGTATTATTACTATCCATCCGTAGTTAACCTGTATAAATATTTTTACTACGGGTATTTCTCAGCTTAGCGCTTTTGTTTATCAGTTAGTTAACGAAAACCAAGGTTTATTATTTACTGCTTACTTGCATTTTGCTTAAAATTATACCCCTTAAAACTAGCCTCAGGATTCTGTAAAAACCTATTTAATTTGTATTTTAGAAGTTAATAACCGTGCACCTTATGAATAAATTTAAAATATTGCTCGTCCTGTTGGTGGGCTTCTTTTCGGTTGATTGCCAAAGCCAAACCACTAAAACCAGCCAAGCCCCTATTTACGGTGAAGCATTTGCTACTAAAAATAGTCTGGCCGCAACAAAATTACCACAGGTACTGGGCACGAAAGATTCGGTAGCGGTAAAAGTAACCGGACAAGTGGTAGATGTTTGCCAGGCCAAAGGTTGCTGGCTGGATGTAAAACTGACGGATAATACGGTAATGAAAGTGCGGTTTAAAGATTATGGCTTTTTTGTGCCCAAAAATATTGCCGGCAAAACCGTAGTGCTAAACGGCGTAGCGTATAATAAAAGCATATCGGTAGCCGATCAGCAACATTATGCACAAGATGCCGGTAAATCAGTAGCCGAAATAAAAGCCATTACCCAACCACAAAAAAGCATCACCTTTACAGCCACTGGGGTGGTGGTTCAATAATTTAACCTAACCAAAACTATAAATAATTTTTCAAATGCTTGTAATAGGTAAGCAGATGGGATTATTTAAAGCCGAAATTATTAAGCGGTTGTTATTATATTAAACTACTAAATAGCTGCTACTTAGCAAAACCTTTATCAATACACCCAACTGTAAACCTCTTTAGGTTTATCGGCTTTAGAAAATATCCTTAATTTTAGGCAGTTAAAATTACTTTAAATGACCGAACAAGAAGCGGCCGCCCGCATTAGCGAACTGAGTGCCCGAATCCACCACCTGAACCACCAGTACTACCAATATAGCGTTTCTGAGGTGTCAGACTATGAGTTTGACATGCTGCTAGAAGAACTAAATAAACTAGAAAAGGATTTTTCGCATTTGCGAACGCCCAACTCTCCTACCCAGCGGGTTGGCGGCAGTATTACCAAGAATTTCCCGACGGTAGTGCACAAATATCCCATGTTATCGTTAGGCAACACATACTCCGAGGAAGAACTGCGCGAATTTCATAACCGGGTGCAAAAAGTGCTGGAAGGTGATTACGAATACGTTTGCGAGCAGAAATTTGACGGTGTAGCCATTAGCTTAACTTACCAAAACGGCGAGCTGGTGCGGGGCGTTACCCGCGGCGACGGCACCCGCGGCGACGATATAACCGCCAATGTGCGCACCATTAAAACCATTCCCTTAAAATTACACGGCCACGATTATCCGGCAGAGTTTGAGGTAAGGGGAGAAGTTTTTATGCCGTTTTCGGTGTTTGAGGCCCTCAATGCCGAACGAGAAGATATTGGCGAAATGTTGCTGGCCAATCCGCGCAACGCTGCCTCCGGCACTTTAAAATTACAAGATTCCGGTCAGGTAGCACGCCGGAAACTCAGTTGCTACGCCTATGGTTTTTTAAGCACACCTATGGCTTTCGAAACCCACGCCGAAGCTTTAGCTGCTTTAAAAAAATGGGGCTTTAATGTATCTGATACTTACCAGAAATGCGGTACCCTGGAAGAAGTACTGGCTTATATAAAATTATGGGAAAATAATCGCTTTGAACTCCCCATTGCCACCGATGGCATTGTTATAAAAGTAAATAGTTTTCACCAGCAGGAAGAACTTGGTTACACGGCCAAAAGCCCCCGATGGGCCATTGCTTACAAGTACAAAGCCATGAGTGCCGCTACCCGCCTCCGCGATATTCAGTACCAGGTAGGGCGCACGGGCGCGGTTACGCCGGTTGCCTTGCTTAACCCAGTATTGCTGGCCGGTACCACGGTTAAAAGGGCCTCGTTGCACAACGCCAACGAAATATTAAGGCTCGATATTTATACCGGAGATATTGTTTACGTAGAAAAAGGTGGCGAAATTATTCCCAAAATTACCGGCGTCGATAAATCGCAGCGCTTACCCGATAGCCAGCCTATTCAATACTTGGATACCTGTCCAGCCTGCAACACGCCATTAGTCCGGACCGAAGGCGAAGCGCACCATTATTGCCCGAACGAGAAAGGTTGTCCGCCCCAGATAAAAGGCAAACTCGAACATTTTATTAGCCGCAACGCGCTTAATATCATGAGCTTGGGCGAAGGCAAAATAGATTTATTGTTCGAGAAAGGATTGGTAACTACCCCCGACCAATTTTATGATTTAACCCACGAGCAATTATTTGGCTTAAGCAAGGTTTATACCGATGAAAAATCCGGCAAAACCCGCACCATCAGTTTCGGGCAGAAAACAGTAGATAATATTTTGGCCGGCATCCAGAAATCGAAAGAAGCGCCTTTCGACCGGGTTTTATTTGCCTTGGGTATCCGGTTTGTGGGCAGCACCGTGGCGCGTAAACTGGTTCAGCATTTTGCTAGCATCGAAGCTTTGCAGCAAGCTTCTTACGAGCAACTAATTCAAGTTCCCGAAATTGGCGACCGGATAGCTTTATCTATTCTGGCCTGGTTTTCGGACCCGGCTAACCAAGCCATGCTGCTGCGTTTACAGGCAGCTGGTTTGCAGTTCAGCCAGGAAAAAGCCGCCGCTACAATTCCGCAAAGCGATCGTTTAGCAGGTTTTAGCTTTGTTATTTCGGGTGTATTTGAAAACCACAGCCGCGAAGAATTACAAGATTTAATAACCGCAAACGGCGGCAAAATGGTAAGTTCTATCTCGAAAAAATTATCGTATTTGGTAGCCGGTGATAAAATGGGGCCGGCTAAACTGGAAAAAGCCACCGAACTGGGTATAAAAATAATTTCAGAAAACGACTTAATAGAACTTTTGGCCAAATAATATCTTTTGATTTGCGGGATAGTCTGCCTATTTTTGATGGCTAAAAAATAATAAAAATATCCTGTTGTTTTTAGAAGGAGCACATGAATAACTTAAGAGGTACGGGGGTGGCACTTGTTACGCCTTTTACCAACCAGCATAAAGTAGATTTTGCAGGACTGTCCCGGTTACTGCAATACACCATTTCGGAGGGCGTAGATTACCTGGTTATTAATGGCACTACTGCCGAATCGGTTACGCTCAAGAATACCGAAAAAGAAGAAATTCTGGCTTTTGTTAAACAACAGGTAAATAATAGAGTGCCGCTTGTTTATGGTGCCGGTGGCAATTGTACCGACGAAATAGTAGACGCAATTGCTACCTTAAACCTGGACGGTGTCAGTGCTATTCTTTCGGTTTCGCCTTACTACAACAAACCTTCTCAGGAAGGCATTTTTCAGCATTATACCCGTATTGCCGATGCTTGCCCCGTGCCGGTAATTTTGTATAACGTACCCGGCCGCACGGCCAGCAATATTTCCGCCGAAACTACCTTACGCCTGGCCCAACACCCTAATATTATTGGCACCAAAGAAGCCTCGGGCAACCTGGAGCAATGCATGGTCATTGCTAAAAACAAACCCGATGACTTTATGCTGATTAGCGGCGACGACATGCTTACCTTACCCATGATTACCTTTGGGGCCGAAGGGGTTATCTCGGTTTTGGCCAATGGCTTCCCCGGCAAGTTTAGCCGGATGGTAAGATTAGGTTTAGAACACAATTTTAGCGAAGCTTCTAAAATATTATTTGAGTTAGTAGAACTTAACCCGCTCATGTACGAGGAAAGTAATCCGGTAGGTATAAAAGCTGTTTTGGATTTATTAGGGATTTGCGGCCCAGCTGTCCGTTTGCCCTTAGTAACTGCTTCTCCGGCCCTGAAAGATAAATTAAGCAGATTGCTTCAACTAACAGAAGCCCGATAAGAATTGTACTATTTTGTGCAACCCGTATAAAGCACTAAAATAATTGCACTTTATTTTAAATATTTGTACGTAGCACTTTTATTTTTTTGCCAAATTTAGTAGGTTAGCATACCATATTATTAACTGAATCGTTTAATAATAAAGCTTTTAGCAACCAGGTATTTCTAAACTCCAAAAAACAATGGCAAAACCCTACTTTGAAATTTACAACGAATGTCAAAATAAGCTTTCCCATTTCACTTTAGTTAAAAATATACTAATCAAAGTTGGGCTGCTTTTTACCGCGGTTAGCCTGATTGTTTGTGGTATAAACCTGATTAACGAAAACCAGGATAAAGCTTTGGTTATGGCTTCGGCTATTTCATTTATTCTTACTGCATCCTGTTTTCTGGCGCTGCTGCCGGTTAACCAAAAAATTAAAGATTTACGTTCCCAGCGAAAATACCGGACAAAGAATATGCTGGTGCACAGTTAGGATGCCTTTGTTAAGCTTCTTCTTTTTGGCTGCAAGCACCGGCACTGCTACCTTACAATCCCTGGGCTAAAACATCGGCCAGGTGCATTACCTTTAAATTTATGTTTTCGCGCCGCATATAAGCCTCCAGGTGCATTAAACAACTTGTATCTGTCGATACAATATAATTGGCACCAGTTGCCAGAGCATTTTCTACTTTTTGCTGGGCCATAGCTACCGAAATAGACTCGAATTTTACAGCAAACGTGCCACCAAAACCACAACAGGTTTCGGTATCTTCCATTTCAATCAGTTCGAGGCCAGCTACATTTTGCAGTAAAGCTCTTGGACCGGCTTTAATACCGCACTCGCGTAAGGCACTGCACGAATCGTGGTACGTTATTTTACCATCCAGCCGGGCGCCGGGCACTTTGGTAACCTGCAACACATCTACCAAAAACTCGCTAAACTCAAACACCTTTTTTTCCAGGTTCCGGTAGTTTACAAACTCCGACGTAGACATAAAAATATCGGGGTAAGCGTTCCGAATCATGCCCACGCAGGAAGCCGAAGGCGCTACAACGTAATTGGTTTGATCGTTGGTAAAATCCTGTAAAAATTTGTGCGCAATGCGGCCACTTTCTTCTATAAAGCCCGCATTAAACGCCGGCTGGCCACAGCAAGTCTGGTTGGGATTATACCGCACCTCACAGTTAAGTTTTTCCAATACTTTCACCATATTCAGGCCGGTTTCCGGAAATAACTGGTCTACAAAGCAAGGAATAAAAATATCTACAACTGGTTTTCTCTTCATCTGATTTAAACAAAAACGGCTGCTGCCTGCGCCAAAGCAGCATTCAAAGCTTTTTCATTTAACTTCAAAGGTAAATTAATATTTTGGAAGTACCGGATTAAATTTTCGGTAGCCACATTCCCCACCAAATCGTCTTTGGCCATAGGGCAGCCGCCAAAACCTTTTAAAGCCCCATCAAACCTAAAGCAGCCAGCGTTATAGGCGGCGCTTATTTTTTCTTCCCAGTTATCGGGCCGGGCGTGCAAATGTACCCCAAACGCAATGTCCGGAAAAGTGGGTATTAACTCGGAAAACAAATAATAAATATTGGCTGGTGTGGCTAAGCCAACCGTATCGGCCAAAGAAATAATTTTTATGCCAAGCGGTACCAGGCGGTGCACAAATTCCAAGACAATATTGGCATTCCAAGGCTCGGCGTACGGATTACCAAACCCCATTGATAAATAAACCACCAATATTTTGTTTTGCCGGCTACAAAGTTCCTGCATTTGGGCCAGCAGTTCAAACGCCTGTGTTATTGTTCGGTTAGTATTCCGTAACTGAAATGTTTCGGATAAAGACAAGGGAAAACCCAGGTAAGTAATTTCGGGCAAACTGGCAGCTTTTTCGGCCCCGCGCAGGTTGGCCACAATTGCTAATAATTTCGTTTTGCTATTTTCTAAATCCAGTTCGGCTAAAACTGCTTCGGTGTCCTGCATCTGGGGAATGGCTTTGGGAGAAACAAAACTGCCGAAATCCAGTGTATCGAAACCAACTTGTAGCAAAATATTCAAATAAGCAGCTTTAACGCTGGCCGGAATATAGTTGGGCCAACCCTGCATAGCATCCCGCGGACATTCTATTAATTTTATCATGGCAATAAATAACCGAAAAACACTAAGCTAAATATTATTTAATATTTTGTACCAAGGCTTATTACGGCCTGTTAACAAGTTCTTATCCCGTATTTGAACGAAAAGTTTACTTATTAAGAAGCCACTATATTTTTTATATTTTTATTCGGTTTTAAGCAAAACTAATAGCGGCAAAATGAAGTAGCAGTAAAAAAATCCCAATTTTAACGCACTACCTACTATCTTTGGATTGTATAATATTATAAAACAATATTCGGATTGAAATTAGCTGCTATTGATATTGGCTCTAATGCGGTTAGATGCCAGATTTCGAGTGTATTGCACCACCAGGAACGTAATATTTTTAAAAGAGTTGAATACCTGCGCTATCCCATAAAATTTGGCGAAGATGTATTTACTACCGGTATTATTTCTACGGAAAAGGAAGTAAGGTTTACTAAATTTCTGCACGCGCTTAAATTATTAATGGAAGTACACGATGTAAGCCATTACATGATTTGTGCTACTTCGGCCATGCGGCAAGCCCAGAATGCCCCGGAAATTATTCAAAGGGTAAATAAGCAGCTGGGCATGAAAATAAATGTAATTGACGGGCAAACCGAAGCTGAACTGATTAATAAAGTTATTCATAACCTGCTCGACGACAAAAATTACCTGCACATAGATGTGGGCGGCGGCAGTACCGAGTTTAATGTTTACATCGATCACGAAAAAGTAGCTTCCCAATCTTTTGAAATGGGTTCTATCCGGTACCAAGTGGGTAGCAAGAACGACGAAATCTGGATGGCGATGAAAGAATGGGTAAAAGAAAACGCCCGTAAATGCCACGTATCCAGAGCTATTGGCACCGGCGGTAATATTAATAAAATTTACGAAATGGCCGGTAAAATGGCGGGTAAGCCTATTTTCCGGAAGCAGATTGAAGAAATTGTGAACCAATTAGAAAGCCTGACCATGGAGGAGAAATTAAGTGTGCTGCTCCTGAACCCAGACCGAGCGGATGTAATTGTACCGGCGGCCCGCATTTATTTATCGGCAATGAAATGGGCGCGTATAGAAAGTATGATGGTACCTACGGTGGGCTTAAAAGATGGTATTTTACAAGCATTGTACGAAAAGCACTACACCAAATCTGAACCCATTAATGCTGATTTTGAAAATAAATAAACCAATAAAAAAGAAGAGCGGCTTATAAGGCCGCTCTTCTTTTTTATTAGTTTATAATCTTTAAAACAACGCAATATTTTCGTCGGGTGTAATTTGCATGGTATAAAATTCGCGGTGAATATTAAAGGGTTTTTCGTCCGGTTCCCGTTTTTTAATGTAAGCCCCGTCTTCCCGCATTAAGTAGGTATTCTGGTTATCTTTCAGGTTGTACTGCAATATTTTCATAGCTACTTTCTTCATGTTTTGATCTACAATTAAGAAAAGCGCCTCAATGCGACGGTCGAAACTGCGCACCATCATATCGGCACTGCCGCCGTACACTTTAGGCTCGCCGTTGTTATGGAAGTAAAACAAACGGGTATGTTCCAGAAATTCGCCCACAATAGATGTTACCGAAATATTCTCGCTTAAATCTTCGCGCTGCGGCCGCAAACAGCAAATACCCCGCACAATTAATTTTATAGGCACGCCAGCCTTCGATGCCCGGTAAAACTCATCAATAATTTCCTTGTCTTCCAAAGAATTCATTTTCATGATAATGCCACTGGGTAACCCCTTGCGGGCATGCCGCGCTTCGGTCCGGATGAGTTCCAATATCTGCTGCCGCATATCTTTGGGGGCGGTAATTAAATATTGGTAATCGTTCGGGAAAGAATGGCCGGTGATAACGTTAAAAAACTCCGATACATCGTGGGCATAGGTTTCATCGGTGGTTAATAAACTAATATCGGTATATAAACGGCTGGTTTGCTCGTTGTAATTACCACTGCCAATGTGCACGTAACGCGTTACTTTGTCTTCTTCCTTCCGGATTATCATGAGCATTTTGGTGTGCGTTTTATATTTACTTATGCCGTAAATAACAAAACAGCCGGCTTTTTCCAGCTTCTCTCCTTCTTTAATATTGCGCTCTTCGTCAAACCGGGCTTTCACCTCAAATAATACCGATACGTGTTTACCGTTTTCGGCCGCCTTTAGCAAAGCGGCCGTTACCCGCGATTGATCGGCCAGACGGTAAATGGTTTGTTTAATGGCCAGCACGTTGGGGTCTTCGGCAGCATGTTCCAGAAGCTGCACTACGGGCTCGATGCTGTTAAACGGATGATGCAGTAAAACATCTTTTGTTTTAAGCACCTCAAACAAATCATGATGCTCTAAATCTGATAAACCAATAGGATTAACCGGCTGGGGTTGCCGGGTAATTTTATCTTTAAAATTGGTATGTTTAATTATCTGCCACAGCCCTTTTAAATCCAGCAGATTATTGATAACAAAAATATTGGCATTATCGATATTCCAACGTTCTTTTAATCCCTTCAGGAGCATTGTTGAGGGGTTCCGCTCAATTTCAACGCGCACCACCCGCCCTTTTTTGCGGGTTTTTAGCTTAACCTTTATTTCGTTAATAAAATCGGCGTCAATATCGTCGCTTTCTTCTAAGGTAAAGTCACCGTTACGGGTAATCCGAAACAGGTCATTCGACACGATTTCAACATTTCTAAACAGGGTATCTATCTGCCAGCGGATAATTTCTTCAATGGGCACAAAAAGCAGCTTATCTTTTCGCTGTATTTCGAAAAAACGCGCCAGATTTTGTGGTACCTGAATAAACGTTAACCGGTTTTGTGATTTTGCCTCATCGGTACTTTTGGTAATTACCCCAAATATTAACGACTGGTTCATCAGCAACGGGAAGCCGTGGTAATTATCGTACACCATGGGCGTGAGCATCGGAAAAATGGTATTCATGTAATATCGGCCGGCTTTCCGCTGCTCGCTTTCCGTTAAATCTTCTATCTTACAAATGCTTAAACCGTTGGCTTCAAATTGAATTTTCCATTCTTCGTAAGTCAGGTAAACATCACTAACCAGCCGATGGGCAAATTCTAAAAGCTTACGCCGGAAAGGCAACTCCCGCAAACCCGAATAATCGACCCGTTCTTTACCATAATCAATATAATTATACAAGCTACCTACCCGAATCATGAAAAACTCGTCCAGGTTAGAGGCAGTAATGGCTAAAAATTTTAAGGCATCAAATAATCCCCGCGAGGTGTTTTTTGCCTGATCCAGAACCCGGTAATTAAAACGAATCCAGCTTAGATCACGGCTGATATACCTACTACTTCTGATTTGATCCGAAATTTTATTTAATTCCATAGTTGCTTCACCATTTAGGTGCTCTAGGTTTGCTTTGCACGAGAATATTAACCCGCCGGGGTGTAACCTAAATTTTATTAATTAAGGTTTTAAAGATGCGAATTAACCCTTTATACGTGCAAACTTTATTTAATTATATTATAAAAAAAGCTTGCCGGTAGGGCAAGCTTTTTTTATAACGAAAGCTTAAGTTTATTTATACATCTACGCGGGCGTATTTTGCATTTCTTTCAATAAAATCCCGACGTGGGGCTACTTCGTCGCCCATCAGCATCGAGAACAGGTGATCCGCTTCTGCCGCTGACTCAATGGTTACTTGTTTTAAGCTGCGGGTATCAGGCCGCATGGTGGTAGTCCAAAGCTGCTCGGGGTTCATTTCACCTAACCCTTTGTAGCGCTGCACACCTACCGAATCTTCTTTACCGCCTTTAGCCAGTTCTTTTATGGCATCGGCCCGTTCTTGTTCGGTCCAGCAATAACGTTCTTCTTTTCCTTTTTTTACCAGGTAAAGCGGCGGCAAGGCTATATAAATATAACCGTTGTCAATCAGCTCGCGCATATACCGGAAGAAGAACGTCAGAATCAAGGTCCGGATGTGGCTACCGTCAATATCCGCATCGGTCATAATAATTACCCGGTGGTAACGCAGTTTTTCCATGTTCAGGGCTTTATGGTCTTCGGCAGTACCGAAACTTACCCCCAAGGCCGTAATCATGTTTTTAATCTCGTCGTTCTCGTAAATGCGGTGTTCCTGGGCTTTTTCTACGTTCAGGATTTTACCCCGCAACGGCAGAATAGCCTGGAATTTACGGTCGCGGCCTTGCTTAGCCGAACCACCCGCTGAGTCACCCTCTACCAAATAAATTTCGCATTGCGCCGGGTCCGATTCGGAACAGTCGGCCAGTTTACCAGGTAAGCCGGTACCCGAAAGTACGCTTTTGCGCTGCACCATTTCGCGGGCTTTACGCGCCGCTTGCCGGGCCTGGGCCGCTAAAATTACTTTCTGAATAATAATTTTGGCTTCACGCGGATTTTCTTCCAGGAAATCCGAGAGCATTTCGCCTACGGCTATGTCCACGGCACCCATTACATCGGAGTTACCCAACTTGGTTTTGGTTTGGCCTTCGAACTGCGGCTCCTGCACTTTAACCGAAATAACCGCCGTTAAACCTTCCCGGAAGTCATCGCCCTGAATTTCTACTTTGGCTTTTTCGAGCATACCCGAACGCTCGGCGTAGGATTTTAAAGTACGGGTAAGCGCCCGCCGAAACCCGGCTACGTGAGTACCCCCTTCAATGGTATTAATATTATTTACATAAGAAAAAATATTCTCGGTGTAAGAAGAGTTGTATTGCAGGGCAATCTCTATGGGAATATTGTTTTTTTCGCTTTCTACGTAAATAGGCTCCGGAATCAGGTTTTCGCGGGTTTCTTCCAAATAAGAAACAAATTCTTTCAGGCCACCCTCCGAATAAAAAGATTCGCTTAGGAAAGTGCCATCAGATTTTTTCTCGCGTAAATCGGTCAGGTTAATCCGAATGCCCTTGTTCAGGAAAGATAATTCGCGTAAACGGCCGGCAATGGTATCGTATTTGTACTCGGTAGTGGTAAAAATAGAATCGTCGGGCTTAAACTGCACCGTGGTTCCGTGGCTTTCCGTTTCGCCAATTTCCCGTACCGGGTATTGTGGTATACCAATTTTATAAGCCTGATCGTATATTTTACCGTTCCGGTAAACGGTAACTGTCAGGTCCGTAGACAAGGCATTTACGCACGATACACCTACGCCGTGCAAACCACCCGAAACCTTATAACTATCTTTATCGAATTTACCGCCGGCGTGCAGCACCGTCATTACTACTTCTAAAGCCGACCGGCCTTCTTTCTGGTGGAAGTCGGTGGGAATTCCACGGCCATTATCAGAAACAGTTACAGAGTTATCGGGGTTAATGGCTACATTAATGGTATCGCAATGGCCCGCCAAGGCTTCATCGATGGAATTATCTACTACCTCCCACACCAAATGGTGCAAACCTTTAATACCAATGTCACCTATATACATAGCAGGCCGCTTCCGAACTGCTTCTAAACCTTCTAAAACCTGTATGCTATCTGCTGAATAATTCGACGTTTTTTTCTCTTGTACTTCGCTCATGAAATGTTCTAATCTCAGGTTTATTTTAATTTGTAAAGATACGTAAATTTCCCCGCTATAACTAGTAAATTGTTCAGTTTTAAACCCCTAAACAGGTAAGTATTTTTAATTATTCTGGTAATTTTTTAAATAATCCTTAATTTTCATAACCATAAATCAAATCATAAATATATTATTGATTATCAACCATATACATCAAGCCTTGGAATAAATTATTCTAAAAATAAAATAAATAAAAAAGCCTTCAATCTAAAAGATTAAAGGCTTGCTGAAGTAAATAGTTGCTTATAACCAAAGGCAGCATACAAAGCGAAATAGGCTTTTATACGTACAAAGCTAAATTTCCAAAATTCTGGTTATTTTAAAGTAAGCTCCGCAACCGTTCCGCCGCCGATTCCGGGGTAATATCACGCTGCGGGTTGCCCAACATTTCGTAACCTACCATAAATTTTTTTACCGTTGCCGACCGGAGCAAGGGCGGATAAAAATGCATGTGAAAGTGCCATTCCGGGTGGTCTTGCCCATCGGTTGGGCATTGGTGCATCCCCGCCGAATACGGGAAAGCTACACCAAAAAGCTTGTCGTATACCGTTGATAATTCTTTTATTATTTGAGCGAAATCTGCTTTTTCGGCCTCGGTCATTTGCAAAATATCGCCAAAGTGGCGCTTCGGAATTATGATTGTTTCGAAAGGCCACACAGCCCAGAAAGGCACTAAAGCCACAAAGGCGGTGGTTTCCAGCACTATGCGTTTGTTTTCTTCCAGTTCCAGGGCCAGGTAATCCGTTAAAAGGCTGCGGCCGTGTTCCTGAAAATAAGCTTGTTGCTGCGCGGTTTCTTTAGCGGGCTCCACCGGTACCGCGCTCTGGGCCCAAATTTGGCCGTGCGGGTGCGGATTGCTGCTGCCCATAACAGCGCCTTTATTCTCAAAAATTTGCACGTAGTTAATAAAGTCGAGCGCCCCTAATTCTTCGTATTGCTGTTGCCAAACATCTACCACTTTTTTAATTTCGGCTACTTCCATATCGGTTAGTGTAAGGTCGTGGCGCGGCGAAAAGCAAATAACCCGGCAAATGCCACGTTCGGCTTCGGCTTTTAACAAGTTACCTTTCTGGAAATTACCGGCAGGCACATCGGCTTGCAGCGCGCCAAAATCATTATCGAAAACAAATGTTTGGGTATAAGGCGGGTTGTACTCGCCATTGGCCCGCACGTTGCCCGGGCACAAATAACATTTAGGGTCGTACTGCGGCCGCTCTTCTTTCGGAATTTCTTCTTGTTGGCCTTGCCAGGGGCGCTTGGAGCGGTGCGGCGACACTAAAAGCCATTCGCCGGTTAAGGCATTAAAACGGCGGTGAGGATGTTCGGTTAAATCGAATGTATTCATAGTTTTATAACAGCGGTTGTTTTCTTAAAACGGCGTAAACCCGATTAACGGTTATTTAAATATTTCAAAATTAAATAGGCGTGTTCCCGTAGTGCATTTAAAGGCAATATTTTACGTCAATATTTTTCCGGACAAGTTCTTCGGTTGGGTAAAAAGTATTTAAAATACTACCGCATTTAAACCTGCCTTTATTTAATTCCTGCTGGCTGCACACCTAAAGTTAAGGTTTTACCTAAATTAAAACCGATAACTTTGCCGCCAAATTAAGGTAAAACCTATGAGGTTTAACTTTAATAATTAACCTTTTTACGCGAAATGCGTGATTCATGTGCAAATGCCCGTTTTAACCTGTTTAACTATGAAAAAAATTCTTCTTTTAACCATTGCCGTATTTTCTTTTAATCTGGCTCAGGCGCAGCGAACCCATTTTGGCCTTAAAGCCGGCCTAAACACCTCTACCCTGAAAGTTAAGAACCAGGATGTTTACGATTACAAAGTAGGCCTGCACGTGGGCGGACTGGCGCACATTCATGTTACCCGCCAATTTGCCGTTCAGCCGGAATTATTGTATTCGAACCAAGGCGGGAAACTAGAGAATTCAGAAGAAAAACGCCATGTAAACTATATTGCCGTGCCGGTAATGGGGCAATATATGTTTGGAGATGGTTTTAGGTTACAAGCAGGTCCGCAGGTTGGCTTTTTGGTAGGTGCCAAAAGACAGGACAAGGACGATAACCGTTTTAACATTAAAGAAAATTACGAAGCTGTTGATTTCTCGCTGGCCGCCGGCCTTAGCTTTGTTAGCCGTACCGGTTTTGGTGCCGATTTCCGGTGGCTGTTTGGCTTAACCAATATTAACGACGTTCCGCCCCGCAACCCAATTAAAAACAACCTGGGTCAGATAGGTGTTTTTTACTTATTTAACTACAACAATGCCCGCCATACCCATTAAAATAATAAGCCCCGAATTCCGGGGCTTACTTTTTTTGTATCAGAAATTATTTGCCAAAAGCTAAAGCTGGCTTTACGCATCTACTTTAATAATGCGCAAATAATCAATGAGGGCTTGGTTTATTTCGCCATCCATGTTTTCATTGGCTGGTTCGAAAGAAAGACAAATTTGGTGATTGCCGGGTGGCAAGTGCGCCAGAATAGCATTGCTGTAACCCCAATCGGCCCAATGGTTATCGCCGCGCTGCGGAAACACCACCGTTCCCAACACATCGGCTTCAAATTTTAGTGTTCTTAAGGCGCATTTATTATTGGTATTTACCGGACCGTTGCCGTTGGCGTATCTGAAGTCCAGCGCATAACGCCCACCGATTGGCAAGTTAACCGTAAAAACCAGCTGGCGGTTAAGCTGCTGGCTAATTTCTGCAAAGCCGTTGCCGGAATAATCAGTACTAACCATTTCGCCTGATTCGCCAAAATCTTCGGCTTCGTAAATCCAGGTTTTATCGGGAGGTACAACCAGAAGCGGCTCACTCGCAAAAGATTCAACATTTAAATTATCTACCGCAATAACCTGGTATTCGGCTACTTCTTCGGGTGTAATTTGTACTTGGTTCTGCTGGATATTCGCAAATACTTTCCCGTTTTTCAGCACTTTGTAATACGCGGCTCCTGGTACCGGAAGCCAGCTAAGCACCTGGTCTTGGTAAGTAACAAATGGCGCAGCCGGCGAAAATAATTCAGGCGCCAGGTTAAATGGCCCAGATGCGGGCGTGGCATTAGCCAAAGTAATCCGGATAATATTTTTACCCATTAAAGTGGCCGGTATTTCGGGAGTATCTAATATTTGGTCGTTTAAACTTACCGACCTGATAATGTTGCCATAACCGGTAAGATGAATATCGAGTTGCGCTTGCCGGTACCGGAAATTGGTGAGCTTATGGTTGCCTTTTAAAGCGGCCGGTACAAAGGGTTTAAATATTAATTTATCAGGCCCAAATTCCAAACCAAATAATATTTTGTAAACCGCACTTAAGTTCCCCGACAAGCTCCATAACATTTCGTCGGAATTAATTTCGGTGCCGGCAAAATCACCATCCGATGCAACATAGTTTTCTTTATTGGTTAAAAACAAAGCGGTGGGGCGGTAAAGCGCGGCTAAACCCTGCATTAAAGCATTTTCGTTGCCAGCTTTGGCCGTAGCCATTGTCCAGAAGGCCTGCACAAAAGGCCAGACCGCGTTATTATGGTAAGGCGGGATATCCGGAATTTGGGGGTAAATATTGGTAGTGCCAAAGTGGTTTACCGGCGTATTGGCTACAATTTCCTGCTGTTGCGCCGGATCGGCAATATTAAACAATACGCACAGCGCTTCGCCTAAGGCATCGGCCCGCGGCGATAAAGTTTTAAATAGCCGGCCGTACAAATATTGCCCGTAATATTTCTTTTCGGGTAACCACAACCGGTCATTTATTTCGGTTTTAATATCTTCGGCTTGCTCGGCGTATTTTACTGCCGCCGGTTTATCGCCTAACAATTCGGCCATTTGGGCCAATACCCAATTAGCCGCATAATGTACTGCATTGGTACTTAAACAGATAGATTCAAAAATATCGGCGGGCTGCATCCAATCGGGGTAGGTTTGTTCGCGCCAATCCAGGAAAGAAGATTCGCCGCGCACCAGCCCCGTCTGGCCATCGTAAATATTGTGTTCATCATCGGTAATAGATTGCCGGATAATGGTGTAAGCCGTTTGGAGCCAACCTTGATCGCCGGTAACTTTAAATATTTCCCAGGCCGCCACCGCCCAAATTTGCCGGTCGGTAGATACCGGATAAGCCCCGCCGGTACCAGTATCCTGAATAATGCGATTGTTTTTAACTTTATGCAGTAAACTGTTTTGGGCAATATCGGGCCGCAGCACCGCCATGGCCAAAATGGTGCTGTAACTTACATCGCGCGTCCAGACGCCGGCCCATTCCAGACCGGTCCGGAACGTATTATCCGGCTCCACATCTTTCTCCATTTCTTCCAGTGATAAATTATACAAAGCATCCAGCAACGTATAATCCGATTCGTACTGCGGATAATCAGCAATATTGCGGCTTAACTCCCACCGGCGAATGGGCACGTCCGGCTCATCCGGCGGGTTAAGCGTGAGCTCAATTTCGTAAATGCCACTGCCATCGGCGTCGTGCAGTTGTACATCTTTCTGAAAGCCTAATCTATCGAAATTCCAGGACAAGGGCGGCACGCTGCCGGCTACAAAAACCCCTTTAAAATCGTGGCGAAATATTTTGGTGCCATTGTAAGTAGTAAAAAATCCTTTTTGCTGAAAAGAAGTTAACACCTCGCGCAAATCGAGGCGCAGTTTTAACCTGGTATGCGGCGCCAACATGGCATCAGCGGGCACCGGCGAGGTATCGATAAACCGCTGGCCAAATTTTATAATGGGCGCTTCGCAAATTCCATTGGTGGCTAAACAGTGAATAATATGATCTTCGCCCCATTCCATTTCGTTATCGAACCCGTTCAGGCTAAATTTAAAATAAATGCGCGGCGACTTATGCGTATTAGCCGGGCTTTTATAGTTCGAGATGAGCTCGGTCCGGGACAACGCCCGCGCCTCGTAATTATCCTGCACCACCTTGTTGGAGAACACAGCAAAACGCTCAGACTGAAAAATTAGCTTACCGGATGAAGAAGTTGAAATGGGTACTGAATGCATAAAAGAATTTAAAATCTATCAGGATAAATAGATATTTTTTTGGTCTATACGAACTTTTAAGCCAAGGTTATGCGAAACTAAAAGTTTTGCACCAGAATTAATAAATTAAACTTAGCGGGTTCTCAAACCGCAAATATTTTGAACCAGCCTTGATAAAACAATACCGCTTGCCACCCGTTACTATAGTGCTATAACTATATCCCATAAACTATGAATAAAGAAAGCGAGGGAAAACATTTCTTAAACAGTGTCCACCACTATTTTGATGAAGCCGCCCGGCACACCAATATTGACCCGGGTATTCTGGAACAAATTAAAATCTGCAACAGCGTTTATAAAGTAAATTTTCCGGTAGAAGCAGACGGAAAAGTAATTGTGTATGAAGGCATTAGAGCCCAGCACAGCCACCATAAACTGCCCACCAAAGGCGGTATTCGCTACAGCATGCACGTAGACGAAGATGAGGTAATTGCCCTGGCCACCCTCATGACTTTTAAATGCGCTTTGGTTGATGTGCCGTTTGGCGGGGCAAAAGGCGGAATAAAAATTAATCCCCGCACTACCCCCGTTGAAATATTGGAAAAAGTTACCCGGCGCTATGCCAGCGAGTTAATTAAGAAAAACTTAATTGGCCCCGGCGTAGATGTACCGGCGCCCGACTACGGTACCGGCAGCCGCGAAATGGCCTGGATTGCCGACACTTACCACACCTTTAAACACGGCGAAACCAATGCGCTCGGTTCGGTAACCGGTAAGCCGGTTGGTCAGGGTGGCATCCGGGGCCGGACGGAGGCTACGGGTTTGGGTATTTTTTACGGCTTGCGCGAAGCTTTACAGGATACCGAAATTCTGAAGCAACTAAATATTTCGCCGGGCCTGAATGGTAAACGCATGATTGTGCAGGGTTTGGGGAATGTGGGTTACCACGCTGCTCATTTCTGCATGCAGGAAGGGGTTATTATTACAGGTATTGCCGAACGCGAGGGCGGCATATTTAATCCGGATGGACTGGATTTAGAAGCGGCCTTTCTGCACCGGAAAAGTACCGGTTCTATCCTCGATTTTCCGGGTGCTACCAACGTAACTAATTCGCTGGATTTACTAACCTACGAATGCGACATACTGTTACCTGCCGCGCTCGAAAACCAAATAGATCATACGAATGCAGCGCACGTGAAAGCCAAAATTATTGCCGAAGGCGCCAACGGACCAATTACCCAAGACGGAGAAAAAATATTGCTCAAAAAAGGCATTTTTATAATTCCGGACTTATACTTAAATGCCGGTGGCGTTACGGTTTCTTATTTTGAATGGTTGAAAAACATATCGAATGTGCGATTTGGACGCATGGGTAAACGGGCGGAAGAAGCCAGTTTGCGCCGCATTGTAGATACCATTGAATCGCACACGGGCCACTCTATTAGCGCCAAAGAACGCCAAATGGTAATTCACGGAGCCGATGAAGTTGATTTAGTTCGGTCGGGTTTAGAAGACACCATGATTCTGGCTTACCACGAGATTAGAGACGTCATGCACCGCAACCCTGGCATTAACGATTTGCGCACCGCGGCCTTTTTTGATGCTATTCAAAAAATTTCGGTGAGCTATATGTCTTTGGGTATTTTCCCGTAATAATCAGCAAATTAATAAAAGCTAAACAGCCTTCTTTTTAATCTCATAAAAGAAGGCTGTTGCTTTTAGTGTTAGTTTAATATTTTAATATAGTAATCAGATTATCAGAATTATAAAATATATCATCAAATAATTACTTTATAGCAAAATTATGTAAAATTTCAACAGTACGGATAATTCATTAATTCAATTTGTTAATAATTAGGCTACTGCTATTACCCAAATAATATTTATTTAAAATTTAAAATTATCAACTATAATTTAGAATTTGAGCAACATTTCATTTATTGTAATATAAGAAAATAGAAAATATTACTTTCCTGCTTAGTACTATAAAACTATTGTTACACAGATTTAAAAAGGAGTTATAAGCAAATCATTCGTGTTATTTAGGAAAATATTATTTGGTTACCTACTTAATATTTTCCTCCTGAATGATACGAGTGAGTGCCTTATGCAAATAAATTATTAATGAGAAAATTTTGCGTAACATTATTTATTTAGAAAAAGCATAAACAATAATTTCTAAAAAGCGAAAATTTAATTTTCATTAAAATCAATACTATTTAATCATTTTCATGATTAAACTTTAACTGTTTATAAATTTTCAACTACTTAGTTATATAATAATATAATACAAAGTTGCAGTAGATGACCTACTAAATTCACTTAGGTTATCAAAATATATTTAATATTCACTGCTTAGTGCAGATGGGAATGGCAAAATAGGCAATCTGTTTAACTATCTAAATTAGCTATTTTCCGGTGCTATAATATTTAATATTACACTTTTGGAAATTCATTTATAGTGTGGTTGCGTAGGGCAAATACGATATTATTCTTAAGTTATATATAATTAAAACCATATAGCAGGTTCTTTACGTATCAATGCTGATTACCACAATACCTTTCATCTCTACTTAAATCCTTCATAAACCTAAACCGCATGACCGCCAAACTGCCGAATTTAAGCTTGTCCGAAAGTAAAGAAGATGTAATACTTGCGGAAGAAGAACAAAACCCGTTGCCCCGGTCGGTACTCCGGACAAATTCTTTTTTGTTACTCGACGGCGAATGGCAATTTGCTTTTGATTCCGGTGACCGGGGATTAACCGAAAAATGGTACCTGGAACACCATTATGAACATACCGCAACCTGGCCCGGCTCGGTAGAAGGCCATTTAGCCGAAGCAAAAGACCACCAGCAAAAAGCCTGGCAAGACGAAGTAATTGTGTGGTACGAACGGGAATTTGCCTTACCCGATAAAGATGAAGCCAACGGACAAACCATGTTTCAGCTTACGTTTGGGGCTTGCGGCTACGAAACGCGGGTGTGGCTAAACGGCAATTTACTTACCACCATTGAAGGAGAAGAAATTCATTATGGCGAATACACTTCGTTTTCGTACGAATTACTTGAAGAAATATTGCAACCAATAAACCGGCTAACAGTACGCATAGCCGACTCTTTGGACGCGGAAATTCCGCGGGGTAAGCAAGAATCGCACGTTTATAAACGGGGCGGCATTTGGTACCAAACCCATACCGGCGCGGTGCGCAGTGTGTGGCTCGAAACCATAGAGCGCAATCGGCTAAGGTCGCGGGTGGGCGTAATGAGCGTAGTAGAAGATTATTTGGTACGCTTTAATTTAACTACCCGCATTCACGATCCTGGCCAATATACCATCAGGCTGAATATTTACGAACATAATAAGAATGATGGTGACCCGCTGGCTACCTCCGATTTTGTGTTGCACCTGGATAAAGGCCAGAAGCAACAGCGGCTGGTTTTAGAAGTGCCCGGCGCAAAACTCTGGTCGCCGGAAGAACCCAACCTTTACTGCCTGATAGCCCAATTAATAGATGCAGACGGCAATATAGCTGCCATTCGGGCTCATTTTGGGCTGCGCAAAGTAGAATCCCGTGGCCGTTATATTTACCTGAATAACCAGCAAATTTACCTCGATGGCATTCTTTACCAGCCCGGTAATTCTACTTACGAAGAAACAAAACGGCACTTATATGCCATGAAAGAACTGGGTTGTAACTTGGTGCGGGTGCACATTGCCGGCGTAGATCCGCGCATTTATAATCTGGCCGATGAAATTGGTTTGTTGTTGTGGGTAGAAGTACCAAGTCCGCATAGTTCTACGCAATTAAGCCGCCAAAACCATCAGGCCGAATTAATAAGGATGCTGGCTTTGATTGAAACAAACCCCTCGGTTATTATCTGGAGTTTGTACAACGAAGATTGGGGGGCCGAAGATATTGCTTCTAACCCGGCTACCCGCCAGTATATTATTGATATGTATCATTACATGCTCATCTATCATCCGCAGTTTTTGGTAGTAGATAACGATGGCTGGAAGCATGTATCTTTGGAAGGCCGGTTAAAATCAGATTTATTAACTGCCCATTTATACACTCCGGATTTAACCAGGTGGCAGGAACTATTAGATATGCTGACTAACGGCCAGTTAGAAGGAGTTGCGGCGCACCCATTAGTAGTGGGCGATCCGTTTTTTTACCGCGGACAGGTACCCCTGGTTGTTAGCGAATGGGGCGGCTTCGGGTTCCCGGATTATGGTGGTCCTAAAGATTCAGAAGAACGGGCCGAGCGCATCCGGCAATTTAAAAAAGAATTGCGGTTGCGGCCCATTGCCGGCGATGTTTATACCCAGGCCACCAACATAGAAGACGAACGCAACGGCCTGATTGATGCCCACACCGGCGAATTAAGTGTACCTGCCGACCTGCTTAACTCCCGCAATCCCATTCAACCGGAACTACCTTCGGGAACAAGTAAGTAAAGCAGCTAAAATGTATAAATTAATCCAAAAAGTCGTTCCTTAAATGCGGCTCTCTAAACAGCAACCGAATAAAATATTGAGTAATTATTTTGTTAGGCAGGCAACCATTTGATTATTTACTACGACTAGGTAATAGAAGGGCAGCTTAGTAAGAACAGCATTAAATTATTAGTGTAAACAATTAACAACAAAAGCTTATTTAATTGAATATGTGCGTATTAAATTAAAATAATTCTTAATTAAGTAATTTACAACACTTCCTTTTATAGCCTTACATGTTCCCTGTCTATGTTTTCATACCTTAAAAAGCCTCAGCGATAACGCTGAGGCTTTTTGGTTAATAACCCGGTATGCTGCTCATTCAGATTCAGGCTGGTGCAATTACCCCCAATGATTTTCAGCCCGAATATTTCTCCTGAATTTCAGAACCTACATGACAACCTGATTGGCCGGGGCAGATAAATTGCCTTGTAAATCAACGGCTCTTACGGATATCTTCTGGCCTTTTAAGTTTTTATTACTCGTAAGCGTAAACGAAGTTAAAGGCGTAAAACCTACCCGCTGCCCACTCTGGTATATTTGGTAGCCCAACAAAGTCCGGTTGTCGCGGGCGGGCTCCCACTTTAGCACCACGGTATTTTGCTGAGTACTGGCAATTAATTTGCCCGGCACCGAAGGCGCTGTTTTATCGGGTTGTAAGCGCTGCACGCAGTTCGCCAGCGAACGGAACTGGTGGTAATTGGCCTTCCAGATGTGGCCTTTTAAAGCGGTTTTTAGTTGGGGTTCTTTGTCTAAGCCGCCCGCGTACCAATCGCCGTACTGGTGATCGATTAAGTTTTTATCGATGTAATCCCAAAGCTGCCGGAACTTTGCGTAATAATTATGTTGATCTTTGGGGTAATGGTCAGCCATCAGCAACAAAGTATTCAGCCCCTCGGCCTGTGCCCACCAGTTCTTCGTATCCCGAATTATTTTTAATATAGGCTGACCTTTAAAATAATACCCTTCGTCGTAAAATCCGCCTACCTGGTTGTCCCAGCCATTGGCTAAGGCATGATCAACCATGCGTTTGGCTACGGTCATGGTGGCGGCATCTTCTTTTAAACCCAGCACGTGCGAGGCCTCCAGCATTAAGTAAGCCGTTTCCACATCGTGCCCAAAAGAAACATGATCCAGGTTACGGTGCTTCAGGATAACGGCCTCAGACGAATCTCGGAAAGATACGGGACGCCAATCGGGTTGCAGAAATAATACTAAATAACCCGGCGGAGCGGTAATTCTATCCCGAATCAGCAAGAGCATTTCCTGTAAACGCTGGCGTACCAGCGGGTCGGGCCAAACCAGGTACAATTCCGAAAAAGCCTCCAGCAAGTGAATAGAACTGTTTTGGTCTTTGTAGCCCAAGTCCGAAGTAGAAGGTACTTCTTTGGTGCGGCGAATAGGTTTACCGTTCAGCTCCAAATGCTGGAAATAACCTTTGTGTACCGGATCGTGGCTATTTTTTTCGAGCCAGTAAAAAGCTTTTTTGGCCAGGTTTAAGGCACTGGTATCGCCGGAAGCCTGGTAATAAGCAGCTAAAGCAAATATGCCAAAGGCATTGCCGTAGGCTTCTTTAGCCGCAAAACTGCCTTTTTTTGCCTGACCTTGCCTATCGACCAAAGTATAAAAACCGCCGTAGGTTTTATCCCACATTTTGTTTTTCAGGAAGGCAAAACCATGCGCCGCACTGCTTTTATAATGCGCTACTTCGGGGTATAATATTGAAGCCTTGGCATTGGACCAAACGTGCCGCGATTGCGTAACAATCATTTTATCCTGGGTGCCGGTAGGCTTAAAATCATAAGAAAAAGAGCTCAGAAAACCACCAAACTCTTTATCTACCGCCTGCGGATACCAGCTATTCAGCATATTGCTCTGAATAGATTTTTCGATAACCGTAGCCAACGCCGTTCTATCGTCCTGAACTGGTTTAAAAGCAAACAAACAAAGGACTGCTATAAACGAAAATGCGCCGCTGGCAAAGTAAAATTGCTTCATGGTTCAGCTATGGATAAATGTTAATTCAGGAACACTAAAAATAAATTAAATATATCGTGTTTGCTTTCAACTAAATTCTTAAAGAAAAATATGTAGGTAAAAGCGATTTCTAATTAGTCTCGATTGATGTTTCCCAACCGTCATAGTCACCGTTATGTTCTTGTGCTGATTCCCAAAGAAAGTATACACAATCATCTATGCTGCTCTGGTCAACTTTGTCTATTCTACTAATGTGCAAAGAGTAAGGGAAATCGACCATTTCAGCTATAAACTCTTGAGAAATCACCATAAATCCTTCTTCTGTTACTTTTGCAAGATATGCTTCTCTGTCAGTTTGTGATTTGAAGTATATCCAGTGATCAACAGGTCTCTCTTTTATTAACGAATCACAGTTTTCTTCCAAATTATCAATTACTCTTCTATTCTGGATGCTTTGGAGTTGCCAAGGTGAGGGATATAAAAAATTGAAAAACCCGTTCCATTCCTCATCTAATTTCGTTCCGTACTCATATTCATAATCCGGAAACCGCAGCATTGCTTCAGAAATGGCTTTCTCTACGTGGGTAGTTTCTCCAACATAAAAGTAGATGTCGCGGTAACCATTAGCTGTTAATCTGCCAACATGAGTTGCTTCAAAATCAGCTTTAATATTTTCAACTAGTATATCCTCGATGGCGGAAAGAACCTCAAACTCACCTGATGAGGAGAGACCATCTGTTCTTTGGTCATTCATTTTTATTGTTATCCAAAGAACATTGGGCTGCGTCTTAACTGGTGCAATTTTTATTAATCCTAGATCAACAGCAATAGAGGAAAAAATATCATCAACATTACTAAAATAGAAATCCCATTCTTCTTGGTATTGCTCTTTTAAACTGCTTATTTCTTTGTCTTGCATAAATAATTTAATGTTGATGCTCTGTATCGCTTATGTTTTACCAATTTCCAGGAATGTACAGTAATTTTAAAGAATACTTAAAACATCCTGTTCAATCCGGCGGGGACGCATGGTTTTCGCATCCAGTAAACACCAGGTAGTTTTGGCTTCGGCCAATACTTTCTCGTTACCGGCCCGGCAGAGCTTTACAAATCTATCGAACTTGGCTCCCTGATGTTCCCCAACCCAAGTGTAACCAATAATTTCATCGCCTAAAAAAGCCGGACTATAATAATCTATCTCGTGCCGGATTACCACCCAGGTATATATTTCTTTTAGTTGTTGGGGAGCGGCAAAGTTCCAATGGGCCGTGGCTACTTCTTGCACCCAGCGCAGGTAAACCACATTATTTACGTGACCTAGCTCATCAATATCTGGCTCCTGTACTTTTATGGTGTGTTTAAAGGCTGCGCTATCGGTTTTCATTTAAGCTGCTGTGGGTTAAAGTTTCGCCGGTTATACGAAAGTTGGTATTAAACCTGTTAAATATTCTAAAGCTTAAGGAAAGTAATATTTACAAATATTAACAGCAACTATAATACTTTCTCAATAACCTGAACAGGGCTTTTAATGCAAAAAAAGCCAGTTTAAGCTAGCGACTAAGTATCCTGGAGTTGTTTTTTGGAGTATGATTGCCTATGCAAATAAAAGAAAAATTACACGAGGTCAATTGTATTTATTTAAATGCGGCAGAAACCGGTAACCCTCAGGGTAAAATCATTATTTTTTTGCACGGCTTTCCGGAGCATTGGTACGCCTGGCACCAGCAGTTGCCCTATTTTGCCGATAAAGGTTTTCGGGCTATTGCCCCCGACCAGCGCGGTTATAACCGCAGCAGCAAGCCGGGCGGCGTAAAAGCGTATACCCTGCCCCACCTCACCGCCGATATAGCCCAGTTTATTCAGCAACAAACCCACGAGAAAGTAGTGCTGGTAGGTCACGATTGGGGTGCTGCGGTGGCTTGGTCGGTGGCGGCGCATTATCCGCAACTGCTCGAAAAGCTGGTAATTTTAAATATGCCGCACCCCTTAGTATTTCATAAGCATTTGCGCAAAAACCCGAAACAAGTTTTTAAAAGTATGTACGCGGCATTTTTTCAGTTGCCGTTTTTACCCGAAATAAGCAACCGGGCTTTTAACTTTAAATTATTAAAAACTACCATGCTTAAATCGGCTTTGCCCCACACGTTTTCGAAAGAAGATTTTGTGCAATACAAAGAAGCCTGGCGCAAACCAAAAGCCTTACGCTCTATGCTCAACTGGTACCGCGCTTATAAATACCAGCCGTATAATTCTCAGGAACAGATTAAGGTGCCTACTTTATTAATCTGGGGCAAGAAAGATTCTTTTCTGAACGCCGCCATGGCCGAACCCAGTAAAGCAATGTGCCGGCACGCCGAACTGGTTTTTCTGCCGAACGCTACCCACTGGCTGCACCACGAATATCCGCACCAGATAAACAACCTGATATACAAGTTTATACAACAGCCTGATTAATATTTTGCTCTAATAAATATTTGCTTGAAAAGCAGGTTAATATTTTTCGTGAATTTCGGTTACAATCTTTTCCATTTCGTTCCGGAGATTGGCCGTGGGCACCCGATAATTATTATTCATAAAACTAAAGAGCAATATTTTACCGCTCTTGGTTAAGAGGTAGCCGCTCTGGTTGTACACGTGCGACAAAGAGCCCGATTTACCAAAAACAAACGGCACCTCGGCTTTGTAAATATTCCGGAACGTACCCGGCCGGCCACCTACCGCCAGTAAAGGCAATAATTTTTCCGGCGAACGTTCCTGCAATAATTTCTGCAACACATAAATAACACTCCGGGGCGTAAACATATTCATGCTCGATAAACCCGACCCATCTACCCAAACCGGCGTGTCCGGTAAATCGGTTAAGTAAGTTTTTAAGGCATGCTTAATGGCCCGCTCTACCGAGAGTGTATCCGATAGCGTGCCGGAACCCAAAACCATTAATTGTTCGGCTAGTAAATTATCGCTTACCTGCATCATCCGCTTCAACACGGTATCAATGGGTAAACCGGGCAATATTTTATACGTTGCAGGAATGGCTCGCTTTACCCACTTTACAGGCCGTTTTAAAGTATCGGCCAGCAGCTTTACTGTTAATTCGGGCGAAGTAATAAAGGGTACTTCTACTGAAAAACCAGGGTTAGCGTGTTTGGGGTAAAAGGTAAAATCGTTGGTACGCCAGGCCCGCTTAAAAGCATCGCGTTGCGGGAGCAAAGCAGTATTGGTTTTAATATTTTTTTTAAAGAAGCGCGGCGTGGTGGCGTATGCTCCTAGGGTTTTGCGGGTAAACTTTACAATATTGCCGTGCACCGGAAAAACATTGCGCTCCGGCTGGTAATAATAACTATAATCGTCCCAACCCCAATTTACGGCAAACGGTGTGCTGGTAAAAGGCGCTTCCAGGTAATACAGTTTTTCGCGGCGGTTTTTCAGGAAATCGTAAGCCAGCGAATTTTTTAAATCCATGTGGGTAAAAGTAGGATCGCCGGTTCCCCAGAATAACAGCGAATCGCCGCGGACCGCATATTTTAAAGCCGGAAGGGTATCGGGAAGCATTTTCAGGCTGGCGTATAAGGTAAACAGCTTGGTATTAGAGGCGGGCACAAAATATTTACTGGTGTTATGTTCTACCACCATTTGGTTTAGCTGCGGATCGTAAAGGGCAAAACCTACAAAACTTTGTTGCAATACCGGCGACTCGGTTATGCGTTGTTTTATTATGGCCGGTCCGTATACAGGTGGCGCTACTGTTACTGGAATTAGTTCTGGTGCTGGCGTAACCGTGGGCGCGGTTTTAAGCGTTTTACAAGCCAGCAAAAAAAATAACATAAAAACAGATAATAACGGAGCCCCTAATATTCGATTCTGAAATAACATTAACCGGTGTTTTATACCCGAATTAAGAAAAAATATTGCTTACTGCCACCTTCCCAACACAATCATTTTTTAAGTCAAAACTAAGCTACGATGATTTTACCTGGTGTTTATGGCAGCTTACGAATTACAATACTAGGCTTAAAATAAAAAGAGCCGCTTTTTAAGCGGCTCCTGCTATTGTTGTGTTTACCCAAAGTCAAAAAAATCGTCTAAAAAAGATTTCTTTTTCTTATGCGGGTGGTGTTGCGACGAACTATTGTATTGGTCGTAGCCGTAGCGTTTGTAATCTTTATCGTAATTTTTTTTATCTGAGTAATGCGTTCCGGAGCGTTCCAATATTTTTTCCAGTTCACCCCTATCCAGCCAAACACCCCGGCAATTAGGGCAATAATCTATTTCAACTCCTTGTTTATCAGTCATCATCAAGGTTTCGTTACATACAGGACATTTCATAAGCAATCTATTTTTTTAATAATTTTTAACTAAAAGCAATTATAAACAGGCATTTGCTTAGGTTTAGAACTGCAAAAAGCCGCATTTATTTTTAATTCCGAAAATTTACCTGCTTACCACTTGCCCAAAATATTACTGCAATATTTTATAAACCTGCTATTTTATACCTATTTGCCCGGTTACCGTATGTTTGTTTTTATTACGGAAGCACAGAAAAGCTACTCTCGTTTATGAATAAATTAAATAATTATAAAAAGCTAGGTAAATCCGAAATTGAGGTTAGTCCGGTAAGTTTTGGTTGTATGTCGTTGGGAGCAGATCAGGCACAAAATGAATATTTGTTACGCCAGGCTTTTGAACAAGGTATTAATTTTTTTGATACCGCAGATTTATACCAAAAAGGCGAAAATGAAAAATCGGTGGGTAAGGCTTTGAAAAATATTAGGAAGCAAGTAATAATTGCGAGTAAAGTGGGCAACCAATGGCGGCCCGATGGCAGCGGCTGGGACTGGAACCCAACCAAGGCGTATATTTTACAAGCCGTTGAAAAAAGTTTGCAACGCCTCCAAACCGATTACCTGGACTTGTACCTACTCCACGGCGGCACCCTCAACGACCCCATTGATGAAACCATAGAAGCCTTCGAGCTTTTAAAAGAGCAGGGAAAAATCCGGGAATACGGCATTTCCTCTATCCGGCCCAATGTAATTCGGGAATATGTAAAACGCTCGCATATAGCAAGTGTAATGATGCAGTACAGCTTGCTGGACCGGCGGCCCGAAGAAACTTGTTTAGATTTGTTACAGGAAAACCAGATTAGTGTACTGGCCCGGGGCAGTCTGGCGCAAGGTTTACTCGCCGGCAAAACCCCCAAAGAATATTTAAGCTACAGTTCGTTAGAAGTAGAGAAAATGGCAAAAGCAGTAGCCCAAAGCACCAACCAAAATATTAATGCCGCGGCAGTAGCTGTAAAATATGTACTGGGCAATGCGGCTGTTACTACCGCGGTGTTGGGCATTCGTACTGAAGCGCAGTTAAAAGACGCCCTGCAAGTTTTACACACCAGCCCGTTACCCACCGAAACAAGACAAGATTTAGCCCGGGTTCTTCCGCCCAATATTTATGATCAGCACCGGTAATAATTAATCAGAAGAAGTTAATTTATTAGTTTTCTAAGCAGCTAAAATTAAGTTATAATATTAGTGTTAGACTATGGCTGTGCATTAGAAATTTGAAATTTATTCAGCTGAACAATTTATCAACCCCTCCGGCGGGCTACAAATAGTTTCTTCCTTATCAACCAGTATAATATTCAAAATACTCAAAATTAATATCCCTCCTATAGTTACGTAACATCAATTATAAACAGACTAGCTAATACAGTTACTTACTACAACAAAAATCAATTATCGTTATATAAAATTTCTTATTTTTTATTTAATATTATTAACAACTATTATTGGATTTACCAATTATTATTTTTTAATTTATATTAAATTACGCTTTTATACAATTAGTATAAGTTTCTGTTAAACTAGTTTGTTCCTCCTATTCTGGGTGCCACCAGCCTCAGAAAAATGCTTCTGTTATCCCGTATTTTGCTCCCTTTTAAATAATTGGCCCAACCATGAAAAACTCTACCCTTCTTCCGTTTACCTTACTTTTAAACTTATTATTAGTAGCTAGCAGCGCCTTTGGTCAGGTTAATGTTACCGGTAAAATTCAGGAAAGCAAGGGCGCACCTTTCCCGTTTGCCAATGTATTGCTGCTTAGTGCCCACGATTCGGTAATGGTAAAAGGTATGTTAACGAACGAACTCGGCACGTACCACTTCGAGAATATTAAGCCGGGCCAATATTTAGTAGCCGCTACCATGGTGGGGTACGTGAAAACTTATAGTCAGCCTTTTAACCTGAACAATGTTGCTAACACGCACCAGGTAAAAACACTAATATTAGCCGAAGGAAATAAAGAACTGAAACAAGTGGAGGTAGTGGCGCAAAAACCTTTATTCGAACAGCACCTGGACCGCCTGGTAGTTAATGTGCAAAGTAGTATTACATCGGCCGGTGCTACCGCCCTGGATGTGCTGGAGCGTTCGCCGGGCATTATGGTAAACCGCCAGAGTAATTCGTTAAGTATTAGCGGCAAAAGTGGCGTAGTGGTTATGATTAACGGCAAACAAAGCCGGGTACCTATTGCTACCATTATTCAGATGCTCAGCGGCATGAACGCCGGCAATATTGATAAAGTAGAAATAATTACCACGCCGCCGGCCCAGTACGATGCCGAAGGCAATGCCGGCATTATTAATCTGGTACTAAAAAAGAACGAAGATTACGGCACCAACGGATCGTATTCGCTTACCATGGGCTACGGCTGGTACGAAAAACCGGCGGCCACCTTTAATTTAACCCACCGCACCCAAAAGCTTAACCTTTATACCGACTATTCTTTTTCGCGCAACCACGGCTGGAACCGCATTGAAACAGTACGGCAGGCAACATTTCAGGGAATAATTACCCAAACCAACACCCTAAACCGCCGGCAATTTATTCGCCATAACCATACTGCCCGGTTAGGTTTTGATTATAATATAACTGCCAGAACTACTTTAGGCGGCTTGGTATCGGGTTTTACCGATAAATTTGACTTAACACCGGTAGACGAAAAAGGCTATTCCGAAACTTACCGCAGCAACGTGCTGGAATCTACGGTAAATACTACGCACCAGGAAATAAACCTTTGGCGCCATTTAATGGGTAACCTGAACCTAACGCATAAACTTACCGATAAGCAGGAACTAAGCGTGGATATGGATTACCTGTATTACCACGACCACAACCCGCACCGGTATTTTAATACCTATAGGTATACCAACCCGCTGGAAACCGAGGAAGAAGAAATTGACATGAAAAAAACTACGCCCATCCGGCTGTGGGTAAGCAAAGCCGATTACCGGAATAATTTAGGCGAAAACACAAAACTGGAGGTAGGTGCTAAAGCAACCATTTCGCAGCTCGAAAACAAAGTTGCCGTCCGGAATCTAATAGAAGAAGTATGGCAACCCAACACCGAATTTAGCCAGCACATTAAAATGATCGAAAATATTGGGGCGGCTTATGTAAACTTTAATTCTCAGTTGCCGCACCAAATAAAACTACAAACCGGTCTTCGTTACGAATATACCCACACCAATTTAACTACCATCAGCAACCAGCCTATTGTGGAGCGCCGGTACGGCAACCTGTTTCCGAGTATATTTGCATCGCGCGATTTAACTAAAAAAAGCAGCATCCAGGTATCGTACAGCCGCCGCATTACCCGGCCCACATATAATAACCTGGCACCTTTTGTTTATTTCATAGACCCCAATACTTTTTTATCCGGCAATACCAATCTGCGGGCTACCATTACCGATGCCCTGCAAACTACTTACCGCTTCCGCGAAAACATGTTATTAACCCTGGGTTACAGCTACGACAAAACGCCAATTATTGACTGGCAGGTACACCTCGATCCGGCTACAAATAAACAATTTGCCCGCGCCGAAAACCTGAAAAATTCCCGGAATTTTTCCCTCAACTTTTCGGTTCCATTCAGCCCGGCTCCCTGGTGGCAAGTTCAGAGCAATATAATGGGCGTTTACATTAAAAATTTAGGGTATTACAACGAAAAAGAAATTGCCCTAAAAAGTGGTTATGCCAGCATTAATTTAAATCAGACGTTCCGGTTGCCTAATAATTTTACCGCCGAACTAACCGGGTTTTACCTGAGCCGCGCGCCTTTTGGCATTTCATACACCAAAGCCATGGGCATGGTAAATGCCGGTTTACAGAAAAAACTAAAACAAGATAAAGGTACCTTGCGCCTATCGGTAGATGATATTTTCTGGACCATGCGGTTTAGATTTATTACCGATCAGCCAGCCTTAAACGTATATTCGTATTTCGACGGCACTTTTTCCGACCCCAGGGTAGTGCGGCTTACCTACTCCCGCAATTTTGGTAATCAGAAAATGAAAGCCGCCACCCGCCGCCAAACCAGTTCCGAAGAAGAGCGCCGACGGGCTAACACCAATTAACCAGCTTTACTATTATCAGAAAATATTAATGCCCCGGATAAAATAAAATAGATGGGAAATATTGGCAGCAGGCATTAAATAAATAGGAAAAAAATAGCAGGCAAATATTTAACTGATCTTCCTAAAACAGGCTACTATTAGAACACAAACTACATAAATATTTGATTATCAATTTTTTTGTAATAATATAAAATATTATAACTTATTAAAAATCAATAAAATAATTAAAATGTATCCTAATAGTAGCCTAAAACAGGAGGGGCATTTCCGGCACCTTTGGTTTATATATACTTTAGTTTGGCTGGCTACTTAACTGCAAACCGGGCAATAAAGATTTAGCGGCACCAATAACGAGTTGAGCTTACTTAGCTTTGGAACCTTTCATTTTAAACATATCCATAATACTACCTTTCACAGCCGTATCATCTTGTTTTTCTAAGTTCAGGTACACTTCCATATTGTGCTCGGGCGCCATGAAATAAGCCGTTACTTTATCGCCAACCAGTTCAACTTTGGTAAAAGGATTGGCTATTTTTTTGGTGGCCGGATCTATTATGCCGCCCGTGAGTTTACCGTCCTTTTTTTCAAACAGAAGGGTCATTTCGATATCGCCGTCGGGTAAACCAAAAGCCTTCACTTTCCAGGTACCGGCAAAATAATCTGCCGGGGCAGTTTGGGCCTGCAAATTGGTAGCAAAAACCAGTAGCGATAATAAACTAAGAACGAAAAGAGTACTTAACTTTTTCATGATTAATAAGTTTTAAAAAGGTGATTGGATGGATAAAAGGGTTTAAGCAATAAGTTTTTATTATAAGAAAACATCAAATTGTAAATCTTACGGAATAAAGATAAAGACTTTCTTTTACAATGCGTAAAATTTACGGAATAATTTTTTAATTTTGTTTCATGAATACGCTGGAAGAAGTAAATGACTTTGTGCATCATGGCCATCAGGAATATTTGCCCCATGTAAGCATAGACCCGGTAATATTTGGCTACTATCAGCAAAAGCTTAAAATTTTATTGCTTCGTTGGAAAGGACTAGATGGTTGGGGACTGCCGGGTGGTTTTATTAAGCGCCGCGAACCTTTGAGCCAGGCTGCTTATCGCATCCTGCACGAGAAAACCAACCTGAGCGATTTATTTTTGCAGCAGTTTCACGTTTTTGGCGATTCGCCGTACCGGGTTCAGGAAAGAAGTGGCCGGGAGTACAAAGAAAAATTTGGGTTGGAGGTTGAACCAGATAATTGGCTGCTGGAGCGAACTTTATCTATTGGCTATTTTGCGTTAGTAGATTATTCGAAGGTTTCTGTAACCACCGATTATTTTACCGAGGATTATTATTGGTTTGACGTAAGTGATATTCCGCCGCTGTTATTTGACCAGAATGAAACCGTTGAGAAAGCATTATTAACCCTGCGGCTCCAGATTTATCATCAACCCATTGGTTACAACCTGTTGCCCGAAAAATTCACCATTCCGGAAATTCACACGCTCTACGAAACAATACTGGGAAAAGAACTGGACCAGCGGAATTTTTCTAAAAAATTAATTGCCTTAGGACTGATAAAAAAATTAGACGAACGCCGGTCGATTGGGGCACACCGCTCGCCTTTCTTATACCAGTTTGAAAAAGAACAGTATGAACAGGCCTTACAGGAAGGTATTATGCACACTTATTAACCTTCGTGCATGTGGCATTTAAACCACTCTTATCTACCTGCATAATTTTGGGTAATTAGTTAAAGGCTAACCTATTAGTTTACTTCAAAAAAGTTATAATTTAATAGTTCAAATGCAGAATTGCCTCCATATCTTCCAGGTTAACGGGTTTATGAATAAATCCTTTAATTAATTCGTGTTCGTTGGCCCTGTCAATATCAGAGATATTAAGCGAAGAAGTTAAAATATAGATGGCGCATTTGTTAAGCGACCGCTCCTGGTCTAATTGCTCAAAAGCCGCCAGAAACTCCCAGCCATCTACCTCGGGCATATTTAAATCTAAAAAAATAAAATTAGGCAATTCTTCTTCCGGTGCATTTTTGAGTACCTCTAAGGCAGCATCGGCTTCTAAAAAAGTAGTAATTTCTGCTTTAAACCCACCCAATTGCAGCGATCTTTCGGTAAGAAAAATACTTATCTCATCATCATCAATAATAAATATTTTCATCAGGCCCGGGATTTAAAGTTAATGGTGAAAGTTGTGCCGGCATTTAGCGTGCTTTTTACCGTAATATTGCCGCCAAGTGCTTCTACGTGGGTTTTAACTAAAAATAAACCAACCCCGCGCCCTTCTATGCTACTATTATGATGAAAGCGTTTGTATAATTTAAATACGTCGTTTTCGTACTTGTTCATATCAAACCCTAAGCCGTTATCCGAAAACTGAATTGTTTTCTCTTCCGGGGTTGTGTTAATGGTAGTAATATTTATTTCCAGCACCCGGTTTAAAGAACGATATTTAATAGCATTACTAATTAAATTATGAAATATACTATACAAATAAACCCGACTGCCGTGTACGATAAAATCCGGTGCTACGGCTATATGCAAATGGCCGCCACATGCGCCTAATTCTGGAGCCAGATCCTGCTTGGCCTGCTCGCAAACTTCTGCTAAAACAACAGCTTCGTAATGGTCTATATTTTGCCTGTCCCGGACAGATAAAATCTGGGTTACATCTTTTAAAATAGTATCTAGTTTTTCGATGCTCGTGATTAAATGCGAAAGGTATTGCTGGTAAAGTTCAGTGGTTGTGGGCATATTGGGCAAATGCCTTACCAAACCCAGCGCATTGGCCAAAGGCGCGCGCAAATTATGCGATACAATATAGGTAAACTGTTCTAAATCGCGGTTGTGCTGGTACAAATCCTGCGTTAAACGCATTTGGTTTACTTCAATTTCTTTGCGTTCGGTAATGTCGTGTACCATGCCCACCAAGCGCAAACAATTGCCCTGCGCATCAAAAACCGGCTCCACCAGCACTTCCCCGGTTTTCTGGCCCGCCGGGTACTCCGATACTTCCTGCCAGCTTACTTGTTTGCGTTTAGTAATGGCTTCGTGGTATTTTTCTAAAACCAGACTTAACGATGGCTCCGGTATTATTTCCTGTACGTAGCTGCCAACTACCTTAGAAACAGGTAAGCCGGTAGTAACCTGAAAAGCCCGATTAACATACGAGAATTTATACAAATCCGGCGCTTCTACATCTAATACAAAAATAACATTGGCTAAACTATCGAATATTACGGCCAGCGATTGCTGCGTTTCGGGCAAATGTATATGCGCGATTTCAGAAGCACTTGGCTCCGGCAATATTTTATCTGCTAAAAAAACCTTTAGCACCAGGTATGTTACCTGATTGTTAGTAATAAGCGGGAATATTTCTAAAACACTGGCGCACTCATTAACCGGCAGGTCATTATCTGGTAGCCGGGGCGGTTCTACCTTAATTTTTATAGCCTGTAGGGTGCTTATAACTTGCCCGAATAAATCTACTAATCGGGTTTCGGGCAATCCGAGTAAATCGGCAAATTTAGCCGGGCCTGCTACTCTACTTTCGTGTATGAGTTTATCTGCATCAAAATGGCTCCAGTTAGAAGCAGCCGCATTAGCCGCAACAATTGGGTAAGCAGCCTCAGCCGATACGATTAAATAGGGCGAATCAGCATAGGCAAAAACAGCACCTAATTCGTTTGCATTTAACATTAATAGTACTTTAAAATTCAGAATAAGCGCGCGCTAAAATACTAGAAATAAGGCAAATATTAATGCACTGGCAAACGCCAGATTTACATAAAAGCTAAATAATTCTGGAAATTTTCAAATTTTAGAAATTTGTAGTCTGATAAAGGCTGCTAACAAATACCCCAACAGGATGTTCAGCAAGCAATTTTTACGGCAGACTGCTTTGTTTTTAAATATTTGGGTTTAATTGCAATGTCTTTTCTTCGTGTATATCGGTTTACTTAGAATTATAACCCGAGCTATTCCCCCTGTAAAAAAGCAGGTTGATAAACCAGGCTTATCATCTGGCTTTAAGAAGAAATATTTACCCTAATTTTTTCTGAACGGCTCTGTTCACCTACAAATATTGTTGGTTTACCGGTATGTAATGGCGGTTCACCCCTATCGGCTTTCGGCCAGCAGCCATTTAAGTATCTTTGCTTCAGAATATGCAAGAAAGCTCACGACTTCTTTTGAATATTTTGTAAATAATGGTCCTGGGGGGATTGGTAGAGAAAGAGCAAAAAGGCTATTGTTTAACAGAGAATATTCTCTGGAAATTAAATTAACCTTATCTACTTATCTACCTATTATGAAAACACTTATACTCCTGGCAGCAGCCAGTATTTTTTCCGGCGGAACAATTTTTGCGCAAGCTCCTTCCCCACCCGTTGCTACTGCGCAAGCAGCAAGCCAGGCAATACCCAAAGGTAACGGCAAAATAAGCGGCGTTGTTTCTGATGAAGCTGCTAAAACCCCGGTAGCTTTTGCTACCGTTGCCCTCCTAGATAAACTTACCGGTAAAACCATAGACGGCGCCATTACCGACGATAAAGGAAAGTTTACGATTAGCCGGGTAGCCAATGGCCAATATTCCTTAACCATTACTTTTCTGGGTTACGAAGCGAAAAGCATCAATAATATTGCCATTGAAGGCAAAAACGAAGTTAATATTGGCCCGATAGCTTTAAAAGCCAACACCAAAACCCTGAACGAAGTAGCCGTTTTAGGCGAAAAACCTTTGGTAGAAGACAAAGTAGACCGCATGGTATACAACGCCGAAAAAGATATTACCAATACCGGCGGCACGGCCAGCGATGTACTGAAAAAAGTACCAGGGTTAACCGTAGATTTAGAAGGAAACGTGCAATTGCGCGGCAGCGGCAATATTCGGGTACTCATCAACAACAAGCCTTCTACCATTATGGCTACCAATATTGCCGATGCCTTGCGCCAAATTCCCTCCGACCAAATTAAAACCGTGGAAGTGATTACCAGCCCCTCGGCTAAGTACGATGCCGAAGGTACCGCCGGCATTATTAATATTATTACCAAGAAAAACGGGTTACAAGGCGTAAATGGCACAGTAAACGCTTCTTACGGTACCCGCAACAGCAACGTAAATGGCAATGTAAACTACCGCAAAGGAAAATTTGGCCTTAATTCGGCTTTAGGCACCAACTGGAACAACAACCCAGGCAAACAAACCGGCAATACCTACTATACCGGCCTTTCGAATATTGATCGCTTATACCAGACAATGGAAGGCAAACGGGTGGGCAACTTTAATTTTCTGCAGTTTGGCACCGACTACGACTTAACGCCCAAAAGTAATTTAGCGGCTGGTATTCGCATGCAAAGCGGCAATTTTGCTTTTAAAACCACCCAGACTTCTACCCAATATTTGCAAAATGCGCTGATAGGTTTAAACACCCGGCAAAATAATATTGAGTTCGAAAACATGAATTACGATGTAAACCTGGATTACAACCGGCAGTTTAGCAAGCAAGGTCAGGAATTAACTGTTTTGGGTTTATTAAGCCACAACAACCGCGATAATTATAATTATGCCGATGTTTATAACCGCGATAACCAATTATCGTTGCAGGAACAAAATTTGAACGATGCGTACAACGAAGAAAAAACTTTACAGGTAGATTATACCCAGCCTTTGGCTAAAGACCAGCTATTGGAAATTGGCGGCAAGGCCATTTTACGTTACGCCGAAAGCGATTACCGCTTTTTACTGGCCGAACCGGGTACTGGAGATTTTGTAATTCAGCCGAACCGTACCGATATTTTCTCTTACCACCAGGATGTAGCCGCGGCTTATGCCTCTTATGGGTTTAGCCTTAACAAAAAATATAACTTTAAACTTGGTACCCGCTACGAGCACACCCAAATCAGCGGTGATTTTACCTCTACTGAAACCACGATTAACCAGGATTACGACAATTTTATTCCGAGTATTGCCGTATCCCGTACTTTAAAAAATAACCAAACAATTAAGTTTAACTATACCAAACGCATCCAGCGCCCCCAATTATATTACCTGAACCCATTTGAAAACCGCTCCGATACCTTTAATATTCAGGTAGGTAATCCTAAACTAGAGGCCGAGTTAACCAATTCGTATGAACTAGGCTACAGCCGGTTCTTTAAATCCGGTACTTCGTTTAATGCTTCGGTGTACTGGCGGCAAACCAATAATTCTATTCAATCTTTTACATTGCCTACCTCAGAAGGTGTAAATTATACCCGGTTCGGCAATATTGGCCGGAATGCCAGCTATGGTTTTAGTTTATTTGGCAATACCAAGTTTTTACAGAAAGGCAATATTAGTGGTAACGTTAATATTTTTTACACCGATTTGGAAAGCCGGAGCGCACAACTGGAAGCATCTAACGCCAGCGTTATGTACAATGCCAACCTGAATGCGTCTTATACCTTTCCTAAGGGCATTAGCGCCCAGGTGTTTGGCATGTTTAACTCGCCCCGCGTAACTTTACAAGGTAAATCATCTTCCTGGACCTATTATAACCTGGCTCTGAAAAAAGAATTGTTAAATAAGAAAGCCAGTATTAGCGCGGGGGTTGATAATCCTTTTTCCCAAACATTAAAAATGCGGAACACATTTAAAACCAATACTTCGGAGCAAGACAATCTGCTGTATGTCTACACCCGTCAGTTCCGCATTAGTGCCAATTACCAATTTGGTAAAATGGATTTTAAAAATCAGCCTCGCCGGAAAAAGAAAATATCCAACGACGATGCCAAGGCGGGCGAGAGCAATTAATTATTTTTAATTTCTACTTACTAAAACATAAAAGCCGGCTACCTGTAGCTGGCTTTTTTTGTTTAGTTAAGCAAATTGCGTAACAAATAGGTAGCATTTCATTTGCATAAAGCAGTTACGCAAAAGCCAAAAAAATGAAAGTTCAAGCAATCCACACGTGTCATTCAGGAAGAACCTATTTGACTGCCTGCTACATAGTTTCCTCCTGAATGACAATAGTGGACTGCTAAGCATTAAAGAAAGTATACAAGCAAATATTGCGTAATTTACTAAGTAACTATTAACCAATATTTGCGCTAATATTACACATAATCTTAAAACCGGTTTGCCAACGATGCTAACAGGAACTGCTACCTCATTCAGTTAATCTGTGCTGGGTTATTAAAATGGAAAAACTACAATCCTTGTATTATATTCTGGAACTGGCAGGCACTTTTGCCTTTGCTATAAGCGGGGCAACAGCAGCCAGAAAACGCAACCTCGACCTGTTTGGCATTTGTGCGCTTGCTTTTACCGTGGCCTGTGGCGGCGGTATTATCCGCGACCTTTGTATTGGGGCCATTCCGCCCGCCGGATTAACAAACTGGCGTTATTTGGTAGTAGCCATTATTGCTACCGGCTTAACCGTTGGGTTATTTTCCTTTGTACAACGGCTCAACCGACCGGTTCTACTTTTCGATGCGGTGGGTTTATCGTTGTTTGCTGTAACCGGTGCACAAAAAGCGCTTTCTTATGGCCATAATGGCGAGGTGGCTATTTTGCTGGGCATTACTACCGCCGTGGGCGGTGGTGTAATACGCGATATTTTGCTTAACCGGGTTCCTGTTATCCTGGAAAAAGAAATATATGCATCGGCAGCGCTGCTTGGGTCGGCAATTGTGGTGTTGGGCAATTACTTAAAATGGGGTGCCGGTGGTTGGGTGGCCATTATAGCCTTAATTGTATGTTTTACCTTACGCATTTTAGCCCTCCGTTTTCACTGGAACCTGCCCACGCCGGCCAGCAACAAAACAAACTCAGATAAAAAAGAATAAAGCACGTGCTGCACGGCGCCGTTATTACTTCTAATTAATTTAGCTTACACTACGCCTTATAATTAAACCGGCAGTTTGCCTTTCTGCCACTTCCTCTATAATACTGTTATAACTCAATTGCCGTTTACGGTTAGGTACGTTGCTGCGTATAAAACGGCAGCCAAAGAGCTTATTGTTTTAATTTAACTTAACTTGCACCGTTATTTGCTGCTATAATTTGTTTCAGCGCTCTTGTTTAACATAAAAAAAATAATCTAGCATAAAACCTAATAACTAACTATAAGGATGGAAGTAAATAATTGGTTTTGGATTGGCTTTAATGTTTTCGTCCTTCTAATGTTGGCTTTAGACTTGGGGGTATTTAACCGCAAAGCACACGTGGTTTCGGTTAAAGAAGCATTAACCTGGTCCGGCGTTTGGATTTGCCTTTCCCTAATTTTTAATGGACTTATTTATTATTGGTTTGGCGAGCATAAAGCGGTTGAATTTTTAACGGGTTATGTTTTAGAGAAAACCCTTAGTGTAGATAATATTTTTGTATTTGTCTTAATATTTAAATATTTCCAAATTCCCTCTATTTATCAGCACAAAATATTGTTTTGGGGTATTTTGGGCGCTTTGCTCATGCGCGTGCTGTTTATTTTTGCGGGTGTTGCTTTAATTGAAAAGTTTCACTGGACGATTTACCTGTTTGGGGCTTTCCTTATTTACACCGGCTACAAAATGTTTTCGGATCAGGGCAAAGAAATTGAGCCGGAGAAAAATCCCATTATAAAATTTTTCCGGAAAATAATGCCCGTTACAAACCAATTAGAAGGCGACAAGTTTTTTGTGAAGCAAGCCGGCAAGGTATATGCTACGCCGCTTTTCCTGGTTCTGGTGCTTATTGAAGCCACAGACCTTATTTTTGCGGTTGATAGCATTCCGGCAATTCTGGCTATTACCCAAGATCAGTTTATTGTTTATACCTCAAACGTTTTTGCAATTTTGGGTCTTCGTTCGCTTTATTTTGCCCTGGCCCACGTAATACACCGGTTTGTTTATTTATCTACTGGTTTAGCCGTTATTTTGGTATTTGTAGGTTTTAAAATGGTAATGATCGATATTTTTAAAATCCCAACCTTTATTTCTTTAATCGTGATTGGGCTTATTATTACCATTAGCATTGTATTTTCCTTAATTAAAACGGCCAGAACCAATGATTCTGAATTAGAATAAAGCAGTAGAATATTCAGGAATATATTAGCTGTTTACCCAGCGGAGCCACAACCGTTGGTAATATATTCCTGAATATTTTAATGAGGAACACATAAAACTTACACCAAATTGCAGTTCGCGATGTCCAACTCGGCTTGTAATAAATTTTGGCAAGCCGTTATTACCTCGTTATAGTTGGCAAAACCCTAACGAGATAGTTCTTGTTTATAAGTGGCCGGTTATTTTTCCGATATTACCGTATTTAGCAGAAGGTGGTATTATTAAGTACTAGTACAAAAATAAGTAGGCAAAAAGTAACCGGTGAATATTTAATACTCCTGCCTCTCCTAAAACAGACGGGGCGTATCCGGCACTTATACTTATATATACTTTAATTTAACTAGCTACTTAGAAGCTTCTTAAATAAACTATTTTAAAAATTACTTTTCGAATGAAATTGAAATTACCGCTCCCGTTCTGGACTATTGCGTCTCCTGTTTTTGCCTGGTTAGCTTATTTTTTAATTTCGCTTGAATGGGGTGGTGTATATGTTTTTATTTTGGCGGGAGTTCTCATTGCTGGCGTGTTAGCGGCTGTGTATCATGCGGAAGTAGTAGCGCACCGCGTGGGCGAACCTTTTGGCACCTTGGTACTGGCTATTGCGGTAACCTTTTTAGAAGTATCGCTAATTGTTTCTTTAATGCTAGCGGGTGGCCCCGAAACCACTGCATTGGCCCGCGACACGGTATTTGCCGCTGTTATGATTATTCTTACCGGTATTGTTGGTATATGTCTGGTAGCAGGCGGGGCGCGGTTTAAAGAACAAATATTTGGCGTACAAGGTGTAAGTGCGGCGCTGGTTACACTAATGGCAATATTAACCTTAACTTTAATATTGCCCAATTATACCACCAGTATTGCCGGCCCGGTTTTCAATTACCTGCAGCAAGGTTTCATTGCTATTGTTTCATTAATTTTGTACGGCACTTTTGTACTCGTGCAAACAGTCCGGCACCGCGATTTCTTTTTACCGCCAGATGCTGCCGACGATGAAGACGCCCACGCCGCTCCGCCAACCAATAAGGTTGCTTTTATTAGTTTTATGTTGCTCCTGGCTTGTTTGGGAGCGGTGGTTTTACTGGCAAAAGCATTGGCTCCTACCATCGAAGCTGGCGTGGTAAGTCTTGGGGCACCTAATTCTTTGGTAGGGGTAATTATTGCCGGGGTGGTATTATTGCCCGAAGGGTTAGCTGCCTGGCGGGCCGCCAAGAATAATCGTTTGCAAACCAGCCTAAATCTGGCGCTTGGCTCTGCTTTGGCCAGCATTGGTTTAACTATTCCGGCTGTAGCGGTGTTATCAGCCTTTACAGGCTTAACCATTACGTTGGGCATCGATGTAAAATCTACGGTATTATTATTTTTATCTTTATTTACGATTATTATATCGCTTTCTACGGGGCGCACTAATATTTTGCAGGGCGTGGTGCTATTGGTAATATTTGCCGTTTACCTGTTTACCACCATTATTCCTTAAAAAATTCCTTAAGAAGCATATAATATTATTGGGGTATTGCGGTCATAGGTATCCTGTCGAAATGGCTAAATCTACTTTTCATAGTTTTAATAGATCCTTCGACAAGCTCAGGATGACCAATAATGTATACTTAAGCGCAAGTTTCGTTTGCTAATGTAATAATTTAGTTTAGAAGCTTACACAACGGGACAACCGGTTTGACGTAATTTTCCTAAAGCATTTTCTACTCCTTTTTCGAGCATATTGCCGGCCGGTTTCTGGCAAAATGGGCAGGCGTGCAGGTTGCCGTCGGTATCTACGTAAACGTGGCGATCGGCGGCACCGGCGCAACCGGCCCGCCGGCGTTGGTAATCGTAGTAAACCACCATGGGCAAATGGTGGTAAGCGGGGTAATAATTTAGTTTGGTATAAAAATCTTCTAATATTTTCTGCTGGGCTGCCGCTAAACCTACTGTTTGGCCAGCGTAATGCCCCACGGCTTTGGGTTCGAGTACCTGAATAAAAACACCACCTAACTGGCTTACCAGCCGGGCATAAGCCATTAAATTTTGTTCGGTTACAAAAGCTTTGGTGGCACACAACGAAAACCCAACCACCAAACCAACTTTATTGGCATTAGCGGCTGCTTGTTCTACCCAATCATAAGCGGAACTAAAACCCCGGAAAAGGTTATGTTGGTGCGGATCTACGTGGTCGAGGCTAATAGTTACGCCGGTTAAGCCGGCTTGCTTCAGGGATTGGGCATGTTCAGGCGTTAATAAATGACCCGAGGTTAATACCCAAAAATCGGTGCCGGGTTGGGCTGTTTGCAATAAGCTTATTAAGGTAGGCATCCGGAGCAAAGGCTCACCGCCCGAAAATTGCAATTGCCCTACTCCTTGCGCCTGAAACTGTTGTACAATTGCCTGCAAATCATGCGTAGTAAGCTTTTCTTTTTTGTTCAGCGCATCCCATTCAAAACAATGTTCGCAGCGCAAGGCGCATTTTTTGGTAATGGCAATAATTACGTTTTTGAAAAAATAAGGCTTTTGCTCGAAGGGTACAAGCCGGTTAAGTTCAGCCAAATGGTAATCGTCGAAAGCTTTGGAAGGCCAACCCGGAGTATTGTATTCATAAAAATAGCGGTTATCTACCTTTGCTACTTTTTTATAGGCAAAATCACCTAAATACCGGCGCCGGATTTTAATTAACTGGCGAATGGCCCAAACGGCTTTTAGCGGGTTCCGGAGTTTAATTAAAATCAACCAAAATAAACTAAACCGAATGCGGCGCATGGCCCAAAAACTTTGCCAGCGGTTAAGCATTACCGGCTTAATATTTATAGGCGTAATTATAGCTGAAGGTAACTCAGGCGATGGCGCTTCCGGTAAAATATTTAACCCGGCTATTACTTGGTTAACGGGTTGTGGCATGGGCGGTAATCAGGTTATAATAATTATTCTGGCGAGCCAGTTGCTCGTACCGGTCGCGCGAAAACTGAATAAAATGGCCCGGCTTTTCGAATTCCCGTAAGGTTAGCAAATTGGGAATGCCTTCATACTCCCGGACATGCTCGTAATAGCCGCGGGTATGTAAAAATAAGCTTTGCTCCTGCTCTGCTTTTTTGGCAGGCAATAAATATGTGAGCGTTACAGCATCGCCCACCGAAAATTGTTCCAGATATTTTTGGTCGGTAGCGGCTAACAAGTGATTTACATTTTGCCCGGTCTTTTCAAAAGCCGTAGTTGCTTTTACTTTTTCTACAGTTACCGGCAAATTGGGCGTAAAATCCATGCCGGCCCGATCTACTTCCCAAAACATAAAACCACACGATAACCGCACGTTTACGTCTTTGCCTTTTACTTGCGTTAAATTAATGGGCACCACCAAATCGCGGGCCGCAAGCGGCCCAACCGGCGGGATGCGTTCTACCACTTGCCAGCCGGCGGTAGTTTGCACTTCTACCAGCAACGGAAGGCCTTGCTCCTGCTGCCATTGGTACAAATCGGCAGCCGGTACAGCTTTTTGTTTTTCGGCCCAGTGGTTATAAATACTACCAAATTGCTTCGTAAACTCTCCAAATAAATAATCGAGCCACAAAGAATTTTGGGCATGCAGCACCAACTTGCCGGTTTTGGAATTAGCCGGTTTAGGAAACTTAATATTAATAGCATTAATATTTTTTGCAGCGTTGTTAAAAGCCCAGGTGCTGCTATCCTGAACAGCAAGCGCGGCAGCATAATTAATCCCGTCGGAAGCCATAGCCGTTACGGGCGCCTGTATATTTTGCAGGGTATGCGGCTGGCCTTGCTGGTCCAGGAGTACTTTAACGGTTGTCGGGTGCTGCACCACGGCCAGTTCAGCCAGGTTGGTGTATTGCCGCTCTTTTAACTCGTTTGCTATTTTTACCTGTACTTTACCGGCATCGGCTTGCCAGTTTCGTAAGGGCATATAATCATCGCGCTCCAGCGGCGAAAAAATGGCGCCACCGTAAGCTTCGCCGATAAACTCAAAGTTTTTTCCATTATAAGCGTACACAAACGGGCACGAACTTTTTAAAAGCAAGGCAATTATAGCTACCAACGAAAAAGCCACGCCCAAACTGGCAATGGTAGTAAAGGTATAAGAGGCCACAGTTGCCCCATTGTCTTTATCGGTAATTTCTAAACGTTTCAGGGCCGCAACCGGAATACTGGCCTGGTTATTTTTGAGCTGGGCAAACTCGTACACGTACAGGTGCACAATATTTAGGGCAATGCCTTTGTAATCTGATTTATACCGGTGCGGTGTGCCTACTTTGTCGTCTGTGTAGGGTAAAAGATCGTCGGGTAAGGCCTGTAAATTGCCGGTTATGGTGTTTTCCTGGAGGGCAATATTTTTCAGTTCCCACAGGTTGCTGCCCTGGTGCAAAATAAAACGTTTGTAATTGGGTAAACCGGTCACCTTTTCGGCGCTAATATTTTTTTCTTCCCGTACCCGGTAAAAATTGCAACCTACTGTTAGGTGCAGCAACGAAAAGCTCAGCAAAAAGGCTACAGACCGTTGCACCAATCGCAACCGGAATATTTTAAATAGCGGTATACTCCGGACGGATAACCCCGTTAATTTTTTCATAGTTAAAAAGGTTAAAAACGAAATCCGAGTTGTATGTTACCGGGCAGGTAGCCGCGCGTTCTGTTTTCCGGATAGTAATAATCATCGGGTGGGTTTGGCTCGTTAAAGAAACGAATGCCCAAACCTAAATCGGCCCCAATACTAATCGATTTATTAAACTGGTAATAAATTCCGTTTTTTAGGACTGCGGCAAAAAGCTGCGCATTTTCTTTTAATAATTCGGGTTGTGGCAGCCCTTGGGCATAATTGTAATAATAAAACCGGTAAGTTCGGTAGTTTATAGCCGGACCAAAATAATAGTTGAACCGGCGCTGGCCAAACGGGTAAATATTTAGTTCTAATCCGGCTCCGTAACGATTATTGCGCCGGAAATCATCGTAATAATTATTGCCGGTACCCCCAGCCAAACCCAAAGAAACCGGTATTTTTATCCCTAACTTACCCGAAGGCAACAGGTACTCGTAGCCCAAAGTAAAGCTAGCGTAAATTAAATCGAAAGGATGAAACCAAAGTATGTGCCGGCGGGTCTGGGTTTCGTAATTAAAGCCCCTGTCTGCTACGTTGGCACCGGGCTGGTTAAAAGTCTGGGTAGTGCCATCGGCCTTGCGCAAGGTTTGTACATCCTGGGTACTAATCTGGTAAACTAAGGTGTCGGGTTGCCCAAATAACCTAAAATTTATCTGGTTGGGTTTTATTTCAAGCACCTGCGCTTTAATGGCTACGCCATCGGTGCGGGTAATAATATCCTGCCCATATGCAACAACAACGGCAAACCAGCAATAAAACAGCAGGAGTATTTTTTTAGCCATCTTGGGTCAGGAAAATATACGCATACATTAATATCCTAATTTAATAATTTTTAAATAAACTAATATTTATTAGGAATATTTATTTAAGAAAAGTTTCGCTAATTATTGCAAGAGCCGGGCTTTATTCGGTGGGTTTACTCTGCCATATTAATATTTGCCATCAGCACAACGCCCGCCCGCGCAACCCGTAGATAAGCCAACTTATTTAATCACCCACTTATGACCATATCATTTTACGGCGCGGCACAGAGCGTTACGGGTAGCAAACACCTGGTTACATTAGAAAACGGCAAACGCATCTTGCTCGATTGCGGGCTGCAACAAGGAAAAGGCGAGAACAACGACGAAGAAAACCGCGAATTTAACTTTGAACCCGAAAATATTAATTACCTGATTCTTTCGCACGCCCACATCGACCATTCGGGTTTAATTCCGCGTTTGGTAAAACTAGGGTATAACGGCCCCATTTTCTGTACCCCACCCACCCTGGAGTTGTGCGAACTGCTTTTGCGCGATAGTGCCCGCATACAAGACAATAATGGCAACGGCAATAATGCTACTCATGAACCGCTTTACACCGAAGCAGATGCCGAAGCGGCCCTGCAGCTTTTTAAAACCGTACCTTACGACCAGCCTTACCAGATAGACGAAGACATAGAACTTTTATTTACCGATACCGGCCACGTGTTAGGCAGCGCGGCCATTAACTTAAAATTGCAGGACAACGGCCAGGAACGCACCTTATGCTTTAGCGGCGATATTGGCCGCTTTGCCAACCGCATTTTAAAAACGCCCCAGCCTTTTCCGGCAGCCGAAATTATTTTGTGCGAATCGACGTACGGTGACAAACTGCACCTTTCCTTAGAAAACACCGAAGAACGCCTCCAAAAAATAGTACAGGAAGTTTGCGTAGAACGCGGTGGTAAATTATTGATTCCGGCTTTTAGTATTGGCCGCACCCAGGAACTGATTTACTCCTTAAATTACTTAGCCGAAGAAGGCCGCTTACCCAATATTAAGGTTTTCGTAGATAGCCCATTATCGGTTTATGCTACGGATATTTTGCGCAGCAACCCGGAATATTTTAACGATACCATGCTGGAGTACATTAAAACCGATCCGGACCCTTTTGGCTTTCCGCAGCTCAGCTACATTACCGAAACCGAAGATTCTAAACAACTAAATACTTTCGACGAACCTTGTGTTATTATTTCGTCGTCGGGGATGATGGAGGCCGGCCGCATCCGGAACCACTTAAAAAATAACCTTTCTGACCCAAACAGCGCTGTACTTATTACGGGTTACTGCGAACCTTCTACCTTGGGCGGTAAACTCATGAACGGCGCCGAAAAGGTGTATATTTTTGGGGAAGAAATTGAAGTAAAAGCCGAAATAATGCAGATGAAAGAATACAGTGCCCACGGCGATTACAGCGATATTGCCAAATTTTTACATTGCCAGGATAAAGAAAAAATTAAAAATATATTTCTGGTACACGGCGAAAAACGGGTAATGGAAAGATTAAAAACTGACTTAGAAGAACTGGGTTACGCCAATATTGAAATTCCTGAACAACGGCTATCGTATGTTGTTTAAACTTTATTTTGAAGCAGCATAGATTAGAGCAACCTAAAAATTAGTACACCTGGTTCTCGCTGCCAGAACCAGGTGTACCAATATTTTAAAAAACCTTTAAAGCGCTTGGGAAAAATTCGAAATAACAATTTTGGTTAAACAAAACTTACCGCCCTAATACGCCAGCCATCTACCACAAATTATTACGCCTAGCCACAACAAAATAGAAATAATTGCTGCTGCTTTAGCTTTAATGGGCGCAACCTGGTAAGTAGCCCAGCCGGCAGCCGAAGCAAAAGTAAATTGATGAAATATTAGGGCATTAAAACCCGCCAGGGAGAGCAAAGCCATTTTAAGCCAGAAAGTAAAACTGTAGCCCAAGGCCAGGGCATCGGTTATAAACAACAAAAAGCCTGAAGGTACCACCAGCCATAGCCCGCGCCGCGACCACGAAAGCAAATGCCCAGCCAGGTGTTGCACCGATATTTCGCGGCCAAAACCCAGCAAGCGTAAATCAAACATAAATGCAGCGCCCACAATTATGACAATACCCAAAATATGCACTACTTCCAGCGCCGGGTATAACCATACCGATTGCCGGATGGTAACAGCCCAAACCGAATCTTCGAGCCACCGGAATACCTCCGTTACGAGTGCCGCCATGCTTAACGGCGCATTTCGTATTTTTTGCCCTTTACAAATATTCTTTCGGCGCGCATTTCGTTTTTAACCTCGCGGTGCGGATACCCCACCACCCGGATAGAAGTGCCCTTGGCCAGCATTTCGGCCAAAACGCCTCTTTCCTGCATGCGGCTGGTAGGCGCCAGCACTACCGTCCAGGTTTGGTCTTTAACCGCCAGTTTAGCCGTAGCGTGCGGATTTTCGTAAGTAAATTCCTGAATGGTGCCGGTATAATCGAGCGGTTTAGTTTGGTCGTAATTGGCCCAACCGTGGTGAAACCAGGTAAAAGCTGTGCTCAAAAACAAGAGTAATACAAATGCGGCAAGCTTAATCTTTTTCATGGCAGCTAAAGTTTAAAAGATTGGTTTAACAAAAGAACGTTACCCGGGTACTTTTTATACGCGTATGCCTTAAAACAATAAAGATAAGCTATAAACTTAACGAATATTTTAAGGTAAAACTTTATTTAAACACATAATATTCAGGTTATATGAATGCACCCAGCACCGATACGGGTAAGCTGCTTTTGCGTTTAACCATTGGCGGACTGCTCTTGTTGCACGGCATTAGCAAACTAATAAAAGGCATTGACGGCTTAGTGGAATTGCACGAGGCCAAAGGCATACCGGCCGTAATGGCGTACGGGGTATATTTAGGCGAGGTAATTGCCCCTTTGCTATTAATAATAGGTTTGCGGGCGCGTTTGGCGGCGTTGTTAATAGCTTTCACCATGTTCTGGGCCATTGTAATGCGGCACTTCTCCGATATTTTTAAGCTAACCGAATCAGGTGCCTGGGGCGTGGAGTTGCCGGCTTTATTCTTATTTGGCGCGCTGGCTGTTTATTTTCTGGGAGCTGGCCGCTATGCCCTTTCGGTGCGCAGTTCCTGGGATTAAATGCAGCAGGTGCCCGGCAGTTTGTTTAATAAAGTAAGGCTAAACTTATTGTAAGGCTATGGCTGAAAAAGAACTAAACCAAATATTGTTTATAGGTGAAAAAATGGTGCCGGTGCAGCCGGGCCAAACCATTCTGGAAGCTTCGCTGGCTGCGGGTATTCCGCATTACCACGCTTGCGGCGGTAAGGCCCAATGTTCTACTTGCCGGGTGCTGGTAACCGAAGGCGCCGAAAACCTGAGCGAACCAAATGTCCGGGAAAAATTAGCCCAAAGCAGAATAAAATTTCCGAATGAAGTCCGGTTAGCGTGCCAGACCCAGGTAATTGGTCAGCCGGTAAAACTCCACCGCATTATTCGCGACGAAACCGATCGCTGTCTTTACATAAACGATGCGTCGGGCGAAGATATGCTGCAAGCAATTGGCGAAGAAAAGAAACTAACCTTGTTTTTTCTCGATATCCGCGACTTTACTCCTTTTATGCAAGCCCACCTGCCATTTGATGTTATTCATATTATGCGCCGGCTTTTCCGGATATTTTCGAATGCCATAACCAGCCACCAGGGCCGCATTATAGAAACCGCCGGCGATGGCTTATACGCTGTTTTTGGTCTGGAAACCAGCTTGCGAAACGCCGTACAGGCCGCAGTAAATGCCGGCAACCAGATTTTTAGAGATCTGGAGGTTTTTAACCAAACGTATTTACAGCATTATTTTAATTATTATTTACAGGTAGGCATTGGGCTGCACGTAGGCCGCGTAATATTAGGAAATATTGGTATTGGCGTAAATAATAATTTAAGCGTTATGGGCTTTCCGGTAAATGTAGCCGCCCGCCTGCAGAATGCCACCAAAGAACTTAATAACAACTTTGTCATTTCGGCCAAAGCCTTTCAGTTGTTAAAAAATCAACCCCAGGAAACAATTTGCACCAATATAAATCTAAAAGGCGTAAAAGAAGCTTTCGCGGTTTACCTCATTGGGCAACCTTTCCGCAAACCCGCAACCCTAGAAGCTAATATTTTAGCTGCGGAATAAATGATATAAATATCAGGTTTACGCTACTTAAAGATAGAATAATTATGTTGAGCTTGCCGAAATAGCTACACCGTACTTATAATACCATTATAAAACGAAACCTGCGCTTAAGTGTTTACTATTGGTCATCCTGGGCTTGTCGAAGGATCTATAACAGCATTAAATAATTATTAGATCCTTCGACAAGCTCAGGATGACTACAATAATGTAAGCGCAGTACCCGAAAAATAATGGTATAAACTAAGAAATACCTACTCCGGCGAGCTTAACATAACGGTAATATTTTTTAACCTTGTTTTACCAATTGTACTTCAACTAAAAGGCGAATTTCATCGCTTACTACCACGCTGCCCGCTTCGGTTACGGCATTCCAGATTAAGCCAAATTCTTTGCGGCTGATTTTACCAGTTACGGTAAAGCCGGCTTTGGTTTGGCCGTAAGGGTCTACCACAATGCCGCCAAATTCTACGTTTAAGGTTATAGGTTTGGTAATGCCCCGAATGGTTAAATCGCCGTGTAACTTATAATCACTGCCACCTACATTTTCGTAACGGGTTCCTTCAAACCGCAGCTCATTGTGGTTTTCTGCATCAAAAAAGTCAGCCGATTTTAAATGAGTATCGCGCTGGTCGTTGTTGGTGTTAATGGTGTTTATATCGGCGGTAAAAGTAACTTTTGTAGCGTCGGTAAACTGGTCGTCGCTGGTTTCTGCTTCAATCGTAAACTTTTCGAAATAACCAGTTACGGTGGTTATCATCAGGTGTTTTACTTTAAACTGAACTTCGCTGTGCGCCGGGTCTGCTACCCATTTAATAGTTGCCATAGTTTTAGGTTTTAGTTATTTATATTTTAGTTATGAATGTTCTGCTACACTGTTTAAGTAAATGTACTTACATTTATTGTATATACACACATAAATAAACAAAACTTTTATTTTAATACTACATAAGCCGCTAAAATGATTCCGAGAAATTGCTACTTCGGAAGTAAAGCTATTTATTTATAGAAGTAAGCCCGTAATAGCCTCAGGATTAGGTTAGCCCCAACTAATAATGTGTAAGCTGATTAAAGTACTTTCAGTAAGTTAATAATTTTAGCCGGCGGTTGATTTTCGGTTGCCCGGATTGCTTTTAGGGTATATTTCAGGAGTAAGCCGCGGGGATTAGCCAGGTTTTTACCTAACTGGGCAATACAATTATCCCGGGCCGCCAGGAAGACTGGGTAATCGGCGGCAGTTTTGCTGTTTAGTTCCTGGGCAAAACGCCAGGCGCCATCACGGGCCAGGTTAATGCTAAATTGCACCAATAATTCGTCGTGGTTGCGCGCGTGTAAATCCAGTAAACCCATTAGCGGCGAAATTTTGCCAATATTCTCCTGAACCTTATCGATCATAGCCCCGAGTATGGCGTTGATGCTGTTAAAATCGCGTTGGAGGTGTTGCAGGCGGTCGCCCCGCATGGTTTCGACGGCGGCAGCACCTAAATCCAGGTTAATGTGGGCATTCATGCCCAGGAGTAAATGCTGCATCAGAATGGCCGGGGTTTGCGTGGCCGTTTCAAATGCAATTTTCCAGGCAGCAGCAGGGGGTTGGTTTTTTTGCCATTGGTGCCAGGCTTGCAGGTAATAATTGGCGAACAGCACATCAAACTGCTCCATGCGCGGACCATCTTCAAAATTATTAAGTAAAATATCTTTTTTCACCCGCAGCGTAGTACAATAATACACCATGGCAAAGTAGCCCGCCCGGTTATTGTTGCGGGTACAATCAGCTATTATTTCCTCTAGGGCAGTGAGAACTTCGTCGATGGTGCGGGCAATCATAGCAAAGTTTTATAATTGCCTAAACATACGTATTAATTTTCTCCCGGCGCAATTCCTGTAATGCTCAAAGCGCCAAAAATATTAGGTTTATTCCTGTTAACGTCGGGCTTTGCGTAATCGCAACTATTGATATAGTAACTGGAAAATGTTACATTCTAACCCAGCAACTCTCCTACGTGTTTACGGATGTTTTGGCAAATCTGATCGATGGGCAGGTCGTTGGCATCGGTGCCGAAAGGGTTTTCTATTTCTTCGGCAATTAGCTCTAGGCTGGCCATTGCATATAAAATGAGTACTACTACCGGAATAATGTAGAAGCCCAAGCTAAACGACCAGCCAAATGGTAGTGATATTACATAAAAGAAAATAAACTTCTTAATAAACACGCTGTAAGTAAAGGGAATTGGGGTATTTTTAATGCGTTCGCTGGCCCCGCACAAATCTGTTAAGGTATTTACATCGGTGGTTAAACTTAATAATTGGGCTTCGGAAAGTTGCTGTTGGGCGTGCAAAGCTGTTACCCGGGTATAAATGGCAGCTGCAATCTGGTTAGGCAAATGTTTGTCTTTTTTTATATCCAATACCGGATCGAGTTCATGATAATCTTCGTTTTCGCGGAGGCTGTTTTTCAGGGCAAACGCGTAGTTCGGAATCATATTCCGGAAAAAATCTTTATCTACTGCCGAAATATTTAGGGCCTGTAGTTTTATAGCCAGATTACGCGAGGTGTTGGTTAAGCCGCCCCATATTTTGCGTCCTTCCCACCACCGGTCGTAAGCCGTATTGGTCCGGAATACCAGCAACAGCGAAATAACAAAACCCAGTACACTGTGCATCAGCCCCACGTTTTTAATAAAATTGGCGGCCGAATCAGCTAAAAAGTTTAGTTCGAGGTAAGCTATTAGCCCGGCGTAAATGCCCACGGCCACCAATAAAGGCGAAAGCTTCCTTATAGTATCGGCCCGCGTTATCCGGAAGATAAAGCTAAACCATTCTTTGGGGTTGTAATTAATCATAGCAGCACAAAAAAAGCGCCGGACAAGTTTACCCGGCGCTTCAAAATTATAATTTATAGAATTTAAAATAACTTTAAACTTTATAAAAAAGCCATTTCGATAATTCGCGGTAGTTAACTTTTTTGCCGTACATTAAAATACCAACCCGGTAAATGCGGGCCGCAATCCAGGTAGTAAATACAAAACCCAGCACCAGCAGGCCCATCGATAACAATAATTCGGGTAAGGGAACGCCAAACGGAATGCGCAGCATCATGGCAATGGGCGAGGTAAACGGAATAATAGACATCCAGAAAGCCACCGCTCCGTCGGGGTTGCGGATAATTACGGTTTGGGCCACTACAAAGGTAATAATAAGCGGAATGGTAATCGGGAGCATAAACTGCTGGGTATCGGTTTCGTTATCTACGGCAGCGCCCACGGCCCCAAATAATGCCCCGTAAAGCAAATAACCGCCCAAAAAGTAAAACACAAAACAGCCCAGTATCATGGGTAAATTCAGGTTATCGAGGGCGGTTAATATTTCGGATGGACCGCTGGCCTTTACCGTTGCCGGGTTCTCTACGCCCGCTGCGGCTACTGATTGGGCCTGAGAATCAACCAGCTTATCTTTGAAACTGGCCGTTACGGCTGAGGTAACCACCGTCGATAATATTATCCAGAGTAAAAACTGGGTAAGCCCCACGGCCGCAATCCCCAATATTTTGCCCATCATTAACTGAAAAGGCTTAACCGACGAAATTATAACTTCTACAATCCGGTTGGTTTTTTCTTCGATAACGCCCCGCATAATCTGCACGCCGTAAATAAAAATAAACATGTAAATCAGGAAAGCGCCAACGTAGCCCGCGCCCGTTGTTACAAAGGCATTATTATCTTTTTCGCCTTCTTTGCTCAGGTTGGTTGTACTAATATCAACATCGGTTTTAATTTTTTCGAGCAATTCCTGCTCAATGCCCGACCGCTGGTATTTCAGGGTTTCAATTTCTTTCTGCAGGCTGTTTTCAATGGCCAGCTTATTATCGAGGCTAATATTGCTCTTAGAGTAAAGCCGGATGCCGGCTGGATTATCTAAATCTAGTTTGGGAATGTAAAGCAAAGCCGTATGATCGCTTGCCAGGAAAGCCGCTTTTAAGGTTTCCAGGTTGCCCTGCACGGGTAGGTACACCTGCTTTTCAGTGCTTTGGAATTTATCCTGAAATAAACCGCTTTCGTCCAGCACCTGAATGGTATTGGTTTTATCGGTTACGGTAGTTAAATAAATAGGAATAACCAGAATGGCGGCCAGCAGAATAGGTGCCAGCAGCGTCATGACGATAAAACTTTTTTTACGGACCCGCACCAGGTACTCCCGCTGAAATATTAACCAGATTTTATGCATAGCAGAAAGGTAAGCTTACCCAACCGATATATGCAAATTATCCGGGCAAAATCAACAAGGCACCTTTAACCAGCGGCAAATATTATTTAAATAGAATGCTATAATTACTTAATCAAACTTAATAGCCGTTACCGGTTTTATGCGGGTAATCATGAGGGTGGGAATAATAATAGACAGCATAGTGAGAATTAAAGTAATGGCGTTTAGCAACACAATTACCCCAAAATTCCAGTTGATGGGCACCGTATCCATGTAATAATTTTCGGGATCGAGCGGAATAATTTTGAAGCGATCTTGCAGGTAACAAAAACTTAAGGCTATTACGTTGCCCCAGAACAACCCTTTTAAGGTCAGGCTCAGTCCTTTAAAAAAGAATATTTCGCGTATTTGCGGATCGGTGGCCCCCAAAGCCTTTAATAACCCAATCATGTTGGTGCGTTCCAGAATCATGATAAACACCGTGGAAATCATGTTAAAAGTGGCCACAAAAATGATCAGGATTAAGAAAATAATCACGTTTTTCTTTAGCAGCTTCATCCAATCGAATAATTGGGCGTACTGGTCGGTAATTTTTTCGAGTTGCAGGTCATAGTCCATCTTATCGAAAATAACGTTGGCTACCGTATCTATTTTGGCAAAATCTTTCAGCACAATTTCGTAGCCGCCCGCCAGGGTATCGTCCCAGCGGTTCAGGTCGCGGATGTGCTGCAAATCGGCAATCACGTAAGCCTGGTCAAACTCTTCTAAACCGGTTTTGTAAATGCCGGTAACGGTAAACCGGCGGGCCCGGGGCGGATTCTGAATAAAATAAAAAGTAGCTTTATCGCCAATATGCAGGCGCAGTTTATCGGCAATTTGCCGGCTTACCATTATTTCGTTAGAGGCGGCGGTATCGGTAAAAGTAATGGTTTTGCCTTCTACTAAATTTCCGCGCATCGGGCCCAGGTCGTAAGTTTTATCTACCCCTTTAATAATAATGCCCAATACTTCGTCGGAGCCTTTGGCAATGGCGGTTTTAAAAGCGTAAGGTTGTTTTGTTTGGATTTCAGCAATGCCTTTTAAATCTTTTTCTATGGCAAGAGAACTTACCGGGTCGCCTTCAAAAGAATTATTGGTATCGTACTTGCTTACTTGTATGTGGGCCGCAAAACTGAATATTTTGCTTTGAATCTGGTTGCGGAAACCTTCCAGAATAGAGAAGGAAACAATCATGATAGCCAACCCAATAGCAATGCTAATAATTGCTATTTTTGTAACCGACGCCGTAAAAGACTCCGTACCGGAATCTGTTATCTTACTCGAAATATACCTTGCTATGTTCACGCGGGCTTCTTTAGAACAAATATAGGTGCCTGATTTAAATTTTCTAATTTTACTTTATGATGCACGCACACCTGCTTTTGCTTTTATCCATACTGTTTAGTCTGGCACAATGTTCCGAAAGCACCAGTGCCCGGAACGAAACGGCCGCTGTTAATAAGCCGCCTAAAGCCCAAACAACCGTTACGCTGCCGGCCGCTGCTATTCAAACTGGTGCCGAACGGACCGGCGAATATTTACCCCTGTTAAAAAATAAACGCGTAGCCATGGTGGTAAACCAAACCTCCATGATTGGCAACAAGCACCTGGTAGATTCGCTGGTAGCGGCTAAGGTAAATATTACGTTAATATTTGCCCCCGAGCACGGCTTCCGGGGCGATGCCGATGCGGGCGCCCACATTAGTAACGCTACCGACAGCAAAACCGGCTTGCCTATTTTTTCCTTGTACGGTAAAAACAAAAAACCTTCGGCCGAACAACTCCAAAACGTAGATGTGCTGCTTTTTGATATTCAGGATGTGGGCGCGCGGTTTTACACCTACATCAGCACCATGCATTACGTAATGGAAGCCGCCGCCGAATACAACAAAACCGTATTAATATTAGACCGGCCCAACCCTACCGGTTATTTCGTAGACGGCCCGGTGCTGAACTTAAAACACCAGTCGTTTGTGGGCATGCATCCTATTCCGGTGGTACACGGCTTAACAGTTGGCGAACTGGCGGGTATGATTAACGGCCAGAAATGGCTGGCGGGGCAGCGCACTTGTAAGGTAACCGTTATTCCGGCAAAAAATTATACCCATAAATCGCGGTATTCTTTACCCGTAAAACCTTCGCCTAATTTGCCCAACGATTTAGCCATTCAGGTTTATCCGTCTATTTGTTTGTTCGAAGGCACCTCCGTGAGTGTGGGCCGCGGCACGGCTACGCCTTTCCAGGTAATTGGCAGCCCGTTTTACAAAAAGAAAACTTATTCTTTTACGCCTAAATCGGTGCCCGGCGCTACTAATCCACCCAACCTGAACCAGGTTTGCTACGGTTATAAACTAACCGAAAAAGATGTGCAGGGGAAATTTTCGTTGGCTTACCTGCTCGATTTTTACCAGAACTCCACCAATCAGGATAAGTTTTTCAATAATTTCTTTAATACGCTGGCCGGTAACACCGAATTGCAGGCGCAGATAAAAGCCGGTAAATCGGAGGCCGAAATACGGGCTTCGTGGGAACCGGCTTTAACCGCTTACAAAAAAATGCGCAAGCAATATTTACTTTACCCCGATTTCGAATAAGCTTTTATGCAGAATTTAAGAATAATATTTATGGGTACGCCCGATTTTGCCGTACCTACGCTCCAATCTTTAGTAGAAAATAAGTACAATGTGGTGGCCGTTATTACTGCCCCCGATAAACCCGCCGGCCGGGGTTTAAAGCTGGCGCAATCGCCAGTGAAAGAATACGCCATCAGCCAAAATATTCCGGTGTTGCAGCCCACTAATTTAAAAGCCGAAAGTTTCCTGGAAGAGTTGCGCAGTTACCAGGCTAATCTGCAAATAATTGTGGCTTTCCGGATGTTGCCCGAAGTAGTGTGGGCCATGCCGGCGCTGGGTACGTTTAATATTCATGCTTCGTTGCTGCCGCAATACCGGGGCGCGGCACCTATTAACTGGGCTTTAATCAACGGCGAAACCGAAACCGGGGCAACTTCTTTTTTCCTGCGCCACCAGATAGATACCGGCGACATGCTATTGCAGGATAAAATTAATATTGCGGATGATGATGATTTTGGCACCCTTTACGAAAAGCTGAAACACGCCGGCGCAACGCTTGCCCTGAAAACCGTAAGAGCCATAGAATTCGGTACCGTTACGCCCCAGCCGCAGCCCATGAGCCACGAACTAAAAGAAGCACCCAAAATATTTAAAGAAACCTGCGAAATAAACTGGCACCAACCCGCTGCCCAGGTGCGCAATTTTATCCGGGGCTTATCGCCGTACCCTACCGCCTGGACCAAGCTGGACGACAAAACATTAAAAGTATTTAAAGCCGAAATAATACCAGATAGCCAAACTACAGCCACTCCCGGAACGTTTACCTCCGACGGCAAAACTTACCTCCACGTAGCCACTGCCAACGGTAACCTCAGCCTCACCGACCTACAACTGGAAGGCAAAAAACGAATGGGCATAAGTGAATTTCTGCGCGGCTACCGGCTTAAACAGTAAGCAGTTTTCAGTGAACAGTGAACAGTAAACAGTAAACAGTAAATAGTTAAAGATTATCATAAGTTTTATACCAACATAATTTATTCATTGGCATACAAGTACTTTCTAAATCGCCGAGCGCTCCCTTCTATTTCCGGAGGGGCAGCGGTGGTTAATATTTACCTGTTAGTTTTTGCCTACTTATTTTTGTCTTTGTACAGAATAAAACTCTGCTGGTTATAAGAAAATAAGCTGAAAAATAAGAAATATCCCGGCGAAGAATAAGCAGGTTCAATTTGTATAACCTGTCTTTTCGGGTTTAAATATTTAACTTACCCGCTATAAACCTCCAGTTCCTTAGGGCTGCCTGGCAGCGCAGCAAGGTTTAGAACTAAAGCTAAGTTTATGGTATATTTTCTATCGGTTCTGCCTATTTTGGTTTTAATAATTCTTTCCCTAACTAAGGGTGTAAAAGAAGCTGTTTACGCCGGATTGCTGGTTACCCTGGTCTTGTTTTTTTACTGGGGTGCGTCTTTCAGCCATTTCTTAGGTACTTTAGGCGTTTCCTTAATGACAACCATTAATATTCTGATGATTGTTTTTGGGGCTGCTTTTCTGTATAATATTATGGATAAGACCGGCTTAATAAATGGTATAAGCCACTCGCTGGATAACCTGGAAACTACCAAAGAACTAAAGTTTTTTTTGCTGGCAATAGGGCTTACCGCGCTTTTCGAAGGGGTGGCGGGATTTGGTACCCCAGGCGCTATTGTGCCCCTACTCCTTATTTCTTTGGGTTTTAATGCTATTCTTTCCGTATCGGTGGTTTTGTTGTTCGATGGCCTGTTCTCTATGTTTGGTGCGGTTGGTACTCCCTTGCTTACGGGTTTGCAAATTCCGCTGCAACTGCCGGGTGCTACCGTACAAAATATTGCCATTTTGTCGGCGGTGGCGGGGGTTATGGTAATAGCCGTTTTACTTTTATTTGTTTTTCGGTTATTTGCCCAATATAATATTCCGGTAAAAGATAAAAAGCAGGTTCTTGTATTATATTCCTTTTTTGCTTTGCCTTTTTGTGCATTGGCCTACTTTGTTCCTGAACTGGCTACGGTGCTGGCCGCACTCATTATGTTGGTTTTATCGGTGCTTTATTTTAAAGGTTATCAGCGGAACCTGCATTTGCAATATTGGGTGCCGTATGCGGCTTTGGCTTTTTTGCTGCTGCTACCTAAATTATTTAACCCGCTGCACCGCTGGATTGGTTGGGATATTAGTTTCAACAATATGTTCGGCTCCAACATAGATGCTTCTTTAAAGCCGATGCAGTCGCCGCTTATTCCTTTTATAATAGTTGGCCTGGGCGTAGCGTTTTTTACCAAAACCCAATCTTTTTACCTGAAAGACACTTTTGGTAAAATTATTACCGTTCTAATTGTTTTATTTCCTTCTATCGCTGTGGCCCAACTCATGTTAAATTCCGGGGTAAGTCAACCTTCTATGGTAAATTATATTTCCGAAATGCTGGCCCGCTTAGGTAATTTTTACCCGATATGTGCCCCCTTTATTGGCATAACCGGTTCTTTTATAACCGGCAGCACCACCATTTCGAATGTTGTTTTTGGTCCTTCCCAACTGGTTACCGGCGAATCTTTAAATATGCCACCAGCTTCTGTGCTTGCGTTACAACTAAGCGGGGCCTCTATGGGTAATGCTATTTGCTTATTTAATATTATCGCCGCCGCTTCTATTGCTAATATTAAAAATTACAAAAGCGTACTGGCCCACAATATTGTGCCTACCCTGCTCGGCGGTTTACTGTTTGGGTTACTAGGTTGGTTATTCATTTCCTTCTTTTAAAAAAGTTGTTGCAAAATTGCAAGCCAACTAAAATATACCACTGCATCGGCAGGTTTAGATTTCTGCCAAACAAAATATTAAAGCTACCTTTGATTTTATAGGTTGCAGGCACCTGCAAGCAAAAGCAACTGCCTGCAACCATATTTATTTAAAATCCGAAAGAACAAATAAAATCTACATGATAGCTTCCATTTTTGCCATGTCGGAAAACCGGGTTATTGGGAAAGAAAATAAATTGCCCTGGCACCTGCCCGCCGACCTGAAGTTTTTTAAAGCTACTACCTTGCACCATCCTATTTTAATGGGCCGCAAAACCTACGAATCTATCGGTAAACCGCTGCCCCTGCGTACCTCCGTTATTATTACCCGCCAGCCAGATTACCAAGTGCCGGGTACCCTGGTGGTAAATTCTTTAACCGAAGCCATAAACAAAGCACAAGAGATAAATAAAGATATATTTATTATTGGCGGAGCCGAAATATTAAAAGAGGCCTTACCCCTAATAGATACCATGTACCTGACGCTTATACATGCCACTTTTGAGGGCGATGTTTATTACCCGGCTTACAACGAACAAGACTGGCAGGAAGTGTGGCGTGAAGACCACCAGCCCGATGAAAAGAATATTTATCCTTTCAGTTTTATAAAACTGCTCCGGCGTAAATAATTACACTTTAACTTCTGCTACTAAAATTACCTAATGTAAGAGAACAAGTAGCAGCAGAAAGCCCCGGAGCAGTTTTCTGGCTCCAAATTCAGCGTTCCTGAATTCTTTAGTTAGTTGCGGTTTTTTACCGCCCGTCCAGGTACATGATGTTATCATCCAATCTCAGGTCAATCATCAAATGATTCGGATCAATACCGCCGCGTTCAGGCTTGCGTGGCACGGTTACTTTAATGGTTTGCTCACCCGACCGGATGCGGTGCATCTGCAGGTAGAGCGGTTCAGTTGCTTCTTTGCCTTCCTCAAAAATACCTACTTCCAGCCAGTCTTGCATCGGCACTTCGTTTTCAGAACCCGTAGCCGCAACTACTACTTTTTGCGCCTGCACTTTCAGGGTTACCTGCCAGTTGCCGGCTTTTGTTTGCGCTGCGGTAAATTGCTTGGTTTTGAGGCGCCAATAGGTGTTCTCTTTAAACAAATCGTGTAACAGGTAATTCAAAGAGTCCGGGGTAATATTTTGTAGTTCCTGGTAAAGATTAAGGGTAGTTGGCAAGGGTAGCGCTCCGGATGTGCGTTTTTGGAGCAGACGCCGGAGCGCCCCATTAACCTTTTCCTGACTAATGTACTTACGCAGGGCATATAGGGCAAGCCCCCCCTTGCGATAGTATAAAAATGGTTCGTTTGCCTGCAGTAAGGAAGCAGTTGCGAGGGAGCGGGGCATTGCGTAAAATGAATGCAAATAATCAACGTATTGCTGCAAATGTTTATTCCCGTAATTCTTCTCTAAAACCTGCATCCCGGAATATACCGCAAGACCTTCAATCAGCACACCGGCTCCTTCTACGTTTGCGGGAGTTAAGCGGGCCAAGCCCCACCACTGGTGCGCTACTTCGTGCGCCAAAATATAATAAGGCAGGTCAAAGCCATTGGGGCCGTCGTCGGGTTTCATCAGGGTATTCTGTTCTCCATAATAGATGATGCCGGCATCCGCCGTTGCTCCTCCACCTCCCACCCCAGCGCGCTCTACTAATGTAAAATATTTATAAGGGTAAGGACCAAACTGTTCTGTATAATACGCCAGCGAGGCTTTTGCGCTCCGGAGCATGCGGTTTATATTTATGGCGTGGTCCGGATGGTAATAAATCCGGATCGCAACATTATGCCAATTGCTTTCCTGCACCGCATATTGAGCCGATAAGAAAGTGTACTCGCTTCCGATAGAAGCATCTGTTTTGTAGTGAAAGTAACGGCGGCCTCCTGCTGTCCAGGTTTGGTGCAACCTGCCCGGTGCAACGGCAACCTCATTCTTTGCCGTACCCACAATGGCTTCCAAGGTGGTTTGGTCGGTGCTGCCCGGCTTTTTACGCGCCTCCGCATCATAAAGAGCAGGTATGGCCGGGCGCGTTGCAAGCTGATATTTTTTCCGGAGGACTGCATCGTTGATTTCCCGGTAACGTTGGTAACCAATGGTTGGAAGCAGGTCGTAATTCGTGAAGGAGGTGCCGTTCTCCATTACCAATGCGTTCGGGCCATTATTTTGGAAACCCTGCGGTTGATAGTGTACAACAAAGTTTACTAGTAAGGAATCTCCCGGCTGTAAGGGTTGCTTCAGGGCGTAAATGTAGTGGCTGAGTTCCTGGTCTATTAACACACCGGCAGCCGGCCGGTTGAATTTTATCTTATTTATGGCAATGCCCGAAACACTGCTCAGGTGGATGGAGTCTATGGGTAATGCATTTTTATTCACCAGGGTATAAGCGGCCTGAATCTCGACTTGCTGTTGCGCAGGGTAAATCTCGACGTGCAGTTTGGTAGCTGTTAGGTGGGGTTGCGGGGTGTTTTGATATTGGCTGTAGCGCCGTTCGTATTCCGCCTTTTGCTCATTTAGGTCAGCGCCGGTGAGGTACTCGTTCAGCACATTTGTATTATAGAAAATAAAGCTTCCCAGGGTTAATAAAAGCCCTACCCCTATTATGGCAACCCAGGTGGTTGGGCGGGTAAAACGGCGCTGCGCTAACAGAAGATGGTATTTTAAACCTTGCGCTCTTCCCCGAGGCCAAAGCAATTTCGCGACTACTGCCAGTAGCAAAGCCCAGGCTAGCCAATACAGTTTAAACCACAGCCAAGGCCCCAGGGTAGCCCCGAAACCCCGCATATCGGTGTACCACCAGCCCGGGTCGGAGTCAAAAATGAGCAGGTTGTGTTCTACCCCAAAGGTAGCAGGAAAAGCCATAAAGCTAATAACCAGAAGCATTGCCAGGTAACCAATATATTTTTGATTTACCACAACGTGTACCACCAGGGCCAGCAGGGCAAAGAGCAGGTAGTTTAGGAGTTGCAAGCCAAAGAGCGTTTGCAAGTACAGCCCTATCTCCAATTTATGGTAGCCCAGGCCTAGTTGCATTCCTATACCGCCGGCCATTAGCAGTGCCATCCAAGCCAAGATGATAAGACTTAAGCCCAGAAACTTACCGGTAAAAAGTACCCATTCCGTAATTGGGGTGGCATCCGCAATCTCACTGAGGCCTTCCGCTCGCTCCTGCCACACAAGCTCGCCGGTAAAATATATAATCAGGAGCGGAATAATTACCAATGGCGTATTAAGGTTACCAACAGGCGTGGCTAAGTAGGCTATTACTTGTTGGGTAGTGGGGAGTAGCGGAATCCCAAACTCCGTCATAATTTTGTTACCGAATACAGCAGATAGCAAGGCAATAGCAGCAATCAGCGTCAGTCCGGCCGGGCTTTTGGCTATCTTCCGGAAAGAAGCCCCGGCAATGGTGAGCGTTTGGTAATAATTGGTCTTAAACCCGAAATTGCGCTGAACCTGCGGCACCGTAATGGCGGGTACTCTAAGTATGGCAGTTTCCGCGGTTGCCATGGCCTGTACTTTGGGTTGCCGTTTAAATAGCCTCCTACGGCCGTTCGTTACCGGCGCAGCAAAACTGAAGCGAAAGTACGTAAGGGATAAAAACCCTGCCGCAACACTAAGCCACCAAACCCGATTTAGCAGAAAGAGGCCTTCTAAGGTAACGAGCCTCGTATTTTTTTCGGTAGGCGTCCAGGTTTGCAGTTCGTTGCCAATAATGCCGGTTACACCTATGGGGTCCAGTAATTTTACTAAATCCCAGTTACCAAAAAGCTTTGCCGCCGCCACCGCAATAATTTGGGCAACTAAGGCTAAGAGCAAACCGGCCAAGTAACTGGTCATTACCTGGCGGCTAAGCGCGGCCAGGCTAAATTGCAGCGCTGTTGCCACAAAAGCACTCGGTAAAGCAATAAATAAGTAGACACTCAGATAAGCCCAGGGCCGGAACGGTAATAATTCACCCTGATCTAAACCGGGCAGGTAGAAGGAAAGCAGCACCCCAACCGGCAAAGCCAGTAGTAGCAGGGCATTCACCGCAAAAGCGGCCAGAAAGCGACCACCCAGGTAGTTCAGCTTCGTAACCGGAGCAGTATAGGTAAGCGGATGCATCTGCGTTTGCACATCGCGGGCGGCGGCTTCGCCGGCTATGGAAGCGGACATTACCAGCCATATAAGACTGCCAATTACCGTAATAGCCGTTATATGGAAGGTATTATTAGCATATACGCCGTCGCCGGGTGTAATAACCAGTTTCATCAGAAAGGTAAATGCCAGCAGGATGGCTAAATAAAGCCAGGTAGAGAGGCGCTGAACCAGGTAGCCAAACTCAAAGCGAAAAATATTCCAGAACTTCATTGGGCAACCTCCGGTTTATAGTTGCCAATGTACCCGGCCATGGTGGTGAAGTAGACATCCTCTAAATCTGGGTATACCCCTTCAAAGTTGTTGCCAGGGTCTGTTTCGCTGTAGACGTGGACTATGGTTCGCCCGCTTAACAGCTTGGTAGAAATTATTTTGTATGATTGCTCCAAAGCTGGCAACTCACTTTTTTGCACAATCCGGCGCCAGATTTTTCCCTGCAAGCCTGCCACAGCCTTTAAAGGTTCTGCTTCCTGCAATATTTGCCCTTTATTAATAATCGCCATGCGGGTGCAAAGCTCGCGCACATCTTCTACTATGTGGGTAGATAAAATAACCACGCTGTTCTCGCCTAATTCACTTAATAAATTAAGAAAGCGCACCCGTTCTGCCGGGTCCAGCCCCGCTGTAGGTTCGTCCACGATCATGAGTTTCGGGTTTCCCAATAAGGCCACGGCCACGCCAAAGCGCTGCTTCATACCACCCGAAAAACTGCCGAGTTGCTGCCGGCGTTTATCCCAAAGGTTGGTTTGTTTCAGTAAGGCTGCTACCACTTCTTTGCGGGCGGCCCGGTTGGTAATGCCTTTGAGCACCGCAAAGTAATCGAGCAAATCTTCTGCTTTTGCTTTCGGGTAAACGCCAAACTCCTGCGGCAAGTACCCCAACGTTTGGCGTACCGCCGCTTTCTGGTTCAGCACGTCTATTTCATCCAGGTAAATACTGCCAGTATCGGGTTCCTGCAAGGTTGCCAGAATGCGCATCAGGGTAGATTTGCCGGCCCCGTTTGGCCCTAGCAAGCCGTACATGCCATTCGGAATGGTGAGCGTAACATTCCGGAGTGCCTGAACCCCATTGGAATATAATTTAGAGATGTTAGTAATTTTTAGGATCATAGGTTTATTTTATTAGGGACAATATTCATCGGGTGTAATTTTTTGAAAAACAAAGTCTTAGCGGAGCAAGCAAGAGTGGTTTATATATTTATTTAGACTACAAGGGCTGCCCTTCTGAGACCTGTAATAAAACAGATGAAAAGGTTATGCTAATGTAGTATATAGTACTATGCATTGCAAGCTACTATATAAAATATTTTCCCGGAGAATATTTTATACAAGCCATTAAATAATGCTAGTTAAAGTGGATTGACTTGTACCTTGTTTTTTCGTGTTATAGCGGCTAGCTGTACAGAGTAGTTATCCTGAAAAATGCACGGTTAAGGAGATTATCATTATTGTGCCCCTTCAGTGCCTCATTTAAATATTCTGGTAACCATAACTGAATAGCAGTATAAGCCTAGCATTTGCCGCTGTTACAAAAGCATCAGGCGCAGCAGAAACAAGACAACTGTGGCATGGCTACCTGTTCTATCAGAATTGTTACGAAACAACAACTTTCCTATTCTTTACGGCCGCAACGTTACGTGAGAAATGCAGGTGCTAAAACAGACTGGCAAGCTCGCAGGTAGCTGGTGAACACACCATAGGTCTGTAGACTAAGGAACATTCTAAATAAATGTATATTGAAAGGGAAATTACGAGCTATACCTCCTGGCAATGACTGCTGCCTACCAACAGCAGAAATTCTTAGAAAATGAGGGCAAATTATTACAGCGGAAAAAGTATAAACAAAATATTAGTTAGCAGCTGAACAAAACAAAAAGAATCAGAAAAGGGCCTGCCAAAAACAGGGACTTCTTGGTGTCTTTTATCATTTTGCTGTAATAAGACCATCCTTGTTCATTGGCGTTGTACGTTTCTTCTACAGATCTACTTTCCATTAAAGCTGTCTTTTCATTATTTAAAGCTCTTGATTTTTTTCTTATTTCTGATTGTGCTAACGGGCCGCTTAAATCCCAAGCCCAAAGCGGAGCCAGGATTTGGTATATATTGGGTTAGCAGCTTTTTTCTTAAGTTACCTAATTGCAGGAATCTATATTGCAAGGAACTGATATGCATAAATCAAGAGGTAAATAATTTTAAACCTCATAATATAAAATACTTTTAATATAAATTCAGGAAACTTCTAATTTGAAGTATTATTAGTGTTCAGTTTTTTATATATAGCCTCTTGAAATTTACTTCCAAGGTGAAATATTATTAAGCAAAAGTTGAACATTAGAATGCTAAAAAATCTTTGTACGGCATAAAAAAACTGGCCGAAATACTTCATTATGTAATATCCAAAGTGTCAGCACGGAACCTCCAATAAAGTATAAATATTTTTTCTCTATCTTGTATGCCTTGGTTAGTTGAACAAAAATTGCAAAATCAGTAACTAGGAAAAATAACGAATAGCATATATTAATGAGCATTATTCTGTTTTAATCCTTTCAAGTTTTACCTAATATGCAATTTAAAATTGCTGCTAACGGACTTGTGTAAACGACGGCAAGGCTGGCGGCCGAAGCTGAGGTTTACACAAGTCCGTTAGCAGCAGATGCATTTATAGTGGCTTCTTCTCTTTCTTGTAATTTTCTATATTACCATTATAGTTTTTGATACGCAGGCCTGTAACTTTTCCAGCCTCTCGAATAAACTGCACACGAAACAGATTTTCATCTACGTCAAACAGGTCACCACCCATCGGAATGAGAACTGCCTGGCGAAGGCGTGTTACCGGAAAGAAAAGCCTGTCACCTTCTTGTGTAATAGTTTTTGGACCATATGTACCAGCATATTCCTTTAGCTGCTTTTCCTCTACTTTTACCGGCTTCTGTTTCACTTGTAGTGAAGCCAATAGCCAAGGATAAATGCTATGTGCGTTGCCGGCTTCCTTCTGTGCTAATTTTTCCAGTGCTTTTTGTTGTGCAGTGAAAAACGCTTCGGATGCAGCCACCTCAATGTCCGGCCGTACACCTGTGCCTTCCCAATTAGTGCCCGTGATGGGATTAATTGCCCTTCCACTCGGAACGAACACAGTGAACCGGTCGTTTACAATTTCGTCGCCCCCGGGATTGGCACCTCCGCCGGTGGTTTCCCCGATGACGGTTGCTCTTTTTAGGTTCTTTAAATTATAGGTGAATTCTTCGGCTGCAGAAAACGTGGATTTGCTCGTAAGTACATAAACATCCATATCCGGACGCCGCTTACCTGTTACATGGGGCAATGTCCATGTTTGAGTGTTTGCATTTGTTGGACGGAAGTAAAAGTTGTTCAGGTGTACCGGTTCTGCCCCAAACAAGTAACTGCTTACAAGCTGAATCATTGCTGGCCAACCACCGCTATTTTTACGCAAATCTATAATAAGAGCCTTGCTATTGCCAACAAAATTCATTGCAGCAACAGCTGTTTCACCGGCAAATTGTGGTGGAAAAAAATTGCGCAGATCAATGTAGCCAATGTTGCCCTCCAAAATTTTGACTTCTTTAAAACCATAGTTGTCGGTCTTCCACTGTTCAAGCATAGTGGGAGCAAATTTATCACCATCTGCACCTTGTAATTGCCTTGCTTTTACTTCTTTAATGAAGACTGGATTAAGCCGTACCCGTATATGTTTGTCTTTGCTAATGGATTGCAGGTCTGAAGTCAGTCGTTCGGAAAACAAAGCGGGGTCGGTAATAGAGGCATAGACTCCTTGTTTCAGGTTAGTGGAAAGAAAGCCTGCCATTGCTTTTGCCATTTCAGGAAAGACGTAATTTCTATTTAATAGCTGCGCAATTGTATCAATGGCAGCTTGTTGTTCTGTCGCTGTAACAGGTGGTTGATTTGTTTGCGCTTTGCCAATGCAAATAATAACAAACAAAAAAAGGAAACAAAGGAATGCGCACTTTCTTCTCATATCATTGCAGTTTGTTTTTTGATAACTCTAAAAATTATACTTAAAGCGGTATAATTTTTTGCCGCGAACTAGTATGTAAACGCACCACTGGCGTTTATATCGCCTTTAAAAATAGGTGGTTGTTTGTTGTTAAGTTATTAATTATAAACAAATTACATTTCATCTCCTGTGGTGCGTTTATTTTACCAGGTGCGTTTATATAATTTTGGCTTAAGCCTTATAAATATATTATGTTTCATAAAAATTTAAACCATCCAGGGGATTAATTCTTTTCTTCAATCCATGCGCCGGTTATCAAAAAATTATTTGCCACAATTTCGTCAATGGCTCTTTTTGGGTTATTTCTGATATTTTAGAAAGCAAAATGGATTATTAGCCTTAAGCTAAAATGGATAACCATTAATTGCTAACTATAAACGCGTATAAGTTTAATCAAAAACTATGGCAAGCCTTAACTAAGTACAAGTACAAAAATAAGTGGGCAAAAAATAACAGGTATTTTTTTAATTCTCCTGAAACAGAAAGGGAGCTTCCAGTGCTTTTATGAATATACTTTAATTTGTCGGGCTACTAAATAAAAAAAGCAGGCCCATGAAAATACGGGTCTGCTTTTTAAATAAAAATATAGCTTGCTTAAATCCGGTTATAGCCGGAAGCATTTTCGTTGGGTTCGGTGGTATCGCTATCCAAAGGCTGGTCTGAACTGCGAACGCCATTTACGCTGCCATCTCCTTCTTCGTAGCTTCCTTCAAATTCAAACCCCGGACCTTGCGCAATGGACTCTACCTCGTCCGGATTATTGGCTCCGTAGCCGGAAACTTCGTTGCCGCCAATGTGTAAATTCTCTAGTTTATCTTTCTGGCCGCGCCGCTCCGTTTCGCCGCCCAGTCCAATATTTCGCTTGGCGCTGGGGTCGGGGCGGTTGCCGTTGGTTTGTTCCCGATAATCTTTGTCGTATATATTTTCCGTTTTGGCCGGTGTATTTTGCTGATTTTCTTCGTTTATAGCCATAATACTTATTTCTTAGTTGAATAATTATTTACGCAAAGGTTGCCCACTTGTTCGGAATCGTCGCGCAGATGTTTAAAACCGCGTATCGTAGCTGGGTAAAAGCTATTTTTGTTTTAATAGGTTTGTGCGTTTTTTAATTGCCCAAAACAGCGAAATTGAGGTAAACAGCCGGTATTTATATTTCTTGAATAAAATTTAATTTAGCGTACAACTGTAAAATATTGCTTTTCCGGCTACTTGTACCGCGTCCGGAAATTGCGGTTTTGCGCCAGTATTTAAAAATGCCATGGAAAACGCTTTGCCGCCGCTCCAGATTAGTCCGCTCGGCGATGCGGCCATAATCGTTAAATTCGGAGAAAATATTTCGCCAGCTACGCATACCTGGGTAAAAGCATTTGCAAAACTGCTTACTACTTATTCTTTTCCGGGGTTTGTAGAACTGGTGCCGGCTTATACTACCGTTACCATTTTTTATAATCCTTGGGTAAGCAGCGAAAAAGGAAAATATAACCCCTACGAGCAGGTTACCAACGCCATACTAAATTTATTGCCGCAATTAAAGCCCGCAGCCGAAACTAGTTCCCCAATCGTAAAGATACCTGTTTGTTACGGCGGCAATTTTGGTCCGGATCTGGCGTTTGTCGCCTTGCATAATAATATTAGCCCCGAAGAAGTCATTCACATACATACCAGGAATATTTATTTGGTTTACATGATAGGTTTTGCGCCAGGGTTTCCTTACCTGGGAGGAATGGACGCAAGCATTGCAGCCCCGCGTAAAAAAGTACCCCTAACCGAAATACCGGCTGGTTCGGTGGGGATTGGCGGTCTTCAAACCGGCATTTATTCGTTGCCTACGCCGGGTGGGTGGCAATTAATTGGCCGTACGCCTTTAAATTTATTTAATCCGGGGCAGCAACCGGCAACCCTGCTGCAGGCCGGCGATCGGGTACAATTTTTTTCTGTAACGCCAGCCGAATTTAACCAAAGAAAGGCCCGGGAAAATGAGTCTTAAAATATTGAAGCCCGGCTTGTTAACCACCATACAGGATACTGGCCGGTTGGGCTACCGCCAGGCCGGCATTACCACCAGTGGCGCCACCGACCTTATGGCTTTGCGCCTGGCTAATTTATTAGTAGCTAACCCCAGTGATGCCCCTGCGCTGGAAATAACTTTAACTGGCCCCACAATATTATTTGAAGTTGATTGTTTGCTGGCCCTTACCGGCGCAAATTTGGGCCCTACTATTAATGGCCAGCCGGTAAAAATGTGTCGGCCGGTTTATGTAACCGCTGGTAGCCTGTTAGCGTTCCAGAAACCAATTTCGGGATATCGCGCGTACCTGGCAGTTGCCAGCAGCTTTAAACTACCACAAATATTGGGCAGTTATGCTACTTACCTGCGCGCTGCTTTGGGTGGCCTTCAGGGCAAAGCCTTGCAAACCAATAATATTATTCCGTTAAACCAACCCGCCGCAATTGCCCGGCAATTAATGTTATTCTTGCAGAAAAAAGCGGCTAATACTGGCTTCGCAGCAGCAACCTGGACTCTAAATGCCTCTTTTTACCCAAACCTCGCTCCAAATGCGGTAATACGGGTTATAAAAGGCCCCGAGTACGAATGGTTTACCCCGGAGGCTCAGCGACTATTTTGGGAAACGCCCTTTCGGGTTACCCCCGAATCGGACCGCATGGGTGGCCGCTTACAAGGGCCGGTTTTACATTTGCGTCAGCCCCAGGAACTACTCTCGACGGCCGTAACTTTTGGTACCGTACAAGTACCGCCCCGGGGCAACCCCATCGTGCTGCTATCTGACCACCAGACTACGGGCGGTTACCCCCGGCTGGCCCAGGTTATTACGGCCGATTTTTCTGTTTTGGCCCAGGTAAAACCCGGAGCCCTTATCTGGTTTAAAGAAATAAATTTACCCGAGGCGCAGCAATTATTACTGGCGCAGGAAAGCAAATTAGAAAACCTGAAAAAAATATTAAACCTCAAATTTAAATATTTAACATGAGCCGGTTAACCGTTGATTTAAATTGCGATATGGGCGAAAGCTTTGGCGCGTACGCCATTGGTCAGGACGAAGCGTTGCTGGACCTGGTTACCTCGGCCAATATTGCCTGCGGCTTGCACGCCGGCGACCCGCAAGTAATGCAAAAAACGGTAAAGATGGCGCTACTGAAAAATGTAGCCATTGGGGCGCACCCGGGCTTACCCGACCTGGCTGGCTTTGGCCGGAGGGAAATAAAAATTTCACCGGACGAAGCTTATGCTTTGGTAGTTTACCAGATTGGCGCTTTGTGGGGATTTATTCAGGCAGAAGGCGGCACCCTGCACCACGTAAAACCCCACGGCGCTTTGTACAATATGGCAGCCGTAAATGCTACCCTGGCCGAAGCCATTGCCGAAGCTGTTTATAAAGTAAACCCAAACCTTATTTTGTACGGGTTGGCCCAAAGCGAACTAATTAAGGCCGGCGATAAATTAGGCTTAAAAACGGCTCACGAAGTATTTGCCGACCGCAGCTACAGACCAGATGGCACCCTTACTCCCCGCCAGCACCCGCAAGCCCACATTACCAACCCAGAAGTTGCCGCCCAGCAAGTGCTAAACATGGTGCAAACCGGCAAAGTACAAACAACCGATCAGCAGGAAATTACGCTAATAACCGACACCATCTGCATTCACGGCGACGGGCCATTGGCAGTTACCTTTGCCAAACGCATTAAGGAAGTGCTTTTACAGGCCGGCGTAGTGCTCAAAGCAATATAATACCCTAATAAAACAAAACTAACGCTTAAGTGTTTGCTACTGGGTTATCCTGAGTTTGTCTAAGAATCTATTACATTTATGAATATGTAAATTCAGGTATTTCGACAGGCTACCTATGACTGCAATATTTTATGCGCAATACCCCAATATTAAGGGTATATTATTGGTATTCAATAATAACTGTGCTTTAAAAAACCAGCTTGGTACCGACGGCAATATTTAATATACGGTGTACCGGCAAGTGCTTGTTGTTAAAAAAGCTAATTAAGGCGAGGTCGTGGGTACCCAGTTCGGAATACAACTGTACCCGTTTGATAGCTGCGTTTCCATCGCCTACTTTTCGGCTGAGCGAGGCGCCCACAAATGGCGTTAACCGGAAACTAGTCGTCCACCAATAATAGCCATCGGGGTAACGTGAGGGCCATTTGGTATAAAACTGGTGCCCGGCCGAGTAACTTATACCCAATCCCAGCCGAAGCGGCTCCAGCATATACCCATTTTTTAGCATAACTTGTACAGGATGATAGGCGGTTTTGGCCGTAAGAATGTGGATGCTGGTTTTGGTTTCGAAGCCCGGCGTTATGCCGTATAAAATATCGGTCTGCACTTTGTCGTGCGCATAACTATAGCCTGGCCCGGCCGAAAACAAGCCAATATTACCGGCAAACTGTACCACGGCATGGTCGGGCAAATACCAGGGCCGGTTAGAATTAGCCGTATGCGAATCCTGCGCTTTGGTGGCGGCCGCTATTAATAAGAGCACTCCTAAAAGCAATATTTTTGCGAGCGTTTTCATAGCAGCCTAGTTAATAATTTATTAATTCGTGGCTAACTTTTTTGCCCACAATGGTCAGCACCACATATTTCCGGTTCGAAACGCTGCCAATAATCATATAATTAACGCCATCGTTGTAAGGCTGCGAAATCTTGTGCGTGTGTTTGTGCCCGTGAATCGGGTAAGCCTGGTATTGGCGAATTAAGCGGGCAAAAGGTTCTTCTTTTTGTTTATCATAATCTTCATCAAACGGGCTTACGTGGGCTAGTACAAAAACATTATCGTAGTTTTTGGTATCGCGCAGGTTGTTTTCAAGAAAATCCAGCCGCACAATATCTTCGGTAAACTCCATGGTATTGGTGTTCATCAGAATAAAGCGGTTACGGGCAAATTGGTAAACCTGCTCAAAAGGGCCGTACATATGAGCATAAACTTTATCGCCGTTGGCTACGCAGTCGTGGTTACCCAAAACTACCATGTAAGGCATTTTTAGTTTTTTTAAAATCTCATGCTGCCAACGGTATTCTTCCAGCAAGCCAAAGTCCGAAATATCGCCGCCGTGTAATACAAAATGAATTTTTTTGCCTTTCTGCTCCGTTCGCTGATTAATTGCCTGGACAAAATCTTCGGTTTCGTCGTAAAAGCGCTGGGTATCCGATATAAGCGCAATGCGTAATGTATCGGTAGGTTTTAAGTTTAGAGCAGCAATTTTTTCGGCATTTTTCCGGTTCAGGTCTTTTTCGGAGTCTGGTAACTTAACTTGGTAGGGGCTGTATTCTACTAACTCACAGGAACTCATTACCAAAAACAACCCCATTTTAACTACCAGCAGGGCTTTTCGGTAGTAATTATTTTTCATAGTATTATCAGGCGGAAACTCTTTAATTTTAGCATATACCTGAACTACTCTGGTTCAGTTACAGGGTATTAAAACATTACAATTATTTAATATTACTTCGGGCGGGTCTATCTGCTAACCATTTACCAAGTTAGGCCCCAATTACCGGCTATTTTTTGGTAGTCGAATAGTAGATTCTTTAAAAACTAATCGAACCCAAAAATTACTTTTCCTTCCGCATTTACCAGCAAAGCGGCCTCAAAAGCATTGCCGGTTTTCTGCGAAACAAAACCTTTAATTTTAGAAGTTTTTCCTTTTCGGAGCAGTTGTTCTATTTGTTTATCAGTAAGGGTTTTACTGCTAACTACAAACGGAATTTTAAACTCACAGCCTTCGCGGAAACGGCTGCAACCGTAAGCGGTTTTGCCTTTCAGCATTTGGCCTTGTTTGCATCTGGGGCACAAGAGCGGCCCGGCGGTTTTAGGGGCTTTTTCTACTTTATTGGCCGTTAATTGCTTATTCTGGTCAAAAGTTAATTCAGCCTGATAAGGGGCGTCGCCGTTTTCGTCCTGTAAACCTTTTACTGTTACTTTACCTTTTTGCAGCAAAGAAATAACCTGGCTATCGGTTAAAGCTTTTTCTTTAAATATTAAAGGCAACCGGAATTTGCAGTTTTCTTTCCAGCGCGAGCAGCCAAAAGCCTGGTTGCCTTTTATTACCCGGCCGGTCTGGCACAAGGGGCAAGTTCCGTAACCATCGGCTGCCGGATTTGCAGGCGCTTTTGGTTCTGATTTTTTGCCAGGAGCTTTTGTTTTAACCTGTTCCGGGGCAGGTGTAGCCGGCGGGGCTGCTATATACATGGTTTTCCGGTCGGCTTTTACTTCCTGCACCATTTCCGAAACCAGTTGTTTTAGTTCGTGCAAAAACGCATCGGCGTTAAAATTACCCTGCTCTATTTGTCGCAGTTTTCGTTCCCATTGGCCGGTTAGTTCCGGCGATTTCAAAGTTGGGTTCTGAATAAGCCCAATCAGGTCAATGCCCATTTGGGTCGGGATTATTTTCTTTTTGTCTTTGCGGATGTACTGGCGCTTAAACAAAGTTTCGATAATGGCGGCGCGCGTAGAAGGGCGGCCAATGCCATTTTCTTTTAAGGCTTCTTTTAGTTCGTCGTCTTCTATTTGCTTACCGGCGGTTTCCATGGCCCGGAGCAGGGTGGCTTCGGTATATTCTTTAGGCGGACTGGTCATTTTTTTATCCAGAACAGGTTCGTGCGGCCCTTGTTCGCCCTTTTCAAAAATAGGCAAAATAGCGTTTTCTTCTTTATCGTCGCCTTCTGCTTCTTTGGTATTTTGTTCTTTGGGTTCCTTCTCGTACACTACCCGCCAGCCGGGCTCTAATATTTGCCGGCCTTTCGCCCGGAACCCGTGCCCCGCTACATCGGCCAGAACAGTGGTGTTACTTACAATACAATCGGGGTAAAAAGCGGCAATAAAGCGTTTGGTTATAATATCGTACACCCGGCTCTCCTGCCCCGACAAAGCGGCCGAACCGCCCGTGGGAATAATGGCGTGGTGATCGGTTACTTTGTTGTTGTTAAATACTTTGCCCGTTTTCCGGATTTTATTTTGCAGCAAGGGCTGCGTTAAACTTTGATAGCCGTTCAGGTTTTCTAATATGCCCGGAATTTTGGGGTACATATCGTCGGGCAAATACGTGGTATCAACGCGGGGGTAGGTAACTACTTTTTTCTCGTAGAGGCTTTGCACCGTTTTCAGGGTTTCGTCGGCGGAAAGGGCCAATTTGTTGTTACACTCTACCTGTAGTGAGGTAAGGTCAAATAACCGGGGCGGACTTTCTACGCCTTTTTTTACCTCAATATCGGTGATGGTAAGCAGTTGGCCTTTAATGGCTTCTAATATAGCCGTTGCTTTTTCCTCGGAAGTAAATCGGCCGGTAATACTCGCAAATATTGCTTCGCGGTACAGGGTTTTGAGTTCCCAATAAGGTTCGGGCTTAAAATTCTGAATTTCGTGGTACCGGTTTACCAGCATGGCCAGGGTTGGCGTTTGCACCCGGCCCAGGGAAAGTAACTGGCGGCCCTGCGCATATTTTAAGGTAAACAAGCGGGTAGCGTTCATGCCCAGGAGCCAGTCGCCGATGGCGCGGCTTTTACCAGCCTGGTACAATAAATCAAACTCTGAACCTTCGCGCAGTTTGGCAAAACCTTGCCGGATGGCTTCTTCGGTTAACGACGAAATCCAAAGCCGTTTAAAAGGCCGGCGGAATTTAGCTTCGGTGAGTACCCAGCGCTGAATAACTTCTCCCTCCTGCCCCGCATCGCCGCAGTTAATTACTTCAGTAGCTTTTGCGAGTAAGTCTTTTATTATCCGGAATTGCTTTTGTACCCCTTTGTCCTGCATTAATTTAATACCAAACTGATCCGGTATCATAGGCAGGTCATGAATGCTCCAGCGCTTCCATTCCGGGCGATAATCATCCGGCTCCCGCAACTGGCAAAAATGGCCAAAAGTCCAGGTAACCTGGTAGCCATTGCCTTCGAAGTAGCCGTCTTTTTTATTATTAGCCCCAATTACCGAAGCAATCTCCCGGGCTACACTTGGTTTTTCCGCAATACAAACTTTCAACGCTGCTGGGCTAGATATAACTTAGTTTAAAGCAAAAATACAGCTTACAAACCTATTTTCCTCTTTTAAGGGTAAAGTTGTGGTTGGCGGGCGGGCTTGAAAAACTTTTGTAACCAAAGCTACATGCAGGCTAGCTGCGGAAGGCTTAATATTTAGTATAATATTTACCGGGAATAAATATTAAAAAAATACGGGCAGCTACTAGTAGCTGCCCGGCAAAATGAAGGTGCTTACTTTACCGTAAAATGAACTTCTTTAATGCCCACATTGGTACGGCCATCAATGGTATTCAGGGTTAATAAATAATTGCCGGCCGGCAGCGTTGCGGCGGCAAATGCGGTATCAACTACTACCGGATTGGTTTTCGGAAATTCTTTAAAACTCCACAGTGCTTTGGCGTTGCTGTTATCGGCATTGCTACTTTTATCCTGTGCACTGCCCGCTTCGCCGAGTTGAACAATCTGTACTTCCAGTTCTTTAACTTTATCTTTATCCGAAATAACCGATTCTATTTTAATAGCTTGAGTACTTGAAAATACACTATTATTTGCCGGAGCCGAAATAGCAATGTAGGGCTTAGATCCATCGGGTTCGCTGTCTTTTTTTTCAAAATATTCTTCACATCCGGTAAATACTGCTACCAGGGCTATAAATGCAAACTTAGTATATCTCATAACTAAAATATATAAATAAAATAATACAACACAATTTACTCAATGCACCTTAACATTATTCTATAGCAATAAAGTTTTGTACTTTTATAATAAAATAACTTAATGTGTATAATATTTCTTATAGAAGCTGCAACATTAATTAGAAACAAGTCGTAAAAGGCGGCTTCATAATTTTTAAAACGGGAAAGCTGAATTATTATTTTTTAGTGTTGTAAAAATAAAGGGTAACCAACCGTCCGATAAACCAAAAAAGGCTGAATGCGTATTATATAGTCACCTTTTAAGTTTTGAAAAGGATAATTTTTATTTAACCTAAATGTAAAAACTATGAGAGATTATGAGAATTCGGACACTTCGTCCTTCAATACTTATCGGTCTGGCTCCGAAAACCCAAGAAGAGAACTTTCCAGCAGAACCGGCTACGGTAGTCCGGCCTCGGTAACCCGCCGTGGCTCTACTTTTGGCACCGCCGATCATTTTCAGGATAACTCTGTTTGGCATCAGCCGCAGCAGTACCGCGAACACCGGAACGATAACCAGCGCAACGACCAAAACCAACAGCATAACCAAAACTGGAACCAGCAACGAAACCAGCACGATAACTGGCAGTCTAACCAGAATCGGGATTACAGCAACCGTCAATCCAATCAGTCTGGTAACTGGCAATCGGGCCAAGGTAGTAGCTGGCAAAGTAACCAGCAAAACCGCTGGCCGCAAGATAACCGGCAATACCAAAGTAATTACGGTAACCACTCTCAGGACCGCGATTATGACCGCCACCGGGCCGGCGAAAGAAGTTCTTTTGAGCACAACGATGACCGCCAGAACCAAAACTGGAATAACCGGTGGTCAGATAAAGACAACGACCAAAATCGTTACCAAAGCAATCGCTACGACCAAAACAGGAGCAATTTTAACGCGGGCGATAACCAGCGCCGGTATTCTTCTGATTATGGTCATCAAACATCGGCCAACCAGGGGCGCGGTTACGACGAAAACCGGTATAGCCAGCGCCGAAGCGATTACGACCAATCTGGCCGGCGCGAGGAACAGGACGGCGAAGGCTTTTTTGACCGCGTAGGCAATTATATTAGCAATGCCTGGCATAATTTAACCCAGGAAGAACGCGCTGATCAGGAACGCGCTAATCGTAACCGGAACAACAACCGTTGGAACGATGACGATAACCGCGGCTATAACCAATCATCGAGCAACAGTGGTCCGCCTTATAACTACGGTTCTTCTTCCCGCCGCGATTACGAATGGTAAATAAGAGTTAAGAGTTGAAAGTTAAGAGTTAAAAGATAAACTAACCTTTAACTCTTAACCTTTAACTCTTAACTTGAATCTAAAACAAAAAGCCTTGCTGAAAACTCAGCAAGGCTTTTATTTATCCAACCAAACTAAACAATAAAAAACAAAAACTTTTAGGCCGGGTTTTCAGCCGGCGTAGATTCCATGTTATAAATATGCTCAAACCGCTTCATGTCGCCATCCTGCCAATTTAAATCGGTTAAAATACCTTCGGCGATATCGTAAACGAGGCCATGCAACTGCGGCGGATTTTCTGATTTCATGGCGGTTTGTAAAATAGAGGTCTTAGAAAGATTCCGAACCTGCTCAATCACGTTTAGCTCTACCAAACGGCGCGCGCGCTGCTCTTCGCTTTTAATCCGCAGAAACTCTACTTCGTGCAGCCGCATTACGTCTTTAATATTTGTCAGCCAATTATCAATTAAGCCGTACGATTTATCGCTCATGGCCGCCAGCACACCGCCGCAACCATAATGGCCGCACACAATAATATGTCTTACTTTTAGTACCTCTACAGCATACTGCAACACCGACAGCAAATTAATATCGGTATGTACCACCATGTTGGCAATATTGCGGTGCACAAACATTTCGCCGGGCTGCGTGCCCGATATTTCGTTGGCCGGCACGCGGCTATCGGAGCAGCCAATAAATAAATATTCCGGTCTTTGACCTAAGGCCAGTTTTTTAAAATATTCTTTATCCAGGGCCAGCTTTTCGGCTACCCATTTTTTATTTCCTTCAAATATTTTTTCCATCAATTTGTTTTTAGTAATAAGATTCTTGCTGATTTATTCCCGCGGAATTAATGCATTTCCAGCACGCTCACATCCGGCACGTTCAGCAAATCTACTTTAATATTACGCTCATGAGCGGTTTTCCTGAACTCCTGGATAGCTTCCAGCACATCGTAATCTATATATTCCGAGTTTTCGCCGTCGATAATTACGTGCGAATTGGCAGGTAACTTATCCAGCGTAAGTATTATACTCGCTTTGTTCAGGAACGATACGTGCTCGCTTAACCGGAGGCGAATGGTCTGGTGATCTGAGCTGTCTTCGCGTTGGTAGAAATAAGGCGATTTGTAATTGGCTTTCAGGATAAAGAAAACACCTACTGCCAAACCTACGCATATACCAATTAATAAATCGGTAAACAGAATAGCCAAAACCGTAACAATGAACGGGAAAAACTGCTCGAAACCAAGTTTAAACTGCGCCTTAAACATGCTTGGTTTGGTAAGTTTATAACCAACCACCAGTAACACAGCGGCCAGGGCCGAGAGCGGAATCTGGTTCATGAGGCTGGCTAAAAAAAGCACCGATAAGAGCAGAAAAACACCATGCACAAAAGCCGAAACCCTGGTTTGTCCGCCTGCCGCAACATTGGTAGAACTACGCACAATTACAGCCGTCATGGGTAAACCACCTAAAAAACCAGCAACCATGTTACCTACGCCTTGTGCCCGCAGTTCCCGGTTGGTATTGCTGCGGCGTTTGTGCGGGTCTAGTTTGTCAACGGCTTCCACACTCAGCAACGTTTCGAGGCTGGCTACAATGGCAATGGTAAATGCCACAACATACAACGAAGGGTCAGTTAATTTTTCTAAACTTAAAAAGCGGAGCTCCTTTTGTAAATCACCAATTCCATCTACAACAGGTAAACTTACCAAATGGCTTGGCGCAATAGCCAAAGCCGGAAAATAATTTTTGAAAATCAGGTTAATTATAATAGAAAATACAACGGCTATTAAGGCACCAGGAACTAGTTTAAAGAAGGAGAACCTTTTTAATTTTGGATTATCCCATAACAATAAAATTACCAGCGATATAGCCCCTACTATTAAAGCGCCCAACTGCAAGCCGGATAAAGCAAAACCAATTTCAGAAAAAGTATTGCGGCCATCCGGTTGAAAAAACTCCATTTCGCCAAAAAAGTCTTCGTCGGCACCTAAAAAATGCGGTATTTGTTTTAGAATAAGAATAAGACCAATAGCAGCCAGCATACCTCTGATTACCGAAGAAGGAAAATACAGGCCAATAACTCCGGCTTTAACAAAACCCAGAACCAACTGAATAGCACCCGCAAGAACCACCGCCAGCAGGAAAGATTCAAAACTACCCAACGTTTCGATACCATTGAGTACAATAACGGTTAAACCGGCCGCCGGACCACTAACGCTCATTTCGGAGCCACTAAGCCACGCCACAATTAAACCACCCACTATACCGGTAACTACGCCCGAAAAGAGCGGCGCGCCCGAAGCCAGCGAAATACCTAAACAGAGTGGCAGGGCCACAAAAAAAACTACCAATCCGGCCGGTATATCTTTACCCAGATTGGCAATGTAACTTGGATTATAGGTGTTTTCTTTCATAATTTATTTCAATTTCCCTTTAGAAACGGCGCATTAACCCCAAAATAGGAAACTACACAAGTGTTCTTTAAATTTATAGTCCTGCAAACTTACAAGTACTACATTAAGGAGGTATTAAACTGAAATTAAAATGAAATTAAAATTTCGGCAGCCGGGATGGCAATAATTACTTCGGTACCGATTCCTAATTTAGAATTTATCTGAATTTTGCCTTTATGGAGTTTAACTATTCTTTCGGCCAAGGGCAACCCAATGCCATGACCGGAAATATCGCGTACATTATCGGCCCGCCAAAAAGGCACAAACACTTTTTTTAAATCGTCCGGCGACATGCCCCTGCCCTGGTCTTTAATTTGCAATTGCACAAAGTTTTTTTGTACCGAAATAGTACCAACAACTGCTTGGCCCGGAACGGAAAATTTGCAGGCGTTTTCAACAATATTTAATAGTGCTATCAGCAGCAGCGACTCGTTGCCCCGGCATTTCAACAGCCGTTCATCATCCGGCAAATTCTCGAAATTTATATCAATAAGGGCGTGGGGCTGGCGCTTTTTGGCTTCTTCTATGGCCTGAAAAACGAGCTCGTCGAACCGGAGTGGCTCCAGCTTTATTTTAGAAATATCAAAACTGGCATGGGCAATCTGAAGCATTCCGTTAGATAGGCGGGCCAGCAGACGGGCTTCGTCGAGTACCGATTGCAGTACACGCTCGTATTCGTGCGCATTGCGGGGCTTCATCAGGGCCACTTCTAATTCGCCGATTATGGCCGTGAGTGGTGTACGTAATTCGTGGCTGGCATTTGATATAAAGGTATTCTGCATATCAAAGGCACTTTCCAGCCGATCGAGCATGTAGTTAAAAGTAAGCGCCAGGTGCGACACCTCGTCTTTTCCATCGGCCTGGCTTAGGCGCAGGTGCAAATCCGAAACGTTAATTTTTTCTACTTCTTGCACTACTTTTAAAATGGGCCGCAGCGCCTGTTTCGCAAAAAACCAACCGCTCACCAACACTATCAGCATCGAGCCTAGTAAACCGGTTATTAATATTAGCCTTAAGTCGCCGAGCTTTTCGAGCGTAACCACATCAATAGACGAGGCTACTACCACGTAATCGCCGCTAACATCTTTGTAAACCAAACCGGTAAAATGGCGCTGTTCATCTTTCCATTCTACCAAATAATTTTGTTTAATATTCGCAAAAGTTGCCGGGGAGATGGTAAAAGAACCTTCGCCCTCGCGAAAAACAACTTCGCCCTGTAGGTTATACACCTGCACTATTTCGTAAGGTAAGGTCTGGTAATATTTTTGCAGCGTTTGGCGGTAAGTGGCTTCGCTTACTTTATCGGCATCTAAAAAAACGTGCGCTACAATATTGGCCCGGTTAGCCAGGCTATCGTAGAAAGAAATGCTGCGGGTAATGGCCGTATAAAAATAGACGGTAAGCGAAAACAAAACCAGGATAATGGCAAATATGGAAGTAAACTGTAACGTAAGCCGGGTCCTGATTTTCATAAATATTACACCTCCTTCAGCACATAACCCATTCCTACCAGCGTATGAATCAGTTTAGGGGAAAAATCCTTGTCAATTTTTTTTCGCAGAAAATTAATATATACGTCTATTACGTTGCTGCCCGTATCGAACGATGTTTCCCAAACCTGTTCAATAATATCTACCCTGGAAACAACGCGCTCTTTATTACGCAACAAGTAATGCAGCAAAGAAAACTCGCGGGCTGTCAGGTTTATCTGCACCCCCGACCGGGTTACGGTTTTTCTGGTAAGGTTTAATTCTAAGTCGGCTATTTTTAATATTTCGTTGTTGGGCGCTTCGTAAGCCCGGCGGGTTAAGGCCCTAATGCGGGCCAGCAACTCCTGAAAAACAAAAGGCTTTACCAAATAATCATCGGCCCCCGAATCTAAACCTAATATTTTATCGTCGGTGCTGCCCAGGGCCGTTAACATTAATATTGGAACAGCCGGTTTTTGCTGCCGGATTTCGCGGCAAACTTCTACCCCGCTTTGCTTGGGTAATATTACATCCAGAATTATTAGGTCGTATTCGTTCTCAATGGCCAGCTTTTTCCCAAAATATCCATCGTAAGCCACATCCACATCGTAAGACTGCTCTTCCAGTCCTTTCTTTATAAACGACGAAACTTTCGGTTCATCTTCAACCACTAATATTTTCATAAACACCCAGCCGCATTTAATATTTAAAGCTCAAAGGTAAAACCTTTATCTTTCAGCTTGTGGTACGTTTCTTTGTTAAAACTATATAACCGGGCTGCCCGGTGCGCTACGCCTACCTGCGTTTCGTCCAGCGGCATCAGCAGGTTCATTTTTAATATTTTCTTCCGGAAATTGCGCGTATCAAACACGGTTCCCAACACGGCCTCGTACAAACCCTGCAATTCGGTTAAGGTAAATTTCTGGGGCAATAATTCAAACCCAATGGGTTCGGTTCTTACTTTGGCCCGCAAAAATTCCAGCGTGGTTTCTAAAATATGCTGATGGTCGAAAACCAGATCGGGTAATTCCAGAATATCAAACCAGTTAATATCGCTGGCATCGGGCCCGGCTTTCAGGTTATCAAGGGTATAATTTATAAGCGCATAATAAGCTACGGTTACTACACGGCGGTCCGGAAAACGATTTACGGCGCCAAAAGTATACACCTGTTCCATGTACACGTTAGACATACCGGTCATGTTTTGCAGGGTGCGCCGCGCCGACATATCTAAATCTTCGTTGTACAACACAAAACCGCCAGGCAAAGCCCAATTACCCAAGAAGGGTTCAATATTTCGCCGGATTAATAAAACTTTAAGCTTCCGGTTATCTAATCCAAAAATAATATTGTCTGTCGAAATAGAAGGCAATATATCTTCCGGCCTGTAATCCATACTTTATTATCTGGTTTAAAGAAATGGTGTTTTTAAGCTAAATAATCAATTCAAATTAAAAAAATAAATTTTTTAGCCGGTACCTATTCTCTTTTGCGCTTCAAATATACACGAATACCGATTAGTTTTTGGGGTGCGGTTACTTTAAAACCTTTAACCTTTCTGTTTGCAGGTGAGTACACTTATTATTTTAAACAAAGTATACCGGAGTACATAAGTTACGCCGGGTTAATTGGTTAAAATTTAAACAGCTAAATTAAAAGGTAAAAAATTTGAATCGTAAATTTATTCCTTTATTATTGTAAAAAATACAATAAGCCTAAAAACATGTATTTACTCGGATATGATATTGGTAGTTCATCGGTAAAAGCTACTTTAATGATTGCCGCAACCGGTAAAGCTTTGGCTTCGGCTTTTGCGCCCAACAACGAAATGGGAATGCTGGTAAAGCAGGAAGGCTGGGCCGAGCAAGACCCGGAACTTTGGTGGCAATACGTTACCGAAACCACCCGCCAGGTATTAGCGAAAAGCCAGGTGGCGGCCACTGATATTAAGGCCATTGGGATTGCTTACCAGATGCACGGTTTGGTAGTGGTAGATAAAAACCAGCAGGTGTTGCGCCCCTCTATTATTTGGTGCGACAGCCGGGCCGTAGAAATTGGTAATCAGGCGTTTAAAGGTTTAGGCGAAGAAGTTTGTTTGTCTAACTTCCTGAATTCGCCGGCTAACTTTACGGCTTCTAAACTAAAATGGGTGCGGGAAAACGAACCCGAAATATTCAGCCAGATTGACAAGTTTATGCTGCCCGGCGATTTTATTGCCATGAAATTATCGGGTAAAATCCAGACGACGCCCTCAGGTTTATCCGAAGGTATTTTGTGGAACTTTAAAGAAAGCCGGCCGGCTTACGAGTTACTTGATTATTACGGCATCAGCGCCAATTTAATTCCGGAAGTAGTGCCTACTTTTGGTTTTCAGGCCGAAGTTTCGTCGGAAGCTGCAGCTACTTTAGGTTTAGCGCCCGGTACCGTAATTGGTTACCGCGCCGGCGACCAGCCCAATAATGCTTTCTCGTTAAATGTATTAAAGCCCGGCGAAATTGCCGCTACGGCAGGCACTTCGGGGGTAATTTACGGCATCAACAATCAGATTAATTACGATCCGCAATCGAGGGTAAATTCGTTTTTACACGTAAACGGCACCGCCGAGAACCCGGTAACCGGCACCTTAATGATTGTAAACGGCACCGGTATTTTAAACTCCTGGCTGCGCAAAAATTTATTTTCTTCTACTAAATATAATTACCAGTATTCTTACCCCGAAATAAACGAAATAGCAACCCAGGCACCGGTTGGCGCCGATGGCTTGCTTATTTTGCCATTTGGGAACGGGGCCGAGCGGATATTGCAAAACAAGCAAATAGGCGCAGTTTTCAGCGGCTTATCGCTCACAACCCACACCAAAGGCCACTTAGCAAGAGCCGCCCAGGAAGGAATTATTTTTGCCTTGCGCTATGGTTTTGATATAATGAATGGCATTGGCATACAGGCTAAAACCGTTAAGGCCGGCGATGCCAACATGTTTTTAAGCCCATTATTTGCCCAGACTTTCGCCACCGTTACCAATACCACCGTAGAACTGTACAACACCGATGGCTCGCAGGGGGCGGCCCGCGGCGCGGGTATTGGGGCCGGCATTTACCCGGACTTTGATAGCTCGTTTACCGGCCTGGCTTGTACCCGTACCATTGCGCCCGATGCAAGTAACCGGGATTTATACGAAGAAGTTTACCGGAAATGGTGTGCCCTTTTAGAAAACCAGATGCGGCTCACCAAAACCACCTAAAATTTTAATTATCTCCATTGTTAATATAAAACCCAAACCATCCAGCTATGTCTATAAAAGTAGTAACCGGAAACAAAACTTATTTCCCTGGCATCGACCAGATTAAATTCGAAGGCCGGGAATCGAACAATCCTTTAGCCTTTAAATATTACGACGAGAACAAAATGGTAGGCGGTAAATCTCTGAAAGACCATTTCCGTTTTTCGGTGGCTTACTGGCACACCTTTACCGGCACCGGCGGCGATCCGTTTGGCCCGGGTACCCGCGTTTTTCCGTGGGCAACCAGCTCCGATGCTATTACTTGCGCCAAAGAAAAAATGGACGCAGCTTTTGAGTTTACCTCTAAATTAGGTGCCGGTTATTACTGCTTCCACGATTTTGATTTAGTAGCTGAAGGTCAAAGCCTGGCCGAATCGGAAAGAAACCTGCAAACTATTGTGGATTACGCCAAAGAGAAGCAGCAGGAAACCGGCATTAAATTACTGTGGGGAACCGCTAATTTATTCTCGCACCCGCGCTTCATGAACGGTGCTGCTACTAACCCGGATTTTAACGTGTTGGCTTACGCTGGTGCCCAGGTAAAAAACGCCATTGATGCTACCATTGCGTTAGGCGGCGAAAACTACGTATTCTGGGGCGGCCGTGAAGGTTATATGTCTTTGCTGAACACCAATACTAAACGCGAAATTGAGCATTTAGGTCGCTTTTTGGCCATGGCCCGCGATTACGGCCGTAAAGCTGGCTTTACCGGTACTTTCCTCATCGAGCCGAAGCCAATGGAGCCCACCAAGCACCAGTACGATTTTGATGCCGCTACCGTAATCGGGTTCCTGCGTCAGTTTGGCCTGGACAAAGACTTTAAACTGAACCTGGAAACCAACCACGCTACCTTAGCGAACCATACGTTTGCCCACGAATTACAGATTGCCGCTGATGCCGGTATGCTGGGTTCGATGGATGCCAACCGTGGCGACTACCAAAACGGCTGGGATACCGACCAGTTCCCAATTGATTTATACGAATTAACCGAAGCCATGCTGGTGTTCCTGGAAACCGGTGGCTTAACTACCGGCGGTATTAACTTCGATGCCAAGTTGCGCCGGAACTCTACCGATTTAGAAGATTTATTTATTGGCCACATTGGTGGTATGGATACCTTCGCGCGTGCTTTAATAGTAGCCAACGATATTCTCGAAAAATCTGACTACCGTAAAATCCGCGAAAACCGCTATGCCTCTTTCGACAGCGGCAACGGCCAAGCTTTTGAGCAAGGCAAACTTACTTTCGAAGATTTACATAAGCTGGCTTCGCAAAATGGTGAACCGCAGCAAATTAGCGGTAAGCAGGAATTACTGGAAAATATTATTAACCAGTATATTTAATTATTTATTGATCTCACTTTTGTCATTCAGGAGGAAACTTGTTAGCTACCTGCTACATAGGTTCCTCCTGAATGACATAGTGGTTGCTTCAAACCCTTTGAATTTAATCAGGCTACCAAAAGAAAAAGCTTGAACGGTAATTTTGCTTTTATCTATAAAAGAAACGGCCTTGCTAATAAAAGCAAGGCCGTTTCTTTTTAAGCAATATTTTACCAATAAATATTTATTTCGCACCGCGGGCCATTTCTAATGCCTTGGTGGTGGTGTAATATTTAGCCAGCATGTTGGGTACTTCCCACTCGGGCAATTTGCCTTCGCCTACGTACTTTAAATACCGCTCCATTACCTGACCAAAGTGCGCCTCGTGGCCGTTGTGGTATTTTTCAGGAACTTCAACCTGCCAGCCATCTTTAAACTGCTTTACTTCTACACCAGGGTAATTGGCCTGTATTTTGGCTAAAGAATTTTTCAGGCTGGTTTCAAAAGCTTTCAAGTCGGTGCCTTTCGCCGGCTCTATGTATAACTGCGGTTTGTAGTTTTGTTCTTTTCCCTGCCGGATTACCAAGTTGGCTTTGGTTCCTTTCATAATAGAAAAATGCGTATCGCCGGCACCTTCGGGGGCTTCGTAGTTCCAGATAACCGAAACTTTGGCGTGGGTACCTTTTAACTGGTAATTTATTTCGCCATTGGCATAAACACCCAGCATACTGTCTTTTTCTACACCTTCCTGCAAAAACTCGGGGTAAGAAGTTAAAGAAGTTACTTTTTTAAACTGGCTCGGGCTTAAAGTAGTTTTCCAGTGGCGGGCCGAGTTAATAGTAATATCTTTGTTATAATCAATTATTTGTTCCGGATAACATTCCCATTGTACTAAATCTACGAGGTGGGTGGTTACATCCACAATGCCTTCGCCTTGCTGGGTAACATCAAAAAACCAGGCTGGCCGTTTAATAGGAGCCCCCGAAACATATTTAAAAAAGTGGTGCACGCTTTCTTTCGTAATTGCCGGGTCGGCGGCGGTACCTTTCTGCAACTCCCCAAATACCTCTGGTAATTGCGAAAACTCCCGTTGCAGCATGGTGGTTATTTCAAAGCGCTCCGTCATGATGTCGTAGAGCAGAATATTTTTCTCTTTGGCGGTGGCGAATGCCTCTTTTAACTGGGTAAAATCCTGGGTGTTAATAGCCATGGGTTTATCGGCGAGTACATTAAAACCGGCTTCTACGGCTGTTTTAATGTATTCGGTTTTGCGGGCATTATTGCCGGCCATTACTACCACATTGCCTTTCTTCTCGGCCACCAATTTTTGCAGATAATCCGGACCAGTATAAACCGTTTCTTTCCATTGCGTGGGGTCTTCCGGGCGGTTGTTATAGGCTTCAATTTTTTTCAGATGCTCCTGTACATCTTCGCCGGCCGGTGCGTAAACGTGTACCGTAGGATCTACCTGGCTGAGCATGGTTTTCTGCACCAGGGCGGCGTGGAAGTGACCAGGATCGAGGGTAATTAATTTGATACTACCGGCGGTTGCTTCTGAGTCGGTAGAGGCCGTTTCGGAGTTAGCCGTATTTTTTTTGGAAGAGCAGGAAAACAACAGGCATAAGGCTAGGCCTGGCAAGGTAACTGTAGCTAAGTTTTTAAACATTACTATTACAGAATTATAGTGGTGAACAAGATTGCGCCGATAAATTACAGTTAGTTTAGCTGTATCTAAATAAAAAATTCAAATATTTATTCCGATAACGTTGCCGTAAGCTTTATTGGGCTAAAAAATATTAAGCCAGGTGTATTCGGTTTCTGATAGTCGCACCAGTAAAATAATGCCAATGCTCTTAACAATCTTCCATAGATAGCCTAGTCTTTCTGTTTATCTTTTGAAAGATTCCATCTTTCAAGGCTGAGGTGCTAATTGTATTTGAAAGTCTAAGTTTGCTCCCGGCCGCGGGGCCCCGTTTGGTCACTCGGGCTGTCTAAGCTTGTTTTCCTCCTCTCGTCGGAATGCTAAAGCACCACAACCTTAGAAGGCCCTCATCGCCCAAACTGATGTCAGATGCCAGTAGTTACGGCTTTTCTAAGCCTAAATTATTGTTAAAAATTAATTAGCAAGCCAGCTCAACAAAGCTATTCTGCAACAATACGGTTTGGCCGAACTCCTTCCCTAATTTAGGGCTACGATTAGGACACAAATTTTTGGGCCAGGGTCCACCCGTGCAAGATATGCTGGAAGTAATTCCAACCGCGCAAAAGGGTAATCACCCCCGCCTGCTTTTCGTGGGGTTTCCACCCGCCTAATCGGGCTATTATCCAGTAGCACCATTGTAAAGAGTCTTGGGGGTAAGGATTCCGCTGCTTGGCTGTTTTTCCTTCATAACGTTTTTGTAAAGCCTGCAGACAAGCGACTTCTTGCCGGGTAAAGCTTTCTGCCAGCGGCACGGCTTCTTTCTGTTTAGAAGCCAGGTGCAAGAGCATTATCTTGCTAGCGGCAAACAAAGCCAGCAGCGTGAGTTGCACTAA